>CAZDTK010000004.1:0-170769 GCA_964508345.1 uncultured Actinomycetes bacterium | reverse complement strand
AACTTGGTCTTGCGCCCGGCGGCGAGCCCCAGCTCGTCGTAGAGGACGGCGGCGAGCTGCTGGGTGCTGCCGAGGTTGAACGCGTGGCCGGCATGCTCGTGGACGTCGCCCTCCAGGGCGGCGATGCGCGCCTGCATCTCGGCCGAGATGGCGGCGAGCGCGTCCCGGTCGAGGAGGATGCCGATCCGCTCCATCGCGGCGAGGATCGGCACCAGAGGTAGCTCGAGGTCGTCGTGGAGGGAGAGCAGCCCACTGGCGGCGAGCTGGCTGCTCAGCACCGCGCGAACAGGTTCGACCAGTCCGACCCAGCACCCGTAGTAGGCGGCCAGCTCGGCCACGCTCAGGTCCTCGAGGTTTCGCCGCTGGCGGCCGGTGCCGGTCAGCTCCTCCTCGGCGTCGACCTGGACGGAGCAGAGCTCCGCGGCGAGCACGGAGAGGGAGGGGACGCGAGTCCGCGGGTTGTCGACGTAGGCGGCCAGCATCACGTCGAAGCCCAGCCTGGCCCCGAGCGCCGGGCCCCCGACGAGCACCTCGCGCTTCAGGTCATAGCCGTCGACGATGAGGGCTTGGTCGTCGAGCAGTGCCTTGATCGCCGCGTGGAGCTGGGGCGCCGGCACCCACCAGGTGTGCGCGGTGCTCATCGGAGCGATGGCGGCGCCCAGAGGCGTGCCCGTGCGCGGCGGACCCGAGGTCACCGTGCGCAGAGCCACGCGACCGGCGTCGTGGACCGCTGCGAGCATCCTCTTCAGCTCCACCTCGCCCTCGACGATCACGACGTCGCCGGACGGGGCCGCCACCGCCTCGAGGCTGAGCTGGCCCTGGCCCGGCGGGGCCGCGACCGGTGCCGTGCCGTAGCCAAGCGCCTCGCCCAGCCGGGGCAGCAGGGAGCGGAACTCGAGACGGTCGAAGAGCGCGTGCACCGCGGGCTGGTCGTAGCCGCCCACGCGGGCCCCCGCCAAGTCGAGGGGGACGTCGAGGTCCGACTGGATGGTGGCCATGCGCTTGCTCAGGCGGGCCTGGTCGGCGTGCTCGCCCAGCGAGGTGCGCAGCTTCCCCGGCTTCATCTCCGGCACCGCGTCGAGGATCGCCTCCAGCGGGCCGTGCTGCTGGATGAGCGACATGGCCGTCTTCTCGCCGATGCCGGGGACGCCCGGGATGTTGTCACTGGCGTCGCCCTGCAGCGCCTTGTAGTCGGCGACCAGGGGAGGCTCGAAGCCGAAGCGCTGGTGCACCGCGTCGACGTCGTACACGACCGTGTCGCTGATGCCGCGCCGGTTGATGAGCACCCGCACGTGGGGGTTGACCAGCTGCAGGGTGTCGATGTCGCCGGTGACGATGATCACGTCCAGCCCCGCCGCCACCGCCTTGACCGAGAGCGAGCCGATGACGTCATCGGCCTCGAAGGTGACCACCTCCACCTCGGGGATGCCCAGCGCGCCCACGATGTCCCGTGCCCACTGGACCTGGGGGCGCAGCTCGGGGGGCATGGGCGGGCGCTGGGCCTTGTAGCCCTCCATCTCCTGGTGGCGGAAGGTGGGCCCGGGCGGGTCGAAGGCGGCGATCGCGAAGTCCGGGTGGTGCTCGGTGAACGCCTTGAGCAGCATCGAGGTGAAGCCGTAGGCGGCGTTGGTCAGCTCGCCCCGGCTGTTGGTCAGCGCCGGCATGGCGAAGAAGGCGCGGTAGACCAGGGCGTGGCCGTCGATCAGCAGTAGGGTGGAGCGCCCCGGGGCTCCTCCGGCGTCGCTGGGCACCGGGTGATGGTATTCGCCTCCCCGGCCTCTCCGGGCGGGCGCCCGAGGGCGGTCGTGAGCAGCCGCCCCGGGGCCACCGATATCACCCCGATGGGCTACGGCGGGGCTTCGGGGCCGGCGCTATGATCGAGCCATGGCTCCCGACCTGATCGAGATGACCGTGGACAGCATCCGGGTGCACATGCCGACCGGGCAGCACGTGGTCATCCTCAAGGAGAAGGAGGCGGAGCGCTACCTGCCGATCTGGATCGGCATCAACGAGGCCAACGCGATCGCGCTCCGGATCACCGGGATCACCCCCGAGCGCCCCATCACCCACGATCTGCTCGCCAACATCCTGTCGGCGGTGGATTGCAGCATCGAGCGGGTGGTGGTGACCTCGCTGGCCAACGAGGTCTTCTACGCGCGGATCCTCGCCCGCGTGGCCTCCCGCCGGCTGGAGATCGACTCCCGGCCGAGCGACGCGATCGCGGTGGCGGTCCGGGTGGGCGCGGGCATCTTCGTGGCTCCCGAGGTGCTGGAGAAGGCGGGCGTGCTCCCCGAGCCCGACGCCGACCGAGAGCCGGGGGACCTGGACGAGGCGGTCGAGGAGCGGATGGCCAAGGTCCGCGACTGGGTCAATGAGCTGAACCTCCCCGACCTGGGCACCAACCCCGAAGCCTCGTAGGCGAGCCCTTCCGGCCGCCCGACCGGTCAGATGACCGACCAGAAGGCGGGGTCCTCGAATCCCGCCCGCCAGGCGGCCACGCCCGCCAGGCCGAGCTGGCTCACCGCGCCGATCTTGCGCAGCAGGCTGTCGGCGTCGTCGAACCAGAGCTGGGTCGGCACCCCGCCGGGGTCGCTGACCAGCTCGGGGGTGGCCGCTGCGAAGTCGTAATCGTAGGAGACCCCGGGCTCGCCGAGTGCCTGGGCGACCAACGGCGCGTAGCCGCCCGCGGTGACCTGGCTCCCGGACCAGGAGCGCGCGTAGAGCGGGATGCCCAGGACGACCTTGTCCGCGGGCACCCCCGCCAGGGTCCCGGCGAGCTCCGCGGTCTGCCAGTCGAGCCCGGCGACCGGCCCGGGTTCACCGGCAGCCGTGTTCTCGTCATAGGCCATCACCACCAGGTAGTCGGCGACCGCGGCCAGCGCGGGGTCGTCGTAGGCGGCGGAGGCGGAGTTCACGCCACTCTCGGTGTGGGGGACGACGTCCACCGAGAGGCCGGCGCTCGCCGCGTGGAGGGCGGTCGCCAGCTCCCCGGCGAATGTTGTTAGGGCGGACTCGTCGCTCCCGGGAACGCCCTCGAAGTCGAGGTTGACGCCGGCCAGGTGAAGGCTCCGGACCCCGCTGACCACGGCCGCGACCAGGGCACTCTCCGCGGTGGGGCTGTTGAGCAGCTGGTCGATCCCCGAGGAGCCGATCTGGTCGTTGGCCAGGACCGCCCAGGCGGGCCGGCCGGCGGTCTGCGCCGTCGCCAGCGCCGCCGGGTCGGGGGTGCCCTGCAGGCTGCCGTCGGCCTGCGCCTCCCACCCCGTCGGGCTGAGCACGGCGGTCGCCGCCGCATGCTCCTGGGTCGAGGTGTTGGAGGCGGCGTCGTTGATGGTCCAGAGGGTGAGCCGGAGATTGGCCGGGACGGGGGGCGCGGCCGGGACGGTCACGCGTCGAAGCTGCCCCGATTGCAGGCCACGGAGCGCGAGCTGGAGCGGCCCGTCGAGCACCGACCCCCTCGCCGCCGCCAGGCCGGCGGGGATGGTGATACTGGAGGGCGGCGTGGCCCAGGCCAGGGCCATTTCGGTCGGGTCGGTCCAGGTGAGGTGGGCGCCGGGAAGGGCGGCCGCCACGGCGGCCTGATCCGGGGCCAGCTCGAAGGCGACGTCGCAGACGATCCGACCTGCCGGGTTCAGCCAGGCGGCGGCACTCACGCCGGTGCGCTCGACCACCTGGAAGGCGATGACCTGGGCGGGGCTGCCGGCCACGTCGATATCGAGGCTGTGCTGGCTGCCGTAGGCCATAGGGGCGACGCTCGCGCTCACGCCCTGCGGCGAGCTCCTCAGGGTGAGCCGGCGACCGTCGAGGGTCGCGGAGGCATCCGACGGGTTGACCCCGGACCCCTCCAGGCCCAATTCCAGCGTGGGCGGCACGTCGTCGGTCCCATCCTCGAGCGCCGTCCCGCCGGCCGTGACCACCACCAGCCCCGGCGGTGTCGGGGTAGGGCCGCCCCCGAACGGTGCCGCACACCCGGTCAGGGTCGCGAGCAGCAGGCCCAGGCAGGCGGCGCGGGGGAGGCGCATGGCCGTCCAGTCTGCACGGCCGTCCACCCTTAGGGAGGAGGCTCGGCCCCCCCCGGGGTCGGCGGCCCTCTGTGTGCAGCGGGGAATCGCTGATAATTCGTGACGAAATGTTCGTGACGAACTATCTTGACATCCCGACGGTGCGCAGGGTGCCCCCGCGCTCCCTTCGCCGCGAACGGGTTCAGCTGATCTGGATCTGGAGGCTCACCTCGCGGGCCTGGGCCTCCCCGGCACCCGCGGGCACCTCGACGACGACCTCGTAGGTCGCGCCCTCCACCGCCGAGGCGGGGATGGTCACCTCGACCGTCGGCTGGCCGTCCGGGGTGAGGTAGGCCGGACCCGGGCCGGGGCCTGGGGTGAAGCTGGGCTCCGCCGCGGGCACGGTCACGGTGGCGGACGAGCCGGCCAGCGGGCCCTCCAGGGCCGTGCACGGAAGATAGTCGGCTCCGCTGCTGTCGTCGACGATGCGCGTGTAAACGTCGGTCGTCTCGCCGGGGGCGAAGCTCGTTCCCGCGGTGGCGATCATCACGTCGGTCACGCCATCGTCGCTGCTGGCGCGGTTCGTGAAGCCGGCCGGTGTCTGGGCGGCCGCGGTGGCGTCAATTCCGAGGTACTGGGCGCTGCAACCCGCCGGCCAGAGGTCCTCGGGCCCGGCGATGCTGGCACCCGGTGCCACGCCCGGGACGGCGCGAGCGTTGGATCCTCCCGCCCCGGCGGCTCCAGATAGCGGTGCGTTGGCTGTGGATGACGAGAACGATGTCCCGGCCCCCCGGGTGAGGACCACCGCGGCGATCCCGCCGACGACCGCCACCGTCCCGACCGCCGCCAGCCCCGCCACCAGACCGCGTCCCCAGGCCGGCCGGAACGGCAGGCGCCCGAAGCGCGGCGCCGGGAGCGGCGACCCCTCGGGAAGGCGGACCGGTCGCGGCATCCGCGCCGGACCCAGCTCGCGCAGGGCGTCCACGGCGGTGGTCAACCGGGCGAATGCGGCCGCACAGTCGGGGCATCCGGCCAGGTGGCGATCGAAGGCCGCTCGCGCGTCCGCGTTCAGCTCACCGTCGTAGGCGGCCGAGAAGAGCTCCTCGACGTGCTCGCTCACCACCCCTCCTCCGTCTGGGGGAAGACGGCTGCGGACCCCCGCAGGGCCTCCGCCAGCAGCGCTCGAGAGCGGGAGATCCGCGACTTCACCGTCCCCAGTGGGACGCTGAGCGCCTGCGCCATCTCCTCATAGGAGAGTTGATTCACATCGCGAAGCACCACGGCGACCCGGAAGTCGTGAGGGAGGCCGGTCAGGGCCTGGCGAACCGCGTCGGCGCGCTCCCGCTGCAGGGCGGTCGCCTCCGGCCCCAGGCCCGGGTCGGGAAGGTCGAGGACCCGCCCCTCACTGTCCTCCAGGGGTTCCGCCGGCCGGCGGCTGCGCTGGCGGTGAACGTCGTGGGCGCAGTTGACGGCCACCCGGAAGAGCCAGGCCCGCACGGTCGGGCCACGAAGCGTGGGCAGGCTCCGAAAGGCTCGGGTGAACGTCTCCTGGACCACGTCGGCGGCGTCGGCCGGGTTGCCGGTGAGGCGGAGTGCCATGGTGTACAGCTCGTCCTGGTAGCGGTGGACGAGCGGTGTGAAAGCCTCCCGGTCACCGCGACGACAGCGGTCGAGGAGCGCCTCGTCGTCCATCTCACCAACATACGCGGGGCACGGTGCCCCGGTTCCCCAGCCGCCCGCCCGGTGGGCCTCGACCACCCCGGCGATCGAGCGACCCAGGGCCCACGTCACCCCAGAGGGTGAGGTCCACCGGACCACGCTGTGGCAGAGTGGGGCCATGGACGTGCACCTGCTGCGCTGGGACGAGGCCGCGGCGGTCGCCGCCACGCTCCGCCACCGCATCGTGGTCGCCGATCGGCTGGAGCGCCAGCGGCGCGGCGAGTGCATCTACCTGGTGGCCTGGGAGGGCGGCACCCCGGTGGGTCAGGCGCTCCTTCACCGGCGCCGACCGGCCGCCCTGACCGTCTCGGATGCGAGGGTGGACGGGCTCCCCTACGTGGAGGACGTCTTCGTGCTGCCGGAGCACCGCAACCGGGGGATCGGCAGCGCACTCCTGGAGGCGGCCGAGACTGCGGCCGCGGCGCAGGGGGACCCCGCCGTCACCCTGGCGGTGAGCACCGGCAACGCCGGAGCCCGCCGCCTCTACGAGCGTCTCGGGTATGTCGACGCCGGGGTGCCCGTCCACCGCCAGTCGACCGCCGAGGATGGCCCACGGCAAACGCTGCCGTCGGTGAACGAGAACGTCCTCGACCTGGTCAAGCAGGTCGACTGCCTGGCCGGCACCGCCCAGCCGGCGCGGCGGGGTGCTGACGGGGGACGGCTGACGGGGGCCTGACCCGGGCCGGGAGACGCCGGCCCCGAAGCCGGATCAGCGAAGCCGGACGAAGTCGACGTTGGCCCGATATTCGTCGAGGCTGCGCGCGTTCATATACGACATGGAGCTGCGCAGCCCGGCCAGATAACGGCCGATCACCCCGCTGACGCGCCCCTTGTAGGGGACCATCGTCTCGGCCCCCTCCACGTACTCCGGCTCGTCGCGCCCCGCCTGCTGCTGCACTGAGAAGGAGGCGGCGCCACGCATGATCTTGTACTTCTTGCCGTCCAGCATGATCACCCGCCCCGGCGCCTCACCGGTGCCGGCCAGCGCCGAGCCGACCATGACCAGGTCCGCCCCCAGGGCGAGGAGCTTGCAGAGGTCGGCCGGCTCGCGCACGCCGCTGTCCCCGAGGATCAGGGCGCGCCGCCGCACCCGCGCCACCTCGGCGACGGCGTACGGGGTGGGGACGAAGACGGCGGTCTCGGTGCGGGTCTCGCAGACGGCGCCCCCGGCGATGCCCACCCGGATCACGTCGGCCCCATGGTCCTCCAGCCAGCGGAAGGCCTCGGCGGAGGCGACGTTGCCGGCGACCAGGGTGACGTCATCGCGGCGCTCCCGCGCCCAGCTGAGCGCCGTCCCCACCTGAGCGTGCGCCCCGTTGGCGGTGTCGAGGCAGACGATCCTGCAGCCCGCCTCGACCAGGGCGTCGAAGCGCTCGCGGTAGTCGCCGGTCACGCCGACCGCGGCTCCCACCGCGGCCGTCCCGCCACCGGCGGCGGCGCGGAAGTGCTCCGCCTCCTCGTCGATGGACTGGAAACGGTGGAGGATGCCGAGCGCGCCCTCCTCGGCCAGCGCCTGGCACATCTCGGGTCCGCAGACGTCCGGCATCGGCGACCCGACGATCGGCACCTCCAGATGCGCCGGCCCGAGGCGCACGTCGGGGCGGGCGTCGGAGCGGTGCGGGAGGGTGGAGGCGTGGCGCGGGACCAGGCTGATGTCGTCGTAGTCGAAGGCGATGGGCGCGTCGGCCAGTCGGAGCAGGGACGAGTGGATCGGGGCGGGGAGCGGGTCGGCCATGGCGCCCTGAATTGTGCCAGGCGGCGACCCGGGGAGACTGCACCGACTGCACCCAGCCGCCGGGGAAGTGAGAAGCTAGCCGGGACGCCGGGGTGGCGGAATGGCAGACGCAGCGGTCTCAAAAACCGCCGGGGGCAACCCCGTGTGGGTTCGACTCCCACCCTCGGCACCACGGTGCGATGGTCCCGGGTTCGAGGGCGGCGCCGCAGGCACGACGCGGTCGTAACCCGCGTCACCGCGTGTCGATGTCGTCCTGAGGCGACCCGCCAAGCTCGGCTTCGACCACGACCAGCAGTGGCGGCAGGTACCTCTCGACGATCTCCAAGAACCCAGCTCGTCACCCATGTGGATGTGAAGCGTACCCCGGACGCCCGACGCCGGGCTCAGGTGCCCGCTGCCTCCGCGGGCATCGACTCTCCACCGGACACCACCTGGGTGACGGCGATTGCCAGCGTGGCGGCGAGGGCAAGCACCATGCCGACCGCAGCCAACGCCCAGGTGCCGTTGCGCGGGCTGTCCCCCAGGAAGGCGATGCCAACGACGATGGGCATGATCGACTGCGCCGCCGTGGTCGACGCGGCGACGATGCTGGCGTGGCTGCGCTGCAGCGCGATCGTGTAGAGGAGGAGGCCGACCAGGCCGTACGCGAGCATCGCCCACACCAGTGGGCTGAGCAGCAGCTGCCAGAGCGGGTGGGGCACCACCAGCATCCTGCCCGCGACGGCGGTGCCGCCGAAGGCGATCCCGGCGAGAGCGCCCAGCGCGATGGTGGCGCTCTGGTGATGGCGCGCCGCCACCACCGAGCCGAGGGCGGCGACTCCCAGCGGCATGAGGATGACCACCCAGCGAACCAGCGCGCTGACGATGCGTGCCTTCTCCGGTGCCCCGGAGAGAGCGAGGAGCGTGAGGCCCACCAGGATTCCGGCGATTGCCAGCCACGCACCCCGGCGCAGCCGGCGCGCAAACAGGAGACGCTCGATCAGGGCGGCGATGACCACATTGATGGCGATGACCGGCTCGGCGACGAAGAGAGGCAGGTTTTGCGCGGCCACCACGGTCAGCAGGAAGGAGCAGCCGTCCAGCGCGAGACCGATCAGGTACGGCCAGTCGCGGAGGAGCCGCCAGAGCAGCCCGGGGTGCAACGAGGAGGCGTGCACCTCCCGATCGGCGCTGACCTTCTGGATGACCGCCGCCACCCCGGTGCTCACCGCGCATCCGAAGGCCGCCAGCAGCGCCAGCCCGAAGGGCATCGCGCCACGTTATCAGAGCGCCGGGGCCAGGCTCGCCAAATCCCCTCTCGTCGCGGCGGAGATGGGGTCCGCCGACGCGGCCGGGTATCTCCCGGCAGCCCAGCTTGACTCGACGACCCGGCAGTCCCCATCCTCAGGCCCGTGCGACTGGCCACCTGGAACGTCAACTCGGTGATGGCGCGGCTGCCGCGGCTCCTCGAATGGCTGGCAGCGACCGGCCCCGACGTGCTCTGCCTGCAGGAGACCAAGGTGGCCGACGACGGCTTCCCGAGCGCGGAGGTCGCCGAGCTCGGATACACGGTGGTGACCCATGGCGACGGCCGCTGGAACGGCGTCGCGATCCTCTCCCGGGTGGGAGCGGAGGCGGTGACCCGAGGCTTCGCCGGCGAGCCCGGATTCCCCGAGGTGGAGGCGCGAGCCGTCGCGGCCACCTGCGCCGGGGTGCGGGTCTGGTCCGTCTACGTCCCCAACGGGCGCACCCTGGAGAGCCCCCATTACGAGTACAAGCTCGCCTGGCTGGCGGCGCTGCTCGAGGTGCTCCGCGCCGAGACGGGCCCCGGGCATCCGCCGCTCGCCGTCTGCGGGGACTTCAACGTGGCTCCCGGCGACGAGGACGTGTGGGACCCCGCGGAGTTCGCCGGCTCGACGCATGTCAGCGCTCCGGAGCGGGCCGCGGTGAGCGCCCTGCTGGAGCTCGGCCTGGTAGACGTCCGGGCCCGGGCCCTCAAGGGGCTGCCGTTCACGTACTGGGACTACCGGGCCGGCATGTTCCACAAGGGGATGGGGATGCGCATCGACCTGGTGCTGCTCAGCGATGCGCTGGCGGCGCGGCTGAGCGACGCGTACATCGACCGGGAGGCCCGCAAGGGCACGGGGCCCTCGGATCACGCCCCCGTGGTCGTCGAGCTCGCCACCACCTGAGCCGGGGCGGGCCGGGCGACGCTGGCGGTGGACCGGTCGCCGAGACCGGCCGCGAGCAGCGCCACGATGACGCAGAGCGCGAGTGCCTCGAGGTGCGGGCCCTCGTAGATGAAGTAGGTGTCGACCAGGTACGCGGCGTTGAGGAGGAGCGCCGCCGCCAGCGCGGCCGCCAGCGATCGCCGGGCCATGACGGCCAGCGGCAGGGTCACCAGGATCATGTCGTAGACGTAGACGTGGGGGGCGAAGAGCAGCGAGCACGCGACGCCGAGGACGACGACCTCCAGCGGCCGGCCGGCCAGGGACCGGCGGTGCCACCAGAGCCACCCGCACGCAACCAGCCCCAGGGTCGCGGCCGCCACGAAGCCGGCCCCGTTGCCACCCAGGCTGGCGATGGCGCCGGGCAGCCCGTCGCTGGTGGAGAGAGCCGGCCCCCTGCTGCCCAGGAGAGCGAGCCATTGGCCCACCCCCGAGGTGCCGATCAGCCAGAGCGAGGCTCCGGCCAGGCAGACGCCGCCGAGCGCCATCCCGGCGACCGCCTCCCACTCCCCCGCGACCAGCAGCGCAACGGGGAGCAGCCACACCGTCTGGGGTTTGAGCAGGAGCAGGGAGAGGAGAATCCCTCCGGCGAACCGCCGGTTGGTGGCGAGCAGCACCGCGCCCCCAACCAGGGGGAGCACCAGTACGCCGTCGATCTGCCCCAGCTGGTAGTTCCAGGCCGCCGGCAGCGAGACCAGGGTGAGAGCCAGCAGGGCGGCGCCGGCGGCACCGTGGGCCGCCAGCCCCAGCCGCCGCCACAGCAGGTGCCCGGTGGCGGCGAGACAGACGGCGGAGAGCGCCAGGAAGACCGCGAAGCCGGCAGACGGCGGCAACCCGAGAAGGGATCGGTACGCGAGCGCCCACAACGGCGTCTCGAGGAACGCGTCCAGAGGCGCTCCCTGCACTCCAACCAGCGCGGCCTGGGCGTGCGCCTGCGCGCCCAGGCAGTAGAGGCACCCGCCCTGCCCCACCACCCTGGCCCCGGTGAGCAACGCCACGTAGTCGGTGCGCAGCGGGGTGCGCAGGCCATGGACGGCGAAGGCCACGGAGACGGCGACCATCGCCACGACCACGACCAGAGCGACCAGCGGGCGCGAGAGGGCGCCCGCCAGCCGATCCGCGAACTCGCCGGCGACTCGCCGGAGCTCGTCGGGCAACCGGGACCGATCGGGCGAAGACCCCTGCACGAACGCGCCTCACTGGGTGGGCTCGACGCCGAGCCTCCGCAGAGCCTAGGCGTGAGCTCCACCGGCCGGACTCACGGTGGCGTCACCGGGCCGTCACAGGCCCGCACGTGAGGGATCCCACGATGAGCCGGGCCATTGCCGGGTGGTCGGGTCGCGGGAGAGAACCCCCAGAGTGCGCGAAAGCCCGGGCCGGCAGCCGGCCCGGGCACGCACGGAGGATGGGTATCAATCTCAGGCAGGGCCGCTCTCACCATGCGGCTCGCGCACACGATGTCGGATCGGCGGTGAACGATCGGCGACGCCGGGGTTAAGCGTCGGGGAAGGGTGGCCGCAGCGGCCGTCGCGTCAGACGCCGGCCGGGAGCGCCGCCAGGATCTGCCCCACCAGCGCCGCCGGGGTGGCCCGGGTGGCGTCCAGGCTCAGATCGGCCACCTGCGCGTAGAGGGGATCGCGCACCCGCGCCATCTCCCGCAGCGTCGCCAGCAGGTCGCCGGTGAGGAGGGGCCGGTGCCCGTCGTCGTGGCTCAGGCGCGCCGCCAGGTGCGTCAGCTCGACGCGAAGCCAGACCGTCCACGCCTCCCCCATCACGGTGCGGAGCCGCGGATCGAGCACGACCGCCGCCGCCGCCGCCACCACCGGCGCAGGGCGCCGGGCGAGCCCCAGAGCCATCACCTCGAACTCGAGGCCGTGCAGGACGTCGATCCCGCGCTGGGCGCCCAGTTGCGCCGCGGTCATCCCGGTCATCTCCTGGAGCTCCGCGTCTCCATCCCAGAGGGAGCGGCCCAGCCGGTCGGCGAGGGCGGCTCCGACGGTTGTCTTCCCGCACCCCATGAGGCCGAGGACGACGATCGGCCGGGTCACGAGCGGCGGCCCCCCGAGGCCAGGGTGGCGTCGCCGGCGGATGGGCTCTGGGATGCGCGCACAGCGGGATTGTGCCGCTCCTCGCGGGGCCCGGGGTGCCATTTCCGGGCCGAACGGCGTAGGCTGGGCGCTGGTGCGGTAGCGTGCTTTCTTTACTCTGTTCGGCAATGTTGCTGCTACCGGGACTTTCCAGCGGGAGACGTATTGAGCGATAACCCAGGGGAGGAGGGTGGCCTGATGGCCCGGGCGGAGGTCCGTCCAGGTGCCGTGCCCCCGCCGCCCGCCGTAGACATCGTGGGGCGCGTGAACCGTCCCGGCCAGGCTCCATTGGGCCCACCACGCTTCCAGATGCCCCGAGCCGACGGCTCAGGCATGCCCGCCGCGCCGCCTGCGAACGCGCCGACGCCGCGGTTCATACCACCGGCGCCCCCAGCCCGGCAGATGCCCCCCAGCGCCGACGCTCGCCCCTACCGGGCGCCCGTGTACGCCTCCCCAAACGCCGCTGCCCCACGACCGCCGGCTGCCCAGGCCGGGCCCTCGCCCTACCTCGTCCCCCATGGCAACGGCATGGGGGCGCCCAATGGCGGCGGTATGGCCCATGGCACGCGTGCGGCCAATGGCGGCGTCGTGGCCAATGGCGCGGGTGCGGCCAACGGCGCCGGGGCTGGTACGGGGAACGGCGCGGGTGCGGGCAACGGCGCGGGTGCGGCCAACGGCCCGGGTGCGCGGCCCCTGCCGACCCCCGGGGCCGCTCCCGCCTATCCAACCCGGTACCCGGCCGGCGCTCCGGCGCGCCCGCTGCCGCCCCCCGGAGGCACCTCCCCCCACCCGGCGCAGCGCTCCGATCCCGGCCCGGCCCGTCCGGTGCCGCCGCCCGGCGGGTCACCCACGTATCTGGTCCAGCATCCCCACCCCGCGGCTCCCCGGCACCTCCCCCCGTACGGCCAGCCGGTTGCGCCGGCCCAGCCGGCCGAGCCGGCAGGGCAGCCCGCCCGACCCCTCCCGCTCCCCGGTGGCAACGGGCCGGCAGCGCCTCCCCCCAGCGCAGGCCCGCCCCGGCCGACCTCGTGGGGGAACGGAGCGCCCGCACGCCCCACGGCTCCCGGATCAACGCCCCCGATCGGGCCCCCGGGGACGCCAGGGCAGCCTGACCGGTTTCCTGCCACAGGGCCGCAGCGGGGCCCCGCAACCGCCACCCCGGGGCCGGCGACGCTCGCTCCGCGCATGCCGGACGGGAACGGCAGCCCGCCCAACGGCCAGCCGAACGGTCAACCCAACGGCCCGCGCCGCGGCCCGGGTGAGGCTCCCGCCCGCCCCGGCGGCGACCCCCCCGTGAATGGCGGACCCGCCGCCCCCTGGCGGCCGCTCCCCGAGCCGGCCCTGGCATCGCCGCAGCGACCCGCACCGCGTCGCGCGACCGGGCGCCTGGCGTCGCTCGCCCCCGACCCGGAGCTGGAGGCGGCCCCCCGCCCCGCCCCGGCGCCGCCGCGCACCGCTCAGGACTTCGCGCCCGACCGGGTGATGGGGCCGGACCGGGTGCGGCCCGCCACCCGCGGCATGCGCCGCGCGGTGCGGTCCATCTCCTTCGGGATCATCTCTCCCGGCCCGGGCAGGGCCGAGCGCCGCGAGCGCGATCTGCAGGCCACCGCGATCACCCCGATCGCCACCTGCCGCAAGGTCGCCATCGTCTCCCGCAAGGGCGGCATCGGGAAGACCACCACCACCCTCATGCTGGGCCACACCTTCGCGGCCCAGCGGCGGGACAAGGTGATCGCACTCGACGCCAACCCGGACGCGGGCTCGCTCGCCTACCGGGTCCGCCGGGAGACGGATGCCACCGTCACCCAGCTGCTGCGGTCATCCGAGAGGATCCGCCGCTACAGCGAAATGCGCTCCTTCACCAGCCAGTCACCGACGCGGCTCGAGGTGCTCGCGTCAGACGACGACCCCACCATCAGCGTCGCCCTCGGTGAGCCGGAGTACCGCCAGGTGCTGCACGTGCTCGAGCACCATTACAACCTGATCCTCATGGACACGGGCACCGGCATCCTCGACTCGGCGACCCAGGGCGTGCTCCGGATGACCGACCAGATCGTGGTCTGCGCCGCGCCCGGCATCGACGCCTCACGGGCATCCAGCCTCACCCTCGACTGGCTCGACGAGCACGGCTACCACGACATGGTGGCCGACGCCGTCGTGGTCATCAACCAGGTGCGCAACAGCCGCTCGCGCGAGCTCCGCCAGGTGGTCGACCACTTCGCCAAGCGCTGCCGGGCGGTCGTCAACGTGCCCTGGGATTCCCACCTGGCCGAGGGGCTGGAGGTGGACGTGGACCGCCTCCGACCCGAGACCCGCGCCGCCTATCTCTCCGCCGTAGCCGCGGTGGCCCGCAGCTTCTCCCTGCCCATCCGCCACCACTAGTGCGCCGCTAGGAGATCCGTCCGACCGATGGCGGACGGCCGTCCCCCCGTCGAGCACTACTTCAGCGCCCAGCCGGCGGTGGCGAGTCACCCGCGCATGGTGTCGGTCCGGCTCTCCGATCAGAACCTGGAGCTGGAGACGGACCGCGGGGTGTTCAGCGGCGCAGGCCTCGATCCGGGTACCGCAGTGCTGCTGCAGGGAATACCGCCGCCGCCGGCGGGAGCGGTCCTGCTCGACCTGGGCTGCGGCAACGGTGTGATCGCGATCGCGACCGCCCGCCGAGCACCCTCCGCCCGGGTGATCGCCGTGGACGTCAACGAACGCGCCCTGGGGCTCGCCCGCACCAATGCCCTCGCCAACCATGCCGGCAACGTCGAGGTCTGCCGCCCCGAGGAGGTGGATGGGGACCTCCGCTTCGCCGCCGTCTACAGCAATCCCCCGATCCGCATCGGCCGGGAGCCGCTGCTCGAGCTGCTGACCGCCTGGCTCGCGCGCCTCGAACCGGACGGCCGGGGCTACCTCGTCGTCCAGCGCCACCTGGGGGCTGATTCGCTCGGCGAGCGGCTCCGCGGCAGGGGCTTCGAGGTCGACAGATTGGGTTCCAAACGTGGCTATCGGCTCCTCTGCGTGCGGAACGCCGGGCCGACGTCGCATCATGGCTGACCATGCTCGCGACCATCAGCATCGGCATCGACCCGATCGCCTTCCGGATCGGCTCCCTCGCCATCCACTGGTACGGGATCTGCTACGTGGTGGCCTTCGTGGTCGCCTACTACGTGGCGGCCCGCCCCCACGTCATCCGGCGGGGCGTCGGCGAGGGTTACCTCGAGGGGCTCACCGGCTGGGCCATCCTCTTCGGCCTGATCGGCGCACGCCTCTACTACGACGTCCAGAACCTCTCCCTGATGCACAACGCGCTCGACGTCATCGCGGTGTGGAACGGGGGCATGGCCTTCTACGGAGCCATCGTGGGGGCTGTCACGACGCTGGTGGTGCTGGGCTGGCGCTGGCACCTGCCGATCTGGGTACTCCTCGATGGCGGCGCGTTCTTCGCAGTGGTGGGCCAGCCGATCGGCCGCATCGGCAACATCATCAACGGGGACATCCTCGGCGGCCCCAGCAACCTGCCCTGGGCAACCGCGTACACCAACCCTGACGCGGTGCTCCAGGCCGGATTCAAGCTGGGCGTCGCCTACCAGCCCGCCGGTGCCTACGAGGCCCTGGGCACGCTCGTGATCCTGCTCATCCTGCTCGGCATCCGCCGGCGTGGCGTGCGCCCCGGGGTGGTGGTCATCAGCTACGTGGCGCTCTACTCGGTGAGCCAGCTGCTGCTCGATTTCCTGCGCGAGAGCGAGCCGGTGATCTGGCTGGGACTGAAGGAGCTGCAGCTCACCGCCATCATCACGCTGCTGCTGATCGTTCCGGCCATGATCGTCATCTGGCGGAGGACCGAGGGCCGGCTGCAACCGGCCGCGGCCGTCGTGTCCGGATCCGGCGACGGCGTGACGCGGACAGATGAGGACGCGGCGGCCGCCGCCGAGGCCGGCTCCAAGAAGGCCGGCACCCCCTGAGCCGAGGTCACGCAGAGCACGCTGCGCGCGTCTGATCCGACTGCACGATTGGGGCGCTGCCTATACTCGGGCGCGTGAGCGTCTCCGGCATCTTCAACCTCGTCGGCATCGTCCTGCAGATCCTGGCCATCATCGTCCTGATCCGGGTGCTCCTCTCCTGGCTCCCGGGGCTCGACCCGTACAACCCCGTGGTCCGGGTGATCCGCGCCATCGCCGACCCCATCCTGGCCCCCTTCCGCGGCCTGCTGCCGACCTTCGGCGGCATGCTGGACATCTCGCCGGTGCTCGCGATCATCGTGCTCGAGGTCCTGGCCAACATCTGCTTCTCGCTCAGCTACAACGCCGGCATCACCGGGGTGTCGCTGGGGGCGATCCTGGTATCCGCGCTGGGGCAGCTGGTGGAGACGCTCATCGTCATCGTGGCGGTGCTGGTCCTGCTCCGCTTCCTGCTCTCGCTCTTCCATGCCGATCCCTGGCATCCGCTGACCCGCGGCATCCAGGCCATGGCCCAGCCCTTCGTCCGTCCCTTCGACGGCCTGGTCGCGCACTCGCGCAGCAGCCGCTCGGGCATCGACGTGGAGGCCCTGGTCGCCTTCGTCGTCTACCTGGTGCTCTTCTTCGTCGCCATGTTCGTGTTCAACTGGCTGGCGGCGGCCTTCTGACCGTCTCCGACCGGTGCCGCTTGGTCCCGGGCGGCAGCACCAAGACCGGAGCGGCGGCGCTGCCGGCTCAGCGGCGGCGCGCGGTCTCGCGGTCGGGGGCGCGCTGGCGCTCGACCTCGACCCGGTAGGCGGTATCCCCGAGCAGCGACTCGACGGCCCGCTCCAGGGCAGGACCGGGCTCGACCCTCCACTCGTCGCCGAGCACGATCTCGTCGACCGACCGCGACCCCTGCACCTGGACCAGGACCGGGGCCTCGCCGCGGTGCTGGCCGAGGATCGCGCGCAGCGCGGGCAGCAGCGTCTGCTGACCGGCGGCGAGCCGCAGCCGGACCCGGCTGTCGCGCCGCCACGCGGCCAGACGCACGTCGTCGAGCCCGTACACCGCCTCGGCGATGACGCTCACCGCCTCGGTGTCGGGATGCTCCTCCTCATCGGCGGTGGCGGTACCGGCGGCGGCGGTGGGTGCGCGCCCGTTGCGACCGGCCTGAACCCGTCCTCGGACCACGATCACCTGGTCGGGACGGAGCAGCTCGGCGCACTCCTCGAAGATGCGGGCGAAGACGACCACCTCGCACGCTCCGGAGAGGTCCTCCAGGGTCATGAAGGCCATCCGCTGCCCGGTGGTGCTGCGCCGCGGGATGAAGGCGCGGAGGTCGCGGATCGCCCCACCGATCTGCACGTAGACGCCGTCGAGGTGGGCTCCCAGCTCGCCGATGCCGGTGTCCACCCGCTCGGAGAGCTGCTCGGAGATCCGGCGCAGCGGGTGGTCGCTCAGGTACATGCCCAGGTACTCGCGCTCCCAGCGCAGCCGCTCGTCGGCGGGGACGGGGGCCACCTCGGCGACGGCTCCGAACTCGTCGACGGCGGAGAGCGCCGTCGAGGTCTCGTCGGTGGCGCTGTCGCCGAAGAGCGAGCCCTGGCCCAGCTCCCGCTCCCGGCGCACCTGGGCGGCGCGGTCCAGGGCCCGGTCGAGCGTCGCCAGCAGCATGCCCCGCTCGCCCAGGACGTCGCAGGCGCCGCTGCGGATGAGCGCCTCCAGGACGCGCCGGTTCAGCTCGCGCCCGACCCGCAGGCAGAGGTCGACCAGGCTGGCGTAGGGGCCGCCGCTCCTGCGCTCCTCGACCAGCTGCTCCATCACCCGCTCGCCGGCGCCCTTGATGTGGGCCAGGCCGTAGAGGATCTCGCCCTTGGCCGGGTCGCCCACCGCGAACCCCGCCTCGCCGCGGTTGACGTCGGGGAGCATGACGACCAGGCCCCGGGCGTGCGTGTCCAGGATGGTCTGCTTGAGCTTGTCGAAGTCGCCGGCGCGGCTGTTGAGCAGCGCCGCCATGAACTCGAGCGGGTGGTTGGCCTTGAGGTAGGCGGTCTGATAGCCGATCAGGCCGTAGCAGAAGGCATGGGCCTTGCCGAACCCGTAGCCGGCGAAGTGGGCGATGAGGTCGAAGAGGGCGGCGGCGGTGCCCGCCTCCACCCCCCGGCCGGCGGCACCGGCCAGGAACTTCTCCCGCTGGTGGGCCATCTTCTCCTGGTCCTTCTTGCCCATCGCGGAGCGGAGCACGTCCGCCTCCCCCAGGGTGTAGCCGGCCACCGCGGAGGCGATCTGCATCACCTGGTCCTGGTAGATCATGGTCCCGAACGTTTCGGCCAGGATCGGCTCCATCTCGGGGCGCAAGTAGGTGATCTCCTCCTCCCCGCGCCGCCGCTTGATGTAGAGATCCACGACCCCGCCCTCGAGCGGCCCCGGCCGGATGAGGGCGTTGGCGGCGGCCAGGTCCCCGAGGGAGCGGGGCTGCATGTCGATGAGGATCCGCTTGCCCAGGGTGGCCTCCAGCTGGAAGATGCCGTGGGTGTCGGCCTTGCCCAGCAGCTCGAACGTGGCCGGGTCGTCGAGCGGGATGGCGTCGATGTCGATCCGCTCGCCGGTCACCTTCTCGACGTTCTCCACCGTCTCCTCGATCACGGTGAGGTTGGAGAGGCCCAGGAAGTCGATCTTGAGCAGGCCGATCCGGCTCACACCCTTCATGTCGAACTGGGTGACCACCCCCTCGTTGCCCGAGGTCGCCCGGGTCAGGGGGACAATGCTGGCGAGCGGCTCGGCGCCGATGACCACGCCGGCCGCGTGGGTCGAGGCGTTGCGCGAGATGCCCTCGAGCCGGCGGGCGATATCGATGACGCCACGGGCCCAGGGCTCGTTGTCGTAGAGGTCACGGAGGTCGCGGGCCTCGGCCATGGCCCGCTCCAGGGTGATGCCGACCGAGGCGGGGACCAGCTTGGCGAGGCGGTCGACATCGGGCAGGGGCACGTCGAGGACGCGGCCCACGTCGCGAATCGCCGCCCGGGCCGCCATGGTGCCGAAGGTGATGATCTGGGCGACCCGATCCTGGCCGTACTTGCCGGTCACGTACTGGATCACCCGGTCGCGCCGCCGATCGTCGAAGTCGATGTCGATGTCGGGCATCTCCCGCCGCTCCAGGTTGAGGAAGCGCTCGAAGATCAGCCCGTAGCGGAGCGGGTCGACGTTGGTGATGCGCAGCACGTAGGCGACCAGCGATCCGGCCGCGCTGCCCCGGCCCGGGCCCACCACCACGCCGTCGCAGCGGGCGGCGCTGATCAGATCCCAGACGATCAGGAAGTAGGCGGAGAAGCCGGTCTGGCGGATGACGTCCAGCTCCATGGCCAGCCGCTCCCGCGCCTCGTGGGACGGGTTCTCGCCGAAGCGCTCGACCAGCCCCCGAGCGCACAGCTCGGCCAGGTACGAGTCGGCGTCGAGCCCCTCGGGGATGGGCGAATAGGAGGGGAGGTGGTGCTCGCCCAGCTCCAGCTTCCAGTGGCAGCGAGCCGCCACCGCCAGGGTGTTGGCGGCCGCTTCCCCGTAGGCGCGGAAGCGCTGGCCCATCTCCTGGCCGCTCGCCAGGTAGAAATGCGGGCCGTGGAACCGGAATCGCTTCTCGTCGGTGCGCCGCGCCCCGGTCTGGAGGCAGAGGAGGATGTCGTGAGCCTCGGCGTCGCCCGGCTCGATGTAGTGCGAGTCGTTGGTGCAGATGAGCGGCAGCCCGGTGCGCCGGGCGATCTCAAGGAGCCCCTCGCGCACCGCCGTCTCCTCGGCCATGCCGTGGTCCTGCAGCTCCAGGAAGTAGTTGTCGGCCCCCAGGATCTCCATGTGCTGGCGGGCCACCCGTTCGGCAGCGTCGAGATCGCCGCTCAGGATCGCCTGGGGCAGCTCACCTCCCACGCACCCGGAGAGGCAGATCAGCCCCTGGCTGTGCTCGGCGAGCAGCTCCTTGTCGATCCGGGGCTTGTAGTAGTGGCCCTCCAGGTGGGCGATCGTGGAGAGCTGCACGAGGTTGGAGTAGCCGGTTGCGTCGCGGGCGAGCAGGACCAGGTGGTGAGGGTCGCGGTCGGCGCGCCCCTCCTTGTCGCGGTGGGAACGCGGCGCCATGTAGACCTCGCAGCCGAGAATCGGCGTGATCCCGGCCGCGGTCGCCTCTGTGTAGAGCTCGACGGCACCGTAGAGGACGCCGTGATCCGTGACCGCCACCGCCGGCTGACCCATCGCCTTGGCCCGCTTGACCAGCTCCGGGATCCGCGCCGCACCGTCGAGGAGGGAGAACTCGCTGTGGGTGTGGAGATGGACGAATGGCTCCGCCGACTCCGCCGCGCGCGCCTCCGCCTCCGTCATCTCCCTGGGGTCCTCGCCTCCGAACGCACGTACGTTACCACCGCCCACGGGTGGTCCACGGGACGGCTGGGTCCATTGTGACCGCGCCGGCGGGGGCACCGGCTGCCGGCTGAGGGGCCATCACCGCCTCCGGGAACCTGCGACGGGCCTCCCGCGTTGCACGGGGGTGAGAATCCTCAGGGTGAGGCTCCCCCTCCCGCTGGCCCTCGCCGCCACGGCGGCGGTCACCCTCGCCGGGTGCGGCACTCGCAGCGAGACGCCTGGAGGCGCCCAGCCCATCGCCACCCCCACGCCCCTCGCGTCGATCCCCCAAACCAATGGGCTCGGCAGCGCCTCCAACGCGGCCGGCTGGAGCGCGGTGGTCACATCCGAGCCCGGCGGCCAGCTCCAGCTCGCCGTGACCGTCAGTGGCCCGCTGACGGTCGTGGGCGGCTGCGAGCCGACGCTCACGGCCTGGGCGGTGACCCCGGACGGCTCACCGGTGCCCACCTCCACCCCGGAGCCGGCGGCGCACTGCATGGCCATCGCCATCGAGACGATCCCGACCGGCACGACCCACACCTTCACCGCCACTCTCCCCGAGCCGCCCCCGCCGGGGACGTACGTGATCGAGGGATCCGTGCGCACCGAGGGATCGCCCGGCGCGGGCGTCCCGCCGGTCACGATCACCATCTACAACTGAGCGGGCCGCCGCCCAATCGACGCTCCCGCCGGTCGGGTCAGCCCTGGCGGCGGAGCACCACCACCGTCTCGACGTGGTGGGTCTGAGGGAACATGTCGACCACGTCGACGGCGTCCACGGTGTAGGGACCGGAGGCGACCAGGACGTGGAGGTCACGGGCCAGGGTGGCCGGGTCGCAGGAGACGTAGACGACCCGGGGCGGCCCGGCCAGCGCCAGCCACCCGGTGACCTGGCCGCCGCAACCGGCCCGGGGCGGGTCCAGCACCAGGGCGTCGACCGGTGCCTGGCCGACCACCTCGGGAAGCGCCGACTCCGCCGGGGCCACGACGTAGCTCAGCCGCTCCTCGACGTCGTTGATGCGGGCATTCAGGCGCCCCATCCGGGCGGCGCTGCGGTTGCTCTCGATGCAGACCACCTCGCGCGCCTCCGCCGCCAGCACCACGCTCAGCACCCCGATCCCGGCGTAGGCATCGACGACGCGACGGCCGCGCACGTCCCCCAGACCTGCCAGCACGCACCCGTAGAGTGCGTCGAGCTGCCCCCACCCCACCTGGAAGAACGACTCCGGCGAGACCCGGAAGGCGCGTCCCCGCCAGTGCAGGGTGGTGAGGTCGGTGCTCCAGCGCTCCGGCGCGGGCAGCGACGCCGCCATCTCGTCCACAGCCGTCCGCGCCAGGGCGGCGGCCGGCTTGGCGCGCAGCAGCAGCTCGTCGCCACCCTCGCCGGCGGTGACATGGAGGACGGAGAGCGCGGGTCCCCCGCCCCGGCGGACCAGCTCGCGGAGCCGGGGGAGCGAGCCGGCGATGCGCCGATGGTGGATGAGGCAGTCGTCGACGGAGACCTTGCGCCAGCTCCGGGCGCGATTGAAACCGAGCGTGGCATCCTCCACCCCCCTCTCCCCGGGGATGACGTGGAACTCGCCGCGCCAGCGGTAGCGCCAGGGGTCGGCCATGGCGTGCAGCCGTGGGGCGGGCACGCTGACGGCAGCCCGGCGCAGGGCGTCGAGGACCACGTGCCGCTTGAGCAGCAGCTGGCGCGGATAGTCGACGTGCTGCAGCTGGCAGCCGCCGCACTCCGGCACGTAGGGACAGGGCGGGGTCACCCGGTCCGGCGAGGCCTCCCGCACCGCCTCGACCCGGCCGAACCAGGTACGCCCCTTGCGAAAGGTGAGCGCCACCTCGACCAGCTCACCGGGGATGCCGCCGTCCACCAGCAGGGTCGCACCCTCGGCGTGGGCGAGGCAGAGCCCGCCGTGCACCATCCCCTCGCAGCGGACCTCGAGCCGGGCGCCGCTTGCGAGGTTCATCTCAGCCCCGCATCCGGGAGGCGCGGGAGTGCGTGCCGAGCGCAGGTTTGGCGCAGGCAGCAGCCGCAATGCTGCCGAGCCAAGGCCGCGGGCCGCCGGTCAGCGCGTCCCGACGGCCGGACCGGAGCGAGACACCACCCCCACGGCTCCCAACAAGGCGACGCTGCCCTGAACGTGACCGCACCCGCGTCAGGGAGCGAGGCGCTCACGGAGCAGGTCGGTGACCGCGCGGGCGTCGGCGCGACCCCGGGTCGCCTTCATCACCCCGCCCACCAGCCGCTGCAGGGCCTGCTCCTTGCCGCCCCGGAAGTCGGCGACCGCGGCCGGGTTCTCGGCGATGACGGCGTCCACCAGCCGCTCCAGCTCCGCCTGGTCGCTGACCTGGGCGAGGCCGCGCTCGGAGACCAGGGCGGCGGGATCGCCACCGGGGAGGTAGAGCTCGTCGAGCAGCTCCTTGGCGGTGGAACCGTTGATGCGGCCGCCCTCCACCAGCTTGATCAGCGCGGCGAGCCCGGCCAGCCCGAGCCCGCTGCTCCGGAGCGGGGTGCGGCTCTCGCGGCTGAGTCGCGCCACCTCCCCCATCAGCCAGTTGGCAGCAGCCTTGGCCGGAACCCCCATCCCGACCAGCTCCTCGAAGGCGCGCGCGTCGTCGCGCTCGGCGCTGACGATGGCGGCGTCGTAGGCGGAGAGCCCATGCTCGCGCTGGAGGCGCTCCACCAGCTGCTGGGGCAGCTCGGGAATCCCGGCCCTCACCCGCTCCACGAAGTCGGCACCCAGGTGCATCGGGGGCAGGTCGGGCTCCGGGAAGTAGCGGTAGTCGTGGGCGTGCTCCTTGCCCCGCTGGGAGATGGTCGCCCCCTTGGCCTCCACCCAACCGCGGGTCTCCTGGTCGATGGTCACGCCCTGGTCGAGCAGCCGGCCCTGGCGGATGATCTCGAAGTCGAGGGCCCGCTGCACGGCGCGGAAGGAGTTCATGTTCTTGACCTCGACCTTGACCCCGAGGCCGGTCTCGCCGCGGCGGCGCAGCGAGACGTTGGCATCGCAGCGGAACGACCCCTGCTCCAGGTTGCCGTCGTTCACGCCGATGTAGACCAGGATCTGGCGGAGCCGGACCAGGTACTCGCGCGCCTGCTCGGAGGAGCGCAGGTCGGGTTCGCCGACGATCTCCATCAGGGGAACCCCGGCGCGGTTGAGGTCGACCAGCGAGCTGCGCGCCTGCTGGAGGATGTCACCCGAATGCTGGAGGGTGCCGGCGTCCTCCTCGAGGTGGACCCGGGTGATGCCGCAGCGCACCTCCTGGCCGTCGACGCTGACCGTGAGGTGGCCGTTCAACGAGAGCGGCATGTCCCACTGGGAGATCTGATAGCCCTTGGGAAGGTCGGGGTAGAAGTAATTCTTGCGGTCGAACTTGCTGTGCTCGGGGATCTCACAGTTGAGCGCCAGCGCGGTCCGCACCGTGTACTCGACGGCGACCCGGTTGATCACCGGCAGCGCCCCCGGGAGGCCGAGGCAGACCGGGCAGGTGTTGCTGTTGGGCGGGGCCCCGATGTAGTCGGCGCTGCAGCCGCAGAACATCTTGCTCCGGGTGAGCAGCTGGCCATGGACCTCCAGGCCGATCACCGGCTCGTAGCGCTGCAGCACCTGCTCCAGGGTGGCGACCGCGCTCGCCGTGGTCATTGGGCCGCTCCCGGGACGTCCGCCGCCGGCGCGGTCCGCGTGTGCCAGATGGTCTCGCGCTCGTAGGCCTGGGCGACGCGCAGCACCCGCGCGTCCTGCATCCGGGGGCCGATCACCTGCAGGCCAACCGGGAGCCCCCCGCTCACCCCGCAGGGGACTGAGATGCCCGGCAGCCCGGCGAGGTTCACGGGCAGGGTGAGCACGTCGCAGAGGTACATGGAGAGGGGATCGCTCCTGTCCCCCTTGGGGAAGGCGACGATCGGCGAGGTGGGGCAGACCAGCGCGTCCACCTTCTCGAAGGCGCGGTCGAATTCATCCGCAATCAGGGTGCGCACCTTCTGCGCCTGACGGTAGTAGGCATCGTAGTAGCCGCTGGAGAGCGCGTAGGTGCCGAGCATGATCCGGCGCTTCACCTCGGGGCCGAAACCCCGGCCGCGGGTCTCCAGGTAGGTGTCGGTGACCGAGGGGCGATCGACGTGGAGCCCGAAACGAACCCCGTCCATGCGGGCGAGGTTGGCCGAGCACTCGGCCGGGGCGATGATGTAGTAGGTGCTGAGCGCCGCCTCGGTGGAGGGGAGCGAGACCTCCTCGATGCTGGCGCCGAGCTTCTCGAGCTCCGCCAGCGCGGTCTCGACGGCGACGCGGACCCCGGGCTCGAGGCCCTCGGCCATGTACTCGTGGGGGACCCCCAGGCGCAGCCCCTCGACGCCGCGGCCGAGCTGCTCGTCGACGGGCTCGACCGCCTCCGGCGACGACGTGCTGTCGTGCGGGTCGTGCCCGGCGATGGCGCTGTAGACGCGGGCAATGTCGTCCACGCTGCGGGCGAAGGGGCCGATCTGGTCCAGTGAGGAGGCGAAGGCGATCAGCCCGTAGCGGGAGACCCGCCCGTAGGTCGGCTTGAAGCCAGCCACCCCGCAGAAGGAGGCCGGCTGGCGGATCGACCCGCCGGTGTCGGTTCCCAGGGAGAAGGGCACCGCCCCGGCCGCGACCACGGCCGCGCTGCCGCCGCTGCTGCCGCCCGGGACGCGGCTCCCATCCCAGGGGTTGCCCACCGCGCCGTAGGCGGAGTTCTCATTGGAGGAGCCCATGGCGAACTCGTCGCAGTTGGTGACCGCGACCGGCACGGCTCCCGCGTCCAGCAGCCGCCCCAGGGCGGTGCCGGTGTAGGGCGGGATGAAGCCCTGCAGGATCCGCGATCCGGCCGAGGTCTCCACCCCCTCCACGCAGAGGACGTCCTTGTAGGCGAAGGGGATGCCGCAGAGCGGCCCGGCGGTCTCCGGCGCCTCGGCGAGGAGGCGGGCGGCACGGCCCGCCTGACGAGCGGCGAGCTCGTCCGTGTAGCGCAGGACCGGATTGAGACGGGCAAGGGACTCCAGGTCGCTCCTCGCCGCCCGCGCCAGCTCCTCCGGGGTCGTCTCCCCGCGCCGCAGCCGGGCGCCCAGCTCGGCGACGGTGTCGCTGCTCATCCCCGCTTCACTCCTGGATCGCCCCGACCTCGAAGTGGTCGCGCCGCCGCTTGGGCGCGTTGGCGAGCGCGGCCTCGACGGGGAGGCACCCGCGCCGTTCGTCCTCGCGCCAGGCGTTGACCAGCCCGCCGACCTGGGCGGTCTCGCCCACCTCCGAGGTGTCCACCTGCTGGAGGCGGTCGACGTGGGCCAGGATGGCGTCGAGCTGCTCGCGGTAGCGCTCCACATCCTCGTCGCTGAGACCGAGCCGGGCGAGCATGGCGACGTGGGCGACCTGGTCGCTTTCGAGCGTCATCGCGTCCTCCGAGGCGTCACGGAGCGTGATTATCCGCATCGTGCTCGGGAGCCGGGCCGCCGTCCCGTGGGCCGCGGCCCGGCAGCGGCAGCCAGGTGAGCACCGTCTGCTCGGTGGGGGTGAAGCCGTGATGCCGGTAGACGGCCAGGGCGGCGAGGTTGTCGGGGCGGGTCCAGACGGTCACGAAGGTCGCTTCGCGCTCCCGGAAGAGGCGCATCGCCCTCCCCACCAGCTCGTTTGCCACCCCGTGACCCCGCTCACTCGGCTCGACGTAGAGCTCGGCGACCTCTCCCTCCAACCCGTTGCCGGGGTCGAAGAGGACGCACCAGCAGAGCCCCAGGGCACGGCCGCCGTCGTCGTAGGAGACGAGGATGACGTTCTCTCCCTGGAAGCTCGGGGGGACGCCGACGGTACGGGCGGCGATCTCCTCCCTGGTCTCCTGGGGATGGTCGTAGCGCTCCTGGTCCTCCAGGGCCAGCTCGACGAGCATGCGCCGGACGTCCGGGTCGCCCGGATCCTCCAGGATCTCGATGCGGGTCTTGCGGGAGGGCACCCCGCGATCCAACCACACCGCGAGGGTGGGCGGGTGACTTCCGGGAGTCAGGCGCTGGGTGTCGCGGCCGGAGTCGGTGTGGCGGGCGCAGTCACCGTCCGGACGGCTGTCGCGGGGGCGCCTGTCGCTGACGACGACGGCGGCAGGGAGGGAGCCGTCACCGCGCTGGCCACCGGCGTGGCCGAGGCCGACGGCGTGGGCGAGGGTGCGGAGCCGCCCTGCTGGGTCCAGCCGGTGCCGTCCCAGGTCCAGGTGTCGCCCACCACCGTTGGGGACGTCGAGGTCGAGGCGACCAGGTCGCCGCCGAAGAGGACCACCTGGCCGGAGGAGGCGTCGTCGGCGATGGCGAAGTCGAAGCGAGCCGCCGGCCCGGCCGATGCGGTCTCCGTCCAGCCCGACGTGGGGTCGGTGGAGACCCAGGTGTCACCTGCGGAGTCCACGCCGACCGCCTCGCCATTTGTGGTGTCGGTGACCGGCGCCACCCCGAAGGACGGCTGCGCGGAGCTCGTCGAGGTCACGTCGGTGGCCGTCCAGCCGCTGCCGTTCCAGTCCCAGTCCTCGACGGCCGGCATGATGGGACAGGGGGCGTCGAGCGGGCAGGAGATGGCCGGCCCCCCCATCTCGGCCTCCGCGTCGGGGACCAGGTCGACGAGCCTGCCGGGGCCGGGGAACCAGACCAGGTCACCACCCGACGGCGGCGCGGCAGCGGGGTCCGCCGCGACCTCCTGGAAGCCGCTGCCGTCGAACACCCAGGTGAGCGTTGCCGGCATCAGGGCGCAGGGGGTCGCGGTGGCCGTGCAGTTGGAGCAGATGACCTGGGTGCCGGCCGCGGGGCTCGACGACGACGCCACCGGGCAGATCGAGCAGGTGGCGCCCGTGGCGGTGCAGGGCAGGGAGACGCAGCCCGTCGTGAGCGGGCACGCGGTCTCGACCGGCGGGACCGAGACGGGGGTGGGCGCGGTCACGGGCGAGCCGCAGGGGCCACCGCCCACCCCGATGCAGGGCTCACCGGACCCGGTCGAGCCGCTGGACGCACCCGACGCGCTGCCCCCGGCGCTGGAGGCGCCGGCGGAGGCGGAGGCACCCGTCATCCCTCCGTTGTAGATCGCGGGGAGGGGGGTGACGGTGGAGATCGGGCTGCCCGTGGTGACCAGGACGAGCCTCCCGGTGGCAGGATCGGTGGCCATCGTCGCCCCCGCCAGCGAGTGGTCGCCGAGCTGGCCGGTGCCCTGGCCGAGGTTCAACGCGGCCCAGTCGCTGCCGCTCCACGCCCAGGCATCCTGGAGCTGCGTGCAGCCTCCCGAGGACGAGGTCACGCCGCCGCCCGTGGTGCCACCCGAGCAGCCGCTCCCCCCGGTGCCGCCCAGCAGGATGAGGCGCTGGCTCAGCGGGTCCCAGGCCATCTGGGCGTCATAACGGGCCGGGGGGCTGTCGGCGGGGGAGGCCGGGGACCAGCCGGAGCCGTCCCACAGCCAGGTGTCGGCGAGCGGCTGACCGCCGGCGCCGGTGCCGCCGAACATGACCACGTCGCCGCTGGCCGGGTCGTAGGCCATCGCCGCACCGGCCCGAGCCGCCGGGGCGCCGGCGGCGTCCCCGATGGTCGCGGCGTGGCGCAGCGCGAGGTAGCCGCCGACCAGCGCGGCGCAGACCGCCAACGTCACCAGGAGCGCACCCGCCCCGCTGCGCAGCCGACCGCCGTGGCGCCTGATCACTTCCACATCCTCCCCTACGCGGGGGCGCGGGCCCTTGTTCCCGCGAGGCTGGTGGCGCGGACGAGCACCCCGGATACACTCGATCGGCGATGGCCGAGAGCGCAGGGATCCCTGCCAACCCCGAGCGGCTGAGCCCCGAGGAGCTGACCCGCCTCCAGCCGGGGCTGGCGCGGCTGATGCCGGAGATCGCCAACCGCTTCTGGCGGGCCGTCCACTCCGCCCGGGCGGGCAACTGGCCGCTGGCCCGCTGGCAGCTCTCCGAGATGAACAAGCTCTTCCGGCTCTGCACCATCACCCGGCCCAAGTACACGGACGACATCGCCGAGTACCTGCATGACGACATCGAGCCGCTGCTCGCCGCCGTGGCGGCGCAGGACCTGGAGACGTTCGAGCGGCGGGCCGCCGAGGCGGTGGACGCAGCCAACGAATTGCACCGCCGCTGGGAGAAGGGGTACATCGTCTGGAAGGTGCCCGAGAGCCCACCACCGGACCTCGACCTGACCCCCCGCTGAGCCGCTGACCCGCCACCGACGGGAGCTCGGCGGGAAGGCTATGCTCGGCCCATGATCGTCACCACCACCGAGAACATCCCCGGCACCCGGGTCACGCAGACGCTCGGGCAGGTCTTCGGCCTCACAGTGCGCACGCGCGGCCTGGGCGGCAACATCGCGGCCGGTTTCCGCAGCATCGTCGGCGGCGAGGTCGCCTCCTACGTCAAGCTGCTCGAGGACGCCCGCCGCCAGGCGGTCGACCGCATGGTGCAGAGCGCCACCGCGATGGGAGCCAACGCGGTGACCATGATGCGCTTCGACTCCTCGGAGATCGGCAACACCATGAGCGAGATCGTCGCCTACGGCACGGCCCAGGTGATCGAGCCGCTGGCGCCGCCGGCAGCGCGATGAGCGCGCGCCGCTGACGCGGCGCTGAAGGTGGCGCTGCCATGGGAATCGGGATCGCCGAGCTGGTGGTGGTCGTCGCCCTCGCCGTCCTGATCCTCCTGGGGGCGGTGATCGGCTGGGAGCGGTACCGGGGCGGCGGTCGCGGAGCCCCGGGGGGAGGAGCGCTGAGACCCACGGCCGAGGTGTTCATCGACCCGGAGACGGGCCGGCAGATGCGGGTCTGGTTCGACGACAGGACGGGCCGGCGGGAGTACCGTCCCGAATAGGCGGCGAGGCGCGATCCTCACCGGGATCACCGAGTTCGCCAGGCAGCCGGAAATGGATGGTCGGGAGGAGATGATCGAGCGGCTCCGCTCCGGCGGGGTCACCGACCAGCGCGTGCTCGAGGCGATGGCCGCGGTGCCCCGGGACGAATTCGTCCTGAAGGCCGACCGGGGGGAGGCGTACGCGGACCGAGCACTCCCAATCGGGGAGAACCAGACCATCTCCCAGCCGCTGATGGTCGCGATCCTGGTCGCGGCCCTCGAGCTGCAGGCAGGCGAGGTGGCCCTGGACATCGGCACCGGCAGCGGCTACCAGGCGGCGGTGATGGCCGCCTGCGGGGCCCGGGTCATCAGCGTGGAACGGATCCCGGATCTGGCCGAACGGGCGGCCGAGCGCCTCGCCCGCCTGGGCGTGGACGTCGAGGTGGTGGCGACCGACGGGAGCGTCGGGCTCCCCGACCGCGCCCCCTTCGACGCCATCGGGGTGGGAGCGGCGGCCCCCCGCCTGCCCATCGCCCTGGCCCGCCAGCTCCGCGAGGGCGGCCGGCTGGTGGTGCCCATCCACAGCGGGCCCGAGGGCGAGGAGCTGACCCGCCTGCGGATGCACGGCGGGCGGTGGACGACCGACAACCTGGGCCCCTGCCGCTTCGTCCCACTGATCGGGATCGACGGCTTCCCGGAGTGAGGTGACCGACCGGGGGGCGCCGCCGCCTGGGTGCCCCGGCGTTTAGCATGGGCGGGCGCCGAGGTACATCGGGAGGTGACCGCCGCGGGGCCGGCGCAGGGCGCGGCTCCCCGGGCGGATCGGCTCACGCAAGAGCAACTCTGGAGGGACCCCTCACATGGCCAAGACCGTCGGCATCGATCTCGGTACCACCAACAGCGTGGTTGCCGTGATGGAGGGCGGCGAGCCCACCGTCATCGCCAATGCCGAGGGCGGCCGCACCACCCCCTCCGTGGTCGCCTTCACCCGCAGTGGGGAGCGGCTCGTCGGCACGCTGGCGCGCCGCCAGGCGGCGGTGAACCCCGGCAACACCATCTACTCCATCAAGCGTTTCATGGGCCGGCTGCTCAGCGAGGTGACCAACGAGGCCAAGCAGGTCCCGTACAAGGTCGTCGCCGGCAAGGACGGCCGGGTCGAGGTCGAGGTCGCCGGCGAGCGCCACACTCCCGAGCAGATCTCGGCGATGGTGCTCCAGAAGCTCAAGACCGACGCCGAGGCCTACCTGGGCGAGAAGGTGACCGACGCGGTCATCACCGTCCCCGCCTACTTCAACGACGCCCAGCGCCAGGCCACCAAGAACGCCGGCCAGATCGCCGGTCTCAACGTGCTCCGGATCATCAACGAGCCGACCGCGGCGTCGCTCGCCTACGGGCTGGAGAAGAAGGAGAACGAGAAGATCCTCGTCTTCGACCTCGGTGGCGGCACCTTCGACGTCTCCATCCTGGAGGTCGGCGAGGGCGTCTTCGAGGTCAAGTCCACCAACGGCGACACCCACCTGGGTGGTGACGACTACGACCGGCGGGTGGTGGACTGGCTGGCGGACGAGTTCAAGCGCGACCAGGGCATCGACCTGCGCGGCGACCCCCAGGCGCTGCAGCGGCTCACCGAGGCCGCCGAGAAGGCCAAGATCGAGCTGTCGCAGCGGCAGGAGACCCAGGTCAACCTGCCCTTCATCACCGCCGACGCCTCGGGGCCGAAGCACCTCGACATCACGCTGTCGCGTTCCAAGTTCGAACAGCTCACCGAGGACCTCACCGCGCGCTGCCGCAAGCCTTTCCAGGACGCGCTGGCAGATGCCCACATGAGCGTCAAGGACCTCGACGAGGTGATCCTGGTCGGGGGCTCCACCCGGATGCCGGTCATCCAGGAGCTGGTCAAGGAGCTGGGCGGCAAGGACCCCAACCGGAGCGTCAACCCCGACGAGGTGGTGGCCATCGGCGCCGCCATCCAGGCGGGCGTGCTCAAGGGCGAGGTCAAGGATGTCCTGCTCCTCGATGTCACCCCACTCTCGCTCGGGATCATGACCGAGGGCGAGGTGAACACCAAGCTCATCGAGCGCAACACCACCATCCCGACCGCGAAGTCCCAGGTCTTCTCGACCGCCTCCGACGCCCAGCCGAGCGTGGAGATCGTGGTCCTCCAGGGCGAGCGGCCGATGGCGCGCGACAACCGCATCCTGGGGACATTCACCCTGGATGGGATCCCGCCGGCGCCGCGGGGCGTGCCCCAGATCGAGGTCACCTTCGACATCGACGCCAACGGCATCCTCAACGTCACCGCCCACGACCGGGGCACCGGCAAGCAGAACAAGGTGACGATCACCGGCTCCACCACCCTCAACAAGGACGAGGTGGAGCGGATGGTCAAGGAGGCCGAGTCGCACGCCGACGAGGACAAGCGCAAGGCGGAGGCGATCGAGACCAAGAACCGGGCCGAGCGCCTCGCCTTCCAGGCCGAGAAGGCGCTCCAGGACGCGGGCGACAAGGTGCCCTCCGAGCTGCGCACCGACATCGAGGCCAAGATCGCCGCGGTGCGCGAGGCCATCAGCAAGAACGACGACGACGCCATCAAGAGTGCCCACGACACGCTGCAGGCGTCGATCCAGAAGATCGGCGAGGCCGTGTACGCATCGGCAGGCGGTGGGCAGCCGTCCGGTGGACCGTCCGGTCCGGCACCCGAGAGTGGCGGCGGCGGGGCGGCTCCGGAGAGCGGGTCGACCGGTGCGCCGGGCTCCGACGGCTCCGGCGGCGACGACGTGGTGGACGCCGAGTTCAAGGAGGTCTGAGGCCCGAGGGCCTTGGTGCAGCCGGGCGGGGCGGAGATGGCTGCTCCGCTCGGCACGCGCGTCCGGCGCCTAGCGGCGCCGGCATGCTCGTGCTCGGCGGCATTGCAGCTGCCGCCCGCGCAAGGCCTCGCTCCGCAGCACACCCCCGCCCGCCCTCCGCAGAACTGCGCCGCCGGTGCCAGAATCGCCGGGTGACCTTTGGCGGACGGCTGCGCAACCTCTGGCGGGCCTGGCGCCTCCAGCACTGGGACGCCCGCAACAACTTCCCGTCCCCGCTGCATCGCAAGTACGGCTCGGAGGACGAGCACACCAGGGACGCGGCCCAGCTCAAGGCCCACGGCTACCGGGTGGTGGACGAGGAGGACACCCCGGGCGCCGTCAACCTGGAGCCGGCGGCGAGCGTGTACGACCACCGCCTCCCGGGCTCGATGGAGGTCGACCTGCCTCTGATGGCAGTGACCTATGAGCGCGACCCGGACCACTGGGTTCCCTGATCCCGAGCCCACCGAGGGGACCGTCACCGGGAGCTCGCCCAGAGGTGGAGCGGCGCCGCCGGCATTGTCGCTGATATACTGTCAGCGAAGTGATTTCCACTCACAGCGAAACCGCCGGGGAGGTGCGGAGAGCCCTGGGCGCCTCCCTGCGATCCCACCGCGAGGCCGGGGGACGCACGCTGAGCGCGATCGCCGCCGAGGCGGGCTGCTCCCCCGCCCACCTCTCCGAGGTCGAGCGCGGGCGCAAGGACGTCTCCATCGACGTGCTGGTGGCCATCGCCTATGCGCTGCGGGTCCCGGTCGGAGCCCTGTACGCGGAGGTCGCCGACAGCCTGGCCCCGGCTTCTGCCCAGCCTCGCTGGCCGGTCGACCCGCGAGCCCGGCTGGAGATGGCCACCGGACAGCTGAACCGGGACGGGCTCCGCGCCGTCGCCGAGTTCAGCGCCTTCATGGCCATGGGCGGCACGGAGCCGGCGCGGCGGCGGATCGGCTTCCTGGCCGGAGATCCGCGGCCATGAAGGCGCTGGTGCCCACCGTCGTCGAGACCACCACCCGCGGGGAGCGCTCCTTCGACATCTACTCGCGCCTGCTGCGCGACCGCATCGTCTTCGTCGGCGGCGAGATCGACGACGACCTCGCCAACCTGGTCACCGCTCAGCTCCTCTTCCTGGAAAGCGAGGACCCGGAGCGCGAGATCTGGCTGTACATCAACAGCCCGGGCGGCTCGGTGACGTCCACGTTCTCCATCTACGACGCCATCCAATACGTGCAACCGACGGTGGGCACCGTGTGCCTGGGGATGGCCGCTAGCGGCGCGTCCCTGCTCCTCTGCGCGGGGGCACCTGCGCGGCGCTTCGCGCTCCCCAACGCCGTGGTCATGATCCACCAGCCGTGGACCGCCGGCCTGAAGGGCAAGGCGGCGGACATCGACATCTACGCGCGCGAGATCCTCCATCAGCGTGACCAGATGATCGGGATGTATGCGCGTCACACCGGCAGGGCCGCGGAGCAGCTGGCGCGTGACCTGGACCGCGATCGCTTCCTGAGCGCCCAGGAGGCGGTCGACCACGGCCTCATCGACCGGATCGTGCACCACCGCCCCGATCAGCGGAGCTGAGCCGGAACCGGGATGCTTCTCCCTGGCCTGGTGGTGAGGTCCGCGCGCCGGAGCCGGGACGCGGACAGCGCCCGCCGGCACATCGCCGGCGGGCGCCGCCAGGTGAATCCGTCAGATCACTCGCTGATGCTGAAGCCGGGGTACTTGTCGGTGAGGCCGTAGATGTAGGCGGCCACCCGGATGCCGAGCCGGAAGGTGCCGGTCACGTAGCTGTGGATGCCCTTCGGGTAGTGGCCGCTGAACACCACGGCGATCTCGCCGATCCAGGCCAGGATCTCGGCGACGATGAGGAGGATGTACAGGACGATGGCTGCCGGGATGGCGAGGAGCGCCCGCCCGATGAAGAAGATGGCCCCGAGGCACCCGAGGCCGCGCGAGTACCGCTCCTGATAATCGATCGTCAGGTGCACTGGGTTCGCCGGCGGCCCGCCGACTGTCCCCCCCGGGTACCCGGGGGGAGGTGGCGCCGGGTAGCCGGGCGGCGGCGGGGTGGGCGCGTAGCTCATGGACAGGTCCTCCTGCGGGAGGTGATCCGCGCAGCCGGGGGCTTCCGACTGTGCTACCCCCCTTCTCCCGCGATTGTGCCAGCTTTCGGGCTCAGGTGTTTGCACTGGCCGAGGTCGGTTGGGGACGGGGCGGGCCCGATCCGGGAGCGATCGGAGCGGAGGCCCGGAAACCATTCGCTGCACCGTGCCCCCGGGCCGACGTTAGACTCTCGGCTATGGCAGGCGAGAAAACCCGCGGCGCTCCCAAGAAGCAGGCGAAGAAGCCCAAGGCGCCCTCCACGCGCAAGGCCCAGCGACAGGCCGAGGCAAAGAAGGCACGGCAGCAGCCCACCGCGCAGTGAACCCACCCGGATCGGCGTGCGCAACCGGGCAATCGTCACAATCGGCTCATGACCAGCGTCTACAGCCGCATCCTCTCGGGTGAGCTGCCCGCCCGCTTCGTCTGGCAGGACGACCTCTGCGTCGCCTTCCTGACCATCCATCCGCTGCGGCCGGGCCACACCCTGGTGGTGCCGCGCGCCGAGATCGACCACTGGCTGGAGCTGCCGCCGGAGCTGCTCGGCCACCTGATGGACGTATCGCACCAGATCGGCCGAGCCCTCCAGCACGGCTTCCACCCGCTCAAGGTGGGCATGATCATCGCCGGCCTCGAGGTCCCACACGCCCACATCCACCTGGTGCCCTTCCACACCATGGATGAGCTCAACTTCGTCCGCGCCGACCCGAACCCCCGCGCGGAGGACCTGGATCAGGCTGCGGCAACGATCCGGGCGTCACTGGCGGCCCTGGGCCTCGGGCCGGCCGCGACCCCCGGTCAGGGCAGGTAGCCTACCGCCCCGTCGATCCGTTCGCGGAGGAGGTCAGCGTGCCCGTTGTGCCGCGAGTACTCCTCCACCATGTGGACGAGGATCCAGCGCAGCGAGACGGGCTCGCCCGACACCTGCCGGCCGGTGTCGTCCAGGGAGCTCGCCCCGACGATGGCCCGGGCTCGATCGCACTCGGCCCTCCAGGTCGCGAACGCCTCCTCGGCATCGGCGGATTCGAGGTCGTTGAAGTCCGCGTCCGGGTCGGCGTCCGACGAGTACAGGGCGGGGACGTCCTGCTGGGCGAACCGGATGCAGAACCACCACCGCTCCACGTCGGCCATGTGCCGGACCAGGCCGAGCAGCGACAGCGTCGACGGTGGCGTCGCACGCGACCGCAGCTGCTCGAGAGAGAGCCCCTCGCACTTGCGGGCGAGCGTGGCCCGTTGCCACTCGAGGAACGCGAGCAGGGTCTCGCGCTCGCCGGCGACGCGCGGAATGCTCTCGTAGTCAGCGGTCATCGGCGCCGGCCCCAGCCCCTCGGCTCCGCCTGCTGCATCGACGGTGGGGGCGGCGGTGGGGGCGGCGACAGAGCGCTGGGAAACGGGTTGACGGGACGCTCGGCGTCGTCCCTCTCCCGGCCGCGGCCGAGGAGGCGCCCGAAGATGAACTGCAGAGCAAAGGGGACGGCGATGGCGAGGACGCCCGTGAAGAAGGTGGTGGGGTTGGGCAGGTTGGCCTCGTTGGACAGCCCCAGGTAGCAGAAGAGGGCGGTGACGAAGGAGATGCCGATGATCAGGGCCACGCCGCCCACCAGGACCACGTCCTCGTTGCGGTCGGAGGCCAGCGGGTGTTCGCGGAACCGGCGCTGGAAGTAGTGATAGATCTTGAGCCCCGTCCAGCTGTTGAGCATCATCCCGCTGACGAAGGCCAGGACAGCCACGGTCCAGCGGAAGGCGGCGAGGTGCTTGGCGATGAAGACGGCGATGTTGATGACGATCAGCGCCGTCGGGGTGATGGCGCCGATAACCGGGATCGCCCAGCGCCGGATGCCGCCGGAAGCGCGTCGCGGAGGCCGGGGGAGGGCCGGCCGCGAGGGAAAGGCCATCGCCGCGTAGCGTAGGGCTTCGCGGTGCCCCTGCATCGCACACCACGCGTGCACAATCAGGCGATGTCCGACTCCGAGGCAATGGGCTGGGCCCTGCAGGCGGCGACCACGGCGGTGGGCCAGGACGGGTCCCCCGAACAGGACGGCGGCGGGCGCGTCGAGCGGGCCGGCTCCGCCGCCGTCGAGGCCCTGCTGAGCTGTGAGGCGCGACCCGCCTGGAGGCTGCAGATGCCCGGGGTTCCCGACCCGATGCGCAACGCTCGCCACGAGGTCCGCGCCGCCGCCCAGGCAGTGCTCGGCCAGCTCGAGCTGATCGGCCTCGCCTGGGCCTCGTGGGACCCGGCCACCCGGACCGAGATGCTCGAGCAGCTGGAGGAGTCGTGCCGGCAGCTGGACGAGCAGGCCCAGCGGTTCACCGGAGACGCCGCCTGACGACCGGCAGAGCCGGCTGAGCCGGGCGACCATCGGCCAGGCCGCCGGCGGCAGCGCGACCCGCACCGCCCGGGTCCGCGCCGGCGACGGTGAGCACAGCGGTCCTGCAACGTCTCAGCGCCATCTCACCTGAAGGACGGGTCCCTCGCCTAGCCTGTGAAACATGCTGAGGCAGGCCAGGCCACTCGCGATCACCCTCGCGCTCGCCGCGGGGCTGCTCTCGGGGTGCGCCGCCGTGGTCACGCCGTCGACCGCCTCGGACACCGCATCGGTGATCGACCCTCGCGGCGCCATCGAGCTCTCCTACAGCTACCACTCCCAGCAGACCGGCGATTGGTGCGACCCGGCGGACATCGAGATGTGGCTCGAGGCCGACGGCGTTACCCTGCCATCCGGGGGCGACTACGCGATCCAGCAGACGTTCTGGAACTACGAGCTTGCCCACAACGACGGCTACACGCTGGCCCAGTGGAACGCCTCCCCCTACGCCGTGGCCGTGACGCTGAATCATTTCGGCGCATTCGCCGACGTCGGCGACGCACCCCAGGCATCCCTGGCTGACGCCGGTGCAGTGATCTCGCGCAGCATCGACCTGTTCCACCAGCCGGTCATCGTGATGGTGGGCGGGGCGACCCACTACGTGCTGGTGACCGGTGTCCAGCTCGGACCCGAGGGCGTCGCCGCTCCCCCGGTCGCGGTCACCATCGCCAACCCGCTCCAGTTCGGGGTGAGCGCCACCCCACCCGCGGGCTCCAATGGAGCGCTCTCCATGTCCTGGGCCGACTTCGGGGCCTGGTACACCCCCGACACCCACCATGGCGGCATCTGGGCCGGGCGGTGGGTGGTGATCGCCGCCGGCCTCGACGTCGCCGGCTGAGGTCAGACGCCGATGTGGTTGGCGGGGATGGTGCCCAGCTTGCCGGCCTTGTAGTCCTCGAAGGCCTGGACCAGCTCGTCGCGGCGGTTCATCACGAACGGACCGTAGGCGGCGACCGGCTCGCCGATCGGCTGACCGCCGAGCACCAGCGCCTCCAGGGACGGGGCTCGGCTCTCCTGCCGCTCACCGGCGGCGAGGGTGACGAAGTCTCCGCTCCCCAGCACGGCGAGCTGACCCATCTCCACCGGTGCCTTCCTCTCCCCCACCGAGCCGCTGCCCGAGAGGACGTAGACGAGGGCGTTGAAGCCGGCCGGCCAGGGCAGCTCGAGGACGGCGCCCGGCGTGAGGGTCGCGTGCACCATCGCCATAGGGGTGTGGGTGACACCCGGCCCCTGCCCGCCGGCGACATCACCGGCGATCACCCGCACCAGCGTGGCGCCGTCGGCGGAGGCGAGCAGGGTGACCCGCTGGGCGCCGATGTCCTGGTAGCGGGGCGCGACCCACTTCTTGGCGGCGGGGAGGTTGACCCAGAGCTGGATGCCGTGGAACAGACCGCCGCTGGCAATCAGCTCCTCGGGCGGCTTCTCGATGTGGAGGATCCCGGCCCCCGCGGTCATCCACTGGGTGGCGCCGTTGGTGATCAGACCTCCCCCGCCCGTCGAGTCCTGGTGCTGGAAGGTCCCGTCGATCATGTAGGTGACCGTCTCGAAGCCGCGGTGGGGGTGCCAGGGGGTGCCCTTCGGCTCACCGGGGGCGCATTCCACCTCTCCCATCTGGTCCATGTGGACGAAGGGGTCGAGGCTCTCCAGGTCGACGCCGGCGAACGCCCGGCGCACCGGGAACCCCTCGCCCTCCAGGCCGTGGGGGGCCGAGGTCACGGAGATGACCGGACGGGCAACCTCGCGGCCGCGATCGGGCCGGGGGATGCGGGGCAGGACGAGAAGGTCGGGAACGGTGACGGCGGGCATGGGCTCTCCGGTGTGGGCGTCCGGTTGGTACGTCCACGGTATACCCGAGTGGTTGATGCGTCAACCAATCCACCCGGACACCCGCCCCGCGGGCGACCCCTCGCCTCCGGTCGGGACCCCGGCGGCATGGGCAGCGTGGAGCCGGTGTGATACTCGGCGGGTGATCGCCGACGACGCCCTGCCCGGATCCGGCCCCGGCCGTGAGCCGCGGGAGGGCGTCGTGCTGGGCGACAACCTGGACGTCCTGCGCTCACTCCCCGACGCCTGCGTCGACCTCATCTACATCGACCCACCCTTCGGCACGGGCCAGCACCGGCGCCTGGCGTCGATCCGCACCGGCTCCGGGGAGAAGACGCGGGTGGGCTTCGGCGGGCGAACGTATCGGTGGGAGACGGTCTCCTCACTCCAGTTTGCGGACGGCCTGGACCTCGATCGGTACCTCGAGTTCCTCGCCCTGCGGCTCGCCGAGATGCACCGCGTGCTGACTCCGAACGGCTCCCTCTACGTCCACCTCGATCATCACGCCGTCCATCGTGTCCGCCTGCTCCTCGATGGCATCTTCGGAGCAGACCGCTTCCTCAACGAGATCATCTGGGCCTACGACTACGGTGGCCGGGCTCGCGACCGCTGGGCCCGCAAGCACGACAACATCCTCTGGTACGCGCGCTCGGCGACGTGGGTCTTCAACCGCGAGGCGGTGGATCGCGTCCCCTACATGGCGCCGGGGCTGGTCGGCGCGGAGAAGGCGGCGCGGGGCAAGCTGCCCACCGACGTCTGGTGGATGACGATCGTTCCCACCAGTGGCAGCGAGCGCACCGGTTATCCGACCCAGAAGCCGCTTCGCCTGCTGGAGCGCATCGTCGCCGCGTCGAGCAACCCCGGCGACCTGGTGGCCGACTTCTTCGGCGGCTCGGGGACGACCGCGGTGGCGGCGGCGCGGCTGGGCCGGCGCCACCTGCTGGTGGACATCAACCCGGACGCGGTCCGGATCAGCGAGGAGCGGCTCGCCGCGCTGCCGGAGCCCCCGGCCGGCTGAGGCCCCGCGCAGGGACCCAAGCGCGCGCTCGCGTGCTCCATCACCTAGGATGCCGCCAACGGTCGCGGCCACCGCGGAAGCGCCGTCTGCGTCACGCCACCGCGGAGATGAGGAGTCCTGAGACCATGGCCTTCGAGCACAAGCCCCACCCGCGCACGCTGGCGATCCTCGAGCACCGCGTGCACCCCATCAAGACCCGGGACCAGCTGCCCCGCGGCAACCTCTACAGCCGGGTCAACAGCTGGCTCGCGGTGAAGATCACGCTGGGCGTGGGGAGCATGACCTGTGCCTGGCTCTTCTGCATCCTCGCCCTGCTCGGCCTGCCGGCGGCGCTGGCCAAGGGGGGCGAGGGTCCGGTCGCGTGGATCGCCCAGACGTTCCTCCAACTGGTGCTCCTCTCCATCATCATCGTCGGCACCAACATCCAGTCGGCGGCCAGCGACAAGCGGGCGCAGGACACCTACGCCGACGCCGAGGCCGTGCTCCACGAGGCCCTGCAGATCCAGGCCCACCTGGAGGAGCAGGACAAGGCTCTCACGGCTCTGGTGCAGAAGCTGGGAGCCAGCACCTGAGGCCCGCACCAGGGCCCCGACAGTACAAGGCCTTCCGCTGACCGACCGCCTCCGCCGTGCGGGGCTGTCATCATGTATGCGGCAGCCCGCACGGAGGGCTGATGAGCGCACATGGGGGCGTATGGATTCGACGGGATCATGGGTCGTGCGATGGCGGGCCGAGCCCCGGGCTCGTAAAACCGGGAAACATATAAGTGCGAACAACAACGCACCGCAGCTTGCCCTCGCCGCGTAAGCGGTAGAGACAGCTAAAGCTCAGGCTACGGCCTGACGTCGATCCGTTCCTCGGCTGCGGGAGCGGAAGCCGACGCTAATGCATGCGGCCTCGCCGGCCGGCGGCGTCACGGCGCCGGTCGGGACATCCACCGTGACTGGTCCCCGACGAGCCTGGTCCCAGGGCGCGGCGGGGGTGAGATCAATACCGGGACTACGCTCGTAGAGGTCGCACGGAACCTGGTTTCGGACGCGGGTTCGATACCCGCCGCCTCCAAGTTCGCTTTGACTGGACGGTTCGCCGCGATCAGGCGGCAGCCTCCTCGGCCTCGGCCGGCACCAGCCTCGGCTCCTGCGTGGAGCGGCGCGACTGGCCGGGGACGAGCATCCCAGAGACGGCGGCGACGGCCGCGATCACGGCCCCCCCGGCGAACCCCAGGCCGAATCCACCCGTGAGCGCCACCGGGACGGTGTGCCCCACCTGGGTGAGCGCGGCGGCGTGATCGGCGGCGAGCGTCGCCAGGCCCGCGAGGCCCAGCGAGCCGCCCACCTGGCGGCTGGTGTTGACCACCCCGCTGGCGAGCCCCGACTCGGAGCGCGCCACCCCGGCGGTCGCGGCCACGGTGACCGCGGGGAAGGCGAGGCCGGCCCCCAGGGTGAGGAGAGCACCCGGGAGGAGCACCGACGACCAGATGGCGGGGCCCACCGAGATCTGGGCCAGCCAGAGCAGGCCGGCGGCGATCAGCAGCGGTCCAGCGACCAGGAAGGGACGTGCCCCGAAGCGCGGCATCAGCCGCGAGCTGACCTGGGAACCGACGGCGATGGCCAGGGTCTGGGGGAGGAACGTCAGGCCGGCGGCCAGCGGCGTCATCCCGCGCACGCTCTGCAGGTACAGCGACTGGAAGTACCAGACCGAGAAGAGCGAGGCGCCGACCCCGAATGCCACCAGGTTGGCCCCGGTGATCGAACGGGACGCGAAGAGGCGCAGCGGCACCAGCGGCCGGGTGGCGAACCTCGCCTCGATGAGGACGAAGGCGGCGAGCAGGATGGCACCGGCGCCGAACGCCGCCAGGACCTCGGGAGATCCCCAGCCCACTGCCTGGCTGCGCACGATGCCCCAGGTGACGGCCACAAGGCCGGCGGTGACGGTGAACGCCCCGCCCAGGTCCATGTGCCGGCGCCCGGCCGGGTTGCCGGCACCCTCGGCGACGACCAGGCTGGCGGCGATCAACACCGCGATCCCGACCGGCAGGTTGATGAAGAAGATCCAGCGCCAGGTGAGGAACTGCGTGATCAGGCCGCCCAGCAGGGCCCCGGAGGCGCCGCCGGCCGCGGCCACCGCGCTCCAGACCCCGAGCGCGCGGGCCCGGGCCCGGCCCTCGGGGTAGGTGGCGATGAGGATGGTCAGGGTCGCGGGGGTGAGGACCGCGCCGCCGAAACCCTGGAGTGCGCGGGCGACTACCAGCTCCACCTGGGTGGTGGCCAGGCCGTCGAGCAGGCTGGCGATCGAGAAGAGGGTGAGGCCGATGAGGAGCAGGCGGCGGCGGCCGAAGAGGTCGGCGGCGCGCCCGCCCAGGAGCAGGAAGCCGGCGAAGGTGAGGGCGTAGGCGTTGACCACCCACTGCAGGCCGCTGGTCGAGAAGCCGAGGTCGTTGCGAATCGACGGCAGGGCGACGTTCACCACCGACACGTCGAGGATGACCATGAACTGGCCCAGGCAGACGAGGAGCAGGACCAGCCCCGGAGCCGCCGGGAAGCGCGCGCCGATTCGCCTCAGGTCCGTCGCCTTCACGGTTCCCCCCGCTGTCTGTCCGCTCATGTAGCTCTCCGGATGGTCTTCGTGCTAAAGTTCGATGCGGATCGTACCATGGAGATTCGATGACTGTCAAACTAACGGCCGCCGGGTCCTCCCCGGGCAATGTCGGGACCACCCCGGCGGGCCACGAGATCGCCCCGCAGGCCGCTTCCGCGCCAGGCGGCGGCTACCTGATCCTCGACCCCCTCGAGCCGGGTGAGGTACATGCCCGGCCCCACCTCCACCCCGGCGTGGTCGGGGTCCTGGAGGCCCTCGGCGACCCGATGCGGATGGCGGTCATCCGCCGCCTCGCCTCCGGCATCGAGTGCTCGTGCGGCGGACTGGGTCTCCCGATCAGCAAGTCGACGCTGACCCACCACCTCCACATCCTCAAGGCGGCCGGCGTCGTCATCAAGCGGGAGGAGGGGACCCGGCGGATGATCAGCCTGGATCGCGAGGGGATGGAGCGGCGCTACCCCGGCCTGCTGGACGCCGTCCTGGCCGCCCCCGACTCCGAGGCGCCGGCCGAGGTCTGATCCCTTCGCGGCGAGCCGCCCCGCCGGGACAGCTCAGGCGGGAGGCGTGATCTCAGGCGGGCGCGACGCCGGCACCCGGAGTGAGCCCGGAACCGGTCGCGACGTCGGCACCCGCCGCCGGCTCGGCCCCCGCCGCGAGCTCCGACCCGGGTCCGATCTGGGGAGCGACCCAGAGCAGCCGAGAGCTGATCAGCATGTCCGCGGTTGCGATGTTGGTCGCGAGCGGGACGTCGTGGACGTTGCAGATCCGGAGCAGGGTCTGGATGTCGGGATCATGGGGGTGCTTGTCCAGGGGGTCGACGATGAAGATCACCGCATCGATCTTCCCGTCCACCACCCGGTTGGCGATCTGGACGTCCCCTCCGACCGGTCCCGATTGGAGGGCCTCCACGTTGAGCCCCACCTTCTCGCGGAGGAGGCGCCCGGTGGTGGCGGTGGCGACCAGCCGGCAGCGTTGCAGGGTGCCGCGGTTGAAGGTCGCGAAGGCGATCATGTCCGCCTTCTTGCCGTCGTGGGCGATCAGGGCAAGCCGCGGCTTGCGCCTGCTCACCGGCTCCACGCTCCCCCTGGCGCCGCTCGCCGCCGTCAACTCACCGGTCATCGTCTCTCCCGTTGCGGTCGGGCCGGCCGCTCACGGCGGTCGCCACCGGGCAATCATGCCTCGCGCGGAGGCCAACCGACCTCCTGGCCGGTCCCGACGGTGGGGTACCCTTGGCGCGGATGCCCACCACCCTCACGCGCTCCGGCGCCGATCCCGGCATCGGCCAGAAGCTCCACGACGTCGCCGTCGTCGGCTCCTTCACCGGGCGCAACGGCCGCGAACGGGCCGAGGTCCAGCTCGACGAGCTGGAGGAGCTTGCCCGCACCCTCGGCACCAGGGTCGTCGAGCGCAGCTCGATCCCGGTGCACGAGCCTCACCCGGCGACCTTCTTCCGCAGCGGGGCGGTGGGCGCTGTCAAGGCCCGCCTGGCCGAGCTGGGCAGCCCCGCCGTGCTGGTCAACGACCCGCTGAGCCCGCGCCAGCAGCGCAACCTCGAGGAGGCGTGGGAGGTGCCGGTGCTGGACCGCACCGAGGTGATCCTGGCCATCTTCGCCCGGCGAGCGGTCACCGCGGAGGGGAAGATTCAGGTGGAGATGGCTCAATTGGAGCATCTCCTCCCCCGTCTCGCCGGCGGCTGGACCCACCTGGAGCGGCAGCGGGGCGGCGTCGGGCTGCGCGGCGGCGCGGGCGAGACCCAGATCGAGGTGGACCGGCGCCTGATCCGGCAGCGGATCGCCAAGCTCCGGGGCCGGCTCCAGGTGTTGGAACGCCAGCGGCGCACCCGCCGCCAGGCCCGCAGCGACGTTCCGCTCGCCGCCTGCGCCCTGGTCGGCTACACCAACGCCGGCAAGTCGACGCTCCTCAACCGGCTCACCAACTCCGAGGTGCTCGCCGACAACCTCCTCTTCGCCACCCTGGACCCCACCTCCCGCCTGCTCGGCCTCACCTCGGGGCGGCGGGTGATCCTCACCGACACGGTTGGATTCATCCAGGCCCTGCCCACCGAGCTGGTCGAGGCCTTCGCCGCCACCCTGGAGGAGGTCCGCCAGGCCCACCTCCTGGTGCTGGTCGTGGACGCCGGCCATCCCGAGTGCGAGGCGCAGCTCCGCACCGTCCTGGCGACCCTCGCCGACATGGACTGCGACCAGCCGACGCTGCTCGTCGCCAACAAGGTCGACCGCCTGGAGGGCGAGGCCCTCGAGGACGCCGTGGGCCGGTTGGAGGCGGTGGCGGACTGCCGCGCGCTCCGGGTGTCCGCCACGACCGGGGCGGGGCTCAAGGAGCTGCGCACCGCCCTCGACGCCCTGGCCGGGCGGGCGGTGCCCGAGACCCGAGCCAACCGTCCTATCTCTGCCGCCACGGCCGTCCCCGAGGACGACGAGGCGGGCTGGGCCGCCGGCTGAGGTCGCCGGACGCCGCCTTCGCCTCGCCGGCGAGCACGTGACGGGGCACCCTCGGCACGCTCCACCCGGCGCGCACGCCGGCCCGTGCGCTGAGGGGAGGGCAGCGGTGAAGGACGGTGGTGCGGTGAGGCGGCTGGTGACGATGCTGGCGGCCCTCCCACCCCTGCTCCTGGCGGGCTGCTCCGGTGGTTCGGCCTCCGGCACAGCCCCGACGGGTGTCCCGCCGGTCTCCTGGGCCATCGCCGCCAGCCCCGCGCTCGCCACCGGCCTGGGCGAGCTGACCGGTGTTGCCTGCGTCAGCGCCACCGACTGCTGGGCGGTGGGGTCGTCACTGGGTGCCGACGGCAGTGGCCAGCCGCTGATCGAGAGCTACGCGGGTGCCGGGTGGAGCATCGTCGCCAGCCCCACCCTCCCGACAGGCGCGGGCGGCGGCGGCCTCTCCGGCGTCGCCTGCGCGGGCCCCGGGGAGTGCTGGGCGGTGGGCTCCGCCACCAGCGCCGATGGCAGCGCCGCACCACTGATCGAGCGCTACGCGGGAACGGGGTGGAGCCTGGTCTCCGGCGCGGTGCCCACCGCCGGCTCGAGCGGAGGCTCGCTGTCCGGCATTGCGTGCGTCGATGCCGGCGACTGCTGGGCGGTGGGCGGACGCGGGCCGGGCGGAGGCCCGAGCGGCGAGGGCGAGCTCATCGAGCACTACTCCGGCGGTGGTTGGAGCGTCGCTCCAAGCCCGGCGCTCGGGGCCGGGCTCTCCGGCGGATACCTCTCTGGGGTGGCCTGCCCGGATGCGTCCGCGTGCTGGGCGGTGGGCACCGCAGTCCGCACCAATGGGACCGCGCAGCCCCTGATCGACGGCTACTCCGGAGGTGGGTGGAGCGCCGCCACCACCTCCGGCCCCACGGCAGGCCGCGACCTGAGCGGGGTGGCCTGTTCAGGGGCGGATGCCTGCTGGGCGGTCGGAACCCAGACCGGCATCGCCACGGCGACGTTCATGGAGCGGTATGCGGGCGGCGGCTGGAGCGGCGTCTCCGGACCGGCGCTGCCCACCGGGCGGCACGACGGGCTGCTGAGCGGGGTGGCCTGTTCCGGACCGGGCGACTGCTGGGCGGTCGGGGCAGCCGACGCGCCCAGCGGCCTCAACCTGGTCCTCATCGCACGGTTCGCCGCCGGGATGTGGAGCACCGCGACCAGCCCCAGTCCGGCCGGGGGCAACGGCAGCATCCTCTCGGCAGTGACCTGCATCGCGCCGGACGACTGCTGGGCCGTGGGCAACTCCGGGGACTCGAGCTTCAGCGGCGACGGTCCGACCCTGATCGAGCACGCCTCATAGGGGCGGCCGCCGTGCCCCGGAGCGGGCGCTGATCAGCCGCGCAGGGCGTGGGCGGTGGCGCGCTCGACGTCGCGGCGGGCATCGCGCTCGGCGATCGCCTGCCGCTTGTCCCACAGCTTCTTGCCTCGGGCCACGGCGATCTCGCACTTGACCCGGTTGCCCTTGAGGTAAAGGCGAAGCGGGACGAGGGTGAGGCCGCCCTGCCGGGTCTGGACGTCCAGGTAATGGATCTCGCGCCGGTGGAGGAGCAGGCGACGGCGCCGCTCGGGGTCGTGGTTCTGGCGGTTGCCCATCTCGTACTGGCCGATGTTGACCTGCATCAGCCAGGCCTCCCCGTTCTCGACGCGGACGTAGCCCTCGCGGAGGTGGGCGCGTCCGGCGCGGAGCGCCTTGACCTCGGTGCCGGTCAGCGCGATGCCGGCCTCGAGGGTCTCGAGGAGGTGGTACTCGTGGCTCGCCTGGCGGTTGCGGGCGAGGACCGGATCGCCCGGCCGGGGGTTCGGGGGCATGGCTGAGGCTATATGCTGACGCGTCGAACGCGCGCCGAACCCGTCGCGGGACCGAGGAGGCATGGATGGAGCCGCTGGAAGTCGCGATCGCGCTGAAGGGCGACAGCCCCGACGCCGTCGAGAGCGTCCGCGGCGAGCTGGCCAAGTCCGAGGTCTTCTGCCTCGGCCAGCCGGCCGGCCACATGGCCACCTCGCAACAGGGCAGCGAGTCGGACCTCCTCCACTTCACCATCCACGATGCTCAGGGTGTCGAGCGGGTGATGCTCCCCGTCTTCACCCAGCCCGAGATCATGCGCGAGGCGCTGGCGCGCAACCCGGACTGGCAGACGCTCTCGGTGCTCCAGGTCCAGGGCCGGGCCCTCATGGAGAAGGTCCACCCCAGCGTCATCATCGTCATCAACCCCTGGTCGCGCCTCGAGTACCAGCTCCCACCGGCCACCCGCGAGCCGGGATAGAGGGGGCCGCCCCGACTCGCGGATCACCTCCGGCCGCGCAGGAAGGCGGCCGCGCTCATGGCGCGACGGCCGGGGGGCTGGACCGCGTCGACGCGATAGAGGCCCGCGGCGGTGGCGACGAGCGCGGCCTCACCCACGGTGCGGACGACCTGCCCCGGGCTCCCGCCGCCCTCCCCGAGGATCGGTCCGCCGGCCAGGATGCGCACCTCCACACCGGCGAGGCGACCGGCGACGCCCGGCCAGGGGTCGAGGGCCCGGACCATCCGGTCCACCTCCTCTGCCGCGCGCGCCGCCCAGTCGAGGAGCCCGTCCTCGCGGGTCAGGCGGGCGGCGTAGGTCACCCCCTCGTCGGGCTGCGGGGCGGCGATGGCCGTTCCGCGCTCCAGCGCGGCGAGCACCGCCACCAGCTCCTCGGCCCCGGCGACGGCGAGCGTCCCGGTCAGGCGGGCGGTGCTCGAATCGGCCTCGATGGGGACCTCCCGGCGGGAGTACACCGGGCCCGTGTCCAACCCCGCCTCCATGCGCATGATGCAGACGCCGGTCACCGCGTCGCCGGCGAGGATCGCGCGGGCGATGGGCGCCGCCCCGCGCCAGCGGGGCAGCAGCGAGGCGTGGACGTTGACCCCGCCGTGACGGTGGGCGTCGAGGAGGCTCCGGGGCACGATCTGCCCATAGGCGGCCACCACCAGGACGTCGGCACCGAGCCCGAGGATCTCCTGAACCACCGGCTCGGCGCGGATGCGCTCCGGCTGCAGCAGCGGGATGCCGAGCTGGGCCGCCGCGTCAGCCACCGGTCGCGGCGCGGGACGGCCGCGGCTGCCGGGGCGCTCCGGCTGGGTGACCGCGGCCAGCACCTGGTGGCGCGCGTTGCAGGCGCGCAGGCTGGGAACCGCGAAATCCGCTGTACCGGCGAAGACGATGCGCACGGGGCGAGGGTAGCCGGTCGGGTCAGACCGTGACGGCCTCGCCCTCGACGCTCGCGACCTCCTCGTCGGTCAGCTCGTCGACCTTGCGGAGCGTGCTGGGATCGGTGAGCCGGTCGGTGAAGAGGATGCCGTCCAGGTGGTCGATCTCGTGCTGGATGGCGCGGGCCAGCAGGCCGGCCCCCTTGATGCGCACCTGCTTGCCGTGCCGGTTGAGCGCCTTGCAGACCACCCGGTCGGCCCGGGTCACCTCACCGACCATGCCGGGGATGGAGAGGCAGCCCTCGTAGGCGGTCTGCTCGCCCTCGGCCCTGATGATCTCCGGGTTGGCGAGGTGGAAGAGCTGGTTGTCCACCTTGATGGTGATCACGCGGAGCGAGACGTCCACCTGGGGAGCCGCCAGTCCGACCCCGGGGGCGGCGACCATCGTCTCCATCATGTCGTCCATGAGGCGGCGGATGGAGTCGTCGACCTTGCCGACCTTGGGCGCCCGGCGGCGGAGGACAGGGTTGTCCTCGGCGGTGGTGACGATGTGGAGGAGGGTCACTGCAATCGGCTCTCTGAATGGTTCACATGACCGGGTCGACGTCGATGCTCCAGCCCCGGCCCCGGGGCAGGTGGGGGAACGCCCTCTCGATCTCCTCCCCCCGCACCGTGAACTGCCACCGGTACTGGCCCCGGAGGCGGTGCAGGAACGCGGGGGTCGGACCGAGGACGTCGAGCCCGGCACCCGGGCCGAGGATACCAGACAGGTGGTCGGCGGACTGCTGAGCCGCGCTCTCGGCGGCGGCGTCGGCCTCGTGGCTGATTGTGCAGGTGACCAGCCGGGTGTAGGGCGGGAAGCGGTAGGACCGGCGCACCCGGATCTCGTCGTGGGCGAATCCGCGGTAGTCGTGGGTGACCGCGTGGCGGACCGCGTAATGCTCGGGAGAGTAGGTCTGGAGGATCACCCGGGCGGGCTCGTCGCCCCGCCCCGCCCGCCCCGCCACCTGGGTGATGAGGGAGAAGGTCACCTCGCCGCTGCGGTAGTCGGGGAAGTGGAGCGAGGTGTCGGCGTTGACGATCCCGACCAGTCGGACCCTGCCGAGGTCCCAGCCCTTGGCGACCATCTGGGTGCCGATCAGGCAGTCCGCCTCGCCGGCCCGAAAGCGCTCGTAGATGTCGAAGTAGGCGTCCCGCTTCTGGACGGTGTCTCGGTCCATGCGGAGCAGGCGCAATCCCGGGAACCTCTCCGCCACCTCCGCCTCCAGCCGCTCGGTGCCCATCCCCAGACCCCGGATGGCGGTCGAGCCGCAGCCCGGGCAGCGCTCGGGCAGGGGCAGGGAGGTCCCGCAGTAGTGGCAGTCGCAGCGGGCCCGGCCGGCATGGTAGACGAGGGCGACGCTGCAGTTGGGGCAGCCGAGCGGCTCCCCGCAGCCGCGGCAGAGGACGACGGTGGCGGTGCCGCGACGGTTCAGGTAGAGGATCGACTGGCCGCCCTCGGTGCGGCTCGCCTCCAGAGCACGGGCGAGGCTCTGGGAGAGCGGGCTGCGGTTGCCGGCGCGCAGCTCCTCGCGGAGGTCCACCACCTCGATGGGCGGCAGCGCCCGCCCGGTGATCCGCTCCGGAAGGGTGGTCAGCTCGAGGCCCCCGGTGTGGGCCCGGTAATAGGTCTCCACCCTGGGGGTGGCGCTACCCAGCACCACCGGCACCCCGGCCCGGCGGCCCAGCTCCAGGGCCACGTCGACGGCGTGGTATCGGGGGACGCGGTCCTGCTTGTAGGCGGAGGAGTCCTCCTCGTCGACCACCACCACTCCCAGCCGGGGCAGCGGGGCAAAGATCGCGCTGCGCGACCCCACTACCACGTCGATCTCGCCGAAGCGGGCCCGGCGCCATTCGATCGCGCGCTCGGCGTCGGTCAGGCCGGAGTGGCTCACCGCCAGCCGCCCGGGAAAGCGGGCGGCGAAGCGGCGGATCATCTGAGGGGTGAGGGCGATCTCGGGGACCAGGCAGATCGCCTGCCGTCCGGCGGTCAGCGCTGCGTCGATGGCGGCCAGGTAAACCTCGGTCTTGCCACTCCCGGTCACCCCGTGGAGGAGCACCCTCCGGTGCACTCTTCCGGCGATGGCCTCCAGAAGGGGGGCGGCGGCCTCCCTCTGTGCGTCGGTCAGCTGGGGAGGGCGCAGCCTGGGACCCTCGGCGCGAGCGGCGGTGACCGCGGCGGAGGTGGTGCGGGGGCCCCGCCGCCGGCCGGTGGCCGCCCCGGTGCTGCGCGCCCCCTTGGGCACCATCGCCTTGAGCACCTCGGAGAGCGGCGCGCAGAAGCGGTCGGCCACCCACTCCGCCAGACCCACCAGGGCCTCGGGGAGGAGGGGCTCCTCGCCGAGGACGGCGGAGATGGGGCGGGCGTCGGCGTGGTCGGTTTCGTCCAGGAGGGCGACCACGAGCCCGGGCAGGGAGCGGGTGCCGAAGGGGATCTGGACCCGCACCCCCGGTCGAATTCGCCCGGAGAGCTCGTCGGGGACGCTGTACGTGTACCGGTCCTGGGGGAGCATCCCCCGGGTGTCGGGCACCACCGAGGCGAACACCGGTGCGGTCACGGTCAGCATGATGCTCCCCGGGTGCAACCGGAGGCGGATAGTGGGAGCCCGGTGAACGGTGCTCACAGGCCTCGCCCCGTGACCGGCGGACCGGGAGCATGAGCCCGTCCTCCCCGTCGATGGTGGGGCGCGGGCGCACACCCTTCCTGCACCTGCCGGTGCCGTGGGTCTTCGTTCTCGCCTACCTGCTCGGGGAGGGCCTGCAGCTCCTCTTGCCCGTGAGGCCGCCAACGGGCGCCCTCGCACCGGCCACTCTGGTCGGGGGTGGGGTCCTGTTCGTCGCGGGTGCCGTGGTCGCGGGCTGGGGCCTGCTGACGTTCCGCCGCGCCGCGACCACCACCGTGCCCGGAGAGAAGCCGGCGAGGCTGGTGACCGAGGGGCCGTACCAGTGGACCCGCAACCCGATGTACGTCGGACTGCTCGTCGCCTACCTCGGGGAGGCGGGGCTGCTGGCCCAGGTGTGGCCGCTGCTGCCCCTGCTCCTCGTCCTCGCCTACGTGCAGTGGTTCGTGATCCCGGTCGAGGAGGCCTCGCTGGCGGCCTTCGGCGCCGACTACCAGGAATACCGCGCGCGGGTCCGTCGCTGGATCTAGGGCCGCGCCTCTGGGCGGTAGGAGAGGGGTGCGTGGCGTGGTTTCGGACTTTTGTGTCTGAAACCGGGTGGTCAAGGGTCCCCCATGCCGCCCGCCCGGGCTCCGGGTTGTCGGGACGCCCAACCGGCCGAGCGGATCAGGGTGCCCGGCCGAGGACGCCCGAGCACCGGCGGAGGTCAGAGCGGTCGAGGCGGGGCGCCGGAACCTTCGGAGCCCGTCCGGCGTCTCAGTGGTGCACGCCAACCCAGCGAGGTGCCCCATGAACGCGCGACTGATCCTGCTCAGCACGGCGGCGATCGCCGGCCTGCTCGCCGCGGCCGGCTGCGGAGCGGCGACGACCAGCAGCTCGACCGTGGCGCGCGGTGCCGACATCGCCGCGCCTGCGTTGGCGCCGGCGAACGCCGCCGGGGTCCCGGCCGCTGCCGCCGGGTCTGCCGCGGGATCGAACGCCGGAGGGAGCGGCTCCCCGTCGACCAGCGCGGGGGCGACCACCGACAGCACCGCGGGCGACATCGTGCTCGGGTCGCCGGGTGCCGACGTGGCCCGCTCGGTGACCGCCACCTACACGGTGCCGGTCGGGAGCTTCCTGGCTTCCTTCGACGCCGTCATCGCCGACGGCGTCGCGCTGGGCGGCTACGTTGTCGGTTCCGACACCGCGCCCAACGCCAGGGGCCAGATCGTGAGCGGTGAGGTGACGCTCGCGGTCCCCACCGCCCAGATGGCCAGCCTGCTCAACAGCCTCCCCTCCGATTTCACGGCGTCCTCGATCAACTTCTCGAGCGTCGACGACACCTCGGACATCGTCGACGTCAACGCACGGCTGACCTCGGCGAAGGCCCATCTCACCGCCCTGCAGGGCCTGCTCGCCAGCGCAACCTCGCTCGACGACATCGTGACCCTGGAGGAGCAGATCGAGGAGGTCGAGACCTCGATCGACACCGACCAGGGCCAGCTCACAACGCTCACCCAGGCGGTGACCTACGCCACCGTGACCATCGAGCTGAAGGAGCGGGGAGCCGTGACCGTGGCGGCGGCGACCGGGCCGTCGGTGTCGAGCGGCGTCTCCAAGGGATGGAAGAACGTGCTCCTCATCGCGAGCGTCGCGGTCGAGGTGCTGGTGACGGCGATGCCCGCGCTGGTGCTGCTGCTGATCGCGTGGCTGATCTGGTTTGGCCGGCGTCGGCGTGGAACCCGCGCCGGGGACGTCGCTTAGGCCCAGCCCGCCGGACCTCCACGTCCGCGGCTCCTCTCCAAGCAGAGGAGTCCGAGCTCGATCGTCCGTTCCCCGTGAGGGCGCCTACTCCGTGGACACCCGCGGCGCCCGCAGATGGAGGACAAGCCCGACGAGGATCAGCGACTCGATGGCGATCACGACCCAGACGTCCAGGATGGCCGTGCCGCCCGCGGCCAGGGCGAGGATGGTCACGCCTCCGAGATACCGGCCGCCCACCAGGAACAGGAGCGTGATCACGAGCGTCGCCAGCTCCCAGGCGGCAATCCACCAGCGTGCCTCCGACGCCCGGCGCTTGAGAACGAGCCCGGCGATGACGAGGAGGACGGCGGCGACCGCCAGGACCGCTGCGGCGTCGGTCAAGTTCGGCTCAGGACCCCGCCCGGAGATCGTTGTCTGGACGTTCCCAATGATGAGACCGAAATGGATTCCGACGGCCGCGGTGATCACGACGAGGAGGCCCTGGAAAACCACCAGCCCCTGGGTGGCGCGGAGGACCGCGACGGGCGCCACCTGCCAGAGCGACGGCACCGGTGATGACATGGAGGCCGCCGGAGCCGCGACGGCTTTTGCGGACTCCCGTTCCGCCCTGACGATCAGCTCATTCCTGCGGAGCTTGTAGCCGATGTCGGTGAGCTCGCGCGCGGCGCGCTGCCGCTCGAGCTCGCGCAGCTGAGCTTCGAGAGGCTCGTCGTCAGACCCCTCCACGGCTACCTCTCACAGGGACAACACGGTCGTGAATCATCCGAATTATAGGTAGGGAGATCCCCCGGCGTGGCGGCAGGCGCCGAGTGGGGCCTCGCCTGCGAAGGCGCTCAGGACGGGGGGCGCGGCAGCCGTTCACTGAGCAGGACCACCAGCCGCCGGGCCACCTCCAGCTTGGCATCGCGTTGCACGGTGAGGACGGCGCCGTCCTTGTCCAGCACGGTGACGGCGTTGTCGTCGGCTCCCATCCCCACCCCCGGCGCGGAGACGTCGTTGAGGACGATGAGGTCAAGACCCTTGCGGCGCAGCTTGTCCATGGCGTTGACCAGGAGGTGGTCGGTCTCGGCCGCGAAGCCGACCACCAGCACCTCCGAGCGGCGGGGATGGGTCCGCAGAGACTCGAGGATGTCGACGGTGGGCACCAGTTCCAGCGTCATCCCGGCAGCCGACTTCTTCAGCTTGTGCTCGGCGACCCAGCGCAGTCGGTAGTCGGCGACTGCGGCCGCCATCAGCAGCAGGTCGGCCCGGTCGAGCGCGGCCCACACCGCATCGTGCATCTGGGCGGCGGTCTCCACCTCGGCGACCCTGAGCCCCTGCACGGCGGGTGGCGGCGGCGCCGCCGTGATCAGCTCCACCTCGGCGCCGGCCTCCCGGAAGGCGGCGGCGAGGGCGTTGCCCATCTTGCCGCTCGACCGGTTGCCGAGGAAGCGCACCGGGTCGATGGGCTCGCGCGTGCCCCCCGCCGTGACCACCGCCCGCACCCCTCTCAGCGAGGACGTCGAAGGCTCGCCTGCGGCCACGCGACGAGGCTTCCCGCTACCGGCCGCCGGCCGCGGCGATCACCGCCGCCACCAGGTCGACGATCTCGGCGGGTTCGGCCATCCGGCCCATCGCCTCGCGTCCGCTGGCGAGACGCCCCGAGACCGGCCCCACCAGCACCGCTCCGCGGCCGCTCAGCGTCGACACGTGCGCCTGGGTGGCCGGATGCTCCCACATCGCCGTCTCCATCGCCGGCGCGATCACGAGCGGCGCCCGGCAGGCGAGCGCGGTGGCGGTCACCGCATCGTCGGCGAGACCCAGAGCGAGCCGGGCGATCAGGTTGGCGGAGGCGGCGACGGCCACCTGAACCTCGGCCCACGCCGAGAGGTCGAGGTGCGCCATGCCGTGTCCCGCGTCACTCACCGAGGGTGGGCCGGTCCGGCCTCCCCGCCCGCGCCCGTGCGCCTCGCCGAAGAGATCGGTGACCACGGCATTGCCGGAGAGGCTCTGCAGGGTCAGCGGCGTGACGAAGTGGGTGGCCGAGTGGGTCATCGCCACCCGGGTCTCGGCCCCGCCACGGCGCAGCAGGGTGACCACGTCTCCCGCCTTGACGGCGGCGATGCTGCCGCCCACGTAGACCAGGGCCCGGCGGCCCGCCAGCTCCTGGGCACTCTCTGTGCTCATGCAGACACCTCCCCTGGCCGGCTCCGCTCGATGATGCCGAGGATCTCGGCCGCGGCTCTGGTCACGTCGTCGTTGATCACCCGGTAGTCGTACCGGACCTGCTCGTCCATCTCCCTGCGCGCATTCTCCCAGCGGAGCTCCAGGCTGTCCGGGGACTCGGTGGCCCGCTCGGTGAGGCGGCGGCGCAGCTCCTCGGCGCTGGGAGGGAGCAGGAACACGAAGAGGGCCCCCTTCACCCGCTTCCGGACCCAGGCCGCACCCTGGACGTCGATCTTGAGCACGATCTCCTCGCCGCGCTCCAGACCGGCGCGCACCCGCGCCTCCCCGGTCCCATACCAGTGGCCGTGGACCTGTGCGTACTCGAGCAGCTGGTGTCCGTCGATGAGCGCCCGGAAGCCCGCCTCGTCGACGAAGGAGTAGGCGACGCCATCCACCTCCCCGGGACGCGGCGGGCGGGTCGTGTAGGAGACCGAGTACCTGAGCCCCGGAGCCAGCCGGAAGAGCTCCTGGAGCACGGTGTCCTTGCCGACACCGCTGGGCCCGGAGATGACGATGAGCCGCCCCTGCGCGACCGGGACCTGCGCCCGCCCCGCGGGCCGGCCGCCCTCCGCTGCGGTTCCCTCGGTCACAGGCGACCCTCACGCGCGGCCTCGCGCAGCGCGAGCAGCTCGGCGGGAAGCTCCGACGCGAAGCTCATGGCGCGCCCGTCCGCCGGATGGACGAACTCCAGGACCCGGGCGTGGAGCGCCAGGCGCGAGCCGTCGTGGTGCCGCCGGGCGTAGAGGGGGTCGCCGACCACCGGATGGCCGATGTGGGCAAGATGGACGCGGATCTGGTGGGTCCGGCCGGTGCGCAGCCTCACCTCCAGCTCGCTGGTGCGGGGGTACCGGGCGAGCACCCGGAAGTCGGTGACCGAGGGGCGCCCCTCGTCGACGACCGCCATCCGCTTGCGGTCGCGGCGGTCGCGGCCGATCGGCGCGTCCACGGTGGCGGTCGCCTCGGTGATGCCCCCGTGCACAAGGGCCCAGTAGACGCGGGCGAGGCTGCGATCCTGGAGCTGGGCGGCCAGGCGGCGGTGCGCCATCTCGGACTTGGCGACCACGAGCAGCCCCGAGGTGTCGCGGTCGAGCCGGTGGACGATCCCGGCCCGCTCCTCGCCTCCCAGCAGGGACCACACCGACCCGCGCTGGCGCAGGCCGTCCGCCAGGGTCCCGTGGGGATGCCCGGGGGCGGGGTGGACCACCAGGCCGGCGGGCTTGTCGATGACGGCCAGCCACTCGTCCTCGTAGACGACGACCAGCTCCACCTCCGGAGCGGGAGGCGGCTGCGGCGGGGCGATCGGAGCGGGGAGGACGACGTCGACCCGATCGTCGCTGCCGATCCGCTGACCCGGCCGGCCGGGACGGAGGTTGACCCGCACCGCCCCGGCGGCGATCAGGGTGTGGGCCGCGTGCCGGGTGATGCCTCGCTCCCGCGCCAGCCAGAGGTCGAGGCGGACGGCGTCGTCGACCGCGGCGGGCATCCCGCCTACTCCGGGCGTTCGAACAAGAGCTGCACCACGATCACCAGCATGCCACCGACGATCCCCATATCGGCCACGTTGAAGATCTGGAAGAGCCAGAAGTGGAAGTCGATGAAGTCGACCACGTAGCCCTGGACCAGGCGGTCGATGCCGTTGGAGATCGAGCCGCCCAGGATGCAGCCCAGGGCCAGCAGGCGGAGCAGGCCGCCGCCCGTGCTCGGTCCGTAGAGGAGGATGTAGACGGCGACGACGGCCGCGACCACCAGGTAGAGGAAGGTGAGCTGGGGGAAGAGGCCGAAGGCGGCGCCCGAGTTCTGGATGTAGTGGATGGTGACCGGGGACCCGGCGGGGACCTGGGTGTCGAGCGCGACATGGGTGGTGACCAGCCACTTGCTGAGATGGTCAACGAGGGTGACCACCACGGCGGCCGTCACCATGATCGCGTAGCGGGTGAGCGCGGTTCGCCGGTCCTCTCCGCCGCGGGGCGCGAATCGTCTCAACGGCTCACGCCCAGCCAGCAGGGCTCCCCGCCGATCTTCCCGGACCAATCGCTGAGCGCCTCGCCGCGGCCGAAGCTGACCTCGGTGGCGAGCACCTCGGCCATCAGATGGCCGCGGTGGGTCTCGATCGCCCGGCGCACGTCACCGTCGGCCTCCACCCGCAGCTGGATGCGATCGTCGAGGGCGAGGCCGGCCTGCTTGCGGAGATCGTTGACCTTGCGGGAGACGTTGCGGACCAACCCCTCCAGGAGCAGCTCATCGGTGATGACGGTGTCCAGGGTGACGCCCTCGTGGCCGTCGGCGGCGCGCTCTCTGGTGTGCACCGCCTTGACGTTCAGCTCGTCGGCGAAGATCGCCTCCAACTCGGTCGGGAACGGCCGGCCCTCGACGGTCGCCGATGCGAGTGGCTGCCGCACCCCGATCCCGGCGCTCTCGCGCACCCCGAGCCCGTCCTCGACCAGACGCCGCAGCCGGGCCATCTCCTCGACCAGGGCCGGGTCCCTCCATGACGGAGCGGCCTCCGGATAGTCGGTGAGATGGACGGAGTCCGGCACCCCCGCGGCCGCCACCCCGGTCTCGTGGCCGCTCAGGTTGCGGTGGATCCGCTCGGCGAGGAAGGGCATGAAGGGGGCGATCAGCCGGGAGAGCACCTCGAGCGCCGTGTAGAGGGTGGCGTACGCCGAGCGCTTGTCCGCATCGGTGACGTCGGCGGCCTTCCAGAAGCGGCGCCGCGAGCGGCGCACGTACCACTTGGAGAGGTCCTCGACGAACAGCTCGATGCTGCGGGTGGCGGCGGTGGCGTCGTAATCGTCGAGGGCGGCCCGCACCGTGTCGATGCACTCCGCGAGGCGGGCCAGACACCAGCGGTCGAGCTGCGGGCGCTCCGCGGGGGTCGCGCCCGCGGCCGCGAGCGGGTCCGGTCCGGGGTCGTAGCCGTCCAGGACCGCGTACTCGCAGAAGAACTTGTAGGTGTTCCAGAGCGTGAGGATGAAGCGCCGGACCACATCCCGGATCAGCTCGGGCGCCACCCGGTAGTCGCTTCCCGGTGCCACCGCGCCGTAGAAGTACCAGCGCGTTCCATCGGCACCGAACTCATCCAGGATCGGCATCGGGTCGAGCTTGTTGCCCAGCCGCGTCGACATCTTGCGACCATCCTTGTCCAGGACCAGGCCGAGGCAGATCACGTTGCGGTAGGCGGGCTTGTCGAAGAGCAGGGTGCTCTCGGCGAGCAGCGAGAAGAACCAACCCCGGGTCTGATCCATCGCCTCGCAGATGAAGTCGGCTGGATGGCGCCGGGGGAAGAGCTCCCGGTTCTCGAACGGATAGTGCAGCTGGGCGAAGGGCATGGCCCCGCTGTCGTACCAGGCGTCGATGACGTCGGGGACCCGGCGCATCACCCCGCCACAGCCCTCGCAGGTCAGGGTGATGGTGTCGAGCTGCGGCTTGTGGAGATCGTCCGCGGGGGTCAGGCCCAGCTCGGCGGCGCTGCCCACGCAGCGGCGCCGGTCGCACGTCTCGCAGATCCAGATGGGCAGTGGCGTGCCCCAGTAGCGGCTCCGCGAGAGGTTCCAATCGACCAGGTTCTCCAGCCAGTTGCCCATCCGGCCGTCGCGGATGTGCTCAGGCTGCCAGCCCACGCTCTGGTTGTTCTCGATCAACCGGTCCTTGAGCGCGGTGGTCCGGATGAACCATGAGGTGAGCGCGTAGTAGAGCAGCGGCGTGTCGCAGCGCCAGCAGAAGGGGTACGAGTGCCGGATCTGGCCCGCCTTGTAGAGGCGACCCTCCGCCCTGAGGTCGGCGATGATCCGGGGATCCGCGTCCTTCACGAAGAGGCCGCGGTAGCGGGTCTGGCCGTCGAGGAAGCGGCCGTCGAGCCCGACCACGTGCCGGACCGCGATCCCCTCGCGCTGGCAGAGCTCCAGGTCCGCCTCGCCGTAGGCGGCGGCGGTGTGCACGATGCCGGTCCCCTCCTCCATGGAGACCAGCTCGGGAGCCGCCAGGACCACGAAGGCGCGGCCCTCCGGGAGCATGTCGGTGAAGAGCGGCTCGTAGCTGCGCCCGACCAGGTCGCTGCCGCGCATCTCCCGGAGGACCCGGTGCTCCCCGTCCAGCACGCCGAGACGCTCGCGCGCCAGGATGATCCGCTCGCCGCCCTCCTCGACCTCGACGTAGGTGGCGTCGGGGTGAACCGCCAGCGCCACGTTGCCGGGGAGGGTCCACGGCGTGGTGGTCCAGGCGAGCAGCGAGACGTCCTCGGCGCCGCTCAGCCGGAACTTCACGTACACGGAGGGATCGGGGACGTCATCCTGGTAGCCCTGGGAGAGCTCGTGGGAGGAGAGCGAGGTCTGGCAGCGCGGACAGTACGGGGTCACCCGGTAACCCTGGTAGAGGAGGTCGCGGTCCCAGAGCTGCTGGAGGCTCCACCACACCGACTCGATGTAGGTGCCGTCGAAAGTCCGGTACGGGTTGCGCAGGTCGATCCAGAAACCCATCCGGTCGGTCATCGCCTCCCAGTCGCCGATGTACTGCTGGACCGACTGCCGGCAGAGGGCGTTGAAGCGGTCGACGCCGTAATCCTCGATCTGCTTCTTGCCGCTGATGTGGAGTGCCTTCTCCACCTCCAGCTCGACGGGCAGCCCGTGGGTGTCCCATCCCCCCTTGCGCTCGACCGCACGTCCGCGCATCGACCGGTAGCGGGGGAAGAGATCCTTGAACGAGCGGGCCAGCACGTGGTGCAACCCGGGGGTCCCGTTGGCAGTCGGCGGCCCCTCGTAGAAGACGTAGGGCTCGCCGTCCCTGCGCAGGTCGAGGCTGCGCTGGAAGACGTCGGTACGCTTCCAGAGGTCGAGGATCGCGCGCTCGGCCTCGGCGAGCTGGGCCCTGCTGTCGACGGTGGCAAATCGGGGAGGGGCGGCCATCGTCGGGCAAGGATAACGATCAGCCGGGTGGCCGGACCCCCGCCGGCATCCGCTCTCCGAAGATCACCCGGCCGAGACGGACCATGGTCGCCCCCTCCTCCACCGCCACCTCGAAATCGTCGCTCATCCCCATGGAGAGGTCGGGGAGCTCCAGCCCCAGCCGTTCGCGGAGATCGTCGCGCAGCTCGCGCAGGCGGCGGAAGCAGTCGCGGGCGGCTCCGGGGTCGCCCGCGGGGGCGATGGTCATCAGACCGCGGACGTCCAGTTCCGGGTAGGCGGTGAGCGCCCGCAGGAGGCCGGCCACGCTCTCCGGGGGGACGCCCGAGCGCGCGCTGATACCGGTGTAATCCACCTCCACCAGCCCCGCGATCTGCTGCAGCTCGGGGTCGCGGTGGTCGGAGAGGGCGGCACCCACCCGCTCCGAATCCAGGGAGTGTACGGTGTCGAAGAGCCGGGCGGCGAGCGACGCCTTGTTGGCCTGGAGGTGGCCGATCAGGTGCCAGCGCAACCCGGGAGGGACGCTCGCGTGCTTGAGCCGCGCCTCCTGGACCCGGTTCTCGCCGATCTCGTTGACCCCCAGCGCGACCGCCGCGGCGATCTGCTCCGGGGGCACGGTCTTGGTGACCGCGATGAGACGGACCGAGGCGGGATCGCGCCCGCTGCGCTCCGCGGCACGGGCGAGGCGCAGCCGCACCGAGGCGAGCCGCTCGGCGATCTGCTCGGCGGCGGCCTTGGGCCTGTCCTCCGTCACGTCTGGCATCGTAGGCCGGTGGAAGGCGCACCCGGTCCCACCGCCGCGCCGCCGGCCGGCCCGGAGCGTGCCGGCGCGCTGCGCTCCCGACTGGGGGGAATGCCCCGTCAGTTCTGGGTGCTCTGGGCGGGCACCCTGGTCAACCGTACAGCCACCTTTGTCCGACCCTTCCTCGTCCTCTACCTGACCGGCAGCGAGCACGTCAGCCTGGCGACGGCGGGTGCGGTCCTCAGCGTCTCCGGCGCCGGGGCGCTGGTCTCACAGCCCCTGGGCGGCTTCCTCGCCGACCGGCACGGCCGCCGCTGGACACTGGTGGGCGGCATGCTCGGCACCGCCGCCAGCGAGCTGCTGCTCGGCTACTCGCGGAGCCTGGCGCTCATCTTCGCGCTCGCGGCCGTGTTCGGGCTCCTCGTCGATCTCTACCGGCCCGCCCTGCAGGCGATGGTCGCCGACCTGGTGCCACCGTCCGACCGCCCCCGCGCCTACGGCCTGATCTTCTGGGCGATCAACCTCGGATTCTCGATCGCCATGGTGCTGGGCGGCGTGCTGGCTGAGCACGGCTTCCTCTGGCTCTTCTGGGCGGACGCGCTCACCTGCACAGCCTTCGCCGTGATGGTGCTCCGGGCCGTGCCCGAGACCAGGCCGGAGCGCGGGCCCGGTCAGTCCGGACCCTCCTTCCGCCTCCTGCTCGCCGACCGGCCGATGCTCGCCCTCGCCGGGCTGGCCCTGATCTACGCCACCGTGTACACCCAGGCCACCAGCGGGCTTCCCCTGGCGATGCAACAGGCCGGTCTCAGCGCCGCCGCCTACGGCCTCACCGTCGCGGTCAACGGTGTGGTCATCGTCCTCATCCAGCCGTTGACGGTCTCCTGGCTCACCGGTCGCGATCATTCCCGGGTCATCGCCGCCGGCCAGCTCCTGGTGGGCCTCGGCTTCGGCCTCACCCAGCTCGCCTCGGGAGTGCCCGAGTACATGGCCACGGTGATCGTCTGGACCCTCGGCGAGATCGCCACCTTCACGATGACCAGCGCCCTGGTCGCCGACCTGGCCCACCGCCAGATGCGCGGCCGCTACCAGGGACTTCTCGGGCTCGCCTGGGGAGGCGGGGCACTGATCGGCCCCTTCGCCGGAGCGTGGGTCCTCGAGTATGTCGGCGGGGTCTGGCTGTGGTCCGGATGCGCGCTCTGTGGGGTGCTCATGGCCGCCGGGCAGCTGGCGCTCGGGCCGTCGATCCGGCGGCGCCGGGCAGCGCCGGCAGCGGTCTGACCTACCCCTCCACCCGGAAGAGCAGCTGGGCTCCGGTGTCGAGCAGCTCGCGGAGTGCCTCGGGCGTCGCCGCCCCCGCGGTCGCGAACCGCTCGAGGATGGCGGCCTCGGCGCCCGAGTCGATCTCGGAGGCGGCGGTGCGGCGGACCGACGCCTCCGCCGACACCTCAGTCCCCGGAACGGTCAGGCGCAGCCACGGATCGCTCTCCCAGCGCCGCGCCTTCAGGGAGAAGGCGCTGGTCAGCAGGTAGACGACACCCGGGGGGGCGAGCGCGAAGCTCATCGGGACCGTCCCCATGCGGATCCCGGCGCGGGACGTGACCAGCACCTCATCCCGATCGCGGAGGGCCGCCAGCAGCGCGGCCGGCAGCGGAACCATCGTGTTCCGCAGCTCCCCTACTTCCCCAGGTCGAGGGCCAGCTCCCCCTCCTCGGCGCCCGCGGCGCGCGCCCGGCGGGCGGGCCGGCGGGCCGGCGGCGGGTTGGTGAGGACGTCCTCGATCTCCGCGCGCATCTCCACGACGTCCTTGAACGAGCGGTACACCGACGCGAAGCGGACGTAGGCGATCTCGTCGATCTCCCGCAGCCGCTCCATGACCATCTCACCGACGATCTGGGAGGGAACCTCGGAGACGTGCTCGCCGCGCAGCTGGTTCTCGACGTCCTCCACCAGCGCCGCCAGTCGCTCGGGGGCCACGTCACGCTTCTTGCTCGCCATCACGAGGCCACCGAGCAGCTTCTGATGGCTGAACTCCTCGCGCCGCCCGTCCTTCTTGAGCACCCAGAGCGGGGTCACCTCGATCCGCTCGTAGGTGGTGAAGCGCTTCCCGCAGCTGAGGCACTCACGGCGACGCCGGATCCCGGTCTCGGTGTCGCGGGAGTCGACCACCTTCGACTCCACCGACGAGCAGAAGGGACACCTCATCGCCCACGGTCGCGCGCGGGCCGTCCCGCGGGCATCCTCCGGTGGTTGCCGAGAGCGTCGATTAGCGTCGGTCCCTCAGGAAGGCGGGTATGTCGAGGTCGTCGGGGTTGCCAGGGATGACGTGGCGCTGGGGCAGGGCGAAGGAGGGCCGCTCCTGGGCCACCGGCCGCGCCTGCGGCTCGTAGGCGAGGGTCCCGATGACGTCGATGTGGCCGGTGAAGCCGGTCGCGATGACGGTGATCTTCACCTCGTCCTTCATGGCCTCGTCGATGACGGTCCCGAAGATGATCTGGGCGTCCTTGTCCGCCGACTCGCTGACCATCTGGGCCGCCTCGTTGACCTCGTAGAGGGTGAGGTCCTTGCCCCCGGTGACGTTGAGCAGGATCCCCTTGGCCCCCGCGATGGTGGTCTCCAGGAGGGGGCTGGCCACCGCGTCCCGGGCGGCGTCGGCGGCCCGGGTGTCCCCGGTGCCGAAGCCGATGCCCATCAGCGCCGCGCCCTGCCCCGACATGATCGTCTTGACGTCGGCGAAGTCGAGGTTGATGAGGCCGGGGTAGACGATCAGGTCGCTGATCCCCTGCACGCCCTGGCGGAGCACATCGTCGGCGACCTTGAAGGCCTCGGCGAGCGTCGTCTTCTTGTCGACGACCTGCATGAGCCGCTCGTTGGGGATGGTGATCAGGGTGTCGACGCGCTCCTGCAGGAGTGCGATCCCCTCCTCGGCGATGCGCTGGCGCCGCTGCCCCTCGAAGCGAAAGGGCTTGGTCACGACGCCGATGGTGAGCGCCCCGCTCTCGCGGGCGATCTCGGCGACGATGGGCGCGGCGCCGGTGCCGGTCCCGCCCCCCATCCCGGCGGTCACGAACACCATGTCCGAGTCGCCGAGCGCCTTGGCCAGCTCCTCCCGGGACTCCTCGGCTGCCTCACGCCCCTTGTTGGGATCGCCGCCCGCGCCCAGGCCGCGGGTGGCCTTGGCCCCGATCCGGATCTTGTGGGGGGCGCTCGACTGCATGAGGGCCTGGTGGTCGGTGTTCATGGCGATGAACTCGACGCCCTTGAGGTTGCCCCGCATCATCCGGTTCACGGCGTTGGTGCCGCCCCCGCCGACTCCGACGACGCGGATGCGAGGGTTGCCCTCGGTGGTCCGGTCCAGGTCTGCCATGTCACTCTCCCCGCGCGTGCGCGCGTCATCGCTACCCGATCGGGCCAGGAGCTCCTGGGTCATCCGGCGCAGCTCGCGCTCTCTCTCATTCATTCCTTCCATCCCGCCGTGGTCGTCATGCCGTTCAGAAGAGCTCCCGGAACCAGCGTCCGAGACGCGCGCCCACCGGGTCGCCGTCCTGGACCGGGGCCTGGGACTGGGACTGGGGCTGGACACGACCACGGAGGTGGATGTGGCCGTTGCCGCCATTGAGGCGCCGAGCCGCCGGCCGGCCCCCGGACCGGGCCGCCCAGCGCAGCAGCCCCACCACGGTCGAGTGATCCGGCCCTTGGATCTCATCGTTCATCCCGCTCACCCCCGCGGGCGCGGCCACGCGAGCGGGAAGGTCGGTGACGCTCTGGACCATCTCGCCGAAGCCGCGCAGCAGCGCCCCACCCCCGGTGAGGACGATCCCACCGGAGAAGAGCGCCGGCGGTCCCGCCATCTCGATCTGGGCGGCGATCATCTGGGCCATCTCCCGGGCGCGGGGGCCGATGATCTCGGCCAGATAGCGCTGGGGGACGTTGACCGGCTCGTCGTAGCCCATCGGCGTGAGCGTCACCTGGGCCTCGGCGGGAAGGGTGAGCTGGAGGCAGTGGCCGAAGCTGCGCTTGACCACCTCGGCGGTGTCGAGGTCGCAGCGCAGTCCCACGGCCAGGTCGCCGGTGACGTGGTTGCCCCCGACCGGCAGGACGGCGGTGTGGATGATGCTGCCCCGGGCAAAGACGGCCACGTCGGTGGTCCCCCCGCCGACGTCCACCACCACGACCCCGCGCTCCAATTCGTCCTCGGTGACGACGGCCTCGGCCGATGCGAGCACCTGGAGCACCAGGTCGTCGACGTCCAGCCCGGCCTTGTGGACGACCTTGACCACGTTCTGGATCGCCGTCGTCGCCCCGGTGACGATGTGGGCGTCCACCTCGAGCCGGCTCCCGGACATCCCGACCGCGTCGCGGACGCCGTCCTGGCCGTCGATAGTGAACTGCTGGGGAAGGACGTGGAGGATCCGGCGGTCACTGGGGACCGACACCGCCCGGGCCGCATCGATGGCCCGACCGACGTCCTGGACGCCCACCTCGCGCCGGCCCGCGGCCACCGCCACCACGCCTCGGCTGTTCTGGGAGGTGATGTGGCCGCCGGCCAGCCCGACCACGGCGGAATCGATCTGCAGGCCGGCCATCTGCTCGGCGAGGTCGACCGCCTCGGCCACCGCCTCGGCGGCGCGATCGATCTCGATGACGGCACCCTTGCGGATCCCACGGGAGATGGCCTCGCCCACCCCGAGGACCCGCAGGCCCGCCGATTCGAGGTCGGCGACGGCGCAGCAGACCTTGGTCGTTCCCAGATCGAGTGCAAAGACGTGGCGGGGACGGCTCACATTGACACTTGAGTATAGCCGGGGCAATACGTCAGCGGAAGGCTCGTCGGCCGCGAAACCGCAAGATGTCGGGTTTGCTCCGGCGGGGCGACACAAGATGTTGATGGACTGGGACGGGGCGCCGCCTGGTTGGATCGTACCATCCGCGGCTCCCGCGCGCCGCTCCGGGCGGCCATCCGAACCGGCCCACCGAGCGTTGCCCGGGCCCGCCGGGAGGTGCCGCGGCTGGCCGAGGCAGATACACAACAAGGCCTCGCAACTGCACCTTGCCCGCGAGGCCTCGTCGCTCGCGGCCCCCTCGGGCCGCTCCAGCGGAAGTCACCCTAGCACCGGGTGCGAAGCGATGCAATCCGTGTGCTGTCGACCGGCCGGCGGGCTCAGGCGGGGACGCGGACCACCAGCTTGCCCCGCTGCTCCCCGGCGGCGAGCGCCGCGAAGGCGGAGCGGGCGTCCTCCAGCGGCACAACCCCGCCGATCAGCGGGCGCAATGCCCCCGATGCGCAGAGCGAGACCAGGCGCTCCAGCTCCTGACGCGTGCCCATGCTCGTCCCGGCGATCGTGAGCTGCCGCCAGAAGATCCGGTTCAGCTGGGCCCGGGGGTTGGCCCCGCTGGTGGCGCCGGCGACGACCACCGTTCCACCCGGCCGGACCGAGCGCAGGCTGAGCCCCCAGGTCGCCTCCCCCACCGTGTCGAGGACGGCGTCGACCCCGCCCCCGGTGCGGCGCACCAGCTCCCTCGCGGCCTCCAGGTTGCCGGGATCGAAGCTGCTGGCCGCCCCCAGCTCCTCGGCGGCCTGCCGCTTGGCGGCCTCGCGGGAGGTGACGTGGACCTCCAGCCCCGCCTGCACGCCCAGGAGGATGGCGGCGGTCGCCACCCCTCCGCTCGCGCCCTGGACCAGCACCGACGCACCCGGGTCGAGCCCGGCACGGGTGAAGAGCATCCGGTAGGCGGTGAGGTACGCGGTGGGGAGGCAGGCCGCGGTCGCGTCGTCCACGGCATCGGGAAGGGGGACGAGGTTGGCCGCGGGGACCGCGACCAGCTCGGCGAGCGTGCCCCCGTGGGGTGGTTCGCCCAGGAGGCTGAGGCGGTCGCAGACGCGGGGGTCGGCGGCGCGGCAGGCCGGGCACCTTCCGCAGGCAATGACCGCGTGGACCACCACCCGGCTCCCGGGGGCCGGCCCGCCCTCCACGCCCTCACCGAGGGCCTCGACCCGGCCGCTCGCATCGCAGCCGAGGATCTGGGGTGGGGTGAGCGGCTGCGACGAGACGCCGCGCAGGGTCCAGAGATCGTGGTGGTTGAGCGCAGCGGCGGCCACCCGCACCAGCGCCCAGCCCGGGCCCGGCTGCGGATCCGGCTGCTCCCCGATCTCCAGGTTGGCCAGTGGGTCGTCGCCCTCGAAGCGGGCGGCGTAAACAGCGCGCACGGCCAACGACGGTAGCAGAGGAGACGGCAACGCCCCTGCCCGATGCCCACGGCCTGACGCCCCTCTGGCACCATGGCGGGACCATGCGCGTCGCTGAACTCCTCCAAACGCGCAGACCCAACTTCAGCTTCGAGTTCTTCCCGCCGCGGGACGACGACGGGGTCGCCGCCCTGTTCGCCACCATCGCTGCGCTCCGGGAGCTGGACCCCGGATTCGTCTCGGTCACCTACGGCGCCGGCGGCAGCACCCGGGCCCGCACCGTGGAGCTGGTCGAGCGCATCCACCGCGAGCTGGAGATCACCCCGGTCGCCCACCTCACCTGCGTGGGGAGCAGCCGCGTGGAGCTGCACGAGCTGCTCCGCCGGATCGTCGACACCGGGATCGAGAATGTGCTCGCGCTGCGCGGCGACCCGCCGCGCGGGCAGGCGACCTTCGTGCCCGCGCCCGACGGCCTCGCCCACGGGTCGGACCTCGCCGGGCTCATCACCGAGTCCTACGACCTCTGCGTCGGGGCCGCCTGCTACCCCGAGACCCACCCGGAGTCCGCCTCCCTCCTCGACGAGCTGCGCCACACCAGGGAGAAGCTGGAGAAGGGCGCCTCCTTCCTGATCACCCAGATCTTCTTCGACAACCGCGCGTACTTCGACTTCGTCGCCTCCGCTCGCGGCGCCGGGATCACGGTGCCGATCATCCCCGGGATCATGCCCATCACCAGCGTGAGCCAGCTCCACGGGTTCATCGCCCGGATCCGGGTGAGGATCCCGGCCCCGCTCGCCGCCGCGCTCGAGAGCCGCCGCGACGATCCCCAGGCGGTGCTGGAGCTGGGGGTGGCGTGGTCCACGCTGCAGTGCGCGGAGCTGCTCGGCGCGGGCGCGCCGGGCATCCACTTCATCACCATGAACCGCTCGCCGGCGACCCGCGCCATCCTGTCGGCGCTGCTGGCGGCGCGGCCGTGGGAGCACACGCCCTGAGGGTGATGCCTAGACGTTGGGGTGGCTGGAAGCCATGGTCACGCCGGCAGCTGGCTGCTGAAGTCGATGGCAACCTGCTGGTGGTTGGCCGGGTTGACCCGCACCGCCACCACCGCACCGGGGCTGGAGAGCTGGTCGAGCACCAGCTCCGGGATGGCCTGCTTGAACGTCGCCGGGTAGGGCGGTGTGCTGTCCATGATGACGTTGAGGGTGACGTTGCAGACCACGCTCTCGGCCCCCACCATGCCACCGACCGACACGGCCGTGCCGGTCATCTGGACGGAGACGATCTCGCCGCGCGCGAGCGTCCCATTCTGCATCAGCTCCTCGGACACGCCGCCCACGGCCGAGCGCATCTTGTCCATGAACCCCACGGTCAGCCCTCCGGGTGATCGACGGCCCGGTTGGGCCGACCCCTCACCTCGCAGAAGATCGTAGCGGGTCGACCTTGGTTTGAGTGGAGGGGTGGGCGTGGCGCAGGTGAGCCCGCTCCGCGATCACGCCGCCCGAGGCGGTGCCAGCGCGGCGCTCACCTGGGGCGGCAGGCCCGGGGTCCCGCCGACGGTGGGGGCGGACTCGTTCTCGAGATCGACGTAGCCGAAGGTGGGGTGGGCGAAATCGATGGCGCTGCGCAGCACGCTGAGCGCGGAGAGCTGGCCGGGGATCGCCGAGATCGCTCCGGGGACGCTGATGTCGCCGAGTACCGCCTCCCACCCCGCGCTCGTCCACAGCGAGAACGTCCCGTACTGGTCCCACTCGTACGCCACCACGCGGACGCCGAACACAGCCGGGAAGTTGGCCGCCGCGGCGCCGAGCACGCTGATGAGCTGCGGCGTGACCGCCGTCCGGATCGCCGCCGGGCGCAGGTCGATGAGCAGCGGAACGGACGAGAGCACGGCCGCCTGGGCCTCGGTCAGGCGCAGGCTGGCGCCCTGGGAGGCGAGCACGTACTCGGCGCCGCCGCGCACCACCCGTGCCATCGGCTTCCACTCGGTGACGGCGATGTGCACGCCGGCGGGCAGCGAGGTGGTGACCGTGGCCGACTCCACCCAGGGGAGGGAACGCACGCGCTGGGCGACCGCGTCCGCATTGAGCGCGAAGATGCTCTGGGACGTGTCCGCCACCTGGACGACCGTGGCCGTGCTGAGCAGGTGGGTGCCGGTGACCTGCACCGAGGTGACCCGGAAGGCCGGGGCCAAGAGGAGGACGGCGAGCAGGGCCAGCTCGGCGACCAGCGCCAGGGCCGCGGTCAGCCGGGTTCGCTCCGGCCGCTCCGTGACCGGAGCGGCGATCCGCGGTGCGCCCCGGCGCCGGCGCACGGTTCCCTGGAGCTCCACCGCCACGGGCACCTCGAAGCGTCGTGCCCGCGATGGCCGGTCGGCGATGGCGGTGGCGACGGCGCGCACCCGGGCGCGATGCTGCGTGTGCGGGTCGGGTGGGGCGGCCCTGCGCCCGGGCGTCTCGATCATCCCGGGGCCCGGCCGGCCCGGCCGAGGGCGGCGTCGACCAGGCCCTGGCAGACCTCGGGGAAGGAGATCCCGGCGGCGCGGGCGGCGTCGGGGAGCAGGGAGAGCTCGGTGAGACCGGGGATGGCGTTCACCTCCAGCACCCAGGGCACGCCGCCGCCGTCGACGATGACATCCACGCGCGAGAGATCGCGGCAGCCGAGGGCGACATGGGCGCGCACCGCCGCGTACTGGCAGGCGCGCCGGCCCTCCTCGGGGAGCCGGGCGGGGATGACGTGCTGGCTCTGGCCGGCGGTGTACTTCGCTGCATAGTCGTAGAGGGGACGCTGGGAGACGATCTCGAGGGTCGGCAGGGCCCGGGGAGGATTATCCCCCAGGATCCCCACCGTGACCTCGGTTCCGGAAACGAATCGCTCGCAGAGCACGTCGCCCTGAGCCGACGCCGTCTCCCAGGCACGGACCAAGCCGCCCGCTTCGCGGACGATCGACAGCCCGATGGTCGACCCCCCCTGGCGCGGTTTGACCACCAGGGGGTAGCCGAGCGCCTCGGCGGCGGACACCATGGCCGGCTCGATCTCGCCAGGATCGGCGAAAACGCTCGGGACGGTGCGCCAGGGCGGCGTCGCGATCCCCTCGGCGGCGAAGATGCGCTTGGCGGCGACCTTGTCGAAGCAGAGCGCGGTGGCCAGCAGGTCGCTTCCGGTGTAGGGGAGCCCCAGCAGCTCGCAGACCCCCTGCACGGTGCCGTCCTCGCCGAACCGGCCGTGGACCGCGATGAACACGCAGTCGTAGCGGCCCGCCTGGAGTGCGGGCCACAGCTCGGCGTCGACCTCCACGGTCGTGCACGCATGACCCACGGAGGTCAGCGCCGCGCTGACCTGCGACGCGGAGAGCCGCGAGACCTCTACCTCGGGGCTGGGCCCGCCGCAGACGATCGCGATGCGGAGGGTCACAGCGTCCTGCCCTGGGCGATGGAGCACGGTGCCTTCGGGGGGGCGCTCGTCCGGCGCCTTCGGCGCCGGCGGCTTGTGCTCGGCGCGATTGCAGCTCGCGCCTGCGCGAACCCCCCTTCGGCACCGCGCTCCGTCACCCAGTGGCTGGTGGGAGTCATACCCTCCTCGCCTCCGCCCGGCCGGCTTCCGTCAGCTCGAGCCAGCAGACCTCACCAAGCGTCGCGGGACGGCCGAGCTCACCAAGGCAGCTCGCAATCCGAGCTGCTGTGGCCGAGTTGCTCTGACCCCACGACCGAACGCTCAACGGACCGTCGGTTCGTCCGACGACGTCGCCGACAATCGCCAGCTTCGACTCGAGAAGGTCACTAATCACCGCGAGCACCGCTTGGGCAGCCTCCGCATCAGACGAATCTGGCGGCAGGGTTCGACGGGCCACGGACACCAACTCGGCCCATTGAAGCATGTCAGACAGACCACGGTGCAGCAGCTCGTCGCGCAGCGCCTGATTCATCAGATTGCGGAATCCTGGGGATCTGACCACCCATCCCGAGATCGACGGCTCCCCGGTCCTGCGCGGACGTCCGGGGTCATCGGGTCACTCCGGGCGGGGCGGCGGGGCACGTCGGCGAAGGGGGGTTTGCGCAGGCGGCGGTTGCAACGCCGCCGAGCACAAGCCGCCGGCGCCGAGAGGCGCCGGACGAGCGTCCCCCCGCAGACGATGTGCTCCGCCGCCACGCCTCGCGTCGCATTCATGCATGCACCGCCTCGCCGAGCACGGCGATCTCCGGCACCAGGTGCACCCCGAACCTCTCGGCGACGGTGCGCTGGATGAGATCGCAGAGCGCGAGCACGTCGGCGGCGGTCGCTCCCCCGGCGTTGATCACGAAGTTGGCGTGCTTGAGGGACACCTCGGCCCCACCCACCCGCGCGCCCTTCAACCCGGCGGCGTCGATGAGGCGGCCGGCGTGGTCGCCCGGAGGGTTGGTGAACATGCTGCCCAGGCTGCGCTCGTTGTACGGCTGGGTGGCCCGGCGCTCGGCCTGGATGGCGTCGGTGAGCGCCCGCACCACCTCGGCCAGGTCCACGTGGACGCGCAACCGGGCCGCCACCACGACATGGCCGGCAAGGTCGTGCTTGAGCCGCGACGAGCGGTAGGCGAAGCCCAGCTCGGCCGCGCCCAGCGTCTGCCGGCTCCCGTCCGGAGCGAGCGCGTCGCAGTCCACGAGGACGTCCTTGATCTCGACCCCGAAGGCCCCGGCATTGCCCCGCACCGAGGCCCCGCAGGTGCCGGGGACGCCGATGCCGAACTCGAGTCCCCCCAACCCGCGCGCGGCACAGTCCAGCGCCGCCCGCGGCAACATCCCCCCGCCGGGGAGCTCGACGACCTCATCGGAGATCTGGCGCAGCCGGCCGCGGGGGAGCTCGACCACCAGCCCGCGGATGCCGCCGTCCAGCACCAGGCTGTTGCTGCCGGCGCCGATGACGGTGACCGGGACGCCCTCCTCATGACAGCGCCACATCAGCCCGGAGAGCTGGGCGCCGTCCCGCACCCGGAGATACCAGTCGGCCGGCCCACCGATCCCGTACTGGCTGTGCCTGTCCAGCGGCTCGTCGCGCCGGATGCCCGCCTCCCCGGCCAGCCACGCGTCACTCACGGGGTGTCTCCGCCGACCGCTCGCCGAGCGCGGCGTGGACGCGGCCGGCGATCTTGTCGAACCCCTCCAGGGAGAGGATGAGCACGACGTCCCCGGGGCGGGCGAACTTCCGGATCAGGTCGAGGGCCTCGGCGCTGCCGTCGACCAGGTGCACCTCGCGACCGGTGACCCGGGCGGCGACGTCGGCCGATGAGACCGTGGCCGGCTGGAGGCGTTCGCGCGCCGCCTCCACGGGGCCCAGGACGACGACGTCGGCCTCCTCGAAGCTGCGCCGGTAGTCCTCCAGCAGGGTGCGGGTGCGGGAGTAGGTGTGGGGGGTGTGCACGGCGATGATCCGCGCATCCCCGTAGCGCGCCCGGGCGGCGTTGATGGCGGCCCACACCTCGGTGGGGTGATGGGCGTAGTCGTCGACGACGGTGACGCCGGCAACCGTACCCAGGATCTCGAAGCGGCGGGCCGGCCCCCGGAAGGAGGCGCAGGCCGCGACGCAGCCGGCGACCGGCGCGCCCGCGAAGCCGGCCAAAGCGAGCGCGGCGGTGGCGTTGAGGGCGTTGTGCCGGCCGGGGAAGGTGAGCGCCACCTCGGGCACCGAGAGCTGCGGTCCGTCGATCCGGAACCGCTGCACGGCACCGTCGTCATGGAGGCGGGTGACCCGCCAGTCCGCGTCCCCGCCCTCCCCGTAGACGATCACCCGGCAGGTGGCGCGTCCCCGCAGGCCGAGCGCCTGGGGGTCGTCTCCGCAGAGCACCAGCAGCCCGTCCTCGGGCATCGTCTCCGCGAGCTGGACGAAGGGTTCCCGGTACGCCTCCGGGGACGGGTAGACGTCGGGGTGGTCCCACTCCAGGCGGGTGACGCAGGACGCCGCAGGCCGCATGTGGAGGAACTTGGGGCGCGGATCCCAGGGTGCGGTGGTGTACTCGTCACCCTCGAAGACGAAGGGCCCGCTCCCCAGCCGGGCGCTCCCCCCCAGATCGAGCGAGGTCGAGCCGAGGCGGAAGCCGGGATCCATGCCGCAGCGGTCGAGCATGTGGATGAGCAGCGCCGCGGTGGTGGTCTTGCCGTGGGTGCCACAGACCGAGAGGCGCAGCCTCTCCCCCGTCAGCGAGACATAGAACTCCACCTCGCTCGTGATCGGCAGGCCGCGCCGCCTGGCCTCCAGCCACTCCTCGTTGAGGGGCCGCACCTGGTTTCCCACCACCACCAGGTCGGGGACGCCCCAGCGGTCGAGGTTGGCGGGGTCGTGGCGGTTCTCCCAGGGGATGCCGGCCGCGGTGACGATGTCGGAGACGGGCGGGTAAGCGTGCTCGTCGCTGCCGGTGACCAGGTCGCCGAGCTGCTGGGCGAGGAGGGCGGCGCCGCTCACCGCGTAGCCGCAGATCCCCAGAAAGTGAACGTGGCGCGGCCTTCCGGTGCTCGCGGCGGGGGGGGTGGGGGTCCTTGGGGCGTCCGGCTCAGGAGCCACCCGCGCTCCTCCGGGCGGCGCCCTCCGCCGCCAGGCGGCGGATCATCGCCACCACGCTCGCGGCCGCGTCTGGCCTCCCCATGGCGCGGCTGCGAGCGGCCATCTCGCGCCAGCGGCCGGGATCGTCGAGCACGGACCGGATGGCCGCCTCCAGGCGCTCCCCGTCGCAGTCGTCGTCGGCGACCAGCAGGGCGGCTCCCGCCTCCACGTAGGGGGCGGCGTTGTGCCGCTGGTGGTCGCCGGCGTGGGGGTAGGGGACCAGGATCATGGGCCGGCCGAGGGCGCTGACCTCGGCGAGCGAGGAGCCACCGGCGCGCATCACGACCAGGTCGGCGGCGCCGACCCGCCCGGCGGCATCCTGGTAGAAGGCGGCCACCTCCCAGCGCGCGCGCAGGCCGGGGTCGAGCCGCGCGTGCACCGCCTCGACCTCGCCGAGATCGAGCTGCCCGCACTGATGGGAGATCTCCAGCTCGGGATGGTCGTAGAGCAGGCGGGGGATGCAGTCGCAGAGCGCCCGATTGATCCTGCGTGCCCCCTGCGAACCGCCCCACACCAGAAGCCTCCGGGGACGGTCACGCAGCGGAGGCGCTCCGGTGCGGAACTCGGGGCGCACCGGGTTGCCGGTGACCTCCGCGCCGCGGCCGGGCAGCAGGCGGGCGGTCCCCGGGAAGGAGACCGCCACCATCGAGGCGCGACGGGCGAGCATCCGGGTGGCGCGCCCCGGCAGCGCGTTCTGCTCGAGGAGCAGCACCGGCACGTGCTCGCGCCGGGCCGCCAGCACCACCGGCACCGAGACGTAACCCGCGGCTCCCACGACCACGTCGGGGTGGAAGCGGCGGATCAATCGGCGCGCCTCCCCCACCGCACGGGGCAGGCGAATCCCGAAGCGGGCGATCGACGTCGGGCGGGCGATGTCGAGGCCGCGGATCTCGAGGGTCTCCAGGGGCACGCCCGCGCGCTCGACGAGCGCCTCGGCGACGCCTCCACGCCGCCCGACCAAGAGCACGGCTCCCTCCGGGTCAGCGGCGCGCAACTCTTCGGCGACCGCCAGCGCTGGGGTCAGGTGTCCCCCCGTCCCGCCCCCCGCGATCAGCGTCCGCACGAGCGATCGCCCCCGGATGTGCGACCCCGGAGAGGCCGCGCTCGGCCGGGGCCGCCCGGCGTCCCACCACGGAGAAGCTGCCCTCGTCCGCGGAGCGCTGGCCCGCCGCCCCCGCGGAGCGGCGCGTTCCCGCCGACCCCCGGCGACCCGCGCCCGAGAAGCTGCGCTTCTCCGGCGACGCCTGGCGCCGGCCCTGGGCCGACACGTTGCAGAGGATGCCGACGGCGGCGAGGTTCATCACCAGCGCGGTGCCGCCGTAGCTGATGAAGGGCAGCGGAATGCCGGTGGCGGGGATCAGGACCGTGACCGCCGCCACGTTGACGAAGGCCTGGATGCAGATCCAGGCGGTGACCCCACCCGCCAGCAGAGTGCCGAAGCGATCGGGGGCGCGCAGCGCGGCCCGTATCCCCCGCCAGGCCAGGAAGGTGAAGACGAGCACCACCGACGCCGCACCGGCCAGGCCCAGCTCCTCGCCGATGATCGCGAAGATGAAGTCGGTGCTGGCCTCGGGCAGCCACGAGTACTTCTCGATGGAGTTGCCCAGCCCCACACCGAAGAGGCCGCCCCGGCCCAGCCCGTAGAGGGCCTGGATCCCCTGCCAGCAGGTGCCCAGGGTGTTGTCGGAGGCGAGCGACTGGCCGAAGCAGGTGAGCCGGCTCAGCCGGTAGGGCTCGACCAGGACCATCAGCCAGCCGATGGCACCGGCGATGGCGAGCAGGATCAGCAGGTGCCGGTAGCGCGCGCCGGCGAGGAAGAGCAGGATCCCTCCCACCGCGGCGACCACGATCGTGCTGCCCAGGTCTTTCTCGAGCAGGATCAGGGCCACCGGGATCGACAGCAGGATGGCGTAGTCGCGGAGCCCCGACCAGCTGCGGATCAGCGTGCCCCGGTCGGAGAGCCAGCGGCCCAGGACGATGATCGCCGCCAGCGCCGCGACCGCCGACGGCTGCAGGTCGATGAACCCCAGGTCGAACCAGCGCCGTGCCCCGTTCACCGAGCTCCCGATGTGGGGCACCAGCACGGCGAGGAGGAGCAGCACGGTGACCCCGCCGATCGGGCGCGACCAGCGGGCCAGGTGGTGATAGTCGATGCGGGCGAGCACCAGCATCACCGCCGTGCCCAGCACCAGGTAGGCCACCTGGCGTTCGAAGTAGTAGTTGGGGTTGCCCGTCTGGTCGTAGGCCAGCACCTCGGAGGCGCTGTAGACCATCACCAGGCCAAAGGCGCAGATCGCGGCGACGGCGACGTAGAGCCACGCGTCGACGGAGGCGAGGCCCCGGGTGGCCGGCGCCAGCTCCACCCTGGCCCGGCGAATGGGCAGGTCGAGGCTGCGCGTCGGGGTCGTCGGGATGGCCATGCTGCTCCTGCGGTGCGGTGACGTGGGGGGGACGGTTGCGGGGGTCAGGCCAGGCCGACATTGTCACCCAACTGGCGCCGGAGTGGCGAAGCATGGGGGCGGGATCCAGGTCAAACGACGGCGTGCACGGTGAGCAGGGTGAGCGCCAGCGCGGCCACGCCGCCTGCGGAGAACAGGAGCACCAGCCGTTCCTCCCCGATTCCCATCTTCTCGAAGTGATGGTGAAGCGGGCTGGCCCGGAACACCCGGCGGTGGAAGCGGGTGATGGCGGTGACGTTGACGATCACGCTGGCGGTCTCGACCACGAAGACGATGCCGAGCAGGGGCAGCAGCCAGAGCAGGTGGGCCTCGACGCAGATGGCGGTGAGCGCCGACCCCAGGCCCAGCGCCCCGGTGTCGCCCATGAAGATCCGGGCCGGGTGCCAGTTGAAGAGCAGGAATGCGACCAGGGTCCCGAGCAGGGTCGCGGCCAGGACGCCGGCGCTCCCCGCGCCCAGCCAGACCGCGGTGGCCAGGGCCCCGCCCAGGGCTATGGCCATACAGCTCGCGGCCAGGCCGTCGACACCATCGGTCAGATTGACGGCATTGGTGGTTGCCACCACGGCGATCGCGGCGAGGGGGACGATCCACCAGCCCAGGTTCAACATCCCTGCCCCGGGCAGGTCCTGGGCGGTCGCCCCGACCGCGTGGAGGCCCAATCCGACCGCGACCCCGACCACGACCTCGAGCAGCAGCTTCTGGCGGACCTCCAACCCGAGCGAGCCCAACCCGCGAACGTTGGCGAGGTCGTCGAGCAGCCCCACCGAGGCCCCGCCGACCAGGGCGTAGACGATCACGAACCCGCGCTGGCTGCGGTCGATGGCGAGCCACACGGCGAACGCCATCACGCAGAAGAGCAGGCCGCCCATGGTCGGCGTCCCCGCCTTGGCCCGGTGGGTCTCCGGGCTGTACTCCTGCACCTGCTGGCCCGCGCCGGCCCGGCCCAGCACGCTCACGAGCGACGGGTAGAGGACGACCGCGACCACGAAGCAGACGCCGGCGACGGCGGCGGCGCCGATCGCGCCCGGCAACGGCACTGCGGGCCCCGCGACATGGGCGGCGGCGGGACCGGCAGCGGCGACGGTGGTGCCGACGTTCACGCCCGGAGACGCTCCACCACTTCGTCGAGGCCGATCCCGCGGCTGGCCTTGACCAGGACCACGGTGCCGGGATGCAGTCGCGCGAGGGCTAGGTCGGCCGCCTGCTCGGCGTCCTCGGCCTCCTCCACGACGGCCCGGGGCAGGCCGGCCGCCACCGCCGACCCCGCCACGGTTGCCGCGTGCGGCCCGACCGCGATCAGCCCGGTGGCCGCCTCGGCGGCGCGCCGCCCCGCATCCCGATGGGCCGCGAGCGTGCGGTCGCCCAGCTCCAGCATGTCGCCAATGATGGCGAGCCGTTCCAGGGCCCCGCTCTCCCTCAGCACCTGGAGGGCGGCCGCCAGCGAGGTGGGACTGCTGTTGTAGCTGTCGTCGATGAGGGTGGAGCCGCCGCGGCCGGGGAGGATCTGGCCACGATGCCCGGCCGGGGCGAACTCGCCCAGCCGCGCCGCCGCTTCCGCGATGCCCACCCCCAGGGCGGACGCCACGGCCGCGGCGGCGGCCGCGTCGAGGAGGAGGTGGCGCCCCGGGGTGCGCAGCCAGAGCGGGGCCCGGCCGTCGGGCCCGACCAGGGTGGCCCGGATGCCCAGGACGCCGTCCGGCTCCACGTCCTCCACCCGCCAGGTCGCGGCGGGGCTGGCCTCGCCGAACCAGCGCACCGGTGCCGGGCTGCGGGGCTCGAGCTGGATCACCCTCGGGTCGTCGGCGTTGAGGACGGCGGCGCCGTCAGCGGGCAGCGCGTCGAGCAGCTCGGCCTTGGCGTCGGCGATGGCCTCCTCGGAGCCGAGGCGGCCGATGTGGGCCTGTCCGACGTTGAGCACCACCCCGACCCGGGGATGGGTGAAGGCCGCCAGGTCGGCGATCTCGCCCCTGGCCGTCATGCCCATCTCCACGACCAGGCACTCCACCGGCGGCTCCAGCTTGAGCACCGAGAGGGGGATCTGGGTCCAGGTGTTGAGGTTCCCCGGGGTCCGGGCGGTCGGACGCCCGGCGAGCGCCAGGGCGCACATCTCCTTGGCGGTGGTCTTGCCCACCGACCCCGTGACCCCCACCACGGTGGCCCCGAGCTCGGCCAGGCGGCGGGAGCAGGCGGCCCGCAGCGCGGCCGCTGTGTCGGCGACCCGGATCAGCAGGGGCGGATCCTCGGGCCCCGCTGCGTATCCCTCCCCCACCACCGCCAGGGCGGCGCCCCGGTGGGCGGCGTCGGCCACGAAGGCGTGGCCGTCCATCTCCTCACCGGGGAGGGCGACGAATCCCCCGCCGGGGACGACCAGCCGGGAATCGCTGGCCAGGTCGGCGATCTCCAGGCGAGCGTCCGGGGCGGCCTCCAGCCGGCCGCCGAGGAGACCGGCGAGCGTGTCCGCGCGCAGCACCGCCGGATGGTGCCACAGCCGGGGATCAGGGGGTGAGGTGGTCGTAGTCGATCATCTGCTCGGCCATCTGCCGCCAGACCGGTGCCGCCAGCAGGGAGCCGAAGTCGTCGGCCGCCGGGACCTGAGGCTCGTCGAGCACCACCAGCATCGTGAACTGGGGGTCGGACGCCGGCAGGAAGCCGACGAAGGAGACGTCGCTGCCGGTGAGCTGGCCATCGATCGGCTCCTGGGCGGTCCCGGTCTTGCCCGCGACCTCGCCGGTCCAGCCCGCGATCCGGGCGTCGAAGCCCTCACCGCCGGCGTCGTCCACGACGTGGGTCATCATCGTGCTGAGGGTCGAGGCGGTCGCCGCCGAGATCACCTGGCGCGTGGTCGGAACCACCTGGGTGGTCGTCCCGGTGTTGGGGTTGGTGATCGAGTCCACGGCGTGCGGCTCCACCCACACGCCACCGTTGGCGATGGCGTTGACGGCGGCCAGCATCTCCACGTCGGTCACCGACACGCTCTGGCCGAAGGACATCTCGGCGTAGTCGAGGTCGCGGAGCTTGGTCTGCGGGGCCATCTCCTGATTGACCTCGCCGGCCAGGTCCACCCCGGTGGGGGCGCCGATGCCGAAGGCCAGCATGTTGGCGTAGAAGGCGTTGGCGCCCTCCAGCTCCTCCGCCTTGACGGCTCCGTTGTTGAGCGACTCGTCGAGCACCGTCTGCATGGTGATCCAGCCATGGGCCTCGTGATCCCAGTCCTGGATGGTGACGCCGTCGATGGTCGTCGGTCCCTCGTCGAAGCTGTAGCCGGGGGTGATGGCGCCGCCCTGAAGCGCCCCCGCGAAGGTCACCGTCTTCATGATCGAGCCGGGGGCGTAGAGGCTGTCGATGGCCGGGTCGGCGAAGTCGGCGATGGGCGTCGAGGCGTAGTCGTTGGCGTCATAGCTGGGGTAGTCGGCCCAGGCCTCGATGGCGCCGGTGTGGGTGTTCATGATCAGGATCTGGCCCGACTGGGCGCTGTCCTTGTCGACCGCGTTGGCGATCGCCTGCTCGGCCCAGTACTGGTACTGGGAGTTGAGCCCCAGCTCGAGGTTGTCGCCGTTCTGGGCGGGCACCATCTGGGCGCGGTTGAGGTAGATGGCGGTGCGCTGGCTGTCCGTGAGCTCCGATGCCTCGCCGTTCTTCCCGCTCAGGAGCTGGTTGTAGTAGCCCTCGACGCCGTACTGGCCCTCCCCGCTGGAGTTGACGAACCCGAGCAGGTCGGCGGCGAACGACTCGCCGGGCACGGCCGAGCTCCCGTAGACCGGCTCGTCCACCTCCTGGAGAATGATCCCGGGGATGTTCAACTGGCTCAATTGATCCTTGACGCTCTGGCTGACGTTGTTGGCGAGGAAGGCGTACTCGTTGGGCTCCTCCAGCGCCTGCAACACCTGGCTCTCGCTCGCGCCCAGGACGTCGGCGATCTGCGCCGCATCCTGGTCGCGGTCGGCGGTCTCGATCAGGGCGGGGTCGATGTGAACGTCCCAGGTCGTCTGGTTGCCGACCAGGACCTGGCCCTCGCTGTCGAGGATCTCGCCGCGCTGGGCCGTGAGTGTGAAGTTGATGTTCTCCTCGCGGGCGGCGGCCGACGAGAGGGCGGCGTGCTGGCCGACCTGAACCTGGAAGAGATGACCCAGGAGCAGGATGGCCAGTGCCGCGAAGGCGAGCATCAGCCAGAGCGCGCGGCCGCGGACGTTGGGCCCCTCGCCGACGAACCAGCCTCGTGCCGCGGGGGGCCCGGGGGCGACCGGTCCACTCAGGGCGGCGCGGTGGACACCCGGTGCGGAGGACGTGGCGGCGCCGCTCTGCTTCCGCGCCGGAGCGGGCCCCCGGTCATGCGGGTCGTCCGCCGCCAGCAGGTCCGGGTACCAGTCGCGCCCGTCCCACTCGCGGCCGCGGACGACCTGGCCCGCGGCGCTGCGCGCGCGTTCGCGTCGGCTCACCCGTGGCCACCCGCGACGTCGGAAACACCGGAGAGGACCGAGCCCAGCTCGCCGAGCACCGACCCGTCCGATGCGGGCGACGGCGCGGCCAGCTCGGTGGCGGGGGCGGTCACCACATCGGCGGCGGGCGCGACCGCGTACGACCACGTCCCGCCCGTGACCATCCCGAGGCTCTGGGCCTCGTCGATCACCCGAGCGGAGGCGGAGAGCTGGGAGAGCTGGGCGCCGAGCTGCAGGTCCTGCGCGGTGAGCTGCTGCTGCTCCTGGATCAGGTTGGTCTGGTCGTAGTTGGCCTGGGTCGCCTGCGCGGTCTGGCTGACGTAGGCGAGGCCGATCCCGGCGCAGATCGCGATGATCGGAAGCAGGGGAAGCGGTGTGCGCGGCCCACCCCGGCCCCTGCGCTCGCGCCGGGTGTGGGGCGCGGAGCCGGGGAGGGCGCCGGCGGGGGTGACGGCGGTGCGGCGGTCGCGAGGAGAGGAGAGCTTCATGTGGGATGCCTGTGGGGGGGGGGACGGATGCTGCGACAGGGTCGCCGCGATGCCGCGGCGGGGGGGACGGACGCTGCGGAGGGGACGGGTGGGAGGAGGCCGGCGCAGGCCGGCCTCCTCAGCGGAAGGGGGGGCAGGGGGGGTGGGGAGCTAGGCGGAGGCCGGCACGCTGCCGGCCTCCGCCACAGGGAGGGGGGCTATGGGGACTGGCTGCTGTCTTCGAGCTTCTCGGCCACCCGGAGGCGGGCGGACCGGGCCCTGGGGTTCAGGGCCATCTCGGTGGCGTCGGGCCGGATCGCCCGGCGGGTGAGGATGAGGAGTGAGGCCCGGTGGGCGCAGGTGCAGTAGGGCTGTTGGGGCGGACAGAGACAGTTCTGTGCTGCGACGTGGAGTGCGTTCTTGACAAGGGAGTCCTCGAGGGAGTGAAAGGAGATGACCCCAAGACGCCCACCGGGCCTGAGGAGCGATATGGCGGCCTGCAGCCCGCGGCGGAGGCTCTCGAGCTCGTGGTTGACCTCGATGCGGAGAGCCTGGAAGGTGCGGGTGGCGGGATGGATCCGCTTCGGCCAGAAGCGGTGGGGAACGGTCCGCTCGACCAGTTCCCTGAGCTGCGAGGTGGTGGCCAGCGGGCGCTCGCGCCGCTGCCGGACGACCGCCCGGGCGATGGCGGCGGCGAACCTCTCGTCGCCGTATCCGCGGATGAGGGCGACCAGGTCGGCCTCCTCCCAGCTGTTGAGGAGGTCCGCCGCGGTCGGGGTGGCCTCGGTCTGGTCCATCCGCATGTCCAGGGGGCCGTCGTTGCGGAAGCTGAAACCGCGGGCGGGATCGTCGAGCTGAGGGGAGGAGGTGCCGAGATCGAGGCAGACGGAGTCGGCGGCGACGATCCCGTGACCCGCGGCGATGCGATCGATGTCGGCGAAGTCGCCCTGGGCGAGAGTGAGCCGCTCGCCGACGGCGCCGGCGAAGCGCTGGCGGGCTCGGGCGATCGCGGTGGGGTCTCGGTCGATGCCGAGGACCCGCCCCGTCGCGCCGACCCCGCCCAGGAGCGCGGCGGTCACGCCGCCGCCGCCCAGGGTCCCGTCGACGGCCACCTGGCCTTCCTGGGGCTGCAGGTTCTGTATGAGGGGTGTGAGGAGGACCGGCCGGTGGAGGCTCGCCTCAGGCGGCTCCCCGGGCGTGGCATGGGCGGACCTGTCCATATCGGCCACGATCGCTATGGGCGGTGGGTGCGGTCACGTCGGCGTCGCTCACGACGGCGCCGTCGGGGGGCTGATGAAGCCCATCGGGTTGATTCGATCTGTCAGGTCGGTGAAGAAGTCGGGAGTGAGCTCGCGCCCCTCCTCCTCCCACCGCTCGGTGGCGCAGAGCTCGACGTACTCGCCCATGCCCACGAAGGTGGCCCGCTCCCGGATGCCGGCGAAGTCCCGCTGGGACGGGTGGATGAGGAGCCGTCCCTGGGCATCCAGCTCGACGTCGCGGGTGTTGGCGTTGAGCCGCCGGAAATACGTCCGCTGCTCCCCGGGGGTGCCGGCGGTGACGGTCATGTTGCGCAGGTGGATCTCCCAGGTGGAGGTGGGCCAGATCACCAGCCGCCCCTCCACGCCGATGGAGATGACGGCCCCCGGCGCCAGGTGCGGCCGGAACTGCGCGGGGACGGCGACCCTTCCCTTGGCGTCCACGGCGTGGTCGAATTGTCCGTGAAGCACGTCAGCTCACCCGGCCTGGCCGGCGGGGTGCCGGAGCCGCGTCGCTGGGAGACCTCATCGCAATTCACCACTTCTCACCACTTCAACCCACTTGAGGTGCCCGGAGCCTACACCGGCAGGTGCAATGCGTCAATCAGAACGGATGTGCGGAACGGATGTGCGCACGCACGGCACTCCCGGCGTGGCGGCCGGCCTGGTCGCGGAGCTCCCCGGATCGTGGCGACGGCCCGGGGTACACTGAGGTCGCAAGCCGGTCGGACGGCCGCGGGCGGTTCGCCGCCTGAGGAAAGTCCGGACTCCACAGAGCAGGGCGCTGGGTAACGCCCAGTCGGGGTGACCCGAAGGAGAGTGCCACAGAAATGACACAGCCGCGGCATCGGTCGCGGCAACGGTGAAATGGTGGGGTAAGAGCCCACCGGCGGCCGGGTGACCGGCCGGCCAGGTAAACCCCGCCCGGAGCAAGGTCGAACAGGGACGGACGCGGTCCGCCGCATCCAGGGGCTGCTCGTCCCAGGTCCCGGGTCAGACCGCACGAGGTGCCGGGCAACCGGCATCCCAGATGGATGGCCGTCCCCCACCCTCGGGTGGGGACAGAATCCGGCTTACAGACCGGCTTGCATCACCTCTCCCCCACCGGCCGGCTGACCACGCCGGCGGCTCCCCCTGCTGTCCGTGCTCACGGCTTAACAAACGTTAAGGTCGGAAACGCTTTCACGGCAGTTCAGCGTGTTGCGCCCCGGGGGCCTCGACAGGCTCTTCGGCCCACCACACCCAGCCGGATTGCCCTGGTGAAGAGACGCCTCGCCGAGCTACACCGGCACGGCTGACGTGCATGGGCCATGAGCCCGTCACGCGGCAGGGAGCGTCGGGAAGGTTGAGGGTTCAGGGGACTGGCTCGCCGAGCAGACGCGTGAGCCGTGCGCATCGCCGGAGGCGGCGAAGCTCGCGAGGGTGGGTGGATGGCGCCGCGACCTCTCTCCGCGTCTGGAGCACGCGCCGCGCACTGGCAGTCGCCTACGCTGCGCTCCTCCTCGGTGTGGGGCTGATCGTGCTGCGCGGGTCGCCGATCGGGTCGACGTTCGGCCTCTTCAGCGCAGAGGCGGCGTCACCGCCGGTCACCGTCACGGCGGATTGGGGACAGCCACTCGGCAGTCCGGAGGGCGACACCCTCGGTGTGGCGACCCCTCTGGTCAGCACACTGACGACGCCGGGCGCGACAACGGACCCCACGGCGCCGACCCCCTCGCCGGCGGCGACAACCCCGGAGCCCGACGCCACGGCCACGCCGGAGGCGACGCCGACGGTCGCCCCCACCCCGGCAACCACCGCCACGCCCACGGCAACGGCGACGCCCACACCGGAGGTGACGCCAGCGCCCACGGACACCCCGTCCGCTGACCCCTCGGATTCACAGGACGGGGGCGACTGATGACGGGGGCCATCCAGCAGGTCCTATCCCGCCGCCGAGCTCCACTGTGGCTGCGCGTGGTCCAGCGGGTGCTGGTCGCGGTGGTCGTGATCCTGGCCTTCGTCGCCCTCTCCCTCGCCCTGCTGGTGCGCCCCAACGCGCAGGGCATGGACACGATCTTTGGCCATCCGATCTTCAGCGTGGCCTCGGGATCGATGACCCCGGCCATCGACACCGGTGACCTGATCGTCGACAACCCGGTCTCCGCGACTCAGGCGGCTGACCTCCATGCCGGTCAGATCATCAGCTTCCGGGAGTCGGCCAGCGGGGCGAACTCCCTGATCATCACCCACCGGATCGCCGCCATCCTGCCCAGCTCGTCCGGGGCCGGGGTCGTCTACCGAACCAAGGGGGACGCCAACAACGCTCCCGACCTGGGCACGGTGGCACCGAGTCAGATCGTCGGCGTCTACTCGGCGCGCGTTCCCTTCGGCGCCTACGTCCTCTCGACCCTGCACCAGCCACTCACATTCGTCGTCCTGATCATGATCCCGGTCGTCTATCTGGCCGAGGAGGAGGTTCGCCGAAGGTGGATCGCCCTCGGCATCAAGGACGCCGAACGCAAGGAGGCTGCGCGCAAGCGGGCTGAGATCGACCAGGAGGGGGGAGCCTGAGCGCCCGCATGACAGGCCACATTCGTCCGCCGAAACGCCATCGGGGAGGGAGCGCCAACTGAGCTTTGAAAGGGCAAATGCGAGTCCGTGGCCACGACTCGCGGTCCCACCACAACGGTAATCGTCCAATTCGAGAAGGGAGTCGGGAAACATGAATCTGTTCACCAAGCGAATAGGGCTGCTGCTGACGGCCGTGGTGGGGGTCGGCGCCATCGCCGCACTCTCCATCGGAGCGAGCTTCTCGCTCTTCAGCGCCCAATCGTCGCCCACGACCAACACGTTCTCGGCGGGCACGGTGAGTCTGAACACCGCCGCGAGCGGGACGTGCACAGTCCCCACGCTCGAACCGGGGAACACCGGCACTTGTGACTTCACGGTGTACTACGGAGGCAACCTCCCCGCCTACATCGGGGCCGAGGCGACCGCTGGTGGCGTCCTGGCGCCGGTCCTGACGCTCAACATCAACGGATTCGTGCAGCCGAGTGCCGTCCCTGTCGTCATCGGAGCAAGCACCAACGCCGGATTCAGCAGCGGCGTGGACGGGGCTGGCCCGTACACGGTAGAGGTTCATTACACGCTGTTGAGCTCGGCTGACAACAACTACCAGGGTCAGCCGGGGACCATCACCGTCACCTTCTACGCGGTCCAGTGCTCGAACAACTTGGCCGGTAGCAGCGCGACGAACGAGGGTTGCGCGGGCCCCGGCCCGGCCACCTGGGCAGTCCTCTACGACAGCCGTGTCGACTGGTCCACCTACCAGTACTCGTACTCGTATGGCGGCACGGGTGCCGGTGAGCTTGGCAACGAGGTCACCCTCGCCAACGGGGGTGGGCTGCTCGGCAGCGTGACCGTGGACATGGCGAACTTCAACCCGACCTCGGCGTCTTTGCCTATGACCCTCAACATCTACAACCCGGGCACAGGCGGTCTCCCCGGTAGCCTTATCGCAACCGACACGCAAACCTTCAACATCCCCGCCGCGCCTGACGGTGGATCCCCTTATGGCGGCAACACTAGCGGCCCCTGCATGAGCGAGATTGCTGCCGATCCCTACTGCGGCATCGTCAACTTCGATGTCACGTTCGATTTCACCAGCGACCTGATCACGCTCCCAGGTACCGTCGTCTACGGCATTGAATACGATGCCTACGCGAACCCGGCAGTGGGTGGCGTGAACGTCCAGCTCTCGAGCGAGAGCGGTCCCAACCAGGTCAGCGTTGGCTCGGACACGTATCCCGGAAACTTGTTTGCGGCGCTGAGCACGGACCCGGCCGCCGGTAACGACACCGGCCCGGGGGAGGTCACCTGCTCGACCGTGAGCACGACTTTCGCGCAGTACTCCTCCGCGACGTGTGACAGTGGCAACCAGGGCCTGTACCCCTACGTCCCGGCTGTCGAGTTCGACTCCTGAGGTAAGCCACTGATCGTCAAGACAACCGAAGGTGGTCGGGCCTGATCCGGTACGCAACCGGAATCAGGCGCTCCGGCCTGACAGAGGGACGGGGCTGGCGGCCTTCGGGCCGCCAGTCCCCATCCCCGACGACAAGGACCGCAACCTGACACCGCACGGAGATCGAGCATCCTGATGAGGGACCCTTTATGGCACTGACCCGCGACGCGGCGGAGCACCGTCGGCGCCCCTCCCCTATGCGCGCGGGCATGGGGTGGATGGTCAGAGCCGGCTGGGCCGGCGCCGCCGGTGCGGTGATGGCCGCCGGAGCTCTGCTGATCGCTGCGGGGCTGCTGGTCAGTCTCACAGCGATCCCGGTCGCGGCGGCCACGGTGGGCTGTGATGGATCCCTGGTCACCGCCAGCTTGGTGCCCGGGGACTCCGGGAGCTGCACCTTCTCGTACAGCGAGACCGCGGCCCAGCTGGGCAACCCCTTCACCGTGACCGTGAGCGTCGATACCTCGGCGGCGTCGGGGAACGGCACCGTCGCGGGCGGGACCGCGACCGAGGCCCTGCTCGACGGCACGGCCACCGGCCTTCAGGTCACAGTCACGGATTCGGCAGGCAACAGCTTTGGCCTGGGGGCGCTCTCGTGCTCCGGGACGTATCCGGATGCTGCGTCCTGCTCGAGCAGCGATTCCAACCAGGCGGTGCCGGGCACCATCGACACCAGCTCATGGAGCGACACCTTCACGATCGCGTGGACACTGCCGCTGGCCGCCGGCAACCCCTACCAGGGCGGGAACGCGATCGTGACCGTGACCCCCTTCTACAACGGCATCCCAGCTCCCACGCCGGTCCCGACGCCAACCCCGACCGGCGGCGTGGCGGCCGCCTCGGCAACCCCCACTCCCACGAGCGGGGTGTCGCCGGCCACGACGCCCTCCACGGGCGCCGGTCCCACCCCGATGAGCAGCCTCATCCTCATCGCACTGGGGCTCTGCCTAGTGCTGATTGGCGCCCTCGGGATCACCGCCGCCGGCCGGTCGCGCCGCAGAGCCCTCTGACCCCGCCGCGCATCAACACGCGCAAGTCCCGGTCCGGCGCCGGCCACGTCGTCGCCGACGCGACCGGCAACCGCCGGGATGGGATGGCCCTACGCCTCGAACCGATGCAGAAGCGCTGGCGAACCACCAAGCGAGAATACGGGTGTCCCGATCACCTACGGGCTACGGCGTGCCGTCTGATCGCCACGGCGCAGATGAGGCCTCCGACCAGCACCAGCAGCAGGCCGGCGATCACGGGGCTGGAGGCGGCCGCGCCGGTGTCAGGAGTGGTGGCGGAGCCACCGGTCGGGCCAGAGCCACCCCCGCCCACCGGCGGAGTGTAGGTGGTGTCGGTGACGGTGCACGTGCCACTCGGCGCGGTGATGTCGTTGGTGTCCAGGGTCACCGCGCCATTGCGGGCCAGGGCGCGACCGATGTCGTCCGTGCCCGTGACCATCGTGATGCTGGTCAGCGCCATCAGGTTGCCCTGAAACTGGGTGCCCGAGCCGAGCGTTGCCGAGCTGCCCACCTGCCAGTACACGGCGCAGGCCTGGGCGCCGTTCACTAGGCTGACGTCCGAGCTGCTCGCGGTGGTGAGCGTGCTCCCGATCTGGAAGATGAACACGCCGTTACCGCTCAGCGTCAGGGTGCCCGTCAGCTGCGCCGAGGAGCTGAACGTGTAGACGCCAGGTGTGAGGGTCAGGCCACCGAGGTCCGTCCCGCTCAGACTGTCGTTGGATGTTGCCGAGGCGGCGTCGTTGTAGCCGGTCGCCAGGTCGGTCTGCGCCTGGACCGCGTTGGCGTCAGCGAGGTCCTGGGTGCCGGAGACGGTGCCGGGAGGGAAACCGGTCACGGACGTGGACCCATTGGGGTCAATGCCGAGGTTGCCGGTGATCACCGAGGACCCCGTGTTCGTGACGGCCGATCCCGCCAGGACGGTGTAGTTGGCGGCGGTGCCCAGGTTCGGCTCGGTCGCCGCCAGCGCGGCCGCCGGCCAGGCGCCGGCGAGCGCAGCCGCGGCGGCGACGGCTGCGAAAACGATCGGGGAGTTCCTGGTCCATCTGCGCGCGGCGGGCCGGACGATGGTGGCGTCGATGTCGGTGGGGGATGTCGTGGGCTGCATCTGTAACCTCGCTTTGACGTCGACGTTACGTGACGACCCTCGACCCCACCGGATCATCGGCGGTTCGTGGTCCGTCTGTCACGCTTTCCACCACAACTGCTCCATGGTGGTTCTGGTATGCGGCCTCGGCCACTCGGCGGACAGCTCACAGCAGACGCTTGGTACGGTAGCGTGCAGACGACGCATTGGCCCAGTGTTGAATCCGACGTCATCGGCATCCCAATTTCGCAGCGGCCTGGCTCGTCGCGGTTGTCGGTGATGGTGGGATTGGCGCTCTCGTCCTCCTCCACACTGCCACCGCGCACCTGGGCGGCCGGCGGTCCGATTCCGGGCAGGCGCACTCGCCGCGCCATGGGCTGGGTGACACGTCCGCAGCGCGCAGAGACAGACCTTGTAACCAACCGCATCTTGCGCTTGGCTCGTTCACGACTAGAATTGATTTCAATCATGCGGTCGAGCGCACCGCGACGGAATGCAAGACGGCTCCCCCAGATCCCGCGCCGTTTGGAGTTGCTGCCATCGGTGCATCAGGCCCTGCATCACGCCTCGCTGCAGCCGGAGGATCTCGGCCTCGGTGCCGACCTGGATGCCATCGCGCGGCGGGCCGCGGAGCGGGCCCGCGCCCTCAGCTGGGGCGACGGGGCCATCGTGGAGATCGCCGATGACAATGGCCGCGTCCACCGCGCCAAGGTCGGTCGCGGCGCCGCTGGGCGAGCCCAGCGGGGCGACGCGCTGCTCGACCACCCCTGGCATGCCCTGATCAGCAGCGTCCCCCAGGTCATCGCCGACACCGAGGCTGATCCCCGGGTTGACCCGGAGGTGTGCCGCCGGCTCGGTACGCGTTCGGTGGTGGCCGTGCCCCTGCGCAACCGGGACGTTCCTCTGGGAGCGATCGCGGTGACGTCGTCTCAGCCCAATGCGTTCGTGGAGGCCCATGCCGAGGTGCTCCAGCTCCTCGCCGACCAGGTCACGGCGGCGGCCATCGGGGCGCAGGTGATCGCGGGGTTGCGCGAGACCGCCGCGCTGCGCGAGAGCGCCCTGGTCGCCAGCGAGGAGCTGCTCCACCGGCTCTTCCACGAGAACCCCCAACCGATGTGGGTGACCGACGCGGAGACGCAGCGCTTCCTCGCCGTCAACGACGCCGCCGTTGACAAGTACGGGTACTCGGCCGAGGAGTTCGCGGCGCTGACCATCGCCGTCCTCCGCAACGACGGCGCCCATCCTGCCCTCGATGTCCGCCAGGCCCGGGCCGGGAGAACGGCGTACAAGGCCCGTCACCGTCTTCGGGATGGTCGATTCATCGACGTCGAGGTCACCGCGGTGGCTCAGGAGCTCGCCGGCCGTCCGGGGATCCTCACGCTCATCAACGACGTGACCGAGCGCAACCGTCTGGACAGGCAGCTGCGCGAGGGCGCGCTCCGCGACCCTCTGACGGGTGGCCCCAACCGGGCCCTGCTGACCGAGCGGGTCGCGCATGAGCTGACCCGGGTGCGCCGCACCAGCGCCACCATCGCGATCCTGGTCATCGGTCTGGACAACTTCAAGAGCGCCAACGACAGCCTGGGACATTCGGTGGGGGACCTGCTGCTGCGGGCAGCCGCGGTGCGGATACAGGCAGCGCTCCGCCCGGGCGACACCGCCGCCAGGCTGGGCGCCGACGAGTTCGCCGTGCTCCTCATGGACGTGGGCCACGGCGACGCCGCCGTCGGGGTGGCGGAGCGCCTCAGCGAGGCATTCCGGTCTCCCCTCGAGGTTGCGGGTGGCAGCCTCGTGATCGGCCTCAGCATCGGTGTCACCACCTCGTCGACCGTGCCGACGACTGCCGATGAGCTGCTCGACCACGCCGAGCTGGCCATGTACGCAGCCAAGATGGCAGGCCGGGGCAGGGTGGAGGTCTTCGTGCCCAGCATGCTCGAGCTGGCCACCGAACGCTTGAGCCTGGACCAGGACCTGCGTCAGGCCGTGGAGCGGGGCGAGCTGCGCCCGTTCTTCCAGCCAGTCCTTTCGGTCGATAGCGGTGCCATCGTCGGCTGCGAGGCCCTGGTTCGCTGGCAGCACCCCAACCGGGGCTTCGTGCTTCCCGACACCTTCATCCCACTCGCGGAGGAGATGGGGACGATCACGGCGATCGACACCTGGATGCTCCGCACGGCGTCCTCTCAGGTGGCGGAATGGCAGGCGTCCGGCCTGGCCGAGCTCCACCTCGCCGTCAACATCTCGGGGCGCGATCTGGGCCGGGGCGAGCTCGTCGACAGGGTGTCGGCCGCGCTCCTCGAGACCGGGCTATCCCGGGATCTGCTCGAAGTCGAGATCACCGAGACCGCCGCGGTGTCGCAGACGGCGGAGGCCCTCAACGAGCTGCGCCACCTGCGCAGCGCCGGTATCGCTGTCGCCATCGACGACTTCGGCACCGGCTACTCGAGCCTGAGCAAGCTGGCGACCCTCCCCGTCGACCGCCTCAAGATCGATCGCTCGTTCATCAGCGACATCAAGCACGAGGAGGACGACGCTCCGCTGGTTTCGGCGATGATCGCGCTCGCCCACCGCCTCGGCCTGCAGGTCACCGCCGAGGGCGTCGAGACCCAGGAGCAGCTGACGTTTCTCCGCCGCGGCGGCTGCGATCTCTATCAGGGGTACCTCTTCAGCCCGCCCGTGCCCTCGGAACGCTTCGCAGAGCTCCTGCGGAGTCAGCAGCTATCGGGCTTGGGAGGATGACCCCGAACCCCGGCCGGGCCGGAGAGCAGCCTTCGAGCAAGCCCTGGCACGGCTCCGCCCAGGCAGGCCCCCCTCCCCCTCCCGCCCCCAGCCGTTCCGGTGCAGTCGCGCTGATCGTCTTCGAGCCCCACACCCTCCTCTTCAGCGACCCGTTCCTTCCCCGACTCATCGGCGGCGTGGAGGCGACCCTCCACGAGCGCGGGATGCACTCCGTCCTGCTGGCGCCGCAGTCAGCTCCCGACTGCGACTGGACCGCAACCTACGTTGCCGGCGGCCACGCCGACGCGGCGATGCTGGTCTCCTTCCCGGGCTCCCATCCACTGGCAGGACAGCTTGCAGCTCGCGGCATCCCGGTCGTGTTCGGAGGCCGCCCCGCCCAGCCTGCCCGCTTCGGGCACGTGGACGTCGACAACGTGACCGGGGCCTCCCACGCAGTCGCCCATCTCGCCGCCGGGGGGCGGCGGACCATCGCCACCATCACCGGCCGTCGCGACGTGCCAGCCGCGCAGGATCGGCTGCGCGGCTACCGACAGGGGCTCGAGGCGGCCGGCCTACCCACCGACGAGGCTCTGGTCGAAGACGGCGACTTCACCCGTGACGGCGGTGCCCGCGCCATGCGGTTCCTGCTCTCAATACGACCCCAGCTCGATGCCGTCTTCGCCGCCTCCGACCTGATGGCGGCCGGGGCCCTCCAGGTGCTCAGCGAGACCGGCCGGCGAGTCCCCAAGGACGTCGCCGTGGTCGGCTACGACGACGATCCCTTTGCCGCCTCCCTCCAACCGCCGCTCACGAGCGTGCGCCAGCCGATTGAGCGGATGGGCCGGGAGATGGCGGCGATGGTCGTCAACGCCCTCCATTCGCCCGACCGCTCGCCCCAGGCGGTGACCCTCTCCACGCGGCTCGAGGTGCGCCTCTCCTCCGCGCCGGTGGCCGGCGTCGGTTCCTCTGGCACTCCAGAGAGAGGCGGGTCAGCCGGCTGATGCCGCGGACCGCCAGCGGCGAGCGCCGCCGCCTTGTCAGCCCCCTCGATGGTTCTCGCCCGTCTGGAGTGCGTCCAACAGCCTCAGGGGAAGCGCCGCCACGTTCGGGGCGAGCGTGCTGGTACGACGCTGCAATGAGCTTCAGGTGGTCGCAGCCTCCGGAGACCTGAGCGAGTCGGCGAAGCTGATGGACAGTGTCGACGCCGGCTTCGTCATTGCCAGCGAGGCCCTTCGCGAGGAGCTGCTCACCGCCTGATCCCGGGTGCGCGCACTCGCGATGGCACCGCGAGCGGGTCGGGGAGGGCCCCCGGGCGTCGGGATCCCACCGCCGGAGACGTCTGGGGGACGCAGCATCAGGTGGGGATCGCGCCCCGCGTGAATCAGCGGAGGAGTCCGGCGCGTCAGCCGCCCGCGCGTTCGGCCAGGTCGCGAACGGCGGCCACCGCCAGCGTGTCGACCCTCTCGTTGCCGGGGTTGCCGGCGTGACCGCGCACGTGCTCGAAGACGACCCTTCCGTCCACCAACGCGTCAATGTCCGGGAACAGGTCCAGGTTGGCGTTGCGCTTCCAGCGCCGCGTCAGCCAGTTGATCGCGCCCAGGCTGTCGGTGCGGATCACGATCCGCCACCCGGGGTCGATGCCGATGCGGCGTCGGATCGCCCGCAACGCCTCGCGCACCGCCTTCAGCTCCTCGCGGTTGTTGGTGGTGGCGGGATCGGCGGCGGCGGCCTCCGCCACCCCGCCGTCCGGCCACTCCAGGCGGTAGGCCCAGGCGCCCGGTCCGGGGTTCCCCGAGCAGGCGCCGTCGGTGTAGGCGATGACCGTGCCCGCAGCGGCTGGGGCGGCCGTGCCCGCCGGCCCCACGGCGGGGCGCCTCACCGGATCACCACCCGGTCGCAGTTGCTGCACTGCACCAGCTCGGTACCGGCCCGCGCGTGGTTGGCCTCGCGGATGCCGAGCGGCAGGTGGCAGCCGCCGCAGCTGTCCCCGTCCAGGTGGACCACCGCCGGCCGGCGGCGGGCCGCCACCCGCTCGTAGATGCGCAGGTCGGCGGGATCGGTGTCCGCCGCGGCCGCGGCGCGGTCGGCGCGGGCCGCGGTCAGCTCGCCCCGGGCAGCCAGCAGACGCTCGCGGCGGGGCTGCTCCAGCGACGCGCGCTCCGCCTCTCGCTCAGCCACCGCGGCGCGTGTGCTCTCGACCTGGGCGTCGGCGCTCTCGGTCGCCTCCATGGCCTCGAGCAGCCCGCCCTCCAGCTCATCGAGGCGGGGCCGGAGGGCCGCCAGGTCGCGCTGCATCCCGAGCAGGTCCTGCGGGTTGTGCACCGACCCGTCGTAGAGGCGGCGCTCCAGGCTGCGGGCGCGCTGGCGGACCCCGTTCAGCTCGTGCTCGACCACGCGGCTCCTCTCCTCCGCTCCCTGACGCTCCGCCAGGGCCGCGGCTGCCTGCTCCCGGAGGAGCTCCAGGTCGGGGTCGCCGGCCAGGCTCGCCTCGATCTCCACCACCTCGAGGGCGAGCCGGCCGATCCGGTCGTCGAGATCCTGGAGGATGAGCAGGTGCCGCCCCCGGGGCGCGGCAGCCGGGGGAGCCTCTCCCCCAGCGGTCATGCCGCGGCCTCGGAGGAGACGCGCACCAGGGTCTCCAGACGGTCGCGGGCGGCGCCCGAGGTGAGCGCCGCGTCGGCCTGCTCCATCCCCGCCCCGATGCTGGCCGCCCGCTCGGCGGCGTAGAGGGCGGCGCCGGCGTTGAGCACCACGCAGTCGCGGAGCGGCCCCCGCTCGCCCCCGAGCAGGGCACGCATCCGCTCCGCGTTGGCGGCGGCGTCCCCTCCGGCCAGGGTGGCGGGCTCGGCGGAGGCGAGCCCGAGGCGAGAGGGATCAATCTCGGTCTCGTCGATCTCGCCCTCGTTGACGACGTAGGCGTGGGACGAGGCGTGGAGCATCAGCTCGTCGGTCCCGCCCGGTCCGGCGAAGACCACCGCCCGGCGAAGTCCGAGCCGGCTGAGCACCCCGGCCATCTTCGCCGCCAGCTCGGACGATGGGGTGCCGATGAGCTGGTGGCGGACCCCGGCCGGGTTCGCCATCGGTCCCATGATGTTGAAGGCGGTGCGGATGCCCAGCTCACGCCGGACCGGCGCGACGTGGCGCATGGCGGGGTGGTAAACGGGGGCGAGCATGAATCCGATCCCGGCCGCCTCGATGCAGCGCAGGACACCCTCGGGAGGGAGCGAGATGGCGACCCCGAGCGCCTCCAGGACGTCGGCGCTGCCGCAGCGGGAGGACTGGGCGCGGTTGCCGTGCTTGGCCACCGGACAGCCGGCGCCGGCCACCACCAGCGCCGCGGCCGTCGAGATGTTGAAGGTGCCGGCACGGTCGCCACCGGTCCCGCAGGTGTCGACGGCGGAGGTGTGGAGCTGCACCCGGACGGCGTGATGGCGCATCGACTCCACCATCCCGGTGAGCTCCTCGACGGTCTCCCCCTTGACCCGGAGCGCCGCCAGGAAGCCGCCCATCTGGGCCGGCGTCGCCACCCCCTCGAAGAAGTCGTCCATGACCGCCCGCGCGGTCGCGGTGTCGAGATCGGCCCCCTCGGCAACCCGGTTGAGGGCGCTCATCAGCGACTCGGTCATGGCAGGCGCACGGTACCATCCCGATCGAGGCTCGGCACCATGACAGCACGCACCGACGCGCCGTTCGACCCCGCCGTGGTCGCCCCCTGGCGGATCGGGGAGGGCCGCCGTGGAGCGCTTCTCCTCCACGGCTTCGCCGGGACCCCGCCGGAGCTGCGCGGCCTCGGCGAGGAGCTGGCCCGGGCCGGCTGGCGCTGCCACGGACCGATGCTCGCCGGCCACGGCACCACCCCCGAGGACCTGGAGAGGACGCGCTGGGAGGACTGGGCGGCCTCGGCGGCGGCGGCCCTCGCCGAGCTGCGCAGCGAGTGCGACCAGGTGGTCGTGGCCGGCCAGTCGACCGGGGGCAGCATCGCCCTCCATCTGGCCGCCACCGACCCGGGGATCGCGGCGGTCGCCTGCCTGGCCGCCCCTGTCTGGCTGAGCGGCTGGAGACCCCGGATGCTCCCGGTCGCCAAGCACGTGGTGCGCTGGGACCGGCCCGGCGACGACGTCGACCTCTACCGCCGCGCCGGCATCCACGAGCTGTGGTCCTACGGCCGCCGTTCCACCGGCTCGATCCACGAGCTGGTCCGCCTCCTCGCCCACCTCCGCAGCGAGCTGGTCTGCGTGCGCGCCCCGGTGCTCATCTGTCATGGGGAGCGGGATCGGGTGATCGCCCCCGCCAACGCGATCGAGATCGAGCGGCGGCTGCTCTGCAGCGCCGCGGTGGAGCGGCGGATGCTCCCCCGCAGCGGTCACGGCATCTCCGTTGACGTCGACCGCGCCGACGTCAACCGGCGTGTTCTGGCCTGGTTTGACCGATTCACGCAGGCTGCTGGGCCTGCCGCGGCGGCGCCGGCTCAGCCGTCCGAGCTGGCCGTCTCGCCCTCCAGCATCTGACGCAGGCGCTCGGCGGTGCCCTCGTCGATCACGAAGTTCTCCGGGTGCCCGCCGTCGGGGAGCGGCCGGCGCCGAGCCGGCAGCGCCGGCCGCGGGCGAGAGGCGTCGTCCTGGGGCTCACCCCGCACCTCCGAGCCGCAGGCCGCACAGCGCAGGACGCGCACCGAGCGCCTGCCCCCCACGTACTCGCGGTGGTCGAAGCGCAGAGCCCCGGCGCAGAGCGGGCACAGCGACTGTTGGCGCGCCGTCACCGGTCGTGGCAGCCGCGTGCCCGATGACACTTTCGCCACCCCTTCACCCACACCGCGTCTCTCCCCGTCACAGCTCGTGGCACCGCCTTGGCGGCGCTTCACCAACCCTCACCAAACCTCGCGCCGCACGTCACCCGGAAAGTGGCCGGGGCGGCGTACGTTGCAGGGGTGGCCGGGCGCCACACCGCCGCAAGCATATCGAGGACGTGACGCAGATGACCGCCAGGACGCCCGAGCAGACGGCGGCGGATGCCGCCGAGACCGAGGCCACCGTGCGCTATCTCCGGCAGCGGCAGCTCGCCGGTCTGCTCGGCGAGGCCATCGCCCACGCGGACGCGCTGTGGCGTCTCGAGTCGGCGCTCCGCGAGGAGCGGCCCCGCCCCTGACGGGACGCATAGTTGCGGCGTGACCAGCGACCTCGTCGAGCGCCTGCGCCGGGCGTTCGCCGTCCCCTCGCCCGCGGTCCCGCCGCCCTTGGGCAAGCGTGAGGCGGCGGTCCTGCTGCTCTTCGACCCCGGCGAGGACGGTCTTCCCCTCCTCTTCGTCCGCCGCGCCGAGCACCTTCGCCTGCACGCCGGCCAGATCGGCCTTCCCGGCGGCTCCCGGGAGGCCGGGGATCGCGACCTCGTCGCCACGGCCCTGCGCGAGGCGAGCGAGGAGGTCGGAGTGGAACCCGCCGACGTCGAGGTCATCGGCAGCCTCCCGGCCCGGCTCACCCACCGCTCCGACCTCTGGCTCACCCCGATCGCGGGGCTCCAGCGGCGGCCGTTCACGGTGCATGCCGAGGCCGGCGAGGTCGCCGAGTGGTTCCGGCTGCCGCTCGCCGGCCTGCTCGAGGCCGACCATCGCGCGGAGGTGTGGGGCACCGAAACGCCGGCGCGCCGGGTCCACTACTACGATCTCGCCGGCCGGACTGTCTGGGGGGTGACCGGGGCCATCGTCCACGACCTCCTCGAGCTCCTGCGGAGCGCCGGCTGAGCCCTCAGCGAAAGGTGGGGTGGAGGGCGAAGGGGTTGCCGCGCATCTCCTCGCCGATGGTCGTGGCCGGACCGTGGCCGGGGTGGACGACCGTCTCCGGGGGCAGCCCGTAGAGGCGGTCCTGGATGGAGAAGAGCAGGGTCTCCCAGGAGCCTCCGGGGAGGTCGGTGCGGCCCACGCTGCGCCGGAAGAGGGTGTCGCCGGCGAGCAGGTCCGGACCGACCAGGAAAGAGACGGAGCCGGGGGTGTGACCGGGGGTGTGGAGCACGGCGATCTCGAGCCCTCGCCAGGCGATGACCTGTCCGGCGTCGAGGTCCTCCTCGCAGACCACCTCGGGGACGTCGGCGGGGATCCCGGGGAACATCCCGGCCTGCCCGAGCAGCCAGCGATCGTCGGGATGGATGGCGGCGGGGCAGTGGAGCGCCGCCTTCACGGCCGGCACTCCGACCACGTGATCGGGATGGCCGTGGGTGAGCAGGATCCGGTCGCAGCCGAGCACCTCCTTCTCGAGGAAGAGGAGCGCGGCGTCGGCCTGGAGGCCGGGGTCGATCACCAGGCAGTGCTCCGTGTCCCGGCGGCGCAGGATGTAGCAGTTCTGGTCGTAGAGCGGATCCGTGAACAGATGGAGCTGGACGAGGTCGCGGAGCGGCTCCATCAGGCGCGCGGACGAGGTGGGAGGGTTGGCATGGGGCGGAGCGGGAGCATACCGAATCCCCCAGCCCCGGCAGAGTGAGGGAGCGCGGCAGACGTTGCGAATGGCTCGGGCCGACCCCTCGGCGGCCTCCTAGCCCTCGACCTCGAAGGCCTCCACGCAGTCGACGCCGTCCTCACCGACCCTGGCGTGGTGCTCGGCGCCGGCGCTGATCCGGACCCCGGACGGGGCCGCCACCTCGGTCCCGTTGAAGCTGATGCTGCCGCGGGTCACGAAGAGGTGCTTGGTCCGCTCATGGCGGTGCGGGGGGAACCGGGTCCCCGGTCCGGCGCTCCACGAGCTGCCCCGCAGTCCTCGGAGCGCGAAGTAGCCGTCGGGCGGCCGGGAGGGGGCGAGGGGCGTGATGCCCTCGTCAGCCATCGAGCGCGTCGATCTTGGCGGCCAGCACGAAGTCGTTGCGGCTGAGACCTCCGATGGCGTGGGTCGTCAATTCGACCTCCAGGTGACCCCAGCCCACCGTCATCTCCGGGTGGTGTCCCTCGGCCTCGGCCAGCAGCGCGATCTCCGTGGCCCGGCCAAAGGCGCGCCGGAAGTCGCGGAAGCGCAGGCGGCGCCGCAGCCTCGAGCCGTCGACCTGCCAGTCGCCGCCCAGCTCGGCGCGCAGCCGCTCCAGCTCCTCGCCCTCCACCCGCGGGGTCGCCCCGGTGCACGCTTCGCAGTGCTCGCCGGCCAGCGTGCTCACCCCTCCATCTCCGCAGCCGGCGTGCTCTCGAAATCCTGGACCGCGCGTGCGGCGACGGCGGCCGCGAGGTCGAGCTTCTCCGGCAGCGCGTGGACCGCCTCCTCCAGGGGCATGCGGTGGAGGCACACGGCCCAGGAGTCCAGGACCAGGGGACGGGCCCGCACCGCCGCCTCGAGCCGGGAGATCTCCTCGGGCAGGAGCTGCACGCGGCGCGCGTAGTGGGAGACCACCGAATCGACGAAGCGCAGATCCCAGGCGCCGGCCGCCCAGAGCAGGAAGGCCAAGGACCAGAGCCGCGGCCCCCGCCCCGCTCCGGTCCAGTCGACAAGGACCAGGTGCTGGTCGGCTCCGACCAGAGCATTGGCGGGCACGAAGTCGGGATGGAGGATCGCCTCGGGCAGGCCCTGGCAGGCGTCGGCGCCCGCCACCGCCTCGCGGAGGCGGCGGTGGAGCGGTGCCGCGGGCGGATCGAGGCGGGCCGCGTACTCGTCGAGCAGCGCGAGCGCGGCCGCGATCTCGTCGCCCGGCCCGCCGCGGAGGCAGAGGTGGTGCCATGCGCCGCCCTCACGCAGCCCCGCAACGGTGGCGGCCGACGCCGCGTGGAGCCCGCCGAGCAGCCCGCCGAGCCAGGCGAAGGTGCGACCGCCTCCCCGCGCCCGCGTGCCCTCCACCAGCTCGGTGACCAGGACGCCCTGCCCCTCGTGGACGGAGACGGGATCCGCGGCCGCACAGCGTTCCGCCGGGAAGCCGCGGCGCTCCAGGCCCCGGAGGATGCGGGCGTCGCCCTCCACCTCCTCCAGGGGTCGGGCCGCCGGGAAGATGCGGGCCACCCAGGCCGGGCCGTCGTGCCGGTCGACCCGGAAGACGCCCAGGTCCAGCTCGGTGATCTGCGCGACCTCGATGCCGTGCCGGCTCTCCAGGTGGGCGGGAAGGCTGTCGATGCCGGTGCGCACGCGCACCCGCTCCCGCACCTCGGCGATGGTCGGGCGGGAAGCGGGATCGGGGCTCAGGTCTTCGCTCTCCACGCGCAACCGCACCACCCTACCGCACCGGGCCGCGAACGCCCCCCGGGCCGGCGGGGGCCCGGGTCGCCGGTGGGCGGGAGCGGCGCAGCGACCAGGCGGGCTGTCGGGAGGCGAACTCGTAGAGGGCGGCCGGCCGGCCCGGGCCGCTCTTGGCGACCAGGCCGGTGGCCTGGACCAGCCCGCTGCGCTCCAGCTCGCGGCGGAAGTTGCTGGGCTCGTAGGCGACGCCGCTGATCGCTTCGAAGACCCGCCGCGCCTGGGGCATGGTGAAGCGCTCGGGGAGCAGCCCGACGCTGATGTTCGACCACCAGAGCTTGCCGCGCAGCCGCTGGACGCCATCCCCGATGATCTCGCCCTGGTCGAGGGCGACCGCCGGCAGGTCGTCGACCGGCCACCAGCGAGCCTGGCTCTCGTCGGCGCGCAGGACCGCTGCGTCGATCAGGGCCAGGTAGGCGACGGTCGGGATCCAGCCGCGGGGATCGCGGTGGGGGTCCCCGTAGGTCTGGAGCTGCTCCAGGTAGATCGCGCCCACCCCGGTCTTCTCGGTCAGCTTGCGCTGGGCGGTCTCCTCAGGACGCTCGCCTCGGCTCATGAAGCCGCCCGGCAGCGCCCACGCCCCGGGGTCGGGGGGGTCGTCGCGGCGAACCAGGAGGACGTGAAGGCGACCGCCGAGGGGCGCGAGCACTACCGGGACGGCGCTCAGCCCCGCGGGCGCCTCGAACCCGGCCGAGTTGCGAGCGGACAGCGGCATCGGGGCGAGGCTAGCACGCCTCCCGGGAGGTCGCCCTCGGGCTCAGCCTCCGGGGCGGGTCGGGGTCGTCGGCCAGGCTCCGGTGCCCCCGGTGGCGCGGGGTGCGAGCGCGCGGTCAACGCGCGCGGCCACCGCCGCCGCACTCGTCGGCGCCTCCTCGGACGGCTCGCCGTCCTCGCCGCCGCGGACCCTGTACTCGACCCGCTGCCTGGCCTTGGGCGTCTCCAGGGACGTCGGCGCGTAGCCGGCGAAGGTGCCGCCCTGACGGTGCCCGGCCAGAGTCCGCCGCTGGGGCTGGAGGCGGAACGCCCAGCGCACCTGGTTGAGGAGCAGCAGGCAGGTCGCGCCCACCGAGGTGGCGAGGGGCAGGAGGGCGAAGCCGGCACCGAGGGCGAGCCCGACGGTGGCGATGACGATGGCGCACGACTCGATGAGCAGCACCACGAAGCGGGCCAGGCGGTCCCGCTCCGCCAGGCGGTAGACGAGGTAGAGCTCGACCGCGGAGACGAGCCCGACGACGAAGAGAACCGATCCGCGGTTGAGGCCGGTCAGCGGCAGCACCACGGCATGCGTGGCATCGAGGCGGAAGGTGACGTTGGGGAGGCGGAGCGGGAGCAGCCCCACGGCGAGCAGGACGCTCAGGATGCGCACCACCAGGAAGGTCTGGCTGGCGGCGATGGCGGCGGCGACCCGCCGCTCGACGGACGCCGCGCGCTGGCTCCCGCCCCCCGACGCCGACGTGTCACCCAGCTTCGACCCGGGAACGTAGGTCATGTGGGATTGAGAGTACCGGCTCTCCGTCACCTGCTGTTGCGGCGGCGTAACAGCCGCGGTACGACGCATCGATCCATTCTAAGTCACCAACCACGCCGCAGGCCAGCGGGGCGCCGGGGAGCCGCTCACGAGCTCCCGCGTCGAACGTGGCCGGCGGGCCCCTCGTGCCGGATGGGGGCGCAGACTGGCATCATCCGTGTCCGCGGACGCCACCGAGGGGATGACGTGGATTTCACTGACTCTGTCTCCGGGCCTGACCAGGCCGAGGCACACCGGCAGTTCCTCCAGTTCCTGCGGGGTCTGAGAGAGCTGGACGCGGCGCTCGGACGCTGGCGCCCGGACTACGGCAGGCTCCCGGCCGCCCAGACAGCCGACCAGACCCCCACCACAGAGGCCGCAGTGATCGCGGCCCACAGGCGGTACTCCGAGGGGCTCCGGTACCTGGCCGACCACCCCGAGGCCACCCAGTCCCTCGGTGGGCCCGCCGCCGACGATGTCGCGGCCGCGCTCGCCGATGCCCACATCCGATTCGGGGCGCCGGCGGCGCCCCTCGAATGGTTCGTCCCCGGCGCGGCTTCCCCCGCCCCGCCCACCCCGCCCACCCCGCCGGCCCCGTCCGCCCCGCCCGCCCCGCCCGCACCCCCCGAACCGCCGCCGCTGATGGAAGCGGCAGGGGCGGGAGGTGCCGAAGCGGACCTCCCGGTCGCCGTCGCCGGAGGCCGCATCGCCCAGAGCCCCTGGGAGGTGGAGCGCGCCGCCGCGGGGAGGGGCACCGAGCGCACCCCTCCGGGACGGCGCGGGCCCCCCGTCTCGGGCCGCCGCGATCGCGGCGAGGACGAGCCCCCGCCACGGGGTTCCGGCAGGGGATTCGCCATCGCCATGGGCCTGGGCGCCCTGGTCATCGGGGTCATCATCGTCGTGGCACTCGTCCTCGGTGCCAGGCTGGCCTTCGGCCCCGGACCGACCGCCGCCGCCACCACCCCGACGGTCGCCCCGGCCACTCTTCCCGCCTCCGATCTCCCGACCGGCTCGGCGCTGAACGTCCTCGCACCGGCCACCGACTGCAGCGCGCTGCCCACGGGGCAGGTTCCGGCAGCGCTCGCCCTCAGCTCCCCGGCGAGCGGCCTCGGCGCCGACCCGGAAGCTTCCGGCTACACCAACCCGTACGTGAGCGTGCACACGGGCAGCGCGGTGGGGAGCTCGACCCGGGCATTCAGCCTTGTCGTGGCGGTCCTCCCCTATCAGGCGACGCCGCCGGCGTCGGGCACGCCGATCAACCGGGCGGGAACCGTGCAACTCGTCGCCTACTGGGACGGCACCGCCTGGCACGGGGCGCTGCGGAGCTGGTCCGGCTCGGCGTGGACGTTCCCCACGGGCGCCGGCTCGGAGGTGGACGTCGCCCAGGCCGGGACCCAGGTCACCGTCTTCTGGCAGGGCCTGGTGTCCGGCGACAAGTACGGGCTGATCCTCGCCACCTCGACCGGCTGCGCCGGCCTCGAGCTGACCTCGGCCTACGTCCCCGAGGAGACCTACGGCAGCGAGAGCTCGCCCTAGCCGGGGTCCCCGCGAAGCCTGCCTCGTGGGGTGGTCTGGCCGGGGGGCTCTGACGCCCCGCTAGGAGGCGGCGGCGCGGGCCTGCGGGGTCCAGGCCCAGACGCCCTCGGGGCCCCTGAAGAGGGACAGCTCCTCGGCCGGGCGCGCCCCGCTGAAGAGGAAGCCCTGGCCGCCGTTGCAGCCGAGGTCACGGAGGATGGCGGCCTGGGCGGCCGTCTCCACGCCCTTGCCGACGCAGAGCCAGCCCGCCGAGCGCACCTGGGCGGCGATCCCGGCCACCCGGGCGCGACGCTCGGCGTCGGTCTCGATGCCGTCCAGCAGCCCCATGCGCAGCTTCACCATGCGGATGGGGAGGCGGCGCAGCTCCTCGGTGAGGTCGCCGTCGTAGTCGTCGGCGACCAGCGTGATGCCGAGGGCGCCGAGGTCACGGAGGATGCTCCGGGCCGAGAGCGGGTCACCGTCGAGGAGCCGCAGGGGCACCTCGATGATCAGCCGCCCGGGGGAGAGCCCCACCTCGCTGAGGATGTGCCCGACGCTCGCCACCAGGGTGGGCAGGAAGTACTCCTGCGGCGATAGGTTCACCGAGAGGGCGGGCGCGGCCGAGCCCGGCGCGGCCCAGCGGATCGCCTCCGTCGCGGCCTCGTGGAGGATGGTCTGGCCGATCCGCGCCATCAGCCCGCTGCGCTGGGCGGCCTCCACGAAGCTGGCGGCATCGAAGAGACCAACCTGGGGACGCTGCCACCGCATCAGGGCTTCGAACGAGGTGAGGCCCCGGCTCTGCAGCTCCACCACCGGCTGGTAGAAGACCCGGAACTCATGGTCGTCGACGGCGTGACGGAGCGCGATCTCGGTCTGGCGCTGGGCGGTGACGCGCGCCTGCAGCTTGGCATCGGCCAGCTCGTAGGCGGCGCGACCGTGATTGCGCAGCCGCGCCAGCGCGGTGCGCGCCTGCTCGAGGAGCGCGGCCGTGGTCACCTCGGGCTCCCCCGCCCGCCGGCCACGGTCAGCGATGCCGATGGCGATGGTCACCGGGACGCTCTCCTCGGCGACCGAGAGCGGTTCGCGGCAGGCGCGGAGCAGGCGGTCGGCGAGGGCGGCGACGGCCAGCTCGTCGGCATCGCGCCGGGCGATGACGAGACAGTGGTCGGCGGTCCGGGCCATGGTGTCGCTGGGACGCAGGACCGGCCGGAGCCGGATCGCGAGGGCGAGCAGGAGCGCGTCGATGTCGCCATGGGCGTAGCGACCGGCGAGCGCCTCGAGGTTGTTGGCGGCCAGCACCAGCACGGCAAGCGGGTGCTCCGCTTCGAGCGTGGCGAGCAGCTCGTGCTCGGCCTGGACCATCAGCGCGTCGGCCACGGCGCGGCCCCGGGCCCGGTTTTCGGCGGCGGCCAGCACCTCCTCGCCCATCGTCCTCCAGTCCTGCGCCAGGTTGAGCAGACCGTCGGCACCGGCGTGGGCGGCCACCTCGAGGCGGGCGTCCCCCGCCTGGTCGTCGAGAACCAGCAGCGCCGTCTCCGGGATCGCCTGATGGATCACCGACACCGCGTCGTGCAGCGCCGCCAGCGACAGCCCGCTCCGGCAGAGCACCACGGCGCGGGTCCTGCCCGAGGCGGTGAGGGCGGCGAGGTCCCCATAGCCGGTCACCTCGCGAACGCGCAGGAGCGTGCCTGCGGTCAGGCGCTGGCGGATCGGCGCCGAGGCGCGATCGTCGTCCCGGACGACCACCACCTCGTCATCGACGGGTGCGACCTCGTCGATGTTGGCCTGGGCCAGCTTGCCGATCAGACCGCTCCCGCTGCCCCTCGACGCTGTCTTCCAGGTCATGGTTCTCCGATCCACTGCCAGAGGCCGGCGAGGTGGGCCGGCGCCCCGAGGGCACGGGTCGCCCGCGCGGGGAGGCGCCGACAGCAATGGTGGGCACCGCCGCGGGGATCCGGCGCCGCCGTTGGCAGGGAGTGACACCGCCGCGCGCCGCCGTCACATCCACGTTGCCCCGCGGTCAACACGGAGCTGGACCGCCGGCGGCGGAACCGCTTCCCGCGGGTGCCCTGCCTCCACGGTGTCGGTCGTGCCCCTGGGGGTACGCTGAGCGGTCGAGCCAGAGACCCGAGGGACTGACGATGACCGAGAGCACCCACCCGATGACCCTGAGCGACGCCGACTGGCGCGCCAAGCTGTCCCCCGAGCAGTACGCGATCCTCCGTCAGAAGGGGACCGAGCCCGCCTTCACCGGGCGCTACTGGCAGAACCACGACACGGGCGCCTTCCACTGCGCCGGCTGCGGGGCCCAGCTGTTCCGCTCCGAGACCAAGTTCGACTCCGGCACCGGCTGGCCAAGCTTCGCGGAGCCCGCCGACCTCGAGGCGGTGGAGCTGCGCCCCGACCACACGTACGGGATGGACCGGACCGAGGTGGTGTGCAAGAGCTGCGGCGGCCACCTCGGCCACGTCTTCGACGACGGGCCGGGGCCCGACGGGAAGCGCTACTGCATCAACTCGGCCGCGCTCGAGATGATCCCGGAGGGGTGATGGCCGTCGATGCTCGGCCCGGGGCGGGGATCGAGGTCCGGCCGGTCCGGCCGGAGGAGTGCGAGGAGGCGGGCCGCGCGACCCGGGCCGGCTTCGCCGCCCTCTTCGGGGAGGACGGCCGGGCCCACGAGGATGAGACCGAGTACCTGGAGGTGGTCGCCGACATCGCCGGACGCATGGAGCGCACCACCGTGCTGGTGGCCGTCGGTGAGGAGGGCCGCATCCTCGGCTCGGTCACCGTGGAGCTGAACGCCAAGGTCAACCCCGAGCAGCAGCTGGCGCCCGACGAGGCGCATCTCCGCATGCTCGCCGTCTCCCCGCAGGCACAGCGACGGGGCGCCGGCCGGGCTCTGATGGAGGCTGCGGCGGCGCTGGCCCGAGCCGCGGGGAAGCAGCGCCTCACGCTCCACACCATGCCCGAGATGACCGCCGCCCGGCGGCTGTACGAGGCGATCGGATACCAGGGTGGCGCGCCGGTGGAGGTCTCCCCGGGGCACTGCCGCCTCACCTACGAGCTCCCCCTCTCCCCCGCCACGCCGGAGCCCTGAGCCGATACCCGGGGCGGCGGTCCTCCGCGACCGCCCGGAGCCCGCCGATCGCGTCGGTCACGTCACCGTGAAACGCTGCATCGGCGCGCCACACCGCGGCGCCCGCTGTGAACGTCGATTGACAGTTGGAGCGTTCAGCCCACAGACCCCCATCGCAACGTGGATACTTCTGGCCGCGGGAACGCGGTCCCCGCGGGCGAGGACGTCACCGGGAGTGGGACCTGCGAAGAGACGCGCAGGGTGTGAACGGGGTCGGACCGCGGCATCGGGATCGGGGATGACCCGATGCGACCCCCACACCCCGCGGCGACGCCGGTCTCGGTGATGGCGAGGAGGGCGTGCCGGCCCTCCTCCGCCCGCACCCTCGGGGCAGCTGCCATGACGATGGGGCGGATATCCGCGGTAGGGTCAACCCCCCGGGAAACCGGTGGGGTGGCGGGATGGCCGGGCCGCACGTCGCCATCCAGACTGGAGCCATGATCAACAGGTCGGACGCGGCGCAGACGGCCTCCGCGGGCGCGGCGGTGCATGGCAGGGACGTGCGGCAGCTGCCCGCGGGGCTGGTCTCGGCGCGGACGTGGCTCGCCACCATCCACCTGCTCGCCGGGCTCCCCATCGGCATCGCGACGTTCACGGTGGCGGTGACCGGGCTGTCGCTGGGGGTCGGACTGCTGCCGCTCTTCCTGGTCGGCATACCGGTCGTGACCGCCACCGCCTGGGTGGCGATCGGGCTGGCGCACTTCGAACGCGCCCGTTTCTCGCTGCTGCTGGGCGAGACGATCCCGCCGCCCGCGGGGCCCGCCCCCGGCGGGGCCTGGTGGCTGCCTCTCGTCCAGCCCCTGCGCATGGCATCGACGTGGCGACAGCTCGGCTACTGCCTGCTGTGGCTTCCGGTCAGCGTCATCGATTTCACCATCACCGTGGCCGTCTGGGCCATCCCGATCGCCCTGATCACCCTTCCGGCCTACAACTTCGCGCTTCCTCGCGGCGGCGCCACCATCGGCGGGTGGACGATCCAGGGACCGCTCGAGCTGGCCGCTGCGGTCATCGCGGGGCTGTACATCCTGTGCGCGGCTCCACTCGTGATCCGCGGGCTCGCCGCCATGGAGAGCGCGCTGGCACGCGCCCTTCTCGGTCCTGGCGGCCGCGCGCTCGCCGTCCGGGTTGCGGAGTTGGAGGACAGCCGCGCCCGCGTGGTGGGCTCCGCCGAGGCCGAGCGGCTCCGCATCGAACGCGACCTCCACGACGGAGCCCAGCAGCGCCTGGTCTCGGTGGCGATGGAGCTGGGCCGCGCCCAGGCCAAGTTCGCCAGCGATCCCGAGGGGGCCCGCGACCTCGTCGACCACGCCCACGGGGAGGCCAAGGAGGCGCTGGTCGAGCTGCGCCGGCTGGTGCGCGGGGTCCACCCTCCGGTGCTCACCGACCGCGGCCTCGACGCCGCCGTCTCCGGGCTCGCCGCGGTCAGCCCCATCCCGGTCGCGGTCAGCGTCGACGTTCCCGAGCGACCCTCGCTCACCATCGAGTCGATCGCCTACTTCGTGGTCGCCGAGTCGCTCACCAACGTCGCCAAGCACGCTCACGCGCACCAGGCGTGGGTGGACATCCGGCGCACCGGTGGGGTGCTCCAGGTCGTCGTGCGTGACGATGGGGTGGGCGGAGCCGACCGCTCCGGTGCCGGACTCTCCGGGCTCGCCGACCGCGTCTCCGGAGTGGATGGCGACCTCCGCGTCGACAGCCCTGCGGGCGGACCGACGGTCATCCGGGTGGAGCTGCCATGCGCATCGTGATCGCCGAGGACTCGGTCCTCCTGCGCGAGGGCCTCTCGCGCCTGCTGGTGGAGGCGGGCTTCGACGTGGTCGCCGTCACCGGGGACGCCGAGAGCTTCCTGCGCGCCGTCGACGCCCAGCGGCCGGACGTGGTCGTCGTCGACGTTCGCATGCCCCCGACCTTCACCGACGAGGGTCTCCGGGCCGCGCTCGTGGTCCGGCACCAGTGGCCGGCGGTGGCCGTGCTGGTGCTCTCCCAGTACGTCGAGGAGCGCTACGCCACCGAGCTGCTGACCGGCCGGGTCGGCGGGGTCGGATACCTCCTCAAGGACCGCGTCGCCGATGTCGCCGAGTTCATCGACGCCCTGCGACGGGTCGCGGGTGGGGGCAGCGTGCTCGACCCCGAGGTGGTCGCCCAGCTGCTGGCGCGCAGCCGCAGCCCGCTGGCGACGCTCACCCCCCGCGAACAGAGGGTGCTGGGCCTGATGGCCGAGGGGCGATCCAATGCCGCCATCGCCTCGACCCTGAATGTGGGGACCGCCGCCGTCGAGAAGTACATCAACAGCATCTTCGGCAAGCTCGACCTTCCTCCTGCCGAAACCGATCATCGCCGGGTGCTGGCCGTGCTCCGCTACCTCGGCAATTGAGGATTCCACACTGTGTTCACCTCCCCGCGTCTCACCATGGGCCGGCTCACCGCGCTCATCATCGGCGTCCCGATCGCGCTCGCGGTCATCGCCTGGGGCGCCCTGAACGTGGTCGCGCTGCTCAGCCTGGATAGCTTCCAGATCCACCGCAGCTTCGCCACGACCGGCAATGAGCTGAGCATCGCGCTCAACTCCGGCACCCTCACCCTGGTCCCGGGCAGCGGTCCCCAGGTGGAGCTGAGCGGCACCGCCCGCTACAGCCTGGTGCGCCCGTCCGTCAGAATCGACAGCACCGGTGCCGGGGTCGCGGTCACCGTGAGCTGCCCGTGGTTCGTCGACATCAACTGCGCTGCCGACCTCACCTTCACGGTCCCGTCCGGGCTGGCCGTGACCGCCTCGACGAACACCGGCGACATCATCGCCTCCAGCCTCGACGACCTCTCCCTCCAGTCGGACACCGGTGATCTGCAGGTCAACGGCGGGGCGGGCGTGGTCCACCTCACCACCGATACCGGCGACATCACCGGAGCCGCCCTGGACGCCACCGACGTCACCGCCAACGCGGACACCGGTGACGTGTCCCTGGACTTCGCCCAGCCGCCCACCGACGTCTCGGTGCAGAGCGACACCGGGGATGTGACCGTCACCCTGCCCTCGGGCGCACCGGCGTACGCGGTCTCGGCGCGCTCCCAGACCGGGGACACCTCCGTCGAGGTGCCCACCGACCCCACCTCCAGCGACGACATCTCGATCTCGACCGACACCGGCGACGTGGTGGTGGACCCAATCGGCTGAGCGGCCGAAAGGAGCTCCGTCAGCGGTGAGCCCGGCGGGGGGCGCCGTGGCGCGGCCCAATCCGTCCGTGTCCGAACTCACGAGGCTCCCAGCTTCCTCTGAGCAAATCCCCAGGAACAGGTGCCACCATCCGGCCATGGCCTCCGACACGGCGGACCGCACCCGGGTGCTGGTGGTCGACGACGAGCGCAGCATCACCGACCTGGTCACCCTGGCCCTCCGCTACGAGGGCTTCGCGGTGGAGAGCGCGGCCAGCGCCCGCCAGGCGCGCCAGGCGGTGCTCGACCACCCCCCGGCGCTGATCGTCCTCGACGTCGGGCTACCCGACGAGGACGGCTTCAGCCTCACCCAGCGCCTGATCGCCGAGGGACATCGGGTGCCGGTGATCTTCCTCACCGCCCGCGACGCCACCGAGGAGAAGGTGCGCGGGCTCACCGTGGGCGGGGACGACTACGTCACCAAGCCGTTCAGCATCGAGGAGCTGGTGGCCCGGATCCGGGCCGTGCTCCGCCGCTACCAGTCCGGCCCCTCCTCCACGACGCGGCTGAAGGTCGCCGACCTGGAGCTGGACGAGGAGAGCCACGAGGTCTGGCGCGCCGGCCGGCCCGTCGAGCTGACCCGCACCGAGTTCCGTCTGCTGCGCTACCTGCTCGCCAACGCCCGCCGGGTGCTCTCCCGCTCGCAGATCCTCGACCATGTCTGGGACTACGACTTCGGCGGCGATGCCGGCGTCCTGGAGACCTACATCAGCTACCTGCGGCGCAAGGTGGACTTCACCGACCCCCCGCTGATCCACACGGTGCGCGGGGTCGGCTACGTCCTCCGCCCGCCGCGCACGGCGTGAGATGACCCTGCGGGCGCGGCTGCTGCTCGCCCTGGTGCCGCTGTTCGTCATCTGCCTGGCGGCCGCCGACGCCGCCACCTACGCCGAGCAGCAGTCCTTCCTCTTCTCTCAACTCCAGCAGCAGGCGCAGGCAGGCGCCAACCTGCTCGCCCGCTCGCTCCCCGGCGCGCCCGGAAGCCCCGGTGGCGGCGCTCCGGGAGGGCCGGCGCAGCCGCCCGGGGTGGTCTGGGGTGAGGTGCTCTCCTCCACCGGAGCATCGCTGGGCAGCCCGCAGTTCCTCGGTGTCCCCTCTCAGGCTCAATTGAGCGCCACCGCCAACCGCCCGGTGCTGCCCGGCCGGCTCGCCGCCGACACCGGCCAGTACCTGTCGGTGGGCGGGGTCGGCACCTACAGCGACTACCTCGTCTACAGCGAGCCCGCGGGGGGCGGGATGATCGTCGTCGCAGCGGTCCCCATGGACAGCTACAACGCCACCCTGGGCCACCTGCTCCTGCTCGAGCTGCTGGTCGGCGCCGCGGTGGTGGTGCTGCTCGTCCTCGCCAGCTGGCTGATCGTGCGCCGCGGGCTGCGCCCGCTGGCACGGATGGGCGACACCGCCCGGGCCATCGCCGGGGGCGAGCTGAACCGTCGGGTCTCGCCCGCCGATCCCATCACCGAGGTGGGGCGGCTGGGGCTGGCTCTCAACAGCATGCTCGACCAGCTCGAGGCGGCCTTCGCCCAGAGGGCCGCGGTGGAGCAGCGGCTCCGCCAGTTCGCCGCCGACGCCTCGCACGAGCTGCGCACCCCGCTCACCTCGCTGCGCGGCTACGCGGAGCTGGTCCGGCGCAACCCCGACATGGACCCCGCGGAGCTGGAGGCGGCGCTGGGCCGCATCGAGTCCGAGGCGCGCCGGATGGGCCTGCTCATCGACGACCTCCTCCTGCTCGCTCGCCTCGACCAGGGCCGGCCGCTGCAGCAGGGGCCGGTGGATCTCGAGGCCCTGGTCGCCGACGCCTGCAGCGACGCCCGGGTCAGCGATCCGGGCAGGACGGTCACCGCCCGCGCTCGCGCGCCCCTGGTCGTGACCGGTGACGAGCCGCGGCTGCGCCAGGTGCTGGCCAACCTTCTCCGCAACGCTCTGGTCCACACCGAGCCGGGAACCCCGGTCGAGGTCGAGCTGCGTGAGGAGCGCGGCTGGGCGGTGATCGAGGTGATCGACCACGGTCCGGGGATCCCCGCCACGGTGAGGGATCGCGTCTTCGAGCGCTTCCACCGCGCCAACCCGGAGCGTAGCCGGGACCAGGGGGGCAGCGGGCTCGGCCTCAGCATCGTCGCGGGAGTGGTGGCCGCGCACGGCGGCCGGGTCGCCGTGGTGGACACGCCCGGCGGCGGCGCCACCTTACGGATCGAGCTGCCGTTCAGCTCCTGAAGGCGGGTGATACCCTGCGGCCCGAGGCGGTCCCGCTCAGCCCGCAGCACTCGTGCCGGGTCGCACCGCTGGTGCCGGGTCGCAGTACAGGAGCCGGAGGCGTTGACCGTGATGCCGGACCGAGGGGCGCGGGGTCGGCAGGACCCGCACCCCGGAGAGGGAGACCGCGCTGCCGCCGCCCCGGCCGTGGCAGCTGCCGAGGCGGGACCAGAGGCACCCACCGGCCTTCTCGTCGGAGCCACCGCCCTCCAGCCCCGAGCCAAGCACGCCGACGGCGGCCTCGTCGAGATCGGCGGAGAGACCTTCTACCGGATCGTCCACCACGATGCCATGCCGCCCTTCCTGATGACGGTGGCGAGCGATTCCAACCTCTGGCTGTTCATCTCCAGCAACGGCGCGCTCACCGCCGGCCGCGGCAGCCCGGAGAACGCTCTCTTCCCCTACTACCCCGACGACCGCATCCACGACGGTCAGGACCAGGTTGGAGGCAAGACCATCCTGCGGGTGACCCGCGGGTCGCGGACCAGCCTCTGGGAGCCGCTGTCGCAGCGCTTCGAGGGGATGTACCGGGTCACCCGCAGCGTTGCCAAGAGCGCATATGGAAACAAGGTGCGCTTCGACGAGGTCAACCACGACCTCGGGCTCACCTTCTCGGTCACCTGGATGACCAGCGACCGCCACGGCTGCGTCCGCAGGGCGGCACTGGAGAACCTCGGTCGCGATGCCGTCGCCGTCGAGCTGCTCGACGGGGTCCAGAACCTGTTACCGGCCGGGCTGACCCGTGCGTTCCAGCTCGAGTTCAGCACCCTCGCCGACGCCTACAAGGAGAGCGAGCTGGAGACCCGCAGCGGGTTGGCGCTGCTGCGCTTCGCGGCGATCCCCACCGATCGCAACGAGCCCAGCGAGTCGCTGCGGACCACCACGGCCTGGTCAGAGGGGCTACGGGCTCGCCGCCACCTGCTCTGCTCCGCACAGCTGGACCGCTTCCGGCGCGGGGACGACGTTGACGAGGAGACCCTGATCCGGGGCCGTCGCGGTGCCTTCTTCGTGCAGAGCCATCTCGATGTCGAGGCCGGAGAGGTGCGCGAGTGGAGCGTGGTCGCCGATGTGGGTCAGGATGCCGTGGACGTGGCCGGGCGGATCCGGCTCCTGACCTCCGGCGCGGACCTGCGCGCTGAGCTGGATGCCGACATCCGGCGCGGGACCGAGAAGCTGGTCCGGATCGTGGCCTGCGCGGACGGGCTCCAGCTGACCGAGGACCGGATGACCAGCTGGCGGCACTTCTCGAACGCGTTGTTCAACGCAATGCGTGGAGGCGTCCCGGACGCCGCCTACGCCATCTCCAGGGACGACTTCCGATCCTTCGTGACTCAGTGCAACCGACCGGTTGCCCAGCGGTGCGCGGCGTTCCTCGCCGGGCTGCCCGCCGTGCTCCCCCATGCCTCGCTCCTGGAGCTCTCCGCCGGCCCGGGCGACCCCGATCTCGAGCGCCTGGCTCACGAGTACCTGCCGCTCACCTTCAGCCGGCGCCACGGCGACCCGAGCCGTCCCTGGAACACTTTCAACATCGAGATCGACGATGCCGGCGGCAGGCGGATCCTCGACTACCAGGGCGATTGGCGCGACATCTTCCAGAACTGGGAGGCCCTTGCCCAGTCGTTCCCCGGTTACCTCGAGAGCATGATCTTCAAGTTCGTCGACTCGTCGACCCTCGACGGGTACAACGGCCGCCGGGTGAGCCGCGACGGCTTCGAATGGGAGGTGCCCGATCCCGACAACGCCTGGGCGCACATCGGGTACTGGGGAGACCACCAGGTCATCTACCTGCTGCGGCTTCTCGAGTCCTCTGCCCGGTATCACCCGCGCGCCCTGCAGCGACTGCTCCGGCACCGGGCGTTCACGTACGCTGACATCCCCTACCGCATCAAGCCGCATGCCGCCATGATGCGCGATCCCTTCGAGACCATCCTCTTCGATGGGTCGCGGGACGGGTCGATCCGCAAGCGGGTCGAGAGCGTCGGCAGCGACGGGAAGCTTCTCTGCGGCGGCGATGGGAAGCCGAGCCGCGCCACCCTGGCGGAGAAGCTCCTGGTGGTCGCCCTGGCGCGCCTCTTCAACTTCATCCCCGAAGCCGGCCTGTGGATGAACACCCAGCGGCCGGAGTGGAACGACGCCAACAATGCGCTGGCCGGCCGGGGTGTGTCGGTGGTGACGCTCTGCCACCTGCGCCGCTTCCTGGCCTTCTGCCGCCGGCTCTTCTCGACGTCGGGGGCACGTGCCTTCGAGGTCTCCGCGGAGGTGGCCACGGCCATGCGCCAGATCCTGGCGGCGCTCCGGCGGCACGCGGCGCTCCTCGACGGTCCCATCTCTGACCAGCAGCGGCAGTCGGTCCTCCAGGACCTGGGGACCGTCGGCAGCGGCTACCGGGCCGGGCTGTACCGGGCCGGCTTCTCCGGAGAGCAGATCGCCCTCGGAGTGGTCGAGCTCGAGGCGTTCTGCGACATCGCCGTCCGCCACATCGACCATTCGATAGTGGCCAACCGCCGATCGGACGGCCTGTATCACGCCTACAACCTGATGGAGGTCGCCGATAACGGCATTTCCATCCGGCGGCTCGACGTGATGCTCGAGGGTCAGGTGGCGGTGCTCGTCTCGGGAGCGCTCTCACCCAGGGAGTGCGCCGACCTGCTCGACTCGCTGCGGGCCAGCCCGCTGTACCGGGAGGATCAGAACACCTACCTCCTCTACCCGGACCGGCGGCTCCCGGGCTTCCTCGGGAAGAACCGGGTGCCGGCCGAGCTGGCGGCGGGCTCCCGAGCGCTCACCGCCATGCTGGAGACCGGCGACCGGCGCGTGGTGGTGCGCGACGTCGACGGAGTGGTGCATTTCCGCCCCGAGTTCGGCAACCGGAACATGCTGGCGCACGTCCTCGCCGGACTCTCTCTTTCCGAGCCGGAGATGGCCGAGATCCTGTCGGTGTACGAGGCCGTCTTTCACCACCGATCGTTCACCGGACGGTCGGGATCCATGTACAAGTACGAGGGCCTGGGGTGCGTGTACTGGCACATGGTCTCGAAGCTGCTGCTCGCCGCCCAGGAGGCGGTGGACGCGGCGAGCCGGGACGGTCGCGATCCCGCTTCCGTGGAACGCCTCCGCCGCCACTACGAGGAGATCCGCGCCGGTCTCGGGGTGCACAAGTCGGCGGAGCAGTTCGGCGCCATCCCCCTCGACCCCTACTCCCACACCCCGGGGTTCGCCGGGGCCCAGCAGCCGGGCATGACCGGTCAGGTGAAGGAGGATCTGCTCACCAGGTTCGGCGAGCTGGGCGTGAGCGTCGAGGGGGGAAGGCTGACCTTCCGGCAGGACCTCGCCACCCCGGCGGAGTTCCTTGCCGCGGAGACCACGTTCCACTTCGTGGACGTCGAAGGAGAGCAGCGCAGCCTGCAGCTCGAGCCGGGGACGCTGGCCTTCACCACCTGCCAGGTTCCCATCGTCGCCCACCGCTCCGGGCCGGCGCGGATCGAGCTCACGCTCCGTGACGGGCCGGCGAGGCTCGTCGAGGCCTTGACCCTCGACCCGGCTGCAAGTCGCGCCATCTACGAGCGGAACGGGGAGGTGCGGCGCCTCGACGTCTTCTGGGGAATGGCGGATTCACCGAGCCAGTAGGTTGCCGGCCATCACGGCTCAATGGCGGCGACGTGAGTCGGCGGGAAGAGGGACCAGCGGATGGGTGGCAACCCCACCCGGCACCGCGGCCGGGTGGCCGGCCGGTCCGACCCCACGCGGACGACCGGACGCTCCACCGCGAAGCAGCCGCCACACCCCCCGCAGGTCCTCGGTGGCGGTGGCGACGATGTCGACGCGGGAGTCCGGGTCATCGGTCCACTCCACCGGCACCTCGTGGATGCGCAGGCCCTCGCGCTCGGCGAGCACCAGCAGCTCGGTGTCGAAGAACCAGGCGCGGTTCTCCACCTCTGGCAGCAGCCGCCGTGCCACGTCGGCGCGCAGTGCCTTGAAGCCGCACTGGGCGTCACTGAAGCGGACCCGCAGCGCGATCCGGAGCAGGTGGTTGTAGGAGCGGGAGAGAAGCTCGCGCTTGAGCCCGCGGCGCACCCTGGCGCCTGGGGCCAGGCGGCTGCCGATGGCGAGGTCACTCCGACCGCTGATCAACGGCGTGACCAGGGGCAGCAGCGCGTCCAGGTCGGTGGAGAGGTCGACGTCCATGTAGGCGACGACGGGCGCGGCACTCCGCGACCAGGCCGCGGCGAGCGCCAGACCGCGACCCTTGCGGTCGAGGCGCAGATAGCGGACCGAGGCCAGCTCGGCGGCCAGCCGCGCCCCGACCTTCGGGGTGGCGTCGGTGCTCGCGTTGTCGGCGATGGTGATCACCGTCTGATAGGGGAAATGGTTGTCGAGATGGGCGCGCAGCCGGCGGACGCTCGGCTCCACGTCGTGCTCCTCGTTGTGGACCGGGATGACGATGTCGACGAGAGGCTGGCCGGGGAGAGCGGCGAGGTTGGACATGGCTGCCACGATCCGCCCCGGGTCTTGGCCCCCCCTGCGAGCAGCCTGTGAGGTGGATGAGAATCGCGGCGCTCGGTACCGCGGCGCGGAGCTTCACAGGGATCTCCCAGCCACCTACCAGGCTGCTCTCCGCCCCGTGCGCCAAGGTGGACAGATGACAGATCAGCCCGCCCTCGCCCCGCCTCTCACCGGCCCGCTCGCGACGGTCCGCGCCCACCGGGTCGCGGCACTGCGCCGGCCCAGCTGGACCACCGTCTCGCTGCTCGGCCTGCTCGCCGTCACCGCGGTCCTCTACCTCTGGGACCTGGGTGCCTCGGGATGGGCCAACAGCTTCTATTCGGCCGCGGTGCTGGCCGGCACCAGGAGCTGGAAGGCGTTCCTCTTCGGGTCGTTCGACGCCTCCAACTTCATCACCGTCGACAAGCCGCCGGCCTCCCTGTGGGTGATGGAGATCTCGGCGCGCCTCTTCGGGGTCAACGCCTGGAGCATCCTGGTCCCCCAGGCCCTGGAGGGTGTCGCCGCCGTCGGGCTCCTGTACGCGGCGGTGCGGCGCCGCTTCGGCCATGCCGCGGGTCTCATCGCCGGCGCCGTCTGTGCCCTCACCCCGGTCGCGGCGCTGATGTTCCGGTACAACAACCCCGACGCTCTGCTGGTCCTGCTCCTGGTCGCCAGCGCGTACGCGATGACCCGAGCCCTGGAGGATGGGCGCACCCGCTGGTTGGCGCTCGCCGGCGTGCTGGTCGGCTTCGCCTTCCTGACCAAGACGCTGCAGTCCTTCCTTGTGCTTCCAGGGTTTGCCGCCGTCTACCTGCTCGCCGCCCCGGTGTCGGTGCGCAAGCGCATCCTCCAGCTCCTCGGTGCGGGGCTCACCGTGGTCGTGTCCGGCGGCTGGTGGGTGGCGCTGGTCACGCTGTGGCCGGCCGCCGCTCGTCCCTACATCGGTGGCTCCACCAACAACAGCGAGCTCAACCTCATCTTCGGCTACAACGGCTTCGGCCGGATCACCGGCAACGAGGTGGGCAGCGTGGTCGCGGGCGGCGGCGCCGGCGGTGCCGGTGTCTGGGGCCCCACCGGCCTGCTCCGGATGTTCAGCGACACCTTCGGCGGCCAGTGCAGCTGGCTGATCCCGGCGGCGCTCATCCTCGGCGCAGGGCTGCTCTGGCTGCGGGGCCGCGCCCCGCGCAGCGACGGGAAGCGCGCCGCCGCTCTCCTCTGGGGCGGCTGGTTGCTGGTCACCGGGCTGCTCTTCAGCTTCGCCCAGGGGATCATCCATCCGTACTACACGGTCGCCCTCGCCCCGGCCATCGGCGCCCTGGTCGGGATCGGCGGGGTGGAGCTGTGGCTCCGCCGCGATCGACTGGCCGCGCGAGGCCTGCTGGCGGCGGCGCTGGCCGCCACCGTGATCTGGGCGTTCGCCCTCCTCAGCCAGAGCCCCGACTGGCTGCCCTGGCTGCGCTTCGTGATCCTGCAGGCCGGGTTGCTGACCGCCGCCGCTTTGCTCGCGCCACCGATCGGGGGCCCTGGCCTCGCCGGGCTGCTCGCCGGCTGCGTCCTGGCGACGGCGCTGGCGGGGCCCGCCGCCTATGTCCTCGACACCGTGGCCACCCCCCACACGGGGTCGATCCCCTCAGCGGGCCCGGCGACCACCGACGCTGCGACCGGACCGGGGGGCGGAGGTCCGCTCGGCGGTGCCACGGCCGGCCTCCCCGGTGGCGGTCCAACCGGCGCCGGGCAGGGCGGGAGCGCCACCGGACGGACCGAAGGAGGCATCGCGGGCGGCACCGGTGGGCCCCCCGCTCTCGGCGGGACCGGAGGCGGCCCGGGTGGCGGCGCGCCGCGGGCGGGTGTGCCCTCGGGCCTCGGTGGCGGCGTCCCGGCTCAGGGCACGCTCCCGGGTGGCAGCGGCGCCCCCTCGGGCGGAGGCCCCTCGGCCGGCAACGGCGGCGCCACAAACCCGGGCGGCACCCTTCCAGGTGGCCTCGGGGCCGGCGGGGGCGGCCTGCTCAACGCCGGCACGCCGTCGGCCGCGCTCACCGCCGCCCTGGAGAAGGACGCCTCCCGGTACACCTGGGTTGCCGCCGCCGTCGGGGCCCAGAACGCCGCCGGCTACGAGCTCGCCACCGGCGACCCGGTGATGGCCATCGGCGGCTTCAACGGGACCGACCCCTGGCCGACCCTCGCCGTCTTCGAGAGGCTGGTCGCCGAGCACGAGATTCACTATTTCATCGCGTCCGGCTCAGGAGGTGGTGGGGGCGCCGGCGAGTCCTCGGAGTCCAGCGCCATCACCAGCTGGGTCGAGAGCCACTTCTCCAGCGTCAGCATCGGCGGCACGAACCTCTACGACCTGACCTCGCCACTCACCTCCAACGCTTCGTGAGCTCGGCGGGCCGGACGTGCGTCGCTCCTCTCGAGCGGCGAGCGCCACGGCCCGCCGCTCCACCACTGGAGGGTCCACGAGGGCGGCACCTCATCCGCGATCCGCGGAGGGCGGCCGTCCTACTCGAAGGCGGTCCCGGCCTGCTCCGCGGAGGCGACCTCGCCGAGCGACTTGCGGTTCTTCCTCCCCAGGCCGACCGGCTTCGCCGGATAGCCGAAGGGGACCACGGCGAGGACCGTGTAACCGTCCCCCAATCCGACGTGCTTCCGGACGGCGTCGAGACCTCCAAACCCGGTCCAGTTGGATCCCACCCCCTCGTCCCAGGCTGTGAGCACCATCGACTGGATCGCACGGCTGACGTCGGAGACGCCGAAGATGCTGTCCGTCTCGTACGCCGCCACGATGGCGAACGACGCCTGCGCGATGTACGGGCCGCTGCCCACGAGACCTCCCAACTCCCGGAGATGATCACGATCCCGGACCACGACGAAGTGCCAGGGCTGCCGGTTCACCGAGCTCGCCGTGAGGCGCCCGGCCTCGACGATGCGGTGGATCAGGTCGTCGCCCACCTTCCTGTCCCGGTATTCGCGGATGGCAAGCACCGTCCGCACCGCATCGAAAACTCCGTCAGCCATGGCCGTGTCCCTCCAGTCGTGATCCGCGTCAGCCTAGCAGGCTGCTGAGAAGGGCCCTGCCGTCGGGCCAGGCCTACCACCCGCAGCCTCAGCCTGGAAGCGTGCGGCGGAAGAGTCGCAGCTCCGCCAGGATCGCCACCAGCCCCAGCAGCACGAGCCCGGCCCCGGCCAGGGGCGTGAAGCGCAACCCCAGAGTGGTGAGCACCAGGCTCCCGATCACGGGCCCCGTGGCGATGCCGACGTTGAAGGACGCCGAATACCACGCCGAGGCGATGTCGGTGCGCCGCGGCGCGACCACCAGCACGTGGCTCTGAAGGGAGATCGCCACGCCGGAGAGACCGATGCCGGCGCAGGCCTCGAGGACGACGGTCGCCACGCCCACCGTGCCAAAGGCGAAGAGCAGGATGAGGGAGGCGGCCAGCACGGCGACCGGGCCGGCCCTCGCCGCGGCCGGATGGCGGTCGATGAGCAGGCCGACGGCAAGGATCCCGGCGGCGTCGGCCAGTCCGGTGAGGAGCAGCACCGGCGCCACCGCTCGCAGCGGCAGGCCGCTCACCCGGGTGAGGAAGGCGGTGACGTAGGTGTAGGCGGTGAAGGACCCGCTCACGCAGAGGATCGTGGTGAGGACGGTCAGACGGTACCGGCGGGCATCGGGCTGCGCCCCGACGGCGGCATGGCCCTCGTTCGACCGCATCGGCGGGAGGAGGACCGCGAGCGCGGCGAGGTCGAGCAGGCCGAGCCCGCTGAGCCCGGCGAAGGCCAGCCGCCAGCCGACCTGCTGGCCGATCCAGGTGGCGGCCGGTATGCCCAGGATCAGGGCGAGCGAGCTGCCCGCGAAGACCCCGACGATGGCCCGACCCCGGAACTGGGGCGGGAGGAGACCGACCGCCACCACGGCGACGATCGACCAGAAGATCGCCTGGGCGAGTGCGATCACCACCCGCGCCGCCACCAGCCAGGCGTAGCTGGGAGCGGCGGAGGCCGCCAGGGTCGCCACCACGAAGGTGGCCAGCAGCCCGACGAGGAGCGGGCGGCGGGCGATGCCCCGGGTGAGGTGAGTGAGCGGCGCCGACACCACCACCACCACGACTGCATAGATGGTGACCAGCAGCCCGATCGCGGAGAGCGAGACGCGCAGACCGGCGGAGAGCTGGGGCAGCAGCCCCACCGGGAGGCTCTCACCGGTGACGAAGCAGAACGAGGCTCCGCCGAGTGCCGCCAGCGCGGCGATGGCGGCGACCGGGTGCAGCAGGGCCGGAGCGGGGTCGGGGGTCGCTGCGGCGTCCGGGCCGAGCGGCATGCGGGCGGGGGGTTCCACGGGTCTCCACGGTGATGGATCGGCTAGCATCGGCGCCCTATGGACGGCTCGGGCGGCGGCGCACATCGTACGGAGGACGCGAGTGCCTGACCCCCCCGGCCTCTTCGTGGTCAGCGACCCGAAGTGGATTGACCTGGGCCGCGCCCACGTCTGGATCGCGTCCAGCTACTGGGCAAGGAACATCCCCTGGGAGACCTTCCAGCGCGCGTGCGCCCACAGCCTCCTCTTCGCCGCGCTCAATGACGGGTGGCAGGTGGGGTTCGCCCGGGTGGTCACCGACCAGGCCACCTTCGCCTGGCTAGCCGACGTCTTCGTTGCCGAGAACATGCGGGGCCACGGCGTGGCCTCGCGCCTGCTCGCGGCGATCATCGCCGACGAGAGGCTGCAGGGGCTGCGACGCTTCGTGCTCGCCACCGCCGACGCGCACTCGCTCTACGAGAGATTCGGATTCGAACGGCTGGGCGATGCCGGGGGACGGCTCATGGGCATCACCCGGTCGGCGGCCGACCTGTACGGAGACTGACGGCGCACCGATCGCGCCGCCACCCGGGTGGGGTCAGGGAGCGGCCGGTGGTGGGACGAGCTCCTCGGCGAGCAGGTCCATCAGCAGACCGTCGTGCCAACCCCGGCCGTCCGGGTCGCGCTCGTAGCGACGTAGAACGCCGACCGGGCGGAAGCCGACCGCGGCGTAGCAGCGGATCGCGGGCTCGTTGTCGATCGCGGGGTCGATGGTCAGCCGGTGATGGCCGCGCCCGCCCACCAGGTGGCGGGCGAGGGTGCGCACGGCGTCGCGCCCGAAGCCGTGATTGTGCACAGCGGGGTCGATGAAGATGTCGATGGAGGCGTGGCGGTAAGCGGGCTCGTTCTCCTCGCTGTACTGCACCATGCCGCGAACCTCGCCGCCGACGAGAACCGTGAAGCGGAACGCCGACGCATCGTCAAACGGCCACCCGGGTGATGCGCCCTCATCACCCCAGCGCCGGCGCACCGGCTCGGTGGCGAGGATCCGGCGCAGCTCACCGACGTGGGCCCTGGCCACCGGCACCAGCACGACCGCATCGCCGTGCAGGGTGGGAGGGGCGGCCGTCACCTCTGCTTCCTCCACCCGCCGATCGTAGGTGACCGCGCCCCCACGGCGCGGGGCCTGAGCCGCGCCGCTCAGCCGGGGGCGTAGGTCCGGATCGCCTGCTCGATGGTGCTCAGGTAGTTGGAGCGCCCGTACACGGTGCCGTCGGCGCCCGCCGCCGGTGCCAGCCGTCCGCGCACCTGATCGAGGCCGGTGAACCCCTTGCGCTCCATCCAGTCGCGCAACCCGTCGAGCAGGGCGGCGGCGTGCTCGGGGCCGTGGCGGAGCAGGGATGACGTGGTCATGACCACGTCGGCACCGGCCAGCAGGTAGGCGGCGACGTCGGCGGCGGTCTCGACGCCGGTGGTGGCGGCGAGCGACGCCGACACCCGGCCGTGCAGCCGGGCAATCCAGGAGCGGGGCAGGGTGGCCTCGGCCGGGCTGGAGAGGGAGAGGCCCGCGCTGACGCTGAGGCTCTCCGCGTCGACGTCGGTCTGCATGTAGCGGTTGAAGATGACCAATCCGTCGGCGCCGGCCAGCTGCAGCCGGGTCGCCATCTCGCCGAACGAGCTGAAGAAGGGGCCGAGCTTGACCGCGATCGGGATGGTCACCGCCGCCCTCACGTTCCGCAGCACCTCCACATAGCGCTCGTCGGCCTGCGCCCCGGAAACCATCAGGTGGCCGTGGAGGTAGTAGATGTTGAGCTCGAGCGCCGACGCTCCCGCGCGCTGCAGGGCGGCGGCGTACCCGGTCCAGCCTCCGGGGGTGGAGCCATTGAGACTGGCGATGACCGGGATCTGCACCGCCTTCCGAGCCCGCTCGATGAGGCTCAGGTACTGACGGGGTACGGTGTCGATCCCCGGGTCGGGAATGTAGGAGCGTGCCTCACCGAAGCTGTCCGCGCCGGCCTCGGCGAGGCGGGTGTCGCGCTCCGCGTCGAGACGGATCTGCTCCTCGAAGAGCGAGGGCAGCACGACCGCGCCCACGCCCGCGGCCGCCAGCCTCCTGATCCCGTCCACGGTGCGGGTGATCGGTCCCGCCGACGCCACCAGCGGGCTGGGCAGGGTCAGGCCCAGATAGCTGGTCTCGAGGTTCATGGGCGTGCCTCCCCGTCGGTGGGAGCGGTGAAGCGCTCGGCGCCCTGCGACGCCATCTCCTCGTAGGTTGCCCAGCGCCGGTTGACCTCCTCTTGGGCGAGTGCCATCAGCCGCTCCGCCTCCGGAGGATGGGTGCGGGCAAGGATCCGGTAGCGCAGCTCGCGCCCGGCGTAATCGGTGAACGGGATGCGCGGCCGCGGCGAGTCGAGCAGGAAGGGGTTGCCGCCTCCCGCCCGGACCAGCGGGTCGTAGCGGACCAGCGGCCAGTACCCGCTGGCCACCGCCCGGTACTGCTGGTCGAGCCCGTTGCGGAGCTCGACCCCGTCCTTCTCGATTCCGTGGGCGATGCAATGGCTGTAGGCGATGACGAGCGACGGCCCCTCGTAGGCCTCCGCCTCGCGCAGCGCGCGCAGCGTCTGCTCGGGATCGGCACCCATCGCCACCCGGGCGACGTAGACGCTTCCATAGGCGATCGCCTGGAGGGCCAGGTCCTTCTTGGCCACCCGCTTGCCCGCGGACGCGAACTTGGCAACGGCACCCAGCGGGGTGGCCTTCGACGACTGCCCACCGGTGTTCGAGTAGACCTCGGTATCGAGCACCAGGACGTTGACGTCGCGGCCGCTGGCCAGCACGTGGTCGAGGCCGCCGGCTCCGATGTCGTAGGCCCAGCCGTCCCCACCCACGATCCAGACGCTGCGGCGCACCAGGTGGTCGATGACGCTGCGCAGGTCGGCTATCGCGGACGTGACGGCGGAACTGGCGCTGGGGTCGGCGGAGGGTTCCGCCGCGGTGGATTCCAGGGCGTCGAGGCGGCGGCGCAGCTCGGCGACGCGCTCGCGCTGGGCCGCGTACTCGGTCTCCCGTCGCTGCGACGCGACCAGGATCTCGTCCACCAGCTCCGCCCCCAGCTGCTCGCGCAGCTCAGCGAGACGTTCGCGGGCGACGCCCAGCTGCTGGTCGGCGGCGAGCCGGAAGCCGAGGCCAAACTCGGCGTTGTCTTCGAAGAGCGAGTTGGACCAGGCCGGGCCCTGACCTGACGCATTCACCGTCCACGGGGTGGTGGGCAGGTTGCCGCCGTAGATCGACGAGCAGCCGGTGGCGTTGGCGACCATGAGCCGGTCGCCGAACAGCTGCGAGAGCACCTTGATGTACGGGGTCTCCCCGCAGCCCGCGCAGGCCCCCGAGAACTCGAAGAGCGGCTGGAGGAACTGGGTGCCGCGCACCGTCTCGAAGTCCACCCGTGACCGGTCGGCGACGGGCAGGGTCTCGAAGAACGCGATGTTCTCCCGGCCGGGTGCGACCAGCGGCTCCCGGAGGGCGAGGTTGATCGCCTTGTGCTGGGGGTCGTCGGGGGCGGTGATCGGGCAGGTCTCGACGCACAGGCCGCAGCCGGTGCAGTCCTCGACGTAGACCATCAGGGTGAATCGGGTGTCGGGCAGGCCCCGTGAGGTGAGCGGCATGGACGGGAAGCCGTCCGGCGCGCCGCCCATCTGCGAGCGCTCGTAGAGCTTGGAGCGGATCACGCTGTGGGGGCAGACGAAGCTGCAGTTGCCGCACTGGATGCAGAGGCCGGGATCCCAGGCGGCCACCTGGTCGGAGATGTTCCGCTTCTCGTAGGCGGCGGTCCCGCTCGGGTAGGTGCCGTCGACAGGCAGGGCGCTCACCGGCAGGTCATCGCCGTGCCCGGCCATCATCACGGCGGTGACGCGGCGGACGAAGTCCGGCGCGGTGGCCGGCACCGGCCCGCGCACAGCGCGGGTGGACGTGACCGCGTCGGGCAGCTCGATCCTGTGCAGCGCGGCGACGGCGGCGTCCACGGCGGCATCGTTGCGGGCGACGACCTCGGGGCCGCGGCGCGCATAGCTCTTCTTGATCGCCTTCTTGATGGCGGCGATCGCCTCCTCCTGGGGCAGGACACCGGAGATGGCGAAGAAACAGGTCTGGAGGACGGTGTTGACACGGCCTCCGAGGCCGGCCTCGCGGGCCACCCGGTTGGCGTCGATCGCGTAGAGGGTGAGTCCCTTGGCGAGAATCTGCTCCTGGGCCTCGCGCGGCAGCGAGTCCCAGACCTCGGCCGGCGGCCGTGGCGTGTTGAGCAGCAGCGTCGCTCCCGGGGCGGCGCGCTCCACCACCTCGCCCCGCTCGATCAGCCGGGGGTGGTGGCAGCCGATGAAGCCGGCCCGGGTGATCAGGTAGGGCGCCCGGATCGGGTCCGGCCCGAAGCGCAGGTGCGAGACCGTCTCCGAGCCCGACTTCTTGGAGTCGTAGACGAAGTAGCCCTGGGCCTGGCGATCGCCGTCCTCGCCGAGGATCTTGATGGTGTTCTTGTTGGCCCCCACGGTGCCGTCCGAGCCCATCCCGAAGAAGAGGGCCCGCAGCGTCCGCGGCGACTCGATGTCCAGGTTGCGGTCGTAGGGCAGGCTGCTCCCGCTGACGTCGTCGTTGATGCCGACCGTGAAGCGGGGCCGCGGCCGCTCGGTGGCCAGCTCGGCGAAGACGCCGGCGACCATCCCGGGCGTGAACTCCTTGGAGGAGAGCCCGTAGCGGCCACCGATGACCAGCGGCATCACCTCCCGGGTGCCGGCCGGCTGAGCCTCGGCGAGCGCGCCGAGGACGTCGAGGAAGAGCGGCTCCCCGAGGGCGCCCGGCTCCTTGGTCCGGTCGAGCACCGCGATCCGCCGGGCGCTGGGCGGGATGGCCGCAAGCAGCGCCTCGGCGGGGAAGGGACGGTAGAGCCGGAGCAGGACGGCCCCGACCTTCTCCCCCTGCGCGGCGAGCTGGAGCGCCGTCTCGGCGGCGGTCTGGGCCCCTGAGCCCATGGCGACGATGACCCGCTCGGCGTCGGGGGCGCCCTGGTACTCGACCAGGCTGTAATGCCGCCCGGTCACCTCCCCCACCTCGTCCATGGCAGCCTGGACGGCGCCGGGGACGCGCGCGTAGAAGGGGGTGACCGTCTCGCGTGCCTGGAAGTAGACGTCGGGGTTCTGGGCCGTGCCGCGGATGAAGGGGCGGTCCGGCGAAAGCGCCCGGCCCCGGTGCGCCCGCACCAGGTCGGCGGGCACCAGGGTGCGCAGATCGTCGTCGCTGAGCAGCTCCACGGTGTTCAGCTCGTGCGAGGTGCGGAAGCCGTCGAAGAAGTGGAGGAAGGGGATCCGCGTCCGCAGGGTCGCGATCTGGGCGACCACGGCGAGGTCGTGGGCCTCCTGCACGGAGGCGGAACAGAGCAGCGCGAACCCGGTCTGGCGCACCGCCATCACGTCGGAGTGGTCCCCGAATATGGACAGCGCCTGGGCGGCCAGCGAGCGGGCCGCGACCTGGAAGACGGCGGGCGTCAGCTCACCGGCGATCTTGTACATGTTGGGGACCATGAGCAGAAGTCCCTGAGACGCCGTGAAGGTCGTGGTGAGGGCGCCTGCCTGGAGCGAGCCGTGCAGCGCCCCCGCCGCGCCGCCCTCGCTCTGCATCTCGACCACGGTGGGAACGCTGCCCCAGATGTTGGTCCGCCCCTGGCTCGACCACTCGTCGGCCAGCTCGGCCATCGGCGAGGAGGGGGTGATCGGGTAGATGCAGCAGACCTCGTTGAGCCGGTAGGCGGCAGACGCCGCCGCTTCGTTGCCGTCGACCGTGGTGCGCATCACGCTGGCTCCGGGATCATCTCGATGGCGTGCACGGGACACTGCTCGAAGCAGGTCCCGCAGCCGGTGCAGCGATCGTAGTCGTAGCGGTAGCGGTGACCGGTGCCGAGCTTGACCACCGCGTCCTCCGGACAGGAGCCGAGGCAGCCGTCGCACTCGAAGCAGTTGCCGCAGGAGAGGCAGCGCTCCGCCTCGTAGACGGCCGCGGTCTCGTCCAGGCCGCTCACGATCTCGGCGAAGTCGGCCACCCGCTCCGCCGGCTCGCGCTCGGGCTGGAGGCGGGCCTGGGCGTCGGCGAAGTACCAGGGATGGAGGCGGTCGAAGCTCGCCAGCTCGTGCTTGGCGGGGACTGCGAGCCGGGTCTCGCGCAGGTAGGCGTCGATGTGCCGCGCCGCCTTCTTGCCGTGGCCCACGCCGACGGTCACGGTGCGCTCGGCGGGGACCATGTCGCCGCCCGCGAACACACCCGGGCAGCCGGTCATCATCGAGGTGGAGACGATGACGGTGCCGTCCTTCTTGAACTCCACACCCGGCACCCGGCGCAGGAAGTCGGTGTCGGCGTCCTGACCCACGGCGAGGATGAGGGTGTCGGCGGCGAGCTGTTCGAAACGGCCGGTGGGCTGGGGGAAACCGGTCTCGTCGAGCTCCATCACCTCCACGGTCAGCTCCGGTCCCTCGAAGGCGGTGATGGTGTGCAGCCAGTTGATCCGCACCCCCTCGCGCTCGGCCGCCTCGGCCTCCTCCTCATGGGCCGGCATCTTCTCGCGGTTGCGGCGGTAGACGATCAGCGCATCGCTCGCGCCCAGCCGCTTGGCGACCCGGGCGGCGTCCATGGCGGTGTTGCCGCCCCCGTAGACGGCGACCCTGCGGCCCACCACCGGCTGGCCGCCGGCGGCGACCTCGCGCAGGAAGGAGACGGCGTCGTAGATGCGGCCGGCGTCGCGGGCCGGGATGTCCACGTGCTTGGAGAGGTGGGCACCGACCGCCACGAAGACGGCGTCGAACCCGCCCTCGGCGCGCTCGGCGGCGAGGTCGGTGACCCGGTGCCCGGCGGTGAAGCGCACCCCGAGCGCCTCGATGCGGGCCAGCTCGCCGGACAGCACATCGCGCGGCAACCGGTACGCGGGGATGCCGTAGCGCATCATCCCGCCCGGCTCGGGGCTCAGGTCGCGGATCTCCACCTCGTGCCCCAGCCGCGCCAGGTGGTAGGCCGCGGAGAGTCCGCTGGGCCCGGCGCCGATCACCAGCACGCGCTTGCCGGTCCGCTCAGCCGCGGCGGGGATCCGCCATCCCTGCTGCAGGGCGAGGTCGCCCAGGAAACGCTCCACCGCATGAATCGAGACCGAGCTGTCCAGCTCCTTGCGATTGCAGACGTCCTCGCAGGGGTGGTAGCAGACGCGTCCGTGAATGGCCGGCAGCGGGTTGTCGGCCACCAGCTGTTGCCAGGCCTGCTCGTGATGCCCGTCCCGGACAAGTCCGAGCCAGGCCTGGATGTTCTCGCCCGCGGGACAACCGGCATTGCAGGGGGGCAGGAGGTCCACGTACGTCGGCCGGCGCGTCCTCTGGGGGCCGGCGCGGGCTGTGCCGTGGAGCAGGTCGGGAAGGGGGGTCAGCTCCAGCGGGCGGTAGGTCAAGCTCTCACCTCCAGCCATCGGACGCGGCGTCTCCGCGGTTCGGCATGTCGGGCGCTCCTTCAGATGATGGCGGAACCACCAAGGTACGGAGCCACGGTGCGGGCGCGATAGGGCCGAAGGTCCCCGCTCGTCACCGCCAGCCGGGGTTGCGGATCCGCGGGGCTCTCCGAGCGGCTCCCCCTACCCTGCTAGCTGCCCAGCTGGCTGCTGAGGTTGGAGAAGGCGTTGTTGACCTGGTGGCCGACGACCCCCACCACGATGATGACGACCACGGCGATGAGGATCAGGATCAGGCCGTATTCCACCATCCCCTGGCCGCGCTGCACCTCGAGGCGGCCGGCGCCCCGCCGCCTCGGAACTGTCACAGCCGTCGCGGCGGAGGCGGTGCGGGCGGAGTCGGAGGTCATCTCCCCCAAATGCTCGCGCGCGAGGGGACATGCCGCACTGCGCCGCCGGTCACAAGCCGGTGGCGGGATGGTCACGCAGGGGGGTCCTGACCCCCGGGGCGGCCCCCACTGCGACGTGACATGATCTGGCCATGAGCAGCTCGCGGGCCCAGGTCCGTCCGCACCACCTCCTGACCATCGTGGTCGTGGCGGTCGTCGCCGTGATCCTCGCCTACTTCGTCCTCGGGTGGCTGGTCGGGGTGGTCGTCTTCCTGATCAAGACGCTGATCGTCCTGGCGCTGATCGGGCTGGCCATCTACCTCGTGCTCCGCTGGGCGGGGCGCTCCGCCTGACCGCTCGCGAGCGGGGCAGCCTGGATCTGTACCTAGCTCCGGCGGGCGTCGAGGACCTGGCGGGTCCGGGCTTCGCCGGCCAGGGAGCGCCCGGCGCGGAGCAGCAGCTCCCCGGCGAGGCGGGCCGGCAGGGGCTGAGCGCGCAGCTCCCGCTCCGAGGATCCCGCCTCCCGTGCGAGGCGGTCGAGGCTGGCCGCGCGGCGGAGGTCGTCGATGCGCGAGTCGGACGCCTGACGGGTGATCCATGGGTTCATAGCCATATCGGAATCTTGGCATAACGAGATTCGCATGTCAAGTCAAATAATGATATAGTCATCTGGCTATGCCGTTCTACCACGATCCCACCACGTCAGCGGCTCCCTCTCCGAGCGTCATGGTGGGCGGCTCGGTGGCGTCGGAGCTGGACTGGGTCCTCCACGCCGCCTTCCGGCCCGACTTCCGCCGCGACCACGCCACCCTGGGGGAGATCTACACGGCATCGCCCCGGCTCCTCGAGCGCGCCCGCACGTTCTGGGGCGAGCACGAGACGACGGAGTGCAGCGGCTCCATGGAGGTGACCATCCTCGCCCACCACGGCGGGCTCCTCTTCTGCCTCGATGCGGACGAGCTGATGGGGCGGTTGGAGGGCCTCTGCGCCACCGCACCTTCGGACCTGCGCCTCGCCTCGGAGACGCCGGACGACAGGGTGGTGATGAGGGCGCGCCTGGCCCGGCTGCGCTCCTCCGCGGAGACCCGCGCCGCCTACGTGGAGCTGGTGCGCGACGTCTGGGCCGCGGTCCGGACCGACTGGCTGCGCAACGGCGTGCGCTCGGTCGAGGCGGCGGTCGCGGCCCGGCGCGAGATCCAGCACCGCGGCGCACCCTGGCAGGAGATCGCCCGCAACGCCTACAAGCCGGAGAGCCGCACCTGCGACGACCTGGTGGAGTCGCTCCCCCCCGATGGCATGGTCGCGGTGGTCCCCGCCTACTTCGCCCACGTGGGCTCGCTCGCCGATCTCCCCGGGACGGTGATGATCGGGGTGCGGGCCGAGGGCAGCGGGGCCGAGGCGCGCGCCCGCACCGAGGTCCTGGCACGGCGGCTCAAGACCATCTCGGATCCCACCCGGCTGGCGATCGTCGAGGTGCTGCGGGCCGCTCCGAGCACGGTCAGCGAGCTGGCCGAGCTCTTCTCGCTGGCTCAGCCCACGGTCAGCAACCACGTCAAGATCCTGCGCGACGCGGGGATCGTGGCCAACGGCTCGCATGGCGGTCACCGCGAGCTGGTGCTGCAGCGCGACGCGCTCGACGAGCTCATCGACCATCTGGAGGGGATGCTCTCGCCGGAGCGCCTGCGCGAGACGCCCCACGCCGCCGCGGGAGTGTGAGCGGGTCGGGCCCGGCTCGACCGAGCCCGTTCGTCGACGGCCTGCCCAGTCAGCTCCGCGCCGCAACCCCAGCGAGGGAGCGGGGCACCCGGCGCCCGCGCAGGGAGGTGAGCCCGCGCTCCAGCGCCTGGACCACGACCCACGCGTTGGCGGCGCCCCCCAGCCAGAGGGCCAGGACGAGCATGGTCAGAGTCCGTGCGCCGCGCGCCAGCTGCGCTGCGTGGCCATCCGGAGGGGAACTCGGAAGGGGCATGCTCCCAGGCTGGAGGATGGGGCTTTCCGTTGCATGAGCCGGCTCTGAGGGTGCGCTGAGAAGAGGCTGAGAAGGATCAATGGCCGGGGCCGGCTGCGCGAGGGCGCGGCTCAGGCCGGCGGTGCGGGGGTGAGCCGGAAGACCGGGTGGCGCGGCGCCTCCGCGACGAAGGCCTCCGGGGGCGCATCGGGCTTGACGTCGAAGAAGGGGCGGGTGACGGCGACCTCGCGCAGGTACGCACGCAGCACCGGCGCCGCCTGCTCGGGGCCCACCTCCTCGATGCGCATCGTCTCGACGTGGCGGCCATGACGGAGGTCGACGCCGCCGGCGGCACGGGCGTTGCGCACCCAGCCGACCTCGCCGTACGGCGCCACCAGCCAGCGCTCACCGTTCTCCACCAGGGTCACCGGGGTCGAGTGCGGGCGTCCGCTGGTCCGGCCCCGGACCGTGAGGATGTAGGTGTGCCGGCCGGAGATGCCCCAGCCCGTGAGCCGCGTGATCAGCGCGTTGACCAGGCGGCGCGGCCGGCTGAGACGGTAGGTGCGCGGCACGGCGGCAGTGTACGCGCGGGTGGCGGCCTGCTGCCGGTCCCCTCCGGGTGGAACAATCCCCCCGTGCCCCCTGATCGCGACGTGCACGCCTTCGACGTCCGAGCACCGGAGTACGAGAGGGGTCGGATCGGCAGTTTTCACCGCGACATCGCCGATCGCACCATCGCCCTCACCCAGGCCACCGCCCCCGGCGCCCGGCGCATCCTCGACGTCGGCTGCGGGACCGGGTACCTGCTGCGCGAGCTGGCTCGACTGCTTCCCGCGGCGACCGACCTGCAGGGCGTCGACGCGGCGCCGGGGATGGTCCGGGCGGCGCGGGAGGCGGCGCCCGCCGATCCGCGGCTCACCTTCACCGAGGGCTTCGTCGAGAAGCTCCCGTTTCTCGCGCGCAGCTTCGACCTGGTGGTGAGCACCACGTCCTTCGACCACTGGGCGGACCAGCAGCGCGGCCTCCGGGAGTGCGCGCGGGTGCTGACGCCGGGCGGGCAGCTGGTGCTCACCGACCTCTTCTCCCTGTGGCTGATCCCGACGCTGGTGACCAGCCACCGGGGGCGAGCCCAGACCCTGCGGCGCGCCACCCGGCTGGTGAGGGCCGCCGGTTTCCGGTCGATCCGCTGGCACCGCATCTACACGATCCTGCTGAGGACGGTCACGGCGACGATCCCCGTGGAGGGCGCCGCGAGCGACCTCGGGGCCTCGTCATGACCGCCCCGGCGGTTCCCGATTCGAGAGGTGCCGCCGCGGCGCCGGCTGACCGGGGTCGCGCACCCATCCCCAAGGCGGAGCTGCACCTCCACATCGAGGGGACCCTGGAACCGGAGCTGGCGTTCCAGCTCGCCGAACGCAACCACGTCGTGCTCCCCCACGCCGACGCGGCGGCGCTGCGCGGCGCGTACTCCTTCCGCGACCTCCAATCCTTCCTCGACCTCTACTACGCGACCACCGCCGTGCTCAGGACCGAGGAGGACTTTGCCGACCTCGCCCGCGCCTACCTGGAGCGGGCGCGCGGCCAGGGGGTCCGTCACGCGGAGATCTTCTTCGACCCCCAGGTGCACACCGAGCGCGGGGTGCCCATGGCGGCGGTCGTGGACGGGCTCTGGTCGGTGCTCGAGAGCAGCGAGCAGCGCTACGGGATCTCGACGCTGCTGATCATGTGCTTCCTGCGCGACCGGGGGGCCGGCGCCGCCATGGACACCCTCCGGCAGGCGCTTCCCCATCGCGACCGCATCGCGGCCGTGGGGTTGGACTCCGCCGAGGTGGGACATCCGCCGTCGGAGTTCGTCCAGGTGTACGAGCGCGCCCGGGAACACGGCCTCCGCTGTGTCGCCCACGCCGGCGAGGAGGGTCCGCCCGCCTACATCTGGGAGGCGCTCGACCTCCTCCATGTGACGCGCATCGACCACGGGGTGCGCTGCATGGAGGACCACAGACTGGTGACGCGCCTTCGCGACGCGCAGGTGCCGTTGACCGTCTGCCCCCTGTCGAACGTCCGGCTGCGAGTCGTCGAGCGCATCGGGGTGCACCCCCTGCCGGCCATGATCGAAGCCGGGCTCATGGTCACGGTCAACTCCGACGACCCCGCCTACTTCGGTGGCTACATCGACGACAACTACCGGCTGCTGGAGCGCGACCTCGGCATCGGCCGCGAGCAGCTCATCGAGCTGGCGGCCAACTCGTTTCGCGCCGCCTTCCTCAGCGAGGAACGGCGTGACCGCTATCTGGAGGAGCTGAGCAGCTTCACCGCCGCCCCGGATTAGGAGCGGGCGGGAGGCACCGCCGGCCACCCCGCGGAACCCTGACAGCGGGAGACGGGGCTCGAACCCGCAACTTCAACCTTGGGAAGGTTGCACTCTACCGTTGAGTTACTCCCGCGCGGTTCCGGAACAGCGAGGATAGCGCCACCCCGGGTGACGATGCCAGCGGGAGTGGACACGGAGCCCTGCCGCGGGCCGGGTCAGCGGGAGGAAGGCCCCCGCCCGGCGACTGTCACCAGGGCCGCGACGACGACCCCGCCCACCCCCAGGGCCGCGCCGAGCACGCCGGCCTCGTTCTGCAGGTGGGGGACGGAGGAGGTGCCCAGGTCGCCGACCGCGGTCAGGAACTGCACCGCGTGGGCGTTGCTGTACACGGCCAGCGCGGCGAGCACCAGACCCACGGCGATGGCCACCAGCGCGACCACCCCGGCGAGGAGCGCGGCCTCGAGATCGCCGGCGCGCGGTGAGCGGCGCACCACCAGCCCGGCGGCGGCGCCCACGATCACCGCCAGCTCGGGGAGCACGAGATTGGTCTCGAGGGCGGCGGCGACCCAGAGGGCGGCGACCACCAGGGCCACCACGAGCGCGGCGGCGCCGGCCAGCGGGAGGCCGGGCCCGCGCCGCGGCCGGGGGAAGGCGACCGAGGCCGGGGCGGGAATCGGCGCCAGGCCGGGGGAGGGCGCCAGGCCGGAGGACGGCGCCAGGCCGGAGGACGGCGCCGGGCCGGAGGGAGGCGCGGATCGCAGCGCGGAAGCGTCGGGCCGCGCCGCGGACGGGGCGGGCCTGTCCATGGCCGCGGCGCGAGCCGCCAGGCCCGACGCCTGCCCGGCCGGCCACGCCGTCGGTGCTGTGCTGGCCGCCGGAGGTGCGGTCCGGGGCCAGGCCGCGGGCGGCGCCTCGGACTGCCGGGGCCCCGATGGGAACCCGGGGGGTGGCGGCGGGGCGCCCGGCCCCGGGGGCGGCGGCGCGAACGGCGGGCGCCCTGACCCCATGGACGGCGAGGCGGGACTTCCCTGCAGGGCCTGCGACGCCACCGGCACCGGTGGCCAGGGCGGCCCGGCGCCCAGCGGGGGCGCCGCCTGCGCCGGCATCGGGGCCGGACCCCGGGGGACACGTGAGGGTCCGGCGGGCAGCGTGCGAGGATCGACGGGCGGGTAGCCCGCGGCGTCTGGGGCGATGCGACCGGGAGGAACCTGCGGGGGCGGTCCGAGTGGCCGGGCCAGCGGCACCCCGGGCTGCCAAGCCGACGGGGTCGGCGCGGCGGGAGCGGCCGGGTTGGGCAGGCGGGGGTCACGAGCCGGGGCTCCGGGGAAGCGCCCGGCGGCCGGTGGTCCGCCGGGTTGGGGTGGCGGTGGCGCCAGCGGCACGGGCGCGGATGGGGGGGCGGGGCGCTGCGTCCGGACCTCCCAGCCCGGCGCTGCCGCGGAGCCCGGGGGTGAGGGTGCGGCAGGACCTGCCTGGGCCTGCACGCGAGGGCCCACCGCGGCGCGCGTTCCCCACGTCGGCGTCCCCAGGTCGGCAGCTGCGGGCGGGTTGCCGACACCCGGCGACGCGGCGGGCGGGGGCGGGGAGAGAGGTGGGATCAGCCCCTCCACCGGGGGTGGGGGCGGGGACATGCGGGTCTGCAGCGGGCCTGCGTGCGGAGGTGCCTCGGACCCCTCACCGGCCAGGAATCCACGCATCTCGATGCGGGTCGGAGCGTCGAGCGGCGTGCCGCTCGGATAGCCGGAGACCGGGGGGAGCGGATCGGCGAAGTCGGCCCCCGACGAGACCGGCACAGGCGATCCGGTCCAGGCGGGGGGCGGCGGCGGGGCGACCGCGCCGGGCGGTGGAGCGGGCGGGGCGGGGGCGGCGACCGGGTGCCCGGTCCCCGGGTCCACCAGCGGGACCCTGCAGTTGGGGCAGACGGTGCGCCCGTCGTACCACCGCCAGCAGCTCACGCAGACAAGCTGTTCCGTCATCTCGAACGCATGATGCTCTCCCACGCGAAGAGCGTCCCGCCCCGTAACGCCGGTGTCACCGGTCGTGACGGCGATGACGGGGGCGCGGCCCTCGACGGGCACCGGGCAGCCGCGCCTCGGACGAACGGCGCGATAGGTGAGTACCATCGCCGGATGCTCACCGCATTCCTCTTCATCGTGTGCGAGCCGGGCGCGGTCGGGCGCCTCGGCCCGGCCCTGGCCGACACCGAGGGAATCGCCGAGGTCTACACCACCACCGGATCCGCCGATTTCATCTGCGTGGTCCGGGTGCAGGACCTGGACGCCCTGGCCACCGTGGTCACCCAGCACATCGCCGAGCTGCCCGGCATCGTCCGCACCGACACCCATATGGCGATCCGCTCCTACGGCCGCGGCGACGAGACCGCCGCCTTCGACATCGGGGTCGATTGAGCCTGATGTCCACCGCCGCCGCCGACGCGCAACCCGAGGGCCGGGTGCCCAGCCCGCCGCCCATGCACGGCCGGGAGCGCATGATCGCCACGCTCCGCCGCCAGCCGGCGGACAGGACCCCGGTCTGGTTCATGCGTCAGGCGGGTCGGTCGCTCGCCGCCTACCGCGAGCTGCGCGAGCGCTACGACATCCTCACCATCACCCGCACCCCGGAGCTGTGCGCCCTGGTGACCCTGATGCCGGTCGATGAGCTGGGCGTCGACGCGGCCGTCCTCTACGCCGACATCATGCTGCCCCTGGTCGGGATGGGCGTGCCCTTCTCGATCGACCCCGGCCTGGGGCCGATCATCCACGAGCCGCTGCGCTCGGCGGCGGACATCGCCCGCCTGGTGGTGGTCGAATCCGCCGAGGAGGCCACCCCTGACCTCTTCGCCGCCATCCGCGGGATCCGGCACGACCTCGGCGGCAGAGCCGCGGTGATCGGCTTCGCCGGGGCCCCCTTCACCGTCGCCTCCTACCTCATCGAGGGCCACCCCTCGCGCGACTACGCCCGCAGCAAGGCGCTGATGCACTCCGAGCCCGAGCTCTGGGACCGGCTGATGGAGAAGCTGGCCGAGGTGACGGTGCGCTACCTGCGCGCCCAGGTGAGCGCGGGGGTGGACGTGCTGCAGCTCTTCGACTCGTGGGTCGGTGCCCTGAGCCGGCGCGACTACGAGGCCCGGGTGCTGCCCTTCGTCCAGCGGATCTTCGCCGGCGTGGCCGCCACCGGGGTTCCCCGGATCTACTTCGGGACCGGCTGCTCCCACCTGCTGGAGGCCATGGCATCGGCCGGAAGCGACGCCGTCTCCGTCGACTGGCGCCTCCCCCTCGACGACGCGTGGCGGCGGATCGGACCCGGCCTGGGCATCCAGGGCAACCTCGACCCCACCGTGGCGCTGGCCGGCTGGCCGGTTGTGGAGCGCGAGACCCGGAGGGTGCTCGCCGAGGCGGGGGGCCGCGCGGGCCATGTCTTCAACCTCGGCCACGGTGTCCTCCCCGACACGGATCCCGCCACCCTGCGCCGGGTCGTCGAGCTGGTCCACGAGGAGACGGCCCGCTGATGACCACGCCCACCGGGATCCTGCTGCTCACCTTCGGCTCGGCGGTCACCGCGGAGCAGGTCCCCGCCTACCTGCGCAGCGTGCGCGGCGGCAGCGAGCCGGACCCGGAGCTGGTCGCGGAGTTCGAGCGTCGCTTCCAGAGGATCGGACGCTCACCGCTCCTCGACATCACCGCCGATCAGGCGGATGGGCTGGAGCGGCTGCTCACCGAGCGTCACGGCCCCGGGGCCTTCCGGGTGTCGGTCGGGATGCAGCACTCGGCGCCCTGGATCGCCGACGCCATCGACGCCATGGTGGCGCACGGGATCACCCGGATCCTCGGCATCGTGCTCGCCCCGCAGTACTCCCGCCTCATCCTCTCCGGGTACGAGCGCGAGGTCGAACGGGCGCGCGGCCGCCACCCTGGCCTCGAGATGGCCGTGGCGGGAGCCTGGCACACCGTGCCGGGATGGATCGAGGGTCTGAGCGACCGGGTCGCCGAGGCGATGGCCGCCACCCCACCGCTCCCCCTGGTGACGATCCTCTTCACCGCCCACAGCCTTCCGCGCAGCGTGATCGAGCGTGACCCGGGCTACATCGACCAGCTCCACGAGACGGTGGGCGCGGTGGTCGACCGGCTCCATCTCCCCGAGGGGAGCTGGCGGTTCGCCTGGCAGAGCGCGGGCCACACTCCCGCCGAATGGCTCAAGCCCGACCTGCTCGACATCCTCCCCGAGCTGTCTGCGGCGGGAGCGACGGAGGTCCTCGTCGCGCCGGTCCAGTTCGTCTCCGACCACCTGGAGACCCTCTACGACATCGACGTCGCGGCCGGCGAGCAGGCGGCCGAATGCGGGCTGCGGCTGCGCCGCATCGCCATGCCCAACTCGTCGGCGGCCATGATCCGCGGCCTCGCCGAGGTGGTGGACCGCGAGCTGGCGGGCACCGCGGTCCCGTAGCGGGCAGGTCCTGAGAGGAGTGGGAGGAGCATGCCCCTCACCCGCCGAGGCCGGCGCCGGCGGGCGCTGGCCCAGCCGTTTCCCGAAGCGTGGCGGAATCTCCTGAGCTGGAACGTCGCCCACTGGTCCCTCCTCGACGGCGGCGAGCGGGAGCGCCTCGAGGCCTTCGTCCGCCTCCTCCTGGTCGACAAGCTGTGGGAGGCGTCCAACCGCTTTCAGCTCACCGACGACATGCGGGTGGTGATCAGCGCGCTGGCGGGCATGCTGATACTGGGGCTGGACTACGACTACTACCACCGGGTCACCTCGATCATCGTCTCGCCCACCACCGTCGTCCTCGACGGCGACCGGCATGTGGGCGGCGGCATCTTCAGCGACCAACCCCTGGCCATCATCGGCGAGGCGGACCCGCGTGGCCCGGTCCTGATCGCCTGGGACTCCGCGATCGCCCAGGCGCGCCATCCCGAGGAGGGGCACAACGTCGTGTACCACGAGTTCGCCCACAAGCTCGACATGCTGGCCGGCTCCGTCGACGGAACCCCGCCCCTCGAGTCGCATGCGGAGTACCAGCGATGGGTGGCGATCTGCAACGCCGAGTACGACGCGTTGCGCGACGGGACCGGCGGCGATCTGCTCGACCCCTACGGCGCGGTCAACCCGGGCGAGTTCTTCGCGGTGGTGACCGAGGTCTTCTTCGACATCCCGCTCCGGATGGAGCGGGAGAAGCCGGCGCTGTACGCCGTCCTCCGCGACTTCTACCGCCAGGACCCCGCCTCTCGGGAGCGCCGGGCCGGGCGCGCGTGACCGGCGACGCGGAGGGCGGCCGGGACGCCGGGAGCCGGGCGGCCGGTAAGCTGGCGGGGCAGAGATGCTCCTTCGCATCGCGACAGCGGCCGATGCGCCCGGGGTCAGGGCCGTCTACGCTCCGATCGTCGAGTTGACGTCCATCTCCTTCGAGTACGCCGTTCCCACCGTCGAGGCCATGGCGGCGCGGATCACCGAGCGCTACCCCGCCCATCCCTGGCTGGTGGCGTGCCACCAGGAGGCGGTCGCCGGCTACGCCTATGCGGGGCGCTTCGCTGCGCGTGCGGCCTACGCGTGGTCGGTCGAGACCAGTGTCTACGTGGCCGAGGGGGAGCGACGCCGCGGCGTCGGGCGCGCCCTCTACACGGCGCTGCTGCGGATCCTGTCGTCCCAGGGATTCGGGCAGGCCTTCGCCACCATAGCCCTGCCGAATCCGGGCAGCGTGGCCCTGCACGAGCGCATGGGCTTCACCCTCTCGGGCGTGTACCGCGGGGCGGGGCGGAAGCTGGGAGCCTGGCACGACGTCGGGAGATGGCAGCGGTCGCTGGGGCCAACCGCGGCCGAACCGCGGGCACCGCTCCTGCTCACGGAGCTGGGGGCCGGCGTGCTCGACGCCGCGCTCGCCGCCGGGGCGGCTCTGCTCGACTGACGTCCACCCGCGACTGGCGGCCACGGGCAGGTGGGCAGAGCGCGCGCGCTCCGGCGATCATCACGCCGAGGGGCGACGTGGGGCTATGCGGTCGTGCGGGTGCGTTCGGGCGTCGCGGTCCCGGCCACGTCGACCGCCATCGGCGCGCCGTCGCCCCGGGCCTCGCGCACCCGCAGCGTGTACTCCTCGAGCAGGCTCCGCGCGCGCGCCTCGTCGCCGACCGAGGCCACGATGTGGCAGGCCGGCTCGTCAGGGTCGGGCCGGACCAGCACGAAGCCGTCGTCCACGAACACCTTGATGCCGTCCACCAGGTCGACGGACTGGTCGCGATGATCCTCGAGGAGCGCCCGCATCACCCGGCCCTTGGCCTCCCAGGGGACGAACTCGGTGGCGGTGAGGTAGGCGGCCCGGGGGAGACGGGCGGTCGCCGCCGAGAGCAGCTCGCCGTCCACGGCGCGCAGCTCCAGCAGCTTGACCAGCGTGTACATGCCGTCGAAGGCGCCCAGGAAGTTGGGCCAGACGAACCCGCCCTCGCCGTCGGTGGCGAGGGCCGCATCCGGCGAGGCCGCGGCGCGAAGCACGTGGTTCGGCTCACCGATGGTGGGGGTGAAGCGGGAGCCCTGCTCCTCCACGACGCCGCGCACCCAGTGAGGGGAGCTGGCCGGCGCCAGCATGACCCCGCGGTGCGACCACCAGCGGGCGAGCAGGCCGAAGAGCTGGTAGGCGCCGACCACGCTGCCCTGGTCGTCGATGACGCTGAGCCGCTCCCCGGTGGCGTTGAAGAGGCAGCCAAGATCGGCCTGAACGGTCCGCGTTATCAGCGCCGTCTCCTCGGGGACGGTGCGATGCCGCGGCCCCTCGGCGACGCCCGCGTTGAGCGGCACGGTGGTCACCCCGAGCCGGTGCAGCACCTCGGGCAGGACCTGCGAGGCCTGGCTGTAGTCATAGTCGATGACCAGGCGGAAATGGGCGGCCCGGACGGCCTCGGCGTCGACGTTGCCGAGGAGGTGCTCGATGTAGTCGGGTAGCGCCGTGAAGTGCTCCTCGATGTCACCCATCTCGTAGAAGGCGGCGCGCCGGAAGTCCTCGCGGAAGTAGAGGTTCTCGAGGCGCCGCTCCGCCCGCTTGTCGATGGGCAGACCGTCGCGATCGAAGAAGCGGATGTCCGCCGAGCGCTGGTCGAGGGGCGAGACCAGGACGTGCATGCCGGCCTCGGCCCGCCCGTAGCGGGTGGCGAACTGGGTGACCGGCACCGGCAGCTCGTCGAGGTCGCGGACCTGGGCGCCGCCGCTCACGATCCCCGAGACGATCGCCCGCTTGATCATCCGGGAGCTGCGAGCGTGGTCGCGGGCCACCGCGATGGCAGCGCCGCGGGGAAGGGTGGCGGCGAAGGCTGCGCCCAGGCGGGCGCCGAACTCCGGGGTCAGCTCGACGTTGATCAGCCCGGTCATCCCCCACGAGGAGAAGAGGCCCCGGCGCCACTCCCCCGCCCAGACCACGGATTCGTGGACGTTGGCGCCCGGCTCGATCTCCTTGTGCGGCCAGATCCGGACCCCCGCTTGGATCCTGGATCCCTGGCCGATCACGCAGTCGTCGCCGATCACCGCGCCCTCTTCCACCAGGCTGTTGTTCTTGATGGTGACGCCGCGGCCGATCACCGCCGCCGAGATCCGGCAGCCCTCGCCGATGTAGGCATGCGGCCAGATCACCGAGTTGGCGACCATCGCGTCGTCGTCGACGACCGAGTACTTGTCGATGATGACCGGACCGGTGACGTGGGTCCCCGCCTTGAGCTTGACCTCGTCACCGAGGTAGGCCGGTCCCTCGACGACCGCTCCCAGACCCAGCTCCACGTCGGCTCCGGTCCAGACGTCGCCGTCGCGGTGACCGCTGATGTGGCAGTGCACCCGGCCCTCGAGCGCGTCCCAATTGGCCTGGAGGAAGGAGGGGATGTTGCCGATGTCGCACCAGTAGCCATCGGCGACGAAGCCGAAGAGCGCCTCGCCGTCGCGGAGCATGGCGGGGAAGACGTCCTGCGACCAGTCGACGCTCTGCCCCGGCTCGATCCGGTCCAGCACCTCGCGCTCGACCACGTAGATCCCGGTGTTCACCTGATCCGAGAAGACCTCGCCCCACGAGGGCTTCTCCAGGAAGCGCTCCACGCGCTGGTCCGGCCGGGTGATCACCACCCCGTACTCGAGGGGGTTGGGCACCGAGGTGAGCACGATCGATGCCAGCGCCCCGCGCTCGCGATGGTCGGAGATCACACGCGAGAGATCGATGTCGGTGAGACAGTCGCCGCTGATGATGAGGAAGGTGCCGTCGAGCAGGTGGGCCGCGTTGCGGACGCTGCCGGCCGTTCCCAGGGGGCGGTCCTCGACCACGTAGTCGATGACCATCTCGAGGTCGGAGCCGTCGCCGAGCCGGTTGCGGATATCGGCGCCCAGGTAGTGGAGGGTGACCACCACCTCGGTGATGCCGTGATCGCGGAGCAGGCGCAGGTTGTGCTCGATCACCGGGGTGCCCACCACCGGCACCATCGGCTTGGGCAGCTGGCTGCTCAGCGGCCGGAGCCGGGTGCCCTCGCCGCCCGCCATCACGACAGCCTTCACCAGCCCACTCCCGATCGGGTCGAGGCGCCCGGCATGGCCCGGTCCTCCAGCCATCGGGACAGCCCGGCGGTGTCCTGCGGCCTCGCCGCCACCGCTGCCACCATGGCCGCCAGCACCCCCTGAGGGGCGGTGAGCTGGTAGCCGTCGAGGCGGAGCTGGCAGAGCAGCGCGAGCAGCGCCACCTGGCGGCCGAGGGGCCCGGGGATGGCGCCGGCCACCGCCGCCGCCAGCCGCGCGCCGCGCTCGAAGACGGTCCGCGGCGCGCCGGGATCCTCGCTGAGCTCGTCGACCACCGCCTCGAGGGTGCGGGGGTCGAGGGATGGGACGGGCTCGCCCCGGCGGCGGGCCGCGACCAGGTGGATCAGGCTCAGGTCGGCAGCCTGGAGCGGCCGCGCGGCAGTCACGTGCCGACCTCGTCGAGGGCTTCGGGAAAGAGGACCAGGGCCTCGCAGAGGGCGTCCACCAGTCCGGGGGTGAGGTCCGCGACCAGGGGCGCGAACTCCGACTCCTCGAGGCCGAGGTCCCCGGCGCGGCGCTCCTCCTCCATCGCCGTCAGCCTATAGCCTCGAGGACAGCGGATGGGCGGTGGCGCCCGCCCGGCGCTCTCCGCCGCCGCGGGCGGCGGGGCTCCGCCGCCGGGGGCTCGCGGGGCCGTCGGGGCTCAGCGCCTGCTGGTGGACGGACATGTAGCGGAGGCGCTCGAGCAGCCCCTCGAGCACGGCGGGCCAGGCGAAGTCGCGAGCGTCGCGCCGGGCGGTGCGCCGCAGCCGGCGGGCCAGGGCGGGGCGGTCGACCAGCCCGCGCAGGGCGGCCGCCACCTCGGCGCCGTCCTCGCTCTCGACGACGATGGCGTTGCCGTAGGGGCGGGCGTACTCCTCGCCGGTGGAACCGACCACGGCAACCCCGCCCGCTGCCATCGCCTCCAGGCCGACCAGGCCGAACGGCTCGTGGCCGGAGTTGGCGAGCACGGCGGTGGCGGCCAGGTCGATCTCGGGCAGCACGGCCTCGGGGAGGAAGCGGCAGAGGTTGACGACCGCGGCACCGCGGCTCTCGACCAGCGCCCGGACCACCCCACCCGAGTCGTCGACCGGCTCGAACCAGTCGCAGACCGCGAGCCCGTGCTGGCGGGCCCGCCCCAGCACCTCGGCCCCGTGGGGCTCGATGCCGCCACGCATCAGGAGGCGGGCGGGCAGGCCCTCTGCGCGCAGCTCGGCGATGGCGTCGACGGCCTGGATCCAGCGCTTGTCCGGGGTGAAGCGCCCAATCTTGAAGGCGAGGCAGGGCGTCGCCGCGGCGCTCCTGATCGCCGCCGCCGCGCTCGCGTCCGGAGCCTGCAGGGCGCTCAGCGGGATGCCGTTGGGGACCACCACCGGGTTGACACCGCAGCCGAGCATCAGCTGCTTCATGTAACGGCTCACCGTCGTCGTCGAGGCCACGTAGCCGAGCGCCCGCCAGTCGATCTCCTCCCACCCGAAGCGGTTGTTGGCGTTCCAGACCAGCACCACGTGACGGCGCAGCCCCATGGCATGGAGCCGATCACTGAGCCGGCGGCAGAAGGAGGCGGTGTGCCACTCCTCGCAGAGCACGGCGACCACCCGGTGACGTCCGACCGCGGGGGCGATCACGCGCTCGATCAGGGCGTCGGGCAGGCTCGTGTCGAGCGCGTCCAGCTTGGCCCGTTCGCCCTGGTAGACACCGCTCGGGCAGTGCCGGCTCACCTCCTGGCACCAGCGCATCAGGCGCACCCCCTCCGAGGTCTCCTCCGCCGGAAGCTCGGGGTCGCCGACGAAGACCAGCGTGGTCGCGTAGCCCGCCGCGGCGAAGGCCCGGGTCATCTCCCGGGCGCGGACACCCAGCCCCCCGGCGAGGCTGTAGCGGTCCGGGCCCTCGAAGGACACCATGACGACCTCGAGCGTCTGGGGGGTGAACATGCCACCCCCAGTATTCCAGCCGGAAGCACGGAGACGAATCTGCAGCCGGGCCTGACAACGCCGGGCGGTGCGCGTAGGCTTGGAAATGCGCCGAGTGACTCCACGAGACTCGGCTGGGCCGTACGTGGCGAGGCTGCACCACCATGGCTGGGACGAAGCTGATCTCCACGCGCCTGACCGTTTGCGTCGCCTGCGGACACGAGTCCCGCGTGGTGGCGGCCACGTCCGAGGAGGTGGTCAGCCGGTGCTATGCGTGCGGGGACGTCACCCGCACCCCCCAGCACGTCCCGCCGGTGTGGTCGGCGGCGACGGGCATCCGTGGCCACCGCGCGGCGCCGGTCGTCGAGGGCCCGCCGGCGGGGCCCCACGAGGGCAGCACCACACCCGACCGCCTCGCCACCGCCTAGCCGGTCCCGGATCACGGGGCGATGCCGCCCCGGCGGCAGGACCCCGGCCCCCGCCGCTACCATGCACCGCGATGACCGAGGCCTCCGACGGCACGGGGTCGGCTCCGCTCCGGATCGCGGTCCCCCGCGAGCGCCAGCCCGGAGAGCGCCGGGTGGCGCTGGTGCCCGCATCGCTGCGACCCCTGCTCCGCGCCGGGCTCGCCGTGGCGGTGGAGGCAGGGGCGGGCGAGCTCGCCGGCTACGCGGACGCCGCCTACACAGAGGCGGGCGCGACGGTCGAGGCGGGCTTGGGCGAGCTGCTCGGGGGCGCCGAGCTGGTCCTTCACGTCGGGGCCCCGTCGGACGAGGAGATCGCGGCCCTGGCCATGGGCACCACCCTGGTGGGCCTGCTCCGGGCGACCTCCAACCTGCCCCTCCTGGAGAAGCTCGCCGGGCGCGGGGTCGACGTCCACAGCCTGGAGCTGCTTCCCCGGATCACGCGCGCCCAGGAGATGGACGTGCTCTCCTCGATGGCGACCGCGGCCGGCTACCACGGCGTGCTGATGGCGGCCGTCCGGCTGCCCCGCTTCATGCCCCTGCTGATGACCGCGGCGGGGACGGTGCGACCGGCCCGGGTGCTGGTGGTGGGCGCCGGCGTGGCCGGCCTGCAGGCGATCGCCACCGCCCGGCGCCTGGGCGCTGTGGTCGAGGCCTTCGACGTCCGCCCCGTGGTCCGCGAGCAGGTGGAGAGCCTGGGCGCCCGCTTCGTCGACGTGGGCGTGGAGGCCAAGGAGACCGGTACCGGCTACGCCGCCCAGCTGAGCGGCGAGGCCGAGGAGCGCGAGCGCGAGGTCCTCAGCCACCACGTCGCCGAGGCCGACTGCGTGATCACCACCGCGCTGATCGCCGGCCGGGACGCACCCAAGCTGATCAGCGCCGAGATGGTGGCGGGAATGCGCCCCGGCTCGGTGATCGTCGATCTCGCCGCCGAGGGGGGCGGCAACTGCGAGCTGACCAAGCCCGGAGACGAGGTGGAGGTCTCCGGGGTGCGGATCTGCGGCCAGACCGACCTGGCCAGCCGGATGGCGACCGACACCAGCCAGCTCTACGCGGGCAACATCGCCCGCTTCGTGCAGCACCTGGTTCGCGACGGCAAGGTGCGCGACGACCTGGACGACGAGATCCTCGGCGCCACCTGCGTCGTGCATCAGCGCGTGCTGCGCGGTGCCGCCGCCCCCCGGACCGAGCCGGCCGCCTAGGAGCCCCATGTCCCAGACCGACCTCGTCCTGATCGGGTTCTTCATCTTCGTGCTCGCCGTCTTCCTGGGCATCGAGCTGATCAGCAAGGTGCCCTCGCTGCTCCACACCCCGCTGATGTCGGGGACCAACTTCATCCACGGCATCGTGGTGATCGGGGCGATCACCATCGCCGCCACCGTCCACGGCACCCTGGCCGCGGTGATCGCGGTCGCCGCCATCTTCCTCGGCACCCTCAACGTGGTCGGCGGCTGGGTGGTCACCGACCGCATGCTCGGCATGTTCAAGGGCAGCGGCAAGCCGCCGGCGCGCCCGGGCGCAGAGCCGCCACCGGCGTCCGCGCCCCCCGAGGAGAAGGCCTGATGTCGGTGAGCCTGCCCCCCGACTGGGTCATCCTCGGCTACCTGGTCGCCATCGTCTGCTTCATCCGCGGTATCAAGATGCTGACCTCGCCGCGGACCGCCCACATGGGCAACCGCGTGGCCGGGGCCGGCATGCTGGTCGCCATCGGGATCACCCTCGGCGACTTCCACAGCGGCTGGCAGTACATCATCCCGGCGGTGGTGGTCGGCGGCCTGATCGGGGTGATCGCCTCGCGCCGGGTGGCGATGACGGCGATGCCCCAGATGGTGGCGCTCTTCAACGGCATGGGCGCCGGTGCCGCGGCGCTGATCGCCCTCGGCGACTACCACGGCATCACCGCCGCCCACCAGAGCCTGACCGTCATCGACTCGGTGACCATCCTGCTCAGCTGCCTGATCGGTGGCATCAGCTTCAGCGGCAGCCTGATCGCCTTCGCCAAGCTCCAGGAGTGGATGCGGGGAACGCCCATCACCTGGCCGCTCCAGCACGAGATCAACGGCCTGGTGCTGGGCGCCCTGGTCGGGCTCGCCGTCGCGATCACCATCGGCGGGGGCAACACCGACCTGGTGATCGCCTTCGTCGCCGGCGCCCTCCTGCTCGGGATCATGGCCGTGCTGCCGGTGGGCGGTGCCGACATGCCGGTGATCATCTCGCTCTTGAACTCGTTCACCGGCACGGCGGCGGCCGTGACCGGGTTCGTGATCGGCAACTACGCCCTGGTGGTGGCCGGTGCCCTGGTGGGTGCCTCGGGCTCGATCCTCACCCTGCTGATGAGCCGGGCCATGAACCGCTCGCTCGCCAACGTCCTCTTCGGCGCCTTCGGCAAGACGGCGGAGGCGGGGCCGGAGGGAGCCGCGCTCGCCGGCAAGAGCGTCCGCCCGACCAGCGTCGAGGACCTCGCCGTGCTGCTCGCCTACTCCCAGCAGGTCATCTTCGTCCCCGGCTACGGTCTGGCCGTGGCCCGGGCCCAGTACGAGGTGAAGGAGCTCGCCGACCAGCTCAAGCGGCGCGGGGTGCGGGTGCTCTACGCCATCCACCCGGTCGCCGGCCGGATGCCGGGGCACATGAACGTCCTGCTCGCCGAGGCCGACGTCCCCTATGACGAGCTCAAGGAGATGGACCAGGTCAACCCGGAGTTCCCGCGCACCGACGTGGCGGTGGTGATCGGGGCCAACGACGTGGTCAACCCCGCCGCGCTCAACGACCCCTCCAGCCCCATCTACGGCATGCCCATCCTGCGCGCCGACCAGGCCAAGACGGTGGTGGTGCTGAAGCGGAGCATGCGGCCCGGTTTCGCGGGCATCGAGAACGAGCTCTTCTACCACGACAACACCCTGATGCTGTTCGGCGATGCCAAGGACTCCCTGACCAAGCTCGTCGCCGAGGTCAAGCAGCAGGCCGCGGCCTGAGCGGCCGTGGTGGAGCGCGTGGAGCGCGGTGTCTGCGTCGTCACCGGCGGCGGGCGCGGCATCGGCGCCGCCACCGCCCGGCGCGCGGCCGCCGAGGGCTGGCGGGTGTGCGTCTCCTGGCGCGCCGACGCCGACGCGGCGGAGGGCGTGGCGCATGACATCGGCGGGCGCGCCGTCCGCGCTGACGTCGCCGTCGAGGCCGACGTCGTCGCGCTCTTCGCCGCCGCCGCCGAGATGGGTCCACTGACAGCGGCCGTCGCCAATGCGGGGATCGTCGACCGCCAGGCGCGACTCGACGAGATGGATGCCGAGCGGATGCGCCGCATGCTGGAAGTCAACGTGCTGGGGGTGATGCTCACCGCCCGCGAGGCCGTCCTCCGAATGTCGTCCCGCCACGGAGGCGGGGGCGGCGCGATCGTGACCGTCTCCTCCGCCGCCAGCCGGCTGGGCTCGGCGGGGGAGTACGTCGATTACGCGGCGAGCAAGGGAGCGGTGGACTCCTTCACCCTCGGGCTGGCCCGGGAGGTCGCCACGGAGGGGATCCGGGTCAATGCCGTGCGCCCGGGCATCGTCGACACCGAGATCCACGCCAGCGGTGGCCAGCCGGACCGTGCAGCACGGCTGGCCGGGCTCATCCCGATGCAGCGGGCCGGCCGCGCCGAGGAGGTGGCCGCGGCGATCGTCTGGCTTCTCGGCAGCGATTCCCCCTACACGACAGGGGCCATCCTCGACGTCACCGGCGGGCGCTGAGCCGGCAGGGTCACCAGCGCCACACCGCGGCAGCACTCCCGCCCACGACCAGGTCACGCTCCGCGTCGTCGAGGCCGGCGCGGTCGAGGAAGCGCCGGTAGCGGCTCATCCCGAGCAGGGGGAAGTCGGTGCCGAGCACGACCCGTTCGGCGCCGATCAGGGAGACGGCGTCGCGGAGCGCGCTGGGGCGGTACAGATGGGGCAGGGCGGCGGTGTCGAACCACAGCCGCGCGCACAGCTCGGCGACCTCGGGCATGTGCGCATAGAGGGGCAGGCCCCCGCCGAGGTGGGCGGCAACCAGGCGCAGGCCCGGGGTGCGCTCCGCCAGGTGGACCAGGCGGTCCGGGGTGGCCGTCCCCTTGCCCGGGTAGACGTGGCCCACCGGCTCGCTGCAGTGGACGGTCCAGGGCAGGTCGAGCTCGACCGACACCGCCGCCAGCCCGGGCAGCAGGTCGCCCTCGAGCGTGAAACCCTGAGCATCGGCGTTCAGCTCTCCGACCCCGCGCAGCCCCAGCCGGGCGCAGCGGCGGAGCTCGGCGGCAGCGCCGGGGTCGCCGGGCTGGACGACGGCGCAGCCCACCACCCGGTCGGGGTGGCGCCGCTGGAGCTGGGCTGCGAAGTCGTTGGCCTCGGCGCAGAGCCGGGGGTCGGCGAACGGCCAGGTGAAGACCACGGCGCGGTCGACGGCCTCGGCGTCCAGATAGCCCAGGAGGTCGTGCTCCGAGGCGAGGCGCCGCCCGCCCGCGTGGCAGACGGCAAACCAGGGGTCGGCGGCGGCCACCGGGCCTGCCTCGCGGTGCACCCTCTCGGGGAGGACGTGGACATGGGCGTCCACGATCGGTACGCTCACGAGTAGCCGCGCACGTTGTAGACGGTGATACCCGGTGCCCTCGCCACCACCGGGAGGTGCTGCTGTCCCCACCAGATGACGCCGCCCGGCGGGAACGTCTGGTCGACCTCGACGTAGCTGACGCCGTAGCGGTGGAGCACGTCGAGGATCGCGGGGCACCCGGCCAGCGTGGTGGAGCCGCAGCCTTGCATGGCAATCTCCACGTCGTCGAGGCGCTGGCCGTAGTCCAGCCCGTAGCTCCACAGCCAGGGGTAGTAGTCGATCACCACCGGCCGGCCGGTGAGCAGCGGCACCGGGTTGAAGTAGTCGTCGGTGCCCCCCGAGATGAGGAACACCGCGTCGGGGGCGGTGCGGGAGTCGATGGCGGTGGCGAGCTGGACCTCCGACGCCGACTCGACGATGTAGGGGCCGGTCACCGACGCGGCCGGCGGCGTCCAGGGCAGGAGCCGGAGCACCGCCAGGGTCCCGGTGGCGAGCACGCTGCCGGCGAGGAGGACGGCCAGGATGCGCCGCCAGAACCCGGCCCAGAGATGGACGGTGATCGCCGACACCGCCAGGGCGAACCCCAGATACCAGTAGACGAGCAGCTTGGTGTTGTCCCAGTCCCAGCTCTGGAGGACGACGACGTTGCAGAGCACGAAGACCGGGATGCTGGCCAGGAAGAAGCGGAGGAGCGCTGGTGGGAAGACGCTCAGCAGCCGGGCGGCCACGCCGCCGAGGGCGCCCCCTCCCCAGCGGCGCGCCGCCCACAGCAGTACCGCGGCCAGGCTGAGCGGCGCAGCGATGCCGAGGTTCACCAGCCAGAACTCCCAGAACGTCCCGCTGAAGGGGAGGCGCAGGCCGTCGACGATCACCGTCCCCACCACCCCCGGGGTGATCGTGTGACCGAGCGACGCGCTGTTGATCGCCCCCGACGCCCAGCCCGGCTCGAACCACGGGTACTGGTTGCCGAGCGCGGCCGCGCCGTGGGGCGCCAGCAGCAGCTCGACCAGGCGTGGGGCGGCGATGACGGCGGCCACCCCCGCGAAGAGCAGCCAGGCCCGTCGCCATCGGAATGCAGCCAGACCCACGGTGATGATCACCAGGGCGAAGAGGCTCTGCACGTGGATCACGGGGAGCAGCCCGGCCAGGACCCCGGCGATGACGACGTCGACGAGGCGCGCGCGAGCGCGCTCGAAGGCGGCGAAGAGCAGCACCAGGGAGGCCAGGACCACGTCGAACCCCTCCATCAGGGTCCGCTGGGGAAGCCACCAGGCGAACAGCGGCGTGTACCACTCCTGGTTGGAGAAGACGGAACTCGGCGAGCTGGGATTGGAGGTCATCCCATCGAAGCTGGTGGGCTGGTCGGCGACCACCCCGGGAATTGCGTGCAGGGTGCGTGCGGTGATGCCGACCCCGGTCACCGGATGGCTGATGACGTAGCCGGCGCTGCATTCGGCGGACGGATACCCGGCGTCGGTGCAGGCGTCGTGGAAGGCGCCGATGAAACCCAGGCCGCCGCCCAGGAAGCAGATCACGACGGCGAGGACGCCCACCGAGCGGCGCGCGCCGAGGCGCTCGGCGAGGCTGACCACCAGCACCACCAGGGCGACCGCCAGGAAGATCTGGGGCAGCCAGAGCGACGGCCCGTCGGCGAGCCCGAGGCGCATCAGCATCCCCGAGGTGAAGTCGGGGAGGAACGGGTAGTAGAGCGCGGTGCCGCTCATGATCGGGTTCTGGGGCGGGAGGTTGTGGCCGATGGCGAAGCTCGACGCGGTGATCAGGTGCTGGGCCCAGTCGGGGAGCCAGTAGCCGGTGACCAGGTCGCCGGCCGCGTCCTGGTACATCGCCCGCGAGAAGAGCAGGGTGAAGACGACCGCCGCCACGATGGCCACCGCCGCCAGGGTCAGCCCGCCCCCCGGCTCGCCACGGGAGTCCTCCCACGACGTCCGCCAGGTGGCCACGACATCGACCCCGATGCGGCGCGCCAGCAGCAACCCCACACCGGTCACCAGGGCGGGGGCGAGCAGGATCGAGAGAGGTCCGAGGCCGAGGACCAGGCTGAGCGCGAAGCACACCGCCGCGTCCAGCGCGAAGGCGGCGACCGTGGCGATGGCGATCCGCTCGGCGAGCCGCAGCGGCGTGGCCACGGCGCCCAGCACCGCCAGGCCGGATGCCGCCCCGAGCGCGGCCAGCAGGAGGAGGAGCGCCACGCTCCCCGGACCGCTCACCGGGTGACCATCAGCGCCGCAGGGGGGGCGGGGCCCCGCGCAAGCGCCACCGCCCTACCAGGCGTCGACCCACAGCCGCATGTTCTGGTCGGGGCTGGTCAGCGGGATGGCGGTCCAGATCGGGTAGAAGAAGATGAACGCGGCCACCACCACCGCGACCCCGGCATAGGCGAGCGGAGCCAGTGACCACCATCGGCCGCCGGCGAAGAAGCGCACGTGGCGCAGGGCGGCGAGCATGTAGGCGAGCGCCAGGGCGAGGAAGATCAGCATGCCCAGGGCGTGGTAGAAGAAGAGCACCCGCGCCTTGTTCCCCGGCACCCACATCATCCACGCGGTGACGTAGCCGAGCACGATGAAGGCGGGCACGAAGCGCCGCGAGATCACGGCGAAAACCGCCGCGCAGGCACAGAACAGGCCCATCCCTCCCACGAAGGCCACGTAGAAGAGCGGGCTCACCGGATTGAGCGGTCCCGGTTGCGTGCCGGTGACCGAGTCGATGCCGGGTTCGGCGGCGTGGAACGTGATGATCATGGTGGTGAGCGAGACCACCATCAGAGCGCCGATGCCCACCCTCAGTAACTTGGGGCCCGCCATCATCCGCCACACGCAGAAGAGCAGGGCCAGGATGCCGATCCACCAGACCGCGGGATTGCCCATGTTGGTGATCACGCCGGTGCCGGTGTAGCCGGGCGCGTCGAGCAGAGGAGAGCTCTGGTAGTACATCAGCACCGGGTGCTCCATGATCGGCCACGTGTACCAGCGCGACGCGTAGGGATGACCGTGGCACTCCAGCTCCTGGTAGCGGAGGCTGGCCTCGTTGATGGCGATGATGTTGGAGATGGCCTGGACCGGGTTGGGCACGGTGACGCCGTCCACCGTGGTCACCGGGACCGGCAGGTACTTCACATCGTTGGGCGCTGGGGCGGTGGACAGCCCGGAGACGTTGGGGTTGCAGGCGACGAACTGGTAGACGTCGTCGTGGGAGATGGTCAGATAGCGCGAGTAGCTGGCGCAGAAGATCGCCACCACCAGCAGCATCGCGGCCCCGTAGTGACGCCACGCCCCCGACCCCGCCGCCTCCCTCCACAGCGCCGTCTCGAAGCGCCGCGGTCCGGCCAGCCGGTGCAGCGCGGGGAATTGCACGGCCGCGTAGGGGGCGAGGCCCCGGAAGAGGACCAGGGTGGCGATCACCACCAGGGGGGCCAGCGCCGTGAGCTTGGCGGCGAAGGCCAGGCCGAGACCGGCGGCGAGGATGTAGAGGGTGATCCTCCACTGGCGATGGGTGCGCGCCTGCCAGTGGAGCAGGAATAAGTACCAGGCCAGGGCGGTGAAGAAGATCGCCGGCATGTCGATGAGGCCGAGGCGGGACTCGACCAGGGCCAGGCCGTCGAGGCAGACCAGCAGCGAGGCGACGATGGCGAAGAAGCGGTCGCGGCGGAGCCGCAGCGCCATCAGGTACAGGAGCCCACAGAACAGGCTTCCGAAGATGACCTGGGTCATCCGCCAGCCCACGGTGTTGAAACCGAAGATCGCGATCGACGGCGTCATCAGCAGCTTCACCAGCGGCGGCTCGGGGTCGAAGTAGCTGATCGCCGGGGAGTGGAGGTCGTCGGCGGCGTCGGTCGGGAAGTAGACCTCGTCGAAGACCTGCCCGCAGGCCTTGATGGTCCTGTTGCCGATCGGCACGTGCTCGCAGGCGGTCGGATCGCTGTTGTAGGCGCTGCCGACGCCGAGGATCTGGATGGCCGGAACCGAGCTCGCGTTGCCGCCCAGGAAGTTGGGCAGGATGGGACTGCCGAAGCGGAGCACGAAGGCGAGCAGCGTCAGGCCGATCACCAGGGCGACGTCGACCCGGGTGAGGTCGAGGAAGCCGCGCAGCCCGGCTCTCACCAGGGGGCGATCGGAGGTGGCGCGGGAGAGGGTGGGAGCGCCCTCCTCCAGCGCTCCGGCGGAGGGCGACGACCCTCCCGGCTCCGCGCCGCCGGTCCCGGGCGGCTCGGGGGTGACCGGCTCCGCGGAGCCGTCCGCGGCGGGGAGGTCGGACGCCGCTCCGCCGGGAAGCTCGTCCGTCATTTCCGCCGGCGCCTCCGGCGCGCGGAGGACGGGCGGCTGCCGTTGCCCTGCGACTCGGCCTGAGGGGAGAGCACGGCCTCCATGCGCCGCTGGAGGACGGCGGCGTTGCCCAGCGGGATGACCAGCTCGTCACCGAAGACACAGCGGGGGGTCAGCATCCGGCGCAGCTTGCCGGCGTCGGGGTGTCGGAGGCGGATGACCAGCGCGTCCGCGTCGACCAGCCTCTGGGGCGTACGGGCCCGGCCCTGGAGGGCGGCGGGGAGCTTGGCGACCCTGACCCGGCGGATGTCGTCCAGGCTGATGCGGGTGCTCACCGTGAGGAAGCGCAGGTAGAGCTCCCCCTCGTCGAGCCGGATGAAGCTGAAGCGCTCCCGCAGCCAGAGCGAGGTGGAGAAGCCGAGGCCGCAGGCCGCGACCACCAGAAAGAGGTTGGCGCCACTGGCATTCTTCTGGCCCTCGAAGATGGCACCCACGACCAGGCCGACGATGCCGATGGCGAGGAGGGGATAGCCCCACCGGCGCCAGCGCTCGCGCTCGTAGAGGTTGGGAAAGTGATCCGGCATCGGCGTGGCGCCGAGCATAGCGGGGCCGGGCCCTCCACCACCGATCTCAACCCGAGCCGTCGGGTCGGCGCGGCCGGGCTACAGGGCGTCGAGACTGCGCTGCCGGACCAGAGCCACCGCACCCATGACCTCGGCCCGTTCGCCGAGCTGTCCAGGCACGATCCGGACCGACTCCGCGACCACCGGCGCGGCGTGCCGATCGATCGCCTCGCGCAGGCCGGCCATCACCGGTTCCGCGGCCGCCCCCAGGCTCCCGTCGACGACCACCGCCGCCGGATCGAGCATGGTGCAGAGGTCGGCGAGAGGCCGTCCGACGGCGCGGCCGAGGTCGGCAAAGGCACGCCGGACGCCCGGATCGCGGTCCGCGGCCATGGAAAGGACCTCGGCCACGCTGAGCCGCTCCGCGTAGGCGTGGTCCACGAAGTCGTGGAGGGAGAGGCCCATCACCCGGCCCAGGCAGCCGCGGCCTCCGCACTTGCAGAGCGGACCCTCGTCCTGGTCGCGGACCTGGACATGGGCCAGCTCGCCCGCGAAGCCGGACGCCCCGCGGTGGAGCCGGCCACCGAACACCAGGCCCGCGCCGACGCCACGGTCGAGCATCACATAGATGAAGCTGTCCAGCCCCCGGCCGGCGCCGAAGGCGGCCTCCCCCAGGGCTCCGAGATTGGCGTCGTTCTCGGCGATGAGCGGGACACCCACGCGGCCGGCGAAGGCGGCGCCGTCCTCGACGTGGGGGCGGGGGCGAGGCAGGCTCAGCACCGCCGCCGCCAGCAGCTCGCGGGGCATGCCGGCGCTCCCCACAGCATCCAGGACGGCCGCGGCCGCGGCCTCCGCCTCCGGACCGGGCTGGCCGGCGGAGGGCGCTGGGGGCCCGGTCCATTCGGCGAGGAACTCCCCGCCCACGCTGGCCAGGGTGACGCGGGCGCCATCGCGAAGACCGACGACGGCGACGACCCGGGGCGGCGCGCTGAGGGCGAGAGCCCGGGGGGGTCGCCCCGCCCGCCCCCCACCCGGCTCGGCCTCGACCTCGACGATCCGGCCGTCGCGGAGGAGCTCGGCCGCCACGCCGCTGATCGTGGTCGGGGGGAGGCCGGCGAGGCGAGCCAGCTCGGCCCGGGTGAGCGGTCCGGAGACCTCCAGGAGGGCGAGCAGACGGCGCTCGGTGGTTCGCGTTCGGGGGAGGGTGTCCACGCCCGTCATTCTAGCTCATTAGAACGGATCAGTTGGAATAGAGGCAAGGAGCTGCCCGGTGGTACGCTCATACGGTTGATATTTCCCGAGCAGATTATAACGGATCAGTAGGAAATATGAGCTCCCGTCCACCGCTGGGCCAGGCCTTCGGCTCGCTGCACGCCCCGGCCTTCCGCTGGTGGTTCCTCAGCCAGCTGCTCTCCGCCTCGGGGACGATGATGCAGTCGGTCGCCCAGGCCTGGCTGGTGCTCCGGCTGACCGGGAGCGCCTTCGACCTCGGGCTGCTCGGCTCCTGCACCATGCTCCCCGTCCTGCTCGGCGGCCCCTGGGCGGGCGCGCTGGTCGACCGGGTCGACCGGCGGCGGCTGCTCACCGTGACCCAGAGCCTCTTCATCCTCAGCGCGACCCTCCTGGCCGTCCTCACCTGGACGGGGGAGGTCCGGGTCTGGATGCTCTTCGTCATCGCCTTCGCCACCGGTGCGGTGAGCGCACCCGACCAGGCGGCGCGCCAGGTCTACGTCCTCGACCTGGTGGGCGGTCGGCGCCTGGGCAGCGGGGTCAGCCTGAACGAGGTCGTCCTCAACCTCTCTCGGGTCCTCGGCCCCGCCTTCGGCGGGCTCTTCCTGGCGACGCTGGGGATCGCGCCCTGTTTCGTGGCCAACGCGGCCTCCTATCTGCCGCCGCTCCTCGTCCTGGTGGTGCTGCACCGCGGCCTGGCCCGCAACGCCAGCAGCGCCGGCGCCGCCCGGCCCTCCGCTGCCCGCGCCGTGCCCGGCCAGGTGCGGGCGGGGCTCGCCTACGTGTGGAGAACCCCCGCGCTGCGGGCGGTGGTGCTGATGGCCGCGGCCTCGGGGATGCTCTTCAACCTGGGGGTGGCTCTGCCGCTGCTGGCGACGCGCGTCTTCCACCTCGGCGGGGGCGGCTACGGGCTGATGATGGCGGCGTTCGGAGTGGGCGGCTTCGCCGGCGCGCTGCTGGCCGCCTCGTCGCGACCGGTGCCGGGAGGCCACGAGGTCCGGCTGCTCGCCGTGCTGACCGGCCTCGCCATCCTGGGCACCGCGCTCGCGCCCGACACCGGGCTCGTCTTCGGCGGGCTGGTGGTGACCGGCGGCCTCTCGATCTGGTTCATCGCGCGGGCCAACACCCTCGCCCAGCTGCGCTCCGACCCCGCCATGCGAGGTCGGGTCATGGGGATCTGGACCATGGCCCTGCCCGGCGCCAGTCCGCTGACAAGCCCGGCGATCGGGTACACGGGCGAGGTGGCCGGGGGACGCGCGAGCTTCGGCCTGGCGGGGATCGCCCTCCTGCTCACCGCGGCAGCCGGCTGGCGGGCGCTCTCCGACGCCTCCCCGGCCCAGCCCCACCCCCAGCGCCAGCTCGCGGCCACCGTGCCGGCCGGCGGCGAGGGATGACGGATACGGAAACGAGAAGAGAAGACAGGAAGACCAGTGAGGAGATCACGAGATGAGCGCCTACACGACCTACCACCTCTATCAGGCGGAACGAACCCGCAGCGTGGCCGAGATGCGCGCGGCCGACGCGGGCATGGGAGAGCTGGCCGCCGCCATGCACCGGCTGACGGGGCTGGTGCGGCGACCGGCCCGGGGGCGGCGCCGCCCGCGGCGGGGTGTGAGGGTGGGCCGGACCGCCGGTGCCCGCACGTCGACGGCGGGGCGCTGACAGCGCTCCCCGCGGCCCCAGGTCAGGGGGCGATGGCGACCATCCGGTCCAGGGCCCGGCGCGCCCGGGAGGCGATCGGCTCGGGCACGCGCACCCGGGGTGCCATCCGCTCCAGGGAGGCGGCCACCTTCTCCAGCGTGATCCTCTTCATGTAGGGGCAGACCGCGTCCTCGGAGGCGGGAAGGAACCGCTTTCCCGGGGCCAGCAGCTGCATCCGGTGGAGGATCCCCACCTCGGTGGCGACGATGAAGGTGGACGCCGGGGACTCGGTCGCGCGCCGGACCATCCCCTCGGTGGACGCCACCACGCAGCTGGACCCCTTGAGGTCGCCCCTGCCCAGCCGGTAGAGCGTCGCGGAGGTGCAGCCGCACTCGGGATGGAGGAGCAGCTCGGCGCCGGGGTGGCGCCGCCGGGTGGCCTCCAGCTCGTCGGGGTCGATCCCGGCGTGGACGTGGCACTCGCCCATCCAGATGTGGAGCTTGCGTCCGGTGACCCGCTCCACGTGGGCGCCCAGGAACATGTCCGGGCAGAAGAGGATCTCCTTCCCCTCCGGGATGGCGCGGATCACCGCCTCGGCGTTGGAGGAGGTGCAGCAGTAGTCGGATTCGGCCTTGACCTCGGCGGAGGTGTTGACATACGAGACCACCACCGCGCCGGGGTGCTGGGCCTTCCAGGCGCGCAGCTGCTCCGCCGTGATGGTGTCGGCCAGCGAGCAGCCCGCCTCGAGGTCGGGGAGCAGCACGGTCTTCTGGGGGGAGAGGATGGCCGCCGTCTCGGCCATGAAATGCACACCGCAGAAGACGATGACGTCGGCGTCGGTCTCGGCCGCCTGGCGCGAGAGGCTGAGCGAGTCGCCCACGTAATCGGCGACGTCCTGGACCTCGGGCAGCTGATAGTTGTGGGCCAGGATGACGGCCCGGCGCTGGCGGCGGAGCCGGTCGATGCGCGTCACCAGCTCCGCAGCGGTGACGGCGGGGTCGGCGAACGCGATGGCCACGGACGGACCTCCACTAGCTCCTCGAGAAGATGCCGCGTGGCCAGGGCTCGCGGAGTTTAGGTCAGAATTACCTTATTAGTATAGCGCATCATCCCCACCACGGCGAGGCGTTGCGCGCCGCTCAGCCCTGCAGCACCGTGATGCGGCTGGCGCCGCCCTCGACGGAGAGCTCGTAGCGGTCGATGGCGGTCTCGTACCCCGGGGTGTCGCGGACGCTGCCGGCGCCGCTGGACGCCAACCGCCGCCCGTCGAGGGTCAGCCGCGAGAGTCCTCCGCTCACCCGCACCCGCACCGGCACACCCGCGGGGCGCCGGATGGTCACCCGGCTGGCACCGCCCCGGATGCGCAGGGGCACAGTGCCCGCCGGGCGGGAGAGCCGGAAGTCCACCTTGCTGGCGCCTCCGTTCATGCTCATCTCGGAGAGGGCAAGGGCCGCGAGCTCGAGGTCCATGTCGGCCGCGCCCCCCCGGATGTCCAGCGCCCAGGGAATGGTGGCGTTGAGCGTGACCTGGCCGTGCCCGGCGCCGGCGTGCCAGAGGCCGGGGAAGGTGAGGTTGACCGCCCCCCCGTTCACCCGGATGCGCGGGGCGCGCCGCTCGAAGCTGGCCCGGTAGAGGTCGGGCATCTGGGCGTCCGAGTCGATCCGCATCCGCACCACGCTGGCGACCACCTCGAGGCGCCCCGCGCTCACGTCTCCGAGCGGAGCCGCGAGGCGGCCCTCGCTCTCCTCGGCCACCCCCCGGGTGCGCGCCCGCATCTCGGTGGTGAGCCGGCGGGTCATCTCGGCGTTGCCCTCCGTGTACTCGACGAGGAAGGCGAGCTGGGCGTCGTCGTACCCGGCGAAGAGCTCCGCGACCTCGGCGCCGACCGCGGCATAGGCTGCCCGCACCCGCTCCATCCCCTCGGGGACCAGCCGGGCGACCACCCGGCGGCGGTCGGCGGGGTCGGCTTCGCGCCGCAGCACCCCGGCGCGCTCGAGCCGGTCGAGCACCCCGGTCACGGCGCCGGTGGTGAGACCCATCAGCTCGGCCAGGCGGCCGGCCGTCATCGGCCCCTCGATGTCGAGGAGGTTGACGCAGTGGAGATCGGTCACCCCCATCCCCAACCCGTCGGCGATGGTCTGGTTGTGGAGCACGGTCCAGGCCACCTGGCGGCGCACCGCCCCGACCAGGCGGCGGAGCCGCTCGGCGCGCTCGGGGCTTGACACTGGCTCGGTCATCTGCTTAGCATACAACTTGCTTAGTTACTAAGATATCATCCCGCGAGGGTGGATCGCGCGGCAAGTATGGCAGCCCCCCGATCCGTCCTCAGCCCGCCAAGGAGAACCGCTGTGAACGACCACGATCACGATAACGACGATGACTTCTGGGCCCTCAGCCGCTGGTGGGGCTTCGGGTCACCGATCGGCCTCGCCATCCTCCTGGTCAGTGTCGGCGGCTTCCTGGTGCTGCTGGCGGAGGCCATCGCCATTCCGCTGAGCCTCTTCCGATGAGCGCCGCCCCGCGCCGGCGCTTCCAGGTCCCGGAGATGGAGGGCCGGCAGGCGCGCTGGTACGCGCGCCAGCGCGGCTCGGCGACCCAGATGGAGGGATACCGCCGGGAGGCGGCGCGGCTGACCGCCGGGCTCCCGGCCGGGGCCGCCGTGCTCGAGGTGGCGCCCGGCCCTGGATATCACGCCGTCGAGATGGCCCGGACGGGGGCGCTCCGGGTGACCGGCCTGGACATCAGCACGACGATGGTGGAGATCGCCACCGAGAACGCCGCCGCGGCCGGGGTGAGCGTCGACTTCCAGCATGGCGACGTCACCGCCATGCCCTTCGGCAGCGACAGCTTCGACCTGATCGTCTGCCAGGCGGCCTTCAAGAACTTCAAGCAGCCGGTCGCCGCCCTCGACGAGATGCAGCGGGTGCTGCGTCCAGGCGGGGCGGCCGTGATCCAGGACATGAACAGGGACGCCCCCGACGCCGCCGTGGCGGAGGAGGTGCGCGCCATGCGCCTGAGCCGCATCAACGCCTTCACGACCCGGCTCATCCTCTCCCGGTTCCTGCGCCGGCGGGCGTACTCGCCGGCCCGGTTCCGGGCCCTGGTCGCCCAGAGCGCCTTCCCCGGCTGCGAGATCACGACCCGGGGGATGGAGCTGGAGGTCCGGCTCCCCAAGCCGGATCCGGCGTGACCGCGGGGGCTGCCGTCGCCGCAGCGCGGAGCGGAGCAGCGGGGGCGAGCGCGGTCCGCGTGACCGCGCTGCGCAAATCCTTCCGCTCCCGCCACGGCTCCGTCGAGGCGCTGCGCGGGATCGACCTCACCGTTCCCGCCGGTCAGATCTACGGTTTCCTGGGGCCCAACGGGGCGGGCAAGACGACCGCCCTGCGCATCCTCGCCACCCTGCTCACCGCCGATGGCGGGGACGCGTGGGTCGCCGGCGTGGACGTGCGGCGTGACCCCTCGGGGGTGCGGCGCCGGATCGGCTACGTCGGTCAACGCGGTGGCGCCGATATCGAGGCGACGGGGCGCGAGAACCTCGTCCTGCAGGGCCGGCTGTACGGGATGGGACGGGAGGAGACCGACCACCGCGCCGAGGAGCTGATCGAGCTGCTCGACCTCCGCGGATTCAGCCGGCGGATCGTCCGCAGCTACTCCGGAGGTCAGCGGCGGCGCCTGGAGGTGGCTCTCGGCATCGTGCACCGCCCCGAGGTGCTCTTTCTCGACGAGCCCACGCTGGGTCTGGACCCGCAGAATCGCGCCAACCTCTGGGACCAGCTGCGCGGCCTCCGCGAGGCGGGGACCAGCATCCTGCTCACCACCCATTACCTGGACGAGGCCGACCAGCTCAGCGACCGGCTGGCGATCATCGACCAGGGCCGGGTGGTCGCCGAGGGGACCCCCCGGGAGCTGAAGGGGCGCCATCCGGCCGCGGTCACGATCACCCCCCGGCCCGGGGCCTCCGAACCGGCGGAGCTGGCGCGCGAGCTGGAACGCGAACCCCTGGTGCGCCAGGTCCGGCTGGACGGCGACGGGCTCCGGATCGAGATCGGCGAGGTCACGACCGGGCTGGCGGCCATCTTCGACCGGCTGCGCCGGCGCGGCGTGGACGTCGAGGGGGTCTCGCTGCAGGAGCCGTCCCTGGACGACGTCTTCCTCCACGAGACCGGTCGCTCGCTGCGCGACGCGGCCGACCCGCAGGCGATCGAGGCGACCTGATGAGCTTCCTGCTCCAGACCGCGCTGCTCGCCCGCCGGCGGTTGCTGGAGACCCTCCGCCAGCCGATCTGGGTGTTCATGGGGCTCAGCGTGCCCCTCCTCTACCTCGCTCTCTTCGCTCCCCTGCTCACCTCCCTCGCCGGAGGTCCCGGCTTCCCCCGCGGCGGCGTCCTCGACGTCTTCGTGCCCGGCATCCTCGCCCTGATGGCCTTCGGGGCCGGGATGGGCGCGGGCTGGATCGTCATCGCCGAGCTGGAGACGGGCGTCATCGAGCGCTTCCGGGTGACACCGGCGAGCCGGCTGGCGCTGGTGCTGGGCACCGTCTGCCGCGACGTCGTGACCTTCGCCGTCCCCGCGATCATCGTGGTGGTCGTGGCCGTCCCCTTCGGCTTCCATGCCCACTGGGATGGGGTCGCCCTGCTCGTCGTGCTCATGGCGCTGCTGACCGCGACGTGCTCCGCCGCATCGGCCGCGCTGGGGATCACCCTCCAGCAGATCGGCAGCCTGGCGGCGGTGGTCACCGGGCTGCAGCTGCCCCTCACCCTGCTCTCCGGCGTGCTCCTCCCCCTCTCACTGGGCCCCGGCTGGCTCCAGGGAGTGGGCCACGCCAACCCCATGTACTACGCCGTCGAGGCGGCCCGCCAGCTGGCCGCGGGGACGATCGACAGCGGCACCGTCGCACTGGGGTTCGCGGTCACGGCGGTGGCGGCGCTGCTCGCCATCTGGTGGGCTACCCGCGCGTACCGGCGGGCGATGGCCTGAGGCCGGCAGGCCGGCCCTGAGGTCGGCCGCAGAAATGTCTTGAACGTCACCGAAATCTGGAGCATGATCTCCGGCAAGGAGCGCGTGACGGGCGCGCTCATGAAGGGAGAGCACGGATGGCACAAGCAGTAACCACGCCCACGTCCGCCCCAGCGAGCTCGATCGGGGATCCCGCACCGCTGGGGCTTGCCGGTTTCGGTCTGACCACGCTGATACTGTCGGTCGTCAACGCCGGTTGGTTCGGCAACGCCTCGATCGTGCCGTTGACCGGTTCGACGCTCTCGATGGCGGTGGCATTCGGGGGCCTGGGGCAGTTCGTCGCCGGCCTGTGGGCCTTTCGCAGGGGCAACACCTTCGCAGGCACCGCGTTCTGCAGTTACGGCGCCTTCTGGCTCAGCTTCTACCTGCTCGTCCAGGTCTACCTGGGCGGCATCATCAGCGGGGCGCCCAACGCCTGGCTGGGCTGGGTCGGGCTCTACCTGCTGGCCTGGGGCATCTTCACCGCCTACATGTTCGTCGCATCCTTGGGCGCGGCCAAGGCGGTCACGGTCGTCTTCGTCCTGCTGACCATCACCTTCGTGGTCCTCGCCCTGGGCTGGTTCACGGGCAACGTCAAGACCTTCGGCGCCAGCGCCGACGGCCTGATCAACCTGGGGGGATACCTCGGCATCCTCACCGCCATCGCGGCGCTCTACACCTCCTTCGCCGACGTCGTCAACGCGACCTGGCGCAGGGTGGTGCTGCCCACCGGGTCTCCGTTCGTCAGCTGACGAGGGTTCAGCCCTCGCCGGGGGACCGGGCCGCGCCCGGTCCCCCGCGCGGCGGGCGAGGTGGCGGTCTCATCTGCCCGATGCCGGCCCGCGCCGTCACCGCTCCCGGCGGTGAGTGCAGGCGCTCATGGACGAGCCGTAATGGAGCGCCCCTCACGACCGCCCGGAGCGGGGACCGGGGAAGGCCGCACGGTGCGACCTCCCCCGATATCCCCTCTTCCGCGCTGTCTACTCGGCCTTGCCGAAGGCCTCGATGTCCGTCTTCTCCTGAGCCGTGAGCTCGCGGGGCAGCTGCCCACGGGAGAGCTTCTCACTCTGCACGTGGTGCTTGATCTGCTCCACGATCTCGGGGTTGGCGAGGGTCGTGATGTCGCCGACGTCGGTGAAGTTGGAGATGCCGGCTATGACCCGGCGCATGATCTTCCCGGAGCGTGTCTTGGGCATGTCGGAGACGATCCAGACGTTGGTCGGGCGGGCGATCTTGCCGATCTCGACCTCGATCGCCTTGACCACCTTCGCCTCCAGCTCCGGGGACGGCTTGAAGCCCGGCTTGAGGGCGATGTACATCTCCACCGCCTTGCCCCGCATCGGGTCGATGACCGGCACCGCAGCCGCCTCGGCGACCTCGTTCACTGTGATGGCCGCCGACTCCAGCTCCTTGGTCCCCAGCCGGTGACCGGCGACGTTGATGACGTCGTCCACCCGTCCCAGGATCCGGAAGTAGCCGTCGGCGCTCTCGGTGGCGCCGTCGCCGGCGAAGTAGGGCCAGTCATGCCAGTCCTTGCTCCCCGCCTTGGCGTACTTCTGGTAGTAGACCTGCACGAAGCGCTCGGGCTGCCCCCAGATCGTCTGCATGATGCCGGGCCAGGGGTTGCGGATGCAGATGTTGCCGGCCCGGACACTGCCCGGCTCGACGACCTTCCCGTCCTCGTCGAGGATCACCGCGTAGATGCCGAGCGCGGCGGGACCGCAGCTGCCCGGCTTCATCCCCTGCAGGCCGGGGAGCGTGGAGCCGAGGAAGCCGCCGGTCTCGGTCTGCCACCAGGTGTCGACGATCACCGCCTCACCCTTGCCGACCGAGCTGTGGTACCAGCGCCAGACGTCGGGCTCGATGGGCTCGCCGACCGTCGTCATGTGCTTGAAGCGGTAGTTGTACTTGGCCGGTTCGTCCGGCCCCACCTTGCGCAGCATCCGGATCGAGGTCGGAGCGGTGTGGAAGATGGTGACTCCGAGGCGCTCGGCGATCCGCCAGGGGCGACCCGCGTCGGGGTAGGTCGGCACCCCCTCGTAGAGCACCGAGGTGGTGCCCAGGGCGAGCGGTCCGTAGACGATGTACGAGTGCCCGGTGATCCAGCCGATGTCGGCCATGCACCAGTAGGTGTCCTCGGGATGGATGTCCTGGTAGTACTTGGAGGTCCCGGCCACGTAGGCGAGGTAGCCGCCGGTGGAGTGCTGGGCCCCCTTGGGCCGGCCGGTGGTGCCGCTTGTGTACATGAGGAAGAGCGGTGCCTCGGCGGGCATCGAGACCGGTGGGACGACGGCCCGCTGGTACTGGCCGATGACCTCGTCGACGAAGACGTCGCGGCCCTCCACCATCGGGGTCTTCGATGCGTACTCGCCGGCGTGGCGCCGGAAGACCAGCACCGTGTCGACCTCCTGGCCCAGGGAGCTGGCCCGGGCCAGCGCCTCGTCGGCCTTCACCTTGTGGTCCTGCAGGTCACCGTTGCGGAAATAACCGTCCATGGTGACCAGGACCCGGCTCTGGGAGTCGGCGATCCGCTCGCCGCACGCCGCGCCGCTGAAGCCGCCGAAGACCTCGGAGTGGATGACCCCCAGCCGGGCGCAGGCGAGCATCACCACCGGGAGCTCGGGGACCATGGGCATGTGCAGGGTGATCCGGTCGCCCGCCTTGAGGCCACAGTGGTCGCGGAGCAGGGCGGCGAATGCGTTGACCCGCTTGTAGAGCTCGCGGTAGGTGATGGTCTGGGTGAGCTCCGCCTCGGGCTCGGGAACCCAGATCAGCGCCGCCTGATTGGCCCGCGTCTCCAGATGCCGGTCCACACAGTTGTAGCAGGCGTTCAGATAGCCGCCGACGAACCATTTCCAGAACGGCGGGTTGCTGCTGTCCAGGGTGGTGTGCCAGTACCGGTCCCAGGTCAACAGGTCGGCGTACTCGCGAAAGCATTCCGGGAACTTGTCCTCAGCGAAGCGCTCCAGGATCGCCGGGTCATGGGCGTTGGCCTGACCGACGAAACGCGGCGGGGGCTGGAAGTACTCCTCCTCCCGCCAGTGCACGGCGATCTGGGCTTCGGATACCTCGAGCTCTTCGATGGCCATGAGTCATCCCTCCGCGCTCCTGCGCCCGCACGGCTGGTGCCGCCGGATCACACCCGTCTGGAGCCTGTGCCAAATCTTGGATCGGGGTGCCCACGCGGTCAAGCGGTCTGTCTCCGAACCGCTGCGGCTGACCTGCCCGGGCGGGCCCCGGCGGCTGCACTCCCCCGCCCCGGCGGGGAGCTTCCGGGTCAGCGCAGCGCCAGCGCCCCGGTGATCGCCGCAATGGTCGCCTCGGGATCGTCGACGCCGATCACCAGCTTGGCATAGTGCTCGTCATGGAGCCGGACGGCGATCGCCTTGTCCGGGTTGTGAACGTCCCAGAACGCCCACTCCCCCTCCTGGACGAAGCGGCCCGCGGTGATCACGCCGGGCACGTAGCTGCCCACCGTCTTCATGCCGTGCCAGGCCTGGTGCGCCTCCGGCGCCGCGGACTCGGCTCCGGCGACGTGGGCCAGCGGCACCTCCAGCCGGCTCTTGAGGGCAAAGAACTTGTCAGCGCCCTCGATGTGGACGACCAGGTAGTCGGGGGTGAGCTCGATCTCTGCCATCTGCCGAGCATAGCCCGCGGGAGGTGCGGACGACCCCCGCCGCCGGCGTGGTCGCACCGCCAGCCTTGTCATGTATAGTTGACGCCATGCCGGGCGCGACCACCCTCCCCTATCGGGCCTCCACGGCCCTCGCCGACGAGGCCACGCGCGCCGTGATGGCGGCGCTGGAGGGGCTGCCGGTGGCGGACCGGCTGCTGGCCCTGCGCTCCATCGCGGGGCTGGTGGGCAGCCGCCGGGCGGGGGCCGTGCTGGCGGCACGCGGCCAGGGGATGAGCTGGGCCGAGATCGCCGACCGGCTGGGGATGTCCCGGCAGGCGGTATGGCACCGGTACGGTCCGGAGGACGCCGCCCCCCGCGCCTACTCGAGCTGCGCCTCGTACAAGGCCGTCACCACCCGCCCGCGCCAGGAGGTCTCCCCATGATCGACCAGGTCACCGACACCACCTTCCTCACCCAGGTGGTCCAGTCGCCGGAGCCGGTGCTGGTCGAGTTCGGCGCCTCCTGGTGCCCGCCGTGCCGGGCGATGGCGCCAGTGCTCGCGGACGTGGCCAGGGAGCGCGCGGGACGGCTCCGGGTGGTCGCCGTCGACAGCGATCAGAGCCCCGAAGCCTCCGGACGCCTGGGCGTCCTCTCCATCCCGACCCTCCTCCTCTTCTCCGGGGGTGTGCCGGTGCGCCGCGTCGTCGGCTACACGTCCAAGCCCAAGCTGCTCGGCATCGTCGACGAGGCGCTCTCCGAGGCCGCTCCGGCACCCTGACCGGCGCCGGCGGCGGATGCGCGGTCGTCCTGCGCTACCTTCCGGACACTGGTGCACCCGCACCCATTCGGAGGAGCCCATGTCGACGACGACCGCCCCCGAGAGCAGCATCCCGGAGGACCACTACCGGCGCTTCATCAAGCCGTACGAGCATCTCGCCCACCCGTTCGGGTCCGGCGGCTTCGGGCAGAGGGCGGAGGCCTTTGCCCGCTTCTTCGGGACGCCCACCTTCCTGGTCGGCCAGACGGTGATCGTGGCGGCGTGGATCGCCGTCAACGTCGTCGCCATCTTCCGGTGGGACCCGTATCCGTTCATCCTGCTCAATCTGATGTTCAGCCTGCAGGCGGCCTACGCGGCGCCGCTCATCCTGCTGGCGCAGACCCGGCAGGCCGACCGTGACAAGGCCCAGGCCGACGCCGACGCGCGTCATCGCGAGAGCGTCGCGGCCGCCAGTGTCGAACGCCAGGAGACCGCCGAGCAGGGGATCACCCTGCTGCGCCAGCTGATCGACGAGAACACCCGGCTCACCCAGCAGATCGAAGGGCTGACCGAGCAGATCCACGGCAAGATAGTCCTTGCAACCGCCTGAGGAGGCAGCCGTGCTAGCTGCCCTCACGGAGACGTACGCGGCCGTCACGGCGACGGTCTCGGCGCTCACGGATGCCGAGTGGACGCAGGCGACGCGCTGCGAGGGATGGTGCGTGGGCGACGTGCTCTACCACCTCCTGCTCGATCCCCGGCGGACGCTGGTCGCCTTCGCCTCCCCGACCGCGCAGGCGGCGACCACCGACCTGGTGGAGTACTGGCGCCGCTACCGGCCGGGCAGGGAGGGGGCCGCGCGGCACGCCGAGTACGTCCGCCGCGCCGCGGCCGCCTACCCCGATCACCTGCACCTGGTCGAGGAGTGGGAGGAGACCTCCGCGGCGGCTCTGCGCGCCGCGGCCGCCGCGATCGCCTCGGGAGCCGATGAGAGCGGGGGCGTGAACGCGCGGGTCCGGACCCAGGGGCTCGTGATCGCCGTCCCCGACCTCCTGGCCACGCTCACGGTGGAGGCGGCCCTGCACCTCCTCGACCTCACCGTCCACCTCCCGCACCCGCACCCCGTCCCCCCCACGGCCCTGGACACCGTGCGCCTCACCCTCAACGGTCTCCTCGGCACCCCTCTCCCGCGCGGTTGGGATCCGCTCACCGGAGCGCTCAAGGGCACCGGCCGGGCGCCCCTGGACGCCGGCGATGGCGCTCAGCTCGGCCCGCTGGCGGATCGCTTCCCGCTGCTGGCCTGACCGGGACCCTTTCACAGCCCGGGCCCGGGCGGCGACGGGACACTATCCTTGCGGCGAATGGCCATGCCCGCCCCCCGGCTCTCGGTGGTGATCCCGACGCGCAACGAGGTGGAGAGCCTCGCCGCGCTCTGGGAGCGGCTGGAGGCCGCGCTGGCCGGCATCGACGCCGAGGTCTGCTTCGTCGACGACAGCGATGACGGCACCCCCTCCCTGCTCACCGCCCTGGGGGCCGCGCACCCTGAGGTCCGCAGCGTGCTCCGCCAGGGGGCGGAGCGCGCGGGGGGCCTGAGCACCGCCGTCGTCGCCGGCCTGCACATGGCCCGGGGAGAGCTGGTCTGCGTCATGGATGCCGACCTCCAGCATCCGCCGGAGGTGATCCCCGAGATGCTCGCCGCCGCCGATCGGGGTGCCGACCTGGTGGTCGCCAGCCGCTACATGGCGGGGGGCAGCGCCGGGGGCCTGGCCGGTCTCGGCCGCCACCTGGTCAGCCGGGGCGCGGGGCTGGTCGCCCGGCTCCTGTTCCGCCCGGCGCGCCGAAGCACCGACCCGCTGTCGGGATTCTTCCTCTGCCGGAGGCGGCTCATCGACGGCATCGAGTTCCGCCCGGTCGGTTTCAAGATCCTGCTCGAGCTGCTGGTCTGCGTCCCCGGGCTCCGGGTGGTGGACGTGCCGCTGCGATTCCAGGCGCGGGCCGCGGGGAGCAGCAAGGCGAGCGCGCGCCAGGGGCTCCTCTACCTGCGCCACCTCCTCTCGCTCTTCCTGGAGGTGGACGGGTCGGCTCGGCTGTGGAAGTTCGCCCTGGTGGGGGTCTCGGGGCTCGCGCTCTTCCTGCCCACCCTCTGGGCCCTCGCCGGGCCGGCGAGGATCCCTCCCCTGCTCGCCTTCCTGCCCGCCTTCGCGATCAGCTTCACCTGGAACGCGCTGTGGAACCGCAGGTGGACCTTCGCCGACCAGCGGCGGCGGCCCCGGCAGGGTGACATCCGGCGCTTCCTCGCCCGGGCGGTGCTCGCCGGCCTGCTGGTCGTGTACCCCGCCTTCGCCCTGCTCGGCATGACCCGCCTGCCGGTGGTCGCCAGCGGAGCGATCGCGGCCGCCGCCGGGATGATCGCCAACGGGTTGATCAACCGCCGGAGCACCCGCCTCGCCCCCACCATCTGGGGACAGGTGGCGGTCGACACGGGGGTGCGGCTGGGGCTGTCGCGGCTGGCCCAGGCGGTCGGGGCCGACCGGGCGGTGGCCCTGCCCCCAGGGCCGGCGACGACCAGCGCCAGCGTGCCGTCCGAGCTGCTCGCCCGGGTGCGCCAGAGCCGGCGCGCGGCGATCTGGACGGAGAGCGCCTCCCACCGTGCCCAGCCCCGCCGCGACATCGACCTGACGTCGTACCTCATGCTCCCGGTCGTCGACGACGGGGAGCTGACCGGCATCGTCGTCTGCGAGCGGCGGGCCACGCGACCCTTCGATGCGTCCGATCTCGAGACCGGTCTGCACGCGGTGGACGACCTGGTGGCGGCGCTGGCCGGGGCCGGCCTGGCCGCTGCGAGCGAACCCGCCCCGGCGGTGACCGGAGCCGAGGCGGGGGCGGCCGCCCGCCTCTGAGCGGGGCCCGACGCTCAGCCCGGAGGGGTCAGAGCATCGCTCTCGGCGATCGAAGCCAGCCCTCGAGCTCGGCGATCCAGCGGGCGCCCGGCGGCCCCATGCCGGCTCCCGGGACACCAAGGCGCTGCAGAAGGGTCCGGCGCCCGCCCATCCGCACCACCCGGTGGCGGGGCAGGCGGGCGAGGCGCTGCGCCTCGCTGACGGCCCCCTCCTCGTCCTCGCAGATGCCGTCGACGAGGCCGAGGTCGACCGCCTGCGCGCCCAGCCAGACCTCCCCGGTGGTCACCCCGGCGAGCCGTTCCGCGTCGAGGCCGCGCGCGGCGGCGACGGCGCCGGTGAAGCGCACGAAGATGGCGTCGATCAGCTCCCGCTCCTTGGCCTGGTCCTCCGCGGTCGGCTCCCGCCATGGCGCCCCCAGGTCCTTGAACGGGCCGGTCTTGGTCACCTGGACCGAGGTGCCGAGGCGCCGGAGCGCGTCCACCGCGACCGGCCGGATCGAGATCACCCCAATCGATCCCACGATCGCCGAGGGGAAGGCCACGATCCGGGTCGCCCCGCAGGCGGCGAAGTACGCCCCCGAGGCGCCGGTGCTGCGGATCCACGCGACCACCGGCTTGGCCCGCGCCAGCCGGCGGACGGCGAGGTAGAGGGCCTCCGACTCGGTGGCGCTGCCCCCGGGGGAGTCGATCTCGAGGACGACCGCCCGCACCCGCTGATCACGCCGGGCCTCGCCGAGGGTGCGGATCAGGTCGGCGGTCCGGACGGCTCCGCCGATCACCCCCTGGAGCCCGATGACGGCGATCCGGCGGCGGTCGGCGACGGCTGCGAGGCGGCGCGCCCCCGATGGCTCGTCCGGCATCAGGCGATGGTACGCCGGGCAGACCGGGCTCCCGCCCTCCGCCCCGGCTAGCTCTCGCCGGCGGCGCGGGCCTCCTCGGCCGCGGCCAGCGTGCTGGCCGGGCCCACGACGGCGGCGCCCTCGACGACGCCCATCACGTTGCCGTCAATCCAGAAGCAGAGCGAGCTCATCGACCCACCGGTGGGCGTCCCACAGTGGAAGCTGATGCCGTTCACGGTCTGAATGGTGCCGGCAGTGATGAGCGTTCCGAGCGCGGTGCGGTCGGTGGAGGTGAGCGCCGCGTCGTAGCTGCTCATGAAGAGGTAGTACTCGGGGGTCGCGATGCCCCCCCCGCCCGGGGCCGGCGGGGCGTAGAAGGCGGTGACCATCTGCAGGAGGACATGTGGGGTCCGGTCCGCCCCCTCCACCCCGGCCTGCAGGGTCTGCTCCGCCGCCTGCAAGTGCGGGCTGCTGTCCTCGGCAAGCCCCCCGAGCGCCGCGGGCACGGCGAGGGTGTGGGTTCCGGAGCCGAGACCCTGGTTCAATCCGCCGCTCAGGTAGAGGACGACGCCCCCCACGACCAGGGCGGCGAGGACGAGCATCACGAGCGCCGTGAGGACGGGTCGGCCCCGGCGCTTGGGTGGGTCCTCCCAGGGTGCGGGCGGGATCGCGTACGCCTGCACCGAACGCGCGGCGGGCGGCCGGGCGGGGGCGGCCGGGACGGCGGGCGCCGGCGCGGTGACGCTCGAGCCGGGGAACTGGCGGTGCTGCCGGATCCCCCACCCACGCCCACCATCCGGCGGGTCGGCGCGGCCGGGCCCAGACTGCGGGGCCACGGCGAACGGAGTGACAGGGGGGGACGGAGGCGGCGAGGCGGGTGGGGCGGCGGCCAGCGCGGACCCGGCACCGACATCGAGGTGGAAGGCGAGCGGCCCCCGCGAGGGGGGCGGTGGGGCGGCCTGGGGCGGCGCCGCCCCGTGATGCCCGTCGGAGCGCTGGGGCGGGGGGGCGGCGGGCGGTCCCCACACCGGGGACGCGGGCCGCTGCGATGCCGACGCCTGCTCCCGGGGCACTCCCGTCCACCCGTCCGACGCCCACGCCTGGAAGCGGCTCGCGCTCAGGTGGTTGGTGGGCCAGCCCCCCTCGTCACCACCCGCGGCCCGGGGACCCGCCTCGTAGCCGTCGGTGCTCGGGGGCTTCGGATCGGGGGCCGGTTGGCCGCCGTTGACGAGGAAACCACCCGGTCCGGCCACGGGCTGAGGCCTCGGTGCGAGGGGGGCCGCGCAGTTCCGGCAGACGGACGCGAACGTCGAGTTGGCGGTCGCGCACGCGGGACATGTCTGCTGTGAAACCACGGGCCGGCGTCCTCCCGGAACGGCTGGGTTGTGCTGCCAGGCTACGTTTGCGGGAAAGCACGGACCGTCCCTATCGGAGCAATGAGGCGACCGTGTTACGCGCGTGAAACATCGCTCCGGCGACCCCCCGAGGGGTCGAACCGTCAGTGGTAGTCGTGGGACGTCGACGGCCACGCCGCAGGGTCGCCACCACCGGGAGCGCGCAGGGGGGCGCCGTTCCCGTCGAGTCCGGTGACCGACGTGACCAGCAGGTTGCGCCGCCCCGCACTCACCTCCAGCGCCCCCTCCACCAACAGCAGGGGGTGAGCGTTGGCCACGGCGCGGGTGCGGCGCGCCACCTCGGGACGGAGGACCAGGTCGAGATGAGCGTCCTCGTCGGCCAGGGTGAAGAAGCGGAATCCCCTCGCCGACACCGGCGCCTGGCGCGCGATCACCAGCCCGGCCACGGTGACCCGGGATCCGTCGGGGAGATCCCTGACCGCCGCCAGCGGGGTGCAGCCGAGCGCGTCCAGCGCGGGGCGCATCAGGCTGACCAGGTGGGGCCCGGTGCTCAGGCCCAGGACCGCGTAGTCGGCGGCGACCCGGTCGCGCTCGCTCATCGGCGGCAGCTCGGGGGCCGGGGCGGGCAGGTCCAGCAGCGGCCCGGCGGGCGGGGCGGAGGCCACCGGCAGGGCGGCGACGTGGCCCCGTCCACGCGGCGGCCCGGGCCCCTCGGCGGCAGAGACGGTGGCGCGGGACCTGCGCCGTGAGGGCAGCGAGCCCTCCGCCTCGGCCAGCTCCCAGAGCAGCTCCCGGCGCGGCCGGCCCGGGTGGACACGGTCGAAGGCCCCGCAGCGGACCAGCTGCTCCATCTGCGGCCGGGTGAGCCCCGCGTGCCGCCAGAACTCCGCGACCGATCCGGTGGCGCCGGCGTCGACGGCCGCCTCGCAGGCCGCCCTCCCGGCGGGGCCGAGGCGGGCGACGTAGTTGAAGCCAAGCCGCAGGCCCCAAGCAGCAGGCTGCTTGGGGTCCCCCTCTCCACAGGGGGGCGCCGCCCCTTGACCGCGCGGCAAAGCCGCGTCGGCGTCACCCCGCCGTGAAGATCCAGCAGGCTGTGGGAGCCCGTCTCCCACGCGCTCCACGGTGCAGCGGGCACGGCTCCGGGTGACGTCGACGGAGAGGATCCGGATGCCGTGCCGCTTGCCGTCATCGACCAGCACGGAGGGATGGTAGAAGCCCATGGGCTGGGCGTTGAGCAGAGCGCAGAGCCAGTGGGTGGGGTACTCCAGGCGCAGCCAGGCGGTCTCGTAGACGGTCCGCGCGAAGGCGGCGGCATGCGACTTGCAGAAGCCGAACTCGGCGAAGCCGGCCACGCTGCGGAAGAGCTTCTCGGCGACATCCTGGTCGATCCCGCCATGCTCACCGCAGCAGCGCACGAAGTCGTCGTGCAGCGACTGCATCTCCAGCCGGGAGCGGTGCCGGTTCATGGCCCGCCGGAAGCGGTCGGCCTCACCGGCCGAGTAGCCGGCCAGCTCCATGACGATGCGCAGGATCTGCTCCTGGTAGAGGATGACCCCCTTGGTTTCCGACAGAATTGGCTCTAAGCTGGGATGGAGGTAGCTGACCGGCTCCAGCCCCTGGCGGCGGCGCAGGTAGGGGTGCACGGCATCGCCCTGGATGGGGCCGGGGCGAATGATCGCGACCTGGACCACCAGGTCGTTGAACTCCCGGGGCTGGGACTGGTACAGCGACTGCTGCTGAGCCCGCGACTCGATCTGGAAGAGGCCGATGGTGTCGACCGCGCAGATCATGTCGTAGACACGCGGGTCGTCGAGGGTCAGCGCGTCGAGGTCGGGGCGGATGCCGTGGCTGCCCTCGATCAGATCCAGGCACTCGGCGACGGCGGAGAGGGTGCGCAGCCCCAGCAGGTCCATCTTGATGAGGCCGAGGTCCTCGACGTCGTCCTTGTTGAACTGGACCACCACCCGGCCCTCCATGCTGGCGCGCTCCACCGGGACCACGTCGGTGAGCGGCTCGCCGGTGACCAGCATCCCGCCGACGTGGATGGAGAGATGCCGGGGTGTCCCCTCGATGGCGCGCAGGATCTCCAGGAACTGGCGCCAGGGCAGGGTCCCGCCGGCGGCGTGCGCCTGCAGGCCGGCCGCCTCCAGGGCGTCCTCCACCCCTCCCTCCCGCCAACCGTCGATGGACTTGGCGAGCCGGTCGATGATCGGCTCCGGAAACCCCATCGCCCTGCCCACCTCGCGCACCGCCAGGCGGGGCTGGAAGGTGACCACGTTGGCGACCATCCCGGTCCGCTCCGCGCCGTACTTCTCGTAGACATGCTGGATCACCTGCTCGCGGTGGTCGGTGGAGAAGTCGATGTCGATGTCGGGCGTGCCCTGGTGGTCGACATGGAGGAAGCGCTCGAAGAGCAGGTTGTGCGCGATGGGGTCGACCCGGGTGATGCCGAGCAGGTAGGCGACGATGGAGTCGGCGGCGCTGCCCCGCCCCTGGCCGGGGACCCCGTGCGCTCTGGCCCAGACCATGATCTCGTGGACGATCAGGAAGAACTCGGCGAGATTGGTTCTCTGGATGACGTCGAGCTCGGTCTGCAGTCGCCGGGCCACCTCGGGGGTGAGCGGCCGGTAGCGGAGCCGGACCTGGTCCTGACAGAGGCCGTAGAGGACCGAGAAGGGGGTCTCGCCCTCCGGGACCGGGAAGCCCGGGAAGCGGACATCGGTGAAGTCGAGGTCGAGGCTGCACTGCGCCG
>CAZDTK010000003.1:0-281824 GCA_964508345.1 uncultured Actinomycetes bacterium | reverse complement strand
GCCAAGCCCGAGAGGCTGACCCTCGTATCAGCGAACGATTGGTACGCCAATCTTCTCTGGATCGAGCGCCGCAAGTGCATTCTGATGACGCACGCGGGCACCCTGTTCTCGGTCTTCGCCCCCGATGTGCGCAAGTCTGACCTAGCACCATTCGGAGGCTTCGCCGTCTCGGCTATTCAAAGCGCGCTGGTGGCCGAGGGATTGCCAAGGGAGGCATTGGGTCGTCTCGACCCGGCCGACGTCCGCGTCGCGTCGACGGCCAGCCGCAGCACCCTCGCCTCCATGAATGAGATGGCGCGTGCCCTCACCTATGTCCTTGCCGAGACGGGAGTCCAGGATTGCGACGTCGCGCAGGTCAATCAGTTCCTCCAACGCGAGCTACACCGTACCGGCGCGAGTGAGATGGGTTACGAGCAGCCGATTGATGCCGCACGCAGATGGGCCGACGCTGGAAGCCCCTAGGCTGACAGGCGATCGAGTACATCCCTGGTCGAGGTGCTCGAACTCATCGCCACCCGCGGCAGCCGGGCGACGGAGCGGGAGACGGGACTCGAACCCGCGAGATCCAGCTTGTAAGGAATGTGCTCAAACGCGTATTCAGATTCGAGGTCGGGGCCGCTCAGAGCGCATTCCTTCACATCTTGAAGTTGGAGCGAACCCGGTTGCGACTCGAATAGAGCTTCGCGTGATCCATGCGGCCGACGTCCCGGCCCCTGGCAGGTCGCACCTCTGGCCGGGTACCGTGTGCGGGTGCCCCGAATCAGCGCCTTCTATGGCATCGTCATCTGGATGTATCGGCCCGATCACCCTCCAGCGCATTTCCACGCCCAGTACGGCGAGCGTGGGCCCAGGTCGCGATCGAAACCCTTGAGATCCTCGAGGGCGAGCTGCCGCCTCGGGCGCTCCGGCTCATTCGGGAGTGGGCCCAGGAGCATCGGCCAGAGCTGCTCGCCGACTGGGATCGGGCCCAGAGGCGCGAAGAGCTGGTCCCGATCGCGCCACTCGCGTAAGATCGAGTCATGACGGTTCGAGTCACCGCTGTCGAACCCCTGGAGGCCTATCGGGTGCGGCTGACCTTCTCCGACGGGTTGGTTACGGAGGCCGACTTCTCCGACGACCTATGGGGGCCGGCTGCTGAGCCGCTCCGCAATCCCGAGGTCTTCCGCCAGGTTCGGGTGGACGAGGAGTCGCGCACCATCGTCTGGCCCACCGGCTTCGACCCCGACCCGGAGCTGCTGCACGGCGACCACGAGCCGGCGCCGCCCTCACGGCTCCGGGTCCGGCGCCTGGCGGCCCTCCCGCCGTACCCGGGTTGACGCCCGGCTGAGCGCCAGCCTCGGATGGTCCCGATTCGGTCCTGGGACGAGGTGCCGAAGTTCCAAAGCGAGGCAGAAGAGGCCAAGTGGTGGGAGACGCACAAGAGAAGCGTGAAGGGCTGGTGGGATAGTCGATGTCGGTAGGACTCACAGGAACGACGGTGGCGCTCACGGCTGCAGACAAGTCCAAGCTCCTTCGGTCGGTGGTCAGCGAAGCCGTTGGCCCTTCGATGAAGCGCCACTGTTACACGCGGTTGGGTCGACACCAACTCTGGATTCACGAGCTACCCGAGCTGACTCGCGTCATTGGCTTCGACGGCAACTGGTTCGGCGGTCCCCGCACGCTCAGATGGGGCGTCTGGATCCCCTCGATCGCAGAGCTCGTCTACGAGCCCCCGTTTACGAGCCTCACTGGACTTGTCTCTTGCCACGTGGGCGGGGAACTCGCCCATCTGCTCGCAGACGACGAGTACAGGGAACGCATGGAGGCGCTCAATGGTGGGCGCTTCGACTTAGAGGCCTGTCGTGCCGACGACGGCTTCGCCCGTGCCAAGAACGAGATCCAGGGAACGCTGGACGTATTCGCCTCGAACTTGGGGAGGTTCGGCACACGTGAGGACGTGATCCGTTTCCTGCTAGCGACAGGCGGTCCGAAGTGCTACAGGCAGCGCTTCTGGCCAACCGAAGGCTTGACTGAGATCTTCGTGGTCGCTCTGATGCTCGTCAAGGGCGAGACGGTGTCACGGCCGCGTCTGGAGGCCCTCCGCACCGGTCTCGGGCCTAACTCCCACTGGGCGCATGCGGTGGAACGCATCTGTGCCTACGCGTCCGGGTGAGCGCGGACTGCCTTCACGCCAGTCCATCACACCACGCCTTGGAGCGGGAGACGGGGCTCGAACCCGCGACATCCAGCTTGGAAGGCTAGCGCTCTACCAGCTGAGCTACTCCCGCGTCGCGGCGACAGGATAGCGCTCCCTGCCGCCCCCTCCCCGAAACCGCCGCGAAGCCGGCGAGTGGGCTCAGTGCCCGCAGGCGCGGGCTTCGCCGGCTCCGTCGGCAGTCTGGAAGCTGTGCCCGCAGCTGCACGTCCGCACCGCGTTGGGGTTGTGGATCGTGAAGCCGCCGCCCATGAGGGCGTCGACGTAGTCGATCTCGGCGCCCTCCAGGTACTGGGCCGAGTACTCGTCGATGTAGACGGAGAGGCCGGCGACCTTGACCACCTCGTCGTCCTCGCGGGGCGGGTTCTCGTCCAGGCCCATGCCGTAGGAGAAGCCGCTGCAGCCGCCCGACTGGATGAAGACGCGCAGGCCGACCTTGGAGGTGGGCTCCTGGGCGATGAGGCCCTTGAGCTGACCGACGGCTGCTTCGGAGACGGTGATCATTGATTGGTCCCTCTGGGGTCGATGGCGCCCCGTCCGGCGCTGGTTCGATCACGATCATACGACTTCGGGCCCAGATTGAAAGTCCTCCGACCCGGATGCATGGGCCGAAGGTCCCAGTTAGACCTCATCCCGGCCCCCCGGGAACCGGGATCCTCCGGCCCCGTACGCCTCCAGCGCCGGCCCCGCGCCGCGGCTCAATCCCCCCGTTCCACCTCGGCGGCGTACCGCGGCAGGTGGATGTCCTCGCTCCCCACGAAGCTCATCGCCCCGGCCACCCGGTGGTGCCCGGCAACCTGGTCGATCTGGCGGAGCATCTCCCGGCAGATCCGGCGGTAGCTGGGGTGGCCCTGGGGAGAGGTGCGCAGCTCGATCACGTGGAGCGCCTCCCGGGCGTTGAGCTTGATCACGTAGCGGACCCGGTGGGCGAGCGTCACCAGGTACTGGGCCTGCTCCGGGAGATCGCGACGGACCTCGCCCCAGACCGCCTCGGCCCTCTCCGCCACCCCCCGCCACCGCCCCTCGAGCCCGGCGGCGACCACCTGATCGGGGACCTCATAGCCCAGCTCAGGGGTCAGCTCCTGCCACTGGATGGTGAGCATCCGGTGGCGCTGGAGGTCGCGGAACGCCCCGTAGTCCGACACCAGCTCGAAGGCGTAATCGGTGTGCTCGAAACCCCTCCCGGGCCGGTGCCGCCGATTGCGCCGCCCCCCGAGAGCGGCGGCGAAGAGGCGGTCGCGCTCGCTCTCGGAGAGAGAGCTCACCGCCCGAACCACCTCGGGCATCGAGACCGCGGCGTGGGGCAGGAGGGCGGCGGCCATGATCCGCTCCTCCCCGTCGGCGTCCCAGCGCAGCAGCGTCACCCTCTCCCCGGGTGGGACCGCGGAGCTGGCGCCGGTCTCCTCTCCCCCGCCGGCCGGGAGCAGGCGCTCCGCCTCCCCCCAAAGGGCCAATGCCGTCTCCCGCAGGTATTCCACCCAGACCCCGCCCCGGTCGGGCCGGTCCAGCCGGGTGACCAGCTCGGGGATTGCCGCCTGCAGCTCACGGTCGATCAGCTCGGCGTAGGTGCGCGCCTCGGGGAGCGGGTGGGCGCGCAGCCGCATCACCAGCTGCTCCAGCGCCTGGGGCGAGGCGAAGACCCCGACGTTGCTCACCGTGCCGGCGGGCAACAGCCCGCGCAGGAGGTCGAGGGCCAGAGCGCGGATGGCCCGCTCGCGCGCCCGCGCGTCGGGCTCCTCGGGCAGGCTGCGCGCGAGGTGCTCGCGCACCTGCGGGAGCATCTCGACATAGGCGTCGAAGAGCCCGTCCATCGCCGCCACGTAGGCGGCGGCGTGGTCCGAGCCCATCAGCTCCGGGTCGCGGTGGTAGCGGTACTGGCCGTCGCGGCGGTCGGTGTAGGGGATGTAGCGGGTCGACTGCTCGAGGTAGGCGGCGAGGCGGCCCCATTCGATCGCCTTGGCCAGCGGCTGACTGACCTGCTCGCAGGCCAGGTGGAGCCCACCCAGCTGCGCGACCGAATCGTCCCCGTACTCGGCGATCACCCTGCCAAAGAGGCGCGTCGCGCGCGCCCTGCCCGCATCGTCGCGCCGCGGCGCGGCCGGCCCGCCCAGCGCCGCGTCCCCCTCCAGGAACTCGTCGAGGAGGAGCCGGCGCAGGCTCTTCGGGCTCCGGCTGTAGCGCGCGAACAGCGCCGCCGCGGTGACCTGGGCCAGACCATTCAGGGCGAATACGGGGGAGTCCAGGTTGCTGACCCAGGGCTCGAGCCTCGCCCGATCGGTGGCGTTGAGGGGCTCGCGGTGGTACGGGCCGGTCATCAGCGCACAAGTGTACGGTCCGGCGCGTGGCGGCGTACCCCGCCGTGCCGTGGTCGTCGCCAGGTCAGTTGCGGCTGGTCAGCCAGCCCCCCGCAGGGGCCTGGTCGTCGATCCGCCAGCGGAGCCGGGACTCCACCGCGACCACGCCGTCCAGCCGGCGCAACAGGCGCACCAGCAGGACGGCCTCACTGTGAGTGGCCACCTCGCCATCCACGGTCACCACCCCCTCGGCGACGTCCACGGTCACCGCGGCGGCGCCCAGGGCGAGGGCCCCGCGCAGAAGGTTCTCGGCGTGATGCCGGAGGTGCTCATCGGGCCGCAGGTAGACGCGGAGCAGGTCGGCGCGGCTGACGATGCCGACCAGCGACCTGCCGTCGACGACCGCGAGGCGCTTCAGGTGGCGCAGGTACATCGTCTTGGCGGCCTGGCGGAGACTGGTGTCGGGGTGGACGCAGGTGACCGGGCTGCTCATCAGCCCCTCGGCCGTCAGCGCCTCACGGCGGCGCCGGAACTCGTGGGAGAAGCGGCCACCGGTGAGCCAGGGCACGTGGGAGCCGGCCGGCAGGTCGATCAGCTTGGCCAGGATGTCCTCCTCGGAGACCATGCCCAGCAGGTGCCCGTGGGCATCGACCACCGGGAGGGCGCTCACCCGCTCCGAGAGGAGCAGCTCGGCGATCGCCTTGACCGGTGTGTTGGGCGGCACGTGGATGACCGGCGTGGACATCACGTCGCGGACCGTCCGCTGCTTCTCGCCCAGGGTCTCGCGCCCCGGCGGTGCCGCCCCCTGCTCGCCCTTTGCCGGTGCTCCCGCCACGAAGGCGGTGACCACCATGCCCATGCTGCTGTTGCCGCTCATCGCGACACCTCCTGACGGTGTGGAGCTTCACTCCAGCCGCCGGCTCTACCTTGCTCCCCCGCCGCCCAGGTGCCAGGGGCATCGGTACGAGTTCCGGGTGGGCCGACCGGCCCGTGCGGGAGCCTACAATCCGGCCGGCGATGACGATGGCGTCCCCCCGCTTCCTCGCCGACGTCTACGAGGACGTCAGCCGGTGCAACAAGTGCTCTCTCTGCCAGGCCGTGTGCCCCACCTACCAGGTCAACCCGGTGGAGTGGGAGACGGCCCGGGGGCGGGTGGCGCTGATCCGGGACGCGATCGAGGGCCGGCTGGAGCTGCGCGACATCGCCGACGGCCCGCTCTCGACCTGCCTGGGCTGCGACAACTGCATGGCCGCCTGCCCGCCCAAGGTGCCGACCGCGACCATAGTCGCCCGGGCTCGCCAGGAGCTGCACGAGCAGGAGGGATACCCGCGGGGTCAGAGCTGGCTGCTCCGCCGGGTCCTGGCCCGGCCGGGCGGCACCCAAACCCTCCACCGCCTCTCCCGCGCCGCCCAGGTCACCGGCCTTCACGCCGCGGCCCGCCGCTTGCGCGTCACGCGATGGATGGGCACGGCGGGCCGGATGGCCGAGCGGGTCGGGCCCCTGCCCCGCCGCCGCGCCGATCAGCGGCTGGACGGTCTGCCCGCGGTCACGCCGCCGGTGCGCGGCCGGCTGGGCTTCCTGCTCTGCTGCTATCAGAACCTGGTCGCCCCCGAGGCCACCGAGGCGGCGATGCGGGTGCTGCTCGCCAACGGCTACGAGCTGGAGGTGCCACCCCTGGGCTGCTTCGGCCTGCCCGCCCAGAGCCTGGGTGACGCAAGGGCGGTTCTCGAGATGGCGGAGCGGACCGTCACCGGGCTGGCCGGCCTTGACGTCGACGGCCTGGTAGGGGATGTGGCGAGCTGCACCGGCCACGTCCGCCGCTATGACCGGATCCTCGTCGACGGTGCCCTCGGGGAAGCCGCCCGGCGGGTGGCCGGCGCCACCGACCTGGCCAGCGTCAGGTTGTGGACGGAGGGGTGGAGGGCACCCCTAGGACCCCTGCCATGGCACGTGACCGTCGACCTGCCCTGCTCACTCCCCATCGACGGCGCCGAGCGGGGGGTGGCCCAGGCCCTGCTCTCCCGCATCCCCCAGCTCCGCATCACCCCCCTCGAGGAGGCCGCGATGTGCTGCGGTGGACCGGGTGCGTACGCCACCGGCCAGCCCGAGCACAGCGACGCGATCCTCGCCCGCAAGTTCGACCGGGTGGTGGCGACCGGCGCCCGCGTGCTCGTCACGGAGAACGTCTCCTGCCTCGTCCAGCTGCGGGCCGGGGCCCGAGTCCACGCCCCGCAGGTGCGCGTCCTCCATCTCATGGAGGTGCTGGCCGCGGCCATCGCGGCGGCCTGACCGGCAGCCCGGCGGGTGCCGGTGCAGCGTCCCGGCCCATTCGCGGTCGAACGGCCCTGGCATACGGGGCCTCCGCCGCGTTGACTGACGGCGATGGCGCGCCCACCGGTCCACACCGACCATCACCCGGTCGTCATCGACCGCGCAGGACTTCAGGCGCTCATCGATGCCCTGATCGGTGACGGGCGGAAGGTCATCGGCCCCATCGTCCGGGACGGCGCCATCGTCTACGACGAGATCACCCAGGTCTCCGAGCTGCCGGCGGGGTGGGGCGACGAACAGAAGCCCGGCCGCTACCGCCTGCAGCGGCGCGGCGACGACGCCCTCTTCGGCTACGTCGTCGGCCCCGACTCCTGGAAGCGATTCCTCTTCCCGCCGCTCACGGTCACCTGGCAGGCGCGAATCCGCGACGGCGGCGCGGAGGTGACGCCCCCACCCGCCCCGCCCCGCTACGCCTTCCTCGGGGTGCGCGCCTGCGAGCTGGCGGCGATCGCGATCCAGGACCGCGTTCTGATCCAGACGACCTATCCCGACCGCGACTACGCGGCCCGGCGCGAGGGAGCGCTCTTCATCGCCGTCAACTGCGCCACCCCGGCCGCCACCTGCTTCTGCACCTCGATGGGGACGGGCCCCCGGGTGGGGGCACACCACGACCTCGCCCTCACCGAGCTGCTCGACGGCCGCCGCCCGCGCTTCCTGGTCGAGATCGGATCGGATCGGGGCGCGGCCGTGCTCGCCAAGGTCCCCGCCCACGACGCGGCCCCCACCGACCGCGAGGCCGCGGCCGCGGTGTGGTCGACGGCGGCGGCCGGGATCAGCAAGACCCTCCCCGCGGACGGCATCGAGGAGGTGCTGGTCCGCAACCTCGAGCATCCCCGCTGGGACACCGTGGCCGCCCGCTGCCTCTCCTGCGCCAATTGCACGATGGTCTGCCCCACCTGCTTCTGCGCCGACTTTCGCGAGGCCGGCGGCCTCGACCCGGAGCTGAGCGAGCAGCACCGGAGCTGGGCGTCGTGCTTCAGCGTCGATCACTCCCAGCTCCACGGCGGCTCGATGCGCTACACCGCCCGGTCGCGGTACCGGCAGTGGATGACCCACAAGCTGGCGACCTGGCACGAGCAGTTCGGGACCTCGGGGTGCGTCGGCTGTGGGCGCTGCATCGCCTGGTGCCCCGTGGGCATCGACATCACCGAGGAGGCGGCCACCATCCGCGCCACCGACGGTCTGACCCGCCCCACGACCGGAGCATCAACGCCATGAAGACGATCGCCGACCTGATCGCGGAGGAGGAGCTCTTCCAGGGGCTGGACAAGGAGGCGCTGGAGTTCGTCGCCGGCTGCGGCAGCAACGTCCACTTCGCCCCCGAGGACCGGATCCTCACCGAGGGCGAGTCCGCCAACACCTTCTACCTGCTGCGCAGCGGCAGCGTTGCGCTCAGCTTCTATGTGCCGGGGCGGGGCGAGGTGATCATCGACACCCTGGGCGCCGGCGATGTGCTGGGCTGGTCCTGGCTCTTCGCCCCCTACCGCTGGCAGTTCGACGCCGAGGCCCGCGACGACGTGGCCGCGGTGGCCTTCGACGGTGCCTGCCTGCGCACCAAGTGCGACTCCGACAACCACCTCGGCTACCTGCTGACCCAGCGGTTCGCCAAGGTCATCCTGGGACGGCTCCAGGCCGTCCGCCTGCGAGTGCTCGATGTCTATGGCGCTGGCGCCACGCACTGAGACGCGCGTCATGGACGCGATGGCTCCGGTGCCGTACCGGGTGGTCGGCCGCGCCCGCGAGACCGCGGACACCATCACCCTGACCCTGGAGCCCGTGGGCGAGTCGATCGCCACCCCTCGCCCCGGCCAGTTCAACATGCTCTACGCCTTCGGGGTCGGCGAGGTGCCCATCTCGGTGAGCGCCATCGACGCCGGCCACCGCCTCCGTCACACCGTGCGCGGGGTCGGGGCGGTGAGCCAGTCGCTCTGCTCCTCCGAGGCCGGCACGGTGATCGGGGTTCGCGGCCCCTTCGGCACCGACTGGGACGTGGAGTCGGCGATGGGCAGCGACGTGCTGGTGGTGGCCGGCGGCATCGGGCTGGCCCCGCTGCGTCCGGTCGTCCACGAGCTGCTCCGCAGCCGCCGCCGCTTCCGCCGGGTCACCGTCCTGGTGGGGGCGCGGGCCCCCGAGGAGATCGTCTTCCGCGGCGAGGTGGCGAGCTGGCAGGCGAGCGCCCGGATCAGCGTCCGCACCACCGTCGACTACGCGACCGCCGCCTGGAAGGGCGAGGTCGGCGTGGTGCCGACTCTGATTGAGCGGGTCACCATCGATCCCGAGGTCACCACCGTGATGATCTGCGGGCCGGAGGTGATGCTCCGCTTCACCGCCGCCGAGGTGCTGGGCCGCGGCATCGCCGCCGAGCGGGTGCGGGTCTCCATGGAACGCAACATGCAGTGCGGTGTCGGCCGCTGCGGGCACTGCCAGCTCGGCCCGGTGCTGGTGTGCACCCACGGTCCGGTCCTCCCCTGGTCGCGGGTCGGACCCCTGCTCGCCCGGAGGGAGATGTGATGGCCGCTGCGCTCCCCAAGCTCGCCGTCTGGAAGTTCGCATCGTGCGACGGCTGCCAGCTCTCCCTGCTCGACTGCGAGGACGAGCTGCTGGCGGTCGCCGGCGCGGTGCAGGTCGCCAACTTCACCGAAGCCTCCAGCACCGTGATCGAGGGCCCCTACGATGTCTCCCTGGTGGAGGGCTCGGTGACGACCCCCCATGACGCCGAGCGCATCCAGGAGGTCCGCCGAGTCTCGCGCTACCTGGTGTCGATCGGCGCGTGCGCAACCGCCGGGGGCATCCAGGCGCTGCGCAACTTCACCGCCGTGGACGAGCTCGCCTCCGTGGTGTATGCCCACCCTGAGTACATCTCCACGCTGGAGACCTCGACACCCATCTCCGCCCATGTCCCGGTGGACTTCGAGCTGCGCGGGTGCCCGGTGGACCGCAGCCAGCTGCTCGAGGTGCTCAGCGCGCTGCTGCGCAAGCGCAAGCCCGACATCCGCGCCAGCAGCGTCTGCCTCCAGTGCAAGCGCCGGGGCAACGTCTGTGTGATGGTCGCCCACGGAACCGCCTGCCTCGGGCCGGTGACGCAGGCGGGGTGCGGCGCGATCTGCCCCAGCTTCGAGCGCGGCTGCTACGGGTGCTTCGGGCCGATGGAGACGCCCAACACGGTGTCGCTCTCCTCCGCCCTCCACGCCGGCGGCCTGGACGACGCCCACGTGATGCGCCTGTTCCGCACCTTCAACGCCACCGCGCCGGCCTTCGAGGCGGCCAGCCGGGCCCAGGAGAAGGGGGACGGCCGGCTGTGACCCACCAGGTACGCGATCTGACCGTCGAGGGGCTCGCCCGGGTCGAGGGCGAGGGGGCCATGCACGTGGTGGTCACCGACGGCGTGCTCACCGACGTCAAGCTGCGCATCTACGAGCCGCCCCGCTTCTTCGAGGCCTTCCTGCGCGGCCGGGCGTACACCGAGCCCCCCGACATCACCGCCAGGATCTGCGGGATCTGCCCCGTCGCCTACCAGATGAGCGCCTGCCAGGCGATCGAGCAGGCCTGCGGGGCGGTCGTCGATCCCCAGCTCCGCGCCCTGCGCCGCCTCCTCTACTGCGGGGAGTGGATCGAGAGCCACGTGCTCCACATCTACTTCCTCCACGCCCCCGACTTCCTGGGCGTGGGCAGCGCCCTGGAGCTGGCCCAGGACCACCGCGAGCTGGTCGAGAAGGCGCTCAAGCTCAAGAAGATCGGCAACGACATCATGGAGGCGGTCGGCGGCCGCGCCATCCACCCCATCAACGTCCGGCTGGGCGGTTTCTACCGGGCCCCCACCCGGCGCGAGCTGCAGCCCTTCGTCGAGCGCTTGCGCTGGGCGCGCGACGCCTCCCTGGAGACCGTGGAGCTGGTCTCCACCTTCGACTTCCCCGAGCTGGAGATCGACCACGAGCTGGTCGCCCTGCACAACCCCGACGAGTACGCCATCACCGAGGGGCGGATCGTCTCCGACGGCGGCCTTGACATCGAGGTGGCCGAGTTCCTGGAGCACTTCGCCGAGGAGCACGTCGAACGTTCGACCTCCCTGCACGGCCGGATGATCGAGCGGGGCCGCTACCTGGTGGGCCCGCTGGCCCGTTACAGCCTCAACTACGAGCAGCTCCCGCAGGTCGCCCGGGAGTCCGCCGAGGCGGCCAAGGGCCTGGGTCGGGTGTGCCGCAACCCCTTCCGCAGCATCCAGGTCCGCGCGGTCGAGACGGTCGCCGCCTGCGATGAGGCACTGCGCATCATCGAGGGGTACACGGAGCCGGAGCGGCCGGCGGTGTCCGTGGTGGCGCGCGCCGGGACCGGCCACGGTGCCACCGAGGCCCCTCGCGGCCTCCTCTACCACCGCTACAGCATCGACCACGACGGGATCATCGAGAGCGCCGACATCATCCCGCCCACCGCCCAGAACCAGGACGCCATCGAGAGCGATCTGCGCAAGCTGGTGGAGGCCAACCTCGAGCTCTCCGACCACGACCTGCAGCACCTCTGCGAGCAGTCGATCCGCAACTACGACCCCTGCATCTCCTGCTCCACCCACTTCCTCGACCTCACCGTCGAGCGCCGCTGAGGTGATCGCCCCCGCAGCCGTCCCCGCCACTCCGGCGGGGCCCGCCCGTGAGCCGCGCGCCCCGGCAGCGGAGCCGCGCGTGGTGGTCATCGGTGTCGGAAACCCGATGCGCCGGGACGACGGGGCGGGGATCGCCGTCGTGGAGCGCGCCCGCGCCCTGCTGCGACCGACGGTGGAGATTCAGACTCTGAGCGGCGAGGCCACCTCCCTCCTCGACGCCTGGGACGGGGCCGACCTGGCGGTGGTGGTGGACGCCGTCCGCTGCGACAACCCCCCGGCCTCCGGGGTGGTCCGGATCGACGTCACCAACGAGCCCCAGGCCGTCCCCCGCTGGAGCGGCGGGGCGAGCAGTCACGGGCTCGGGGTCGCCGAGGCGATCGCCCTGGCACGCTCCCTCGACCGCCTGCCCCCGCACCTCGTCCTGCTCCTGGTCGCCCTCGCGGACGAGGGCCAGGGCGCCGGCCTCTCCCCCATCGTCGAGGAACGCTGCGACGCGGCGGTGGGCCTGCTGGTCGACGAGGTGCGCTCCGCCCACGACTCATAGTCCGGATGAGGGGGCGCGCCCACCTGAGGCGGTGCGTCTCCGGCCGGCCGAGGACTGCAGCTGAGGACAGGCCGGCGTCTGGGCCCGAACGCCGTCCTACACGGGCCGCATCGCGACCAGGAGGATCGGACGCGCGGTGCCGGCCTGGTAGTGGTCGTAGCGGCCGCCGGTGACCCGGTTCATCAGAGCCCAGAGCCGGGCGTAGCCGGGGTCTCCCGGCGCGACCACCCGGGCCTCGGCCACCAGCCGCCGGCGGCCGACCTGCAGCTCCACGCGCGGGTCGGCGCGGACGTTGGCAATCCAGGCGGGGTCGTGCGGGCCGCCGTAGTTGGACGCGACCACGACGAAGGTGTCGCCGTCGCGGCCATAGACGAGTGCCGACGTGCGCCGGAGCCCGGTGCGGCGCCCGGTGGTGTGAAGAAGCAGGGACGGCAGGCCGATGATCCCGTGGCCGAGCCGGCCATCGGTGGCCTCGTACACCCAGCGGTGCAGGTCGGGGACGAACGCCGGACCGCTGCTGGTCCCCATCCAGCCGCTCATCACCTGAGCGACCCGGGGTACGCGGGGCGGGGCCGGCTGGGTCACGGAAGCAGGTGAATCGTGGCCTGCGTGGTCAGCCGAGCGCCGCCAGCGCGTCGACGATCGGTGTGGCCACGCAGGTGAACGAGGGGACGTCGCGCACCGTGTGGGTGGAGGCCTCGCTGGCCCGCATCTCCTGCACCAGGTCGAGGAAGTCGCTCACCGAATCACTCTCGAAGGCGACCACGAACTCCTGGTCGTCGAGACCGAACGAGTAGGTCGTGTTGATCTTCACCCCGGGATAGCGGTGGCCCATGGCGATGTGCTCGTCCATCTGGCGCTGCCGCTCTTCGGCGGAGAGCCGGTACCAGGCCCGGGTCTTCACGAAGGGGTAGACGAAGAGGTACTTGCGCTCGGTGGGCAGGATGATCAGCCGGCTGCTCCTCCCCTCCTGAGGCGCGCCATCCTCGTGGACGTGCTTCTCCACGTAGGTGCTGCGCTTGGTCATGGCGAAGTAGCTGTAGGGCTGCTCGAGGTAGGCGGCGAGCGAGGTCCGGTTGAGCCGCGCGGCCAGCTCGTGGATCTCCTCGAGCTTCTCGGTCACCGACCAGAGCATGAGGTCGGCGTCGCCGCGGGTGCCCACCAGGCTGTAGCTGCGCAGGACGACGCCGTCGCGACCGGCCATCTCCTCGACCACGGCCGCGAACTCGGCCCGGTCCGCGGCGCGCTGCTCGGGGGGGCGGCGGCGCCACTCGGGCATGAGCCGGTAGAAGGCGTAGCGGACGAACTGCCGCGCCCCCGGCGTCCTCTGACTGGCGTCGCGGACGCGCAGCCTCGCCGCCACCGCGGCCGGCGCGGTGCCCGCGGCTGTCCCCACCTCCTGGGTCCCGGCTCCCTTCTTCCCCTCGGTCACGACCGCCATCGTAGCGTCAGCCCGGCTCCGGACTGTCCGCCCCCGCCTCCTCGAGTGCCGCCTTGCGGAGCAGGCGCTGCTCGCGGCGAACCTGGGCCTGGGCCTGGCGTCGGTGCTGGACCTTGGTCTCGGCGATCACCGGCGGCACGGGGGCGGGGCGGCCCTCGCGGTCGAGCCCCACGAAGACCAGGTGGGCGCTCGCCACGTGGCGCCGCTCCCCGTTGGGGAGGGTCTCCACGTCCACCCTCACCCCCACCTCCATGGAGGTGCGGTGAGCGTCGTTGACCATGGCCCGGACGGTGAGCACATCACCGATGAAGACGGGCGCGAGGAAGCTCATCTCGTCGATGGCGGCGGTGACCACCCGGCGGCGGGCGTGCTTGATGGCGGCGATGCCGGCGGCACCGTCGACCAGCCGCAGGATGGTGCCGCCGTGGACGTAGCCGGCGTTGTTGGCGTGCTCGATCTCCATCATCTGGCTGAGCACAGTCGCCGACGCGGATGCCGGCCGGGCGCTCAGATCGGGCTCGGCCTCGTCGAGCTGGCGCAGGGCGAAGGGGATGGGAAGGTCGTGCCTCATCGCCTCACCGCAGCCAGCCGAGGAGCGCCCGGACCGAGGTGGAGACGCCGACCGGGAGCGCCCGCTCGTCGATGTCGAAGCGCGCGTGGTGGTGGGGCGGCCGCTGCGTCCCGGCAGGGTCGCCGGCTCCTACCAGGTAGTAGCAGCCGGGGACACGCTCCAGGAAGCACGCCATGTCGTCGCCCACGGTGAGCGGCCGGGCGAACTCGACGTTGCCCTCGCCCACCGCCTCGATCGCCGCGCGGCGGACGGCGTCGGCGCTCTCCGGGTCGTTGACCACCGGCGGGCAGCCGGCCACCAGCGTGAAGTCCAGCTCGGCGCGCAGCGCGCCCGCCACCGCCCGAGAGAGCTCCTCCACCCGGCGCATCAGGCTCTCGCGCAGCGCCTGGTCGGGGGCGCGGACCGTGCCCATCAGCTCGACCTGCTCGGCGACCACGTTGTGGGCCCGGCCGCCGCGGATCAGCCCGATGCTCACCACCGCCGGCCGGTCGGGGGCGACCTCCCGGGAGACCAGCGTCTGCAGCGCCACCACCACGTGGGCGGCGGCGACCACCGCGTCCACGCTCAGGTGGGGCAGGCCGCCGTGGCCGCCGGACCCCCGGACCACCAGGCGGAACTCGTCGGCGCTGCCGAAGAGGGACTCCCCCGTCACCGCCACCCGGCCCGCGTCGAGCGGCGTCCAGAGGTGGAGCCCGAGGACGCGGGCCACCCCGTCGAGTGCCCCCGCCTCGATCATCGGCTCCGCCCCGGCCGCGATCTCCTCAGCGGGCTGGAAGCAGAGACGCAGACGACCCCGCCAGCTGTCACGCAGTCCCGCCATGACGGCGGCCACGCCCAGGGCGATGGCGACGTGGCCGTCGTGGCCGCAGGCGTGCATCACGCCCGGGCTCTCGGAGCGCACCGTCCGTCCGTCGTCGGCCTCGTCGATCGGGAGGGCGTCCATGTCGGCGCGGTACATCACGGTCGGGCCGGGGCCGGACCCGTCGAGGTCGGCGAGGACGCCGGTGCCGCCGACCCCCTCGCGAACGGCGAACCCCAGCTGGCGGCAGCGGGCGGCGACGATGCCCGCCGTGCGCTGCTCCTGGTGGGAGAGCTCCGGGTGGCGGTGGAGGTCACGGCGGGTTTCGACCAGCTCGCCGGCCACCCGGGCCAGCTCGGCGTCGAGGCCAGGGGCCGGGTCGGGGCTCATCCCGCGGCGCCGCGACCCGCGGCCGGGACGTTGAGCAGGCGGAGCGCCGCGGCGGTCAGGTGGCGGTTGGCGACAACGTGGTCGGCGCCGGACGCGACCGCCCGCCGGATCAGCTCCTTCTCCTCGTGGTTGCCGAAGCCGACGATCTTGGCGGAGGGGTTGCGCTCGCGCAGCCGGGTGATCGCCTCCAGGCGAGCCTCGGGCTCGTGGTTGAGGTCGACGAAGATGAGCGGCATGGGGGGGAGCAGCCCATCCCGGGTCGCCTCGATGAGCCCGATGCCCTGTGCCGAGAGCGCGGCTCGCAGCCGGCTCGCCAGGAGCAGGTCGGTGCCCAGAAGCGCGGCCCGCTGGGTCTGGTCCATCGCGGCCCATCATATGGGCGCGCCGCCGTGACCCGCTGGGCGGGAGCACCGGGTGGCGAAGGAGGGCGGAGATGGCGGTCCGGAGCGTGGGCATCGTCGGCGGCGGGCTGATGGGATCGGGGATCGCCGAGGTCTGCGCGCGCAGCGACCTCGAGGTGCGGCTGGTGGAGGCGTCCGCCGAGCTGGCCGCGGCCGGCCGGGCGCGGATCGAGCGTTCGACCGCCCGGGCGTTGGAGCGAGGCCGCATCACCGAGGAGGAGCGCGACCGGGCACTGGGGCGGATCGCCCCCGGCACCGACCTGGAGGCGCTCCGCGACGTCGACATGGTCATCGAGGCGATCCCGGAGCGGTTGGAGCTGAAGCGAGAGCTGTTCGGCCGCCTGGACCGCATCGCCGCCGGGCACGCGATCCTCGCCACCAACACCTCGGCGCTCCCCGTGATCGACATCGCCCGAGCCACCTCGCGTCCGGAGCACGTGGTGGGGACCCACTTCTTCAACCCACCCCCGGTGATGCAGCTGCTCGAGCTGGTCCGCAGCATCGACACCGATGACGCGACTCTCGCCACCGCCCGCGCCTTCGGAGAGGCGCTCGGCAAGCAGGTGATCGTCGCCCAGGACCGGGCCGGCTTCATCGTCAACCTGCTGCTCGTCCCCTTCCTCAACGGGGCGGTGCGCCTCTACGAGACCGGCCTCGCCAGCCGCGAGGACATCGACGCCGGGATGCGCCTCGGCTGCAACCACCCCATGGGACCGCTGGAGCTTCTCGACCACATCGGCCTGGACACGGCGCTGATGGTCTGCGAGGCCCTGCATGCCGAGTACGCGAGCAGCGAGTACGCTGCCCCTCCACTGCTGCGGCGGATGGTCGCCGCCGGCCGCCTGGGCCGCAAGAGCGGCCGCGGCTTCTACGAGTACCCGGCCTAGCGCGGTTCTTCGCCACCCGCCCAAGGCTCCCTGGCGCCGGGCTCACGAGGGCCGGGCGGGCGTCAGATGGGGCGCGGCCCGCTGACGGGCCGGGGCTGGGCGACGACCGTCACCCCGACGGCGGCGAGCATCCGGCCCTCGCACCAGTACTCGGCCTGGTACCGACCCGGCTCACCGAACATCGGGGCGAGGTGGGTGACGGTACTGACCAGCATCTCCTCCTGACCGGGGGGGAGGTCCGCCGCGGCCTGGAAGCGGAGCGTGACGGGCGGGGCCACCAGCTTGCCGTCGGCGTCGAGCAGGCGCACCTCGACGGAGTGCACGCTGGTGGCGTCCAGCGGGGTGAAGCGGAAGCCTCCCACCAGGTCGAATGCCGCCCGCCCGGGGAGCTCGGGCAGGGCCAGCCGGTTGACCCCGCCGCCCAGGATGTAGAGCTTGCCGTCGGGGGGGACGGACGCGTGATCGGCGACGAGCGCGAATGCCATGTCCATCTCGGGCCCGACTCTGCCACTTCCCCCACCCCTCCCGGCCATAGCTGGTACGGTGAGGCCCGGGGGGCGCGCAGCCGAGACCCGAGATCGTGAGGTGGAAGATGGGCTACATCCGAGGTTTCGTCCACGGGGCCGTCGCCGGGGTCCTGATCGGCATCTGCGTCGCGCCCCAGCCGGGAGAGCACACCCGGGAGCAGCTCAGGTCGCTGGTCAAGGCCGCCCGCGGCGGCGTCGACGCCGCCCAGCGGACGGCGAGGCACGTCGCCCCGGTGGTCGGGGGTGCGGCCTCGCTGGCCCGCCACCAGGTGGAGCGCCGCCAGCACCCGGAGAGCGCCGAGGCGGCCTTCCGAGCCCCCACCGATAACGGCCACCTGTAGGCGGCAAGGCGCCGGGGAGCTCCTCGGGTTCCCCACCGACGCCGGGTGACCCGGAGGCTCAGCTCGCGGCCGGGCGGATGACGCTGGCCGGCCCCTCGTCCTCGACCGTCCCCAGCGCCGCGAGGATGGCGAAGACGCCGACCACCAGGTCGAAGATGTTGATGGCCAGCGTGAAGTGGAGGTCGAGCAGCGACCGGCCGCCCCGGTTGGTGTCCGTGTAGAGGAACCCGACGACCGCGAGCGCCAGCAGCACGACACCGGCCACCCCGGTGACGATCCGCCCGACCCGGCGGTTGGCGAGGAAGCCGACGTAGGCGAAGGCGGCCAGCAGGACCAGGTCGAGGACGTCCCGCGCGTAGGTGAGGTGGAGCTGCATGCCGTCCACGTTGCCCACCGCCTGCCCGTGGGCGACAGCCACCGCGTTGCCCACCAGGAAGCCGCCGATGGTGACGACCAGGAAGACGACGGTGCAGATCTGCGCGTAGAAGCGGGCCATGTCGAGCGGTCCCTCCTCGCCCTCTGAACGGGGCGGACGAAGCGGGCGAATGATACCGGGAGGCCGCGGTCACCCGCCGTGGGCGCGGGTCAGCGAAGGTCGAGACGGGCCACCACGGCGGTGACATTGTCGGTGGAGCCGGCTGCCAGCGCCGCCTCGACGAGCTCCTGCGCCGCCTCCCCGGGCGCGCCACCGGCCGCCAGGCGGGCGATGTCCAGGTCCGCGAGCGGCTCCCAGAGCCCGTCGCTGCAGAGCACGACGACGTCGCCCGCGGCCAGGGCCGTCTCGGAGAGGTCCGGCTGCACGGGGTCGCCGAGAAGAGCGCGGGTGACGTAGTTGCGGCGGGGATCGTGGCGGGCCGTCTCGGGGTCGAGGGTGCCGGCGCGCACCCGCTCGCCGGTGACGCTGTGGTCAGCGGTGAGCTGGAGGGCGGCGCCGCCGCGGACCAGGTAGGCCCGGCTGTCGCCGGCGTGGGCCAGGAAGAGCCGGCCGTCGCTGATCAGCCCCGCGATCATGGTGGTGCCGGGGCTCCCCCCCAGCCGGCCGCGAACCTCCCCCACCGCGGTGTTGGCCAGCTGCAGCGCCTCGCCCACCAAGGCCTGCCCGGCGCCCGGCGTGGCGAGCCGGTCGGTGGCGGCGATGACCGCCGCGGTCGCCGCCTCCCCGCCGCCGCTCTGGCCGCCCATCCCGTCGGCGAGGATCAGGCCCAGCCCCGCGCCCTCCAGGGCGACCAGCCGCCATGCGTCCTGGTTCTCCTGGCGCACCGGACCGCGCGCGGTGGCCGCGGCTCCCGTCACCCGCCAGGGGCCCGACTGGACAGTGACGTCCACCACGCCGCTGGGGCCGGTCACGCGCTGACCGGTGCGTGCGCGGCTGCCCGGAGTCTCACGGAAGCATTGTGCCGCCTATCACCATCCACCGCGTTCGCCCAGGCTGAGGCACAATGCGTGGGGTGCCAGGCGAAGAGGAGAGGGCTCAGGCTCCGGCCACCGCGAAGGCGGCGGTCGAGGCACCGGGCGAGAACGGGGGCAAGCCGATCGCAGCGGCCACGGACACCGTCCTCGGTCGCGTGACTCGCGCGCCCAGCGCGGCGCGCCAGGAGTCGGTGCTGATCAACCGCGAGCTCTCGTGGCTGGAGTTCAACGGGCGGGTGCTCGCCCAGACCGAGGACGAGAGCCTTCCGCTCCTGGAGCGCGCCCGCTTTCTGGCCATCGCCAGCCGAGCGCTGGACGAGTTCTTCCAGGTGCGTGTCGGCGGCCTCAAGCAGCTCGCCGCCGGGCTGGAGGGCGCTGCCTCCGACCCCCTCGGCCCGCAGGCTCAGGTGCGCGCGATCCGCTCCAAGGTTGTCGAGCTCTACGCCCGCCAGGGACGCGCCTTCCTCTCCAGCCTGCTGCCCCAGCTCGACAGCAAGGGGATCCGCTTCTGCGACTGGGAGAGCCTGGACGCCGACGACCGCGCCTTCCTCGACAAGGTCTTCGAGGATCGCATGTTCCCGGTCCTCACCCCGCTCGCCGTCGATCCCGCCCACCCCTTCCCCTACATCTCCAGCCTCTCCCTCAACCTGATGGTGGTGGTGGTCGACCCGGCGACCCACGAGCAGCGGATCGCCCGGATCAAGGTGCCGCCGCTGCTCAGCCGGTTCGTCGTCCTTCCCGACGGCGAGCGGTTCGTGCCCATCGAGCAGGTCATCGCAGCGCACCTCGACCCCCTCTTCGAGGGCATGAAGGTGGTTGCCCACCACGTCTTCCGGCTCACCCGCAACGCCGACTACCAGCTGGACAGCGACGAGGCCGAGGACCTGGTGGAGGCGGTCCGGGAGGTCCTCAAGGAGCGGCGCCGCTCCCCGCTGGTGGTCCGCCTCGAGGTGGGCGCCGACATGCCGGCGGAGATGGTCGACCTGCTCACCCGCGAGCTGGAGATCGGCGCCGACGACGTCTACCCGGTCGCCGCCCCGCTCGACCTGGGCGGCCTCTTCGACGTCTGCAAGCTCGACCGCCCCGACCTCAAGTACCGGCCCTGGGTGCCGATCACACCGCCACGGGTCGCCCACGACCTGGCCAGCTCCGAGGGAGACCTCTTCCGCGACCTGCGCGAGGAGCAGCTGCTCGTCCACCACCCCTACGACAGCTTCGAGCACACGGTGGAGGCGTTCATCGGCCGGGCGGCCGAGGACCCCCAGGTGCTCGCCATCAAGCAGACCCTGTACCGGACCTCGGGACCGGTGAGCCCCATCATCCGCTCGCTGACCCGCGCCGCCGAGGCCGGCAAGCAGGTGGTCGCGCTGGTCGAGCTGACCGCCCGCTTCGACGAGCAGAACAACATCAACTGGGCCGAGGTGCTGGAGGACGCCGGCGTCCATGTCGTCTACGGCGCGGTCGGGCTCAAGACCCACGCCAAGGTCACCCTGGTGGTCCGCGAGGAGCCGGGCGGCATCCGCCGCTACTGCCACGTCGGCACTGGCAACTACAACCGCGACACCGCGCGCGTCTACGAGGACCTGGGACTGCTCACCGCCGACCCCGCCGTCGGCGCCGACGTCGGCGAGCTCTTCAACAGCCTGACCGGCTACAGCCACCAGGCCAGGTACCGCAAGCTGCTGGTAGCGCCCAGCACGATGCGGCCGGCGCTGTTCAAGCTGATCCGCCGCGAGACCGAGCGCGGCGAGGCGGGCCGGATCGTCATCAAGGTCAACAACCTGGTCGACCCCGAGATGATCGGGGCGCTCTGCACCGCCTCCCAGGCGGGGGTGGAGATCGACCTCATCGTGCGCAGCATCTGCTGCCTGCGCCCAGGGGTGGCGGGGGTGAGCGAGCGCATCCGGGTCCGCTCCCTGGTCGGCCGCTACCTGGAGCACTCGCGGATCCTGCGGTTCGGCCGCGACCCCCAGGACGCCGAGTACTACATCAGCTCCGCGGACCTGATGCCGCGCAACCTCGACCGCCGCGTCGAAGCGGCGGTCCCGATCCGTTCTCCCGAGCTGCGCGCCCGCCTCGACGAGATCCTGGAGATCAACCTGAGCGACGACTCGCTGGCCTGGGAGCTCGGCTCCGACGGGCGGTGGCGGCGGATCAAGGGCGACGCCCACGTCGACACCCAGGTGCGCCTTCAGGAGATTGCGCTGCGCCGGGCACGGGCTGAGGAGAGGAGCTGAGCCCGGCTCCGCCGGTCGAGCGGTGCCAGATCGACCTCCCCGTGGGCATCGCGTTCCGGCTGCGCCAGCTGAGGTGGGGCCAGGCGGCCGCGACGCAGATCGAGCGCTTCGAGACCATCCACTGGGACACCCCCGACTACCGGCTGGCCGCCTGGGACGCGGGGCTCCGGTACCGTCGGGGCCGGGGCTGGCGAGTGACGCTCCTCGAGGAGCCGGCCGGCGACGGCGTCCACCGCATCGACGTCGACCTGGAGGGTGAATCGGAGAGCCCTCCCCCGGAGGCGCTCCGCCTCCTGAGCGGCTACCTCGGCGATGCCCGGCCCCAGCCGGCGGCTCGCGTGCGTCACCTGGAGAGCCGGCGGGCGGTGGGCGAGGTGTGGTGCGTCCATCAGGTGGTGAGCCTGCTCGTGGAGCGGCGCGCCGTCGCCCATGCCCGCCGGGTCAGCGTGCGCACCCGCGGGCCGCTGACCGGTACCCGCCGCGCGCTGACCGCGCTGCACCGCGCCGGGGTGGTCGACACCACCACCCAGCCGCTCCTCGCAGAGCTGGTGGGGCCGGACGCCGCGCCCCGCTGGCGGAGCGCGCGCCTGACCCCGGCGAGCAGCGTTGCCCAGAGCGTCGCAGCCGCGCTAGGCGACTACGCCGCCCGCCTGGTCCGCTATCAGGCGCTGATCCTGGAGGGCAGCGACCCGGAGGGGATCCATCAGGCGCGGGTGGCCTGCCGGCGGATCCGTTCCGCGCTCCAGACCTTCGCCCCCGTGCTCGAGCCCGCCTGGGCGGAGTGGCTGCGGGCCAAGGTGGAGACGCTGGGTGCCGATCTCGGAGCGGTCCGTGACGCCGAGGTCCTCCTGATGCGGCTGCGGGCCGACGCCACCACCCGCGGCCTCGAGGCCGAGGCGGCCGACCGCTTGCTGCGCCGTCTCGAGGAGGAGCGGGCCCGGGCTCGCGACGCGCTGCTCGCCCGGATGGAGACACCCGCTCACCGCGAGCAGCTGGACCGCCTGGTGGCGGCGGCCGGCCGGCCGGCGCTGCTGCCCGAGACCGCCGACCTCCCCGCCGTCGAGGTGATGATGCCGCTGGTCGCCGCCAGCTGGCGCAAGCTGCGCCGCCGCGCCGCCGCGATCGCCGCCCAGCCCGCCGACGAGGACCTCCACCGCCTGCGCATCCTCGCCAAGCGGTGCCGCTATGCGGTCCTGGCCCTGGTCCCGGTGCTCGGCGAGGGCCCGGCCGGGACCGGTGCGCTGCTCGGTGAGCTGCAGGACGCGCTCGGCGAGCAGCACGACGCGGTGGTCGCCGGTGACTGGCTGCGCCAGGCCGCCGACCCCGACACGGCATTCGCGGCCGGCATCCTCTTCGGGGTCGAGCGGGAGAGGGCGGAGAAGGGCAGAGAGGCGTGGCGGGAACCCTGGGCGGCCCTCACCCTGAAGAAACAATGGCGCTGGATGTGACCGGGGCGGGCAACGCCGAGCGGCGGCCGGAGCGGGCCGAGCGTACGGATCCACGCACCCAGGTCGGGCGGGTCTTCCTGATCCGCCACGCCGAGGCGGGCGAGCGGTCGGAGTGGACCGGCAAGGACCGTGACCGGCCCCTCACCGCCCCGGGCCGGATCCAGGCCGAGCGACTCGCCGACCGGCTGGAGGGACAGCCGCTGGACCGCATCCTGACCAGCGGCTATGTCCGCTGCGTGGAGACCATGGCGCCGATGGCCGCCCGAGGCAATCTGATCCCCACATTGGTGAGCTGGCTGGAGGAGGGGGCCGACGCGGCCGAGGCGCTCACCGCGCTGCTGGCCGGAGGCAGTGTTGCCGCGTGCAGTCATGGCGACGTGGTGAGCGGCATCCTCTTCGAGCTGGCCGACCGGGGCGTCGCCCTGGGGTCCAGCCCGCGCATGCAGAAGGGCTCGATGTGGGTCCTGGAGGTGGTGCAGGGCAGGGTGTCGTCGGCGAGGTACCTACCGCCGCCCGACTGAGCGACGACCATCCAGAGGACCACCAATAGGAGGGACGCCGTGAGCGAGGTGACGGGCGCTGCCCGGACCGAGGGGGAGGCGCGCCCACTCGCCGTCGTCACCGGAGCCAGCGCGGGCATCGGCGAGGCGATCGCGACGCGGCTGGCGGGGGCGGGCTTCCGCCTGCTCCTCGGCGCTCGCCGTGAGGACCGTCTCCGGGAGGTGGCGGAGCGGCTCGGAGCCGACGCCCGGCCGCTCGACGTGAGCGACGAGGCGAGCGTCGCCTCCTTCTGTGCCGGGATCGACAGGCTGGAGGTGCTGGTCAACAACGCCGGCGGCGCCCGCGGGCTGGACCCGCTGGCCACCGCGCGCAGCTACACCTGGCGCTGGATGTGGGAGGTCAATGTTCTCGGCCTCATGCAGATGACCCGGGCACTCCTGCCTGCGCTGGAGGCCTCGGGGCGCGGCCACATCGTGAACGTCTCCTCCACCGCCGGCCTCGAGGTCTACGAGGGTGGGAGCGGCTACACGAGCGCCAAGCACGGGGTCCACGCGATCAGCAAGACCCTCCGGCTGGAGCTCGCCGGCCGCCCGGTCCGGGTGACCGAGGTCTCCCCCGGGATGGTGGAGACCGACTTCTCCCTCAACCGCTTCGAGGGCGACGCGGTGCGGGCGGCGACCGTCTACCAGGGCGTGGAGGCCCTCACCGCCGGGGACGTGGCCGAGGTGGTCGCCTTCGCCGTCACCCGGCCGCCCCACGTCAATCTCGATGAGATCGTGATGCGTCCGCTCCAGCAGGCGTCGGCGCAGAAGGTGGTCCGGCGCAGCTGAGCGCGGGCAGCTGGGCCGCCTTTTCGAGCCGCGGCCGCCCCTGCGCCGCGGTCAGGGGAACTCCACCTCGTACCACTGCATCCCGCCGTCGTCGGTGCGCCAGAGAGCGTCCGGCGTTCCCAAAGCGCTTGTGGGGTAGCTGAAGGCGAAGCCGTCCTCGTCGGTGGTGAAGCCCACGATGCTCCAGGCGTCGCCGTTGTCGAGGACGGTCTGGAAGCCCGCACCGCCGTTCTGGGTGAGCTGCAGGCTCGCGCCGGCGAGCACGGCGGTGGTGACCGAGGGTCCGGCGACCGTGCCCCAGCTGGGCCCGACGTAGGCTCCCGACTGGACCGCGGTGAAGTCCGCTCCCCCGTCGACGGAGACCCACACGTCCTCTGCGGCGCCGACCGAGCACGCGGCCCAGAGGTCGTTGGGGCTCACCGCGTCGAGGCTGGCGACCCCGCCTGCTCCCAGGCAGATCGCGCTGGAGGTGAAATGCCCGCCGTCGTCGGTGGAGGCCAGCACCTGGTTGTCACCCGTCCCACTGCTGAGCGTGATCCAGACGTCGCTGCCGTGGACGTTGAGGTTCTCCGGCTGGTCGATGGTCGTGTAAATCGTCTGCCAACTGTCGGTGCTCGCCGGGCTGCGCTCGAGGGACCACGCGTCAGAGGGGTCGGCGACGTTCACGAGCGCGTAGACGTATCCCCCCGACGTCTCCAACTCCTGGACGGGTCCTCCCAGGGGGGTGTCGTTCCACGCCGCTCCGCCGTCATGCGTCGACCACACGGTGGAACCGCCGTACGCCCAGCCGTCCTGGGAGTTGAGGAAGCGCAGCCCGGTCAGGCCCAGCGAAGGCGTCGCCACGGCGGTGAAGGTCTGGCCGCCGTCGACGGTCTGGAGGATCCGGATGCAGCCGGAGCCGGAGCAGGGGGCGCCGTCATACCCGAGCACCCACCATTGGTCGGCGCTCACCGCGGTGACGTCCCTGGGGACGAATCCGAGAGCGGCGGGGGATGTCACCGGCGACCCGGGGGCGGAGGATTGCCCGGCGGGGCCGTTCGACGGCCCCGCCGGTTTGGGGAGCGTATGCAGGTGGAGGACGGTGCCCACCGTCAGCGCCGAGGCCACCGCCAGCGTCAGCCCCACCAGCGCGGCCGCCCGCAGCGGGACCGGGGCGGGGCCGAGGCCGCCGCCGAGTCGGTGCCGCTGCGGGGTCGCGCCCAGCTCGAAACCCGTGCGCGCAATCTCCGGCTCGCCGATGGCGGCGTGAACGCGCGCCCGGAGCGCCGCGGCCGTCAGCCTCGTGGTCACGGGTCGTCCTCCGTGACGAGGTCGAGGCGGAGCTTGCGCAGCGCCCGGGAGACGCGGGCGCGAACCGCCGCCTCGGTCTGACCGGTCACCGCCGCGACGTCCTCGTGGGAGAGGTCGAGGTAGTAGCGGAGGACGATGACCAGACGGTCGCGATGACCCAGACGGCGGAGCGCCTCGCGGAGGTCGAAGATCGCCTCGCGCTGCTCGGTGCGGTCGGGCGCGGCGGGCTCGAAACCGGCAGGCGTGGCGGCGCCGCCCAGGCGCCACCAGGCGCTGCGGCGGACGTCGCGGCAGCAGTTGGCCACGATGGCGAGAAACCACGGCCGCAGCTCGCTCCCCTCGCGCAGATTGCCCCGGCTCCGCCAGGCGCGCAGCGCCGCCTCCTGGGCGGCGTCCTCCGCCAGGGAGCTGTTGCGCAGCATGCCGTAGCCAAGCCGGACCGCCTCCATGTACAGGGGTTGGATCCTGGCCTCGAAGCCGGCCGCCTCATCCGCGGAGTCGTCCACGGTCCCCCCGAACGCCACTGCGAAGGCCATCTGGTGGTGATACGGAGGGCGGGCGTGAAAGGTGACGGCGGAGGTCGCCCGGTCCGATCGTTGACCAGAGGGGCTGCCGCGGGACGTGCGGCCCGCCCGGGGCGAGGGGTTCCTCCGGCGAGCCCAAGCCCCCCCCCGCAGGGGTCGCAACGGCCCCTCCGGCGGCGAGCCCAGGCCTCCCCCTGTGTCGCCGGGTGGTTTCGGACGAAAGCGTCTTTAACCACCCGCCAGGGGCCCCGAGTGGGCGACGGCGTGCCGGAGGGTCCAGAGCTGCTCGTATCTCCGGCCTGAGAGGGACCCTCCGCGCTCTGCGGGCCGGGGCCTCTGCCATACTCCCGCGCCAGATGGCGGAACGTGGCGGCGTCGGCGGCGCGGCGCCGGGAGGCGGGTGATGTCCGTGGACCTGGTGCTGCTGATCCTCACGGCGGTGGTGGTCCTGGTCGCCGTCGTGGGCCTCTCCGCCCCCATGCAGAGACGGCGTGTCGAACGGCGGATCGGGCGGATGCAGGACCCTGCCGAGGGAACCCTCGAGGTCACGGCGGCATCCGCCTTCGTCGCGACCGGCGGCGCGCAGAACGCCAGCTACTCGCTGAGCGGTGTCCTCCACGTCGGCGGTCTGGCCCCGACCCGGGTGGAGCTGAAGGGGGTCGCGACCAGCACCAAGTGGCCGCAACCGGGAGATGCGCTCCCGGTGACCGCCGATCGCAGACTCCCGACCGAGGTGGTCATCCACTGGAACCGGGTGCCGACCCGCAAGCAGCGGGCGCGCATGCTCGCCGCGGACCGCGCCCGCCAGGAGGGCGCCGCCGCCACCGGCGAGCCGCCGGCGGCCGGCACCGACGAGCAGCGACCGGACGGGCCGGCCCCCGCGGGGGGGGCCGGCCCACCCAGCTCAGATCACGCGGGGAAGAGTCCCTCGACGGAGAGATAGCGCTCGCCGGTATCGTAGGTGACGGTCAGGATCCTGGCTCCGTCCTTGACCTCGGGGAGCTTCTGCGCCACCGCCGCGAGCGCGGCACCCGACGAGACCCCGAGCAGGATCCCCTCCTCCCGAGCGGCGCGACGCGCGTACTCGGCGGCGTCCTTGGGGTCGACCTGGATCACGCCGTCGATCAGGTCGAGGCGCATCACCCCGGGGATGAACCCGGCACCGATGCCCTGGATGGTGTGCGGCGAGTGGGTGCCCCCGGAGAGCACCGGTGAGAGGGTGGGCTCGACCGCAAAGACCTTGAGCTGGCTCCACTTGGGCTTGAGCACCTCGGCGATGGCCGTGATGTGGCCCCCGGTGCCGACCCCGGTGATGATGTAGTCGAGACCGTCCGGGAAGTCCTCGGCGATCTCGACGGCGGTCGTGCGCTTGTGCGCCTCGACGTTGGAGGGGTTGTCGAACTGCATCGGGATCCAGGACTTGGGCGTCTCCTTCTGGAGCTCGTTGGCGCGGGCGATGGCGCCCTTCATCCCCAGCTCCCGAGGCGTCAGGTCTAGCTCGGCCCCGTACGCCTTCATGAGGCGGCGGCGCTCGACGGAGAACGACTCCGGCATGACCAGGATGAGCCGGTACCCTTTGACGGCGGCGACCAGGGCGAGGCCGATGCCGGTGTTGCCGGAGGTGGGCTCGATGAGCACCGAGCCAGGGCCGATGGTGCCCGCCTTCTCGGCGTCCTCGACCATGCCAAGGGCGATCCGGTCCTTGATGCTGCCACCGGGATTGACCCTCTCCTGCTTGGCCCAGACCGTGACCCGCGGGTCGAACAGCCGGTTGATGCGAACGTGAGGGGTCTTGCCGATGGTCTCCAGGATGCTGTCGTAAGGCACGGGGGTTCTCCCTTTCTAGATCGAGTAGTCCGAGTTGCCGAGGGCGTCGGTGACGCTCCGCACCCGGATCTGGCTGGTGTGGTAGACGAAGGAACGCGCCGGCACGCTGGTGGTGAGCCAGACGTTGCCGCCGATGACGCTGTCGTGGCCGACGACGGTGTCGCCGCCGAGCACTGTCGCGTTGGCGTAGATCACCACCCGGTCCTCGATGGTGGGGTGGCGCTTGGACCCGGCCGCGGCCTTGGAGACGCTCAGCGCTCCCAGGGTCACGCCCTGGTAGAGCTTGACCTCGTCGCCGATGACCGCGGTCTCGCCGATCACGATGCCGGTGCCGTGGTCGATGCAGAAGGCGCGCCCGATGACGGCGCCGGGATGGATGTCGATGCCGGTGCGGGCGTGGGCCGCCTCGGTGAGAAGGCGGGGCAGGGTGGGCACCCCGAGCACGCAGAGCTCGTGGGCGATGCGGTGGACGGCGATGGCGAGGAATCCCGGGTAGGCGGCGATCACCTCGTCAAGGCTCTCGGCGGCAGGGTCACCCTCGACGATGGCGGCGGCGTCCTCCCGCAGCCGGTCGTAGATTCCGGGCAGCGCCCGGACCAGCTGGTCGGCCAGGTGGTCGGCGCGCTCCCGGGGCAACCCCGCGTGCAGCATGCTCGCCAGGTCGGCGCGGAGCAGATTGACCCTGTCGAGGAGCTGCTCCTCGCTGCCCCGGCCGTCGCTCCCGTGCTGCGGGAAGAGCAGGTCCACAGCGGTCTCGACGAAGGTCTCGACCCGCTTGCGCGAGGGCAGCCTGGACGCCCGGGTGCCCCGGTGCTCGATGAGGGAGCGGACCAGCACACGGTCCGGGCTGACCGATTCGCCCGCTGCGCTCACGCTCCAGTGCTCGCCGGCGTCCTGCCCCGGGTCGCCACGCTCCCCGCGCGACGCGGCAGATGTGCCGCGGGCCGTCGTGCCCGCATCGCCGCCGTCGCCCTTTGCCAATGCGTCCATGGATGCTCCTGCTGATACGTGGGGTGCCCACCGCCGCCGGCGGGCATCGAGATCGCGGTCTCGCCAAGCCTGGGATGGCCACCTGTGGGCCGCACCAGGCTCAGATACAGGAGCAGGTGTTGCGCGCCCCGAAGTCGAGGTACAGCCGCCGGGTCAGAAGGGGGCGGATGGTGCGCACAGACATCGTCATCGATGATACACACCGTCGAACGCGGACCAATCGGGCAGCCGGCGGTCGTCGGGGTCGGGCACGACCGTTCCATCCGGGAGGGTGCGGTAGGTCCAGCGCGGGCCCCGGGAGGTGATCTCGGTCAGGGCTCCGGCGAGCCGGTCGACGTCCTCCTCGGCACTGCCCAGCCCGAGGCTCGCCCGGATCGCACCCGGCACCGCCTGGCCGCAGCCCGGACGCCAGTCACCGCCGGCCAGGTGGGCGAGCAGCGGGTGAGCGCAGAACGAGCCGCTGCGCACCCCGATCCCGTGCTCCGCGCTGAGGATGGCGGCGACCTCGTGGTGGTCACGGCCGTCAACGCTGAAGGCGGCGATGCCGACCCGGTCGGGATGCCCCGGCCAGGTCGAGTAGGTCACCACGCCCGGGATGCGGGCGAGGCGTTCGCGGAGCATGCTGCCCAGGCGATCCTCCTCGGCCGCGACGGCGTCCATCCCGATCTCGCGGAGCGCGGCGCACGCCGCCGCCAGAGCGAAGGCGCCCACCACGTTGGGCGACCCGCCCTCGTGCCGGTCGGGCAGGCCGGTCCACGTCGCCACCTGGGCGCTGACCAGGTCCACCGATCCGCCGCCGGCGAGGTAGGGATCGCTGGTGGCCAGCCAGTCGGGGCGTCCGATCAGGGCGCCGGTGCCGAAGGGGGCGTACATCTTGTGCCCCGAGAGCGCGACCCAGTCGAGGTCGAGGCCGGCGATGTCCACGGCGCGATGGGGCGCCAGCTGGGCGCAGTCCACCAGGATGCGCGCCCCGTGGCGGTGGGCCAGCGCGGCCAGCTCGGCGATCGGCCAGACCTCCCCCGTGACGTTGGAGGCGCCCGTGACCGCCAGCAGCACGGGCTCCGGGGCCCGCTCCAGGGTGTCGTCAAGGCTCGCGAACAGGTCGGCGAGGCTGGCCGGGACGGGCAATTCCACCGCCGAGTGGTAGCGCCTCCAGGGGAGGAGGTTGGCGTGGTGCTCGGCAAGGGTGGTGACCACTGTCGTCTTCCGGGGCAGGCAGCGGGCCAGCAGGTTGATGGCGTCGGTGGTGTTGCGGGTGAAGATGACGGTGTCGTCCGGCCGCCCCCCGACGAAGCTGCGCACCGCGTCCCGCGCCCCCTCGTAGGCGGCGGTGGCGACCACCGAGCGGAAGCCGGCGCCGCGGTGGACGCTGCTGTACCAGGGGAGGAAGGCCTGCACCTCGGCCCAGACCGCGCCGAGCGCCGGCGCGCTGGCGGCGTAGTCGAGGTTGGCGTAGCGTGCGCTGCGGCCGCCGACCAGGGGCACCTCCAGCTCGGCACCCACGATCTCGGTGCCCCTCAACGCGACCGCCATGCTGTCCGCCTCCGGCGATGAAGGAGGGACATCGTCACCCCGCTCGGGTCCATGACCGCTGGTGAGGCTTCGCGGTCCACCCACCCCAGTGGATCGTGATCGTCGCGCCGGACAGTTGGTTGCCTCCTGCGAGGCCACATCCCCGAAACGGAGCGGCACCTTGGATGTCCTTCCAGGTTGCCGGGTCCGGCCCTGCCGGACCACTCCTGATGCACTGCCGAGTCTAGCCCAAGGCGGGTCGCTCCGCCATAAGGAGATGGGAGCAGATTGCACCGATCCTCTGATGCGATGGAAGCTGCAGCCCCGTCCCCGCCCCCTAGAATCGCGGGAGCACCCACACATCACCAGGAGTGCGCAGAGCCAGGATGCCCGACACCGTCCGCTGGGGGGTCCTCTCCACCGCCGCCATCGGCGACGCGCTGATCCCCGGCCTGCTCGCCGCCGAGGGTTCGGAGCTGGCCGGGATCGCGTCCAGATCCCCGGAGAAGGCCGCGGCCGCAGCCGCCCGCTGGGGCTGCCGCGCCTACTCCTCCTACGAGGAGCTGCTCGCCGAGCCGTCGATCGAGGCCGTCTACATCCCGCTCCCCAACCACCTCCACATGGAGTGGACGATCCGGGCGCTGGAGGCGGGCAAGCACGTGCTCTGCGAGAAGCCGCTGGGGCTCACCGTCGGCGAGGTCGACAGCATCGCGGAGGCGGCGCGGCGCACCGGGCGCCATGTCCTCGAGGCCTTCATGTACCGTCACGCGCCGCGCTGGCGGCGCGCCGTCGAGCTGGTCGCGAGCGGTGGCATCGGCGAGCCGCGGGTGGTCCGGATCGGCTTCGCCTTCTTCGTCCCGCTCGACACCGCCAACATCCGGTTCATCCCCGAGGTGGGGGGCGGGATCATCTGGGACATGGGCTGCTACGCGAGCAACATGGCCCGCGGCGTGCTCGGCCAGGAGCCCACCGAGGTCTTCGGGTTCCCGGAGGTGCGGGAGGGGCAGCCGACCGAGACCACGGTGAGCGGGGTGATGCGCTTCCCCCACCAGGTGGCCGCGCCCTTCACGGTGAGCTTCGACTTCCCCAACCCCTTCGCCCAGGTGGAGGTGATGGGCAGCGATGGGTGGCTGATGCTGCCGGGGACCGGCTTCCGGCGGGAGCCGTTCACCAAGCTCCTCCTCCACCAGGGCGGCGACGAGGTCTACGTGGACGGCACCGAGCCCACGGTGGAGACGTTCCCGTTCGTCGACCCGTACCGGCTCGAGGTGGAGCACCTCGCCGACGCCATCCGGGGGCGCGCTCCGCTCGCCTACACGCTGGACGACGCCCGGGCGAACACCGCGGTGCTGGAGGCGATGCACGCCTCCGTCGCGCACAACGCGCCGTGGCCGGTGGGCACGGCGTCATCCTGACGCTGGTCGGAGGCTCCCGGCGAGAGCGCTGGCCCGGGTGCGTCCGTTCCTACGGTTGCGGCTGAGACCCGGCCGTCCCGGACGGGCGCGTCAGCTCGAGCATCAGGGCATCGAGGGCTTCGGGCGACAGCAGGATGGTCCAGCGCTCGATCGCCGTCACCGTGAGCATGCCGCTGCGCGCCCACGGGTCCTGGGCAAGCCGGTCGCGCACCACCTCTGCCGAGGGTGCGGAGAAGATGAGCAACGTATCCTGGTCGCCCTCCAGCGGGCCTCCGAGGAGGATCAGCCCCTCGTCCACCAGCGCGTTCATGAAGGCGGCGTGCTCCTTCCAGCCCTCCTGCTCTCGCATTGGGCGGGTCCAGTCCCACGGACCGCCCCGGTGGTTGCGCACGGCGAGGAGCTCCAGGGGGTCAGGGGCGGCGTCGCTCATGGATCGGTTCCTCCGCGGGGCTCGATCGGGCCTCTGCCACGACTCTCGCAGCCGGTCGGGATCCCGTAAAGGCCGATGCCCTGGGCAGCGGCCGCGAGGACACCGAGCCTCAGGGGAAGATGCCCCGGACAGCGGTGGCCTCGGCAACCCGCTGGACGGCGACCGCGTAGGCACCGAGGCGCAGCGGCACCCCCAGGCGCCGGGATGCATCCCAGGAGGCGTTGAAGGCCGCGGTGAGGATGCGCTCGAGCCGGTCGTTGATCTCGTTCTCCTCCCAGAAGAACGACTGCAGGTCCTGGACCCACTCGAAGTAGGAGACGATCACCCCCCCGGCGTTGGTGACGATGTCGGGGATGACCGTCACCCCCCGCCGGACCAGGATGTCGTCGGCGTCGGGAGTGGTGGGACCGTTGGCCCCCTCCAGGATCAATGACGCCCTGATCCGCTCGGCGTTGGCCGCCGTGATCTGGTTCTCCAGCGCGGCCGGGACGAGCACGTCGACGGGGGCCTCGAGGAGCTCGGCGTTGCTGATGGCGCGGGTCCCGGAGAAGCCGACCACGGACCCGGTGCTGCGGACGTGCTCGATCAGCGCCGGGACGTCGAGCCCCGTGTCGCCGATGATTCCACCGGCCCAGTCCGAGACCGCCCGGATGCTGAAGCCGTCATGGGCCATGAGCCGGGCGGCGGTGCTCCCGACATTGCCGAAGCCCTGCACCGCGACGGTGAGCTGGCGGGGGTCGAGACCCAACCGGCTGCAGGCCTGCTGGGCCACCATCGCGCAGCCGCGGCCGGTGGCGGCGTTGCGTCCCTGGCTCCCGCCCACGCTGATCGGCTTGCCGGTGACCACCGCGGGAACCGAGTAGCCTCGGCTCATCGAGACCGTGTCCATGATCCAGGCCATGATCTGAGGGGTGGTGTTGACGTCCGGCGCGGGGATGTCCCGCTCCGACCCGATCAGCACCGAGATCTCGCTCGTGTAGCGCCGGGTGAGCCGCTCCAGCTCGCCGCGGCTGAGCTGCGTGGGATCGACGATCACGCCGCCCTTGGCGCCCCCGAAGGGGATCCCCGCCACCGCGCACTTCCAGGACATCCACATCGCCAGCGCCTTGACCTCGCTGAGGGTGACCTGAGGGTGGAAGCGGATGCCCCCCTTGGCCGGGCCCCGGTTGACGTTGTGCTGGACCCGGTAGCCCTCCAGGACCCGCACCGACCCGTCGTCCATCTTGACCGGGAAGTTGACGATCAGCTGCCGCTGGGGTTCGCGCAGGACCGCCCGGACCCCCGGCTCGAGGTGGAGGACGTCGGCAGCGGCGTCGAACTGGCGCTGGGCGTTGAGCCAGGGATCGTCGACCAGGACGGGGACGGCCACGGTGTCCACAGCCATTTCACTCATCTCCATAGCGCGCCGGCGGCCATCGAGCTGAAACCGGATCTTGGGACGGGAGGCAGCGCGAACGGATCATGCCGGCCACGGCCCGTCGGCGACCTCGGAACGGCGGGGCGGATCGGCCCCCGGGCGTGAGCAGGCCACGCTTGCCGCCCTCCCGGCGACGTCGAGCGCCCGGCTCAGCCCCTCCGGAGCGAGCGCCGCCAATCCCCCGGGATGCAGCGCCCCGGCCTCGGACAGCCACGCCAGCAGCGCGGCGGAGTAGGCATCACCCGCGCCCACGGTGTCGACCACGGACCCCGATGGTAGCGGCCCCGGCACCTGCGAGCCATCCGGCCGGAAGGCCACGGCCTCGCGGGGGCCTCGCGTGAGCACGACCAGCTCGGGCCCCTCGTTGGCCCAGGAGCGGGCCACCTCGAGGGCGTCCGCCCCCGGATGCATGAAGGCGACATCTCCCTCGCTCACCTTGACGAGGTGGGCCAGCCGCACCAGGGAGCGGGCCCGGGCGGTGAAGGCCGCGGCGTCGGCGATGTGCGACGGCCGCACGTTCGGGTCGTAGGAGATCAGGACGCCGCCGCGGCCGTGGATCTCGCCGATCCACGCCGCCAGGGCGTCCGCGCCGGGCGGGACCGCGGTGGCCAGGGACCCAGTGTGCACCGCCGCGACGGCGAGACCGCCGGTACGCGGCAGCTCATCGGAACGCCACTGCCAGTCCGCGGTATCCGCTCCATAGAAGCTGTAGGTCGCCAGGCCGGCGGCATCCAGGGCGACGATCGCCAAGGTCGGCGCCTCCCCGGTCACCACCGAGTGGGCGACGTCCACCCCGTTGCCGGTGAGATGCGACGTAAGCCACGGTCCCAGGCCCGAGGAGGAGAGCCGTCCCACGAAACCGACGGCGACCCCCAACCGGGCCAGGCCCACCGCCACATTGGCGGGGCTCCCCCCCGGCCTGACCATCAGGTCCAGCGCCTCGGTCGACGCCGCGGCGGGGCCACGCACCGGCCCGCCGCCGGCCCGCGCCGGCGGGGGGACGCCGACGACGGGCGCGGCGAGGGGGACCCCCTCCGAACCCTCGCCCACCACCACCGCATCGGCGATCAGCTCGCCCACCACCAGCACCGCGAGCGCCCCACCCATCAACGGCGGCCTCCCGCGGTGATCGCGCCGTCAGCCCCGCTCATGCGAGGCTCGACGCCGCCCGCTCCATCCGCTCGAGCACCTGGTCGAGGATGCTGTCGGAGTGGGCCGCCGATACGGTGAAGTCGGTGTGGAAGTAGACGCCGTCCGCGATGCAGCGACTGAAGTAGCGCTTGCTCAGAGCGGTGTCCAGGGCACGCATCTGCGCGTAGGTCGTGACCGGGTCCCGGGTGCCGATGTAGACGGTGAACATGCAGCCCACCCACTGGACGCGGGCGGGAACCGGTGAGCCGTCGAAGACCTCCTGGAGCCGGCGGAAGAAGCTCTCGGAGCGGCCCAGCAGGTCGGGGTAGAAGGACGGGGACGAGAGCAGGCCGAGGGTGGCGCGTGCCGCCACGAGGCCCATGATATTGCCCGCGAAGGTCCCGCCCTGGACGGCGCCGACCGGCGGCGGCACCATGAAGGTGTTCATGATCTCCCGCCGTCCACAGATCACCGAGAGCGGCACGCCGCTGCTCAGGCACTTGGACAGCAGGGTGACGTCAGGGGTGACCCCGTAGAGCGCCTGCGCGCCCCCCAGTCCCGTCTTGAAGCCGGAGAGGATCTCGTCGAAGATGAGGACGGCGCCGTGGCTGTGGGTCATCTCCAGCGCCGCCGCGAGGTATTCGGTGGTCGTGGTGATGCACCCGTTGTTGAAATCGATGGGCACCATGATCACACCGGCCACGGCGCCGTCGTGAGCCGCGAAGGCCGCCTCCAGGGCGGGGAGGTCGTTCCAAGGGACCGGGACGATCGTCTCCGCCACGTTGACCGGGATGCCCCCGGAGGAGAGGATGGCCCGTGAGGGCCGGCCGCCCGGATTGTCGCGGTCGGTGTTGGCGGTCAGCGAGTTGACCATCGCGTAGTCGGTGCCGCCGTTGAAGTGCCCGTCGATCTTGATGATCACCTCCCGGCGGGTGTGGGCCCGCGCCAGGCGCAGCGCCGAGCCGACCGCCTCGCTGCCGCTCGCCGTGAACCTCACCACCTCCGCCGACGGGATCATCTCCACGATCCGGCTGGCCACGACCTCGCCCAGGCCGGTCTCGTAGCCGACCACGACGCCATCGTCCAGGGAGTCGCGGACGGCCCGCATCACCGACGGGTGCCCATGGCCGAGCACGGTGCTGCCGTGCGCCATGAACATGTCGAAGTAGCTATGCCCGTCCTCCGTCTCGAGGTACGCACCCTGGGCGCGCCGCACCGTCAGATGGCCGCCAGTGAAGGGGTTGATGCGGAACTGCGAAGAGATCCCTCCAAGCAGAGCGCTCTCGATGATCGATCCATCCCCAGGAAGTGCCTCGCTCACGCTGATCTCCTCAGTTGTCTCCACAGTCTCGACATCCCCTCGCCCCTCCCGCGATCGGAACGGTGCCCGGCGGTCGCGACGCCCGGGTGCGCGTGGCGCTCAGGACCGGCTCCGCCTGCTGCCGCCTCGGGAACTCATGTGGCCGGCGGCTATCTCCCCACCTCGTCCGGCAGCTCGTACCAGAGGACGCGCCTACCGATGCGGCTGCGCAGCTTCCAGCCGAGCGTCTTGGGGGCGGAGACCATCGCCTCGGCGATCGCGGCGATCCGCTCCGATACCACGTGGAGCTGCTCGGCGTCGAGCAGGTCGGCGGCATCGGCCCGCACCCGGGTCAGGGTGTCGGTCACCGTGGTGTAGAGGCCCCAATCCTTGGAGGTCGCTGCGGTCAGGCGGACCAGCTCGATGGTCTCGGGGTGGGCGCCGGCGGTGACGGGGTGGTCCAGGAGGATGGCCACGACATCCTTCATGTCCTTGAGGTTCATCTCGACGATCTGCAGTTTGGTGAGAAGCAGGTCGGCCGCCGGGATGGTGCGGCGTCCGGGCAGGAGGCTCCCGCTCAGGTCGATCTTGTGGCACATCGAGAACTCGCCCAGGAACACGTCGATCTGCCACTCCCCCGACTCGTGGAAGAAGAGCAGGCGGGTCTCGCCGTGGAGGGCGTTGAACCGCTGATCGCCCTCGTAGCCGTTCTCGGAGAGCAGCTCCCGGGTCGACGCCCCCGAGGTGCGGCCGGTCACGAAGTCGATGTCGGGATACGACCGGCGCAGCACCGGCAGCTGGGCACTCGGGCAGAGCTCGCACACCGCCAGCCCCCCGAGGAGGCGGAGATGAAGTCCGTTCTCCTCCCCCAGCCCCACGAGGCGGTCGGCTTCAGCGGTGAGCTCGGGCATGGTCACTCCTTCGCCAGGGGCATCGGTCGCAGTCACGCGGCGATGAGGACATGATCCAGCAGGCCCTTCTTCTCATCCAGCTCGAGGAGCACGCCGCGAAGGACGCCCTCGCCGTACTCGCTGCCCGGATTGATGCAGCGGGTCCTCCCGATCCGCACCACCGCCCTCGACTCGTGGATGTGGCCGTGCAGAGCGACGCTCGGCTGGTATTTCTTGACCGCATCTCGCACCGCAGTGGAACCGACCGGTCCGATCTGGACCATCCCACCCGAGACCCGCGGCTTGAGGCTGGCGTCCAGCAGCGGGGCCTGGTCCAGCCCGCTGCCATAGGGAGGCACGTGCAGGCTGAAGACGGCCGTGCTCAGGTTTCTCACGCGATCCGCCATGGCGGAGATCCTGGCCAGGAGGGCGTCCTCCGGCTCCTCGCGCGGAGTGTCCCACGGGGTGGGGTTGGAGTAGCCGGTGGCGATCATCTCCACGGCGTTGCGGAGCGCGATCACCTGTCCCTCGGGGTTGCGCACCACGTCCGAGCTCCCCAGCACCTCGTCGATGCCGAAGTCGTCGTCATTCCCGGGCGCGACGTAGCACTCGACGTCCTTGCCGCGGAGCCGTTCCTCGGCCAGCGCGACCCACTGCCTGGCGACCCCCGCCATGGCCTCCACGAAGGTCTCCGAAGCCAACGCCGGATCCGCCTGGATCCGGGCCAGCTGCTCGGGGTCGGTGCGGAAGGAGTACGCGGCGGCGGCGCGGATCTCCCGCTCCGCCGCCGCCACACCCTCCGCGTCCGTGACCACGTCGCGGTCCAGCCAGTGGTAGCGGTACCTGCCCTGGCCCTCGTCCACCAGCGGGATGAGCAGCTTGCCGGTGATGTCCCCTCCCAGCACCAGCACGGAGGCCTCATAGACCTTGGCCGCGTTCAGGAACTTCCTGAAACAGACGTCCGATCCGTGGATGTCCGTGGTGAAGAAGAGGCGGAATTTGCTCATCTCTCTAGCCGGCCAGTCTGATCATTCGGGGGGGAGCACCTTGTTGGCGAGCGAGAGGTCCAGACCCCGGCGCGCGTTGACGAAGCGGGAGATGAAGTAGATCGGGAACGCCACCAGGAACATCGATGCGCTCGCGATCAGCGATGCCGGGGCGATCGTGCCACCCAGGGCCGGCGTGATCCAACCGAACACGGCGATCATGCCGCAGATGACCAGGTTCAGACCGCCTCCCCAGGTGATCAGCGGCAGTCCCCAGAGCCGGTAGGTGACCAGCCCGGGTGCGGTCGAGAAGATGTCCGGCCGGCGCCAGGGCAGGATGATCGCTCCCAGCGAGACGATCACCAGGGCGGTCTCCGCCATCGCCGTGAGGTTGATGATGTACGACCAGAAGGCGGTGTACAGGGTGAGCAGGAGGAACCCGTAGGCGAGCACCCCCGCCACCAGGGTGGCGTTGGTCGGCGAGTGGGTCCTGTCACCCACCTTGGCCATCCAGTCCGGCAGGATCCGGTCGAACGACCAGGCGAACATGTTGCGGGTGACGATCATCATTCCCGCGGGCAGGATCCACAGCATGCAGCAGACGAAGCCGAGCGAGACGATGAACTGCAGTGCCTTGCTGCTGGTCAGGAAGAGCGAGAGCCCGGAGAGGAATCCACCCGTCGGAACGTTGTACTTGGACGGGTCGGCGTTGAAGAGATAGGCGGCGTCCTGGACGAAGGTGTTGCCAAAGGCGTGCACCACCAGCAGCGAGCCGCCCACGAAGAGGATCACCCCCAGCGCCCAGGCGACGCCGATCGATTGCACGGCTGCCCGGCGGACCCGCTTGATCTCGCCGGCGAAGTAGCCTATCTGCTGGAACCCGAAGAAGCTCTGGGTCGCGAAGATCACCATCAGCCACTGGTTGCGGCCGACGGCGCTCTGCACGACGTGGAAGCCACTGCTCGAGGCGGCCGAGATCATCCCCTGGTAGGTGCCGGCGCCGACCGCGGCGTTGATGTTGGCGGCGACCGAGCTGGGATCGCTGGTCGCCATGAGGATGAACCAGACCACCAGGCCGATCATGTTGAGGATGAACACGGTGAGCAGGAACTTCTTGACCGATCGCAGGCCGCGCAGGAACACCCAGACCAGCACCGCCAGCATGGGCACCCCGAGGATGGCCGCCCCGGTCAGGCTCGAGCACCAGTTGGCAAGCCCGGTGAGCCCCAGCGGCCAGAGCAGGGCCGGGATGAACCAGGAGCAGAGGAACCAGATGTTGATGGCGATGAAGGCGATATTCTCCAGGGTGAAGAAGAAGTTCACCGCGAAGCCGAGCCACCCCCACAGCGTGCGTGACACCCACACGTAGTCGCCACCGGAGCGCGGCATCGTTGCCGAGAGCGCGGCGTAGACATAGCCGAGCACCAGGGCGAAGACGGCACCGATGACGAACGCCAGGGCGACGCTGGCGCCCGGGAAGACGTAGGGGGCGAACGCGAACGTCTCGGCGAGGCCGAGCATCACGTTGAGGAGCGCGAACCCCACCACGAAGCTGTCAAACCATGACATCTCGCGGACGAGCCCGGTCGCGTTACGTATGAAGTAACCCGTCCCACTCTCCGCCACCCTGGTCTTTGGAACGACGGCCATATCCTGGTTCTCCTCAATCCCCTTGACGCGCTGTCTCTCACCCTTCCAGCAGGCCGACCTGGCTTCCGGATAGGGCGGCGAATCTCACGGTGCGGAACTCCTCCGCGTGGGTGCGGCCGTGGACGACCTTCGACCTGGCCGGTCCGGTCACGCCGCCATCCCCGAGGCACCCGCCGCCGGACCGCGGCGACGGGTGCAGATAGGGAGTGGGGCGAGCGCCGCCGATGGCTCGGGGCAGCGCCCGCGGCCCCGATCCACGTCCCCTTCGGGCGGGTCGGTGTCTGAGGTGACGGGTTCGCGACCCGGCCGCGGAGAGCGCCCCGAGAGAGGGCCGGCGACCCCCTCCCAGCGAGCCGGTGCCGGTCGCCCGAGCCCGCTGGGGTGACCAGGGTCCACGATTTCCACGCGGGCCACCCCGAACGCGTCTGGCCGATCTTGGCAATCGCTTTCCACGGTGACCGGGACGCTAGCACGAAGCCTCTGGGGCTGTCAATCGATGATTCTCCGCCAGGCCTTGTGGCATACTTCGCGCGGCCGATACCAGCCCAGGGACCCAGCTCTCGACCCAGGTGCCACACTTCGGATAACGCTTTCACATGAATGCCTCCACCCCACGGGTGAACATCGGGGAGATCGCGAAGCTGGCCGGTGTCTCGCCGGCCACCGTGTCGCGAGTGATCAGCGGCTCCCGCCCGGTGACGCCGGAGCTCCGGCGTCGGGTCCTGGCCGTCGCCGAGCGCTTCGACTACCAGCCCAGTGAGCTGGCCCGCAACCTCCGGCGCGGCCGGGCGGCGACGGTGGGGGTCCTCGTCTCCGACATCCGGAACCCCCACTTCGCGACCCTGGTGGGGGCCATCGAGGAGGCCCTGTACACGAGAGACGCCCGGGTGCTGTTCTGCAACAGCGGCGAGGACCGGGCCAAGCAGACGTCGTACCTGGAGGTGATGGCGGCCGAGCGGGTGATGGGGGTGGTGATCTCGCCCACGGCCGCGGGCGACGCCGCCGTCTCCCGTCTGATGGATCGAGGCACCCCGGTGGTGGCGATCGACCGCCCCGTCGCCGACCCGCGGGCCGACCTGGTCGTCTCCGACAACGCCGGCGCAACTGCGGCCGGCACCCGGCTCCTGGTCGACAGCGGCCGCCGCCACATCGGCTGGATCGGCGGCCGCGAGGGCGTCTGGACCACCACGGAGCGCCTCGCCGGGTACACGAGCGCCATGCACGACGCCGGTCTGGAGCCGATCACCGCCATGCGGGAGTTCAGCGTCGAGATGGGGTACCTGGCGACGGAGGCGATGCTGGATGAGCATCCCGAGCTCGACGGCCTGGTGATCGCCAACAACCAGATGGCCATCGGCGCGCTGCAGGCCCTTCGTGCCCGCCGCGTCCGCATCCCCGACACTCTTGGCGTGGTGGCCTTCGACGACCCGCCCTGGGCCAACCTGGTCGAGCCTCCGCTCACCACCATCGCCCAGCCGATCCGGGAGATCGCCGAGGCCGCCGTGGAGCAGCTCTTCCGGCGGGTGGCGGACCGGACCATGCCCCCGCAGCGGATCACGCTGCAGTGCCGGCTCCAGATCCGGGAGTCCTCCCGAGGGCGGCGCACCTGAGATTACGACCCGGACCGGCCCAGCGCGACCGGCGGGCACCGCTCGTCGCGACAGTGTCGTTACCTGTCGCAGCGATCCCGGGACGGCGCCGTCATGGGAAGCGCGCGGTGGGGGCGGTTGGGCGCCTTAGCCTAGGCTAAGCGGTGACCACGACCCTTCCAGTCCGAGTTTCCGGGGCCGCGCCTGAAGCCAGGTGGCCGGGGGGACGCGCGGCGGCGGTGCGGGAGGTCCTGAGCCGAGGGACCGATCTGGACGAGATCGCCCGGCAGGCCGCTGAACGGGCGCAGGTCGTCTGCGCGGCCGAGCGAGCCCTCGTAGAGGTTGCCGACGACGAGGGGCTGATCCACCGGGCGCGGGCGGGGGTCTGGCCCACGAGTCGCTCGGGGCGCGCCGGCACCGCGCCCCCCCATCCGTGGCGCGCTCCGTTCGGCGACGGAGCCCAGGTCAGCGACGACGCCGAGGCGGACCCCCGGGTCGACCGGGAGGTGTGCCGCCGGCTGGGGGCGCGCTCGCTGATCACCGTCCCCCTGCTCGATGGGGACGTGCACCTGGGAGCTGCCACGGTGGCGTCGTCCCAACCCCACGCCTTCAGCGACACCCACATCGAGGCTCTCCAGGGCGTCGCCAACCAGGTGACCGCGGCGGCGATCCGAGCGCGGGTGCACACCCAGCTGCGCGAGAGCTGCCGGCGCTGCGAGGTCGCCCTCTCCGCCAGCGAGGCGAGGTTCCGCCGCCTCTTCTTCGAGAATCCCCAGCCGATGTGGGTGCTGGACTCGGAGACCCAGGGGTTCCTCGCCGTCAACGACGCCGCCGTCGCCAAGTACGGGTACTCCCCCGAGGAGTTCGCGACACTGACCATCACGACGCTCCGCCATGACGCCGCCCACCTTGCCGTCGACTTCAACCGGGCCCGCCTGGGCAAGACAGCCTTCCGCGCCCGGCACCGCCTGCGCGATGGCCGGGTCATCGACGTCGAGATCACCGCCATGCCCCAGGAGTACGACGGCCGTCCCGCGATCCTGTCCATCGTCAACGACGTGACCGAGCGCAACCGCCTGGAGCGGGAGCTGCGTGCCGGGGCCTTCCGGGACCCGCTGACGGGAAGGGCCAACCGAGCCCTCTTCGCCGAGCGGTTGGGGCATGCCCTCACTCGACGCCTTCGCCAGGGCAACGCCATCGGCGTTCTCTTCATCGATCTCGACGACTTCAAGTCGATCAACGACAGCCTCGGCTACCGCGCCGGCGACGCCGTGCTGCAGGCGGCAGCCGCCCGGCTGGTGGCCACCCTCCGCCCCGGTGACACGGTCGCCCGTTTGAGCGCCGACGAGTTCGCGGTGCTCCTCGAGGACATCGGCCAGGTGAGCGACTCCCTGGAGGCGGCGGTGCGAATCGGGGACGCGTTCCAGTCACCGCTCGAGGTCGACGGGGGCAGCCTGGTGATCACCCTGAGCATCGGCGTCGCCACGTCGCCGCCGGCCCCGACCAATCCCGATGAGCTGCTGCGGAATGCCGAGCTGGCGATGCACGCGGCCAAGGCGGCGGGCCGGGGCAGGGTGGAGGTCTTCTTGCCGTCCATGCACGAGACTGCGGCGGGACGCCTGAGCCTCGATCAGGACCTCCGCCGTGCCGTGGAGCGCGGCGAGCTCCGCGTCCTGTTCCAGCCGGTCATCTCGGTGGCGAGCAGCACCATCGTCGGCTGCGAGGCCCTGGTGCGGTGGCAGCACCCCAGCCGCGGCCTCGTGCCCCCCGACTCCTTCATCCCTCTCGCCGAGGAGACGGGCCTGATCAGCGCCATCGACACCTGGGTCATGCGCGCCGCATGCCTCCAGGCGGCTCAATGGCGAGCCCTGGGCCTTCCCCCGCTTCTCGTCGCGGTCAACGCGTCGGGGCGCGATCTGGGTCGTGGCGACCTCGTGGACAGGGTCTCGGCTGCATTGCTCGAGACCGGCTTATCCCACGATCACCTCGAGGTCGAGATCACCGAGAGCTCCGCGGTGGCCCAGCCGGCGGAGGCGCTCAATGAGCTGCGCCGGCTTCGCGACGACGGCATCACGGTCGCCATCGACGACTTTGGCACCGGCTACTCGAGCCTCAGCAAGCTGGCGACATTCCCCGTCGACCGGCTCAAGATCGACCGTTCGTTCATCGGCGACATCAAGCACGCGGAGGACGACAGCCCGCTGGTGGCGGCGATGATCGCGCTCGCCCACCGGCTGGGTCTCGCGGTCACCGCCGAGGGTGTCGAGACCCCCGAGCAGCTCGCCTTCCTGCGGCGCAACGGATGCGATCTGCTCCAGGGTTACCTCTTCAGCCCACCCGTCACGGCTGACCGCTTCGAGGAGCTCCTTCGGGGTCAGCAGGGGAGCGGACCATCCTCGTCAACCTTCTCGGGGGACAGAGCGGGCCCGCACCAGGGATGACCTCGCCTTCCAGCTCCTGGATGCCGACCCCCTCGTGACGGACGCGGCGACCAATGTGGCCGGAACGGGCCAGCGCCGGGCGACGGTCGCGCGGGAGTGGATCCGGGCTGCCTCACTGGTCCCTGGGGCTCGTGCGCAGCTGATCTGCCACCAGCTCCACGTTGGTTGAAGCGCCTCCTCAACTCGTACCATAGCGGCGCTCATGCCCCTGGACTTGCCCGAGCCTCTCGCCAGCCTCCGCCCCCAGCGGGTCGGGCCGGCTGAGCGGGCCAGCCGGGCTGGGGAGGGCCCGCGGTGATCCCGAACCTGATCGCCGGCACGCGCAGCGTCCCGTCCGGAGACCACCTTCCGATCTACAACCCGGCCACCGCCGAGGTGATCGAGGAGGTGCCGCTCTCCGGCCCAGCCGCCGTCGCCGAAGCCGTGGAGGCTGCTGCCGATGCCGGGCCGGGATGGGCCGCCACCCCGGTGATGGAGCGGGTGCGCTTGATGTTCCGGTTCCGGGAGCTCCTGGAGCAGGCTGCGGAGGAGCTGTCAGCGCTGGTCACCCGTCACCACGGCAAGACCATCGAGGAGTCGCGCGCCGAGGTCCGGCGCGGCATCGAGGTCGTCGACTTCGCGTGCGGCGCCCCGACCCTGCTGCAGGGCCGCACGCTGCGCGACGTCTCGCACGGCGTTGACCAGGACCTCCACCGCTTTCCGGTGGGGGTTGTGGCCGGGATCCCACCCTTCAACTTCCCGGTGATGATCCCGCTCTGGATGTTCCCCCTCGCGGTGGTGGCCGGAAACACCTTCGTGCTCAAGCCCTCGGAGCGGACGCCGCTCGGCGCGATGCGCCTCGCCGAGCTGTTCCTGGAGGCGGGGTTCCCGCCCGGGGTGCTCAACGTGGTCCACGGCGCCGGCGAGACGGGCCGCGCCCTGATCGCTCATCCCGCGGTGGGAGCGGTTTCCTTTGTCGGCAGCGAGGCTGCGGCGCGCGACGTCTACGCCGAGGCGGCTCGGCTGGGCAAACGGGTCCAGGCCCTGGGCGGAGCCAAGAACCACCTGGTGGTGATGCCCGACGCCGACCTCGAGCTGGCCCTGCCTGCGATCCTCAACTCCGCCTTCGGCAACGCCGGCGAGCGCTGCCTCGCCGGGAGCGTCGCGGTCACGGTCGGGGAGGCGGCGGAGCTGCTGATGGAGCCGCTGCAGGCGGCGGCGGAACGGCTGGTGGTCGGACCCGGTGACCAGCCCGGCGTTCAGGTAGGACCACTGATCCGAGCTGAGCACCGCCGGCGGGTCATCGAGCACATCGAACGCGGCGTCGCCGAGGGCGCTCACCTGCTCACCGACGGGCGCGCCCTGATGGACAGGCCCGGCTTCTTCCTCGGTCCCACCGTCCTCGACGGTGTGCGAGCCGACATGGCGGCGGGCCGGGAGGAGATCTTCGGCCCGGTCCTGTCCGTCTCCCACGCTCAGAGCCTCGACGAGGCGATCGCCCAGGCGAATCTCATGGCGACGGGGAACATGGCCGCCATCTTCACCCGCAGCGGAGCAACCGCCCGGGCCTTCCGCGAGCGCGTCGAGGTGGGGATGGTGGGGGTCAACGTGGGCGTCGCCCAGCCCTTCGCCTTCTTCCCCTTCTCAGGGTGGAAGGGGTCCTTCTACGGCGACCTGCACGCCCACGGGACCGACGGGCTCGACTTCTACACCCGCAAGAAGGTGGTGGTATCGCGATGGGAGGCGTGAGCTCGGTTCGCGTCCCCGGAACCCGCTCGGGAGAACGCGCGTGAACCGGGAGACCGGAGTAACGGCGATGACCAGCGAGGAGATCGCGGCGCTGTCCAAGCGCCACACCCTGTTCTCGTGGTCGGTGCAGGGAGCCGTCGATCCCATCGCCATCGATCACGCGGAGGGGGTCTGGCTGTACACGCCGGAGGGTGGGCGCATCCTCGACTTCAACAGCCAGCTGATGTCGGTCAACATCGGCCACGGCGACCAGCGCGTGGTGGCGGCGATCACCGAGCAGGCCACCCGGCTCCAGTTCGTCCAGCCCGCCTTCGTGACCGAGGTCCGGGCCCGGCTCGGAGAGCGGCTTGCCGAGGTCCTTCCCGGCGACCTCAACAAGGTCCTGTTCACCCTGGGCGGAGCCGACGCGGTGGAGAATGCGCTCAGGATCGCCCGCCACTGCACGGGTCGGTACAAGGTGCTGGCCCGCTACCGCGCCTACCATGGAGCGACCTTCGGGGCGGTGTCGCTGACCGGCGATCCGCGTCGATGGGCCAACGAGCCGGGCCTGCCCGGAGTGGTGCGCTTCCCTGACACGCACCGCTGGGGCGAGCGCGATCCGCGGCCCGTGGAGGAGAGCCTCCAAGGTCTCGAGGACGTCATCCGATACGAGGGCGCGCACACCATCGCGGCCGTCTTCCTGGAGACGATCGTGGGCACCAACGGCGTCCTGATCCCGCCTGAGGGCTACATCGAGGGGGTGCGGGAGATCTGCGACCGGTATGGGATCCTGATGGTCGCCGACGAGGTGATGGCGGGGTTCGGGCGGACCGGGCGTTGGTTCGCCGTCCAGCACTGGGACACCGTCCCCGACCTGCTCACCATGGCCAAGGGGCTCACCTCCTCGTACCTGCCCCTCGGCGCAGTGGCGATGCGCGACCACGTCGCCGCCAAACTCGACTCGATGATGTTCTCCGGAGGTCTGACGTACTCCGCCCATCCGGTCTCGCTGGCGGCCTCGCTGGCCACCCTCCGCGTCTACGACGAGGACCACCTGATCGAGCGATCCGCCGCCATGGACCCGGTGCTGCGCGGTCATCACCGCCGCCTCGCCTCGCGCCACCGCAGCGTCGGTGCTCACCGCAATCTGGGCCTCTTCGGGATCATCGAACTCGTCCGCCAGCAGGAGCCGTACACGCCGATGACCCCGTTCAACGGGACCAGCGACGAGATGGCGGCGATCGGGCGCCACCTCCGCGACCACGGGCTCTACACCATGATCTCGGGCAGCTCGATCCACACCAATCCACCGCTCTGCATCAGCGAGGTGGACCTGGCGTGGGGCTTCGAGATCCTGGACGAGGCCCTGGAGATCGCCGATCGGGCGGTGCCTGACTAGCTGTAACGCCCACGGACCTTGTTGACAAAGGGAGAGCCATCCCGGACGGTCTGGGACTGCCTAACGGTTCCGGACCTCGGGAGGGCTCTTGGTGTCCCATGGTATGCATCGTCCAGTAGCAGATCGTCTGGCAGCACCGCATGGGCCCCACGACCTGTACCGGAGGCTGGCCCGCGAGCTCGAGGAGCGCTGCGATCGGGCGCGCAGCGAGGAGACCGAGGCGCTGGTGGAGTCGCTGGACGCGGTGCCCCGGGTGGTGGTGCAGTAGCGGGCAGCGAGCCGGGCGGAGGACGTTGCCTCGGGATGGTCGGGTCACGGTGGTCGCGGCCGTGCAGTTGCTGCCGCGGGCGCGGAGGGCCCTATCCGTGCAGCTCCAGCCCCAGAAGATCGGGGGACTCTAACTGCGCCGTGCTAGCCGATCACGATGACGGACAGAATCGTGCAGTCGGAGGAGGAAGATTTCGAAGGACACCCCCCCAACGTCTCCAACTGGGCCAAGCCATTCGAGCGAGCCTGGAAGCTCGCCGTGGAGTTGGCATCGGTGATGGACGTCCGGGCGAGCACCTGAGAGCTGGTGCTCATGGGCAGCGGATATTCCGTACCGGAGGCACCTGGGCCTGCCGGGGTCATGTGGACATCAATCTCTTGGCCAATCGACAGAGTCACCGCGGGAGCAGGGAGGTAGAAGACGCCACCACACGAGCCCAGCATTTGACTGGGGCCTCCGTCTACCCGATAGGAAGCCGGCGCTCCGCAGTTGTTCACGTCGTTCAACGTCGTCGTCGGCCAGGCCGTTTGGCAGGATGCAAGCCCAAGGGATGCTGCCAGCGCGGCGGTCACCACAGGTACCGGCCGCCTCCACCACCGAGCCTTGCCAGCCTGCACGTTCATCGATGACAGGCTACGCGCACTCACAAAGCTTGTCCAATCTCACCTCCTGGGAGTGGCGAATGGTTCCAGGCAGACGGAAACTACAACGGGAGCACTACCGACTTCATCGCCGAGGATCCCAACGGCGGAATGCCCAACCAGACGCTTTCCAACTATGGCACTCTCGTCTTCGAAAACGTCACGTCCGCCGTCCAGCAGAATCCTCTGAGTGCCTATCCGAACATCAATATCACGATGGTCGATCCCTCGGGCAACACCATGGCCACCGCCAGTGGCCTCGAGAACAACGGATACTCGTGCACGGATGGCCAGAACTCCTGTCGGTAGTTAGCATTGGCGCGCAGTGTGGGGGTGGTCGAGAGGCCACCCTCACACGACCTCAGCCCGCGGAGGGCGAGATTGCCACCGTCGGGTAGCAGGTGCCGGAAGCGGAGGGCGGCGGCTGGGCTCCACAGCCATACGGCTCCACCTGATCGGTAACGAGGCCCAAGGCGTTACCCAGATCCGACCAGAGGGTGGTGGCGTTGAGTGCAGAGCGTTCGGGACCGTTGCTCAGCGTTACCAGACCGCAGCCCCATACAGGTATGATCGCCGTCCACGACGGGGTGCCTGTGGAGCTGAAGGTGAGCGAATAGGAGGTCCCCCAACTGATCGGGCAGGAGTAGAGCTCGTGGCCCTGTGGAAGCGACTGGATGTCCGAGGATAGGTCTGCAACCTCCTGGGTATCCGTGATCGTGACCTCGAGAGGTGGAAGCGCCAGCAGCCCCGGGGTTCGCGTGATCTGGACTGTCGATCCGGGGACCGCCGCCGGGCGGATCCCGTGGACTGCGACGACGGCTACCGCAACTGCGACGGTGGTCACGACAAGGATGGCTCCACCGAGGACACCGCGGGACCGCTTGCTCCGCTGGGGCGACAAGGCGAAGCGAAGGGCGTCATCCTCGAGATGCGGGGGAGGAGGCTGACCGCGTCGGCGCGTGAGATAGACGCGTGTCAGCCCGATGACTTCGTCGTCCTCTGGGTCGCGCGGATCAGGCATGGATGAACTCCTTCTCTGGGTCGCGCGGATCAGGCATGGATGAACTCCTTCCTCAACTTGGCCACGGCTCGACCGAGGTGGCTGCGTGCGGTCCCGGAGCGGCAACCAAGGAAGCGTGCGCACTCCTCGACGGTGAAACCATCCTGAAGGTGGAGCGCGACCATGGCTCTCTGGCGAGCTGACAGAGACTGGTAGGCACGGTGAAGATCAAGGAGACGGCCATCGGTATTGACTGGCCCCGAGGAGGCTGCTAACCATTGCTCTGAAGACCATAGAACCCGGCGTCCCAGGGCACGCCGGCGATGGATGCTGTGATTGACGCAGACGCGTGTCAGCCAGGCCTTTTGGTTAGGGTGGTTCCTGAGCGAACACCAGTGGCGCCACGCCGAAAGCATCGTCTCCTGCACCACGTCCTCCGCATCCCCTCGGTCATCGACGATGGCGAGGGCGATCCGATACAGACGCAGGGCTTCGGAATCGATGAGGCGTTCGAGGGCGGCGCTCCCGTCCTCAGGGCTCGCCGTCACCGCGGGCATCGTGAACCTCATAACAAACTAAGGATCTGAAGAGGTCCTTTTCTTACCATCCCGCGTCCCTGACGCGGGCTCAGGCGTGGGTGACGAAGAGCTCGAGGAGGGCGACGGTCGCGCCCAGGACGAAGACCGCGACGACGACACCCAACGCGCAGCTCAGGGCCCGGGCGAGCATCTCGGCGACGAGCCGGAGAACAAAGGCGATCGGCGTCGCGATCAGGGTGAGAAGGGCGACCACCAGGGGCGGGAGACGGTCGAGCCCTGTACGGGCCCTCCGGGGACGCCAGCGCCGGCCGTCCCAGGACGTCCCGCGTGTGTATCTGCTCATGCAGAACTACTGTACGTGAGACCCATCCCCTCCGCAAGGAGGGAGGGATGGTAGGTCGCTGATCAGCCAGCGAGGTCGTCCGGGTCGCCGAGCGCACCACGCTCTTGTGGGCCTGCCCCTGGGTTAGCGATGCGCCGGCCGCTGGGGACCCTTGCGGCCGTCGTGATGGCGGCGGGAGCGCGCCTACGACATGCGCTCCAGGACGATCTGATGGACGATGTCGCACGCCTCGGCGATGCGTGGCTCGGCCAGCGAGTAGAAGACCGTGGTTCCCTCGCGACGGGTGGGCGCCCAGACTGGAACTGGCCGGCTGTCTAGCCGAACTTGGCAAGTCGTAGCTCATGTGCTACATTCCTCGCATGGACCAGGTCTCGGTTCGCGACCTCCGCAACCACACGGCTGACGTGCTCCGGAGGGTCGAGGCCGGTCAGCGGCTCCAGGTCACGGTCGACCGCCGCCCCGTGGCCGAGCTCGTCCCTCTTCCCCAGCGCGCCACCTGGGTCGGCCGCGATAGGGTGGTGACCAGCCTATCCCAGGCTGATCCCGGCCTTCGGTCAGAACTGCGTCTCGCCCTGCCCGACACCGTAGACCAGCTGTGAGAGGCATCCTCGACACCTCGGTGTTCATCGCCGACGAGCAGGGACGCACTCTGGCGGCCGGATCCCTCCCCGACGAAGCCGCCGTCTCCGTGGTCAGCCTCGCCGAGTTGGAGTTGGGGGTGCACCTGGCCACCAACGCGGAGATCCGCGCTCGGCGTCTCTCCACCCTGCGCGCGGTGCAGACCACGTATGAGGCACTGCCGGTCAACGAGCAGGTCGCCTCAAGCTTCGCACGCATCGTCGCCGACGCCCGTCGGGCGGGCCAGCGCCCCACTGTGCAGGACAGCTGGATCGCCGCCACCGCCCTCGCCCACCGCGTCCCCGTCTACACCCAGGATGCGGATCTCGATGTCATCCCGGGTATCCAGGTGGTCCGCGTCTAACCAGGCCGTCGCCGGGGCAAATCCATACCGCGGCTACCTCGACGAGGCTAGCAGGAAGTCGAAGGTCGTTCGGATGAAGTCATCCATGGGGGCGCGGTCGCCGACCAGCTTCGCTCGCGCGGCTGCGCCCTCGTAGCCATCGACGAGGTAGCCGGCGAGTGCGTCGACATCGGCGTACGTCGACAGCTCGCTTGCCGGAGAGGCGGGCGTACCCGCGTCGTCTCGTGAGCTTGGTTCGCGTGGTCACGATTCACGCTCAGCACTCTCCACCAGCGGAATGCTTGTAGAAGCGAGCGCGGACACCAGCGCCGCCACGGCACCGGCGAAGCTGTGCTCTGCAGCCGCGGCGTAGCCGATGATGAGTCCCGCGGGGCCCTGTCTTTCATAGAGGTCGCTCTCAACGAGCCCCTCGAGGCCGACCCCTGCAACGCGCGCTGCGGCAAGCGCGGCGCTCTCACTGGCGGCATCGGGGAGAGGGATCAACACGTTGAGCCCGGCCTCCCGGCCCCTGACCTGAAGGTGTGGGAAGGCCTCGGCCAAGGCGCCGACGAGGATGTCCCGACGGTGCCGGTAACGAAGCCTCATTCTCCGGACGTGACGGTCATAGGCGCCGGTGCGAAGCAGCTCGGCGAACGCGAGCTGCTCCAGGGTGCTGCTCTGCCAGTCTGCCATCCCTTTCTCTCGCACGACGTCCTGGCGCAGGGGTTCGGGAACGACAAGCCAGCCCAGCCGGACACCGGGCGCCAGCGTCTTGGAGGCGGTGCCGGCGTAGACAACGAGGGCGGGATCGAGCCCCTGGAGGGGACTGATCGGGTGGCTCTGGTAGCGAAACTCGCCGTCGTAGTCGTCCTCGACGATCACCGCTCCCTCGTCGCGCGCCCAGGTCAGGAGTTGGGATCGGCGTGCAGCGCTGAGCACGGCCCCCGTCGGGTGCTGCCGGTTGGGGGTGAGCACCGCCCCTCCCGCCTTCGGGGAGCGGCCAAGCGCCTCGACGAGCATGCCATCGCCATCGACGGGGGTGAGGATGACCTCCAGTCCCGCCGCCCGGACGATGGAGCGGTGCAGGGACATGCCCGGCTCCTCCATGGCGATCGCGGTGACACCCCCGGCCGCCAAGCTCCGGGCGACCAAGCCAAGCCCCTGGGTGAAGCCGGCGGTGATCACGACGCTCTCCGGTGAGACACGAAGGCCACGCGCCCGGCTGAGGTAGCCGGCCAGCTCCACCCGCAGTGGCACCTGCCCCTGCGGGCTGCCGTACCCGAAAGCCGCGTCCGGTGCGGTGGCAAGCACTCGCCGGAGCGCCCACAGCCATTCGGACCTCGGGAAGGAGCCGGAGTCGGGTCGGCCCGGCCGAAGGTCGTATCGCCAAAGCACCGGCGGCGGCTCGCGGATGGCCGTTGACCGGTGCTCCGCTTCGGCTTCGGCGCTGACGATCGTGGAGGAGCCCCGGCGGCCTTGGAGCCAGCCCTCAGCGACCAGCTGCTCGTAGGCTTGGAGCACCGTCCCACGGGAGATGCCGAGGTCCCGAGCCAGCCCGCGAGTGGACGGAAGTCGCATGCCTCGGGGCAGCCGCCCCGAGCGGATCGCCTCCCGGAGCCCGTCCTCCACGGCCGCCCTCAACCCGCGACTGGCTCTATCCCCGAGATCCAGGAGAAGGTCTAACCCCGAAGTGGCCCACTTTTCTGGCTTGGAATTGGCCATTGCTGATGAGCCATTCTGCTGCTACGGTGCTCTCACGTCAACCACCACCCGGAGGCAGACAGCATGGCGGCCGATACCACGACCTTCGAGCAGCCTCGGATCGCCCTCTCCCACCTGGCCCCTGCCGTGTATCGCGCCATGGTGGCTCTGGACGGCGCGCTGGAGCTGGACTCCTCGCTGCGCGACCTGGTCAGCCTGAGGGCGTCGATCCTCAACGGCTGCGCGTACTGCATCGACATGCACACCCTGGACGCCAAGGCTCGGGGCGAGAGCGAGCAGCGTCTCCACGCCGTCTCGGCCTGGCACGAGGCGCCGTTCTTCACTGAGCGCGAGCGCGCCGCACTGCAGCTCACCGACGCAATCACCGTCATCGGGGATAGCCACGTCCCCAGTGACGTCTTCGAGTCGGCCCGGGGCCACTTCGAGGACAAGGAACTGGCCCAGCTGATCTGGGCTGTGATCGTCATCAACGCCTGGAATCGGATGGCGGTGACCGCCCGATCACTGCCCGGCGAGTACACCCCCGGATGAAACCCCAGGGTCAGCCGTCCGCGTGACCGCGCATCCGTCGTTCCCTGATACGCCGCCCTCTGGAGGGAGGAGAGCGGGTGGGCGCGGCGGCTTGGGAAGAGACTATGCGGGCCACAGTCGCATCCCCCGAAGACGGCGATGGACACTGAACCCTCCGAGCGCTTGCGTCCCGGCGCGACCAACACCATGCCGGACACACCTGACGACGACAGTCTCGACCGCTACGACCATACGCTCGATACCCGCATACCCCAACAAGGATCCCACCTGTGCCTGAGTTCGCCGACAGCCAACTCGCAGCGTTCATCGCCGCCAACAACGACCTGAACCCGCCATCATCAGCCGACACCGGCGCCGATGCTCTTCGCGCTGCCACCCTGGAACGAGCCGCCGCCCGACCCAAGGGACCCAAGCTGCACTCCGTTGACGACGTCGCCATCACCGCGCACGGCCCAACCGTCCGAATTTACCGGCCGATCGTGGGAACGACCGGCGTCCTGGTCTACTTTCAGGGTGGTGGCTTCGTGATCGGTGACCTCGACACCCACGATCGCGCCTGTCGGCGTCTGGCCGACTCATCCGGCGTCGTCGTGGTCGCCACCGACTATCGCCGCGCGCCTGAACATCGATGGCCGGCTGCTGTCGACGACGCTCTTGCGGTGATCGGCTGGGTCACCACGAATCCTCCTGCGCTTGGAGACCTCAACGGACGACTCGGCGTGGGCGGCGACAGTGCCGGTGGTCTCCTTGCGGCGCTCACCACGAACCGGCTTCGTGACGACTCGTCCGGACTTCTGCCAGTTGCGCAGTTCCTCATCTACGCCAACACCGACTTGACCAGCACTGGTGGGTCGATGGACACTGAAGGTCACGGATACGGTGTCGATGTCGCGGATATCGAGTGGTCGATGTCCCAGTGGGTGCCCGATAAGGCCCGGTGGGCCGATCCGAGCGTCAGCCCCCTTCTCGCCGACGACCTGGCGGGCCTTCCACTGACCTTCGTGGTCACCTGTGAACACGACCCACTCCGCGACCAAGGCGAGCAGTACGCGGACCGTCTCAAGCAAGCCGGTGTCGCCACCGTCATGCGTCGCGAACCGGGCATGGTCCACAACTTCATGCTCTGGGACCTCATCTCGCCCGCATGCGGCATAGCAGCCGACCGTGTCGCCGCCGACGTCAAGTCAGCACTAGGTAACCCCACCAACCGCCTCCAAGGTTGAGTATGCGATCACCGTGGCGCACCAGGCGGCCCGTCACGGGGTACAAAGCACTTGCTTCGCAACCCCTGGCCCGGAGCCGGGTGGGGATGCACGGGGAGCCGCCGTCGGAGCCGCGCACATGGAGCTCTCTGTCCATCCGCCGCGATCGCTCGAACCCAAACCCGAGGGCGAAAGTGTCGGTCCCCTCGTGAGCCGGATCCCGGAAGGCGAGCCAGGCAAGCCCCTGCGCCATGACCCCGGGGATCCTGGCGCAGCCGGGATCCTCCCCCGTTCTGCTCCCCTCTCCCCGTGCAGGTTCGCATGGGCCCTCTCCCCTAGTGCCGGCAACGCCTCCCTCCCGTGGGCCGCTTGCATTTCATGACTGACGATAATATCATCGCTGATGTAATCGTCAGTTAAGTGGGCTGACCCCTCACGGAGGTGCCCGGTGGCCCAGACAAGTCCCCCCCCACGGCGTGGAGCCGCCGGCGAGCGTCCCCTCAAGCAAGCCCTGCCCGACCGACGCGAGCGCGCCAAGGCGCGCACCCGTTCAGCCCTGATTCGGGCAGCTCAGCGGTTCATCGTCGAGGGTCAGCTGCACGTGCCGATCCTCGAGATCACCCAGTCCGCGGATGTCGGTCTGGGCTCCTTCTACAACCACTTCGAGAGCCGCGACGCGCTGTTCGCCGCGGCGACCGATGACGCATTAGAGACGCTTGGCGGGCTGCTCGATCAGCTCGGAGCGAGGTTTGAGGACCCCGCGGAGGTCTTCGCGCAGAGCTTCCGGCTCACCGGCCGGCTCTTCCGGAGCGAGCCACTCCTGATGCAGGTGGCCCTGGGCGCCGGGCCGGCGCTCCTCCGCGCGACGAGCGGGCTCGTGCCACGCGCGTTGCGTGAGATCGAGGCCGGCATTCGAACCCGGCGTTTCACAGTTCGCGATCCCGAGGTGGCGCTCGCCATCGTCGTCGGCTCCGTGCTCTGCCTCGGCGAGCTCCTCAGCCAGCAGGCGGAGCGCGACGCGGGTTCAACGACCGACGCGGCGGCGGCGGCGATCCTCCGCATGCTCGGTCTGGGTGGAGATGAGGCCGACCGCATTTCGAAGCAACCGTTGCCGCACCTCAATCTCGACGTCCGAGGCGGACGGACCACGTCCGGCCGGAAAGACACCAACCAAGAGCGTCCGACGCGCCGCCAACCGGATGCGGCAGCGGGCATCAGCAAGGAGGAGTGAATCCATGTCTCACGTGCCAAGCGACATCACGGACACCCTGAGGAGACTCGGTGGTGGATGGGGAGGGGTCCTGGCATTCGGACTCGTCGCCATCGCCGCCGGCCTCTGCATGTTCTTCTTCACCGGTCAGGCACTGTTCGTGATCGCCATCACCTTCGGCGTGTGGCTGATCATCGGCGGCGTGTACCGGTTCGTGGCCGCATTCTCCGTGCCTGCAGAGAACGGCTGGCTGCGGGCGCTCTACGCGCTGTTGTCCATGGTCTCGATGGCGATCGGCACGTTCCTCTGCGCCCATCCAGTGCTCAGCGTCCTCGTGCTCACGGTGACGGTTGGATTCTTCTGGATCTTCTCCGGGATGATGGAACTCTTCGCGGGGGTGGAGCTCAGAGACCTGGCTCACCGCGGTTGGCTCATCGCCGGCGGCATCCTGGGGCTCCTCGGCGGATGGGTCATCATCTTCTTCCCGGGTATCTCGACGCTCGCGCTCGCCCTGCTGCTCGCCTTCTGGCTCGTCGCGTACGGGCTGACCGCGGTCTTCGGTTCCTTCCGGCTCAGGTCCGTCACCCGTCCGGTTCGGGCCATCCTCCACGCGCGGCAGGTCTAGGTACGGGAGTCGTCACGTCGCCCACCGACTCGGAATCGCTGAGAGGACACCGCAGGGCAGCCCTGATACAAGGAGTAGAGGTGCCAGAAGCGTTGAAGGAGTGATCACGGTCGACGTGCGAGACACGCTGGTGTTGGATCAGGAAGTCTTCGACAGCATGAGTAAGGGATTGGCGAGGTCAGCTACATCCACGACGAAACCGGCTGGTTCACGATCGCTGCTGGTCCTCGAGGATGTCGTGGAGAACGGCCGCGATGCGCGTTAACGCCTCTTCAGGTCGGAGGGTCCAACCCGGGTCGTCAATCCGGACGGCACAGCGCTCTGTCTCTTGCCTGATGGCCTCCGCCACGCCAAGGGGGTGCCCTATGTAGGGCCGACGCGCCTGATCCACCTGGCCGGTGTGGGATCGTTCAGCGAGTTCGACGGCGGCCTCGAAAGTGATGCTTGCCATGGCCCTCACCCCACGACCTCGATCGACGCGGCGAGGCCACGCCACCTGGTATACCCAGTGAGGATGCTTCCGGCCTCCAGAGAGGTGCCGGTGGCAATCACCAAGGCGTCGGGCAGCCTCAGGGCCTGATGGGTGCTCTTAGCATCGCGGCCGCCTCGGCGATTGGCGAACTGAGAGGAACCACCTCCAAGAGAAGGGCTCCCACGATCGCCGTGGCCTCTTCCACCCGGCCGGCACGCGCCGGCCGGACGAGCGCCTCGGTGATGGAGCACTTGCTTTAGTGAGGTGGCCCGGAGTAGCACTAGCCGCTGCGCTCGGCACGCCTCCCGGTCCCCGGCGGAGCCTGCCAGCACCAAAGCAAGTGCACCAGGTGAATTGGTGAAATCTAGAACTAAACCGCGGACGCTCGGGCGGTCGGGGCGCCCAGACTCGAACTGGGGACCTCTTGCTCCCAAAGCAAGCGCGCTACCGGCTGCGCCACGCCCCGATGGCGTAGAGGATAGGCCACCCAGGTGGCCCCGACGGCCCGCCGGCGCTCCTCCCCTCCCCGCCCGGCCAACACCGAGAGCCGGCCCACGGGCCGAACGGCCCACTCCCCTGGTCGGGTCCCACCCGTCAGACTCCCGACCGGATGGACATCCTCGACGGCCTCATCGTGATCCTGGTCCTCGTCCTCTCCCTGTCCGGGTACCGGCGCGGCTTCACCTGGGGCGGCCTGGCTCTGGCGGGCCTGGTGGTCGGCGCGGTGGTGGGCGCGGTGATCGCCCCTCCGCTCACCCGCTGGATCTCGCCCGTGCCCAACAGCCCCGATCAGCCTCTGATCGCCGCCGGCATCTTCCTCGTGACCATCCTCGTCATCGAGGGGATCGGCAGCACCCTGGGGTACCAGGCCCGGCTCTTCACCCTGCGGACGGCACTCGCCACCTGGGACTCGGTGGCGGGCAGCTTCACGAGCTGCATCGCAGTCCTCTTCATCGCCTGGTTCCTCGGCTTCACCTTCGCCAACAGCTCGCTGAGCGTGGTCAGCAGCCAGATCAGCGGCTCGGCGATCGAGCGCGCCCTGCTGACCATCGCCCCCGAGCCCCCCGCGTTTCTCGCCAAGGTCCAGCAGTTCCTCCAGAACACCGAGCTGCCCAACCCGTTCACCGGTCTCGCCCCGGTGCTGCCCGTCGAGCCGCTCCCCGCCAACTACGACACCCCCGGGGTGCGCGACGCCGAGGCCGACGTCTCCCGGGTGATCGCATACGGTTGCGGAGGCCCGGATGGTGCGGTGGCGGGCTCCGCCTGGCCGGTGGGCGACGACATGATGCTGACCAACGCCCACGTGGTCGCCGGCTCGTACAGCCAGGTGGTCGACACCCCCGACCGCGGCCAGCTCGCCGCCCGGGTGGTGGTCTTCGACCCCAACGTCGACGTGGCCATCCTCTACGTCCCCGGCCTGGAGATGTCCCCGCTCCCCATCGCGAGCGGCTATCCCGCCGCCGGCACCCAGGGGGCGGTGATCGGCTACCCGGGGGGTGGGCCCGAGGCGACCGTGGCCGCCGCGGTCCGGGGGACCGAGGACGCCTCGATGTGGAACATCTACTACTCGAGCTACGTCACCCGCGAGACGGTGATCGTCTCCGCCGACGTCATCCCCGGCGACTCCGGGGGCCCCGTCGTCAACCTGAATGGGCAGGTGATCGGGGTCACCTTCGCAACCAGCACCACGACCACCGACGAGGGGTACGCGCTGGCGATCCCCGACATCACGAGCGACATCCAGGCGGCGCAGGGCCGGACCTCTGCGGTGAGCACCGGAGAGTGCGCTGTCGACTGACCGCCCGGCCCGGCATGCGGTCTGACCCCGCTCCCCCTCTTTCGCCGGCCCGCTCTGGCGCGGACAGCTCAGTGGCGGCGGCCCACCACCCACGCGGTGGCCAGGCATCCCGCCACCGTCCAGGCGCCGAGGATGAGGAAGGACAGGGCCACCTGGGTGGCCAGCCCGCTGGTGAGCCCGGCCCTGATCACCGTGGCCATGGCGTAGAAGGGGAGCACCCGCTGCACGTCATACAGCCATCCCGGGAGCTGGGAGGCGGGGTAGACGATCGGCGAGAAGAGCAGCACCACGAAGATCAGCGCGTTGACCAGGACGTTCACCACCATCGGGTTGCGGATGGCGAGCGCCAGACCGTACCCGACGGTGACCGCCATCACCGCGCAGAGGAGCACGGCAGGGACCAGGACGGGCGAGAAGGAGAGGTGGACGCTATAGCGCCAGAGCGCGACCAGCTGGGCGAGCACCGTGCCCGGCAGCGCCAGCACGGTGTAGAGGCTGAAGGCCGACGCCGCCTGCGCGCTCCGCGGCGCCGGCAGTGACCAGACGTAGTCGAACGTCCCCTCGATCCTCTGGATCAGGATGGCGTTGGGCACCATCACCAGACCGAGCGGTATGAGGGCCAGGGTGGGGGCGCCGGTGGCGATGTAGAGGGCCCGCTCCGGGGTGATCTGCGGGTAGAAGAACCCGTACATCAGCACCATCCCGGCGCCCATCATCACCTGGATCACGACCAGCATCGCGGCCCACTGGCGCACCCGTCCGAGGTCGAAGCGGAACATGGCTTGGAAGCTCGCCAGCCAGTACGTGAGCCCGGAGCGCAGCTGGCCCCGTGGCTGGATGGGGTCGGCGGTGAGCGCCACGCCGACGGCGAGGCCGGTCACGGCCGCCGTCCCAGGGACCAGGCGACCAGCCCGACCGCGGCGACGGTCCACACGCCGAGGACCAGGTAACCGGTCGAGACCGCCGAGCCCCCGGTTCCCGTGAGTGCGGCACGGGTGACCACCGCCATGTGGCGGAACGGGAACCACCAGTTGACGTCCGCCAGCCAGCCCGGCATCTGCGCGATCGGATAGAGGACGGGGGCGAAGCCGAAGACGGCGAAGACCAGCGCCTGGGTGACCACGTTGGTGAGCATGGGGTTGCTGACCGCGTGGCCGAGGGCGTAGCCGATCATGGTCGCGGCCAGGGAGGTGAGCAGGACGGCGGGGACGATCATCGGCGAGATGTGCAGGGGGAGGTCGTAGCGGAGCTGCGCCACCAGAAGGGAGACGACCACGGCCGGGACGCTCACCGCCAGGCAGACCGTGTACCAGGCGAGGGCGGTGACCGACCGGCTGACCGGCAGGGTGCGCAGGTAGTCGTAGCTGCCGGCGGTGCGCTGCTGCGCCACCAGCTGGGGCCCGAGGATGAGCCCGACGATGAGCAGGTTGATGACCGGCACGCCGGTGGAGACGTAGAGCGCGGCGCTCACTGGGATGTGGCTGAAGAAGAGGGAGATGCCGAGCACGAAGCCGACCCCGGAGAGCGCCTGGACCACCGCGATCGTCATCAGCCACATGCGGAGGCTGGTGAGATGCCAGCGGAGCATGGAGCCGTAGTCATGGCCCCAGCGTGCCCATCCCCGCTCCACGCCACCGGGCGGGATGGTCAGGATCGGGAGGTCAAGCGTCGCCATGGAGCCCGTCGGGCGGCAGCTCGGAGGTCAGCCGTATGTAGGCGTCCTCCAGGGTGGTGGCACCGAGCGCGTACTCCTCCGCGATGCCGGCGTCGATGAGGTCCGCCGCCCAGGCGATGCCGGCGGGAGCGTCCTTCTCGGCGATGGTGGTCACCAGGTTGTTGCCGACACGCACCGGCGCGCCCGACCAGGCCGGAAGCGGCGGCGTCTCGGCTCCCAGGGCGAGCATCACCTGCAGGCGCATCTGGTTCCGATCGGCCGCCTTGAGCGACGACGGCGTCCCCTCCGCCACCAGCCGGCCGCTGGCGATGAGGGCCAGGCGGTCGACCGCCTTCTCCGCCTCGAGGACGTTGTGGGTCACCAGCAGGACCGAGCAGCCCTGGGCACCCAGGCTGCGGATCTCCTGCCAGAGCAGGCGGCGGCGCAGGGGATCGACGTCATTGGTCGGCTCGTCGAGGATGACCAGGTGCCCGGGGGCGATGGTCGCCATGCAGAAGCCGACCAGGCGCTTGACCCCGCCGGAGAGGCGGATGCCGATGGTCGCGCGCCACTCGCCGAGGTCGAGTGCGGAGATGAGCGCCGCAGTGCGTCGCCGGACCTGGGCAATGTCGGCGCCGCGGATCCGGCCGGCGATCTCGATCGCCTCGCGGACCGTGAAGGCGTCGACCGGCATCTGGGCCTGGGGCAGGTAGGAGCAGAGCTGGCGGGCGGCGTCGGGGTCGGCCACCAGGTCGTGGCTGCCGAGGCGGATGCTGCCCGAGGTCGGCTTGAGCAGCCCGATCGTCTGCTTGACGAGGGTCGACTTGCCGGCGCCGTTGGGGCCGAGCAGGCCGTACACCTCGCCGGGCTCGATCCGGAGGGTTATCCCGTCGTTGGCGGCAACCGTCCCGAAGCGCTTGACGAGGTCGTCGACGCGGAAGCTCCACTCGCTGGCAGGTGCGCTCACGGCGGCGCGATTATCCGCGACCGGCGGTGGGGCTCGTCGCCGGCCCCCCGCCCCGACGGCGGCGCGCCTCAGCGTCGCCGGCGGACGGCGTGAGGCCTCACCGCGACTGGCGCAGCGCGTCGGAGATCCGGATCCGGGCCCCGAAGCGGAGCACCGAGTTGGCGTAGATGCGGGCCCCCAGCCAGGTCATCCCGGCGATGCTGGCGAGCACCAGCACGATGGCGAGCAGCCCCTGCCAGAGCGGCGCCTCGCCGGCCGCCATGCGGATCGACATCAGCACCGGCGTGAAGGGGGGGATCAGGGAGAAGACGGTGGTGAGCGTCGTCAATCCCTGCGGTGCAGCGCCGCCGCCGGACACCGCGTCGATCGCCGGGATGGCGACCACGTAGGCCAGCAGCCAGGTGACCACCAGCAGCATCGTGACCGGCACGGTCGCGCTGCTCACCTCCTCCACCCGCGAGACCAGCGACGCCGTGGCAGCGAGCATCAACGCATAGAGGATGAAGCCGAGCACGAACCACATCACCCCGACCGCCACCGCCCCCACCGCCGCCGTGGGCAGGGCGAGGACGCCGGTGGGCACGGTGAGGAGCAGCCCGCAGATGGCGATGATGCCGAGCTGGATCAGGCCCACCACGCCGATGCCGATCACCTTGCCGAGCAGTAGCTGCCCCGGTCGCACCGTGGAGAGGAGGATCTCCACCACCCGGCTGACCTTCTCGGCGACCACCCCCTGGCCGATCACGTTGCCGTAGATGCTGATGAAGATGTAGAGGGCGAAGGCCATGACGAAGCCGATGATCGGCCCCTGCAGCGCGGCAGCACTGACCGGCTGCAGGGTGTCGAGGTGGATCGAGGCGGCGTCCACCTGAGCCTCGACCGCCGCCGGGCTGAGGCCCGCCCCGCTCAGGTCGGAGGCGAGCACGCTCTGCTTGACCATCGAGTTGAGGGCCGATTGCAGCGTGCCGTCGATGCCGCTCTTGACCACCACCTCGGGGGATGTGGCGGAGCCGGCGACCAGGGCGTCGATGCTGCCCGCGCGGACCTCGGCGCTCCCCTTCGCCAGGGTGGCGACGTCGGTCACCTTGACCCGGAATCCCAGCGACTTTCCCGAGGCCTCCAGTGGCTGACCAAGCGATTGGGCCTGCCCGGTGAAGCCGACTTTGTAGGTGGTCGTCGTGCTGATCCCATCGATCACCAGCAGCTGGACGAGCACGTAGGCGACCAGCAGGGCGACGGCGATGACCGTCCCGACGACGAAGACCTTGCTCCGGATCCGGGTCACGAACTCGCGGCGGGCGATGATGTAGACGGCACGGCTCGGAGTGAGGACCGAGCCAGGAGGGGATGCTGTGCTCATGCTGCCACCTCCTCGGTGACGACGCTGCGGAAGAGCTCGGTGAGCGTCGGGATGTCGCGGCGGAACTCGTGGACCGGGCCGGTGGCGAGGGCCGCGCGGAGCAGCGCCTGGTCATCGGCGGGCGGGCTCAGCTCGATGAGCAGGCGGGCGCCGTCGGCGCGGACCAGGGTGGCGCCGCCGACCGCACCCACCCAGTCCGCGGGAGCTGCCGGGGCGTCGACCCAGTACCGGACCGGCCCACCGCTGCGCAGCTCGGCGACCGAACCGAGGGCCACCATGCGGCCAGCCCGGATGATGCCCACGCGGTCGCAGAGCTCCTCGACCAGCTCGAGCTGGTGGCTCGAGAAGAGGACCGAGGTCCCGGCCTGGGCCTGTTCGCGGAGCACCGTGCTCATCACGTCCACGGCCACCGGGTCCAGCCCCGAGAAGGGCTCGTCGAGCACCAGCACGTCGGGCTCGTAGAGGAGAGCCGCCGCCAGCTGGACCCGCTGCTGATTGCCCTGGCTCAGCTTCTGGAGCTGGTCACCGCCGCGCCCGGCGAGGCCGAACCGCCCCAGCCAGTGGGCGGATGCCGCGCGCGCGTCGCGGCTGCGCATCCCGTGCAGCTCGGCCAGGTAAACGAGCTGCTCGGTCACCCCCATGGTCGGGTAGAGGCCACGCTCCTCGGGCATGTAGCCGATGCGGCGCCGGGTGGCGAAGGTGACCGGCTCGCCGCCCCAGCGGACCTCGCCCGCGTCGGCGGTGAGCACGCCGAGGACGATGCGCATGGTGGTCGTCTTGCCCGCGCCATTGGGCCCGACAAAGCCGAAGAGCTCACCCGGCCGGACGTCGAAGCTCATCTCCTGAAGGGCCACCACGTCCCCATAGCGCTTGGACACCCGGTCGATCTCCAACACCCGGTCGGCCACGGCCAGCACCTCTCTGGTAAATCTGATATCAGTATGATAGTATCAGAAGCAGGCCGCGTGGGACGGCCGTCTGCGGAGGAAGGACCGTGACGAGCGCAGCAACCCCGAGCGAGGCGTCGCCCCCGGTGCGGGCGATGATGACGGAACGGAGCAAGAACCCCACCAGCGGGTGGTGGGCGCTGTTCTGGATCTTCGTGGCGTTCCTCATCGACGTCGGCCTGTACGTGGTCGGCGTCATCCTGACCAACCACCACGGCAATGGCTGGCTGGCGGGCATCGTGATCGGCCTCGCCGTCCTGGTGACCATCGTCTGGTCGTACGCGCTCCATGGCCTCACCCCGGTGGTCCCGGGCGAGGCGCGGGTGGTCCAGCTGTTCGGCCGCTACACCGGCACCGTTCGCAAGCCCGGCCTCTGCTGGGTCAACCCCTTCACCGAGCGGCGCAAGGTCTCCACCCGGATCCGCAACTACGAGACCCAGGTGGCCAAGGTCAACGACGCCGACGGCAACCCGATCGAGATCGCCGCGGTGGTGGTCTGGCAGGTCGAGGACACCGCGCAGGCGCTGTACGAGGTGGACGACTTCGCCCGCTTCGTCGACATCCAGACCGAGACCGCGGTCCGGCACGTGGCCAGCACCCACCCCTACGACGCCCACGAGGACGGCCAGCTCTCCCTGCGTGTCAACGCCACCGAGATCACATCGCAGCTGACCGCCGAGATCGCGGAGAGGGTGGCCTCGGCCGGGGTCAAGATCATCGAGTCGCGGCTCACCCGTCTCTCCTTCGCCCCCGAGATCGCCCAGGCGATGCTGCGCCGGCAGCAGGCGAGCGCTGTGGTGGCGGCCCGCAAGACGATCGTGGAAGGCGCCGTCGGCATGGTGGAGCTGGCCCTGGCACGGCTCGAAGAGCGCGACATCGTGCAGCTGGACCAGGAGCGCAAGGCGGCCATGGTCTCCAACCTGCTGGTGGTCCTCTGCAGTGAGCAGAACACCCAGCCCATCGTCAACGCCGGCACCCTGTACCAGGGCTAGGCTCCGACACCGGTGCCTGAGCGCAAGAGCCTCCTGCTGAGGCTCGACCCGGCCGTGCACGACGCGCTCGCCCGCTGGGCGGGGGACGAGCTGCGCAGCAGCAATGCGCAGATCGAGTTCCTGCTCCGGCGGGCGCTGGCGTCCGCGGGGCGGCTCCCGGGCAACGCCGGAGAGCTGCCCAGGCGGGGCAGGCCGCCACGGCGGCCGGACGCCAGGGCGGGCTGAGGGAACGCCTGCGGGCTTGTCCGATCGAACCCTCAGGAGCCGTGCGAACCCCCGGTGTAGGCTGGACGGCATGGTCATCCTGCCGCTGCCGCGGCGTCGCTGGAGCTGGGTCACGCGGGCCGGCTTCGGCATCGCCGCCCTGGCCGTCTTCGACCTGGGGCTGTACGCGTACCTGCTCGCTCAGCAGAGTGGACCGCTCGGCTCGGACGGGGTCAACAGCCGGGAGCTCTTCGTGGGGGGCTTCGTCGCCCTGCTGGGGGTGCTCGGGTTCGCCGGCGCCTGGTTGCTCCGGCCCGGTGCCCGCCTCCTGATCTTCGGCTTCACCGGCGGCGCCGGCCTCGGGCTCGGTCTCCTCGGCATGGACTCGATCGGCGTGCCGCTCTTCGCCGTCTTTGCGCTCTCCCTCCTCGCGCTCTGGAACGTGGCGGAGCGCTCCTGGGGCCCGATGGTCACCGGCGCCTACGCCGCGTTCGTCGTCATCCTCCTGGGGATCGGGTTCACCGGCTGACGCGCGTAGGCTGCGGGGTGATGGCGACCTTCCACCTCATCGCCGACGTGAGCAGCGACAACCCGGACCGGATCCGCGCATTGGTGACGCAGCTCTTCCCGACCGGCGTCACCGAGACCGCCGGGGGCTTCCACGTCGAAGCCACGCTCAGCGGCGAGACGGCCCGCGACCTCAACCGCGACGTGCTCTCCGCCCTGCGCAGGGAGGAGAGGCGGACGCGCCTGCGGGCCGAGTGGACATCGGGCGGGACGGCCGAGCGCTTCTTCGATTACGTGAGCAAGGGGACACGTCCGGCCCGGTGAGGCCGTGGTCAGCCCCGCAGGGCGACCTGGTGGCTCGGGTGCCTCCCTTGTCCAACAGCTTCGTTCGTCCTGCTCAGACGCTCCGGTCCTCGATCTCCCAGGCGTGGTCGAGCACGTGCCAGGCGATGCGTCGGGCCGCGTAACGGGGCGGCCAGCCCCTGGCCCGTGGCGCACTGTCGTGCCCCGCCGACCCGGCGGACGCGCGCAGCGCGGCGGCGATGGCGTTGCGCTCGGCGGCACGGGCGGCCAGGTCGCCCGGGGCGGGACGCGGAAGGCGGATGCCCAGCTTGCGGGCGTAGGCCTCCACCTCTGAGCCGACGACGTGCTCGACGATGGCGTCGCGATCCCGGCCTCCGCCGCGCGGTCCCTTGCGCAGGTTGGGCGGTGCGCCGCTCGCGACGCGGTCGAAGAGCGCCCAGCACGCCTCCAGGATGGCGGCCAGCCGCTCCGCCTCGGCCGGCGTGAGGGCGTCGCTCTCGCCGCCCGCCTCGGCCCCGGGAACCCCGAAGTCGGTGGAGGCGGAGCCGGGAAGCCGCTCGGTGATCTCGATGCGCGCCGGGTCGGGAAGGGTGAGACCGGCGGCAGCCACCACCGGCGCGTAGCGGGCCGCGTACCTACCGAGCGACTCGAGGGCCGCCTCCTCACCGCGTCCCGAGCGGGACCACCCGGGCCAGTCGAGAGCGGAGGCGAAGGAGAGCTTGGAGCCCGCCTCCACGCACACCCGGACCGCCTCTCCCCTCTCTCCGGCCACCCTCGCAATCTATCGAATCAGCCGCCGCCGAGGGCCCGCAGCACCAGCGCCAGGTTGGCGGGCCGCTCCGCCATCCGGCGCGTCAGATACGGGTACCAGCGCCGGCCGAAGGGCACGTACACCCGGACCGTCTCCCCCGCCGCCGCCAATCTCGCCTGCTCGTCACCCCGGATGCCGAAGAGCATCTGGTGCTCGTGGGGGGCGGCGATCGCGGTCCGGCGTGCCATCAGCCGGTGGCAGGCGTCGATCAGCGCCGGGTCGTGGGTCGCCAGCAGAGGGGACGCGCCGCCCTCGACCAGGATCCGCAGGCAGCGCAGGTACGCGGCGCGGATGTCGTTGCGCCGCTGCCAGGCCAGCGCCGCCGGTTCCTGGTACGCGCCCTTGCAGAGGCGGACGCGCGAGCCCGGATGGGCGAGGGCGCGGCAGTCGGCCTCGGAACGGCGCAGCGACGCCTGGATGACCAGGCCGGTGCCCGGATGCTCGGCGCGCAGCCGGGCGCCGATGCGGAGCGTCGAATCGGTGGTGTCGTGACCCTCCATGTCGAGGGTCACCGCGATGCCCGCGGCAGCGGCGGCCTCACACACCTCGAGCGCATGCCCGAACGCGAGGTCCTCGTCCAACGCCTGGCCGAGCGCGGAGAGCTTGAGCGAGACCTCGGCATGCTCCGCGAGCCCCTCGGCGGCGAGGTGCGCGACCAGCCCCCGGTGGACAGCAACCTCCGCAGCGGCGTCGGCAGCGTCCTGCGTGTCCTCGCCGAGGTGGTCCACGGTGACCGAGAGGCTGCGGGCGGCCAGCCGGCGGGCCACCGTGACCGCGTCGTCCAGGCCCTCCCCCGCCACGAACCGGCGGACCAGGCGGCGGGTGAGCGGGGAGCCGGAGACGGCCCGCTGGACGCTCCGCCGGCGCGACGCCCAGAGCAGCGAATGCCGGAGCAGGGCAGCGGCTCCCTGCCCCACGGGGAGCTGCCCCCTGGCGGCGCCCCACCCGGAACGATCGGACGCCATGCACAGATTATCGACCCTCTCCCGGTGACGGCGAGCGCGGTGGACAGGATCGATCCGCCTCCGACCGGACCCCGCGCGGCGGTCAGCCGGGGCCGGGCTTCTGCGCGTGGGCGCGGGCGGCCAGGGCGGCGGCGATCGCGTCCTGCCAGTGCTCCAGGAAGTGCGGGTAGTGATCGGCGAAGGTCTGGAGACCGGGGTTGGCCTCCGGTGCCAGCGCGGTGAGGTCGTACCCCACGCCCGCGATCGAGCCCGTGGCCGACGGTCTCAGGCGGACGGTCACCAGCCCCACACGCTCGCCGGGCGTGAGGGTCACGTAGCTGATGGCGATGGGAGCCTCCCGTCCGACCACCGTCCACGTGGCGCGCCGCTCACCGTGGGCGGTGGTGAAGACGGTGCCCGGCTCGGTCTCGTCCGCGCCGGGGGCCAGGAAGACGGGGTCCCAGCCCTCGGCCCACTCGCGCTCGCCACTCGGCGTGAAGAGGCCGAAAGCCTGATCCGGGGGCAGGGCCACCTCGATCTCGCCGGCCAGGCGGACACGCAGGCAGAGCGCCCCACCCCCCACCGGCGCCGCCACCTCAGCCGCTCGCCTGCTGCTCCGCGTCGAAGGTGCGGAGCTTCCGGCGAGCCCGGGCGCGCCCCGTCATGGCCGCCAGCAGCGCGACCGTGTTGGCGAGGAGCGCGACCGCACAGACAACGATCCCCACATCGAAGCCGCCGGGATCCACGAGGGAGTTGGGCACCACGAAGAGGGCGATGAGCATCGCCAGGATCGCCACCTCGATCGCCCACAGCCCGACGGTCTCCATGGAGAGCGTCCTCTCGGTCTCGAGGAGGTTGGCGTGCTCCGCCGCCTGGGTGGTCCTGCGCCACATCTCCGCCTCGACGTGACGCCGGACGCTGTCGTCGGACGCGCCGCGGGCGGCCTCGACCAGCTCGACGCCCGAGAGGCGGGTGATGTCGGCGCCGGGCACGGGGCGGCCTCCTGCTGACCTGGGGCCGCCAGTGTCGAGAAGCGACGAGCCCCCTGTCAAGGGGCGCTGGACCCGTGCGATCTCGGAGTTCGCGTCCCCCGCTGCCGGGTGGGTCGAGCCTGCCGGGTGAGCCACTTCCACGGGAGCGAGACTATCAAGCCGAGGCCGCCCTCAGGGGAACGACCCGGATCACCTCGATGCACCCGAGGATCGCGTCATTCATACGCGGCACGTCCTCGGCGTCAGACGTCTCGCCTCTGCTCCGCGTCGAAGGCTCGCAGCCGGTTGCGGGCGACCGTGCTCCCGTTGGACACCGACAGGAGGGCCAGTGTGTTAACGACGACCAGGAGCACGAGGGCGATCACAGGCCCGTTGGCGGTGGAGGTTGAGGTGAAGTCGGATGCCGAGACGACTGGCACGAGGATCCCGATGAGCGCCGCCTCGATCGCCCACAGACCCACCATCGGGCCCAGCCGTCCGCTGGTCGCCGCGATGAGGTTGGCACGCCGGGCGATCACCGTCGTGCGCCGCCACATCTCCGCCTGGATGCGACGCTGAGCGAGGTCGTCGGATGCGCCGCCGGCGGCGAGGGCGAGGTCCGCGTCGGAGAGCCCGGTGACGTCATCGTCCGGCATGGTGCGGCCTCCTGCTGACCTGGGGCCGCCAGTGTCGAGAAGTCAGCTATGGCCTGTCAAGGGCTGCTCGGCCCCCGCGCACCATGTGCCGGGTCGCTCGCGTAGACGTCGGGGCGCCGGTCGCGGAGGAGGTGGTTGCGGGGGGTGCGCCACCGGGCCCGCTCCACCGCACCCAGGTCCACGTCGGCGAAGAGGATCTCCTCACGGTCGGGACTCGCCGGCCCGGCCATCGGCCAGCCGTCCGCCCCGACGATGATCGAAGCGCCGAGGAAGGTGACCTCCCGCTCCACCCCCACCCGGTCGGCGCAGGCCACCGGGGTCCCGTTGGCGGCCGCTGCGGCCATGGCCATGATGTCGCCCTGGCAGTACCCGTGCTCGTCGTGGAGCCGCCTCCGGAAAGAGCTCACCCAGTTGGTGGGGACGGCGATGACCTCGGCACCGCGAAGCGCGAGCCCCCGTGCGACCTCGGGGAACCAAAGGTCGTAGCAGATCGCGACCCCGACCCTGGCCACGGGCAGGTCGACCACGACCAGCTCGCTCCCGGGCCGGAACCAGGATTGCTCGTCGTAGAAGAGGTGCAGCTTGCGATAGGTGGCCAGCCGCCCCTCGGGACCGAGGACGACCGCGCTGTTGTGGCGGCAGTCCGCCGCGGCCTCGTCGAGACCTGCCACCACATAGAGCGAGCGGCGACGGCAGACGTCGATCACGGCCGCAACGGTCTCGCCCGTGTCGGCGTCCTCGGACAGCCGGCCGGCCTCCTCCTCCCCGTTGAAAACGTAGCCCGAGGATGCCAGCTCGGGGAGGACGCAGAGCTGGGCGCCCCCGTTGGCGGCCGTCTCCGCCCAGGCGACGGCGGCCTCACGATTGCGCTGGAGCTCTCCCACGCGCGGCTCGTACTGGGCGACCGCGATCCGGAGGCTGCGACCGGCCGAGGTCACGAGGGCAGTCCCCCCGGCCGCTCCGCGAAGATGGTGGCCCGGTAGTAGGCGAGCTCGGCGATCGACTCGCGGATGTCGTCGAGAGCGCGGTGGGTCTCCGCCTTGGCGGGAGCCGCGGCGAGGACGCCCGGGTACCAGCGGCGGCAGAGCTCCTTGATGCTGGAGACGTCGATCGAGCGATAGTGGAGGAAGCCCTCGATCTCGGGCAGGTACGCGGCCAGGAAGCGGCGGTCGGTGGCGATGGAGTTGCCGCAGAGCGGCACGGAGTTGGGCTCGGGGATGTGCCGGCGCAGGAACTCCAGGGTTCGCGCACCCGCCTGCTCCAGGGAGACCGGTGAGGCCGCGATCGCTTTCAGCAGGCCGGACCTGGTGTGCATTGCGCGAACCGTGTGATCCATCTCCGCCAGCTGATCCCGCTCCGCGTGCACCACCAGATCGGGGCCCTCCGCGACCAGCGCGAGGTCGTCGTCAGTGACGAGTGTGGCGATCTCCACGATGACATGGCGCCGGGGGTCGAGACCGGTCATCTCCAGGTCCATCCAGGCGAGCATCGCCGAGATGCTAGCCGGGTCGCCGGGTCAGCCGCCGGCTCACCAGTAGCGCGAGCGGCGGCCTCCCGACCGGGCCAGCAGGCCCACCGCCCAGACGATGAGCAGGGCGATCGCGACCCAGAGGATGAAGTGGATGGTGGTCGCCACCCCGAAGACGAGCAGCAGGAGCAGAAGAAACGCCACAGCGACATACATGCGAGACCTCCCCGGTGACGCCCCCTGGCCGCAGCCCTACCGCCGATGGGCCTTTGCGGGGTCGGTGGCTGTCACTAAATCTGATACTGAGACTATCAGGTTAGCTACGTGGAGTCCAGGGGCTGGCGCCCCCAGCGGGAGAGCCGGCCCCGCGTATCCTTCTGCACCGCAGCAGGGCGGCAGACGGGCAGCGAAGGAGGGCGCGCGATGACCACAGATCCCACAGCTCGGTCGGAGGGAGCCGTCGATCCGGCCTGGCGCCGGTATGGCGAGGCGCTGCTTCACGCGATGGCCGAGGTGCGGGCGGAGACCCCCGAAGGGCTCCACGCGTTGCTCATGGAGACGGCCGACTACTGGCTGTCGATCGGGCTCGCCCTCGCCACGGGCCAGCCGGAGGCGGCCTCCCGGCTGCTGGAGCTCATCGAGGCCGAGGAGCCGGAGCGGAACGAGCTGACCACGGACGCCGAACACTTCATCGTCGAGGCCCTGGGGTGAGGCGCCGAAGCCTGGTCTCCAACCTCTACCGGACCGCCCGCATAGCCAACGACGTCTCGACGCTGGCATCGGGCAATCCCCACCGCATCGCCCGCAGGGCCAGGAACAAGATCATCGGCCGCGCCGCGGCCCGGGCCGGGGTGTGGCGGGCGCTGTGGCGCTGAGCGATCCACATCGCACATCCGAGCCCCGGTATGGGCCGGGAAGTGGGCCGAAGGTCCCGGGTGGAAGGCGGGGCGCGTCCTGAGGTCTCGTGTGCCAGAATGCCTGGGTGGGGGGCTTTCTGTTCGTGCGGCGCCGGCTCGCCGCCGCGCTCAGCACCACCTTTCTGCTGGGGGCGATCGGCGCCACGGTGATCGCACTGGCCGGATGTGCCCCCACGGTGGCGGCCGGCGGCCGGCACACCGCGACGGCGGACCCGACGGCGGCTCTCGGGGGGACGGCGCCACCTGTCTCCCTTGCCCCGACGTCGCTGCTCACGCCGACGCCCGCGGCGACGCCGACGCCGGGGCCGGTGGCGACGCCACCACCCGTCACCGAGGCCCCCACGTCGGTGGCGTACTCGCCGCCGACGGTCAGCATCTCGGTGTCGCCGGCCGTGATGTACGAGGAATACGCCAGCGCCACGAATCCCGACTGCATTAACTTCGACACCACCTACGCCGACGTCACCGCCACCATCACCACCTCCGACGGGGTCGCCTCGGCCACGGAGTACTTCTCATTTGGGGGTAACTCCGCACCCACCGGCAACTCGGGATCGGGTGCCCTCAGCCTGGTCTCCGGCGACACGTGGTCGACCGAGCAGGGCGGCTATGTATCCACGCGCTTCACCGTCGAGGGCACCGAGACGGTGACCTACTACGTCGTGGTGGTCGACAACCACGGCACCTCGGTGACCAGCAGCAAGGTGACGAACACCCTTACCGAGTGCGATCAGTCCTATCCCTACGGGTACGAACGCATCCAGTAGCGACTGGCTCTGCGCTCAAGGCCTCGAGGCGAGCGGCGCAGGGATGGTGCCGGGGAGGGGAATCGAACCCCTACGAGCGTACGCTCACAGCGCCCTGAACGCTGCGTGTCTACCAGTTCCACCACCCCGGCGCGGTTGGGGCATCGATCGTAGCAGGAGCGAAGCGGCCCGGCAGATTCAGCGCTGCCAGACCGCGGCGTCAGCGAACGGTTGGCCGGCCGTGGGGACGACGATGTTGGAGAGGTCGGCGCTCTCGACCACCAGGCTCTCCCCGGGCCCGTAGAGGAAGACGGCGGGCAGGTCCTGGTCCATCACCGCAACCACCTGCGCGGCGGCCGCGGTGCGCTCGGTGAGGCCGCTCACGGTGGCCAGCGTGCTCAGGTCCTGGTCGAGGAAGGGGTCGGGCTCGCCGCCGGAGACGTTGTAGCCGTCGGGGGGTGTGGAGGTCGAGCCCCAGAAGGCGGTGAGGTCGGGATCGGGGCCGGCGTCCCAGGAGGCGATCGCCATCTGGTATTGACCGGAGAGGAGCACGCCGCTCAGGAAGCTGGCGGCGGGGGTGACCTGGACGGTCAGCGTGATGCCCACGCCGGCGAGCTGGTCGGCGACCATGTCCGCCACCTCGGGAAGCGGCGCGGCGTCGGGCACGCTCAGGGTGTAGTGGAGCAGGGTCCCGCCGTCCTCGCGGGTGCCGTCGGCGTTGATGAGCCAGCCCGCGGCGTCCAGACCCGAGGCCGCGGCGGCGGGGTCGGCGGGGAGCGCCGGCTGCTCGTCCTGCAGCCAGAGCATGCCGGCCGGTATCGGCCCGTACTGGCCGGCACCCTGCCCGTCCAGCGGCCCGCTCACGATGGCGTCGCGGTCGATGGCGTCGGCGATGGCGTGGCGGACCACCGATGAGCTGAGACCGGCGGTCTGCTCGTTGAAGATCAGGTCGACGAAACCGAAGGTCAGCACGCCCCGGGCGACCGCCCCGTGCCGATGCATCAGCTGGGCCTGCTGAGCGGGGGTGGTGGCGAGGACCGCCTGCACCGTGCCCGCCCGGAAGTCCTGGGCGGCTGTGGAGAAGCTGGTCACCGCCTGGATCGCTATCCGGCCCAGCCGGGGCTTCGTCGCCGCGTGGGGGTTGGCGGTGAGGGTGATCAGGCCCTTGCGCTGGCTCGCCACCTGGTAGGGGCCCGAGGTGGGGAGCGGGCTGGCCGGGTCGGCTGCGAGCCCGTCGATCTGGGCCTGCGACATGCTCCCCAGCGGGAGGATCGGGAGCTCGGTGAGGTCGGCGGCGAGTGACGCCCGCGGGGTGGAGACGGTCAGGACCAGGGAGTCCCCGCTGGCGCTGGCGGCGACCCCCATCCAGGTGGCGCCGAGGGTGGCGTCGGGGAAGCCGCTGGACTGGACCCAGCGGAGGGTGGCCAGGACGTCCTGGGCGGTGATCGGCTTCCCATTGGACCAGCGCAGGCCGCTGCGCAGGGTCAGGGTGTAGTCGAGCCCGTCGGTGCTGACCGTGTACGCCGAGGCCAGGTCGGGAGCCGGGTACGCGGTGGTGCCGTTCAGCTGGAGCAGGCACCGATACAGGAGCGGGGTGATCGCCGAGACCGCCGGGTCGTCGGAGTCGACGAGGGGGTCCACCGAGACCGGGAGCTGTCCCGTCACGATGGCGGCCCGGTAGGCGGGCGTGGGGGCCAGGGTGCCGGTCGCCACCAGGTGGCCGACCAGCTCCACACCGGTGATCGCCAGTGCCGCCACGATCAGGGCCAGGGCCGCGCCGAGCTCGATCCGGCGGCCCGGCCGCCGAATCAGGTGTTGTTGATCCAGACGTTGATCGCTGCCACCACCACGAAGAGGGCTATGAACACCGTGCTCAGGCGGAGCAGACCAGCTTCCAGGCCGCGTCTCCGGCGGTACCCGCCGCCAGAATCGCCACCCCCGCCGATGACGCCGCCGAGGCCGGTCGCTTTCGGGGTCTGGAGCAAGATGCCAAGGATCACGAGGATCGCCAGCACCACCTGAGCGCCGATGAGAACGTCCTGTAGCACGCAAACGCGCCTCCAAGTTGGAACCGGCGGCCAGTATAGCCGGTGATCGTGAACGCCCCCTCCGGGCCGGCCCGCCGCGGCGAATCCCCACCATTCTGATAAGGTTTTCCGACATGGCTGTGAGCGACGTCTTCAGCTTCCCCAACCCCGTCAACGAGGTCTCGGCGAGGACCGTCGCCGGAGGCGTGGCCGTGCTGGCCTGGGTCACCGTGGGCACCCGCTGGCCGTGGCTCCTCCCCATCGTCGCCTACGGCTTCATCGCCCGGGTTCTGAGCGGTCCAACCCTCAGCCCCTGGGGTCAGGTCGTGACCCGGGTCATCGTCCCGCGGCTCCCCTTCAAGGCCAGGCTCATCCCCGGCCCGCCCAAGCGCTTCGCCCAGGGCGTGGGGGTCGCGTTCACGGTGCCCGCCACCCTGCTCTGGCTGGTCTTCGGCCTCTGGATCCCCGCTCTCGTCCTGGTCGCCTTCATCGGGGTCGCGGCCACTCTCGAGTCCGTCTTCGGCCTCTGCCTCGGCTGCCAGGTCTTCAACGTCCTGATGCGGGTCGGGGTCATCCCCACCAGCGTCTGCGAGGCCTGCGCCAACATCTCCCTGCGCGCTCCCCGGCCTGACCAGACAGCACCCACGCCGTCCCCGGGAACCGTCTAGGGGGCCCCCGGCGGGTCAGCCCTCGATCAGGCTCTGGCCGGTCATCTCCTGGGGTTCGGGCAGTCCCATCACGGCGAGCACGGTGGGGGCCACGTCACGCAGGCCGCCGCCATCGTGGAGCGCTCCCGCCGCCGAGCCGATCAGCACGACCGGCACCGGGTTGGTCGTGTGGGCGGTGATCGGCTCGTCGGTGACGGGGTCGATCTTGTGCTCCGCGTTGCCGTGGTCGGCGGTGATCATCACCGCCCCGCCGGCGGCCTTCACCGCGGTGACCACACGGCCGAGACAGCCGTCGACCACCTCGCAGGCCTCAACGGTGGCCGCGAAGTCCCCGGTGTGGCCGACCATGTCGGGGTTGGCGTAGTTGACGATGATCAGGTCGGCGTCGCCCTTCTCGATGCGCTCGACCACGGCGTCGGTGATCGGCACCGCGCTCATCGACGGCACCTGGTCGTAGGTGGGCACGTCCTTGCGCGAGGGGATCAGCAGCCGGTCCTCGCCGTCGAAGGGCTGCTCGCGGCCGCCGTTGATGAAGTAGGTGACGTGGGCGTACTTCTCGGTCTCGGCGACGTGGAACTGCTTGCCCCCGCTGCCGCTCACCACCTCGGCGAGGCAGTTGCGGATGGCCTCCGGCGGGTAGGCGATCCGGACCGGCAGGCCGGCCTCGTACTCGGTCATGGTGACGTAGGTCAGGTTGTGGGGGATGCGCGTCCGCTCGAAGCCGGTGAACTCGCGATCGAGGAGCGCATGGGTCAGCTCGCGGGCCCGGTCGGGCCGGAAGTTGAAGAAGATCACCGCGTCGCCGTCCGAGATCCGCGCCGGTGGCTCATCCTCGGCGCAGATGCTGACCGGGGGCAGGAACTCGTCGGTGACGCCCTCGGCGTACTGTGCGCGAATGTAGTCCACCGCGCCCGTGGCGCGCGCCTCGCCGGAGCCGGCCACGATCTGGTAGGCCTTCTCGACCCGGTCCCAGCGCTTGTCGCGGTCCATCGCGTAGAAGCGGCCGGCAACCGACGCCACCCGGCCCACCCCGACCCGGTCGAGGTCGGCGATGAACTTCTCCATGAAGCCGGCGCCGCTCTCGGGCAGCTCGTCGCGGCCGTCGGTGAAGGCGTGGATGTGGACGCGCTCCAGACCGCGGCGCCGGGCCAGCTCGCAGACGGCGATCGCGTGGTCCTGGTGGCTGTGCACGCCGCCGGGTGAGACCATCCCCAGCAGGTGCAGGCTGGTGCCGCGCACCAGGGCGGCGTCGACCGCCTCGATGAGGGCCGGGTTCTCCAGGAAGCTGCGATCGGCAACCGCCCGATTGATCCGGGTGAGCGGCTGATAGACCACCCTGCCGGTGCCGATGGTGAGGTGGCCCACCTCGGAGTTGCCCTGCTGTCCCGCGGGCAGACCGACTGCCTCCCCGCTGGCGGCGAGCAGCGTGTGCGGCGAGCCCTCCCAGAACTCGTTCCAATGGGGTGTCTTGGCGGCCGCGATGGCGTTGCCGAAGGTATCCGGGCTGTACCCCCAGCCGTCGATGACGATGAGGACGAAGGGTCGCGGCGTGCCGGTCACCGAGAGGCCGTGCGGCTCGCGTGCGCCGCCTCGGCGGCGCGGACGATGGTGGTGAAGGCGTCCACCTTGAGGCTGGCGCCGCCCACCAGGGCGCCGTGGATGTGCGGCTCGGCGAAGAGCTCGGCGGCGTTGCCCGCGGTCACGCTGCCCCCGTAGAGGATGGGCACGCTGTTGGCCACCTCCCCGAGCAACTGGTCGATGCGGGTGACGATGTGGACGCAGACCTCCTCGGCCTGGGCCGGGGTGGCGGTCCGGCCGGTGCCGATCGCCCACACCGGCTCGTAAGCGATGACCAGCTCCCCGTCGGCGAGGTCGTGCACGTCCTCCAGGGCGCTGCGCAGCTGGCGGTCGACGACCGCCATGGTCGTCTCCTCCAGCCGCTCCGCCTCGGTCTCGCCCACCGCCAGGATGACCCGCAGGTGGTGGCGCCGGGCGGCGGCCAGCTTGCGGGCGATCAGCTCGTCGCTCTCACCGATGATGTGACGGCGCTCGGAGTGACCGAGCAGGACGTCGTCGCAAAGCCCGGTGAGCATCGCGGGGGAGATCTCGCCGGTGAAGGCCCCCTTGTCCTCGGCGTAGCAGTCCTGGGCGCCGAGCCGGAGCGAGCTGCCCTGGAGCACCTCGCGGACCCCGGTCAGATGGGTGAAGGGGGGAAGCAGCTCCACCTCCACGGCGCTGCCGTCCAGCGCGGTGCGCAGCGAGCGGGCCAGCTCCAGCCCCTCGGCAACCGTCGTGTTCATCTTCCAGTTGCCGGCGACCAGCGGGGTGGGACGGCGCAGGCTCACAGCGCGACCTTCTCCTCGAGGGCGGCGACCCCCGGGAGCTCCTTGCCCTCCAGGTACTCGAGGGTGGCACCGCCACCGGTGGAGATGTGGCTGATCTTGTCGGCCACGCCCGCCTGATCGAGGGCCGCGGCAAGGTCACCGCCGCCCACCACGCTCACCGCGGAGGAGGCACCGAGAGCCTCGGCCACCTGCCGGGTGCCGCGAGCGAAGTCCGCGATCTCGTAGATGCCGAGCGGGCCGTTCCAGACCACGGTCCCGGCGTCCTTGACGTCGGCGGCGATCTGGGCGCAGGTCTCCGCACCCACGTCCACCACCATCTGGTCGGAGGGGATAGCGGACGCAGGCACCGTGGTCGCCGGCGCGCCCGCGACGGCCTCGTGGACGACAACGACGTCCACGGGCAGCTTGATCTCGCCACGGCGCTCGCCGCCCCCCTGGAGCAGCTTGGAGGCGGTCTCGATCCACTCCTCCTCCACCAGCGACGTGCCCACCTCCTTCCCCTGCGCCTTGTAGAAGGTGCAGGCCATGGCACCGCCGATCCAGAGCGTGTCGACCTTGGTGAGCAGGTTCTCGACGACCCCGATCTTGGTGGAGATCTTGGCCCCGCCGAGGATCGCGACCAGCGGCCGGCGCGGGTCCTCGAGCACGGCGCCGAGGGCCTTGAGCTCGGCGGCCATCAGGTAGCCGGCGACCGCCGAGAGGTGATGGGCGACGCCCTCGGTCGACGCGTGAGCCCGGTGGGCGCTCCCGAAGGCGTCGTTGACATAGAGGTCGGCGAGGGCGGCGAGCTTTTCGACGAACGCCTCGTCGTTGGCCTCCTCGCCGGGGTCGAAGCGGACGTTCTCGAGCATGGCCACGTCGCCGTCGGCGAGGCGCTTGACGGCCGCCTCCACCTCGGGGCCGACCAGGCCGGGCAGCATCTGCACGGGGGTCCCCAGCAACTCGCTGAGGTGTGCCGCCAGGGGGGCCGTGGAGAACTCGGGGTTGACCTTGCCCTTGGGGCGGCCGAGGTGGGTTGCCACGATCACCCGGGCGCCCCGCTCGCGGAGCGTGCGCAGGGTGGGCAGCGCCGCCCGGATCCGCCGGTCGTCAACGATCTTGCCGTCCTTCATGGGGACGTTGAAGTCGACCCGCACCAGAACCCGCCGGCCCGAGACGTTGATGTCGTCGATGGTCGCCTTCATCGCGGTGCCCCTAGAGGCGGGCGGCCACGTAGCTGACCAGGTCCACGGTGCGGCAGCTGTAGCCCCACTCGTTGTCGTACCAGGCCAGCACCTTGGCGTGGCGATCCCCGATGACCAGGGTGGAGAGCAGGTCGACCACGCTGGAGCGGGACTCGTGCAGGTAGTCGGCCGAGACCAGCGGCTCGTCGCTCGCGCCGAGGATGCCCTTGAGCTCGCCCTCGGCGGCCTTGACGAACGCCTCGTTGATCTGCTCGGCGGTGGCCGCCTTCTCCAGCAGAATCGTGAGGTCGACCAGGGAGACGTCCGGGGTGGGCACGCGCAGGGCGAAGCCGGTCAGCTTTCCCTTCAGCTCGGGCAGCACCAGGTGCAGCGCCTTGGCTGCGCCCGAGGAGGTCGGGATGATCGCCAGGGCAGCGGACCGGGCCCGGCGCAGGTCCTTGTGGGGACCGTCCAGGATCAGCTGGTCATTGGTGTACGAGTGCACCGTGGTCATGAACCCGGTCTCGATCCCGAAGCTGTCGCTGAGGACCTTGGCAACCGGGGCCAGGCAGTTGGTGGTGCACGAGGCGTTGGAGAGGATGTGGTGCGCGGCCGGGTCGTACTTCTTCTCGTTGACGCCCATGACCACCGTGAGGTCCTCGTTCTTGGCGGGGGCCGAGATGATCACCTTGCGCGCGCCGCCGTCGATGTGAGCCTTGGCCTGGGTGGCGTCGGTGAACTTGCCCGTCGACTCGATGACGATCTGCGCGCCGAGCTCGCCCCAGGGCAGCTTGCCGGGCTCGCGCTCGGCGAGGACCTTGACCCTCTTGCCGTCGACGACGATCGAGTCGCCGTCCACCGAGACCGTTCCGGGGTAGTGCCCGAGGATGGTGTCGTACTTGAGCAGGTGGGCGAGGGTTGCCGGGGTGGTGATGTCGTTGACGGCGACGAACTCGATGTCCGCGCCCTGCTGGCGAGCCGCGCGAAGGATGTTGCGCCCGATCCGGCCGAAGCCGTTGATGCCGACCTTGACAGTCATGAACACTCCTTACGAACTGCGGCGCCGAAGATCCGAGCGGAGGTTAGCAAGAGGGCCCGTGTCCTTGCCTTCGGCACCGATTCATGATGGCGCCGTCCTCCTTTCGCCACCAGGGCCGGCCGTCCTCCTCGCGTCCTCCGCTCGCCCCCCGCTTGTCAGGGCAGTTCAGCCTTCGCCGGTGACCGCGCCGAGGGCGATGAGGCGGTGCAGACGTCCGGCCATCGCCGGCCGGCTGCACCCGGCCCTGGTTGCCAACGCGTCGAGGCTGTCATCGGGACGGCGGCGGCGCAGGACCGCCGCCTCGCGCAGGGCGGGGGGGAGCGCCTGCCAGCGGCTCGGGTCGTGCTCGATGCGGTCGATCGCCTCGAGCTGGGAGAGCGCGGCGGAGATGGTGCGGCGCAGGTTGGCGGTCTCCGCGTTGAGCCGCCGGTTGACGCCGGAGCGAACCTCACGCACCACGCGCCCATCCTCGAACGCCAATCGCCCCTGGTGGGCGCCGATCGAGCTGAGCAGGGTCGCGACCCCGGTGGCCGAGCGCACCGCCACCAGCGGCCGTCCCCGACGGGCGAGCGGGGTGCCCGGGATGCCCAGTCGCCCGAGGTCGGCGACCACCCGCTCCGCCGTCGCCTCCGACCCCACCAACAGCTCGAGCTGAGGAGGCGCGTCGCCGCGGCTGAGGGAGCCGCAGGCGAGGAAGACGCCCCGCAGCCGGGAGCGCACGCAGCAGAGGTTGTCCGAGGCGCGTGGCGGCTCCAGATCACCGGATGCGGGCTTGGGGATGGCGACCCGGTAGCGGTGGCGCCGGGAGGTCGCCAGCCGCTCCACCGATGCCGGGATGAGGTCGGCGTGGAGGGCCGCCAGCGCGGCCCGGGCCGAGACCAGGCGGGTCGTCACCGGCGCCCCCCCGCCACCGGCGAGCCCCATCCCCTCGATCAGCGCCGCCCGGCAGCAGGCGAGTGGCGGGACGTGGGGCGCCAGCTCGGCGACGATCCGCTCCGTGAACGAACCTCGCCGGAGCGCCCCCGGATGCTCCCGGAACGGCCTCGGCGCGGTCGGGACCGTGGCCCGGTCAGCGCGGGTCCGGCTTGCCGACATCGCGATGCCGCACCGTCACCTCGAGGTTCTCGGCGCGCAGCCTGCGGGCCAGCTCCTCCGCCACCACCACCGAGCGGTGCCGGCCGCCGGTGCACCCGGCGGCGACGTGGAGGTGGCGCCGGCCGTTGGCCGCGTAGTGGGTGGAGGCCCAGGCGAGCAGGTCGGTGAGCCGGTCGCAGAGCTCGTCGGTGCGCGGGTCGCTGCGCACGTAGACCTTGACCGCCTCCTCCAGACCGGTGAGGGGCCGGAGGGCGGCGTCCCAGAAGGGGTTGCGGAGGAAGCGGACGTCGACCACCCAGTCGGCCTCCACCTGGGCGCCGAACTTGAAGCCGAACGACGAGACCACGACCCGCAGCGGCGCGGGGCCGTCGGGCGGCGCGACCAGCTCGACCACCCTGCGACCCAGCTCCGCCGGCTCCAGCTCGCTGGTGTCGACGACGGTGTCGGCCGCGGCGCGGAGCCCGGCGAGAAGCCGGCGCTCCTGCTCGATCGCGGCCGCCGAGCCCCCGGCGCCCGCGCAGGGATGGGGCCGGGTGCTCTCGGCGAGGCGTCGCAGCAGCACCGAATCGGCGGCGGTGAGGAAGAGGACGCGCACCGAGGAGGGCGGGACGAGGCCGGCGATCGCCTCGCCCTGTCGGGCGTCCACCACGGCCACCGCGGGGCGGCTGCGTGTCGAAGCCGCCCAGGCGGCGAGCAGGCCCGGGCTCAGGTTGTCGGCGACGTCCGCCCCGGCCACCTCGAGGGCATGGGCCGCCGTCGTCTTCCCCGCCCCGCTCATCCCGGTGAGGATCCACGCCTCGGGCGGGGCCTGGTCCGCTGTCATCTCGCCGCGATTGTAGGGGGCGGGTCGCCGGCCGCCCCCTCGCCCCGGAGCGCGGCCAGGAACTCCTCGAGCTCGGCCCTCCGGACGAAGGCGGGCTGGGCGCCGGGAGGCGCCTGGGACTGCAGCCACCGGATCGACAGCTCGACCTCCTCGCGGTCACCTCGTTCGCCCAGGGCGCTGATCTCGCGCCTGCGCCCGCTCCGGAGCACGGTCACGGGGTAGACCGTTGCGACATCGCCGCGGGTGACCTCCGTCCTCGTGGTGAAAGCGGCGATCTCGGACCACGGTGCCCGCCAGCCCCCGAAGAAGTTGTGGACCTCGAGGCCTTCCGGCCCGACCCGGACGCACACAAGCGCATACCGCACCGCAACTGCCACGACCAGCACCGCGAACCCTCCGCAGACAGTGAGAGCGCGCACGCCCCCGGACAGGCCGGCGGCGACGGCCAGCAGGGCGAGGGCCATGAGCGACCCGGACACCCACGCCCAACGCCGGTGCCTCAGGACCACAACGGGGCCGGGGTGGTCTCCGCTGCTGGGGGGGCGGCTGTCGGTCTGCACAGCGCGGTCGCCGACTCTACCCAACCCTGGAGGGAGGCGCGGAGTCCGCCGGGCTGATCAGGGGCATGCCCGCCTACACCAGCTCCTTGATCCGCTGGGCGACCACCTCGGGGACGATCTCGGCCAGCTCCTCCACGCTCGCCTGGCCGATCCCCTCCACGCTGCCGAAGCGGCGGAGCAGGGCGCGCTTGCGGACCGGACCGAGGCCGGGGACGACGTCGAGCCGGGAGCGCAGCGCGGACTTCGCCCGGCGGGCGCGGTGCTGGGTGATGGCGAAGCGGTGGGCCTCGTCGCGCACCCGCTGGACCAGGAAGAGCGTGGGCGAGTCGCGGGGCAGGACGATCGGCTCCGGCAGGTCGGGACGGTACAGCTCCTCGTTGCGCTTGGCGAGGCCGAAGACGGGGATGGCGGCCAGGCCCGCCTCCACCAGGACGTCGTGGGCAGCCCCGAGCTGGCCCTTCCCACCGTCGATGATGAGCAGGTCGGGCAGGGCCGCGAAGCTCTCCTCCGGCCGGCTCCGCGGGCGGCGCCGCGCCTCCCCGTCGCCATCGGCCCGGGTCTCCTTGCCGTTGCTCCCGTCGGGGTCGTCGACGGGGATGTCGCCGTCCGCCTCCTCCTGGACGGCCCGGAGGTGACGGACGAATCGGCGCCGCAGCGTCTCCGCCATCGAGGCGAAGTCGTCGGCGCCCTCCACCGTCCTGATCCCGAAATGGCGGTAATGGTCGGGGCGGGGGCGTCCGTCCTCGAAGACGACCATCGAGCCGACCGAGTTGGTGCCCATGGTGTTGCTGATGTCGTAGCACTCGATCCGGTGGGGTGGGCTGTCCAGGTCGAGGCGGGCGGCGAGGTCGGCGAGCAGCGCCTCGCTGCGCTCGGCGTCGAAGTCCTCGACGACGCGACGCTGGCGCAGGGTGGCGAGCGCGGTCTCCCGGGCCCGCTCCACCAGCCGCCGCAGCTCACCGCGCTGGGGGGCGCGCACCTCGACCGGACCTCCCCGCTCCGCGGAGAGGAAGTCGGCGATGTCGTCCAGCTCGTCGGGGGCGTCGGAGACCAGCACGGTCCGGGGCAGCTGGGGCGAGCCGCTGTAGAACTGGGGGAGGAAGGCCTCCACGCACTCCGCCGGTGAGCGGTCGGCGACGCCCTCGACCTCGTGGGTCTCGGAGCCGATCACCCGGCCACCGCGCACGGTGAGGACCGCGGCCATCCCCCTTCCCGCCTCGACCACCACCGCCACCGCGTCGTGGTCACCGCGCCGGCCGCTCAGCACGTCCTGGCGCTCGCTGATCCGGTCGATCGCTCGCAGCCGGTCACGGAAGCGGGCCGCCAGCTCGTAGTCGAGGCCCTTGGCGGCCTCGGCCATCTGCTCGCGCAGCTCGTCGGCGAGCGCCGTGCTGCGTCCCTCCATGAAGATCTCGACCTGCTCCAGCAGGCGGGCGTAGCCGGCCTCGTCAATGCGCCCCTCGCAGGGGCCGCTGCAGCGCCGGATGTGATAGTCGAGGCAGACCCTGCCTCTCCGGAAGAGCTCGTCGCCGCAGGTGCGGAAGGGGAAGATGGTGCGCAGCGAGCGCACCGTGGTCCGCAGCGACTGGGCGCTGGTGTATGGGCCGTAGTAGCGCGCCCCGTCGCGCTGCACCTTCCGGGTGTAGTAGGGCCGGGGAAAGAGCGTCGCCCGCTGCCCGGCCTCCCCCCGCGGAGCCCTCAGCTTCTCGCGGGCCGTGCCCGGGGCGTGGGCCTCCGGCGTGCCCGGCTTGGGGATCTTGAGGTACAGGTAGTTCTTGTCATCCTTGAGCCGAACGTTGAAGCGCGGCCGGTGGCGCTTGATCAGGGTGTTCTCCAGGATCAGCGCCTCGCGCGGGCTGGCGCACGCGATCACCTCGAAGTCGAACACTCCCTCGACCAGGCGGCGGGTGCGGTCGGGGAGGCTGAGGATCCCGGTGAAGTAGGAGCGAAGCCGGTTCTGGAGCACGGCCGCCTTGCCGACGTAGGCGACCCGGCCGGCCAGGTCGCGCATGACGTAGACGCCCGGCCCCTGGGGGGCGGCGCGGAGCCGCTCCTTGAGGAGGTCGGGGTTGTCGATCAGCCGTGCCTGGCGCGCCGGGGTGGTCACCGGCTCACTGTATCGCCGGAGGGCGCAGCGGGCGGGGCCCGAGGGCGCACGAAAACACCCCGTGGGGTGCCTCCGTACTTCGCCCTACCGGCCGCTCGCACTGCCGGTGCCGCCCCTGGCTCAGTAGTAGTAGCGACGGCCTCCGACCGCGTGTCCCATGGCGCCGAGGAGCCAGAGGATGAGCCCGATGACGAGCAGGACCACGCCAATCGTCCACAGCGGCGCAACGCCCGTGACAAAGCCGAGGATCATCAGGATGACGCCCAGGATGATCATGTCTCCCACACCTGCATCTCAGCCATTTGGGCCTCCTTCGCGCGGACCCGAGCCCACCGATGCGGTGGCGCCGGGTGATCCTCAATCTCCACCAAGGGCCGCAACAACCGCAGCAAGAAGAGGGCCGCGCTCCGACCTGTGACCGCGGGGTCGAGCCGGACCACCGGGTCAGCATCCACGCCGGCGCCCAGCGCGGCACCGACGGCGCCCGATGTGACGGCGTACGTCGCCATGGAGAACGGGGACGTCGTCGCGTTCTCTGGTCGAGCACGGATGCCGGCTACCAGGCGGTGGCCATCAGACCCGACGGCAGCACGGCGGCGCTGGTTTCCATGGCCTCGGTCTCCAGCCCGGGCGGACTGACCCTGGTGAGCGTTGCGACCAGCCGGACCATCGGCTCCATCCCCCTGCAGGGCGGGCCGCTCGCGGTCGTGTTCGCCCCCTCAGGGAGCTCCTGAGCTCCCGCCCTCCGCGGCCTCCAGCTCCTCCAGGAACGTCGCCTCGTCGATCACTCGAACCCCCAGCCGCTGCGCCTTCTCCAGCTTGGTGCCCGCGCCGGGGCCGGCGACCACGGTGTGGGTCTTACGGCTCACGCTGGAGCCGGGGTTGCCGCCGAGGCGGCGGATGCGCTCCTCGGCGTCGGGGCGCGGCATCGCCGTGAGCGACCCGGTGAGCACCCAGGTCTGTCCGGTCCACGGCCCCTCCCCCGCCACCGGCGCGGGCTCGGCCTCGACCCCCACCTCGGCAAGCTTGGCGAGCAGCTTCCGGCCGTCCTCGCCGTGGAACCAGCGGGAGACCGCCGCGGCGACGGTGGGGCCGATCCCCTCCACCTCCACCAGGTCCTCTTCGCTCGCCTCCGCCAGCCGCACCAGGGAGCGGAAGTGGGTGGCGAGCACCAGCGCGGTGTGCTCACCGACATGGGGCACGCCGAGGGCGTTGATCAGCCGGTGCAGGGGCACCCGGCGGCGGGCGGCGATGCTCGCGATCAGGTTGTCCGCGGAGCGGTCGGCGAAGCGCTCCAGCGTCAGCACCTGCTCTCTGGTCAGGCGGAAGAAGTCGGCGGCATCCTCGACGTAGCCGGCCTCGATCAGCGCGGCGATGACCATCGGACCCATCCCCTCTATGTCCAGGGACGAGCGACCGGCGAAGTGGATGAGCCGCTCCCAGCGCTGCGCGGGACAGAGGGGATTGAGACAGCGGCGGGCGACCTCCCCCTCCTCGCGGACCAGCTCCGAGCCGCACACCGGGCAGCGGGTGGGGGCGGTCCAGGGCTGTACATCCGCCGGGCGCTTCTCCAGCACCACCCGCTCGATCTCGGGGATGACGTCGCCCGCCTTGTGGACGAGCACGGTGTCGCCGACCCGCACGTCCTTGCGAGCCACCTCGTCCTCGTTGTGGAGGGTGCAGCGCTGCACCGTCGAGCCGGCGATGAGCACCGGCTCCAGGGCGGCCACCGGGGTGCAGGTCCCGGTCCGGCCGACGTTGACGAAGATGTCGAGCACCCGGGTCTCGCGCTCCTCGGGGGGGAACTTGTAGGCGATCGCCCAGCGGGGCGAGCGGGAGACCGCTCCCAGCTCGGCCTGGATCTCGCGCAGGTCCACCTTGATGACCACCCCGTCGGTCTCGTAGTCGAGCTCATGGCGGGCGTCCTGCCAGTGCTCCAGGTAGGCGGCGATCTCGTCGCCGCTCACCTCTCGCCAGTTGGGGTTGACGCGGAATCCCATCTCCCCCAGCAGCCTCAGCACCTCGGACTGGGACCGGGTCGGGCCCGGCGGGTCCAGGTGGTACATGAACGTCTGCAGACCCCGGCTGGCCGTCACCGTCGGATCGAGCTGGCGCACCGCCCCCGCCGCGGCGTTGCGCGGGTTGGCGTAGGTCGGCTTGCCCTGCTCCTCCAGCTGCTCGTTGAGCGCGGCGAAGCTCTGCTTGGGCATGTAGACCTCGCCGCGCACCTCGAACTCCGCGGGCATTCCCTCAGGGACCCTGCGCAGCCGGAACGGGATCGACTTGATGGTGCGGACGTTGGCGGTGACGTCCTCGCCCTCGACGCCGTCGCCCCGGGTCGCCCCCGAGACCAGCTCGCCGTCGCGGTAGGTGAGCGACATCGCCAGGCCGTCGATCTTCAGCTCGCAGACGAAGCGGTCGACGCCCTGAACCACCCGCTGGATCCGCTTGCGGAAGGCCTCGACCTCCTCCTGGGAGAAGGCGTTGGAGAGGGAGAGCATGGGGGTGCGGTGACGGAACTTGATGAAGGCTCCGGCAGGGGCGCCGCCGACCCGCTGGGTGGGCGAATCCGGCGTCTGCAGCTCGGGGTGGCGGGCCTCCAGTTCGAGCAGCTCGCGGAACATCCGGTCGTACTCGGCGTCGCTGATCTCGGGACGGTCGGCGACGTAGTAGAGGTGGCCGTGGTGCTCCAGCTCCGCCCTCAGCTCGGCGGCGCGCCGGCGGGCCTCGTCGGGGATCCCCCCGCCCGTGGTCTCGGTCATCTGTCCATCGCTCCTGACATGGCAGGTCTCGGCCCGATTATGCGCAGGCCGCGGGTCCGGCCCCGCCGGTCCGGCCTGCTACCTTTTCCTTCCATGGCCCGCACCTCGGCATTCCTCGATCCGCGCCTCAGCCAGTACCTGGTCGCCCACGCCCAGCCGCACGACCCGCTGCTGGACGAGCTGGCCGCCGAGACCCAGCGGAGCTGGGGGGAGCTGGACATGCAGGTGAGCCCCGACGAGGGCGCCCTGCTCCGCCTTCTGGTCCGGGCGTGCCGGGCCCGGCACGCGATCGAGCTGGGCACGTTCACGGGCTACTCGTCCATCTGCATCGCCCACGGGCTCGCCCCGGGGGGACGGCTGCTCTGCCTCGACGTGAGCACCGAGTGGACCGACGTCGCCCGCCGCTACTGGGAGCGGGCGGGTCTCGCGGGCCGCATCGAGCTGCACCTGGGACCGGCGCTCCGGATCATCCCCGGCCTGCCCGCGGAGCCCCGCTTCGACTTCGCCTTCATCGACGCCGAGAAGAGCGAGTACATCGCCTACTACGAGGCCCTGGTGCCGCGGATGTCACCCGGCGGCCTGATCGCCGTGGACAACGTGCTCCGGCATGGGACGGTGTTCGGGCTGGGCATGGCGGACCAGCGGACCGCGCTCGCCCGCGAGTTCAACGACCACGTGCTCGCCGACCCCCGGACCGAGTCGGTGATCCTGCCCGTCGCGGATGGATTGAGCCTGATCGCGGTCCCCGGCGGGAGCTAGGCGGGGCGGAATCCGACCCCTCCTCGGAGGCGAACCCTCAGCCCTCGGCGGGGAAGAGCTTGGCGTCGGCGACCGCGAAGATCTTCATCCCCGCCTCGTCGAAGCGGATCACCACCTCCTCGCCGGCGCGGGTCATGGTGCTCTTGAGGATGGTGCCGGTCCCGTACTTGGGGTGCTGGACGCGCATCCCCTGCGCGTAGCGCTGGGGGGCGACCTCGACGGGATTAGCCCGCACCGCGTGGGCGTGGATGGCCTCGCGGACCGCCCCCGGCTGGCGCGGAGCGGTGAGCGGGGGCCCACCCGGCCGGCGCACCACCTGGAGCATCTCGGGCGGGATGTCGGCGAGGAAGCGGGACGCCTGGGAGAGCTGGCCGCTCCCGTACAGGTGGCGGCGGAAGGCGTGGAGGAGGTACAGGCGGCTCTGGGCGCGGGTCACCCCGACGTAGACCAGGCGGCGCTCCTCGGCGATCCCCTCATCGCCCTCCTCCAGCGCCCGGACGTGGGGGAGAAGCCCCTCCTCCATCCCGCAGAGGAAGACGACCGGGAACTCCAGGCCCTTGACCTGGTGGAGGGTGATCAGGGTCACTCCGCTCCTGCTCTCGTCCAGGCTGTCGACGTCGGAGACCAGAGCGACGTTCTCCAGGAACTGGTGGAGGCCGTCGGGAGGGGGTACGTCCGCGTACTCCCCCGCGTAGCCGATGAGCTCGGTGACGTTGGCCCAGCGCTCCTCCCCCTCGGGGGTGCCGTCGCGGAGCATGGACTGGTACCCGCTCTCCGCGACGATCGTCTCCAGGAGCCGGGGGACGGGCAGGCGTGCGCTCAGGTCGCCGAAACGAGCCACCAGGTCAGCGAAGGCGGAGAGCGCCTGGCGGGCGGCGGCACCCAGCTCCGCCTCCTCGCCGAGCAGGGGCACGGCCTCGAAGGGCGAGATCCGGCGCTTGCGGGCGATCCGCTCCAGCTCGGCGACGCTTCGCTCCCCGATCTTGCGCCGGGGGACGTTGACGATCCGCCCGAATGCCACCGGGTCGCGCGGGTTGGCGACCAGGCGCAGGTAGGCGAGGACGTCCTTGACCTCCTTGCGCTCGTAGAAGCGAAGGCCGCCCACCAGACGGTAGGGGATGCCGCGACGGAGCAGGACGTCCTCGAAGGCGCGCGACTGGGCATTGGTCCGGTAGAGCACGGCGCAGTCGGAGAGCGAGTACTCCCCGCTGCCGATCAGCCTCTCGATCTCCTGGCAGACGGTGAGCGCCTCCTCCTGCTCGTCGTAGACCGGGATGAGCCGGACCGGCTCCCCCCCGCTGCGCTCGGTCCAGAGCCGCTTGGCGGCGCGCTCCTCGTTGAGCCGGATCACGGCATGGGCGGTGTCGAGGATGGGCTGGCTGGAGCGGTAGTTCTGCTCCAGGGTCACCACCCGGGCATCGGGGAAGTCCTTCTGGAACTCGAGGATGTTGCGGATGTCGGCGCCACGGAAGCGGTAGACCGACTGGTCGTCATCTCCCACAACCGTCAGATTGCGATGAGTTGCGGCCAGCAGTGACACCATCAGGTACTGGGCGTGGTTGGTGTCCTGGTACTCGTCGACGAAGAGGTGGCTCCAGCGCCGGCGGTAGTGCTCCAGCACCGGGGGGACGTCCTGGAGCAGCCGGACGGTGCGCATCAGCAGGTCGTCGAAGTCCAGGGCCCCCGCCTCCCCCAGGGCCGTCTCGTAGGCGCGGTAGACACGGGCGGCCTCTCCCTCGAAGTACCCGGCGGCGCGTGAAGCATAGGCAGCGGCATCGAGCAGCTCGTTCTTGGCGGCGCTCACGGCGTGCACGACCTTGGAGGGGGCGATGCGCTTGTCGTCGAGGCCGATCGACTGCATCGCCCGCCGCATCGCCGCCAGCCGGTCGGCCTCGTCGTAGATCACGAAATTCGGGGGGATGCCGATGGCGTCGCCATCGCGGCGCAGGATGCGCGCGCCCACGGCGTGGAAGGTGCCCAGCCACATCCCGCTGACATCGGAGCCGAGCAGCTTCTCCACCCGGCCGCGCATCTCCTTGGCTGCCTTGTTGGTGAAGGTGACCGCGAGCACCTCCTGGGGGCGCACACCGCGGGCCGCGATCATGTAGGCGATGCGGTGGGTCAGCACGCGGGTCTTGCCGCTGCCCGCCCCCGCGAAGATCAGCAGCGGGCCGTCGGGCGCCTCCACCGCCTCGCGCTGGGCGGGGTTGAGGGCGGCGAGGAGGGCCTCGGGATCGGCTGGCACGGGCCGGATGATACGGGTGGGAGAGTGCGCCCCCGCTCTGCGTCCAGCCGTGACCCCGGCGGACCGGCGGACCCGCGGCACCTGCCGCATCCGGACCCGCGTCGCGGCCGGGAAACAGCCCGGCGAACACGCCAGGCGCGCCCACGACAACCGTGACGTGCATGTAGTGTCTCGCCCCGATGACCGACCCCCAAGAGCTCGGAGCCGAGGGCGCTCCGCCACCGGAGCCGCCGCCCAGCGACGCTTGGGGCTCAGTCCTCCCGGCAGCGGTGCCGCCCAGTGCCACGAGCGTGACGCTCCCGGCCACGACGCCACCCGCCGGGGGCCCTCACCGCCTGGGAGCTCGCCGGCTGGTCAGCCTGATCGTCGCCGGCCTGCTCATGGTCGTGGTCATCGGCTCGCTCGGTTTCTTCGTCGCCAACGATCTCGGGCTGCGGACCACGGTGCACAGCCTCACCGCCGAGCTGGGTTCGGCACGCGCCAGCGCCAGCGCGGACCAGCTGAAGATCACCGGGCAGCAGACGCAGCTGGGGGCGGATCAGTGGGCGATCTCGTCACTGAAGGCCCAGATCCCCACCCAACCCAACTTCATCGTCTCCGCCCAGGGATGGCAGGGTCCCTGCGGCGCGTACAGCTGCTATCCGGACGGCTCCTTCGTCAACACGGGACAGGCGGGGGAGGCGGTGGCGATCTTCAAGGTCACCGCCTCCTCCGGCTCCTCGGCCGGCAGCGTGCTCGCCACCTGCAGCGCCTCGCTCCCCATGACCCCCGAGAACGGCACGGCCGATGCCAGCTGCACAGCGTCGTCGGCGAACCTCAATCAGTACTTCGACGACGATCCGTCGGGGCAGGTCGGTCTCACGGTCAGCGTGCAGAACCCCTGAGGCGGGGGACCGGCTGAGGCGAGGGCCGGCTGCAGCGCGGGGTCAGGGCACCACTGCGATCGCCGGGGGCGGCGGTCAGATGGGCTGCGCGGGGGCCAGGATCTGGGCGGGCCACTCCGGGCCCTCGGACTCCGACCGGCCGTTGGCGGCGGTCGCCTCGACGTGACCACCGGCGAGCATCTCGGCAAGCCGGCGCGGGGTGCCCAGGGCCCAGCCCTGGCCCAGCACAGCGCCCAACCCCAGCATCCGGGTGCAGTCGGCCCTGGTCTCCAACCCCTCGGCGATGATCTCCCCGCCGAGGCTGCGGGCCACCTCGACCAGCCCCCGGATCACCGCCGCCGAGCCGGCGTCCTCAGCGGAGACGACCAGGCTCTTGGCGACCTTGATGAACTCGGGACGCACCACCGCGATGGCCTCGATGGTCGACAGACCCTCGCCGACGTCGTCCATGGCGAACCGGAAGCCAGCCCGGCGGTAGCGGGCGCAGGCCTCCGCGAAACGGCCGAAGCGGGTGATCTGCTCGTTGACCTCGAGGACGATCTGGGTGGGCTTGAGCGACGCGTCGGTGAGGTGCCCGAGGATGACCTCCAGGTCGCGGTCCGGGTCGGTGAAGGCGCCGACGCTGATGTTGATGAAGAGCGAGCCGCCCCGCGCCAGCAGCCGGTGACCACCGTTCATGGCCGCGACCTGGCAGAGCGTCTCCAGCTCGCGGGACACGCCCAGACGGCGGGCGGCGTGGAACATCCCCTCGACCTCGGTGTCGTTGGGGGCGCCGGTGGGGCGGGCCAGCGCCTCGTAGCCGATCAGGCGCCCGGTGGTGAGGTCGCGGATGGGTTGGTAGACGGATTCGATCTCGTGCCGGGCGACCAGGGCGGGGACGGACTCCAGCCAGCTCCGCGCGCGCGACCCGGCGCCCTCGTCAACCACCACGCGGCCGCCCCCCATCGCGCGCCCGGCGGCGGCGAGGGCGCGCAGGGCGCGGTTCATCAGGTCGTCGGCGAGCTCCTGGCGGTCCCAGATGGCGATCCCCACGCTGACCGTGCAGCCGGCGGGAAGGTCGCTCTCCACGTCACGGACCAGGTCGGTGACCCCGTGGGTGGTCAGCCCCTCCAGGACCAGGGCGAACTCGTCGTTGCCGACCCGGGCGAGGTAGGCGAGGCCGGGCGTATCGGTATCGCTGCGCAGGGTGAAGCGGAGCACGGTGGCGACATCGGTCAGCAGCCGGTCGCCGGCGGTGTGCCCCCAGTCCTCGTTGAAGGCGCCGAACCTGTCCAGGTCGATGACCGCGATGGCGAGGGGGATCTCCCGGCGCGCCGCCGCGTCCAGGCGGCGGGGCAGCTCGGTGTAGAGGGCCCGGCGATTGGGACAGGTGGTCAGGAAGTCGGTGTAGGCCACCGACGCGAACCGGGCCTGGTCGGCGCCGTGCCCGCTCAGGGCCCGGATCGCGAGGGCCGCGGCGATCGCCGCCAGGGTGGCCACGGCGATGTAGGGGTCCCCGCCGGTCGCCAGCTCCACCGTGCAGTCCACCACCGCCAGGGCGATCCCGACGGCCACGGCTGCGTTCCCGTGACGGAGCGCCAGCCACGCCAGGGGGAAGACCAGGAGGGTGGCGACGTCGACCGCCCGGATGCGAAAGGCCAGCTGGGCGCCGAGCACGAGGAGGATGGCGACCCAGGCACCGGCCGCCTGGCGGGGGCGGGGGACGCGCTCCAGGGGGAGCACGGTGGCCAGGGCGGCGAGGACCGCGAGCGCTCCGGGGACGGCCAGGAGGGCGTCGTCACGGGAGCTCTGGAACCAGATGTCGACCAGCAGGAGGATCGCAGCGACGATCAGCCAGGCCGCCAGCGCCCCGCGGACGGCGAGCCGGTCGGGGCGCTGGGAGGCGGCCGAGTAGGGCGGTGCGAGGTGCAGAGACCCTCCTTCGAACACGACGCGGTCAGAGTAACGGTGACGCCCGTGTCACAGAGAACGAACAGGTCGCGTCCCGGTCACGGTTCCTGCACCGCCATCGGAACCGGAGCGCCCGGATCGCACACGGGCTCAGGCGAGCCGGCGGAGGATGCAGAAGGGGGTCTGCTCGGCGGTCTGGCCCATGGGGTTGTCGGCGAGCACCTGGACGACCACCCCGCGGTCCACCCCCGGGGTCGCACCCAGGACGTCGGCGGCCAGGTCGTTGGTGTCGACCACCGCCACCCCTATGCCGGTGCCCGCGCGCTCGCTGAGCTCCCTGCCCATCCGCTCGGCCACCGCGTCGGGATCCTTGGGGGCCTTGCTGGCATGGGTGTTGTAGGGGGGCAGGGTGTACGCGGTCGGTCCGTCGATGGCGGAGACCCGCGATCCCGCCACCCTGTAGAAGACGCCCCGGACGCCGAAGGGCCTGGTCACCGCCGCGCAGCCGGCGGCGACCAGGATCCGCGGAGCCCCCGCCTCCTCCAGGGCCAGCTGCATGGTCTGGGGGCGCCCCAGGCCGATCCCGATCGGGACCCTGCTGACGAAGCGGGAGAGCAGCCGGGCCAGGGGCGTCACCCGGATCTCGTCCATGGGGTAGGAGCGCCCCTGGGTGATGGCGACCACCTTCTCACTCATGGCCAGGACGTCACCGGGCTGCAGGTCGATGCCGGAGGCCCGCGCCGTGTCCAGGGCCGCCCCCACCGCCCCGCCCAGGTCGTCACGGTTGCGGACAAGCTCGGCACGAACCGGGATGCGCGCCCAGCTCTCGCCGCCGCGCCGGATGATGAGATGGCGCCCTGGATTGGGGTGGGCGGTGGCCACCAGGTCCTCGGCGCCGAGCCTCCGGGCCGCTCCCTGGTCGGCGTGGGCGGTGAAGCCCCCACCGGGGGCCGCGGCGGTGCCGTGGGGCGCCCCCTCGAAGTACACGCGCAGCCAGAGCTCGACGTTGACCGCGCGCCAGAAGAAGAGCGACTCCTCGCTGCCCCCGGTGCAGGCGACGCGGAAGGCCTCCGCAACCGCTCCGGCGTCCCAATAGGGGCGCGACTGGAATGACGGCGACCGCATCAGCGACTGGATCGCGGCGCGCTGCTGACGGAACCAGCGGAACTCGGGGGTGGTGAAGCCGATCTTGCGGCGGCGGGTGCGCACCACCTCGGGCAGGATCCCCCGCATCGCCTCGCGCAGGATGCGCCGCGACCAACCCCCCGAGACGATCGCCGATGCCGGGAGCCGGAGGATCCATTCGACCAGCTCCTGGTCGAGGAAGGGCAGCCGCGACTCCATGGAGTGGGCCATCGAGTTGCGGTCCTCGTAGCGGAGCAGCGAGGGCAGCGAGAAGGTGGTGAGGTCCTGGAGCAGCCGCTTCTTGAGGTCGTCCTGGGACCGGGGGTCGGCGGGCCGCCGTTTGCCGCTCGTCCACTCGGCGCGCAGCAGGGAGGCGACGTCCACCCGGTGGCGTCCCTCCCAGAGGCGGCGGCGGGCCAGCCGCCCGACGGTGTCACGCGCCCTGGCCGACTCCACCGCAAACTCCGCATAGCGGTGCTCGCGGAGCAGCTGGCGCAGGTACACGTACTGGTAGGGGACGTAGCCGCCGAGCAGCTCATCACCGGCCTGGCCGTCGAGGAGCACCGTCACCTTCTCGCTGGCGGCGCGCATCACCGACCACATGGCGTAGGGAGCGGTGGTGATCATCGGTTCCTCGGCGTGCCACACCCAGGTCTCCAGCTCCCCGAGCCACTGCTCCGAGGTCGGCTGCACCCAGGTGGGGTCGGCCGAGGTGACCTCCAGCACCGCCTGCACGTAGCGGCGCTCGTCGATGGGGTCGCCGGGGAAGACCGCCGAGAAGGTCTTGAGACGGTCGCCCAAGGAGACGGAGTCGGGCACGTGCTGGGCGAGCAGCCGGTCCATGACGCAGACGATCGAGGACGAATCCAACCCGCCTGACAGGCAGGTGCCGACGGGAACGTCGGCGACCAGGCGGCGCTCCACCGCCCGGGTGAAGAGGCGGAGGAACTCCTGGGGGTCGGGGTCGGCGTCCTCGCTCAGCTTCGGCGTCCAGTAGCGGGTCTCGCGGATGCCGTCCGCGTCCACCGTGACGTAGGCGCCGGCCGCCACCTGGCGGATCCCGGCGAAGAAGGTGAGGTCGTTGTGGTCATAGAGGCCGAAGCGCAGGTACTCGTACAGCTGCTGCTCGTCCACCCGGCGCGGAAAGGTCGGGTCCTCGAGGATCGCCTTGATCTCCGAGGCGAAGACCACGCGGCCCCCGTTCTCATCCTCGCCACCGTGCTCCGCGTAGAACAGCGGCTTGATGCCGAAGTGATCGCGGCAGAGGATGAGCCGCGGTTCGGCGCCGCGGGTGTCGAGGAGGGCGATGGCCCACATGCCGTTGAAGCGCTGGAACGCCGCCGGGCCCCACTGCGCATAGGCGTGGAGGGCGACCTCGGCGTCGCACTTAGTGGTGAAGCTCCGGCCCTGCGCCTCCAGCTCGCTGCGCAGCTCGCGGTAGTTGTAGATCTCGCCGTTGTAGACGAGGTGCAGCCGGCCGCCGTCCGTGGACATCGGCTGGGCTCCGGTGTCGAGGTCGATGATGGCGAGCCGGCGGAAGCCGAGCGACGCGGCGTCGCTCTCGAAGAAGCCGTCGTCGTCGGGGCCGCGATGGCGGAGCGACGCCGCCATGGCCCGGAGAAGGTGGGGGTCGCGGCGGCCGGTGAAGCCGCAGATGCCGCACACAGAACCCGGCCTCAGCCCAGCTCGGAGCGCTCGCCGCCGAGGCCGAGCGCGGCCCCGTCCGCCGCGGCCGGGGGCCTGCGGTCCGCGTCGGGGGCGCGACGCTCCCAGAGAAGCAGGTCCCCGTCCTCGCCGCGGCGCCGGCCAAGCCGGCGGAACCCCGACTTCTCCAGCACCCGAGCCGATGCCGCATTGGTCTCCAGGCACTCGGCGGTGACCCTCCTCACCTCGGGCTGGCCGAGGGCCCAGGCCACCATGGCGGCGGCCATCTCGGCCGCATAGCCGCGGCGGCGCTGCGATTGGTTGACCGCGTACCCGATCTCGACCGTGCCGGTCGCGTCAGGACGGGCCTTGAACCCCATGCTGCCCACCGCCAGCCGGTCCTCCCGCCGGACCACGACGCCGTCACACCAGGGCCCGGGGTCGGGAAGGCGCTCGCGACGGCCGATCCAGATGGGCAGCATGATCAGCGCATCCGCTCCCGGCCACTCCGCCGGGAAGTGGACCGTGAGATTGCCGGAGGGGGTGTCCTCGACGCGCCCGACCCTGATGTCGGCGACGAAGTCGGCGCGCTCCAGGCGCTCGCGCATCACCGCGACCGGGGTCGGGGCCAGGAGCAGGCGGGGGGTCACCACGGTCAGCACGCGGGCAACTGTAAGCGTGCGCGGCCGCGCCGCGCACCCCTCATGCGGCGCGGAAAGGCCTGGTGCGGGAGGGCGGCCGGGCGTTCCGGAGGTCAGAAGTCCATGTCGTCGTCGTCGCCGCCGAAGCCGCCCCCACCCCCGAAGCCGCCGCCACCTCCGAAGCCGCCGCCCCCGCCACCGTGGGAGTGACCGTGACCGCCCTCCTCGTCCTCCTCGGGCTCGGGAGCGTCGGCGATCAGGGCCTCGGTGGTCATGATCATGCAGGCGATCGAGACCGCCGAGGACAGCGCGGTGGTCACGACCTTGGTGGGGTCGATGATCCCCCGCTCGACGAGGTTGCCGTACTCCTCGGTGGTGACGTCGAAGCCCTCGTCACCGGTCAGCTCGGAGACCTTGTTGACGACGACGGCGCCCTCCAGACCGGCGTTGGCCGCCAGCACCTTCAGGGGCGCCGTCAGCGCCGTGCGGACCACCCGCGCCCCGGCAAGGGCGTCCCCCTCCAGGGTGAGCGCGTCCACCGCCTCGCGGGCCCGGATCAGGGAGACCCCACCGCCGGCCACGCATCCCTCCTCGAGGGCGGCCCGGGTGGCGTGCAGGGCGTCCTCGACGCGCGCCTTGCGCTCCTTCATCGCCACCTCGGTGGCGGCGCCGACCTTGATGACGGCGACGCCTCCGACCAGGCGGGCGAGCCGCTCCTGGAGCTTCTCGCGATCCCAGTCCGACTCCGTCTCCTCGACCTGCAGGCGGATCTCCTCCGAGCGGGCGTCGATCGCCTTGCGATCGCCGCCCCCGCCGACCACGGTGGTGTCGTCCTTGGTGACCGTGACCCGGTCGGCGCTGCCCAGGTGGCGCGCGGTGACCGACTCGAGCCGCACTCCCACCTCCTCGCTGACCACGGTGGCCCCGGTGAGGACGGCGAGATCCTGGAGCATGGCCTTGCGGCGGTCACCGAAGCCGGGAGCCTTGATCGCCACGGCGCTCAGGGTCCCCCGCATGCGGTTGACGACCAGGGTGGCCAGGGCCTCGGCGGTCACGTCCTCGGCAACGATGAGCAGGGGCCGCTTGGCCGCGGCCACCAGCTCGAGCGCTGGGAGCAGGTCCCGAACCGCGCTGATCTTGGCGTCGGTGATCAGGATGGCCGGGTGGCTGAGCTCGGCGATCATCTCCTTCTGGTCGGTGACCAGGTACGCGGAGACGTAGCCACGGTCGAGCTGCATCCCCTCCACCACCTCCACGGTGGTCTCGATGCCGTCGGCGGACTCCACCGAGACGACCCCCTCCTTGCCGACCTTGGCAAAGGCGTCGGCGAGCATCTCCCCGATCTCCGGGTCGCCCGCGCTGATGGTGGCGATCCGGCGGATATCCTCGTTGGTGTCGACCGGATGGGAACGCTGCCGGATCGACGCCTCGGCGGCGGCGGCTGCGGCCAGCATCCCCTGGCGGAGCTCGACCGGGAAGGCGCCGGCGGCCAGCAGGCGCAGCCCCTCGACGATCATCGAGCGGCTGAGCACGGTGGCGGTGGTGGTGCCGTCACCGGCGAGGTCGTTGGTCTTGACCGCGACCTCACGGAGGAGCTGGGCTCCCATGTTCTGGAAGTGGTCCTTGAAGTCGAGGTCGCGGGCGATGGTGACCCCGTCGCTGGTGACCAGCGGCGACCCGAACTTCTTGTCCAGGACCACCGACCGGCCTCGCGGCCCCAGCGTCACCGACACCGCGTCGGCGACCGCGTCCACCCCCTGGCGGAGCAGCTGCCTCGCCTCGGTGTCGAATCGAAGTTGCTTAGCAGGCATGCTCTCTCAGCTCCTCTGACGGCGAACGGCGGCGCGCCCGCCGAGCGGGTCGCTCCGCCATCACAGCACGCGACCTGATGGTGGCCGGCTCAGGCTTTGCCGTTGCCCTGGACGACGGCGAGGATGTCCTTCTCGGAGAGGATGAGGTAGTCGACCTCGTCGATCTTCACCTCGCTGCCGGCGTACTTTGCGTACATGACCCGGTCGCCGACGGCCACGTCGAGCTTGATCCGCTCGCCGGTGCGCTCGTTGTAGCGGCCGTTGCCCACCGCCTCGATGATCCCCTCCTGGGGCTTCTCCTTGGCGGTGTCGGGCAGGACGATGCCGCTCTTGGTGACCTCCTCGCGCTCGACGGGCTTGATGACGACGCGATCGGCCAGGGGGCGAAGCTTCAAGGCCACGGTGCGACCTCCACTTTTTAGCACTCGGGACGGGTGACTGCTAACACTCTAGCGAAACGACTGCCAGGACCGCAACTGCCCGGACCCGTCTCAGCCGGAGGGCCGGCGCGGCCACGAGTGGACGGGGCCGTCGACCCAGACCATGACCCGGGCACCGGGCTCGAGGCGGACGTCCCCGAGGACACGCGCGAGCAGCGGGACCGGGGGTTCGCCCTCGGTGACCACCCTCACCACCGCGTCGTGGCCGTGGAAGCCGGTCTCGACCACCCGGGCGGCCACCCCGGGGGCCGCCTCCTCGACGAGACGGACGCGGAGCTGCTCGGGGCGGACCAGGAGCGTGACCGGGGAGCCGGCGGGCGCGTGCCCGTCGCGGAGCGCCAGGCGGCCGAAGCGGGTCTCCGCCGAGGCGCCGTCCGACGTCCCCTCGATCAGGTTCGCCTCGCCGACGAAGCCGGCCAGCTCGGGATCGACGGGAGCGTCGTAGAGGTCGCGGGGGCCGGCGACCTGGGCGATGACCCCATCGCGGATCACGGCCACCATGTCGGCGAGGGAGAGCGCCTCCTCCTGATCGTGGGTGACCAGCACCGCGGTCGCCCCTGACCTGCGCACCACGGATTGGACGTCGGCGCGCACGGACGCCCGCAGCCCGGCGTCCAGGGAGGCGAAGGGCTCGTCGAGCAGGACGATCCGGGGCCGGACGGCGAGCGCTCGGGCCAGGGCCACCCGCTGCTGCTGGCCGCCGGAGAGCTGGTGGGGGTAGCGGCGGGCGAGGCCGGCGAGCCCCACCAGCTCCAGCAGGTGGGCGACGACCACCTCGCGGGAGCGACCCCGGCGCAGGCCGAACCCGACGTTGCCCGCCACCGTGAGGTGGGGGAAGAGGCTCCCCTCCTGGGAGACGTAGCCGACGCGGCGGCGCTCCGCGGAGAGATGGTGGTGGTCATCGTCGAGGATCGCGCCGCCGACCGCGACCACCCCCCGGTCGGGGCGCTCGAAACCGGCCAGGATCCGGAGCAGCGTGGTCTTGCCGCTCCCGGAGGCGCCCAGCACCGCCGCGAAGGCGCCCTCGGGGACGGTGAGGTCGACCCCCTTGAGGACCGCGTGGGACCCGAAGGCCTTGTGGAGGTCGGTGACGGTGAGGCCGTCGCGGGTGTCGCTCACTCAGGTGGCGGCGCTGCGACCGGGGAGCCGGTCGAAGTAGCGGGCGAGCACGTAGCTGGGGACGGCGGCGATGGCCATGATGACCAGCGCGAAGGGGGCGGCCTGCCCGTACGCCAGGTTCTGCTGGTAGGCCCAGAACTGGGTGGCGAGGGTCTGGACACCGGTGGGCACCAGGACCAGAGTCGCCGTCAGCTCGGTGGCGCAGGCGAGGAAGACCAGGCAGAAGCTGGCGGCGAGCCCCGGGCCGACGAGGGGAAGGGTCACCCGCCAGAACACCTCCGGCGCGGGCCGGCCCAGGGATCGCGCCGCCTCCTCCAGGGCGACCGGCGCGTGCGCCACCGAGGCCCGGACCCCGACCAGGGCGAGGGGGAAGAAGAGGATGGCGTAGGCGGCGATGAGCAGTGCCGAGGTCTGGTAGGCGAACCCGCCCGCGTAGCGCTCGGCGAAGTAGCTGAGCGCGAGAGCGATCACCAGTCCGGGCATGGCCAGGACAAGATAGGTGCTGCGCTCGAGCAGCCGCCCGCCCCGGCTGACGTGGCGCACCGCCAGCAGCGCCACCGGCACCGCCAGCAGGGTGGCCACGGCCGCGGCCGCCGCGCTGTAGAGCGCCGTGTAGACACCCGCCGCCAGGATCGAGACGCCGGTGAGGGTGGGGGCGCCACTCTCGAGCATCCAGTAGACGCTGGCGCCGACCGGCACGCCGAGGGCGAGGGCGACCAGCAGGAGGAGTGCCGCCTCGACGGGAAGGGTGGCCTGGCCCAGCCGGTGGCGGCGGGGAACCCGCTGGGCGAGGGCGCCGGTGCGCTGCGCCCGGCCCCTCCCCCGGGCGGGGAGCTCGCCGGCCAGGATCACGCCGCCGAGCACGACCAGGACCAGCGAGAGCGCGGACGCGGTCGGCACGTTGAACGAGACCTGGAACTCCGTGAAGATCTCGGTGGTGAAGGTCTGGTAGCCGAGTATCTCGAAGGCCCCGTACTCGGCGAGGATGACCAGGGCGACCAGGACGCAGCCGCCGAGGATGGCCCCACGCGCCTGGCCCACGGTCACCCGAAGGAAGGCGCGGAAGCGCCCCAGCCCCAGGCTGCGGGCGGTGTCCTCGAGGCCAGGGTCGGCGCTGCGCAGGCTGGCCGCCACCGGCAGGTGGACCAGCGGGTAGACGCCCAGGGTCATCACCAGCACCGCGCCCTGGAAGCCCTGGACCCAGGTGAAGATCGACGACCAGCCGAAGCTGATCACGAAGTCGGGGATGGCGAAGGGGACCACGACCAGGACCGCCCAGAGCCGGCGGCCGGGAAGGTCGGTGCACTCCACGCACCACGCCGTCAGGGTGCCGATCACGGCGCAGAGGGCGGTGACCACGACCGTGAGCCGGACCGTGTTCCAGAGCAGGCTCGCGGTGAGCGGCCGCCAGATGAGGTGGGCGATGGTGCCGACCCCGGCTCCGCTCGCCTCGATGAGCAGGAAGACGAGCGGCGACAGCAGCAGGGCGGCAACCGCCAGGCTCATGCCGGTCAGCAGCCCGGGCGGCCGGCCGCGGCGCGCGGGCACGCTGGGGACGGCCGGCAGCGGCCGCTCGGCGGCGGCCCCGGTCGCGGTCACCCCCTGCGCCGTCCCGGGCGGCGCCGCGCGATCGCGCCACTCACAGGAGACCGGCCTGCTGGAGCAGCGAGATCGCCTCGGATCCGTCCCCCAGCTCGGGGATGGTGATGGAGTTCGGCTGCAGCTGGTCGAAGGGCGTCTCCGGCTGCACCGACGCAATCCCCGAGGCGATCGGGTACTCGAAGCTGGTCGAGCGGGCGATGATCCCCTGTCCCTGCTGGGAGACGAGGAAGGCGAGGAACCTCTGGGCGGCCGCCTGGTGGGTGCTCGACCTGAGCACCGCCGCGCCGGAGACGTCGAGGACGTAACCGGGGTCGTGGGGAGCGAAGTAGGTGATCTTGGAGTGCACCCTGGAGTCGCCGACCTCGGACGCCAGGCGGTACCAGTAGTACTGGTTGACGACGCCGAAGGCCACCTCCCCCCGGTTCACCTCGTTGGTGATGGTCTCGTTGTCGGGGTAGATGTGAGTGCCGGCATTGGCCTTGATCCCCTCCAGCCAGGAGAGTGCCGCGGCGGTGCCGTATGCGCGCGCCACCGAGGTCACGATGGGCTGGAAATCCGTCTCCCCCGCGGCGAAGCCCAGCTCGCCCTGGTAGCGGGGATCGGCGAGCTCGAGGACGGTGGTGGGCAGCTGGCTCGCGGTGATCAGTGACGGGTTGTAGATGAGCACGCTGACCCGTGCGGAAATCCCCACCCAATCACCCTGGGGCGAGCTGTACCGGCTCGGCGTGTGGGCCAGCGTGGAGGGCTCGACGGCGGTCAGGAGGCCCTTGGACTGCAGGTACTCGAGGGCCGGGGAGTTCTCGGTGTAGATGACGTCGGCCGGTGAGCGCGACCCCTCGGTGACGATCTGGTCGGCAAGGGTGTCCTCGTCGTCGCTGCGCACGTTGACGGTTATCCCGGTGGCCTTCTCGAAGGCGCTGACCAGCGAGTCGGTCGTCTGCACGTGCTGCCCGTTGTAGAGGGTGATCGACTGCCCCGCGGAGCCACCGCAGGCCGAGAGCAGCCAGCCGGTCGCCATCACCGCGACCACCAGGGCGGCCCGGCGGCCGGGTGCGGAGAAGCGCGGCCTCACGACGTCACACCCGCGACGGCCACCGCGAGGGCGGCCGCGGAGGGCGCGCCCCCACTCTGGAGGGGAAGGCGCGCTGGAGTTGTCGGCATGCGGGCTCTCGTCTCCCGACGGGCTGCGTGCAACGATCGCCGCCGGCCGAGGCCCGTCCCCCGGTTGCGCGGCGGCTGAGGCGGCAGTTAGCTTAGTCTAAGCTAACTGAGCGGTGCAACCCAGACCGCCCGCGCGGCCCCGCGATCCACCTCGACCGGCGCCCCCTCGACCTCCAGGCCAAGGGCCGGGCCGGGGGAGCGCACCGTCACGATCCGTCCCGGGGTCACCCCGACCTCGTGGAGCAGGAGCAGGAGCTGAGGCGCCTCGTGCTCGGCCACCTCGGAGATCCGCACCACCGAGGCGCGCGCCCCCACGGGGAGCCGGTCGAGGCGGACCAGGCCGGGGGGCACCGTGCCGCGTCCGGGGATGGGGTTGCCGTGAGGACAGGTGCGGGGGTGGTCCAGGTGCCCGTCGAGGCGGTCCACGACCTCGTCGGAGATCCCATGGGCGAGGTGTGACGCCTCCCGGTCCCCGGCGGCCCAATCCAGCCCGAGGACATCGACCAGCCAGCGCTCCAGGATGCGGTGGCGGCGGACCAGATCGGAGGCGGCCGTCTCGCCGCTCGGGGTCAGCGTGATGCTGCGGTCGCCGGCCAGCTCGACCCAGCCGTCCCGGGCCAGCCGCTGCAGGGTGACGGTGACCGTGGGGCGGCTCACACCCAGCCAGTCGGCGAGCCCACCGGGCCGCGCCACCTCCCCCTCGTGGGCGATGTAGTAGATCGCCTCCAGGTAGCGCGCGGCGGTCTCACGAAGGCGGCCGGCCTCGTGAGCGGGCGTGAGCAGCATGGCTCCGACGATGGTGACATCCCCTGTTCGCCCGCGGAAGGCGGTCTCAGGCGAACTCGGCCAGGCCGGGGTCGACGTCGAAGCCCTCGAGGTCGGGGCCGCGGAGGGTCAGCCGGTGCCAGCCGGCGGCGCCGATCATGGCGGCGTTGTCCGTGCAGAGGCGGAGCGGTGGGACCGAGACGTGCAGCCCGCTGAAGCGGTCCGCAACCCGGCCGGCCAGGGCCCGGTTGGCGGCGACGCCGCCGACCACGGCGACGGAGCGCGCCCCGGTCTCCTCCACCGCCGCCTCCAAACCGTCGACCAGCTGGCTGACCGCGGCGTCCTGGAAAGAGGCGGCCAGCGCATCGCGCACCTCGTCTCGGCGCGGGACGCCGTTGCCGTCGAGCTCGCCGGCGGGGAGGTCGCGGATCGCGTAGCGCACCGCGGTCTTGAGCCCGCTGAAGGAGAACGCGCCCTCGAGCCGGGTCCGGGGCAGGGGGAAGGCCCGCGCGTCACCCCGCAGAGCCGCCCTCTCCACCACCGGCCCGCCGGGGTACGGCAGTCCGAGCATGCGGGCGACCTTGTCGAAGGCCTCACCGACAGCGTCGTCGCGGGTGCTGGCAAGACGCCGGGCCTCGCCATGGCGGGAGAGCTCGATGGTGTCGGTGTGCCCGCCGCTCACCACCAGCGCCACGAAGGGCGGCTCCAGCTCCGGGTCCGCGAGCCAGGCCGAGTAGACGTGGCCGGCGAGGTGCGACACCCCGGTGATGGGCAGGCGGCGGGCCCGGGCGGCGGCCTGAGCGTAGGCGGCGCCGACCACCAGGCACCCGGCCAGCCCCGGGCCGCGGGTGACCGCCACCGCATCGACGGCCTCCCACCCACCCTCGACCCCGGCCAGCGCGGCGTCGACCACGGGGACGAGCATCTCCAGGTGGGCGCGCGCCGCCAGCTCGGGCACGACCCCCCCGTGCGGCGCGTGCAGCGCGATCTGCGACGACACCTCGCTGGAGAGGATCTGGCGTCCGTCGCGGACCACCGCCGCCGCAGTCTCGTCGCACGAGGTCTCGATGGCGAGTATGTTCATGCGAGGGTCGCCCGCAGGGCTCCGGTCCGGCGGGGAGCCCTCACGCCCGCGGGTAGGTGGCCGGCGGCGGCGGCCCCATGCCCATGATGTCGATGCCCTGGAGGATGTCGACGAACCTGCGCTTGAAGGCCGGCGCGTGCAGCGAGTCGCTCCACATCACCACCGCGTCCTCGCCGTTGTCGGTGTAGTAGCCACGACGGCGTCCGATCGCCTTGAAGCCGAAGCGCTCGTAGAGCCGGATCGCGTGGTCGTTGCTGGCCCTCACCTCCAGGGTGATCCAGCGCGCCCCCAGCTCGTAGCTGCGCTGCACCAGGGCGGCGAACATGCCCGTGCCCAGCCCCTGGTGCTGGCTCCCGGCGCGGACGCCGATGGTGGTGACGTGGGCCTCGTCGGCGACCTTCCACAGCCCCCCGTAGCCGATGATGGTGCCCGCCTCGCGGAGCACGTAATAGTGGGCCTGGTGGTTCTGGGAGAGCTCCGACGCATACGCGTTGCGAGGCCAGGGCGAGAGGAAGATCTCGCGCTCGATCTCCTGGACCGCGGGAATGTCGGAATGGCGCATCCGCTCGATGAGGAGGCGCGGCGCGACCTTCATCGCCGTCGATCATACCCGGGGTCGCATGGCCCGATTGCAACGGACTTCGACGGACGTCAATCGAGGTAGGTCGCGGCCAGTCCCGGGAGGGGGAGCGGAGGCCGGGCCAGCGCTGCCGGGATGGCGGCGGCCAGCGCCCGCTGCGGATCGCCACGGCGCAGCCCGGGGACGTCGAGGGCATCGAGGCTGACCGGCGCGGGCGGCCCGGCGGCCACCGCGGCGAGGCGGACTCGGCACGCGTCTCCGACCAGCTCCAGCCTCCCCTCACGACGCTGGAACCGGCCGGCATAGGCTCCACCGCGGCCGGCCTCGACGAGCGCCAGCATCTCCGTCTCGCCGTCCGGGGCCGCCCGCGCCACCACCTCGAGGCTGCTCACCCCGTGGAGGGGGATGCCCAGGGCGTGGACCAGGCCGAGGCCGGCGGCCATCCCGGCACGCAGGCCGGTGTAGGAGCCCGGGCCGGTGACCACGACGACCGCGTCGAGCCCTTCCGTTCCGAGCTCGAAGAGCGCACGGTCGAGCCAGGGGAGGGTCGCCACGCCGTCCCCGGTGCGGGCGGCCACCAGCTCGCCCCCGGGCAGGGCACGCACCGCGACCAGACGGCCGCGGCTGGCGGTGTCGATGGCCAGCACGCTGCCCGCAGCCGCGCCGCTCACGCCGATCTCACCGCCGCCCGCCAGGCGTCCAGGAGGCGAGCCGGAACCCGCTCGGAGGCCCGCGCGGCGAAGCTGCGCCGTTCGTCGCCCGCGATGTCGAGCGCCAGGTGCAGCGGCCCCCACGGCTCCAGGTCCGCGTAGCCGGCCCACTCGACCGCGGCGGGAGCGGTGTCGAGGAGGCCGTCCAGATCGAGAAGCCCGATCCCGGTCCCCGGGCCGAGCCGGTAGAGGTCCAGGTGGTGGAGGCGCGGAGGCGACCCGTAGACGTGGTGGAGGACGAAGGTCGGGCTCTTCACCAGCCCCGGGTCGATGCCCAGGCCGGCGGCGAGCCCGCGGACGAAGGCCGTCTTGCCCGCTCCCAGGGGCCCGTCGAGGGCGATCAGGTCCCCGGGTCGGAGGCCCGCGCCCAGCCGCGCGGCCAGGGCCTCGGTGGCCGCGACCGAGGTGGTGGTCAGGCCGTGGACCGGGTCGCTCACGGCTGCCGGAAGTGCCGGGAGGCGACGCCGGGGAGGGGCACCAGCTCGCCGCCGCGGCGGTCGCGCAGGCGCAGCCCGGACCCCTGGTCCAGCCGACCCACCACGTGCAGGGGCTCCAGCCCGGCCGGCCAGGCGGCGAGCAGCCCCTCCAGCCGGTCCGCGGCCACCGCCGCCACCAGCTCGAAGTCCTCGCCCCCGCCGAGGGCGGCATCGACCCAGCCGTCGCCGAGAAGGCTCTCGATGCCGGGATCGGCGGGGATGCTCTCCCGCCAGAGCTCGGCGCCGCAGCCGGAGGCCTCGGTGATCCGGCCCACGTCGACGATCAGCCCGTCGCTCAGATCGCCGGCGCACTCCACGCCCAGCTCGGAGAGCGCCCGGCCCTCGGCCAGACGGGCCCGGGGCCGGAGCTGGCGGTCCAGCCAGCGCTCCGCGTCCGCGCCGGAGGCGTCCAGTCCCTGGAGCAGCAGGTGCAGCCCGGCGGCCGCCCCGCCCAGGCTCCCGGTGACCACCAGGGCGTCGCCGGGCCGGCCCCGGTCGCGGCGGAGAGCGCGCCGCGGGTCGACCGTCCCCATGGCGGCGACGTCCACGACCAGGGGCCCGTCGATGGCGCTGACGTCACCGCCCGCGACCTGGCAGCCGGCGGCGGCGGCGGCGGCGCAGATGCCCTCCTGGATGCCCAGCAGGTCGGCCACCCCGGTGCTGCCCGGGGCGCAGAGCGTGACCAGGCAGAGGCGGGGGCGCGCTCCCATGGCGGCGATGTCGGAGAGCGCGACCGCGAGCGCGCGCCCCCCGAGGGTCCGCGGGTCGGTCCAGGGCCGCAGGAAGTCCTCGCCCTCGACGATGGCATCCTGGCTGAGGACGATCCCGGCACCGGCGGGCGGCTGCCAGACGGCCGCGTCGTCGCCGCTCCCGACCGTCAGGCGGGGATCGGGGCCCTGGCGCAGGGCGAGGGCGGTGAGCCGGCGGAGCAGCTCGGCCTCCCCGACCTCGGCGAGCGTCGGGCCGCCGCGGTCGAAACCCGGGCGCGGCGGGCCCACGACAGGATCCATTGCCCGCCAACTCTAGCCAGCCCGCCCTGGCCGGCTCCCCGTCACGCCACCGTCAGACCCGCGTTGCGCCGCCGGGGGGAAGATGCCACCGCGCCGGTGGCGGTGAACATCGTCCCTCCATCCCGCCTATCAAGTGATAGCGCGACTATCACATGGGGTTGACCTGGAGCGCTCCCGGTCGGTACAGTCCCGCGAGCTTGGTCTCGCGACCTGGCTCCGGAGGAGGTCGCGGGGTCGGCCAGCCGCAAGGGGAGAGAATATTGCGGGTCATCCGCAGGGTGTTCCCTGCCGTCTTGGTCGTGTTGCTGGTGGTGATGGGGCTGCCCAACGGTGCCGCACCCGTCCGCGCTGACACGACGGCGGAGCTCCAGGCCGAGCTGACCTCTCTCCTGCAGCAGCTGGCCGCCCTCAACTCGCAGCAGAACGCGGCCTCCAACCAGCTGGCCGTGTCGGAGGCCAGCTACAACGAGACCGCGGCCTCACTGCTCTCCGAGCAGGCGCAGCTAGACGCGCTGAACACCCAGCTCGCGACCCTCGGCTCCGAGATCACCGCCAACCAGCAGCAGGAGACCTCGGCACGCAACGCGCTGGCCACCCTGACCCGGGCCACCTACGAGAGCGTCTCCGGGGACACGGTGATGACCGCGGTGCTGAGTGCCAGGGACTTCACGTCGGCGATGCAGAACCTCTCCGGCGCCTCCAGCATCACCACCCAGATCGAGGGTCTGGAGAACACCCTTGCCAAGGACCAGAGCAACCTCGAGAGCGAGCAGAACCAGCTCCAGTCCGACTTCGCCCAGGCCTCGACACTGGAGAACCAGCTCTCCCTCGAGTCCAACGAGATGCTCACCGTCGTGTACGACCAGGACCAGATCGTGGCGACACTGGACGGTCCGGCGCGGGCGCTGGCGGCGCAGATCGCCACCATCGAGAGTGAGCTCGGCTACAACAACGTGGTGCCGAGCAGCACGAGCTGCAACAACACCTTCGCCTACGGCGACTGCACCTGGTACGTGGCCACCCGGCGCTGCATCCCCTGGGGCGGCAACGCCGACGCCTGGTACTACAACGCCGCCAAGCTCGGCTACCAGGAGGGCAACGTCCCGGAGGTGGGAGCGGTGGCGGTGTGGTGGCCGGGCGGCGGTGGGGCGAGCTGGGTCGGCCACGTCGCCTACGTCGAGGCGGTGGGACCCGGCCTGGCCGACGGCACCCTGGCGGGTGAGGCCCTGCTGCCTGGCCAGTTCGAGATCTCGGAGATGAACTGGGGCGGGTGGGACTCGGTCGACTACCGCATAGTGCAGAACGACCCCAGCGTGTTCCAGGGCTTCATCTACGGACCGGGCTGACCCTCCCGATCGGTCACGGCCAGGCGGGGCACGCGGCCTGAGAGGCCGGCGAGCACCTCGTAGCTGATCGTCCCGGCGGCGGCGCCGACCTCGTCGGCGCCGAGCCAGGCATCCCCCTGGCGGCCGAAGATGACCGCCTCGTCGCCCGCCCTCACACCCTCGACCGCCGAGACGTCGGCGGTGAGCTGGTCCATGCTGACCCGGCCGATGATCGGGCAGCGCCGCCCGCCCACCAGCACCGACCCCCGGTTGGACTGAGCTCGATGGACACCGTCGGCGTAGCCGGCGGCGATCGCCGCCACCCGCGTCTCCCGCTCCGCCACCCAGGTGCGCCCGTAGCCGGCGCTCCGCCCGCGCCGGAGCGTCTTGACCTGAGTCACCCGGGCCCGGAGGCTCATCGCCGGCCGCAGCTCGGCCTCGCCCTCCACACCCGCGGACACGTAGCCATAGAGGGCAATGCCGCAGCGGACCAGGTCGTGGCGGGTCTCCGGGATCCCCAGCGCCGCCGCGCTGTTGGCGGCGTGAAGGAGCAGCCCGGGCCAGCGGCGGCGCATCTCGCCCACCGCCACCAGGAAGACGGCATCCTGGCTGCGGGTGAACTCCGGATCGGCCTCGGCGTCGGCGAAGTGGGTGAAGGCGGCGACCGGCTCGACCCGGGCGCCGGCGCGCTCGACCGCCTCGACCAGATCGGGGACCGCGGCGGGAAGGGCTCCGAGGCGGCCCATGCCGCTGTCGACCTTGAGGTGGAGGCGGGCCGGGAGGGTGCCCGCCGCGGTGGCGGCAGCCTCGACCTGCCCGGGCTCCCAGACCGTGAGGTCGACGCCGGCCGCGATCAGCGCCGGGAGCTGGGTGGGCGGCGTCCAGCCGACCACGAGCACCCGGGCCCTGAGCCCCTCGGCGCGCAGCTGGAGCGCCTCCTCTGCCGACGAGACCCCGAGCCAGGTGGCGCCACCCTGGAGCGCCGCCGTGGCCGCGAGGACGGCGCCGTGGCCGTAGCCGTTGGCCTTGACCATGGCCATCAGCGCGACGCCGTCGCCGACCACCCGGCGGATCACCTCGGCGTTGTGGCGGATCGCCGCCCCGTCGACCTCCGCCCACTTGGCGAGCAGATCGCGGCCGGCGAGCTGGGGCCGCTCGCGCTGCATCAGGTGCGCCGGCGCTCCAGGGCCCGTCGCAGCCGCTCCTGGGCGGCCGGCAGCATCTCCACCACGTCGCCGGCGAGCGCCCCCGCCCTCCCCCGCCCTGCCTCCACCAGGCAGCCCGCCTCGGCGTGGATGGTGACCGCGGCGACGGCGGCGTCGAAGCCGTCCAGGCCGGCGGCGAGCATGGCCCCGCAGACCCCGCTCAGGACATCGCCGGTCCCGCCGGTGGCGAGGGCGACGGTCCGGTGCCGGTCGACGTGGAGGCGGCCGTCGGGAGCGGCGACGACGGTCTCCGCGCCCTTGAGGACGACGGTGACGCCCTGGTCGGCCGCGAAGCGCGCCGCCAGGCCGGTGCGGTCGGATTGCACCTCCGGGACGGTCAGCCCGGCCAGCCGCCCCATCTCCGCCGGATGCGGGGTGAGGACCAGCGGCGCGGGGCAGCAACCCCAGTCGAACCCGGTGGCGGCGGCGATGTTGAGGGCGTCGGCGTCCACCACGGCGGGAACGCCGAGGCCGCTGAGGAGTTCGACGAGGGCGGCCTCGGTGGCGGCGGCGTGCCCCAGGCCGGGGCCGATCACCACGGCGTCGGCGGCGGGGAGGTGGGCCTCGCGCAGGGTGGCGACGCCCGCCGCGTCCAGCCCCGGGGCGCCCGGCGCGCCGAGTGGATGCGCCATCACCTCCAGGCACTGGGCGGCGACCACGGGGTAGGCGCCGGCGGGAACGCAGACCCGCACCAGGCCGGCCCCGGCGCGAGCGGCGCCGCGAGAGGCGAGGACGGCAGCCCCGGCCGTGCCCACCGCCCCGGCGATCACCACCACCGTCCCGAACGTCCCCTTGTGGCCATCGGCGGGCCGGGCGGGCAGGCGGAGGCGGTCCGGCGGAGGCAGCGCGGGCGGGCCGACCGGCGCGTCCAGGGGCGCGGCCACCACCGCGATGGCGAGCCCGGCGTCGTGGGTGAGGCTCACCGCGATCTCGGTGTCACGGCCATCCACCCGGATCGCCGGCGCCCCGCCACGGCGGTTGACGACCTCGATGGAGCGGTATCTGGGGATGCGCAGGCCGGACTCCCCGTAGAGCTTCATCACCGCCTCCTTGGCGGCCCACCGGGTGGCGAAGCGCTCCGGTTTGGAGCCGGCCCGGCGCCGCTCGGCGTCGGTGAAGATCTTCTCCGCGAAGCGCGGATGGCGTCGCAGCGCCGCCGCAATGCGGTCGATCGAGGTCACGTCGACGCCGACGGCGAGGCGCTTCACCGCGCCTCCCGCGCCACGCTCACTCGACGGTCACCGACTTGGCGAGGTTGCGGGGCTGGTCCACGTCGCAGCCGCGCTCGACCGCCACGTGGTAGGCGAAGAGCTGCAGCGGCACGACGTTGACGAGCGGCGAGATCAGCTCACTGCAGGCGGGGACGCGGACCAGGTCGCGGGCCATGCCGCTGTCGAGGTCCGTGTCGCCGTCGGTGACCAGGGCGATCACCGGAGCGTCCCGGGAGCGCACCTCGGCGATGCTGCTGAGGGTCTTGGCGAGCGTCGCCGAGCGGGTCGCCACCGCCACCACCGGCACCTCCGCGTCGAGGAGCGCGATCGGCCCGTGCTTGAGCTCCCCGGCCGCATAGCCCTCGGCGTGGATGTAGGAGACCTCCTTGAGCTTGAGCGCTCCCTCCAGGGCGGTGGCGACATTGATCCCCCGCGCGATGAAGACGGCGTTGCGGACGTGGGAGTAGCGCTGCGCCATCTCGGCGAGCTGCGGCTCCAGCTCCAGGCAGCGGCGGATCCGCGCCGGGACCTCGCGCAGCTCCGCCACCACGGCGCGGTGGGCCTCGGCGGTGAGCGCCCCCCGCCCCCTGCCCAGGGCCAGGGCGATGAGCAACCCGCAGGCCATCTGGGCCACCAGGGTCTTGGTGGCGAGCACGCAGATCTCGGGCCCAGACTGCATGAAGAGGACGGCGTCCGCCTCCAGGGAGAGGGCGCTGCCGACCACGTTGGTGACGGCGACCACTCGCGCGCCACGGCGCTTGGCCTCGCGCACCGCGGCCAGCGTGTCGGCGGTCTCTCCCGACTGGGAGATGGCGATCACCAGGCTGCGCTCGTCGACCAGCGGGTCCCCGTAGCGGAACTCGCTGGCGTTCTCGACGTCGCTGCGGAGTCTGGCCAGCTGGCGGATCGCGGTGGCGGTGTAGAGCCCGGCGATCCACGCCGAGCCCATCCCGATGATCCGGACCTGATCCAGGGCGGGGATGGTCACGGCGTCGAGGAACGAGTCGAGGCAGACCTCGCCGTGGACGTCGATGCGGCCGCGCAGGGCGTTCTCGACCGCATCCGGCTGCTCGTTCATCTCCTTGAGCATGAAGTGCGGATAGCCGCCCTTCTGGGCCTGCTCGACGTCCCAGTCGACGTCGATGAGCCGCGGGGTCACCCGGTCGCCGTTCAGGGCGGTGACCACCAGGCCCCCCTCCGGGGTCCCCGAGACCACCTCGTCCTCGCCGATCAGCGTGACCCGGCGGCTGTAGGGGATCAGCGCGGTGATGTCGCTGCTCAGGAACACCTCACCGTCGGTGGCGGCCGCCACCAGCGGAGCGTTGCGCCGGGCACCGACGATGGTGTCAGGTTGGTCGGCGGAGATCACGACCAGCGCGTACGATCCCTCGACGCGCCGGAGCGCCGCCCGGGTCGCCTCGGCGAGGTCGCCGGTGTTCAGCTCTTCGATGAGATGGGCCAGCACCTCGGTGTCGGTGTCGCTGCGCAGCTCGTGGCCGCGGGCGATCAGCTCGGCGCGCAGCTCGCGGTGGTTCTCGATGATGCCGTTGTGGATGAGCTGGATGCGCCCCTTGCAGTCCTGGTGGGGGTGGGCGTTGACCACCGTCGGCCGTCCATGGGTGGCCCAGCGCGTGTGTCCGATGCCGAGATGGCCCTGGGGCATCCCATCGTGCTCGCAGCGGGCAACCAGGTCGGCCACCTTCCGATCGCTCTTGACCACGGTGTGGCGGCCGCCATCGACCCCGTCGAGGACCGCGATCCCGGCGGAGTCGTAACCGCGGTACTCGAGGCCGCGGAGGCTGTCGAGGAGCACGCCCGCAGCCGGGCGCGAACCGGAGTAGCCGATGATCCCGCACATCAGCGCATCCCTGCCGCCGCTGCGGTGAGCTGCGCAGCGCTGCTTCCCACCTCCTCTCCAACGCCATCACCACCGCGACGGTTACGCGCCATGGCTACGCCGTGGGGGTGGGCGTGGGCGCCGCGCTGGGGGACGGCGTGGGCGTGGGAATCTGGGTCACCGTGATGGTCACGGTGACGCTCGCCGAGGGGCTGACGCTGATTCCCGCCGGCACCTGGAGGGTCAGGCGGTAGGTCACGGTCCCGGTCTGGCCGGCGACATCCACGCCACCGGTGCTGACGCTCGCCAGATCGGGATCGTTGATCACGGCCTGCGAGCCGGTCAGGATCACCGTCGCCGGCGAATAGGAGTCCACCGTCACCTCGTAGCCGGGGGCGACGCCGGTCACGGGTCCGATCAGTACCGAGCTGGTCCGGCTGGTGTCGAGGCCCACCACCGTGATCGCGACGTCGACGGTCGCGGGGGTGACGTTGACGTCGGTGAGCAGCCGGCCGTCGCGGTCATAGGGATAGAGGGCGACGGTGCCGTTGAAGTTGGCGAGCTGGTTAGAGAGGTCGATCTGCGTGGTCTCGATCTGGATGCCCTGCAGCTCGTGCTCCGGGCCGGTCACCGTCACCGCCGCGGGCGTGACCGCCGTGGTGGCGACCTCGTAACCCGGCGGAGGCGTGTGGCTGACCTTGACGAGCACCGACTGGTTGGCGGTCCCGGAGGTGTCCACATCCACGGCCACCGAGGTCGGCGGGTTGTCGAGGTCGATGTTGGGGTCGGAGTTGGTCACCGTGACGGGGACCTTCACGGTGGCGGGCACCCTGCTGCCCACCGATCTGACCGCGCTGTAGTCGACGCTCACCTGGAGGCTGCTGCGGCTGAAGGTGTTGAGCTGATCCTCGGTGCCCGTGATGTAAACGGTGAGGTTGGGAATCGGCTGGGTGAGCACGTAACCGGCCGGAAGGCTGACGGTGGGCGACGGCGGTTGGGGCACCGGGAGCGAGACCGCACGGGTCCCGGGTGGGTTGGTGGCGAAGATGACGCCGGCCCAGCCGATGGTCGCCAGCACGATGGCCAGCAGCTTGAGCTTCCAGTTGCGCGTGACGAAGCCGGGCATCAGGGGTTCCGCCGGCCCAGGGCGCGCAGGGCCTCGCCGCCCCGGACCAGCGGCCGGATGGCGGCGCCCGGACGGTGGGCGACCGGCCGGATCACCAGGTTGGTCAGCATCTCCTGGAGATTGGCGTGCTCAAGTCCCCGATACAGCTTGCCCCCATAGGCCAGGCTGATCAGCCCCGTCTCCTCGCTGACGATGAGGATCACGGCATCGGTCTGCAGGGTGAGCCCGAGCGCGGCCCGGTGACGCGTCCCCATCCGCCCCACGCCGGGGAGGGCCTCGGCAAGGGGCAGCACGCAACCGGCGGCGATCAGCCGGGTGTCGCGGATGATCACCGCCCCGTCGTGCAGCGGGGAGCCCGCGTAGAAGATGGAGGCCAGGATCTCGGCGGTGACGTCGCCATTGATGCGCACGCCGCTCACCGCGACATTCTCGAGGCCGGTCTCGCGCTCGAAGACGATCAGCGCCCCCGTCCTGCTCTCGCTGAGCGTGGCGGCCGCCCGGACCACCTCCTCGACGGTGCGCGCCACAGGCGGGGTCGGGTGCCGGCCCATGATGAAGCGGACCGTGCCCAGACGGCCCACCTGGTCGAGGGCGCGGCGCAGCTCGGGCTGGAAGAGGACGATGACGCCGATCAGGATCGCCTGGCCCGCATTGGCGAAGATGAACTGGAGAAGGCGGAGCTGGAAGGCCTGGGCCAGCAGGCCGACGACCAGCAGCACCCCGAGCCCCACCAGCAGCTGGACCGCCTGGGTTCCGCGGATCAGCTTGAAGAGCTGATAGAGGAGGAAGGCGACGATGGCCACGTCGACGACGTCGCGAATGCCGATGGCTCCCAGGAAGACCAGCACGCTGTGAAGGAATTCGGTCACCGCGCCGTGGTCCTGGGTGCCACGCGACCGGCGGCGCGGCCGTTCTCGACGTTGCCGGCAAAGATCAGGCTGAGCAGCGCCTCCTGGGCCCAGAGGCGGTTCTCGGCCTGGTCGAAGACCACCGACTGAGGACCGTCGAGAACCGCGTCGGTGATCTCCTCACCGCGGTGGGCGGGCAGGCAGTGCATCACCCTCGCCGCCGGCGGCGCCATCGCGAGCAGCCCATCGTTGACCTGGAGGTGGGCGAAGTCGTCGCGCCGCTGCTGCTGCTCCGCCTCCTGCCCCATGCTGGTCCAGACGTCGGTGTAGATGATGTCGGCGTCCTCGAGACAGGCGGCGGCCTCATGGGAGAGAAGTGCGGGAGAGCGGCCCTGGCCCAGGGCTGCGGCCCGCTCCAGCACCGCGGCGGGGGGCTCGTAGCCGGGTGGGCCGACCACGCGCAGGTCGATCCCGAGCAGTGCGGCGGCGTAGAGCCACGAGGTGCAGACGTTGTTGCCGTCGCCGACGTAGCAGACCCGGGCGCCCTCCAGGTGGCCGAGCAGCTCGCGCACCGTCAGGCAGTCGGCGAGCACCTGGCAGGGATGCTCGCTGTCGGTCATGGCGTTGACCACCGGCCCCCGGGCAGAGCGCGCCAGCGTCACCAGGTCACGGTGTGAGCTGAGCCGGGCAACGATGCCGTCGACATAGCGATCGAGGATCCGGCTGATGTCCGCCGTGGACTCGCGCTCGCCGATCTGGATCTCGGTGTTGAAGAGGGGGATCGGATGGCCGCCCAGATGGCGGATGGCCACCTCGAAGGAGACCCGGGTGCGGTTGCTCGGCCGCTGGAAGATCATCGCCAGGTTGCGACCGTCGAGCGGCCGCCCCGGATCCGCGCCCCCCTTCAGCGCGGCGGCCACGTCGAGGACCTCACTGACCTCGGCTGCGGAGAGATCGGCGATCGAGATCAGGTCGCGTCCCACGAGCGATCCCATTTGGCGCCTATGTTCGCACCCGGCGGCGAAGGCGGCGTGGGAACTCCGAGTTCGGCCGGACGGGGCCGGGCGACGAACATGGGTGCGTCCGCCGGGTTGGACGCAGCGCGGGGGTCTCACCGAACCGGCAGCCCGTAGGCTAGGGTTAGCGGAGATGAGGGTGTTGGTGCTGGTGTGGGGGCGCCAGGTGGAGACCCTGCAGGCCTCCCCGCTGCTGCGAAGCATCGCGGCCGGCGACCCGGACGGGACGGTGACGCTCGCCTGCTCGCCGGCCGCCGCACAGGCCGGGCGCGCCCTCGACGGGGTCACCGAGGTGCTCACCCTGCGCGGGCTCGACCCCCACGGGTCACCGACCGACAGATTGGTCGCCTGGGCCCGGCTCCGCCGTCTCCGCTACGACTACGCGGTCCTCTGCGGCAGTGCGGCGCGGGCTCGCTGGATCGTGTACCTGGCGGGATTCGCCCGCCGGGTGGGCCCGGGGGGCGGGCTCTCGACCGCGCTGCTGAGCGACCGGGTCAGGCCCCGGAAGCACGAGAACCAGGCCGCGACCTGGCTGCGCATGGCCCTCATCCTCGGGATCGCCGCCGAGCGGCACCAGCCGCATCTCGAGCCCGGCCTGATGGCGACTCAGCAGGCCCTCGTCCAGCTCCACAGCACCGCCATGGCCGACGGCAGGCTGCTGGTCGCCCTCGCCCCCGGGGCGGGCCACACCGACCTCCACCGCAACCACGCCGACGCCGCCAGCTGGGAGCCGGAGCGCTGGGCGCACCTGGCCAACCAGCTCGCCACCCGGCATGGGGCCGGGATCATCTTCGTGGGGGCCGCGGAGGACCAGGCGGTCACCATGGCGGCCTCGGTGGACATCGCCGCTCCCCACGCCGACGTCACCGGCCAGCTCGACCTGCTGGCAACCGCCGCTCTGCTCCGCAAGTGCGACCTCCTGGTGAGCGGCGACTCGCCTCTCCTCCACCTGGCGGCCGCGGTCGGGACGCCCACGATCGGCATCTTCGGGCCCACCGACGGGCGTCGCCGCGGCGCCTACGGCAGCGAGCACCGCGTCGTCCAGGCCCTGCCGGCGCCTCACAGCCGCCGCCTCCCCCACCACGGGGCGGACCTGCTCATGAACCAGATCCGCGTGGAGGACGTGCTGGCCGCGATCGAGACCTCGCTGTGAGGCCGGCGAGGCACCTCGCCGCGAGGTGGCTCGGCACATTACATCGGCTCAACGGTGGCCGTTGGCTGGGTGTGACGGTGGAAGAGGCCGAACCGGGCGACCCGAACATCAGCGAGCTCGCCTGCGCCGTCGACGGCTCGCCCGCCACGCTCACCACCGTCCTGCCCTCCCCTCTCGGCGCCTGGGCACGCGGGGCCCCGAAGTCGCGATCATGGGCGGGATGGCGCCTTCTCCGACCCCGTCCCGCACCGACCTGCGCAACGTCGCGATCATCGCCCACGTCGACCACGGCAAGACGACGCTCGTCGACGGGCTGCTCAAGCAGTCGCGCGTCTTCGGCGCCCACGAGCAGGTGGGCGAGCTGATCCTGGACAGCAACGAGCTGGAGCGGGAGAAGGGGATCACCATCCTCGCCAAGGCCACCTCGATCCGCTATCACGGCATCAAGCTCAACATCATCGACACCCCCGGGCACGCCGACTTCGGCGGCGAGGTGGAGCGGGTGCTGGGGATGGCCGAGGGGTGCCTGCTCCTCGTCGACGCCGTGGACGGGCCCATGCCCCAGACCCGGGTCGTCCTCCGCCAGGCCCTGCAGCTGGGGCTGCGCCCGATCATCGTCATCAACAAGATCGACCGGGTCAACGCCCGTCCGGCGGAGACCGTGGAGGCGACTCACGACCTCCTCCTCGAGCTGGCCCGCGATCCCGAGCAGCTCGACTGCCCGGTCATCTACACCAACGCGCGGGAGGGGACGGCCACCCTCGACCTGCGCCACGAGGGGACCACGCTGGAGCCGCTCCTCGACGCCATCGTCGACCACATCGCGCCGCCGGCGGGTGATCCGGAGGGTCCCCTTCAGCTGATGGTGAGCAACCTGGATCACGACAACTGGAGCGGCCGGCTGGCCATGGGCCGGATCGCCAGAGGGCGCATCGCGCCCGGGGACACGGTGGTCGTCTGCACCGCGGCGGGCACCGGATCGCGGCAGCGGATCGCCTCCGTGCTCGCGGTCGAGGCGCTGCAGCGGCTCCCGGTCGAGCAGGCGGCGGCCGGCGACATCGTCTTCCTCACCGGGCTGCCCGACGTGGCCATCGGCGACACCATCGCCGACCCCGATCAGCCGGAGGCGCTGCCCCGGCTCTCGGTCGGCGAGCCGACCCTGCGGATGCAGTTCTCGGTCAACCAGTCGCCCTTCGCCGGCCAGGAGGGGACGCTCAGCAGCACCTCGCGGCAGCTCCGCGCCCGGCTGGAACGAGAGCTGCTCACCAACGTCGCGCTACGCGTCGCGGACGGCCCCACGGCCGACATCTTCGACGTGAGCGGCCGTGGCGAGCTGCACCTCGCCATCCTGGTGGAGACGATGCGGCGCGAGGGTTACGAGTTCGAGGTCTCCCGCCCCGCCGTCATCACCCGCGAGATCAATGGGCGCCGCTGCGAGCCCGTGGAGGAGTGCGTCATCGACTGCGACACCGATGCGGTCGGGGCGGTGACCGAGACCCTGGGCGCGCGGGGAGCGGCGCTCCAGCAGATGCGCACCGACGCCGGCCGGGGGGCGCGCCTCATCTACCACGCCCCCACCCGGGCGCTGATCGGACTGCGCAGCCAGATCCTGACCCTCACCCGCGGCACCGGTGTGATGGCCTCCCGCCTGGTGGGCTGGGAGCCGTGGCGGCAGCTGCCCGCGACCACCCGCAACGGTGTGGTCGCTGCCAGCCAGAGCGGCATGGCGGTGGCCTATGGGCTGCTCTCGCTGCAGGAGCGGGGCCAGCCGTTCATCGGGCCGGGCACCGCCGTCTACGAGGGGATGGTGGTCGGCCTCAACCGGCGTCCCGGTGACATCCACGTCAACGTCACCAAGCAGAAGCAGAAGACCAACATCCGCTCCTCCACCGAGGACTTCACCATCAAGCTCACCCCGCCGCGGCAGATGTCGCTCGAGGAGTGCCTCGACTTCATCGCCGACGACGAGCTGGTGGAGGTCACCCCCAAGGGCATCCGGATGCGCAAGCGCATCCTCGACTTCAACCTGCGGATCAAGGCGCGCAAGCGCGGCCTGGCCGAGCTCTGAGCCGGGACCCGAGCCCGCGAGCCCCGCTCAGCGGATGTACATGAAGGAGCGGCGCAGCACGTCGAGGTTCTCGACCGCCGCCTGGGTGCCGCGGATCACGCAGGTGGCGGGCTCGGCGGCCACCGTGGCCGGGCAGCCGGCCTGGATGCCGAGGTAGCGGTCCAATCCCTCCAGCCGGGCCCCACCACCGCAGAGGATGAGGCCCTCCTCCAGGATGTCGCGGCGGAGCGCGACGGGGGTCTCGTCGAGCACCTCGGCGATGGCGTGCGAGATCTGCCGGGCGTGGGCGTCGACCACCTCGGCGATCTCCACCGAGGCGATGGCGAGGGTGGTCGCCTCGGCGCCCGAGCCGGCGGGGATCGGCATCCGGCGCTCCTCGTGGGGGCCGACGCAGGCGAGCGACGCGACCAGGTCCTCGGCGACCGCCGGTTCCAGGGTCACGCCGTGGCGCGCCTCCAGCCGCTGGGCGACGGCGTCGCGCAGCGCGTCACCGGCGGTGGTGAGCGTCCGCGCCGCGATCGTGCCCTCGGAGACGATGCTCGCGATGTCGACGGTCCCCGCGCCGATGTCGGCCACCAGGTGACCCCGGCTCCCGCTGGGCAGGTGGCCGGCTCCCATGGCGGCGGCGGTCGGCGCGTCGATCAGGTACGCGGTCCGGGTGCCGATCCGCGAGCAGATGTCGAGGATGGCGAGCCGGTCGTCCCCCCCCATCGCCGGACAGATCGCGATCACCACGTCGGGGCGGAAGATGCGCTGCCGGCCGGCGGTGCGGTTCACCACCTGGTGCAACAGGGCCGCCAGCGCGTTGCGATCGACGACGCGACCGCCGCCCAGGGGCCGGACCATGTCGATCTCGTCGTCGCGGGCCATCTCGGCCGCCGCAAGCCCGGCCGCCGAGTAGCCACGGCGGACGTGGCGTGCGACCACCGAGGGCTCGGTGAGCACCATGCCCTCACCGCGGACCACCGCGTGCACGCTGCCGCTCCCCAGGTCGATCCCGAGCCGCTTACCGAGCATGCGCTGCCACTCTCTGATCAATCCCCGATGACGCCGGAGAGGTCGTGCGCCGACGTCTCGCCGGGCTCGGGCCGGACCCGTTCGACCCCCGCCCCCAGCGAGCGCAGCTTGGTGTCCAGGGCCTCGTAGCCGCGGTCGAGGTGAAAGACGTTCTCCAGCTCGGTGGTGCCCTCGGCGCAGAGGGCGGCGATGACGAGCGCCGCCCCACTGCGGATGTCGGGGATCGAGACGGCCGCGCCGTGCAGCCGGCTGGGGCCGGTGATGATCGCGCTGCGACCTTCGGCCGTGATCCGGGCACCCATCTTGGCGAGCTCACCGACGTGCCGGAAGCGGTTCTCGTACAGCGACTCGCTGATGATGCTGATCCCGCGCGCCTGGGTCATCAGGGCCCCGAACTGGGGCTGCAGGTCGGTGGCGAAACCGGGGTGCGGCCAGGTGGTGACGTCGACCGCCTGGAGCGGGCCACCGGTCACCCGGACGTGGGCGCCGCCCTCGACGATCGTGCAGCCGGCCGCCTGCAGCTTGTTGGTCAGGAAGCGCAGGTCGCTGGGTCGCATCCCGGCGACGACCACGTCGCCGCCGGTCGCCGCCGCCGCGGTCATGTAGGTGCCGGCCTCGATGTAGTCGGTGTCGACCCGGTGATGGGTGCCGTGGAGCAGGGTGCTCTGACCCTCGACCACGATCAGCTCGCTGCCGGCGCCGCTGATCCGGGCCCCCATCGCCACCAGGCAGCGGGCGAGGTCGTAGACGTGGGGCTCGCGGGCGGCGTTGCTGATCACGGTGATCCCATCGGCGAGGACGGCGGCCATCATCAGGTTCTCGGTCCCGGTGACGGTGGGCATGTCGAGGTAGATGTGGGCCCCGTGCAGCCGGGGCGCCCGGGCGGTGAAGCTGGTGGAGGTCTCGGTGACATCCGCCCCCATCAGGCGGAGACCCTCCAGGTGCTGCTCAACCCGGCGCATCCCGATGTCGTCCCCGCCCGGCTTGGCGATCTCGGCCTCGCCGGTGCGTCCGACCAGGGCCCCCAGGAGGAGGAAGGAGCCCCGCAGCCGCCGGGTCAGGTCGGCGCCGACCTCGGCCGGGTGAACTCCCCCCGCGTCCAGCCGCCAGCGGCTGGCGTCGAGCCGGTCCACCTCCACGCCGAGGTGGCGGAGCATCGCCGCCATGGTCCCGATGTCCTCGATGTCGGGCACGTTGTCCAGATCGAGGTGCTCGTCGGTGAGCAGCGCCGCCGCCATGACCGGAAGGGCCGCGTTCTTGCTGCCGGAGATCGCGACCTCCCCGGTGAGCGGCCCGCCGCCCGTGATCCGCAGCAGGTCCATCGGCGCCTACGGTACATGAGCGGAGGCGAGTGCAACGGACCTCCCCGCTCCGGTCCCGATCGCGTCATTCCCGTCGCAAGTCACGGGCCCGCCCCGATGCCGCAGAATCCGGGGGAAGCCCCTACCCGGGAGGACGAGATGGCGACGGCAACGGCAACCCCCCTGAGCAACCTGGAAGAGATCCTCGGCGAGGACGCCCAGGACCTGCTGGAGCACCGCTGCCAGACGGTGAGCCGCGATCTGCTCCACCTCCCCGGCCCCGACTTCGTCGACCGCGTCTGGTCGGTGAGCGACCGCAACCCACGGGTGCTGCGCAGCCTCCAGACGCTCTTCGGGCACGGCCGCCTGGCCGGTACCGGCTACATGTCGATCCTCCCCGTGGACCAGGGCATCGAGCACTCCGCGGGGGCCTCCTTCGCCCCCAACCCGCTCTACTTCGACGGCGAGAAGATCGTCGAGCTGGCCGTGGAGGGCGGCTGCAACGCGGTGGCCTCCACCTTCGGGGTGCTCGGCTCGGTCTCCCGGAAGTGGGCCCACAGGATCCCCTTCATCGTCAAGCTCAACCACAACGAGCTGCTCACCTACCCCAACAAGTACGACCAGGTGATGTACGGCACCGTCGAGCAGGCCTGGAACCTGGGGGCGGTCGCGGTCGGCGCCACCATCTACTTCGGATCCGAGGAGTCGATGCGGCAGCTCCAGGAGGTCGCGGTTGCCTTCGCCGAGGCCCACGAGATGGGCATGGCGACCATCCTCTGGTGCTACCTGCGCAACTCCGCGTTCGAGAGCGACGGCGTCGACTACGGGGTCGCCGCCGACCTGACCGGCCAGGCCAACCACCTCGGGGTGACCATCGAGGCGGACATCATCAAGCAGAAGCTGCCCGAGACCAACGGCGGCTACACCGCCCTCAAGTTCGGCAAGACCAGCAAGCTCGTCTACGAGAAGCTGACCAGCCCGCACCCCATCGACCTCACCCGCTATCAGGTGGTCAACTGCTACATGGGGCGCTGCGGTCTGATCAACTCCGGCGGCGCCTCCTCGGGCGCCACCGACCTCAAGGAGGCGGTGCGCACCGCGGTGATCAACAAGCGCGCCGGGGGCACCGGCCTGATCAGCGGCCGCAAGGCGTTCCAGCGCCCGATGGCGGAGGGTGTCGGTCTTCTCAACGCCATCCAGGACGTCTACCTCAACGAGGCGGTCACCGTCGCCTGAGCGCGTGTAACCCGGTGGAAAGCCGGGTACCGTAACCTACAGGCAGCGATTTCCCCATCTGAAGGGAGCGTTTCGACATGTTCAACATGAACGGGGGCATGGGCGGCGGCGGGCGGAGCCGCAGCCTCTACAACCCCTTCGGCGAGACCCAGGGCTGGTCCAACCCCGCCCTGCAGGGGGCGATCAGCCTCCCCGAGAAGGTGATGGGCCTCACCTGCCTGCTGATGGTCTGCGCCATCGGCGGGGTGTGGCTCGGAGCCTCCGGGCTCAACACCGTGTTCGAGAGCAACAGCCTGATCTGGTTCATCGCGATGTTCGCCCTGGTGCTGGCCACCCAGTTCCTGGCCAGCCAGCCCGTCCTCGGCATGGTCCTCTTCCTCGCCTTCGGGGTGGTCACCGGGATCGTGATCGCGCCGCTGCTGCAGGCCATCGCCTACGACGGCAATCAGTACATCGTCTACGAGGCGCTGGGGGCGACCGCGGCGGTCACCGGCGGCGTCACCCTCTATGCCCGCTTCACGAGCCGGGACTTCAGCCGGATGGGAGGCTGGCTGTTCGGGGCCCTGATCGGGGTGGTGGTGGCGATGGTGATCGGTCTCATCGTGCAGTCGACCGCCCTCCAGATCCTCATCTCGGCGGCGGCCTGCGTGGTCTTCTCGCTCTTCCTCCTCTACGACGTCCAGCGAGTCTGCATGACCCGGCAGGGCCCTCCGGGCAGCGCCATCCGGATGGCGATGAACGTCTATCTGGACATCTTCAACCTCTTCCTCAACCTGCTCATGATCCTGTTGCTGACCCAGGGCGGGGGCAGCTCCCGGCGCTGACAGCGGGCGTCCTGTGCCCCATCCGCGTGACCTTCAGCCGTGACGGCCGAGGGTCACTCGGACGTGGCCGTGGGGGCCGGCAAGAGGTCACCATGAGCGCATGCCGAATCTGAGCGTGACCCGCCTGCCCGCCGAACCCCAGCAGATCGACGACGTCGCCCGCGAGGTGGGAATCAGCCCGGAGCTGCTCGAGCCCTACGGCCGCGGCGTGGCCAAGATCCGGCTCGATGCCCTGGAGGCGCTGCCGGCGGACCAGCGCGCCCGCTATGTGGTGGTGACGGCGATCACGCCGACCCCGCTCGGCGAGGGCAAGACGGTCACCACCATCGGGCTGGGCGACGGGCTGCGCCGGATCGGCCGGCGAACCGTGATCTCGCTGCGCCAGGGGTCGATGGGCCCGACCTTCGGCATCAAGGGCGGAGCGGCCGGGGGCGGTCGGAGCACCCTGATCCCCTTCGACAAGGTGGCCCTCCACCTCACCGGCGACATGCACGCGGTCACCGCCGCCCACAACCTGCTGGCCGCCACCCTGGACAACCACCTGTATCACGGCAACGCGCTCGACATCGACCCCGGCACCATCACCTGGCGGCGCGTCCTGGACGTCGACGACCGGGCCCTGCGCAACGTGGTGATCGGCCTCGGCGACCCCCAGGACGGGGTGCCCCGGCAGAGCGGTTTCGACATCACCGCGGCCTCCGAGGTGATGGCCGTCCTGGCCCTCTCCACCTCGCTCGCCGACCTGCGGGCCCGGCTGGGCCGGGTGGTCGTCGGCCACACCCGCGGCGGCGAGCCGGTCACCGCCGAGGCCCTGCACGCGGCGGGGGCGATGACGGTGATCATGCGCGACGCCATCCAGCCCAACCTGATCCAGACCCAGGAGGGCACGCCGGCGATCGTCCACGCCGGCCCCTTCGGCAACATCGCCCACGGCAATTCCTCGGTGCTCGGCGACATGATCGGCATCCGGGCCGGCGAGTTCCTGGTCACCGAGGCCGGCTTCGGCGCCGACATGGGGGCGGAGCGCTTCTTCGACATCAAGTGCCGGGTGAGCGGGCTGCGCCCCGACGCCGCGGTGGTGGTCGCCACCGTGCGCGCGCTCAAGGCCCACTCCGGCAAGCACCGCATCAGCAACGGCCGATCGCTGCCGCCCGAGCTCTTCGACGAGCACCCCGACGAGGTGCTGACGGGGGGAGCGAACCTCCGCAAGCAGGTGGAGAACTGCCGGCTCTTCGGGGTACCGGTGGTGGTCGCCATCAACGCTCACCCCGAGGACCACCCCTCCGAGCACGCCGCCATCCGCAGCATCGCCGAGGAGCTGGGCGTCCGCTGCGCCGTCGCCACCGGCTACGCGGACGGAGGCGCGGGGATGACCGAGCTGGCCGAGGCGGTCGCCGAGGCGGTGGAGGAGCCCAGCGACTTCCGGATGCTCTACCCGGACAGCGCCAGCCTGCAGGAGAAGGTCGAGCTGGTGGCCACCCGCGTGTACGGCGCCGCCGCGGTCAGCTACGACGCTCCCGCCGTCCAGCAGCTCCGCCAGTGTGAGCGCGACGGGCTGGGGGGTCTCCCCGTCTGCATCGCCAAGACCCAGTTGAGCCTCTCCTCCGATCCCCGGCTCAAGGGTGCACCCACCGGCTGGACCCTGCCCATCCGCGACGTCCGGGCGGCTGCCGGCGCGGGCTTCGTCTACCTGCGCAGCGGCGAGATGCGCCTGATGCCGGGCCTGCCGGTCAGCCCGGTCGCCGACCACGTCGACATCGACGCGCAGGGCAACATCGTGGGGCTCTTCTAGGGGGCCGGGGACGCCGGCTCCGCCGGCCCCGCTCCGGCGCTCCGGATCGTCCCCCGGACACCGCCGAAGTCGACGGCCAGCGGGCGCGCCCGCAGCCGCTGCCCCGGGGCCACCTCCCTGACCTCCTCCCCGGGCAGCTCGACGGTCCAGCTCTCGGTCGAGAGGTTGCGCAGGACGACCTGTCCCTTCTCGCTGGGGTGCGCCTCCACCGCGGCGACGACGCTGTCCCACGGTCGATCGCGGCGCAGAAGGGCGGCGCTCACCCCCGCCCCCGGCGCGAGCACCAGCGACTGGTTCCGGACGTCGAGCAGGAGCGGAGCGGGGGGGACGGCGCGGCAGTGCCAGCAGGCACGCTCCAGCTGGTCGGCGTCCCAGAAGACCGACGCCCCGCACACGCAGGTCGCGACGCTGTCCTGGAGGCGCATCAGCGCCCGCCGCCACACGCCCTCGGTGACCCTCCCCCCGAGGCTGGCGTCGGTGAGCCCGACGGTGAACGTTCGGGTGAAGAGGTCGCGGAGGAAGCGCGGGTACACCGGCCACCAGACCAGCCGGAGGTCGCCGGGGACAGGGGCATTGGAGCTGTCGGAGGGATCGAAGACGAAGAGCGGCGACAGCCCGAAGTGCTCCAGGGCCAGCCGCGTCTCCGAGACGTGGCCCTCCTCCCCCCAGCCGTAGCTGGCCTCGCTGCGCATCCCCTCCAGCGGGTGTCCGTGGACGAACAGGAAGAAGAGGATCACCGCCAGCGAGTGGAGGTCGCTGACCGTCGACGGCGGGACCTCGTCGCGGAGCACCTCCGGGGCCATGAAGCGGAGCGTTCCCTTGACGAACACCGCGCTCCCGTCGGTGCCCACGTTGTCGTTGTCGACGATGGCGACCTCGCCGGTGTCGGGGTCGACGAGGAGGTTGCCCAGGCTGATGTCCCGGTAGCAGAGGCCGGCCGCGTGGAGTGCGGCGAACGCGTCAGCGATCCGGTGTCCGATCGCGGCGCTGGTGCGGAAGGGGAGCGGGTCGCTGGTGCTGATGACCTGGGCGAGGGGACGGAAGCGGGGTGGCAGCAGCGGCATCACGTAGCCGAACCCCGCCACCTGGTCGCTCTCGACCAGGTCGAGCGGCCAGGCGAAGGCCGGATGGGGCCGCGGACGCGCGGCCAGCCCGGCGACCGCGGTGCGCAGCGCGGCGGCGTGAGGCAGGGGCCGGTACCACTTGACCGCGACCGGGGCGCCGCTCGCCAGCACGCCCCGGAAGACGACGCCCTGGCCGCCCTCGGCGATCCGCGGGCCCACGCCGACCACGTCCCCGCCCCTCACCATGCGGACGGCGCCGCCGCGCTCCGGAAAGGTGGCGGTCACCGTCGCAACCCGGGTGCGGAGCGGACCAGGAGGGCGAGGGTCGTGTCGTCCCCGCTGCCCTCGGCCGAGGCGCAGCGAGCCGCCCAGGCGGGGAGCTGCTCCGCCATCCACGCCAGGCCCCGCTGCCGGACGAATTGCAGGAGGTCGGCCCCCACCCCCGGCTGCCAGGGCTCGGTCGCCTGCGCATTGCCGAAGCCGTCGGTGGCGAGCAGGAGCACCTCCACGGCCCGTGCCTCCACGTCGAGGACGGCGGTGCGGAAGTGGACCAGCGCGTCGTCCTGGCAGAGGCTGGTGGTGAACCTCCCGTGCAGCGCCGGATCGGAGGGCACCGGGGTGGCCGCCGCGCCGTCCGCGCCCACCAGGAGCATGTCCCCGTCCCCGATCTGGGCGAGCGCGAGCCAGGGACCGGCGCAGACTGCGAGCAGCAGGGTGGAGCCGTAGGCGACCAGGGCATCGTCGCCGGGCTGGCGGTGGCCCAGCTCCTGCGCGGAGAAGGGGTGGTGGGCGAGGTCCTCGGCGACGGCGGCCCGCCACCCCTCGACGATCGCGGGGAGGAGCCGTCCGTCCAGCTGTGCCCGCACCGCCTCCGGGCCCGCGCCGGCCAGCGGACCGAGGACGTCGCAGCCCAGCGCGCAGGCCACCTCGGCGGCGAACCGCGAGCCCCGGCCGCTCCGGAAGTGGCGCGGATCGCCGTGTCCGTCGGCGACGGCCACCGCCAGCGCTGCCGCACCCCCCGAGCCGGACTCACCGCGGGAGCCCACGGCATCCTGGTTCGGCATCGCCGCGGCCAGGTGGGCCGCGCCTTGGACGCTGGCGGTGAGCAGGTTCCAGGGCATCGGCGATCAGACGATGCTGTCGTCGCCCGAGCTCTCCCGGCGCGCCGGGACCGGGCGGAGCAGCTGGTCGGCGAGCGCCTGACGGTCCACCCCCACCTCCGACATGCGGGAGAGGGCGATCGAGGCGGTGGCCAGGCGGTCGGCGATCTGGTCGGTGCTGTCGGCGACCAGGACCGGGACCTGGGGATCGCCGATGAAACGGTTGAGCGCCTCCGAGTCCGCGTCGCGGCCGATGGCCACGGCGAGCCGGACCGCGGCTCTCCCGGCGGGCAGCGCGAGGAGGGCCCCGAGCCCCGCCTCGAACTGGCCGGGCGGGTCGGTGGGGAGCCCGTCGGTGACCAGCAGCAGCGCGGGCTGGAGCGCCCGCCGCTCGAGCCGATCGGGGGTCAGCGCCTCGGCCACCAGCCGGAAGGCGGCCCCCATGTTGGTCCGCCCGCGCTCGACGTGCTGGAGCGGCCTCCAATGCAGCCCGGCCACCGGAACGGGCTCCTCGATGTGCCAGCGCGGGGTGTCCGCGAAGGCGACGGCGCGGAGCAGGATCTGCGCCTTCTCCTGCTCCTGCTCCCAGGCGACCAGGTTGGGCAGCATCTCGGCGATCGCGAAGTTGAGCGCCTGCATCTTCTCGCCGGCCATCGACCCGGAGCAGTCGGCGACGACGATGAAGTGGAGGGGACGCCGGGATATGCCGCCGCCGGGCATGATGGTCGCGCTCTGGGAGATGGCCATAACCCCTGCCTCGAAGATGCCGGGAAGGGCCGTGAGCTCCCGCGGCCCCCGCCCTCTCGCGCCCCGGCTCGGCATAACCTACCATGTGCCGTGAGAGGCGACCGCAGCGGGTACGGCCCGGAGAGCCTGACCGAGGCCGGGATCGACCGGGGAATGATCGCCTCCTAGATGGATGCACGCTTCGGACGGCTGATCGAGGGGACGCCCACATGAACACTGACGCCGGAGGCCTCGACCCACAGGGCCAGGCCCGCCAGGCCCTGGCGGCCGCAGTGAAGGACTATGGCCCGCGCGTCCTCTCCAACCCGGCCCTGCTCAGCAACCTCTTCAAGGACCTCCTCCCCGGCTCGCCCCGCGAGGCCAGCCTGCTGGTCGCCGCCGCCGAGGCCGGGACGCCCTCGATGCTCGAGCAGCAGGTTCCCGGGATCGGCCCCGACGCCGCAGTCCGGACCATCTCCGGAAACCTCTCCCAGAGCCGTGCCCTCGACCCCCAGGCCAGCGCCTGGGCGGTCTCGGAGATGGCCCGCGCCATGGGCTATCCGGTGAGCGACGCGCCTCCGAGCGTCCCGCCTGCCGGCGCCACCCTCCCCTGGGCTGCCGGGGGCCTCGCTGCCGGGGGTCTCGCCGCCGGGGCGGGTCTCGCCGCCGGGGCGGGGGCGACGGTGCCGGTCGCGGCCTCAGGGTTCCCGCCGCCCCCGCCAGCGGGGGGATCCCCGGGCTGGGGACCGCCGGCGGCACCCACCGGCCCGCCCGGCAGCCCGTGGGGAGGTGGGCCGGGTGGAGCTCCTGGACCGCCCGCCCCCCCGGCTCCGCCCGGGACCCCGGTGGGGCTGCCCCCGGCATGGTCCCCTCCCCCGCCGCCGCAGCAGGGCAGCCGGACCATGATCCTGGTCGCGGTGGTCGCCGTGGTGGTCGTGATCCTCGCCTACTTCGGGGTCGCCGCGGCTGCCAAGCTCCCCCCCTTCAAGGCGACCGCCTCCAGCCCGACCGCGGCCTGCCCCACCGGCGACCATCTCGAGGGCAACGTCTGCCTCGCGAACACCGCGACGCCCGGACCATCGGTCAGCCCGTCGCCCAGCGCCTCGCACTCACCGTCGCCCTCCCCGTCCTCCACCCTCACCCCGCTCGCCAAGATCCTGCCCTCCTACATCACCGGGGCCTCCAGCGACACCTGCGAGGACGAGCCCAGCGCCGCCTACGTCAGCACCGGGGTCAGCGACGAGGAGCTCTGCGATCTGAGCGAGAACTCCAATGTACCGGAGGACTACATCCTCTACGTTGGCTTCCCCACCGAGACCCCGGCGTCCACCTACTTCGGCCAGCTGGTGACCGGCAACGGCATGAAGACCGGCGCAGGCGACTGTTCCTCGCTGACCCTGGCGACGGACTCGGACGGCAGCTCGCAGTACTGCGAGGACACCTACACGACCAGCAGCAGCAGCGGTTCCGACTTCGTCTTCACGGGCACCGCCAACTTCGACCTCGGCAACGACAACCCGATCTCCAGCCTGCAGGAGTGCGCCGGCGACTCCACCGCTGACGTGCTCGCGTTCACCGACCCCACCTACGCAGCGGTCGGGGTGGCCATCGCCTGTGAGGGCCAGCCGGAGTACTCGGAGCTCAACAGCGACTTCACGGCCGGGGACTACTTCTTGGGCAGCTGAGCACGGGCGGGGGAGCTGACCAGCGCATGCCGGACACGGGCCGGTTGGGCGGTCGAGTGCCGGTCAGTCCGGGGCCTGCGGGGTGTCCCGCTCGCGCCGCTGGCGGCGCACGTCGGCGACCCGGAGGCGGTAGAGGGCCCGCTCCAGCTTGGCGGCGGCCAGGGCGTCGCTGACGTTCTCGGCGAGCAGCTCCTCGGCGGCGCGACGCGACGCCTCGGCCCGCGCCTGGTCGATGTCCTCGGCCCGTTCAGCGGCGTCGGCCAGGATGACCACCTTCTCGGGAAGCACCTCGAGGAAGCCGCCGGAGACGAAGAGGTACTCCTCCACCCCCTCGTTGCGCACCATGACCTCACCGGTCCGCAGCGGGGTGAGCAGCGGGATGTGGTGGGGCAGGACGCCCAGCTCGCCGGCCACCCCGGGGGCCAGCACGAAGTCGGCCTCCTGGGAGAGGACGCGCCCCTCGGCCGTGACCAGCTCGACCTGAAGCTTCGCCATCAGCTGCCCTGGTCCGGCTTCGCCCTCTTGGCGCGCACGGAGGGTGCCGGCGCCTTGCCGGCCGGCGCTGCAGGCGTGGTGGGCGAGGGTTCGTCGGACGCGTCGCCGGTTGGCACCTCCTCCTCGGAGACTGGGGGCTCCTCGCCCTTCGCGGTGTCCGGCTCATCGGCCGTCCCCGCCGCGGACGCGTCGGCGCCGTCGCCCCCCAGCTCGCTGGCCTTGACGATCGCCTGGTCGATGGTCCCGACCATGTAGAAGGCGTCCTCGGGAAGATCGTCGTGCTGGCCGTCCAGGATCTCGGCGAAGCCGCGGATCGTCTCCTCGAGCTTCACGTAGATCCCGGGACGGCCGGTGAACACCTCGGCCACCTTGAAGGGCTGGGAGAGGAATCGCTGCACCCGCCGCGCCCGCTGGACGGTCAGCTTCTGATCGTCGGTGAGCTCCTCCTGACCGAGGATGGCGATGATGTCCTGCAGGTCCTTGTACTGCTGCAGGATCCGCTTGACCCCGGTGGCGACGCGGTAGTGCTCCTCGCCGACGATGCGGGGATCGAGGGCGCGGCTGGTCGAGTCGAGCGGGTCCACCGCCGGGTAGATGCCGATCTCGGTCAGGGCCCGGGAGAGCGAGACGGTGGCACCCAGGTGGGCGAAGGTCGTCGCCACCGCCGGGTCGGTGAAGTCGTCGGCGGGGACGTAGACCGCCTGCACCGAGGTGATCGAGCCGGTCTTGGTCGAGGTGATCCGCTCCTCCAGGTCACCCATCTCGGTGGCCAGGGTGGGCTGGTAGCCGACCGCGCTGGGCATCCGGCCGAGCAGTGCCGAAACCTCGGCGCCGGCCAGCACGTAGCGGAAGATGTTGTCGATGAAGAGCAGCACGTCGGCGTTCTTCTCGTCCCGGAAGTATTCGGCCATGGTGAGACCGGTGAGCGCCACCCTGGCCCGGGCGCCGGGCGGCTCGTTCATCTGACCGAACACCAGGGCCGTCCGGTCCAGCACCCCCGATTCCTTCATGTCACCGTAGAGGTCCCGGCCCTCGCGGGTGCGCTCGCCGACCCCGGCGAACACCGAGTAACCGCTGTGCTCCTCGGCGATGTTGCGGATCATCTCGTTGACGACCACGGTCTTGCCGACACCCGCACCGCCGAAGAGGCCGATCTTGGACCCCTTGGAGAAGGGGCAGATCAGGTCGATGACCTTGATCCCGGTCTCCAGGATCTGCTGGCTCACGTCCTGATCGCTGACCGGGGGCGCCTTGCGGTGGATGGGGTGGCGCTCCGTCTTGGGCGCCGGCAGGCCGTCGATGGGATCGCCGATGACGTCGAACATCCGGCCCAGGGTCAGCTCACCCACCGGGACGGTGATCGGCGCACCCGTGCCCACCACCTCGTCGCCGCGGCGCAGGCCGTCGGTCGAGTCCATGGCGATGGTGCGAACCACGCCATTGCCCAGATCCTGCTCGACCTCCAGCACCAGCCGCCGGCCGCCATCGCGGGCGATCTCGAGGGCATCGTAGGTGCGCGGGAGGCGCCCGCCGGTGAAGGCCACGTCGACGACCGGGCCCATGATCTGGACGATCCGGCCCTTGCCGGTGGCTGGCTTCGGGGTTGCCATCTGTGCCGTCACTCCTTGCTTTCTTCTCTCAGGCCTCGACCGCGGTGGCTCCACTCACCACCTCCAACAGCTCCGTGGTGATGTTCGCCTGCCGCACCTTGTTGGCCGTGAGAGTGAGGCTCTGGATCAGGTCGCCGGCGTTCTCGGCGGCATTGTGCATGGCGACGACCCGGGCGGCCTGCTCGCTGGCGAGGTTCTCGAGCACGGCGCGGTACACCTGGGCCTCGACGTGGCGGGGAAGCAGGGCGTCGAGGACTCCCTGCGGGTCGGGCTCGTACTCGAAATCGGAGGTCGTCCGTGTCGAGCTGGGCGGCGCCACCAGCGGCAGGAGACGCTGCAGCGTGGCCTCCTGCCGGCCGGCGCTGACGTAGTGGGCGTAGACGAGGTCGAGCTGGTCGCACTTCGCCTGCTCGTACCGCTGCAGCGCGGTCCTGACCGCGGGCAGGACGGTGGCGAGCGTCGGCCGGTCCCCGTAGTTGCTCACATCGGCGATCAGGTTCCGGCTCAGCCGGCGCATCGCGTCACGGCCCCGGCGCCCGATGCTCACCACGTCCACCGGGACGCCGCCCCGGGCACTCTCGTGAAGGGCGAGCCGGATGCTGTTGGTGTTGAGCCCGCCCACCAGCCCCCGATCACTGGTCACCAGGACCAGGCAGCGGCGGGTCACGGGGCGAACCTCGAAGTAGGGATGCCGGTAGCCCAGGGTGCGCCGCATCAGCTCGGCGGTCACCCCGCTGATCTCGTCGGCGTAGGGGCGCGCGTTCTCCATCCGCTCCTGGGCACGGCGCAGCTTGGAGGCGGCGACCAGCTCCATCGCCTTGGTGATCTTCTGCGTGTTGGCGACGGTCTTGATGCGGCGGCGGAGGTCGAGAAGGCTCGGCATCAGTGCCCATCCACTAGGCAAAGCCCTTCTTGAATTCCTCGATCGCCGCCTTGAGGCCGGACTCGAGCTCCGGCGATACCACCCCCTCGGTGACGATCGACTTCTCCAGCTCGGGATGCTCCTGCTCCAGGAAACGGAGCAGCAGACGCTCGAACTCCGACACCCGGTCGACCGGCACGTCGTCGATGTAGCCGCGGGTACCGGCGAAGATGGCCATGACCTGGCGGGCGAAGGGGACCGGCTCGTACTGCGGCTGGTTGAGCAGCTCGGTCATCCGCTGACCGCGCTCCAGGGTGGCCCTGGTCCGCTTGTCGAGGTCGGCCGCGAATTGTGAGAAGGCCTTGAGCTCACCGTACTGCGCCAGCTCGAGCTTGAGCGGTCCGGCGACCTGCTTCATCGCCTTGGTCTGCGCGGCGGAGCCGACCCGCGATACCGAGAGGCCGACGTTGATCGCCGGCCGGGTTCCGGCGTTGAAGAGCTCGGTCTCCAGGTAGATCTGACCATCGGTGATGGAGATGACGTTGGTCGGGATGTAGGCGGAGACGTCGTTGGCCTTGGTCTCGATGATCGGCAGTGCGGTGAACGTGCCGCCCCCCTGGTCGTCGGCCATCCGCGCGGAGCGCTCGAGGAGCCGGCTGTGCAGATAGAAGACATCGCCCGGATAGGCCTCGCGCGAGGGCGGGCGCCGGAGCAGCAGGGAGAGCTGCCGGTAGGCGTCGGCGTGCTTGCTGAGGTCGTCGTAGACGATCAGCGCGTGACGCCCCTTCTGCATGAACCACTCGCCCATGGCGCAGCCCGCGTAGGGGGCGATGTACTGGAGCGGCGCCGGGTCGCTGGCGGTGGCCGCGACGATGGTCGTGTACTCCATCGCCCCGAACTGCTGGAGGGTCGCGGCGACCTGGGCCACCGTCGAGGCGCGCTGCCCCACGGCAACGTAGATGCAGGTGACGTCGCCGCCCTTCTGGTTGATGATGGCGTCGAGGGCGATCGCGGTCTTGCCGGTCTGGCGGTCGCCGATGATCAGCTCGCGCTGCCCCCGGCCGATCGCGAACATGGAGTCGATCGCCTTGATCCCGGTCTGCAGCGGCGAGGTCACGCCCTGACGGAGGAGCACTCCGGGGGCGATCCGCTCCAATGGCATGGTGTCCGTGGTCTCGATGGGGCCGCGTCCGTCGATCGGCTGTCCGAGGGGATCGAGGATCCGGCCCACCACCGCCTCGCCGGCCGGCACCTGGGCGATCCGGCCGGTGGTGCGGACGGTGTCACCCTCCTGAAGGTGCTCGTAAGGACCCAGGATGACGGCGCCGACGCCATCCTCCCGAAGATCGAGGGCGAGCCCGAGAACGGTGCCCTGGCCGTCCGGTCCGGGGAAGGCGAGCAGCTCGCCCGACATCGCGCCCTCCAGGCCGTAGATGCGGGCGATGCCATCGCTGACCGATGTCACCACCCCCTCGCTCGCCTCCACCACCTTGGCGTCGAAGCTCGCGATGCGTTGCTTCAGGATGTCGCCGATCTCGTCGCTTCGTACTGCCATGCCTGACTGTGTTGCCAACCTCCGATCAGGCCAGAGCGGCCTGAAGCTGCTGAAGATGGGTGCGCACGCTGTCGTCGATGACCTCGTCGCCCATCCGGATCACGAGCCCACCGAGGAGCTCCGGGTCGTGAACGGTCTCGATCTGGATCCTCTGCCCGCGACGCTTGCCGAGAGCGCCGGCGACCGCCGCCTCGGTCGCCTTGTCGAGGGGCACCGCGCTGCTCACGACGGCGCGGATCACCCCGTCGGCCTCGGCGACGATGTCGTGATACTCGGCCACGATCGCGCCGAAGAGCGGCAGGCGGCGCCGGTCGAGGAGCAGCCGGGCCAGGTTTCGGGTCGGCTCGGCGAGGCCGTCGAGGAGCCGCATGGCGAGATCGGTTCGGGCGGCGACGCTGTTGCGCGGATTGGCCAGCGCCGCGCGCACCCTGGGATCCTCGAGGATGGCACCCGCCCTCTCCAGATCCTTCCCCAGCGCTTCGACCTGGGCCGCGTCGCGCGCCACCTCGAAGTACGCCTCGGCATACCGATGGGCGATCGGAGACTCCATCAACGCAGGGTCTCCAGAGACTGCAGGGAGCGTTCGATCAGGGTGTGGTGCGCGGCGGGATCGACGGCCTCCCCTAGCACCTTGCCGGCGGCGGCCACCACCAGGGCGCCGTATTGGGCCTGCAGCTCGCGGAGCGCCCGATCGCGCTCGGCGACGATGTCTCCCCGAGCCTGCTCCACGAAGGCGGCCGCCTCCTGGCGGGCCCGGGCACGGATCTCGTCGGCGTCGGCTGCCGCGTCGCGCTGAGCGTGGGAGCCGAGCTCCCGCGCCTGGGTGCGCGCGTCCTCGAGCATCCTCTCCACCTCCTCGCGCACCGAGGCCAACCGCTGCTCCGCCTCAGCAGCGTCGCGCATCGACTGGGCGATCTGCTGCTGGCGCCTCTCGATGGCCCTGGCGAGATAGGGATAGACGTAGCGGGCCAGGATCCCCAGCACCGCGAGGAAGACGGCGACCTCGACGATCAGAGTCGCGTTGGGGATCAGGAAGTCGTTGCTGGCGGCCAGCATCCCCGCCGGGGCAAGGCTCAAAGCTTGGCCCCCGCCAGAATGATGAAGACGATCATCAGCGCCAGGTTGATGAAGTACACCGCCTCGGCGATGGCGATGGTGAGGAAGGTCCAGATCAGCAGCCGCCCCTGGGCCTCGGGCTGCCGAGCGACCCCGGCGATGAGCTGGGCGCCGGCGAGTCCGTCACCGATGGCGGCGCCGACGGCTCCGACACCGGTTCCGATCATCGCCCCGGCAAAGATGGTCGCGTCCGCGGGGCTCAGGGCCACTTTCAAGTCCTCCAAGCTGTGTTGGTCGATTGGTGGGGGTCGGCAGCAGTCTGCCGGCCCGGCTGCATCGCGTTCGGAGCGAGAGGCAGGGTGCGTGCATACGGCTCAGCGTGTGGCGGCGGCTTCACTCTCGATCCCTGGGGCGCGGTTCGAAGCGAAGGACGTGTCATCCTCGCCCGCGCCCTCGCTTCCAGCGGTGGCGATGCTGATGTAGATCACCGTGAGCAGGGCGAAGATGAAGGCCTGGATCACATCGACGAACGCCCCCTCGAAGAGCTTCCAGATGCCGTCGGGCAACCAGCCCGCCCAGATCGGCAGCAGGGCGATGATCTGGAGCATCAGCCCCCCGGCGAAGATGTTGCCGAAGAGACGGAGGGAGAGCGAGAGGGGATAGGAGATCTGAGTGATGATGTTGATGGGCACCAGCAGCAGGTACAGAGGCCGGGGCAGACCCTCGGGGTGCGCGTAGTTGACGCGCAGGTAGCCGCGCCAGCCCTGCCGCCGGAACGAGGTCACGTGCAGCACGATGATGACCGTGAACGCCAGGCCGAAGGTCAGGTTGGTGTCGGCGGTCGGAGAGACCAGGCGGTCGCCCGTGGGGATCAGCTCGAGCCAGTTGCAGACCAGAATGAAGAAGAAGAGTGTCATCGCCAGCGGCACCAGCCAGGCGGCGAAGGATCCGACCATCTGCTCGACGAAGCCGGCCACGGTGGTCCACACCATCTCGAACGCGGTCTGAAGGCGCCCGGGGACACCGTCGGTGATGACGTGGCGCAGGTAGAAGCCGACCGCCAGGACGACGGCGGAGGCGACCAGGGTGGCGACGATGGTGTCGGCGTTGAGGGTGATGCCGGCCACCACCCAGGTCCAGTGCTGGCCGACCGAGATGGTCGTGTCCGACAGGAGGGTCACGAGCGCATCTCGTGAAGTCCGTGGCGGAGCATCATCCCCACCTCCGCGACCTGGGTCACCAGCAACCCGATCAGCGCCCACACCGCGACAGGTCCGAGGAGAAGGACCAGCACCAGGAGGACGCCCGTGACCAGGGCGAGGCGGGGCACGCTGGTGCCGATGAAGAGGACCGGCACCTTGCGGAGGGCACCCGCCGCGACCCAGAGGTTGAGCAGCCCCACCGCCGACCCGGCCGCCGCCAGGGCGGCCGCGCGGAAGCCGAAGAAGAGGAGTGCCACCACGACCACGATCGCGCAGCTCGCCAGTGCGACCAGGGCGGTCAGCCGCAGCACCCTGGCGAGGCCAGCCGCCTCGCCCACCGCCTCCGCCATCACGACCTCATCGAACCCGCATCACGCCGGCGCGCCGTCCCCCCTTGCCCACGACCGGCAGCCCCCGGACGTGTGCGCGGCAGCGCTCGAGCACAGCGGGAAGTTAGCACAGGGGGTCTCCTGGCCGCCCCATGGCGCAGATGGGCTCTCTCACTGCCGACACCCTACAGGCCCGTCCGGCACTCCGGCCAGAGCCGGAGGTCATCAGGGGCGTCCAGAGGCGGCTCCGCGACCGGGGGGAGGGCTCAGTCGACCCCTCCGGGCCGGCCGTCCCCCTTGGGGACCGCGGCCCCCGGCCCGGGGATCGCCAGCCCGGTGTCGGGGTCCCGGCCGGGCGCCGCGACCCCCTGCCGGAGCCGCTGGAGCCGGCGGTGGTTCCACCAGAAGGTCGCCACCAGGCCCGCCGCGCAGAGCCCGATGGCGATGTCCAGGATCTTGCGGTGGCCGAAGATGGCCAGCCCCAGGCAGCCGAGCACGCCGGTCGTGAAGTAGAAGGTGAGCGCCGTCTCGAGCGGCGACATGCCCCGGGCCTGGAGGCGGTGGTGCAGGTGGCCGGCGTCAGGGGTGGTGGGGCTGACGCCGGCGCGACCGCGGCGCACGATCGCCCAGACGGTGTCGCTGATGGGCAGGGCGAGGGCGATGAGCGGGACCAGGATGGAGAGGGCGACCGCGTCCTTGGCGACGCCGACGATGGTGAGGGCGGCCAGCACCACCCCCAGGAAGTGGCTGCCCGAGTCGCCCATGAAGGTCCGCGCCGGGGGCAGGTTGAAGACCAGGAAGCCCATGCACACCCCCATGAGCGCCCCGCTCGCGATCACCACCCCCGACTGGATGTCGCCGGGGACCAGGATCCGGTTGATGGCGGCGAGCATCACCACCAGGGCGACGATCGCCACCACCCCGGCGGCCACCCCGTCGGCGCCGTCCATGAAGTTGACCGACACCTGCATCCCGGCCACCCAGAGCACGGTGACGGGCAGCGCAAGCAGGCCCAGCTGGATCAGGTGACCCCCGGGAAGGTCGATGTAGGTGATGCTGATGCCGAGGGCGAAGAAGGCGATGCCGGCGCCCAGGATCACCACCAGCTTCAGCCACCAGGCGATGTCGAGGACGTCGTCGACCGCCATCACCAGGGCGACCAGCCCGGCGACCGCCAGCAGCGCCCACCGGGACTGGATCTGGCCGCCGAAGACGACGATGGCGACGACATACCCGGCGAGCATGGCCAGCCCGCCGAGGCGGGGGGTGGGGGCGGCGTGGAGGTGGCGCTCGTCATCCGGATGGTCCACGGCGCCCACGCGGCGCGCCAGCAGCATGGAGAGGGGGACGCAGACCACGCAGACCAGGGCGGCGACCAGGAAGGGCGCGAGCGCGCTGAGCCAGGCGGCCCCCGGGGTCACGGCATCCGATACGGAAGCGGGAAGCGGCCGCAGAGCTCCCGGCTCCGGCGGCGGACCTCGGCCCGCACCTCCTGGTCCTGGAAGCGGCTGAGCATGAGGTGGATGAGGGAGGCGATCTCCTCCATCTCGGGCTCGCGCATCCCCCGGCTGGTCACCGCGGGCGTCCCCAGGCGGACACCGTTGGGGTTGTACGGGGTGCCGCCGTGGCCGGGGAAGGCGTTGGCGTTGAGCGTGATCCCGACCTCGTCGAAGCCGGACTGGACGGCCCTCCCCCTCACCCCGAAGGGGCGCAGGTCGATCACCATCAGGTGGTTGTCGGTGCCGCCGGTGGTGAGCACGCAGCCCCGCTCCTGGAGACCGCGGGCGAGCGCCGCGGCGTTGGCGATCACCTGGGCGGCGTAGGTCCGGAAGTCGGGCTGCGCGCACTGGTGGAACATCACCGCCTTGGCGGCGATGGCGTGGAGCAGGGGGCCGCCCTGGGTGCCCGGGCAGACCGCCTTGTCGATGGCCTCGGCGTGCTCCGCCCGGCAGAGGATCATCCCGCCCCACGGGCCGCGCAGGGTCTTGTGGGTGGTGAAGGTCACGAAGTCGGAGTGCGGCACCGGGGAGGGGTGGACACCGCCCGCCACCAGCCCGGCGAAGTGGGCCATGTCGACCATCAGCATCGCCCCCACCTCGTCGGCGATCTCCCGGAAGGCGGCGAAGTCGAGAAGACGGGGATAGGAGCTGTAGCCGGCGACGATCAGCTTGGGCCGCACCTCGACGGCGCGGCGCCGGACCTCGTCCATCTCCAACCGGCCGGTCGTCTCGGAGACGAAGTACGGCTCGAAGTGGTAGAGGCGGCCGCTGAAGTTCACCGGGGAGCCGTGGGTGAGATGCCCCCCCTGGTCGAGGGCCATGCCGAGCACGGTGTCGCCGGGCTGGAGGATCGCCGCGTAGACCGCCATGTTGGCCTGCGAGCCCGAATGCGGCTGGACGTTGGCGTGCTCGGCCCCGAAGAGCTGCTTGGCCCGCTCGCGGCAGAGGTCCTCGACCTGGTCGACGACCTGGCAGCCTCCGTAGTACCGTTTGCCCGGGACGCCCTCGGCGTATTTGTTGTTGAGCCAGGAGCCGAGGGCCTCCAGGACGGCGACGGAGGCGAGGTTCTCGGACGGGATGAGCTCGAGGGTCTCCTCCTGACGGCGGAGCTCCTCGTCCATGAGGCCGGCGATCACCGGGTCGACGGCGCGCAGCCGCGGCTTGGCTGCGAACGAGCCGGGTGGTGGCACCGGCGCAAGGGTGGCGGTGGCGGACTGGGGATCGGCGGTCTGCTCGGTCACGTCCGTGCCCTCCCTCTTGCGTGCGGGGATTCAGCTCCCGACGTATGGGCGAAGAGCGATCGACCTGATCAGCCCCTCCCGCAGCACACGCGGTGGCCTCGACGACAGGTCGATGATAGTCGAGGCCATCCCGCCGCTGGGACCACCATCCAGGACCCCCGCGACCCCGGAGCGGAGCTCCGCCTCTGCCGCCGAGGCGGAGGCGGCGGGGGGGGAGCCGTGGCGATTGGCGCTGGTGGAGGCGACCGGCCCCGTCTCCGCGAGAAGCCGGCGGAGCAGGTCGTGGCCGGGGACCCGCACCATCAGGGTCGTCCCGGTGCGCGGAATGGCGAGTCGGTGGGTGCCCACCGGGCAGACCAGGGAGAGCGGACCCGGCCAGAAGGCGGCCACCAGCGAGCGCGCCACGCTGTCCATCTCCACCAGTCCGTCCAGGTCGGCGATCTCGGCGGCAAGCAGGTTCAATTCGAGCTGCGGTGGCCGCCCCTTGATGGCGTAGACGCGCTCCACCGCGGCGGCGCTCGCGGGGTCGGCGGCCAGCCCGTAGACCGTGTCGGTGGGGATGACCACCACCTCGCCCGCGCGGATCGCAGCGGCCGCCTGCTCGACCGTGATCACGGCTGCGAACGAACGCGGAGTCCTGGGGGCAGCTCCCGCGCCGTCACTTCCGGATCTCCACCACCCGGGGCAGACCGGCCAGGTCGGCGACGACGCTGATCGAGGCCGAGGGCCAGAGGGCGAAGGCCTGCTCGGTGACCGGGTCGGCCCGGCGGCTGTCCACCTCCAGCCCCACCCACCACGCCCTGGGGGCGTGCTCGGCGATGGCCGGGAGCAGGGCGCGATAGGCGTCGAGACCGTCGGCACCGCCGTCGAGCGCCAGGCGCGGCTCGAAGCGGACGTCCCGGGGCAGCTCGTCCATCTCGGTGCTGGTCACGTAGGGGGGGTTGCTCACCACCAGGTCGAGGTCGGCCACCAGCCCGTCCGCCCAGCCTCCCTCGACGAAGAGGACCCGCTCCGCCACGCCCAGGGCCGAGGCGTTCTCGGCCGCCACCGCGAGCGCCTCCTTGCTGACGTCGGCGGCGATCACGGTCGCCTGAGGGAGCTCGGCGGCGAGGGTGCAGGCGAGGCAGCCACTCCCGGTGCCGAGGTCGGCGATGCGCAGCTCGCCCACCCGCTCCCGCGCCACCCGCAGCGCCCGATCCACCAGGGTCTCGGTCTCGGGACGGGGGACGAGCACCGCGGGGGTCACCCGGAAGCTGCGCCCGTAGAACTCGCGCGAGCCGGTGATGAGGGCGACCGGCTCCCCCCTCCCCCGTCGGCGGAGCAGCTCGCGGATGGCGGCCAGATTGGCCTCGTCGAGAGGGCGGTCGTATTGGAGGTAGACGTCCAGGCGGCGCACGCCGAGCGCGTGGGCGACCAGCAGCTCCGCGTCGAGCCGGGCCAGCTCGCTGCCGTGCTCGTCGAGATACTCGGTCGAGAGACGCAGGATGTCGATCACCGTCCGGGACGCGGCCGGACCTTGGGGATTGCTCGAGGCCACCCCATGGACTGTACGAGGGCGGCCCGCGTCCCGGCGCTCGCGCCGTGGGAACCGGTGCTCGCCGCTCCACGCGGCCGCGCCGTAGAGTCGCGAGATGGCGAGCGCCGGAGCTGTGATCGCGCCCCGGCGCGGGGCGGCATGGGACCACGTCGGGCTCCGCCGGCTCACGCTGCTCAGCCTCTACTGGGTGGCGATCGGCTGGCTCTGGCAATCCCTGGGGGCTCAGGTGCTGCCGCCGATCATCGCGAGGATGGTCGGTCAGGCGCACAAGGGGACGGCGCTCTCCGCGCTCGAGGGCTTCGGCACCCTGGTGGCGGTGGTCTGGCAGCCGGTGGTGGGATCGATCTCCGATCGGTCGCGACTGCGCTGGGGCCGCCGGCGGCCATTCATCACCGGCGGCGCCATGGGCTCTTCGCTCTTCCTCGTGATCATGGCCTTCGTGGGCAGCTTCTACTGGCTGCTGATCGTCTACTTCCTGCTCCAGGTCGCCTCCAACACCGCTCAGGCCCCGTACCAGGGGTTGGGACCCGAAGCCGTGCCCGAGAAGGACTTCGGCAGGTTCGGCGCCTTCTACGGGATGGGCAACCTGATCGGAACCCTGATCGGAGTCGTGGTCACCGGGATCTTCACCGCCGGCGGCCACTACGCCCTCGCCCTCTTCACCATGGCGGGGATGCTGCTGGTGGCGATGGCGCTCACCGTCACCCTGGTGCCGGACCGTGGCCGGCCGGACAGCGGCCTGCGCACGGGTTTCGGCGCCATCACCGTCGGGACCTTCCGGATCAGCCCTCGACAGCACGGCGACTTCCTCTGGCTGATGGGGTCGCGGCTGCTCATCCTCATGGGCGTCGTCGGCCTCGAGACCTATGCCCAGTTCTTCTTCAAGGACGTCTTCTACCCGGGCAGCTCGACTGCGCTCACCGACCACGCCAACTCGGCAACCACCTACCTGCTGGCCATCATCGTGTTCCTGGCGGTCGCCGTCTGCTACCCGGCGGCCCGCCTCTCCGACCGCTGGGGCCGCAAGCCGATGGTGGTCGTCTGCGCCATCCTCGGCGCGCTGGGCGCCCTCGGCCTGGTCTTCTCCCACTACACCCTTCTGCCCGGCGCGATGACGTCGTCCGTCGCCTCGCTGCTCGGGATACCCCGGGGGCTGGCCCAGGTGCTCTGGTTCGGGGTCCCGATCGGGATCGGGATCGGCTGCTTCCTCACCGTCGATTGGGCCTTCATGATCGACCTGATCCCGCCCGCCGAGACCGGGCGCTTCCTCGGCTTCTCGAACATCGCGACCGCCGGCTCGGGGATCATCGCCCGCCTCATCGCGGGGCCCATCCTCGACCACTTCAACGCCGGCGGTCACATCCTCGGCGAGCTGGGCGGCTATCCCGTGGTCTTCGGGATGTTCGTCGTCTTCTTCGTGGCCGGCCTCTTCCTGGTGCTGCCGGTGGTGGAGCCCCGGAGGCGGCGAACGCTCCGCGCGGAGACGGCGGCCTAGGCTCCGGCGCGCACCGTGCGCCGCTAGGTGCGGAGCGCCAGGAAGCGCCCCAGCACGGCGAAGCCGGCGATGCAGGCCGCCCCCTCGGCGAGCCCGCGCAGAGCACCGTCGTAGGGGTCGGAGGCGACGACGCCGGCCAGCCAGACCAGCATGCCGGTGCCGCAGGAGACGGCGGCGGCGAACGCCCACGGATGGCCGTGCAGCGGTGCGGGGACGGCCGGGCCGAGGTCATCGAAGATGTCGCCGGCCGCGCCCGCGGCGGCGACGCGCACGTTGGCGGTGCGCAGCCCGATCGCGCCCGATGCGACCAGCAGCACCGCCGATAGGACCGCTCCCACGACACCCCATCCGAACAGACCGGCCGACCACCCGGGGAGCTGGGGACCCAGCTGCTGGGCGAAGAGCGCGACCGCACCGATGCTGGCCAGCCCGAAACCGACTGCGGTCACGGTGCGGCGCCGGAGCGTGCGCACCTCGGCCGCCGGGACCGACCGCCGGCCCCGCAACCGCAGCGCCCTCAGCAGCGCCAGCAGACCGCTGACGAAGGCCGCCTGGGGGGCGAGCACCAGCGTGGCCGCCGCGAGCAGGCCGAGCCACGACGCCCTGCCGGAGGCGACCGTCTGGAACGCGCCGGCGGCACCCACGGCCACCCCCCGGGTGCTCGCCGCCCCGAAGCCGGACCACGCCACGAAGATGGTCGAGTAGAAGACGCCGGCGACGGCGAGCCCGGTGAAGGCCCAGAGCGGCGCGCGCAGCGCGGCTCTGGTCCCGAGGTCGTCAGCGAAGGCCTGGGCGATCGCGGAGGCGTCACCGAAACGGCCCACGGCGTCGGGGTCGGTGAGCAGGTGGTCCTCGGTCTCGGCGAGGATCCGCCGGCGCCGGTTGCCCCGAACCCCCCGGCGGCCCAGCTCGGCGCTCAGATCGGCGAGGTAGGCGGCGATCACGAGAGGACGGCCTCCACCGCCCGGGCGAAGCCCCGCCACTCCCGGCGCTCCTCGGCGAGCGCGGCGTGGCCGCGGTCGGTGAGCCGGTAAACGCGCCGGCGCCGGGGAGCCTCGCGTGACCACTCGCTGCTCAGCAGGCCGCCCGCCTCGAGACGGTGCAGCGCGGGATACACGGTCCCTTCCGCAAGGTCGAACTCGCCCTGGCTGCGTTCTCGGAGGCGCTCCACCAGCCGGTAGCCGTGAGCCGGCTCGGCGGCCACGGTGGCCAGCAGGAGCATCTCCAGATGACCCTTCAATACCTCGGATTGCATAGCATGCAATCCTAGGCTATCGGCAGCGACGGCGCAAGTCGCGATGGTGGGATGAGCAGCGGACGGCGCTCCCACGGCCCCGGGAGGGCACGCCGGGCCGGCTGCGGCTAGGCGCCGGCCACGGCCTCGGGCTCCAGCAGGCGGCGCGCCTGGTCCTCCTGCATCAGCGGCTCCACCAGCATGTCCAGCTCGCCGTCCATGATCCGGGGAAGCTGGAAGAGGGTGAGGTCGATGCGGTGATCGGTCACCCGCGACTCCGCGTAGTTGTAGGTCCGGATCTTCTCGCTGCGGTCACCGCTTCCCACCATGGAGCGGCGGGTGCCGCGCACCTCAGCGTCACGTTCGGCCTGGGCGCGATCGTAGAGCCGGGCACGCAGCTCGCGCATTGCCTTGGCACGGTTCTTGATCTGCGACTTCTCGTCCTGGCAGGTCACCACCAGGCCGCTGGGGAGATGGGTGATGCGCACCGCGGAGTCGGTCGTGTTGACACTCTGGCCGCCATGGCCGGTGCTGCGGTAGACGTCGATCTTGAGATCCTCCGGATCGATGGTCACCTCCACCTCATCGCGCTCGGGAAGCACCACCACCTTGGCCGCGGAGGTGTGGATCCGGCCCTTGGCCTCGGTCTCGGGCACGCGCTGGACCCGGTGGACCCCGGACTCGAACTTGAGCCGCGAGTAGGCGCCGTGACCGTGGACCTCGACCACCACCGACTTCAGGCCGCGCACCCCGGACGGGCTCTCGCTGAGCAGCTCCACCGACCAGCGCTGGCGCTCCGCGTAGCGGCTGTACATGCGGAGCAGGTCGGCGGCGAAGAGCCCCGCCTCGTCGCCTCCCGTACCGGCACTGATCTCGAGGATGACGTCGCGGTCGTCGTTGGGGTCACGGGGGAGAAGCAGGTGCCGCAGCTCCGCGTCGGCGGCCTCGGCGGCCTGGCGCTGGGACCGCTCCTCCTCCTCGAAGAGGGCGACCATCTCGGCGTCATGCTCGGTGCGCGCCGCCTGCTGCGCGCTCTCCGCCGCGGCTGCCGCCGCCCGCCAGCGGCGCGAGACCTCCACCACGTGGCTGAGCCGGGCGCGCTCCTGGGAGATCCGCTGAACGCGCTGCTGGTCGGAGTAGATCTCGGGGTCGGAGAGCTCGGTCTCCAGCTCCGCATACCGCTCCTCGATTGCTGCGACCCGATCCTCCACGCTTGCCATGGCTCAGCGATTGTGGCCCAGGCGGCTCCCGCAGGGGAGCCCGCGGCGCCCTGCGCTCACGGAACGGTGGCGTAGGCCTCGCCGACGGCACCCTCGTCGGCGGAACGGGCCGCGGCCAGGGCGGCAATGGCCACCTCGATCTGGGCGTCGTCCGGCTCGCGGGTGGAGAGGAGCTGGGCGGCCAGCACCGGTGCCAGCGCGATCTTCCCGAACCGGGTGTGCCGGATTCGGGCCAGGCCGCGGATGACCTCATAGGAGACCCCGGCGACGACCGGGATCAGGGCGATCTGGCAGGCGATGCGCACTGGCCAGAAGAGGAATCCCAGAGGGGTGAAGACGATGACGCTGACCAGGGCGACCACCACCAGGAAGCCGGTTCCACAGCGGGGGTGGAGGCGGCTGGCCCTGCGCACCTCGGGGACCTCGACGGGGTCGCCCGACTCCAGGCAGTTGATCGCCTTGTGCTCGGCACCGTGGTACTCGAAGACGCGCCGCACGCTCGACAGCAGACCGATGAGGAAGAGGTAGCCGAGCAGGATCACCGCCCGTGCCACCCCCTCGATGAGCACCGACGCCACCGACTGCGGAGCGCCGTGATGGATCACCGCGGAGACCAGCAGGGGGAGGCCGATGAAGAGGCCGAGGCCGAAGATCACGGACACGCCGATGGTCACCCCCATCGCGCCCTGGCTCAGCTCGACGTCCTCGCCGAGCTGGATGTTGGCCGACCACTGGAGCGCCCGCATCCCCAGGGCGAGCATCTCCCAGAGCGTCGCCGCGCCGCGCAGGAAGGGGAGCGACCAGGGTCGCCCCGTGTAGACGCGCGAGCGCAGCCGTTCGGAGAGCACGGTGATCGCGCCGTCGGGCCGGCGGGCCGCCACCGCGTAATGGCGCGGGCCCCGCATCAGAACCCCCTCGATCACCGCCTGCCCCCCATAGAAGAAGGTGGTCGGGGGCGCAGCCGCGGCGTTGAGGGCCGCGGTGAGCAGGATGTCGCCGGCGGAGGGGCGGCGGCGCTTCACGCCGACCATCGTACTCGGCGATCGGAGCGGGCGACCCAATCGGACGCAGGAGGCCCAGGCTCCGGCCCCATCTGAGGCAGATGCGGCCATCGACGCCTCGATGGTCGAAGCGCTGAGAGGCACGGCGTAGTGCCGAGCGCCGCCATCGGGCGTCAAGCTCGGAAGGCGATGACGAGAACCACCATGGCGCGGCTCGGCGAAAGGGCGCTGCGCACCGGCCGGCGGTCCGCGCCCACCCTGCTCGCGCTCGCCTTCCTGGCAGGGCTGGCGCTCGCCAGCGTCGCCGTCTGGAGCCGGAGCGATCTCGACGTCTTCCGCTGGCCGATGGCCGAGCTCGCCCTCCACGGTCACCCGCTCCTCGTCTACAGCATCCACTCCGGGATCTGGCGGAGTGACAACGGGCCGCTCAGCCTGGCGCCTCTCACCGCCGTGGTCGCCGCCGTCAACGCCCTCGGCTGGCAGGCCGACCAGCCGCTCCGCGACGCCGTCGTCCTGGGCGTCTTCGGCCTCTTCGCCCTGGCCTTCGGACGCGAGGCGGTGCGGGGCGTCGAGGCCGGGCGCGGCCGGCCCCTTGCCCACCCCGTCGCCGTCTGGGCGGCGTTCCTGCTGGCTCCGCCGCTCTGGATCGCGATGATCAGCTACGACCACGTCGAGCTTCCGCTCGAGCTCTGGCTGCTCCTGCTGACGGTGCGGCAGCTCGACGGCGGGCGCACCGTCGCGGCCGGATGCCTCCTGGGGCTCGCCCTGCTCACCCAGACCGCCGCGCTGCTCGCCGCGCTGCCGCTGCTCCTCCTCCTCGTCGCCCGCCGGCGCCTACGGGCGGCCGCGGTCCTCCTGGGCACGGCGGCGATCGTCGCGGCCGCCGGCCTGCTCCCCTTCCTCCTCGCCGACGGCCGCGATCTGATCGCATCACTGGTCACCTACCGGGGACAGGTGCCCAGTCTCGGCGGCTCGCTCTGGGTGCTCTTTCCGCACACCCCGGTGGCCACCTTCATCCAGCACGACGACGCCCTCGTCTTCGGTGGGGCCGCCGCGCTCCTGACCTGGCTCGCGGTGAGACGGGGCGGGGAGGCAGCCCCCGGCTCGCCCCGCGTCTACGCCCTCATGGCGCTGTCCACCGCCTGCCTGCCGCTGCTCGCCAAGTCCGTCTGGCCCTACTACCTGGTCGACCCCTGCGCGTTCGCGACCATCTGGTGGCTCGCCCGGCCGGGCAGCGTGGTCAGCTGGCGCCTCTATGTCCCCGCTCTCTTCACCATGGCCGCCCTCGCCCTGCAGGTCGGTGCCCCGGCCCTCTGCGCCTCACTGACGGTCGCCGCGGGCATGGCGCTGCTCCTCGCCGACCTGCTCGGGGTGAAGGCGGACGCAGTGCCCGCCGAGGCCCGGCCTCCGGAGCGCGGGCAGGGAGACAGAGAGCTGGCGCTCGGCTGACGGTTCGAACGACGGGAGTGCCAAACGCGGCGAACGGGGCAGGCTCCGTGCCCCACCCCCAATTCCCATGAAGGACACCTCGACGGTCGTCGAGGCCTATCTAGCGATGCAGCACTTCGTAACCGCCTACTGGGAACGGGGCGCCAGGAGGGGCGACGAGCTCCTGCTGTTCCTGACGTATTCGGGTCCCGAATACCCGCCGACAGCAGAGAACCCAGTCGGGTCAGACGACCCGGCGGCCTGGGGCGACCGGCTCGACGCGGTGCGGGCCGCGACCGGCTAACTGAGGGAGCACGGCCGCAGACAGACGATATTCGGGGCACGCGAGGGTTCGCCAAGCCACCTGGAGGACCGGCTCATCCTGAGTCGGCCGTTCCACGCGCGAGGTGGAAAGATACGCCGCATGAAAGCTGAAGCCCAAGATTGGCGGGGAGTGGGATCGTCGGGTCAGCCTGACGAGGAAGGGAGAGAGTTGGACGAGGCCGATAACGATGAGTTCGACGAGAGCCTTGACCTGGAGGCTCCAGAGCCGCAGGTCCCCATCACCGCCTCCATGCACCCCAGCGCTTCATCCATCGCCCAGGAGTTGCACCAGCCCGGTCAGCCGCCGACTTGGTGGGACCCGGTGCACCTGGCATTGACGGTACCCGAGGTAGCACGGCCGTCGGTGGCGAATACCGACCCAGCCGGTCTTCGGACGCACGCCGATTCCGCCGAGCCTCTCCCACCTGGCCGCACGTGTGCGGGGGCAGTCGGACGCGAGGAGCAGAATGCCGCGGTCAGGTGGGCAGATGTTCTGAACTCCTTGGGAGCGATCGGACGCTTCTTCATCCGCTTCTTCGGCGGTGTGTAACTCCATCGACAATCTCCTCCAGCCGCAGAGGGCCTGAGCCGCCAAGCAGCGGCACTCGCGCAACGACCACCAAGCCCCGGCGTGGGATGGTGAGACGCTGGACCCCGCTGTGATTGCCGGCCTCCGCGGCTGAGGGGTGAGCGCCAAGCTTCCGAGTAACCGCGCGTTCTGGGTAGTAGACCCCTGCGCACGCCAGGCTGGTGTCACTGGACCGCCCACCTCAGCGTCTGCTGTCAACGAGCCAGCCCTCGCGTCGCAGTGGTGGTCGCTCCGGCACGCGGCCGACCTGCCGCCTGAAGCCTGCGGCCACGGCTCAGACCCGGGTGGACGCGATGCGCACTCGGGGATCGATGACCCCATAGAGCACGTCGACGAGCAGGTTCGCGGTCACCACGAACGCCGAGGTGAGCAGGGCGATCCCCTGAATCATCGGCAGATCCTCCGTATCCACGGCGGTGATGAGCTGGTGCCCCAAGCCGGGGATCCCGAACACCACCTCGACCACGACCACCCCGCCGAGGACCGTCGCCAGGTCAACGCCAAACTGACTGACGAGGGGCGTGAGCGAGGCTCGCAGGGCGTGGCGGTAGAGCACCCGACGCTCCGACAGTCCCTTGGCCCTCGCCGTCCTGACGTAGTCCTCCTGAAGCGCGTCGGTGAGGGAGCTCCGCGAAAGCCGGGCGTAAACCGCCGAGCTGATCAGTGCCAGGGTGAGCCAGGGAAGCGCCAGGTTGTCGGCCCAGGCCAGCGGGTTCACGTGGAGCGGCGTCCACGTCCCCGGAAAGGGAAAGACGTGGATACCGTGGCTGGAGAGGACATTGTCGGTGAGAAACAGCAGCGCCCCTCCGAGGACGAAGGCCGGTGTCGAGACTAGGGAGAAGATGAAGATGGTCGCTCCCCGAGCGCGGATGCTTCCGGGCCGGCGCGCCGAGAGGATGCCGATACCCACTCCGAGAGCCAGCCACACGACCGCAGCCGGCAGCCCCAACTCGAGATCGACCGGGATGTCGCGCGCGATCACGCTCGTCACGGGAGCCCCCACGACGAACGACTGGCCCAGGTCGCCGTGGAAGATGCGGGTGAAGTAGGCGAGATACTGCAGCCATATCGGTCGCTCCAGGCCGAGGCTGATCCGGAGCCTCTCCACCCGCCATTCCGGCGCTCGGAAACCGAGGATGAGGCGGGCTGGATCGTGGGGAACCACGAAGTAGATGACGAAGATCAGGGTCCAGACCAGCCAGAGGACGACGACCGCCTGGGCCACGCGGCGGAGTAGGTAGGAGGTCACAGCGGGCGCCATTCTCCGAGATGCGGACACCGGCACCGGGAACGTCCCCGGTCAGCTTCCGGGTGGGGGGCGAACAGCCGTTCCGAAACGGTGGCCCTCTACCTCGGTGGGACGAAGGTGACGGGGGTGGGATGAGCGGGCCTCAGCCCGGCCGCAGCCCCTACCGGGTCGCGGTGCGCGCGGCGGCGCGGCGGCGGAAGCGCTCCACCTGGCCGCCGGTGTCGACGATCCGCTGGGTCCCCGTGAAGAACGGGTGGCAGACCGAGCAGACCTCGGTCTTCAGCTCGCGAAGCGTCGAGCCCGTCTGGAAGGTGTTGCCACAGACGCAGGTGACGACGGCGTCGGTGTGGAACTCGGGATGCAGGGTGGCTTTCATGGACAGGCTCGTACTCGTGAAGGGGGAAACGCACCGAGGATACCACGAGGACCGCGAACCGAAGCGGGGCGGGCGAATGGGCGTGGAGCGAAGGCTTGGCGGAGGCGCGGATTGCAGCCGCGCCGCCCCGGGGTTCCCCGCGGATCCTGATCCGTGGGGTGGGAGCCAAGGGCGCCGGGCGCCAGTCAGGGCGCTCGGACGCCCGGGCCGCAGTGAAGCGCCCACTCGCTCCCCCGCGCCGACCCGCTTCACCCCGCGTGCACCACGGGCCGGGTGAAGTTCCCGTGGGCGACCCCGGGCAGGCGCTCGCGGACCACCGCCATGGCGGCGGCCATCCCCATCCCCTCCTCCATCGGCGGCAGCTCCTCGATCAGCCAGTCGTGGTCCACGTTGAGGCTGCGCCACTGGATCTGGTCGACCTCCATCTCGGCGCAGGCGGCGATGGTCGCCTCCAGCTCCGACGGCGTGTCGGTGATGCCGGGGAAGGCGAGAAGATTGAGGCACACCTGTCCACCGCCGCGCTTGACGACGCGGCCGCACTCGAGGACCTCTTCGAGCCCGTACCCGACCGGCCGGTAGTAGGCGCGGAAAACCGCGTCCGTGAAGGAGATGGCGCTGATCCGGACGCTGTCGCAGCCGGCGGCGACCATGCGCTCCAGGACCCTGGGCCGGCTCCCATTGGTGTTGACGTGGATGGTCGCCGAGGCATGGCGCTCGCGGATTGCGGCGGTGGCCTCGACCACCGCACGGCTGCGGGTCAGCGCCTCGCCCTCGCACCCCTGGCCGAAGGAGACGATCGCCGCCTCGCGGCCGCCCAGGAAGTGGTCGGCGAGCCCCGCCAGCTCCGCCGCCGTCGGCGCGAACGACATCCGCTCCTGCGGCGAGGGCACGGCGCCGTCGCTCTGCAGGGAGATGCAGCCGAGGCAGTCGGCGTTGCAGGCGGGCGATGCGGGCAGGGCGGCCTCGTAGCGGCGGAGGAAGGTGTTCTGGGCCGTGTAGCAGCGGTACTCCAGCGCGCAGCGGGCGAGATGGTCCACGAGGCGGTTGCCGGGCAGCGCTCTGCGGGCGGCGTCCACCGCCGCGGGGAGGCCGTCGGTCCGGTGGCGGCGAGGCTGCCACCACTCGAACGAATCGGTGGGGATGGCCGCCACCACCAGCTCGCCGTCCCGCTCGGCGAGCGCGGTGTAGCCGAAGAGCGGGAGCCGGTCGCTGCCGGGCAGCGGACGGGAGGCCGGCAGCAGGGTGCGGAGGTGGCCGACCGGGAGGATCGCGGCGGCCGGCAGCCAGTCGTCGGGGAGCTCGACGGCGGCCCCGCGACTGTCCAGGGCGAGGGCGCGCCGCCCCGGCAGATGGGCGATGGTGGCGGCCTCGGGAAGCGGGATCACCCCCGAGACGGTGAGCGGGACCAGGGCGTGTCCCGACCTGCCCACCGGCCGGAGGCCGTCGCGCACTTCGAGGGAGCCGTCGGGTCGGGCGACACAGAGACGCACGGGTCCCATTGTCGGCGCCCGGGTCGACGGCGGCGATGCAGCCCGGAGTGGGCGGGCCGGGTCGGACGGGCGCGACTCGACGCTCGACGATGCCGGACAAAACGACCAATCGGCGCGAAACGGCCGAATGACAATCGTCTCTTAATCACGCGGCCCCACCCTGCCACCCGCTCCGGCTAACGTAACCTCGGCCCGGGCTCCGGCGTACATGCCTGTGCAGGCACGTCCGCGGCCGGGCGCCTTCTCCGCTCACCGAGGGTCAGGGACACCAAGCGCCAATGCGCCTCCACCCCGCCGTCACCGACCTGCCGCGCCGTGCCGCCGGCCTGGTTGGGCGTGTCCTCGGTCCGCCGGGCCGCGCGCTCGCCCGCGCCGGTCGGGCCGCCGGGCGTCTGGCCGGCCGCCGGATCGAGATCGTGGTGGCGGTGGCCGCGGGGGCCATGTGCGGCGTCCTGCTCTGGCTGCTCGGGCCGGGCCTGCAGGGGTGGTTTGTCGCCCAGGGGATGGACAGCCAGCGCGCCGACCTCCTCAGCGCGATGGTGCTGGTGATCCTGGCCACGGCAATCGTGGGAGCGGTCTCGCGACGCGCCGGGGCAACCCGGATCGGTGGGCTGCTCGGCTTCATCGGCATCCAGATCATCCCCTTCCTGATCCAGGCGGCCAACGAGCCGTCGACGCCGGGCCTCCGCTACACCGAGGACATCTCGGGATGGATCCTCCAGCCGCTCGGCATGCTCCTGCTCGCCGTGGTCTGCGTGATCGTGGGCGCGGCGCTCGGCGTGGGCCTGGCCCGCGACGCCGCCCGCATCCCCGCCCTGCTCCGCCGCCGCTGGCTCTGGCTCGCCATCCCGATCGCGATCGCCCTGATCGTGGCCGCGTCCGGGGCGGCGATCACCGCTCTCCAGCAGGGCCCGTTCTCGGCCCTCCGCGACTACAGCGTGGGCAGCGGCGGCCCGGTGACCGCGGTTGCCCCGCCGACCCAACCGAGCGGCTCGATGGCGCCCGACGGGCCGGTGACCGCCACCCCCGACATCAGCCTGCTCCGCCAGCTCCCCGGCCAGATCCAGTACCTCAACATCGGTGCCCATCCCGTGGATGTCTATGTCCCCGGCCTGTACCTCTCCGACTCGTCCGTCTCGCTCCCGGTCCTCTATCTTCTCCACGGCACCCCCGGTCAACCGTCGGACTGGATCCAGGGCGCCCAGCTCGTGGGCGTCCTCAACCAGCTGATCGGGGACGGGGACATCCCGCCGATGTTCGTTGTGCTGCCCAATGGCGACCGGGCCGACACCAGCGACACCGAGTGGGGCAACAGCGCCTACGCGCAGGTCGAGAGCTGGCTGGTCGACGAGGTCGTACCCACCATCGACAGCGACTACCCCACCCTGGGCGCCGAATACCGTGGCATCGCGGGGTTGAGCAGTGGGGGCTACGGAGCCGTCAACATCGCCATCCACCAGCCCTCGACCTTCAGCTTCGCGGCCAGCTACTCCGGGTACTTCATCGGCCTGTCCAGTATCTTTGGGTCGCAGTGGAGGGCCAACAGCCCCCTCTACACCGCCGCCGGCGTCCCCACCCCGGAGCGATTCCCGATCTACCTGGGAGCGGGGACCACGGACACCCTCTACCGCCCTGACACCACCCAGTTCGCGAACACCCTCGCCGCCATCGGCTGGACCAACTGTGAGTACCAGACGGTGCCCGGAGGCCACGGATGGGTCGCCTGGGAGCCAGAGTTCGTCAACAGCCTCAACTGGCTCGGCGAGCTCTGGGGCCCCACCCCGTGGCTGGACCCACCGGGTACCGGATGATGGGCCACATGGAGTTGGTGGCGAGCCTGCCCACCACCATCGCCGCGGCACTGGAGCCGCCGCCCCACGGCCTGCTGCTCAGCCTGGGGCCGGTCGTCATGGCCCTGGGACTGCTGGCCGCCGCCGGAGGCACCGTGCGCCGCTCCCGGCCGGTGGTCGCCGCGGGCGCCGTGGCCGTCCTGGCGGGCGCCCTCAACGTCGTCCTGCCCCACTACCCGCTGGCCCTCCTGCTGGGCCTGGTCATCCTCGCCGCCGCGGTGGGATTCGAGGTCGGCGGAGCCCTGGCCACCCGGGCGGCGCTGACCCCGCCCGAGAGCCCGCAGGAGATGGAGCGGCTGCGGCTCCTCCACGGCCGGACCCACATCTCCTGCTTCTCCGGCGACTCGGCCAAGAGCGGGCTGCGGATCCGGAGCGGCTTCGTCGGCTACCAGGTGCGCTGGGGCGTGGCGGTGGCACTGGGCGATCCGCTGATCCCGCCGGGCCAGCACCCGGCCGCGGTGAACGCCTTCGTCGACCTCTGCGCCGGGAGGCGCTGGGTCCCCTGCTTCTTCCAGACCGACGCGGGGCTGCGCGGCTCGTACCGCCGCTCCGGCTTCCGGCTGATCAAGTTCGGCGAGGAAGCGCTGGTGGACGTCGACGACTTCGATCTGGGATCTCCCGCCCGGGCCGATGCCCGGCACGAGCTCTCCCGGGCTCGGCGGGCCGGCCTGGAGGTGCTGACGGTGTGGGAGCCGCAGCCGCCGGGCAGCATGTGGTCGCAGCTCGAGGAGGTCTCGCGCGACTGGCTCAAGGTGCGCGGCGGGCGGGAGATGGGCTTCTCCCTGGGGCGCCTCCGCGACGTGGTGGACACCACCACCCGCTACACGATCGCGCGTGACCAGAGCGGACGCGTCCACGCCTTCTGTTCCTGGATCCGGATGGGCAACGACGGGATCGCCCTCGACCTGATCCGGCGCCGGCCGGATGCGGCGGCCGGGGCCGTCGACCTGTGCATCGTCACGGCGATCGAGCGCACCCGGAGCGACCACCTGGCCCGGGTCTCGCTCGGCTCGGTCCCCTTCCGCGAGGGCCTGGGCGACGCCCCCGACGGGCGCCTCGCCCAGGGCTTCCGAGCCCGCGTCTACGAGCGTGGCTACGCCGGCTACAGCTACCGGGGCCTCTCCCACTTCAAGGCGAAGTTCGCCACCCGCTGGGAGAGCCGGGACATCGCCGTCCCGCGCGGTCCGAGCAGCGTGCTGGCCCTGGCCGCGCTGGTCCGGCTGCACAGCGAGCAGGCTCCGGCCACGATGGGGCCACCGTCGGACCAGCTCCCGGTAGGGCTGGAGCCGGCGCCGCTACCCTGAGCGAGCGCCGGACCGCCGCCCGCCCTGAGCAGGCGCCGGACTAGCTGTCCGGCCCCTCGCTGCGCACCTTCTCCACGTGGCTGAGCGCCTCACGCAGGCTCTCGATCCACTCCCCCTGGTGGCGGGCCACCAGGCGGACGCACCAGGCCAGCGCCTCGCTCCGGCTCCGGGCCACACCCGCCTCGATCAGGGTGTCGAGAACGCGCCGGTCGGAGAGCCGCAGCCGGGTCATCACCGGGACCCCGAGGGTGGTGAAGTGCTGGGTGACGTCGCCGCAGCGGGCCCCCCAGGAGACGGCGCGGCCGAAGAGGCGTTCGGCGTCGCGGGCGACGGCGATCCGCGCCTCCTTGGTCTCGGCCCGGAAGCGCTCGATACGGGCGGAGCGTGCCGTGGCCCGGGCCGAGTCGCTCGCATCGGCGGCCAGCTCGACGTCGGGGATGTCGCCGACGACGAGGATCTCGTCGCGGTCGCCGGTGATGGTCGGCGGCCCCGCAAAGAGGCCTTCGGGCAGCCGCCCGGCGAACCAGCCGGTGAGCTCCTCGTCGGTGAGGGTGGGGGCGGGCGAGGGGTCGGGGTGGCGGTGGGGGTGTTCAAATCTCATGAATTACATGATTACACAGCAATAGGGTAAGGTCAAGAAGCCGGGCCGCCCGCGGCGGGAGGGGCTGAGGCGCTGCTCCCCCACCCCCTGGCGACGATCTCGGCCGCGACCATCTCGAGCGTGCCGGGGTCACCGGCGTAGGGGCCCTGGGCTCGCGGCCAGGGCACGACCAGGTCGGTGAAGCCCAGCCCACCGAGGCGCCCGATGGCGTCCTGGAACGCCGCCTGGGAGGCCGTCAGGCCGGCGATGCGCGGCCCCGCGAAGAGGAGACGCCCCAGGGTCGCAGGATCACGATCCAGCGCCACGCAGGCTGCATCGATGTTCTCGAGCTCGGCGGCCAGGGCGGGGAGGGCGGCCTCGAGCGCGAGCGTGCCGCCCTCCGTCGGGAGGGGGCCCTCGGTCACCCAGGTTGCGCCGAAGCGCGCGGCAATCCTCCTACCCCGAGGACCACCCGCCGCGACGGCGAACGGGAGGCGGGGCCGCTGCACGCAGCCGGGGTGCATCCGGGCGCCGAACGCCTGGTAGAAGCGGCCCTCACGGGTCGTCACCGGCTGGCGCAGCAGCTCGTCGAGGAGGCTCACGAACTCCTCGAAACGGTCGGCGCGCTCACGCACGCTCCAGGCCTCGCGGCGGGTGGTGGCGGCGTCGAAGCCCCCTCCGCCGGCCCCGACCCCCAGGGTGAGGCGGCCGCCGGCGATGTGGTCGAGGGTCATCAGCTCGCGGGCGAAGGGAACGGGGTGACGGAAGTTCGGCGACGCCACCAGGGTGCCGAGGCGGATGCGCGAGGTGACCGCGGCGGCGGCGGCCAGGGTGGGCAGGGCGCTGAACCAGGGCGCTTCCCGGAGCGACCGCCAGGCCAGGTGGTCGAAGGTCCAGGCGTGGGCGAAGCCCAGGGCTTCCGCGCGCCGCCAGGTGTCGCCCTGCTCCGCCCAGCTCTCCGCGGGAAGGATGAGCACACCGATCCGCATGGTGCGGAAGCTTCTCACGGCCGGGACTCGTTCTCGCCGAGGGCCAGGCTCGCGGGGTGCCTGATGGAAGGCAGGTCCGCGGGAGTGCCGGGCGGAGGGCGGGACCGATCCCGCAGGAGAGCGACGGGGAACCCGGCCGGCGCAGCTCGGTCAGAGCGATCGGTCGGGGTCGGCCTCCTCCAGCGCGGCCCGGAGAAGCGGCGCGGCGACCGGGTGCTGGGCGAGCGGCAGCCCCGGGCCGACGATCTCGCGACGGGTCCTGCGGACGTACCGGCGGGTGAAGGCGGGGTCCCCCTGGGCGACCACGTCGCGGATGTTGGAGAGGCGGTCGGCCGCCTTGAGCACGGTGGCGTCGGGGTCCTTCCAGATCTCGCGAAAGTGGGCCCGCCGGGCCCTGCCGGTCATCGCCGGCTCCGGATCGGTAAGCAGCGCCACCAGCTCGCGGGTCCGGCGCGGGAAGGCGCCCAGATCCTCGACGGTCAGCGGGGAGTCCTCGACGGCGTCGTGGAGCAGCCCGGCGGCGAGGATCGCCGGGTCGGAGACGCCCAGGTCGCCGGCGAGGATCTGCGCCACCTCCACCAGGTGGTCGATGTACGGAGTGCCCTGGCGCCGGATCTGACCGGCGTGAGCTGCCTGCGCGACGGTGAACGCCCGGGCGACCAGCGCCGCCCCCTCGTCGGGAAGGCGGGCCATCAGGGGCGCAAGCGCCGGGTCGGAGACCGGATCGAGAGCCACCCGGAGGAACATACAGTGTCCCGACCTGGGCAGCCTGCCCCGACCCACGCATCCGGCACATCGAGGAGGCCCACCTGGTGAGCGCTGGAGCTCTGTTCCTGGCCGTGTTCCTCGCCTGCACGGTGGAGGCCGTGGAGGCGACCACCATCGTCCTGGCGGCCGGCACCGCCCGCGACTGGAGATCGGCCGGATACGGGGCGGCGGCCGCGCTGCTCGTCCTGACAGTGGCGGTGGTCGCGCTCGGGCCGGCCCTGACATCGATCCCGATCGGCCCCCTGCGCCTGGTCATCGGGGCTGCCCTCCTCCTCCTCGGTGTGCAGTGGCTGCGCAAGGCGGTGCTGCGCGCCGGCGGGGTGAGGCCCCTGCACGACGAGACCGGCATCTACCAGGCGAAGCTGGCGGCCGCGCGCGGCGCCGCGGCGCACCGGGTGGCCACCGTGCCCGACTGGTACGGTTTCACGCTCTCCTTCCAGGGGGTGCTCCTCGAGGGGACGGAGGTGGCGCTCATCGTCCTGACCTTCGGGAGCAATCAGCACGCCATCCCGCTTGCCGGAGCCGCGGCGGGAGCGGCGATCCTGGTGGTCGCCGCCGCCGCCCTCGCGGTGCGGGCGCCGCTCGCCCGGGTGCCCGAGAACGCTCTGAAATTCGTGGTGGGGGTGATGCTCACCGGATTCGGCGCCTTCTGGTCGGAGGAGGGCGCGGGAGCGCACTGGCCCGGCGGGGACACCGCCCTGCTCGTCCTGCTCCCGGGCATCGCCGTGCTCAGCCTCCTGCTCGCATACGCTCTGCGCCGGCGGAGCCACGGCCTCGTGCGCGTCGCCGGCGGGGCACCGTCCACCGTGGAGACCGGATGATGGCGGGGCGGCTGCGGGCCGCGGCCGCGTTCCTCGGCGCTCAGGTGGTCGGCGACGACTGGACGGTGGCGCTGGGGTTGGTCGCCGCCCTGGCGGTCACCGCCGGCGTGAGCCGGACCACGCTCCCCGCCTGGTGGGTCCTGCTCGCGGCCATCCTCGTCCTGCTCCCGCTGAGCGTCTGGCGGGCGGGGCGTCGCGGCGCCGGCGACAGCGGGTGAGCCCGCGCCCCGGCCCCGAGAGCGGGCTCAGACCAGGCGGCCGGCGTCGCGGGAGTCGAGGGCCACGTGGTGCTGGGTCCGGATCTCCCGCACCGTGCCGCTCTGCGCCCGCATCACCAGGCTGTGGGTCTCCGCCCACCAGTTGTGATACCGGACCCCGCGTAGAAGGTCGCCGCCGGTCACGGCGGTGACCGCAACGGCGACGTCCGCGCCGGGCACCAGGTCGGCGATGCCGAGCTTGGCCTCGGGGTCGATGCCGGCGGCTCGCACCGCCGCCGCCTCCTCCTGATTGCGGACCCAGGTGCGGCACTGCATCTCGCCACCCAGGCAGCGCAGGGCGCAGGCGGACAGCACCGCCTCGGCGGTGCCCCCGGAACCGATCAGGACGTCGATCCCGCTCCCCGGCCAGGCGGTCATCAGGGCGGCCGCGATGTCGCCGTCGCTGATCAGCACAACCCGGCTCCCGAGGCTGCGCACCCGCTCCAGCAGGCTCTGGTGACGGGGCCGGTCGAGCAGCATCACGGTGAGGTCCTGCACCTTCACGTCCATGGCGAAGGCGATCCGGCGCAGGTTGTTCTCGGGGGTGTCGGTGATGTCGATGGCGCCGCGTGCCCCCGGCCCCACCGCCAGCTTGTGCAGGTAGGCGCAGGGAGGCGGGGTGGCGATCCCGCCCGGCTCGGCGGCGGCGGCTATCGAGAGCGCCTGCGAGTGACCCTTGGCGACCAGGCTGATCCCATCGACCGAGTCCACGGCGAGGTCCACCCGGTCACGGCCGATACCCACCCGCCGCCCCGGGCTGAGCGGGTCGGCAGCTCCGCCCGCATCGATGACCACCTTCCCGTCGAAGGGCATGCCGAGGAGGGCCTCCTCCATGGCGCGCTCCCCGACGTCCCGGGCGCTCGTCTTGTCACCGCGGCCCACCCAGCGGCCGACCGCCAGGGCCGCCGCCTCGGTCGCGCGCAGCAGCTCCAGACCGCGATGGCGGTCGCGGCTCAGCCGCGCCGGCGACGCCGGGGCGGCGTGCTGCTCTGCTGCGGTCAGGACTCGGCCGCCTCGAGGGCCGCGCCGGCCCGCGGCGACAGGACGCCGCGCACCGGGGCGGCGACCTCGTCGGCGGCGGCCTGCGGCTCGGGGCGCGCTCCCGCCGCGGGCTCGCCCTCGATGCCGGCGTGGCGGCGGACCGCAGCCATGAACTCGCGGAAGAGCGGATGGGGCCGTCCCGGCCGCGAGCGGAACTCGGGGTGGAACTGCGAACCGACGAAGAAGGGGTGGTCGCGCAGCTCGATGATCTCCACCAGGCGGCCGTTGGGCGAGGTACCGCTGAAGACCACCCCGAACTCCGCCAGGCGCTCCCGGTATTGGTTGTTGAACTCGAAGCGATGGCGGTGGCGCTCGTACACGACCGCCTCACCGTACGCGGCCGCGGCCCGGCTCCCGGGCAGCAGCTTGCAGGGATAGACCCCGAGGCGCATGGTGCCACCCTTGTTCTCGATGTCCCGTTGCTCGGGGAGCAGGTCGATCACCGGGTTGGCGGTGAAGGCGTTGAACTCGGTGGAGTTCGCATCCTCGGTGGCGAGGGCCTCGCGTGCGATGTCGATGGTCGCGCACTGCATGCCCAGGCAGAGGCCGAGGTACGGGACCTGATGCTGGCGGGCGAAGCGCGAGGCGATCACCTTGCCCTCGATGCCACGGTGGCCGAAGCCTCCGGGCACCACCACCCCGTCGACGCCGCTCAGCCGCTCCGCGTCCGGGGTCATCTCCTCCGAGCTCACCCACTCCAGGTGGAGCTCGACGCCGCAGTGGGCGGCGGCGTGGCGGAGTGCCTCGGTGACGCTGATGTAGGCGTCGGGCATGGCCACGTACTTGCCCACCAGGGCCACGCGCACTGCCGGCTTGGGTGCCTCGATCCGGGCCACCATCGCCCGCCACTCGTCCAGTGCCGGCGGACCAGCGGAGATGCCGAGCAGCTCGACGATGTAGTCGCCCAGCCCGGCCGCCTCCAGCATCAGGGGCACCTCGTAGATGGAACGGGCATCGGGGACGTTGATGACCGCGCGCTGGGGCACGTCGCCGAAGAGCGCGATCTTCTCCTTCTGGCTCTCCCCGATCGGATGCTCGCTGCGGGCCACGATCACGTCCGGCTGGATGCCGATCGAGCGCAGGGTGTTCACCGAGTGCTGGGTCGGCTTGCTCTTGAACTCCTCGCTGGCCGCGATGTAGGGCACCAGCGTGAGGTGGACGTAGCAGACATTTCCCCTGCCGACGTCGTTCTTGAACTGGCGGATCGCCTCCAGGAAGGGGAGCGACTCGATGTCGCCGACGGTGCCGCCGACCTCGACGATGACCACCTCGGGCTCGGGCAGCTCGTTCTCGGCGACCCGGAGCACCCGCTGCTTGATCTCGTTGGTGATGTGGGGGATGACCTGGACCGTGCCGCCGAGATAGTCGCCGCGCCTCTCCTTGGCGATCACACTGGCGTAGATCCGGCCGGTGGTCACGTTGCTCGCCTGGGAGAGCGGGACGTCCACGAAGCGCTCGTAATGGCCGAGGTCGAGGTCGGTCTCGGCGCCGTCATCGGTGACGAACACCTCACCGTGCTGGTACGGCGACATCGTGCCCGGATCCACGTTCAGATACGGATCGAGCTTCTGCATCCCGACGTGCAATCCGCGGGCCTTGAGGATGGTGCCGATGGATGCAGCCGTGATTCCCTTGCCCAGGGAGGAGACGACACCGCCGGTCACGAACACGAACTTGGCCAAGTCGAGACCTCCCGGTGCCGTGGTTTTACCGATGTTAGCAGGGACGCATGTTCGTGACACGGCACCCGGACAACGTGATGCGATCGCCATCGAAGGAATGGGGACGCGCCACCATTGGAGCTCCGGGAGCCAGGCACCGGCGCCAGGCAGGGCTCAGGCGGCGCCCCGCGGCTCGAGGATCACCACCCGGGTCTCCTCAGCTACGCCCATCGAACCGGTGAGGGTGAGCTTGGGCTGGGCGGGCATGGTGTCGTCGGTCAGTCCCATCTCCTTGGCAAAACGGTCGAGCGGCTCGTAATCACCGCTGCCCGCCACCCCGCTGCTGCGGTACCGGACCGGGACGACGATGGACGGACCGATGGCGTTGACGACCTTGGTGGCGGCCACGGCACCGAGCGCGTCCACGCCTCCCACCGGCACGGCGAGCACATCCACCTGGCCGAGCTCGTCGACCTCCTCCTCGGTGAGCTGGCGGTCGAGCCGGCCCAGCGCGGCGACGCGGACCTCGTCGACCTCGATGCGCATGATCGTGGTCCCACCCGCGGGCAGACCGCGGATCGTCACCCCGCGGACCTCGAACTCGCCCGGCCCACTCACCTCCTGAGCGTGACCCTCGCGAGGCCGGAGCTGGTCGGGGATGGTCTCGCCCTCGGTGCGGACGACGATGTCGGGGCGGGAACGTCCCAGCCCCGGCAGGGTGGTCACGGGCGGGTCGATCAGCACCTGCACGTCGCGGCCGCGCAGACGCAGGCAGGAGAGGCCGAGATAGGTGATCTCCACGGTCCGAGCGATCTTAGCCGGGTGCGGGGCGCCCGGGCAGTGGCCGCGGAGCCCGGGCTCAGATGGCCGAGCCCACCACGACCGCGACGGTCTGGCTGGCCCCGGCCCGCACCACGGACATCTCGGCCGTGTCCCCGGGGCTGAGACCGAGGCTCGCCGGCTCCAGCGGCTGGGCGGCATCGATAGCGACGCCGTTGACGGCGGTGACGATGTCGCCCGTCTGGAGGCCGGCGGTGGCGGCCGGCCCACCGGACGTGACCGAGTCGATGAGCGCGCCCGGGGTGAGCCCGGCGGCGGCGGCGATGGCGGGGTCCAGGTAGGTGACGTTCACACCGAACGTCCCCTGCGGGGTGGTCGCCGCCCCCGACGCGGTGGCGATCAGGGCGCTGGCGGCGCTCCACGAGAGCGCGGTGAGCCCGGGTGGCGGGGTCGCCTGGGTGATCGCGACCACGACCCCGATCAGATCCCCGACCGAGTTCAGCACGGGAGCCCCGTCGGCGTCCGGTTCAGCGGACGCGTCGATGCTGATGGCGTCCTGGAGCGCCGCGCCACTGGTGCTGTCGGTGGTGACGGTGAGGCCCACCGCGCTCACGGTGCCCACCCCCACGCTCAGCCCGCCCCGGGCGGGCCGGCTGACGGCGATCGCCTGGTCGCCGACCGCCGGGGCCGTCGAGGCGAGCGGGAGGGCGTCCAGGCCGGCCACCCCGGGGATCCGCAGCACGGCCAGACCGTGGGCGGCGTCCACCCCGGCGATCTCGGCATCGTAGGCGTCGCCATCGGGGAACCCGACCCGGAGCTGGCTCGCCCCCGACACCGCGTGAGCACTGGTGAGGATCAGCCCGTCGGGTCTCACCACCACTCCGTCAACGAGGCTGGCGGTGCCCTCCGCCAGTCCAGCCGACGTCACCGGCTGGGTGGCGATCGTCACCACCGAGGCGGCGGCGGTCTGGGCCAGCTGGCCCGCGGTCTGACCCGCGCCCGTCGACGAGCCGTTGATCACCTGGTTGACGATGCGCTGGACGGGCCCGAAGTGCTGGTAGATGGCCCAGGCGGCCGCCCCGCCCCCGAACGCCCCGATCAGCGCGGCGAGAAGGACCGCCGCGAGGAGGCGCGCTCCCCGGCCGGGGCGCACCAGCGGGTTGGCGGGTGCCGAGGTGGGAGCGTCCGCCGCCGTCAGGGGCGGCACGGGGGCCGGAGCGTCGCTCACGGAGCGGACTCCAAGGAAGCGCGCCGCGCCAGGTAGCGGACGATCCCGGCCGCGTTGCTGCGCACCCCGTTGAGCGCCTCGACCTTGCGGACCACCTCGGGTCCGGCGCCGGGGGGCGGTGTGGCGAAGTTCTCCGCGAGAGCCGCTGCGACCTCATCGACACCCGCCCCGGGGTCGTCACGGAGCACCCGCTCGGCGGCCCCCACCCAGCGGTGGAGGGCGTCCTCCGCCTCGACCAGGGCCGCCTGGGGATCGGCCACCGGACCGTAGTGGCTGAGCACCAGCCGGGTGGGATGCAGGGCCCGGAAGCCGCGCAGGCTGGCGACCGCCTGCTCGAGGTTGAAGTCCGGCGGCGGCATGGCCGGCCGCAGCGCCCCGGCACCGGCGAGCTGGACCCCCACCGCGTCGCCCACCAGGAGGGTGCCCGTGCCCTCGTCGAGCACCGCCTGGTGGTGCTTGGCATGCCCGGGCGAGTCCACCAGGCGCAGGTGGCGCCCCCCGCCGAGGTCCAGGGTGAGCCCGTCGCCGGCGGCGACCACGCGGTCGGAGGGGACCGGCCGCATGCGGCCATAGAGGCCGTCCAGCAGCGGCCCGTAGACGCGGGCGGCCGAACCGATCAGCCGGGAGGGGTCCACCAGATGGCGCGCGCCCCTCTCGTGCACCACCACGGTGGCGGAGGGGAAGGCGGCGGCCACGTCGCCCACGGCGCCCGCGTGGTCGAGGTGAATGTGCGTCACCACCACCCATCGGAGGTCATGGGCGCCCACGCCGGCCGCGGCCAGCGCCTCCACCACGGTCGCGGTCGAGGTCTGCGCGCCGGTCTCGACCAGCGCCGGCAGTGGCCCGTCGATCAGGAATGCGGCGGTGACCCCGTCCATCCCACCGAGGAGGGTGTCGAGCTGGTGCACCCCCGGGGCGATCTCCTCCATGGCCCCGCAGGGTACCCCACCCGGAGGGAGGCATCGGCGGGAGCGTTGGCCGGAGCGTCGCCCTAAGGGCTGGCCGTCGGCGCCGGCGTGGCGGTCGGCGTGGGCAGCGTCACCCCGCCGGCGGCGAGCAGCTGGTCGAGCTGGGTGATGTCGTTGTTGATGGCGGTCTGGGCCTGCCCGGCGGCGGTCAGATCGCCGTTCTTGTAGTCGGCCTGCAGGTCCGCCTCCTGGGTGACCAGGTCACTGATGATCGCCAGCTCCTGCGCCGTGTAGCCGGAAGGAGATGCGGTGGGGCTCGCCCCCGGCGACGGGCTGGGGGACGGCGAGGCGCTCGGCGACGGCGATGGAGACGTCGTGCTGGGGCCGCTCAGCCCATCGGGCAGCGTCGTGGTGCTGTAGAGGGACTCCAGCGCGGTGGGCAGACTCGTCCCTTCGGCGACACTGTTCGCTGTTCCGACGATGACGTAGCGGAGCTGGGGGAAGCTCACCCCGCTCGATTGGTTGGGCAGGACGTAGAAGGGCCGCACGAAGAGGAAAGAGTCGTCGTCGAAGGGCAGCACGATGACGTTGCCCAGGACGACCTGGGAGCCCGACTCCCCGAGCAGCGTGCGCTCCTGGCTGATGGTGGGGTCGGTGTTCGAGTTGTTGTCGAACTGGTAGGGCCCGCGCACGTTGGTGTTGTTGCCCAGGTCCACTGAGACTAAGGGTGGATGGTCGGTGGTCGTGTAGTCGGACTCCGCCGCCAGCCACGCGGTCATGTTGGTGGCCTCGCCGCCGCTTCCGCTGCGGTAGGGGCTGAAGGTCTGCATCAGTACGAATTGGGGGGTGGAACTGCCGGGCAGGGTCAGCTCCACGTACTGGGGCGTGTTGTTGACGGCGGTCCCGTCCGGCTGCAGCCCCTGGGCGATGCTGTAGAAGTCGTTCTTGGAGAAGAAGTCGGAGGCCACCTGGGGATTGGAGACGGGGAGGGTGTCGTCGACCTGCACCTGGGAGTAGACCTGGGTCTGGTTGCTGAACAGGCCCTCCGGGTAGCGCAGGTGCTGGACCAGCAAGGACGGCATCTGGCTGATGGGGTGGAGCAGTCCGGGGTAGATGGCGTTCCAGGCGGCGGTGAGCGGCTCGTTGAGGTCGACCGCGTAGAGGGTGATGGCGCAGGTTCGGGCGTCGATCACGGCCTTGACGGCGTTGCGCTGGTAGGAGATCCCGTTGATGTTGTCGGACTCGGGGAAGTTGCCGGTCTCCACGTACGCGTCGGCGATCCACATCAGGTCACCCGTCTGGGGGTCGGCCACGATATAGGGGTCGGAGTCGACGCTGAGGAAGGGGGCGATGCTCTGGATCCGCTGGCTGATGCTCCGGTTCAGGAGCACCGTGCTCTGGCTGTTGGGGATGTCGCTGAAGAAGAGGTTCAGACCGCCGAACTGCGTGATCGAGGTGGCAAGCTTGTCGAAGGGGTCGTTGATCGAGAAGCCGGCCATCCCGGTGCCGGCGTGCATGTACGCGTCCGGGGTCGACGGGTAGTTGAACTCGAGCTGGTTGGTGTTGACGACCACCGACTGGGTGGTCTGCTCACCGCAGTAGATCTCCGGATTGCTGACCGAGCCGAGCGCCGGAGGGGCGCTGGGGTCGATCTGCTGAAGCGGCTCCTTGCCGACCAGGAGGTCCGGCTCCCCCTCGTCGCCCACCTCGCTGACGGACACCGCGGTGATCCCGTAGCCGTGGGTGTAGACGAAGGTGTTGTTGACGAAGTTGGAGTTGGGGATGTCGTTCTCGGCGATCTCCCGTACCCCGATCATCACCTCGGTCTCCTGCCCGCTGGCGTTGGGATAGCGGTCGATGGTGATGTTGCTGTCGAAGGTCTGGTAGGCGCGGGTCCGGTCGACCTGGTTGAGGACGGAGGGGAGCTCGCTGGGATCCTGAACGCGGACGTTGGACAGCGTGGTGGGATCGGCGGCGAGGCTGCTGAGGGTGGGCGTGACCACGTTGTTGAAGGGCTCGTTGAGCAGGCTCGGCTGACTGCCCGTCGTCTCCAGGCCCCAGGCGTAGCGGCTCGCGGTCAGGTAGCTGTCGATCGACTTGGCCTGGGCCAGCTCGGCGTTGGGGGTGACGCTGGTCGCGGTGTACACCGCCTCGGGGATGATGGTCAGCACACCGGCGAGCACCAGCCAGCCACCCAACACCCCACCCAGCACAGCGACCGTCCCCCAGGTCGGTTGCCGCCGGCTGCGCCGGATCAGGAGGACGGCGGTGGCGACCGCGAAGATCAGGGCGATCACCGAGAGGGCGTTGAGCACCGGGATGAGCACGTTGAGGTCGGTGGCGTTGGGCCCGACGTAGGCGTACTGGGAGTTCTGCTCGGTCGCCAGGTGGTAGATGTTGAAATGCGCCCCCGCCGCGGCCAGGACGAAGATGGCCACCAGGGCGAACCCGGCGTGCAGGGTGCCGATGCGGAGCGCGTCGTCAGCCCTCTTCCCCTCCGCGGGGTGGAGCTGGAACTCGATCTCACGGGGGGCGTGGATCACCATCAGGCTGGCGGCGATCATCGTGGCCGCGCCCAGGAAACCGAGGATCGCGGCGCCCCAGAGCAGCGCCGAGAAGTCGTCGATCACCGGCAGCGTGAAGACGTAGAAGCCGTAGTCCATATGGAAGACGGGGTCGGCGGCACCGAAGGCATGGCCGTGGAGGAAGAGGAGGACGGTCTGCCAGTCGCCGGCCATGTGGGAGCCGCCGCCGATGCCGGCGAGCACGGCGATGGCCGCGCCGACCCAGAAGGTCGCACGTCCCGATGGGGCGTCGATGCAGCTGGCCGCGCGTGACCAGAAGGGGACGCTCGCTCCGACCAGGCCGCCGGTGATCAGGAAGCCGATCACGAAGAGGATCACCTGGGCGATGAGCGGGGTCCAGAAGACGTTGGCGTGGCCGAGGCTGGAGAGATAGAGGTAATTGACCCGCAGCCACATGGCCGCCACGGTGAGGGTGACCAGGACGGCGAGCGCGACCACGACGATCAGCGCGATCTTCCAGCCCCGGGTGAAACGCGGCGAACCCACCACCCGAGGGCGGCGGCGCCGGAACAGCAGCTCAGGGTCGAAGTTGTACGTGCTCACCGCCCGCCCGATGGTACTCGCCTCGTCCCCAGGGGTCGCACCCCGGGGGCGGCCGCCTCCGGGGGGCTAGCGGCGCTGGAGAAGGAGCCGGACGTCGAACGGGTCGCGACGGCGGCGGATCCGCCGGGAGACCTCGGGGCGGACCTGGACCATGTACGGCTCCTGCTCGCGCAGGACCTCCTCGATGGCGTCGGCGACCAGCATCCCGGCGTGGACGGTGGGCACCCGGTCCGAGAGGGCGGTCGCCATGCGGTCGGTGACCACGGTGATCTCCATCTCGTGGGCCTGCTCCAGAAGGGTCAGGCAGTCATCGAGGCGGCGCAGCCGCTGCCGGCGATCTTCCCCACCGTGCAGCTGCTCGATCATGGGCGAAAAATAGCGCAATTCGACCAAAACAGGGAGTCCCACCTCGCCGCCGATCTCAGCTGACGCCTCGCGGGGCACATGGGCCCCTCGCCCGAGTGACCCCCGGCTCAGCGGGAGGCGACCGGGGCCCTCGGTCGCCGGGGCCGCGCCGGGGGGGCCGGCGGGGCCGCGGCGGGGGATCCCGGCCGGGGGGAGTGGCGGCCATTGCCCTCGGCGCCCCCGATGATGTGGCGGAGGTAGGTCCCGGTGGCGCTGCGGGGCTCGCCGGCGATCATCTCCGGGGTCCCGGCGGCCACCACCTCGCCTCCCGCGTCGCCGCCGTCGGGCCCCAGGTCGACAATCCAGTCGGCGGTCTTGATGACATCCAGGTTGTGCTCGATGACGATGACCGTGTTGCCGGCCTCCACCAGCCGGTGGAGGACGGTCAGGAGCTTCTCGACGTCGGCGAAGTGGAGGCCTGTGGTCGGCTCGTCGAGGATGTAGAGGGTCCGCCCGGTGTCACGCCGGGAGAGCTCGGTGGACAGCTTGACCCGCTGAGCCTCACCGCCGGAGAGCTGGGTGGCGGGCTGGCCGAGCCGGATGTAGCCGAGCCCGACGTCCTGGAGGGTGCGCAGGCGGCGGACGATCCGGGGCTGGTTGGCGAACAGCTCGGCGGCCTCGTCGACGGTCATCTCCAGGACATCCGCGATCGACCTGTCGCGGAACCTGACCTCGAGCGCCTCCTTGGTGTAGCGGCGCCCCTTGCAGACGTCGCAGGCGACGTAGATGTCGGGCAGGAAGTGCATCTCGATCTTGATCATCCCGTCCCCCGAGCACGCCTCACAGCGACCCCCGGCGACGTTGAACGAGAAGCGCCCCGGCTTGTAGCCGCGGATCCGCGCCTCGGGCAGCTTGGCGAAGAGGTCGCGGATGTCAGTGAAGACGCCCACGTAGGTGGCCGGGTTGCTCCGCGGGGTCCGGCCGATCGGGGACTGGTCGACGTCGATCACCTTGTCGATGTGCTGGATGCCCTCGACCCGGTCGTGCTTGCCGGGCCGGTCCTTGGCCCGGTAGAGGGCCTGGGCCAGGCGGCGGTAGAGGATGTCGTTGACCAGCGTGGACTTGCCGCTGCCGCTGACCCCGGTCACGCAGATGAAGAGCCCGAGCGGGAACTGCACGGTCACCGACTTGAGGTTGTTCTCGGTGGCCCCGTGGACGGTGATGGCGCGGCCCGCGGCGAGCCGGCGCTGACTGGGGATAGGGATCCGCAGCTCGCCGCGCAGGTACTGTCCGGTCAGGCTGCGCGGTGACGCCAGCACGTCGTCGAGGGTTCCGGCGACGATGACCTCGCCACCCCGCTCCCCGGCCCCGGGGCCGATGTCGACGATGAAGTCGGCGGTGCGGATGGTCTCCTCGTCGTGCTCCACCACGATCAGCGTGTTACCCAGGTCGCGGAGCGTGGTCAGGGTGGCCAGCAGCTTGTGATTGTCCCGCTGATGGAGGCCGATGGAGGGCTCGTCGAGGATGTAGAGGACGCCCATCAGCTTGCTGCCGATCTGGGTCGCCAGCCGGATCCGCTGGCTCTCGCCTCCCGAGAGCGAGGCGGAGGCCCGGTCCAGGCTCAGGTAGTCGAGCCCGACGTCGCGGAGGAAGCCGAGCCGTTCCCGGATCTCCTTGAAGGCGCGACCGGCGATCTGCGTCTCGCGGTCGGTGAGATGCAGGTTCTCGGTGCGGCGCAGCGTCTCCCCCACCGTGAGCGCGGTGAAGTCCATGATGCTCATCCCGTCGACGGTGACGGCGAGGAACTCCGGCTTGAGCCGCTTGCCGGCGCAGGTGGGGCACGGCTTCTGCATCATCAGCCGCTCGATCTCCTGCTTGACCCACTCCGACTCGGTCTCGCGGTAGCGGCGCTCGAGGTTGGGGATGACCCCCTCGTACGCGGCGTCGTAGCTGTGGCTCCGACCGGTGTGGGAGACGTAGCGCATCCGCACCGTCTCGTCCTTGGGGAGCCCGTAGAGGATCACCCGCTGCTCGCGAGCGGTGAGCTCGCGGAAGGGAACGTCGGTGGGGATCTTGTAGTGGCGGCAGACGGTGTGGAGGACGTCGAGCACCCACATCTGGGACGGCCCCTTGGTCCAGCCGGAGAGCGCCCCGTCATCGATCGACAGCGAGGGATCGCGCACCACCGCGTCGCGATCGACCTCCATGCGCAGCCCCAGGCCGGTGCAGGCCGGGCAGGCGCCGTGTGGGTTGTTGAAGGAGAAGTTGCGCGGGGCCGGCTCCTCCATCGAGATCCCGCAGTAGACGCACGCGTAGTCCTGGGAGAAGAGCATCTCGCCGACGGCCAGGTTCTGCCGGGAGCCGTCCTCTCCCCCCTCCCCCTCCGGTTGCGGCGGCTCGCCCTCGGGAGCGCCGGCCCCGTCCGCGGCAGCCCCCTCGGCGCCCGACTCGTCGGTGGGGATGAGCAGGATCAGCCCGTCGCTCAGCTTGGCCGCCTGCTCCAGGGAGTCGGTGAGCCGGCTGCGCAGCTCGGGACCGATCACCACCCGGTCGACCACGATCTCGACGTCGTGCTTGAACTTCTTGTCGAGGGTGATGGTCTCGCCGAGATCGCGCACCACGCCGTCCACCCGGGCCCGGACGTAGCCCTTGCGGCGGGCCTCGTCGAGGACGTCGCGGTGCTCGCCCTTGCGCCCCTGGACCATCGGCGCCGCCACCATCAGCCGGCTGCCCTCGGGAAGAGCCAGGACCTGGTCGGCGATCTGCTCGATGGTCTGCTTGCTGATCTCCCGGCCGCAGTTCGGGCAGTGGGGATGCCCGATCCGGGCGTAGACCAGCCGGAGGTAGTCGTAGATCTCGGTGACGGTGCCAACCGTGGAGCGCGGGTTCTTGCTGGTGCCCTTCTGGTCGATGGAGATGGCCGGCGAGAGGCCGTCGATGTGGTCGACGTCCGGCTTCTCCATCTGGCCGAGGAACTGGCGCGCGTAGGCCGACAGCGACTCGACGTAGCGGCGCTGCCCCTCGGCGTAGATGGTGTCGAAGGCGAGCGACGACTTGCCGCTCCCGGAGAGTCCCGTCAGAACGATCAACCGGTCCCGAGGCAGGCTCAGGTCGATGTTCTTGAGGTTGTGCTCTCGGGCCCCTCGGATGTCGATGGTGTCGTGTGGCACGGGCAACCCTAGCGTACCCAGAACTCGCCTTCCGGCCGCCAGCCGGGGTCAGACCCCCGTCCCGCCGGCCCCTTGCGAACATGTGTACGATACTCCGCCCGGGTGGGTCCCGTCCAGCCCCGGCCTGCCCTGCCAGAGTGGGCAGGGTCGCGATCGAGCTGCGACCCCCGTCATGAATCAAGGAGACCGGAGATGAGCCCGATGCCCAGTGGAGGGATGCCGCGACCGGGACCGGGGACGATCTCCGCGTTCCGTTCCCTGGTGCCGGAGACAGCCGGCGTGACCACGCGCCCGATGTTCGGCAACCTGGCCGCCTTCGTGAACGGCAACATGTTCGCCGGACTGCACGGAGACGCGCTCTTCGTGCGCATCGACGAGGAGGACCGGCAGCGGCTGCTCGCGATCGGGGGCTCCGACTTCGAGCCCATGCCGGGGAGGCCCATGCGCGGCTACACGTGTCTGGCCGCCGGCTGGCAGTCCGCGCCGGAGGTGGCACGGGAGTGGGTCGACCGCGCGCTCGCCCACACGTCGCCACTTCCGACCAAGGTGAGCCGTCCGCGGGGAGAGGCTAAGACCAAGCGCGCTCGCTGAGCGCCGGTAGCGCGTCAGCGCAGCGCACCCGCCGACGACCTGCCCCTTGACGGGAGCACCCGTGGCGCGTCAGGATCGGGAACTCATGGATATTGAAAACAGACTCCGCATCAGTGGTCACGCCGAATCCAAGGTCGTCCCCGATCGTGCCCAATGGACGGTCACGGTGCGGGTCGAGGACGCCGACCGCGACGCCGCCTTCCGCCGCTGCAGCACCGCTCGCCGCGGTCTGGTGTCGAAGCTCAACGCCATCGAGCGCGGCTGCGTCACCGCCGGCCGCATCGCGGTCGCCGAGGAGTTCGAGCGCTACTTCGTGATCACCGACGAGCTCCGCCAGGAGGTTGTCGACCAGCTCAAGAAGGCCCACCTGCCCAAGGGGATCACCGCCCAGATCGGCGAGCGGGTGGGCGAGGAGCTGCGGCGACGCCGCTGCTTCGCCGCCACCGCCACGCTCGGCGTCGATGTCGCGGTGGCCAAGGCCGGAGCGGTTCCCGCGCTGCTCGTCGCCGATGACGTCTCCTCGAGCAGCGGCCCCGTCTTCGAGATCTCCAAGCGCGAGGAGATCGGCGACGAGCTGCGGGCCAAGGCGGTGGAGAACGCGCGGACCCGGGCGAGCCGGCTCGCCGATGCCGCCGGGCGCAGGCTGGGCCGGACCCTGGTCATGTCCGACCTCGACGAGTCGCTGGCCTCCCTCACCGGGACATCGCGCAAGGAGGCCCCCGCACCGAAGCCCACCGTGATGCGCGCGTTCAGCGCGGCGCCTCGGGGCGGGGACGTGGTCTCCGAGGAGGAGGGCCCCATCGTCATGGAGATCACCCCCGAGCCGGTCGAGCTGAGCGAGTCCATGACCCTGGTCTTCGAGCTCCTCGACCGAGTCTGACCACCGGCGCGATCCAGCTGCCGCCGGGCAGCGGGCGGGGCGTCGGAGCCGCGCCGGCCTCAGTCGGGCCGGACCGACGGATCCAGCGGCTCCGCAGCGCCCACCACCTCCACCGCCACGGTGTGGGCGATGTCCGCCGATGAGCGCCCGACGTGCAGCTGATACGTCCCACCCTCCACGTACCAACCGGCCCGGCGGTGGTGGAGGGGGCTGTCGTGCATGTGAGCCGCTGGGTTGGCGCGGCGGCCGGCCAGCTCCGCCCACGCCTCGTCGGCCGCGTCGTAGTAGGCGAAGGCGCGCTCGCCCAGCTCGAGGTGCACCGTGGTCGATTCGCCCGGGTCCAGCCAGACCTTGGCGAAGGCGCGGAGCTCCTTCACGGGCCGCAGCCGCCGCTCCGGGGTGGCGTAGCCGCCGCCGGGAGGACCGACGTAGAGCTGGACGACCTCGGCCCCCTGGCGGCCCCCGGTGTTGGTCACCTCCACCTCCAGCTGCAGCCGCTCACCGGGCGCCAGACGCGGGCTGGACGGCCGCGGCACGCCGATGGTGAAGGTCGTGTAGGAGAGGCCGTGCCCGAAGGGGAAACGCACCGCGAGCTTGCGCGCCTCGTACCAGCGGTAACCCATCAGCAGGCCCTCGCCGTAGCGGACCTCGCTGATCTCGCCCGGGAAGTTGCCGAACGCCGGGGTGTGCTCGATGCACGTGGGCAGGGTGGTGGGCAGCCGCCCGGCCGGCTCGGCCTCGCCGAAGAGGACGTCGACGAGCGCGTTGGCGTACTCCTGGCCCGCGAACCAGGTCTGGAGGAGGGCGCCCGCCTGATCCGCCCAGGGCATGCTGACCGGCGAGCCGGCGTTGACCACCACCACGCTGCGGGGATTGGCCGCGACGACCCGGGCCACCAGCTCGTTCTGCGCGCCCGGGAGGTCGAGGCTCGGGCGGTCGTAGCCCTCACTCTCCCACTCCCCGTCCGTGCCCACGATGACGAGAACGGCGTCGGCACCGCGGGCCAGCTCCACCGCCCGGTCGATGCCGGCCGGGTCGGTGGCCGCCTCGTGGACGAGCTCGTGGGTCCCGCCGAGGCGCTCACGGAGCGCGGTGAGCGGCGAGACCTCGTAGAAAGGCCGGACCCGCGCGCTGCCGCCCCCGGTGATCGCCGCCCGGTCGGCGTTGGGTCCTACCACGGCGATGCGGCGAGCGGCGCCGGGCTGGAGCGGGAGCACGCCGCGGTTGGTGAGCAGCACCATGCCGTCGGCGGCGGCCCGCCGGGTGAGGGTCCGGTCCTCGGGCCGATCCACCGGCCGCTCGGCGTCGAGCGGCGGGTCGTCGAGAGCGCCGACCGCCTCGAGGACGCTCAGGATGCGCGCGACCGAGGCATCGACCAGCGACTCCTCGACCTCCCCGGCGCGGACCGCCTCGGCGAGCTGGGCTCCGCGCGACCGGGCGGGCCCGGGCATCTCCAGGTCGAGCCCGGCCTGGGCGGCATCGACCGTCCTGGAGAGACCGAACCAATCCGTCATCACCAGGCCCCGGAACCCCCACTCCTGGCGGAGGATCCCGGTGAGGAAGCGCGCGGTGTCGGGGACGTGGTGTCCGTTGACCCGGTTGTAGCTGGTCATCAGGGCGAGCACGCCGCCCACCCGGACCGCGTGCTCGAAGGGCAGCAGGTACAGCTCGCGGAGGCTGCGCTCATCGATGACCGAGGAGCTGGTGTAGCGCTCGAAGTCGGTCTCGTTGCCGACCAGGTGCTTGACGGTGGCGATCACGCCCTGCTCGGAGACGCCCCGGATGTAGGCGATAGCGAGCTTGGCGGTGAGCACCGGGTCCTCGGAGAACGCCTCGAAGTTGCGCCCCCAGAGGGGATGGCGGTGCAGGTTCACGGTCGGCGCCAGCAGCACCCGTGCCCCCTTGTCGCGGGCCTGACGGGCCACGGCGGCACTGGCCCGGGCCACCAGGTCGGGATCCCAGGTCGCCCCCAGCGCGGTCGCCGAGGGGATGCAGACCGACGGCGTATCCGGAAGGAAGTTGCTGGACGTCTCGCCCCGGGCGCCGTTGGGACCGTCGCTCAGCTTGACCGAGGGGATGCCAAGGCGTGGGATCTCGGCGGTGTGCCAGAAGTCGATGCCGGCAGTGAGGGACGCCTTCTCGTCGAGGGTCATCCGGGCGACCAGCCCGGGGATGTCGCGGGGCGTGCCCGCCGGGGAGTGGTCCCCCGTCTCTCCCGTCGCAGCGCCCTCTACTCGGAGGGCGCCGCCGCGGCGGCCTCGGCCTTCTCCTTGCGTTCACCGCGCTCGCGGCGGCCCGCCTTGGAGACCAGGTGCATCTTGACCTCACCGTCCACGAGCTCGACCTGGACGGTGTCACCGGGGCCGTGCTTGAGCCGGAGCAGCTCCTCGGAGAGCGGGTCCTCGATGACCTTCTGGATGACGCGGCGCAGCGGCCGGGCCCCGTAGACCTTGTCGAAGCCCTCCTCGACGATCTTGTCCTTGGCGGCGTCGGCGACCACCAGCTGCAGCTCCTGGGCCTCCAGGTGGGTGGCGACGCGCGCGATCATCAGGTCGACGATCAGGCGCATCTGCTCGTGGGTGAGCCGGTGGAAGACGACCACCGCATCCACCCGGTTGAGGAACTCGGGACGGAAGGCGCGCTTCAGCTCCTCCATGATGGAGTCGCGCATCTTGGCGTGCTCATGGGTGGCCGCGAACTCGTCGGCGAGCGCCGGCTGGAAGCCGAGCGACATGTTGCCCTTGAGGTTGGCGACGCCCAGGTTGCTGGTCATGATCACGATGGTGTTGGCGAAGTTGACCGCCTTGCCCTTGGCGTCGCTGAGCCGGCCGTCCTCGAGGATCTGGAGCAGCATGTTGAAGACCTCGGGGTGGGCCTTCTCGATCTCGTCGAAGAGGACGACGCTGTAGGGGCGGCGGCGCACCGCCTCGGTGAGCTGCCCGCCCTCGTCATAGCCGACGTATCCGGGCGGAGATCCGACCAGGCGAGCGGTGGAGTGCCGCTCCATGAACTCGCTCATGTCGAGCCGGATGATCGCGTCCTCGTTGTCGAAGAGGAAGGCCGCCAGCGAGCGGGCCAGCTCGGTCTTGCCCACCCCGGTGGGGCCGAGGAACATGAACGAGCCGATCGGCCGGTGGGCGTCCTTGAGGCCGGCGCGGGCCCGCCGCACCGCCTGGGAGATCACCTTGACCGCCTCCTCCTGGCCGATGAGCCGCTTGTGGATCTCATCCTCCATGTGGAGCAGCTTGGTGGTCTCCTCCTCGACCAGCCGGGAGACGGGGACGCCGGTCCAGGAGCTGATGATCTCAGCGATGTGCTCCTCGGTCACGTCGGGCACGGTCGCACCCAGCTTGTCGCGCCAGGCCATCTCCTCGGCGACGTAGGCCTCCTTGAGCCGCTTCTCCCGGTCCCGGAAGCTCGCCGCGGTCTCGTAGTCCTGACCGGCGATCGACTCCTCCTTCTGGGTGACCAGCTCGCGGATCTCCTTCTGCATCGCGCGCAGCTCGTCCGGAGTGGTGGTCAGCTTCATGCGCACCCGGGCGCTCGCCTCGTCGATGAGGTCGATCGCCTTGTCGGGCAGGGAGCGGTCGCTGACGTAGCGGACCGACAGGTCGGCGGCGGCCTTGAGCGCCAGGTCGGTGATCTTGACCCGGTGGTGCTTCTCGTACAGGGGCCGGATCCCGTGCAGGATGTCGATGGTCTCCTGGAGGGTCGGCTCGTCCACGTAGACGGGCTGGAAGCGGCGCTCCAGGGCGGCGTCCTTCTCTATGTACTTGCGGTACTCGTTGAGGGTGGTCGCCCCGATGCACTGGATCTCGCCGCGCGCCAGCGCCGGCTTGAGGATGTTGGCCGCGTCGATGGCGCCCTCGGCGGCACCGGCCCCGACCAGGGTGTGGAGCTCGTCGATGAACAGGACCACCTCGCGGGACTGGCGGATCTCGTCGAGGATCTTCTTGAGCCGCTCCTCGAACTCGCCCCGGTACTTGGTGCCGGCCACGAGGCCGCCCATGTCCAGGGTGAGCACGCGCTTGCCCATCAGCGACTCGGGGATGTTGCCCAGGACGATGGACTGGGCGAGCCCCTCGGCGATGGCGGTCTTGCCCACCCCCGGCTCGCCGATGAGCGCGGGGTTGTTCTTGGTCCGGCGCGAGAGGATCTGGACGACCCGCTCGATCTCCATGGCCCGGCCGATGACCGGGTCGAGCTGGTTCTTCTGGGCGAGCTCGGTGAGGTCACGGCAGAACTGGTCGAGCAGCGGGGTCTTGCTCGGCTTCTTCTGAGACTCCTTGGTCTCCTCCTCGACCCCTGACTCGTGGAGCAGGCGCTCGATCTCCGCGCGCACCTTGTCGAGGTTGGCGCCGAGATCCTCCAACACGTGGGCGGCGATCCCCTCGCCCTCGATGAGCAGGCCGAGCAGGAGGTGCTCGGTACCCACGTAGTTGTTGCCCATCCGCCGGGCCTCCTCGAAGGAGATCTCGATCACCTTCTTGACCCGGGAGGTGGGAATGATCTGCTGGATGATGATCCGCTCGTTGCGACCCAGCACCGACTCGATGGTGCTGCGCACCTTGTTGATCTCCACCCCGAGGTTGTTGAGCACCTTGGCGGCCAGCCCCTCGCCCTCGCGCAGGAGCCCGAGCAGGAGGTGCTCGGTCCCTATGTACGAGTGATGAGAGCGCTCGGCCTCCTCCTGGGCGAGGGTGAGCACCTTCTTGGCTCTCTCGGTGAACCGCTCAAAGGGATACAAGACCGCCTCCGTGCCCCGCCCGGCCCGTCCGTCCTGGAAGGTAAGGGTCAGCTCGGGACCTGCTCCGACCACCCCATTATGCCCATCACAGGGCCGCGCCACTCTTCCCACCGCTCATTCGCGGGAGGGGCGTGCCGGCCCGTCACCCGGGTGAGCGAATCGGCCTAGGCTTCGGGCTCGGTATCCTCGCCGGTCTCGGTGTCCGCCCCGGCCTCGGTGTCCGCGCCGGCCTCGGTCTCCGCGCCGGCCTCGGTCTCCGCGCCGGGCTCGGTGTCCACGCCGGCCTGGACAGTCGCTGGCTCGGCGGCGGGCTCCGCCACGACGGCGGCCTCCGCTTCGCCCGGCTCCGTCCCGGCCTCGGCTCCGTCGAGCTCCTCCTCGGCCACGGGCTCCTCCTCGGGCGCTGCCCGGCGGCCGCCCCGCGCCCGAGCCGGTTCGGGGGTGGCCACGCCATCCTCGGCACCGTCCTCAGCGCCGGCCTCGGCCGCCGTGTCGTCGCCGAGGTCGTAGCTCGGAGGTACGTACTCGGCCGGGCCCTCCGGACCGCCGCCATGGAGCTGGCGGAGGGAGAGGCTGATCCGGCGGCGAGCGCGATCGGCGCTCAGCACCATGACCTTCACCTGCTCGCCGATCTTGAGGATGTCCTCTGTACGTTCGACGTGATCCCAGGAGAGCTCACTGATATGGAGGAGTCCCTCGACCCCATCCGCGATCTGGAGGAAGGCGCCGTACTTCTTGGTCTTGGTGACCTCGCCGTCGACCACCTTGCCGGGTGGGAAGCGGTCCTCGATCGTGTCCCAGGGGTCGTCGCTCAGCTGGCGCAGGGAGAGGCTGATGCGGGAGAGCTCGGGGTCAAGCTTGATCACCTTGACCCTGACCTCGTCACCAACGGTCAGCATGTCGGAGACGTTGTTGATGCGGTCCCACGAGAGTTCGCTGATGTGGATCAGGCCGTCCGCCCCACCCAGGTTGACGAAGGCACCGTAGCTGGTCAGACCGCTCACCTTGCCGGTGATCAGGTCACCGACCTTGAGCTTCTCGAACAACTCCTCGCGCTGGCGCGCCCGGTCCTCGTCCTGGGCCGCGCGCTGCGACACGATGAGCCGGTTGCGCTTGCGGTTGACCTCCAGGATCTTGACCGGGATCTTGGTGCCCACCAGCTCCATGAGGTTGCCGGAGAACTGACGGGCCACCTGGCTGCTGGGCAGGAAGCCGCGCAGCCCCATGATGTTGACGATCAGCCCACCCTTGTTCTGCTCGCGCACCTCGGCGTCGAGGATCTCGCCCTCAGACTCCTTCTCGGCCACCGCCTGCCAGATCGACTCAGCGCGGGCCTTGCGCAGCGACAGGATCACCCGGCCCTCGTCGTCCTCGGGCTGGAGGACGTAGACCTTGATCCTCTCCCCGGGGTTGAGGGTGACCGCGGCCTCGTTGCGCCCGGAGAGCTCGCGGTTGGAGATCACCCCCTCCGACTTGGCTCCGATGTCGACGAGCACCTCATCGGGGTCGACCCGCACCACCGTGCCCTCGACGATGTCGCCGTACGCGAGGGTCTTGACGCTGCCCTCCTCCTCGCGGAGAAGGTCCTCCATGGTGAGCGGCTCGCGCTCCGGGGCTTCGACGCTGGGGGCCAACTGTCTCCTCTATGTCTCTCTCGGCCGCCGCTCCGGTGGAGCGTCCGGCCGAGGGATGTGGGCACGAAGCCCGGAACCATGTGCCGCCTGGGGGCGTTGAACGGACGCGTTTGCGCCGTTGCCGTGCGACACGGGGAGTCTAACAGGGTAGCGCCATCTGCCCGGCTGGGTATCCCCGCCCTCCGGGCGGCGCCGGAGACCCTCCGGGGAGGTCGCCGCGCCGGCGGCCGCGGGGGGCCCCTCAGGACCCGAGGTGCCCCGGCGTGCCAGTGTCAGGGTTTCGTTGCACCTCGTGACCGGGGCAGTACAGGACCCTCGGGGAGCGCGTCGCAGCGCCGTGGGAACCTCGGGGACGCCATGAGGGTCACGATCACCTGCGAGGAATGCGGGCACAAGCACCGCCTCGAGCGGCGCATCACCGAGCCAGGACCGATCTGGATCATCTGCCACAACTGCGAGCTGCCGCTGCAGGCGGTGCTCGAGGGACCCGCCCCGCGGCAGGTGCACGCCGCCTACGCGGTGTGGAAGGACATCTTCAACCTCTCCGACGTGGGGACGGCCAGCTAGAGCCTTCGGCGCCGCGTCCTCCCCGGTTCGGCATCCGGTGGGCTAACCTTGGACGCCGATGGCACCGGCGACAGCCCAGCCCTCCGCTCCCACCGAGGCGCCGATCGAGGTCCCGGCGGGCGGCGAGCGCAGCCTCCGCGATCCCGGCTGGGACGTGGTGGTGTGGAACGACCCGATCACGCTGATGTCCTATGTGGTGCTCGTCTTCCGCCGGCTCTTCGGGTACGACTTCGAGACGGCGACCCGATTGATGCTCCAGGTGCACCACGAGGGCAAGGCGGTGGTCGCCACCCAGCCCCGCGAGCAGGCCGAGGTGTCGGTCTCCCGCCTCCACGGCTTCGGTCTCCAGGCGACCCTGGGCCGCGGGTAGCCGCGGGGTGGCCTCGGTGCGCAAGCGACGCGGGCGGATCCAGCTCCGCCTCGACCGGGACGAGCGGGCGGCGCTGGAGATGATCGTCGAGCAGCTCTCCGCCAAGGTCGGCCAGGTGCCGCGGACGGTCCCCGTCGCCTACGAGGACGCCGAGATGCAGAGGGAGTACGACCGCTGGGTGCGTCCCGAGGTCGACCGGAGCCGCAACCAGGACCTGGACGTCATCCGGGCGAGCCTCGGATCGGGCGAGGACGTCACCGCGCTCACCGAGGAGCAGGCGCTCGCCTGGGTGCGCGGCCTCAACCTGCTCCGGCTCACCGCCGGCGGTCTGCTCGGCGTCGAGGACGACGGCTGGGACCTGCGCGCCGACGAGACCGTGCGCCGCTCGCCCGAGTACCGGGTGCTGCTCGCCCTGGGGCTGCTCCAGGAGGAGCTGGTCGCCGTCCTCGAGGGGTGAGGGATGACCGTCGGTGCCACACGGGACGCCGCTCCTCTGGCTCGGCCAGCGTGCACGGCCTTCGAGATGTGAAGGACACCTGCGGGGCTTCCCCGACACAGAGAGGCGACCCGTCCCTGGGGTGTTCGAAAGCCTAGGGAGGGTCGCACGTCGAGCGACGTAGCTTCGGAAGAGGTCAGCCTCGCCATGGGAGGACGCGCAAGCCTACCCAGCAGTCCTGAGGCCGTGGCCGGGGGCAAACAGCCGGTGAGCCCGCCCTATGATGGCCTGTCAGTGCCACCTGAATGGCTCCCCGCGGACGGGCACGGGGAGTCGGCACGTCACGAGTCACGAAGTCTGCCGCGTGGAACCGTGCGATATCGGGTCTGATGGATGTGCACTGTGAGACCACAGGGAGCCCCCCTTAATTTTGCGAGCCTCGCTGCCGCTATCCATGGGCAGTCGGGACCGCGAGGACGCGTACTAGTCGGGATAGACGGACCGGGCGGCTCGGGTAAGAGCACCCTCTCGAGGCTGCTCGCGCCCTGGCTCCCCGGCTGCTCTATCGTCCATACAGACGACTTCTTCCTCCCAACGCACTTGCGTGGGCAGACAGAGACGGGTCTTGCGCCGGGCTTCGACCTTGGCCGGTTGTGGACGCAGGTGCTCGAGCCAGCGAATGCGGGAAGCCCGTTCCGGTATCAGCGCTACGACTGGGACAGTGACGAGCTGAAGGAATGGATCGCCGCAGATGCCCTTACGCCCGTCATCGTCGAGGGAGTCTACGCACTCCAAGAGCAGCTTAGGACCGCGTACACATTCACGATCTTCTGTACCGCGGACCGGGCCACGCGGCTGAAGCGTGGCGTCGAGCGAGATGGAACGGTGGCCCAATCTCAATGGGAGCAGGTTTGGATGCCGGCCGAGGAGCGGTACGCCGAGCGCGAGCATCCTGCCGAGGCGGCCGATCTCGTGGTGAGCAGCGACGCCCTATCGACATCGAGAGAGATACAGTATGTGGTGCTCACCTGCCGTGTCTAGGCTACCGAGATTCATCCGGGCGTGCCCTCCTCGAGCACTTTTCACAGCACGAACTTCGACTTCCAGTTCTCTGCCTTATCTATCTTGCCGGCGGATAACCCCGCTAACATGGGGGGCGTAGACGTGGCGTCAGCAGAATCAAGTGCCGTGACCAGAAGCATACATCGCCTCGCTCTGCTGGATCATGCCAAAGCGACACACGGCCCGAGTCCGCGTCGCGTGAAAGTCGGGCGGGCGGTGCGGCGTCCGTCGCCACGTCAGTACTACGGCGCGACATGCTCGATGGTCACATAGGAGAGATATCGTGGAATTCCTTCTCGTTGATGTCTTTGCCGATAGCGTCGGCACTGGCGCTACGGTCCCGATTCTCCGCCTGGGGGTCGACGGCGGTGATGGCCCGTCCATGCAAGGCATCGCCACCGCGCTTGGCTTCCCGGATACCGCGTTTCTGTTGGACGGGGCCGTCGCGGCTACCCCAACGCTGCGGATCTTTACGCCGGAGGAGGAGGTGCATCCTAGTGTGCGAGGGGTGCTAGCGGCGGGCTTCATGCTCCTCAATGGGGAGGACGCCGTTGAGATTACGATGTTGTCTTCGTCAGGTCCTCAGCTCGTCTCACGCTCTGGATCGACACTCGCAACACCTCGGGCCGCAGCCGCCCCGTCGCCATCGGCGATGTCCGTCGACATTGACAGCCTTGACGTCCCGCAACCCATTGAGACGCTGAGGACGGATCAGGACGTGATCCTGGTACTGGGTGATCGAGAGGCCGTACAGACTGCCCAGCCTGACCTCCGCGCAATCGCCGCTTTGCACGAGCGAGGCCTTGTTCTCACTGCCCGAGGCGACGACGAGGACTTCGTTTCTCGCTTCTTTGCCCCACCGAACTTGGCAGAAGACACCGTCACCGCATCTGTCAACGCATCGCTCGGACGCTACTGGGCTGAGCGTCTCGGCAGAACCTCGCTTACGGCACGCCAGCTGTCACGGCGCGGCGGGCTCCTGATGATTACCATTACCGACGGTCCTGTCGCAATCGGCGGTCTTGTGCGACCCACGCTGGTTGGGGAAATCGCTCAGGTGCGCACCGCTGGCGAGACTGGAGCGGCGCCCTTGGCGGATCATCTTGATGGTGCGACGTCGCTCTGAGGTGAGAGAGCGTGCACACGATGCTGACCCACGCCCACGACTGTGGGCCACTGTCGTCCGCGAACCTGCCCGATCAAGAGCGGAGCCAGTCGGGCCTACGCGCCCAAACGCCTAAAGCGCGATGGCTCTCATTGGGAACGGATATTCAGTGAGTGAGGACGCAGTCCATGCCCTAGACGCCCTTACCATCGACGCCTGGAATACGCTTCTCATTGAGGACGACACTGAGGCTCTGAGGAAGCATCAAGTACCCGGTCCGGACGGGTCGTTTGGAGGTGGTCCGTGAGGCGGCAGCTGGTCACACGGTCGATCCTGGTGGCCGTCGTGGTCGCCATCGCTTTGGGCGCCTACGTGTTGGGCAGTCTGAATCCGGCAGTCCACACGTCGACAGGCACCGCTTACTCGAATGGGGGGAGTCAGAGCGCGGGCGGCAGCATCATCAGCGCCGAAGCCACCGTGACGGTGGATGGGTGGTCGTACGGCATGGACGGCGGGGTGATCTGGTGGGAGGATGCCGACGGCAGCTGGCACAACGGGGGCTGGCCCAGTTGCCTGAGCCCCCTTTGCGAGCACCAGATCCGATTCGGCTGGGTCACCGTTACCGCTCCGGGTGGTCCCGAGATGCGCGAGGTTGTCTGGGTCGAGTGTCCCCGAGCGCGATCTCGCGGGACCGTGGGCTGGTGCGGCGACCGTCATTAGCACCTTTTTCGTCGCCCTAGTGTGGGGCAGGCTGAGACGCACACAGCTCAGGCCCTTGCCGGGTAGAGGAAACGTCACTCGCCTGGTGATCACTCTTGGCGGTCAGCTGATCAGTGGCTCTGCTCGAAGGCTTGCGCTCGCCCGGCTGAGCTCTCAGCAATCTGGCTTCGGCCAGACGAGGATGCGCAGAGGTACCTAGACGGCCGGGGCGTCCAATCGGTCCCACAGCAGCAATGCGTGGCCGGTCGGATAGACGAAACGGAGTGCCGACGCGAAGTTGGCTGATCGTTTGGCGGCCGAGAGGATCTCCGCCGCATGGTCGCCTCCCCAGAGCTGAACCAGGTCCTCCAGGGGACCGCCGCCGAGATACACAAGGAGTTCGGTTGCAGGGGCAGCATCGGCCAGCTGGACAAGCTTCTCGATGGCTTCAGCCACCCCACCAACCCAGACCGAGTCGACTGCCTCCCACGCCCAGAAGTCAGTCATCTCCGTGTCCTGCTCGGGCCACGCGGCGTGTGCTCTTGCCATGCGGCGCCAGTAAGCCGCGATGACGTCAGGCCAAGGGCGCTCCGCCGGGGAATCCACGCGCCACAGCCTACCCCGCACAGGCTGGCCCCGAAGCCGCAACTGTCTGCGTCGCCGGTGCGATCTGATCAGCTCGGAACGCCCGTTTGCCGCGTGACGTCATCACCCTGACCCAGGCTGCTGTCCCCCGAGGAGGCGTCGGGGTGCGCGCGGAGCGAAGGCTTTGCGCAGGCGGCAGGTGCAATGCCGCCGAGCAAAGGACACGGGACGGCAGTCAGGCCGTCCCGACGGCCGAGCCGAAGCGAGGCACCACCCCGGCTCCTCCGACGCGAGGGGCAGCGATCAATAGCGGGTGACCTTCAGCGACAGGTCCAGCGCCACCGCGCTGTGGGTCAACGCCCCCACCGAGATGAAGTCCACCCCCGCCAGCGCGTAGGCGCGGGCGTTGTTGGGGAGGACGCCTCCACTCACCTCGACGATGGCACGGCCGTGGATCAAGCCCATCGCCTCGCGCACCTGACCGGGCGAGAAGTTGTCGAGGAGGATGCGCGGTGCCTTGTCGGTGAGGGCCTGCTGCAGCTCCTGGAAGCAGCCCACCTCGATGATCACGTCGTCCTCGGGGTAGGCCTTGCGGATGGCCCGCAGTGCCGGGGTCACACCGCCAACCAGGGCGAGGTGGGTGTCCTTGATGAGCACGGCGTCGTAGAGGCCGAAGCGGTGGTTGACGGCGCCGCCGATCCGGGTCGCGTACTTCTCGAGGGAGCGCAGCCCGGGGGTGGTCTTGCGGGTGTCGAGGATGACCGCCTTGGTCCCCTCCACGGCCTTGACGTAGCGCGCGGTCATGGTGGCGATGCCGGAGAGATGCTGGAGGAAGTTGAGCGCGACCCGCTCGCCCTTGAGGATGGCCCGGGCGGGACCGAAGAGGCGGATGACGATCTGGTCCTCCTGCACCTTCTCGCCGTCCTTGGCCTTGGCGTCGAACTGAACGCGCTCGTCGAGCAGCTCGAAGACGCGGCGCGCCAGGGACATCCCGCAGACCACGCCGTCCTGCTTGCAGACGACCTTGCCCCGGCAGGTCATGGCGGGCGGGATGAGGGCATCGGTGGTCACGTCGCCGGCCCCGAGGTCCTCCTCGAGCGCCCCCCGGATCAGGGTGTCGAGATGCTCGGGGGCGAGCGTTTCAGTGATGGGCTGCAGGGTCGTGGACAATGTCTGCTCCTCTCTGTGCCCGCATGGCGTGGGACACACGCCAGCGGTCGCTGCTCGTGGGGAAGTCACTGCGGTGGTGAGCTCCCCGGCTCTCCTGTCGGTTGAGCGCGGCCTCGACGATGAGGCCGGCGGTGGTGCGCGCGAGGTGGCGGCGGCGGGCCGCGAGCCCGGCCTCCGCCTCACCCGTCTCCTCCCTCAGCTGGTCGATGGCCGTTCGTGCGGACGCGAGCCCCTGGCCGGTGCGGCTGATCCCGCAGGCCGACCACATCAGCTCGCGCAGCTCCTGCTCACCGGCCATGTCGGCGAGCCGGGTCTCCACACCCACCGCGGGCAGCTCGACCACGGCGCCGGCGGGGCGGCCGGCGACCCCGGCGACGGCGGCCGCGGCGGCGCGGCGCCCGAAGACCAAGCCCTCGAGCAGCGAGTTGCTGGCCAGCCGGTTGGCGCCGTGGACCCCGGTCCGTGCCACCTCACCGCAGGCGTACAGCCCCGGCACCGTGGTCGCACCATCGACATCGGTCACCACCCCGCCGATGGTGTAGTGGGCCGCGGGCGCGATGGGGATCGGCCGCTCAACCGGGTCGACACCGTGCTCGCGGCAGGTCGCGACGATGGTCGGGAAGCGCTCGGCGAGGCGCTCACCGACACCGCGGCAGTCGAGGAACACCGAGGTGGCTCCGGTCCTGGACATCTCCTCCCAGACCGCCCGCGCCACCACGTCCCGGGGGGCCAGCTCGCCCCGCGGGTCGGTGTCGAGCAGGAAGCGCCGGCCGGCCGCGTCGACGACCAGGGCCCCCTCCCCCCGCACCGCCTCACTGATCAGGAAGGCCGGTGCTCCCGCCAGGGCGAGCACGGTGGGGTGGAACTGGAGGAACTCGAGGTCGGCCACATCGGCGCCCGCCTCGTAGGCGAGGGCCACGCCATCCCCGGTCGAGCCGGCCGGGTTGGTCGTGTGCCGCCAGAGGGCGGCGGCGCCACCCATTGCGAGGACGACCGCCCCCGCTCCGACCTGCACCCTGGCCCCCGAGGACGGGTCGCAGAGCTCGACACCCACGCAGCGGCCAGCGTCCACTACCAGCGCGACGGCCACCCGGTTCTCGACCACATCCGCCCCACTCTCGCGCAGGCGGCGGAGCAGAGCCCGCTCGATCGCGGCGCCGGTGGCGTCTCCGCCGGCATGCAGCACGCGGGCGCGGCTGTGTGCCGCCTCCTGGTGGAGGTCGACCCGGCCACCCTCCCTGTCGAACTCGACGCCCCATTCGGCCAGCTCGGCGACGCGGGCGGGGGCCGCCTCGACCATGAGCCGGACGGCGCGCTCGTCACAGAGCCCGCGGCCGGCGGCGATGGTGTCCTGAAAATGGAGCTCGGGGGAGTCGTCGGGCCCGACCGCGGCCGCGATCCCGCCCTGGGCCACCGCGGTGCAGCCGTCGTCGACCGGCCCCTTGGTCACCACCAGGACGCGCGCCCGCGGCGCCGCCTCCAGCGCGGCCGAGAGCCCGGCGATGCCGCCGCCGATCACCACGACCTCCGGGGCCGCGCCTCGCAGAGCGTTCATCTCGGTCAGAGCGACATCGCCTCGGCGAGAACACGCTTGGCGGCGTCGACATGAACGGCCCGCGCGAAGTGATCGCTGAGCTCGGCGTTCTCGCAGGCGGAGTCCGTCAGATCAGGATCGAAGCTGCAGGAACCCTCGTGGCCCAGATCCGCGCGGGTGACGGTGGCGCGGTCGTTCTTGGACTTGACGATGGTGCGCAGCACGCTCGCTCCTCTCCGAATCCAGGCTGATGGGGTCACCCCCCCGCGCCGACGGCCAGCCTCTCATCGGCCCCCGGTGTGAGCACGTCGATCAGCCGGGTCCCGGCTATTCTAGCAGCGATCAGGATTTCGCATCGAACGCTCACCTCCGCGGCCGGTTCGAACGTTTCGGCGTCCACCACTGCCACGTAGTCCACCTCGAGGTGCGGGCTCTCGGCGAGGCGGAGGAGGATCAGCTCCCGGATCGTCTCCGGGTCGGTCTGTCCGCCCCGGTGGGCGGCATCCGCGACGCCGAGGGCGGCCGGGATGGCCAGGGCCTCGTGCCGGTCCGCCGGGCTGAGGCGGACGTTGCGGCTGGAGAGGGCGAGCCCGTCGGGGTCGCGGACGGTCGGGCAGACGACGATGTCGGCGCCCAGGTCCAGATCGGCGGCGAGGCGGCGGACCACGGCGCACTGCTGGGCGTCCTTGTGGCCGAAGTAGGCGCGGTCCGGCCGGGCGCCGGCCAGCAGCTTGGTGACCACCGTGGCGACGCCCTCGAAATGACCGGGGCGATGGGCCCCCTCCAGGGTCTCCACCAGCACCCCCCGGAGATTGACCCGCGTGGAGAATCCTTCCGGATACATGGCGGCGACGCTCGGGGCGAAGACCAGGTCCACCCCCAGATCCGCACAGAACGCGAGATCGGCCTCGAGGTCGCGCGGATAGCGGTCGTAGTCCTCTCCGGGCCCGAACTGGGTGGGGTTGACGAAGATGCTGACCACCGTCCGCTCGCACTCGGCCTGAGATCTCCGGATCAGGGAGCGGTGGCCGGCATGGAGGGCACCCATCGTCGGGACCAGGCCGAGGCTCATGCCGGCGGTGCGCACCCGGTCGCACTCCCGGCGCAGCTCCCCGGGCATGGTCAGCTGGGCAGGACGGCGCGGCTCAGGAGTAGGAGTGGGCATCGTCGGGGTAGATGCCCGCCGCGACCTCGGCCGCATAGGCACGGGCGGCGGCGACCGCCTGGTCACCGAGCGGGGCGAAGACCTTCACGAACTTGGCCAGCGGGTCGCGGGTCAACCCGAGCATGTCGTTGATCACCAGCACCTGGCCGTCGCAGTCGGGTCCGGCGCCGATCCCGATCGTGGGGATGGTGAGCGCAGCGGTCACCGCGGCCGCCAGGGTGCGGGGCACGCCTTCGAGCACCAGGGCGAAGGCGCCCGCGTCCTCCAGGTCCCGGGCATCGCTCTCGATCCGCGCCGCCACCTTCGCCTCACGACCCTGGACGTGGTACCCGCCGAGCAGGTGGACGAACTGAGGGGTGAGACCGAGGTGGCCCATGACCGGGATCCCCCGCTCTGTGAGCTTCGCCACCAGCGGGATGACCCTGCCCCCACCCTCGATCTTGACGGCGTGCATCCCCGCCTGGAGGAAGCTGGCGGCATTGGCGATGGCCTGCTCGTCACTGGAGTGGTACGAGTTGAAGGGCATGTCGCCAACCAGCAGCTGCGCGGGCGCGCCGCGGGCGACGGCGCGGGCGTGATGGAGCATGTCGTCCATGGTCACCGGCAGCGTGGTCGGGTAGCCCAGCATCAGCATGCCCAGCGTGTCGCCGACGAGCAGCACCGGGATCTCCGCCTCCGCGAGGATCCGTGCGGTCGTGTAGTCGTACGCGGTGAGCATCGCGAAGCGCTCGCCTCGACGCTTGCGGTCGAGGAGGCTCTGGATCGTCACGGGCATGGCATGTCCTCCGGGGTGACGGGCGGCATGGGGCTGGTGAGGTGCAGGGCGGCGCGCGTGATGGCGCGATACAGCTGGTCGGCGTCGGGATGATCCGCCAGCGCCGCCAGGTGCGCGGCGACCGTGGCGCTGTCGCCCCTCACCACCGGGCCCGTCAGCGCCTGGCGCGGTCCCAGCCGGCGAGCGTTGACGACGGCGCCCTCCATGAGCGTGAGCAGCCCCTGCTCGGCGGTGCCCCTGTCCAGGCCGGCGTCCACCATCAGCTCGGTGGCGGCCTCGAGCAGCACGAGCGGTGCGCTTCCGGTCAGCACCGCGGCGGCGTGGTAGAGGGTCCGGGCGCCGGCCGGCAGCTCCACCGGGCGGCCGCCGAGCTCGACAGCCAGAGCACGAAGCGGTGCCAGCAGGGTGGGGTCGGCGTCGACCGCCATCAGCGCGCCCCGGAGAAGGGGGGCCGATTCCGCGCCCGTCAGCGCCTGGAGGGGATGCAGGCTGCCCACCGCCGCCCCGGTGAGCCGGAGCGCCGCCAGGGCGTCGACGCCAAGTCCGGCGCTGCAGTGGACGACGCCGCGCCCGCGCAGAATGGTGCCGCTCGCCGCGACCGCTGCCGCCACCGAGGCCACCGCGCCGTCGGGGACGGTGAGGAACGTGAGGTCGGCTGCCCGCACGGCCGAGAGCGCGCTCGCCACCGGGCGCGCGGCGACCCGTCCGGCCAGGTCCGCTGCGCGCCGGGGGTCGCGGCTCGCGATCGCGACCACCGGGTGGCCGGCTGCGGACACCGCAACCGCCAGCGCCCCCGCTGCCCTCCCGGCACCGACGAAGGCGACGGTCGCGGGAAGGGTCGAGCCATGCGGTGTTCGCGCCTGGAGAAGCGGCTGCCCGGCCGCGAGCGGACTCAGCGCGGGCGTCTCCCCGTCGCGGGCACTCACCGTCTCGGTCACCTCAGGATCCAAGCGGACTGGTTGGAGCGGACGGCCCCGCGCGAGCCGGTGCAGATCGCCTCGAGGCGCCGCTGGCGTCCCCGGGCACACCCCGCACGGGCGCAGCCGACCGCGCTCCAGTGTAGCGCGGGCTCCGGCGCCTACCCGGGCCCTGCCGGCGAGGGGGCGGCAGCCTGCCGGGCGAGCCGCGCCGCCTTGTCCGGCGGCAGCGGGTCGATCCAGATCAGAGAGGTTGGGGCCGCGGTGAGACCAGGGAGAGGATCAGCAGGGCACCGTAGACGATGTCCCAGCCGAGGTCGATGAGGAAGGCGATCCGGTCGGCGGACACCGCGGTGCCCATCTGGGCGAGCACGGAGACGACGCCGACGGCGACGAGGAGGAGCAGGATGGCCCGGACCACCGCGAACTTGGCCAGCCAGACGATGAGTGCGGTGACCGCCAGGATGGCGACGACCGCGACCACGATGGCGGGGCCGAGGTCCACGGTCTGGGGGACGGTTCCTGCGCTGGCCGGCAGCGTGATCTGACGCACCAGCAGCCCCACGAGCATGAGGAGCGCAGCGCCGAGGAGGCTCGGGACCGCGATGGCGATGCGGACCCAGAGCACCCAGTCGGTGCTCCGGTCGGACCCGGGCGAGAGGATGCCGGCGTAGCCCGCGGGTGACCAGCCGGGGTACGGTGCCGGGATCGGGACGCCGGGCGGGAGCGGCTGGGCGAGGTATCCCGGCGGAGGGACGGGCGGCGCCGGTTGAGCCACCGCCGGGCTCACCAGCATCCCCTGGGCGGTCATCAGCGGCGCGCCACAGGCCCTGCAGGTCGTCGATCGCCCCAGCGGCTGCCAGAGCCAGCACCTGGAACAGGTGACATCAGCCATCCAGCGGAGTCTCCCGCCGCGGCCGGTACGGTGGCGAACGGTACGGTCGCGACTCGGTCGCATCCCGACGCCACCCCGTCAGCGAGACGGTGGTGGGCACCGGAATCACCGAGGTTCCGGGGCGGGGCGATTGCAGACGCCGTCGGCGCTCACACCCCGGGGGCGGTCAGGCTCCGGCGGCGACCGTCCCCAGCTCGGCGGCGGGCGGCTCCTGCTGGCCCTCGAACTCGTCGATGAGCCGCTTCATCTCGACCCCCTCCATGGTCTCGACCTCGGTGAGGCGGGTGGCCAGCAGGCGCAGCACGCCCTCGCGGCCGCGCAGCACCTCCTTGGCACGGAGGAAGGCGGTCTCGACCAGGTGGTGCACCTCCTGGTCAATCTCGGAGGCGATGTCCTCGGAGTAGTTGCGCTGCTCACCGAGGTCGCGGCCCAGGAAGACCATCTCCTGGCGCTCCCCGAAGGTGCGGGGACCGAGCTTGTCGCTCATCCCCCATTCGGTGACCATCTTGCGGGCGAGGTCGGTGGCCTTGCGGATGTCGTCGCTGGCCCCGGTCGTGATGTTGGCCTCACCGAGGATGAGATCCTCGGCGCAGCGCCCGCCGAGCATCTGGGCGAGCTGGTCCAGGAGCTCGGCCTTGCTCACCAGGTACTTGTCCTCGGTGGGCAGCGAGAGCGTCCAGCCCAGGGCCATGCCGCGGCTGACGATGGAGATCTTGTGCACCGGGTCGGTGTGCTCGAGGGTCATCCCGACCAGCGCATGGCCCATCTCGTGGTAGGCGATGGTCGTCTTCTCCTTGTCGCTGATCATCCGGCTCTTGCGCTCGGGACCGGCGATGACGCGGGCGATCGCCTCCTCGAGGTGGGGCATGCTGATCAGCTTGCGGTTCTGGCGAGCAGCCAGGATCGCGGCCTCGTTGATGAGGTTGGAGAGGTCGGCGCCGGAGAATCCCGGGGTCTGCTTGGCGAGCACCTCCAGGTCGACGCTGGGGTCGAGCGGCTTGTTGCGGGAGTGGACCTCCAGGATGGCGCGGCGGCCCCGGATGTCAGGGCGGTCGAGCATGACGTGGCGGTCGAAACGGCCGGGGCGGAGCAGGGCGGGGTCGAGGACGTCGGGCCGGTTGGTGGCGGCGATGACGATGACGTGGGTGGAGGTCTCGAAGCCGTCCATCTCGACCAGCAGCTGGTTGAGGGTCTGCTCACGCTCGTCGTGGCCGCCGCCCAGTCCGGCGCCGCGCTGCCGGCCCACTGCGTCGATCTCATCCACGAAGACGATGCACGGCGAGTTCTTCTTGGCCTGGTCGAAGAGGTCGCGCACCCGGCTGGCACCGACGCCGACGAACATCTCGACGAACTCCGAGCCGGAGATGCTGAAGAAGGGCACTCCGGCCTCGCCCGCCACCGCCTTGGAGAGCAGGGTCTTGCCGGTGCCGGGAGGACCGACCAGGAGCACCCCCTTGGGGATGCGCGCCCCCACCGCGGTGAACTTGTCCGGGTACTTGAGGAACTCGACGATCTCGCCCAGCTCGGTCTTGGCCTCGTCGACACCGGCGACGTCCATGAAGGTGATCGACGGCTTGTCGCCGGCCAGCAGGCGGGCCCGGCTGCGCCCGAAGGACATCGCCTGGTTGTTGCCCGCCTGGGATTGGCGGAGCATCCACCAGACGAAGAAGACCATGATCCCGATCAGCACCAGGGACGGGAGCAGGGCCTCCAGAAGGGCGCTCAAGCCGCCGCTCTGTACTGCATAGTTGGTGTAGTCGACCTCTTGGAACTCGTTGGTGGCCTCGGTGCTCTGGTCGATGTTGGTGGTGTAGAGGCTTCCGGCATTGTCATACCAGGTCACCGTACTCCCGTCGCTGCTGATCTCGGTCGTCTGGCTGTTGGAGATGGCGCCGGCGGCGTCGTGGTTGGACGCCCAGAGCTGGACCGCCTGGTCCAGCTGGCCTTCGCTCTTGGTGACCGCGGTGGGGCCGGTCTTGCCGTAGACGATCGCGGCGATCACCACGACCGAGAGGAGGAGCAGCAGGTAGGTGAACGGGCGCCGAGAGTTGCGCATCCGAGCCAGTCTATAGCAGGGGCTTCGAATTGCGCGGAGGCCGCGATCAGGAAGCGACAGGCCCGCCGTCCGGCTGTCGGGCCTGACCCCGGGGGCCCCCCGCCGCCGGCTGTCCCTGGAGGCGCCGCTGTCGCTCCGCGAGGGTGGTCAGCCGCCGCCGGGCGCCCGGGAAGACCGCCTCCAGGGCGGGCAGGAGGTCGTGGCGGACCCGGCTGCGCAGGAACCGGGGGTCGCGGTTGCTCGGGTCCTCGAGGGGATCCAGCCCCAGCGCGGCGCAATAGGCGATGGTCGCCTCTCTCCAGACCCGCAGCAGCGGCCGGGCCAGGCGGCCCTCCCGCTCGGCCATCGCGCGCAGGCTCCACGGCGTGGCGCTGGTCAGCAGCCGCATCAGGACCGTCTCGGCCTGGTCGTCCGCGGTGTGGCCCAGGGCGATGGCGCTGGCCCCGACCCGGTCGGCGGCGTCGGCCAGACCGCGATGGCGGGCGCGGCGGGCCTGATCCTGAAGGGACGCTCCGGCGCCCACCTCGACCCGCACCGCCTCGAAGGCGAGACCGAGCCGGCTCGCCAGGGCGGCGACCGGGAGGGCCTCCGCGCCCGAGCCCGGGCGCAGACCGTGGTCGACGTGGACCACGTGGAGCCTCCAGCCGCGGGGAGGCGCGAGCCGGGCCAGGGCATCGACCAGCGCCGTCGAGTCGGGCCCGCCGCTGCAGGCCACCACCACGGTCTCACCGGGCAGAAGGACCCCCCTCCGGTCGGCGGCGGAGGCGACCGCGCGGCGGACCCGGGCGACGGCGGCGACCCGTTCGCGGGGGGGCAGCTGGTGCGCCGGCGTGGCGGTACCTGGGGTCGAACCAGGGACATACCGGGTATGAGCCGGGTGCTCTACCACCTGAGCTATACCGCCGGAGAGAGCGCCGGGGCTGGGACGGGCGACCATGCGAAGGCCGGCGCAGGGGGGTGGAGTGGTTGCGGCGGCTGGATTCGAACCAGCGACCTTCGGGTTATGAGCCCGACGAGCTTCCACTGCTCCACGCCGCTCCGGCAGCATAGCGCGGGCCGCCCGGTCCGCGCCGCAGTGGGGCGGGAGTCATTGATCTTCTCACAGGCCAGGGCAGTGGTCGGCCACGCCGGGGGCGGGGCGGGGACCCCTTCTCCTCGCGCAGGGATCACCGCGCCCCGCCGGGGAGGGCGGGCGTGCACAGGCGGGCGCCGCTCAGGGCGTGGGGGACGGAGTCCCCGCGGGCGGGGAGGCGGACGCCGACGCGCTCGGCCTGGGGGTCGGCGTGGGGGTCGGGACCGGCGTCGGAGTGGGCGTCGGCTGGAAGGTGATCTTGGAGGCGTTGACACCCGCCGACGACGGTTCCGACTTGCCGCCGGGGGCGACGACGTAGACCTTCTCGCCGGGGAAGTAGTAACCAAGCTTGCGGGCCTCGTCCTCCACCCACGCGGCGTTCTGCGCCTGGGTGATCTCCTGCGAGCGCTGGGCGATCTGCGCCTGGAGGGCGGCGTCCGCCTGCTGGAGCTGGGTCACGCGGACCTGCGCCGCGTGGTCCTGGGCGGCCTCGCCGTAGAGGGCGTAGGCGACCCAGCCGCAGGCGACGGCAACGACCAAGGCGACGAGGCGACGCGCCGTGAAGGGGCGGGGTCGCTGAGGAACAGGAGAGTTCATGGCGGGCCTTGAAGACGTGGGGGGGGACTGGCCGCGGGGAACCGTAGTGTGCAACGGCGCCGCCGAAACCGCAACGGGTCCGCGCATCTTCGTGGTGCGGAGACCCGGCGGCGGAAACCGGCGGGGAGACGCGGGGGTGCGTGCGCAGCGAAGGCTTTGCGCAGGCGGCGGTCGCAACGCCGCCGAGCAAAGGGCGCGGCGCGGCAGTCAGGCCGCGCCGACGGCCGGGCCGAGCGGAGCACGCACCCCCGCGTCGTCCCAGCGCACGGAGAAGCGCTACCCGGCCGCCTCCCATCGCGCACGCCACTCGTCAGGCGTCAGCTCATGGAGGTCGACGCCGTCGGTCCGGGCGGCAGCCTCCAGACGGCGGAAGCGGTCGGCGAAGGTGCCCGCGCGGCCGCGCAGCGCGTCCTCGGGGTTGACCCGGAGTTGGCGGGCCAGGGCCACCGCGGCGAAGAGCAGCTCGCCCATGGCGGCCTCCAGGGCCGGGGCCGCCGGAGGTGGGGGTGGCTGGTGGCCGGCGGTGGTCCCGGCCGCGCTGAGGGCCCCCTCGGCGGGCGGGTCCAGGCCCTCCCCGCTCCTGGTGTCGGCACCGCCGGGCGACCAATCGGCTCCCCGGTTGGCCGCCGGCGGCGCGGCGGCGGCCAGCTCGGCGAGCGCGTCCACCCCGTCGCGGAGCCAGGCCAGGGCGTCGGCGACGCTGGGCGTCTCGTCGAAGCCGACCCGGGCGGGCCGCTTCTGCACCCCCTGGGCGTAGGCGAGCGCCGGCAGCGCGTGCGGGACGCCCTCCAGCAGGGAGAGCCGCTCCCGCTTCTCGACGCGCTTCAGCTTCTCCCAGTTGACGACCACCTCCTCGGCGCCCGACACCGAGGTGGTGCCGAAGACGTGGGGGTGGCGGTGGACCATCTTGGCCCGGGTGGTCTCGGCGACATCGCCGATGTCGAAACCGTCGGCCCGCTCGGCGGCGATCGCGGAGTGCATCAGCACCTGGAGCAGCAGGTCGCCCAGCTCCTCGCGGAGTGTGGGGGGGGCACCGCCGTCGATCGCCTCGAGCAGCTCGTAGGTCTCCTCGAGCAGGTAGGGCCGCAGCGAGCTGTGGGTCTGGGCGCGGTCCCACGGACAGCCGCCGGGGGCCCGGAGCCGCTCGACCACCTCGTTGAGGTCGCGCAGCGACTGCGCCGCCTCGTCACGCATGGCGCCCTGCAGATGTGCGGTCGTGGGGGTGCGTGCGCAGCGAAGGCTCTGCGCAGGCGGCGGCTGCAACGCCGCCGAGCGGAGGACGCGGGACGGCAGTCAGGCCGTCCCGACGGCCGGGCCGAAGCGAAGCACCACCCTCACGACCGCTCCTCGACCTGGCGCTGCCCGGCGTCATCGGCAGTTCTCCCAACCTCATGCGGGGACGGCCTGGCGGGCTCGGGCCAGCCGGCCCAGCTCGCGGAGGACCCGCAGCAGCACATCCTGCCATTCCGCGTCCGGCCCCCGTCCCGACGGTGGAAGGACGTACACGCGGGTGGGCGAGGTCTCGGTGAAGGCGCGGTGCTGCCGGGCCACCACCTCCAGGTCGAGGCCGTGCGCGGAGGGGAGCTGGACCACCGCCCCGAGCCGCGATGTGCTCCGAGCGTCGGCGGCGTCCGGCGCCATCCGGCGGCCGGCGTCCCCCCGCCACGTCTCCACCGACTGGGCCCCGGCGGCGGCGGCGAGCAGGCGCACCCGCAGCGAGTAGACGAGCGCCTCCGCCTCGGGCGGCAGGGGTCCGAAGCGGTCGGCGAGCCCGCGGGCCCGGCGCTCCAGCTCGGTCTCGTTGACGCAGCCGGCCAGGTCCTGGTAGCAGCGCAGCCGGAGCTGCTCCTCGGCGATGTAGGCGCGGGGGAGGAAGGCGGGCTGGGGCAGCGCCACCGTCACCTGGACGGGCGCCTCCTCCAGCGGGCGTCCCTGGAGCGAGTGGACCGCCTGCTCGAGGAGCCGGTTGTACATCTCCAGGCCCACCGCGGCGATCTCGCCGTGCTGCTCCTCGCCGAGCAGGTTGCCGGCGCCGCGGATCTCCAGGTCGCGCATCGCCAGCTTGAATCCCGCGCCCAGGTCCTGCAGCTCCCCGATGACGTCGAGCCGCTTGTCGGCGCGCTCGCTGAGCGTCCTCTCCCCCGGATAGAGGAGGTAGGCGTAGGCGCGCTGCCCGGCCCGGCCGACCCGGCCGCGGAGCTGGTAGAGCTGGGCCAGGCCGAGCCGGTGGGCGTCGTCGATGACGATGGTGTTGGCGTTGGGGATGTCCAGCCCCGACTCGATGATGGTGGTGCACACCAGCACGTCGACCTCGCCGTCGATGAACGAGCGCATCACCGCCGCCAGCAGGTCCTCGTGCATCTGGCCATGCGCCACCGCGACCCGCGCCTCGGGCACCAGGTCGCGCATCCATTGAGCCTCTCGTTCGATGGTCTGCACCCGGTTGTGGACGAAGAACACCTGGCCGCCCCGGGCCAGCTCGCGAGTCACCACCTCGCGGACCAGGGAGCCCTCGCGCGCGGTGACGTAGGTCTTGATGGGCTGGCGCTCCTCGGGCGGCGTCTGGATGACCGAGAGGTCGCGGATGCCGGCCAGGGCCATGTGCAGGGTGCGCGGGATCGGAGTGGCCGAGAGGGAGAGCACGTCGACCGCGACCCGCAGCTCCTTGAAGCGCTCCTTCTGGAGGACGCCGAAGCGCTGCTCCTCGTCGACGATCACCAGCCCCAGGTTGCGGAACTCGACGTCGTGCTGGAGCAGCCGGTGGGTGCCGATGACGATGTCGACGGTGCCCGCGCGCAGCCCGAGCAAGGTCGCCCGCTGCTCCTCCTCGGTGCAGAAGCGGGAGAGCTGGTTCACCGTGACGGGGAAAGGGCGGAGCCGCTCCGAGAAGGTGAGGAAGTGCTGCTGGCAGAGCACCGTGGTGGGCACCAGCACCGCCACCTGGCGGCCTTCGGCAACCGCCTTGAAGGCGGCGCGCAGGGCCAGCTCGGTCTTGCCGAAGCCGACGTCGCCGCAGACCACCCGGTCCATCGGCCGCGACGCCTCCATGTCGCGCTTGATGTCGTCCAGGACCAGCACCTGGTCCGGGGTCTCCTCGAAGGGGAAGGACCCCTCCAGCTCGCGCTGCCAGTCGGAGTCGGCGGAGAAGGCGTGACCGGGCGCCGCCTCGCGGCGCGAGTAGAGGGCGAGCAGCTCGCGGGCCACCGCCTCGGTGCGCTCGCGGACCCGCCGCTTGGTCCGCTCCCACTCGCCGGTGCCCAGCCGGGAGAGGGCGGGGTGGGCGTCCGAGCCACCCACGTAGCGGTCGATCCGGTCGAGGTGCTGGACCGGGACCAGGAGGCGGTCCCCGTCGGCGTACTCGAGGACCATGTATTCCTGCTCGGCTCCGCCCGAGGCGGCGGCCGCCCCGCCCCCGTCCTCGGGGGCCTCCGCGCCGCGGCCCTCCCCTCCCCCGCCGGCCACGCCCGCCTCCGCCACCCGGCGCATCTCGACGAAGCGGCCGACGCCATGGTCGCGGTGGACCACCAGGTCCCCGGGGGCGAACTCGAGGACGAATCCGGGCGCCGCCCGCCCCGCGGCCGCCCGGCGCGCTCCCCGCGCCGACGTGGACTCCGCGCGCCGCGCCCCCCTGGCGAGCGGCGACCCGCGCCGCTTCACCACCCCGAAGAGCTCGTGGTCGCTGAACACGGCGAGGGCGATCTCGGGCGCCCGGAACCCGGCGGACACCTCGCCGGCGGTGACCACCAGGGCGCCCGCTGCGGCCGGGAGCGTCTCCGCGTCGGAGTCGTCGACGAGCGCCGGCGCCAATCCCGCCTCGCCGGTCAGCTCCACCACCCTCCCCTCCTGGCGGGAGACGACCACACAGCAGCCGCCCGCCGCCAGCTCCTGGCCGAGCGTCCCGGCGAAGGCGTCCCAGCGTCCCGCGTAGGGCTCGGCGCCGTGCCAGCCGAGGCCGGCGGTGGCGGCGCCCTCAACGTCGCCGGGCTCCAGGTCGACGGCGCCCCCGAGGGGAAGGTCGAGGATCTCCGCGCCGAGCAGCCCGCTGCGGGCGCCAGCGGGCAGCTCGCCGCGCGCCTCCTCCTGGTCGCGCAGCCCCTGGCTCTCCTCGAGGTGGCGGAGCGCGGCCCGGTGGGCCCGCTCGGGGCCTCCGGCGACCAGCACAAGGGCGCCCTCACCCAGATGGTCGAAGAGGCTCGCCCCCCCGTTGAGATACGGAGCGAAGACGTCGACCCCCTCGTCGTACCCGCCCAGCTCGAGCTGGGCCAGGTCCCGCTCCCACTGCTCGCGCACCTCAGGCCGGCAGGTGCCGAGGTCGAGCTGGGCGACGGCCTGCCGAGCCGCCCGGACCGCCTCCGCGCTGAGGTCCAGCTCGCGGGCGGGGAGCAGCCGCACCCGTTCGAGCCGCGCCACCGAGGTCTGGCTGTCCACGTCGAAGGCGCGGATCTCGTCCACCTCCTCCCCCAACCACTCCGCCCGCCAGGGGCGGCCCCGGTCCAGCCCGAAGACGTCGACAATCCCACCCCGCGCCGCCATCTCCCCGGGAGCGGTGACCGCGGTAACCCGCCGGTAGCCGAGGTCGACCAGGCGGCGGAGCACCTGGTCGCGGCCGACCCGCTGGCCCCGGTGCAGCTCGCCGGTGGCGGCGAGGGCGGTGACCGGGAGGGTGGGCCGGAGCAGACCCGCGGGGGAGGCGACCACCAGTGCCGGCTCGGGCTCGCGGAGCAGCGCCAGCGTCGCGATCCGGCGGCGGGTCACCTCCTCGGAGGGAGGGATGCGGTCGAAGCCGGGGGTGTCGGCGGCGGGCCAGAGCCCGAGGTGGGCCTCACCGCCCCAGAGGCGGGCGTCGGCATAGACGGTCTCGGGGTCGGTGCTGACGACGAGAACGTGACCCGACGCATGCCGCCGCACCCACCACGCGATCAGCCCGACGGCGGCCGGGGGCACCCCGCCGAGGCCGTGCAGGGACCCGGCGGCGAGTGCCTTCAGGGGGGCGATGCCATCCAGGCGGGAGGCCAGGGTGGGGGCGCCACCTGGGTGCGGTTCAATCACCGAGTGCCGGCCCCCTCGTCACCTCCCGCAGCCGGCGGGAGGGGGCGGTTGTACTCGGTCATGGCCCGCTCCAGGCCGTCACGCGCGATCGCCATGGCGGCGTCGGCGGCGCGGCCGAGGATTCCGGGCAGCGCCTCGCGCTCCTCGCGCGTGAAGGGGTCCAGCACGTGGTCGACGGTGTCCTCGCCCTCGAGGGGCCGGCCGATCCCGACCCGGATGCGGATGAAGTCGGGGGTCTGCCACGACTCGATGAGCGAGCGGACGCCGCGGTTGCCCCCCGCCGAGCCGCCGCGCCGGAGACGCAGGCGTCCGAAGGCGATGTCGACGTCGTCGTGGACGACCACCACGTCGGGCACCGGGACGCCGAGCACGCGCACCAGATGGACGCCGGCTCGACCGCTCAGGTTCATGAAGGTGGTGGGGCGGGCAAGCACCAGGTCGTAGCCGTCGACGGTTCCGGTCTGGACCCGTGCGGGACCCTCACGGCGCGCCCGGCCGAAACGGCCGCGGCGCTCCAGCTCGTCGAGCACCATCCAGCCGCAGTTGTGCCGCGTGTGGGCGTACTCGCCGCCGGGGTTGCCCAGACCGATGATCAGCGCCAATTGATCCTCCCCGCCGGGTGACCTGTACCGGACACTAGTGGGAGACCAGGTCGGGCACGTCCTGGCCGGGGAGCAGGCGGCGTGTCTCGGCGGTCATCAGCGCGGCGCGCCCGGCCTCGTCGTGGTCGTGGCCCAGGCAGTGGAGCAGCCCGTGGACGGCAAGCAGGCGCAGCTCGCCGCAGGCGGCGTCCGGGCTCTGGGCGCGCGCCCTCTCCACCGAGATGGCGACGTCGCCGACCCACTCCCGGCTCTCTCCCGGAAAGGCGAGGACGTCGGTGGCCGCGTCGACGCCGGCATGGAGGCGGTTGAGCCGGCGCAGCTCCGCGTCTCCGGTGAGCCGCAGCGCCAGCCCGGCCCGCGCGGGCACGCCGAGAGCATCGCCACTCCGGCGCAGCAGGGGTGCCAGCCCCCCCTCGCGGATCGCCGCCAGGTCGGCGGGTGCGAGGCTGGGCGAGCGGTGCACGGTCACCCGCATGAGGACCTCATGGTGGCGCAGAGAGAAAGGGGAGCGATGGTGACGCAGAAAGAGAGGGGCTCGCCGCCGGCGAAACCCCCCACCGCTCACGACCGTCTCAGCCGGCTTTCGCCCGCCGCTTCCGGGCGGCCACCAGCTTGCGCTTGCGGCGCACCGAGGGCTTCTCGTAGTGCTCGCGACGCCGCACCTCCGAGAGGATGCCGTTCTGCTTGATCTTCTTGTTGAAGCGGCGCAGAGCGCTCTCGAAGGTCTCGCCTTCGCGGACCTTGACCTCCGACACGGTTGAGGGATCACCTCCTCGGCGCCGCCACCGGCGGCAGGTACGGTTGTGGGGGGAGCCGGTCGCCCTGAGCAGGGCCGGCACGGCGGCCGCGGCCACCGGCGCGCGCCACGGCTTCGCACCATGGCCGAACGGCCCGCTCACTTTAGCAGGCTGCCGGCGAACACCCGTGAGGCACTGGCGGCAAACGGATGTACGTTCGATGAGCTATCATTACCGGATGTCCGATCGCCCGCCCGAGCCGCCGCGGCTGGCCGGCGACGATCGGCCCGCGGCGGAAGCCGGCGCTCCCACCCCGCTGGACGAGGCGCAGCAGCGGGCGGTCGAGCACGGTGACGGCCCCTGCCTGGTGCTGGCCGGGCCCGGGTCGGGCAAGACCCGGGTGATCGTCGAGCGCTTCCTGCGCCTGGTGGGCCAGGGGGTGCCCGCCGAGCGACTGCTGGTGCTGACCTACACGCGCAAGGCCGCGGGCGAGATGCGCGACCGGGTGGAGCGGGTCCACGGCGTGTTCGAGGGCGAGCCACCGCTGCTCAACTACCACTCCTTCGCCCAACGTGTGCTCCGGCACTGGGGCTGGCGGATCGGCATCTCCCCGGCGTTCCGGATCGCCGACGAGGCGGAGCGCTGGCTGGTGGTCGACGGCATCCTCGGCGAGACCCGCCCCACCACCCTCTACAACCCGCTGCGCTCGCACGACCTCGTCGACGCCATCCTCTACCTGATCGAGAAGGCCAAGCAGGAGCTGGTCTCGCCCGACGCCTACGCCGCCTGGGCGGAGGAGCGGCTGGCCGGGGCCGGCGACAGCCTGGAGCGCGAGCTGCTGACCCGGCACCGTGAGTGCGCCGACGTCTACCGCCGCCTCGAGGCCACCTTCCTGGAGCGGGCGGTGCTCGACCACGACGACACCATCCTCTACGCCGAGCGCCTGCTCCGCGAGCACGCCGACATCCGCGAGGCGGTGGCCGGAGCCATCGATCACATCATGGTCGACGAGTACCAGGACACCAACTACGCCCAGGCCCGCCTGGTCGAGGCGCTGGCCGGGGAGCGGGGCAACCTGCTGGTGGTCGCCGACGACGACCAGTCCATCTACAAGTTCCGGGGCGCCTCCCTCGCCAACCTGGACCGCTTCGCCCGCATCTACCCGAAGTACGAGCGGGTCATCCTGAACCGCAACTACCGCTCCTACGAGGAGATCGTGGAGGCGAGCCGGGCCGTCATCGCGGCGGCCCCGGCGGGGTCGCGCATCGAGAAGCAGCTGGTCGCCGACCGCGGCCCCGGCGGGGCGGTGGAGGTGTGGCAGGCGGACGACGAGCGCGCCGAGGTCGTCGAGGTGGCCCGGGAGTGCCGCCGGCTCCTCGACGCTGGGACCGACCCCGGCGGCATCGCCTGGCTCTTCCGCCGCCACGACGACATGCAGGCAGCCACCCGCGCCCTCCAGGAGGAGGGGGTCCCCTACGTGGTCCACGGGGGCCGTGGCTTCTTCCAGCGCCGCGAGATCAAGGACCTGATGGCCCTGCTCGGCTCCGTCCAGGACCCCGGCGACTCCCAGGCGCTGCTCCGCTGCCTCCACCTGCCCTCCTTCGCGGTGAGCAGTGCCGGCCGTCTCGCCCTCGGCCAGACCGCCCGGGACCGCGAGCTGCCGCTGTCGGCGGTGATCGCCGCCGGCCTTCCCGAGCTGAGCCCCGACGACCTGGTGGCCGCCCGCCGGCTGGTGGACCTGGTGGTGGAGCTGCACGGTCAGGCCGCCCGCGACGACGTTCGCGACCTCTTCTACGCGGCCCTCGAGGGGAGCGACTTCCTGGGCGTCCTCGACGATGCCGACCCGGCGACGCGGGCCCAGATCGGGGCCAACCTCAACAAGTTCGGCGAGCTGCTCGAGGGCTTCGCCGACTGGAGCAACGATCGCAGCCTCGGGCTGGCGCTGCGCTACCTCGACATCCTGCGCAGCAGCAGCGCCGCCGATGAGATCGCGACCGTCGACTCGGGCGAGACGGGCATCGGTCTGCTCACCGCACACGCCGCCAAGGGCCTGGAGTGGCCGGTGGTCTTCCTGGGACGCTGCAGCGAGGATCGCTGGCCGGGGAGGGGCGGCTTCCCCACGCGGCTCGCCCTCCCCGACGAGCTGGTCCCCGAGCCCGCCCCCGAGGGCGAGGCCAGCCGGGACGAGGAGCGCCGCCTCTTCTACGTGGCGGCGACACGGGCCCGCGACCGGCTGGTCCTGGTCCACTCGCGGCGCTACCCGCACTCCTTCCGCGACGAGCGGCCCAGTCCGTTCCTCGCCGGGCTCGCTCGCGTCAGCGGGGTGGTTCGCCGCGCCATCGAGGGGAGCCGGCCGCCCGCGCGCCGCCAGCCTGCCGCCACGGCCGGTGCGCCCGCGGCACCCCTCCACGCCTCGGTCTCCGACCTGGTCGCCTTCCGCGACTGCCCCCGCCGCTACGCCTACCGCAGCGTCTACCGCCTGCCGGTCCCCGAGTCGGCCCAGGCCTGGTACGGCATCCTCATCCACACCGTCCTCCAGGCGCTGGCGGCGCTGCGCCAGAGCGGTGCGGAGGCCGGGCCCGAGGAGGCGGCCGCGCTCTGGGCGGGCACCTGGGAGACGTCCCGGGGCCCCAAGGGCGCCCACGCCGAGCTGCGCGGCCTGGGCGAGGAGCAGCTCCGCCGCTACGCCGCCTCACCGGGATGGCGCGGCGCCGACCCCCAGGAGGTGGAGCTGCCCTTCACCCTGAGCGTCGCCGCCGGCGGGGTCAGCGGCCGCTTCGACCGTGTCGACCGGGGGCGGGACGGCGCCCGGGTGGTGGTCGACTACAAGACCGGCCCGCCCCGGGATGAGGACGACCTGCGCAAGGACCTTCAGGTCCGCGCCTACGCCGTGGCCATGGCCCGCGAGCGGCGGAGCGAGGAGGTCACGGTCGAGCTGCACTGGCTCCAGACCGCCCAGGTCAGCCGGCTGACCTTCGACTCCCGGGCACTGGGAGGCTTTCACTTCCAGGTGGAGAGCGTCGCCCGGGAGCTGGCCGACGCCCGCCGCCTCCACGACTTCCCTCCCAAGCCGAGCAGCTGGCGCTGCCGTCGCTGCGAATTCCGGACCGTGTGCGACGAGGGCCGCGACGCCTGAGGTGGGAGGCGCTCATCTCGGCGATCCGGACGGTCTGAGCGGCTCCCCCGCCGGCTTGACCGCCTCCGGGGTCAGCGCGATCAGACGGCCGGGTGGAAGGACGCCCGCGGGGCGCCGAGGTGGCATTCGGCCGGCTTCTGGCCGCTCGGGTCTGGTCCGTCCGGTGCCGCCGCGGCGGGCGCCTCGGAGAGGCCAGCGTTGACCCATGCCAGGGGGCAGCGGGTGCCCTCGCAGAGGCCGACCAGGAAGGGCAAACCGTTGGCCGACGTCTGCCGCACCGGGACGACCCGGAACCCCTCGCAGGGAAGCGACTGCCCGGAGACGTAGCTCGGGCAATCCCCGCTCTCGGCCGGGCCGGTGCAGAGGTCGACCACCCGCCGGGTTCGCGGGTCGAGCATGAGGAAGAGCCTGTCCGCGGGTGTCGACATGACCTATCTCGCCATCTCCGTGGCGTCCATGGTCCGCCCGGACCGGGGTCCGTGCCATGGTCATAAGTCCCGGGGGAAGAACCAACCTAGGACCCTAATGGATGTGGGAAACCGCCGTCAGTGTTAGGGTCTAACGGGACGGCGCACCGAGGGCCGACGGACGGTCCGGGGGGCTGCCGCTCAGGGAGGATCCACGTGAACGCCCCGGCCCCCTACCTCCACTGGGGATTCATCCTCATCTCGCTCCCCAACCTGATCCTGATCGGCGTCATGCTGCTGCTCTTCGCCCTGGCCCTGATCGCCCCCTTCCCGCACGGGGGCAACCACCACGGCGCCGACGACGATGAGTGAGGCCGCGGACGCGGCGGGAGGGGCGCCCGGGTCGACCGGTGGCCCCCAAGCCGGCGGCTCCCCGGCGCTCGAACCCGGCTGGACCGCGGCGGTCCGCGACCGCCTGAGCCGCCGCCTCACCGTCGAGGAGCTGCTCCCCACCCGGCAGCCGTCCTACGTGGGCTCCTGGGTCTACGTCTTCGGGGTGGTGACCATCGCCGCCCTGGTGTGGGTGGTGGCGAGCGGGTGTGTGCTGGCCTTCATGGGCTCGGCCTGGTGGCACACGTCGAGCCTCGGGCACTTCGTCAACAGCGTCCACTTCTGGTCGGTCCAGATGTTCTTCATCTTCATGGTGCTGCACCTCTGGGGTCAGTACTGGGGCGCGGGCTGGCGCGACGGCCGGGCCGCCACCTGGATGGTCGGGGTGGTGATCTTCCTGTTCAGCATCGTCACCGCCTTCACCGGCTACCTGGTCCAGCAGAACTTCGACTCCCAGTGGATCGCGGTCAACGCCAAGGATGCGGTCAACGCCACCGGACTGGGCGGCTTCTTCAACGTCCTCAACTTCGGCCAGATGTACGGCCTCCACGTGATGCTGCTGCCGATCGGAGTGACCATCCTCGTGGTGTTCCACATCCTCCAGGTGCGCAGCCGGGGAGTGGTCCGCCCGATCGGTGATCCGTATGTGCCCGAGCAGCCAGGAGCGGGAGGGCAGCTTCCATGAGAGCGCGCCGGCCCCAGGTCTCCAAGGACGACTACTACCGCGGCGTCCGCACGGCGCCCTACGACCTGCTCAAGGAGCTGGCCATCGCCACCGTGGGCCTGCTGGCCGTGGTGCTGGTGCTCTCGGCGATTCTCTCCTCTCCCGACGTCCCGTCGGCGACCATCCAATCCTGGGCCAAGGCGGACCCCGTGGACTTCGTCACCACCGCCGCCAGCGAGCTGGCCGGGCAGAGCACCACCGCCGAGTACGGCCCGCCGTACAACGACGGCACGGGTTCGCTCCAGAGCCTGGGACCGATCGACCCCCAGCAGTGGGCCGGCATCCACGTCGCCATCAACGCCTCCTTCGACTACGTGATCGAGCCGCTCTCCCAGGCGACCGTCGGCGACCAGACCCTGGCCTCGGCGCTGACCACGTACAACGCAGCCGGCACCAGCCAGCAACAGACGTGGCTCGACGCCTACATGACGGCGCTGGGCAACGCCACCGTGGTCAACAGCCAGGTCACCGTGGCGAGCGGCGACTACGGACCGGTACCGACCCTGATGAGCCGGCTGCTCGGCCTGGCCCGCACCGGGGGCCTCGACGCCCTGCTCCTCACCAGCGACCACTTCTACCAGACCGACTACAGCAAGCCGCTGCTCTTCATGGGTGACGGGGGTTACCTCAGCGGGCTGGCCCAGGCCCAGGATCTCACCGGCACCCAGTGGGGCATGATGAACGAGACCGGGCGCTACCCCGGCCAGGCCTGGCTATGGCTCTACACGTTCTGGTACCAGATCCCGCCCTTCAACGCGGCGAGCAACGGCGACCTGCTGGTGGTGCTGGTCATGACCGTCCTCAGCCTCGGCCTGCTGCTCGTCCCCTTCATCCCCGGGCTGCGGGACATCCCGCGCTGGATCCCGGTTCACAAGCTGATCTGGCGCAAGCACTACGCCGAGCGGGCGCGGGTCAGGGCCCGTTCCGCCCGGAGCTGACGCAGGAGGCCGATGGCCCGGGATGCCGGCCTCAGGGCCACTCGCTGGGCTGGCTCTCCTTGCGCCGGGCGACAAAGGCGGCCACCTCGGCGCGCCGCTCCAGACCCAGCTTCATGAGGATGTTGGAGACGTAGTTTTTGACGGTCTTGTCGGCAAGGTGCACCCGCTCGGCGATCTGCCGGTTGGTGAGGCCCTCGGCGACCAGGGCCAGGATCTTGCGCTCCTGGGGGGTCAGGTCGTTGATGATGTCGCCGGGGGTGACCACCTCGCCGCGAAGCCGGGCCAGCACCCGCTCCGTGACCTGGGGGTCGAGCAGTGAGTGCCCGCCGGCGACCTGGCGGATGGCTCCCACGAGGTCGCCGCCGTGGATCTGCTTGAGGACGTAGCCCGAGGCCCCGGCCATGATCGACGTGAACAGCGCCTCGTCGTCGGCGAACGAGGTCAGCATCAGCACGTGGGTGTCGGGGTAGGCGGACCGGATCTCCCGGCATGCCTCGATCCCCGAGCGGCCCGGCATGCGGACGTCCATCACGACCACCTGGGGCTGGAGCCGGCCGACCGCCTCCAGAGCGGAGTCGGCGTCCTGGGCCTCACCCACGACATCCAGGTCATCCTCGACCTCGAGGAGGCGGCGGAGGCCGAGCCGCACCAGCTCATGATCATCACAGAGCAGGACGCGAATGGTGTCTCTGGAATCCATGCACACGGAAGTGTACGCCCATCAGCCTTCTGGCTCGCCCCGAAGAGACCCTCGCCTGGGGTCCCCGGTCATCGTCCGGCCGGGCCGGGGAGCCTGCCGTTGCTGGGCACGCGGGGTCCGGGCGGCCCCATCCGGGGGCGGCGCCAGCCCGTGGGGTCAGGGCTGGGGGCGCCCGGCGCCCGTCCCCGACCGGTGGCGTCGCGCCGGATCGGTCACCGCGACCAGGGCCAGGACCAGCACCACCACGACCATGATCCCGAGCAGCCAGAGGCAGGCGAGGCCCCAGTGGAGGAGCGACATCAGCGTCGCCGCCACCTGGCCGGATGGTGGATGAGGGCGGGCAACATCCTCTCTGCTCGCGCTGCGACGGGCGGGGCGGATCTGATCCTGACCTCCGGCGGGCGGGTGCCGGTAGGGCCATCCGGCGCCGCGAGGCCGGGACCCCGGCGGCCCGCGCTCCCTCCGCGAGCCGCCGGTGCCCGGGCGCCTGGTCCCCCACCGAGGCGGGACACCTGGTCCCAATCAGAGTGGTGACCTTATCCCCTGGCCCCGGAATCGACGCGCGGGGATGCTCCGGCTGTGGGCCCACCGGAACCGCGAGGTTCCTCAGGCCCGGCGTTCACGACCCGTCCGAGCTCCCTGCGACTCCAGGCGCCGATGGTGTGGGCTCTCCCCGGCGCTTCCGGTGGCCGCAGGGAGCGAGGCGGGCGGCTCCCGCTCCTGGCTGGGTGCGCACCCCCGGGTGGGGAGCCCTCCACCGTGCCGGCCCCGACGTCTCGGTGACCATCGGCCCACGACATCCGGCCCGGGATTTCCGTAGGCTGGGAGCGTGACTATCGAAACCACCAGCCCACCCCCTGTCTCCCTCGCCTGGAGTGCCGATGCTGCCCTCGTGGACGGCGCGGCCATCGCCATCCGCCCCCTCCACGGCGGCGACGAGGAGGCGTTGCGCGCCTTCTTCGGCGCCCTGTCGGCCGAGAGCCTCCGCCTCCGCTTCTTCTCCGCTCGACGCGAGATGACCGACGCCGAGGTGGACCGGCTCACCAGCAGCGACGTCAGCTCCCACGTCCACCTCGGGGCCTTCCATGCCGGCCAGGTGGTGGGGGTGGGCGACTTCATCGTCTCGGCGCCCGGGGAGGCCGAGGTCGCCTTCGTGGTCGGCGACGAGTTCCAGGGCCGGGGGGTCGGCTCGCTGCTCCTCGAGTACCTGGCCGAGATCGCGCGAGCCACCGGGATCACCCGGTTCCGCGCCGAGACCATGTCCGACAACCTGCGGATGCTGGACGTCTTCCGCCATGCCGGCTTCATCGAGCGGGTGGGGACGCCGGAGCAGGGTGTGGTCGGGGTGAGCCTGGACATCAGCGACACCCGGGGCGTCCGGGCCGCCAGCGGCGAACGGGATCGACTGGCCTCGGTGGCGGCCCTGCGCGGGGTGCTCGAGCCCACGAGCGTGGCGGTCATCGGTGCCGGACGCACCCCCGGAGGCATCGGCCACGCCATCCTCCGCAACCTCATACAGGGTCCCTTCAACGGGCGCGTCTACCCCGTCAACAAGAGCGCGGACAACGTCTCCGGGGTTCCCGCCTGGGCCTCGATCGGCGACGTCCCCGGCAAGGTGGACCTGGCCGTGATCGCCGTCCCCGTCAACGCCGTGCTGAGCACCGTGCACGAGTGCGGCAGGGCCGGGGTCGGCTCGCTGGTGATCATCACCTCCGGCTACGGCGAGACCGGGGGCGACGGCGCCGCCAAGGAGCGCGAGCTGCTCGACGTCGTCCGCAGCTACGGCATGCGCCTGGTCGGGCCGAACTGCATGGGGGTCATCAACACCGACCCCGCCATCCGGCTCAACACCACCTTCGCACCCAGCCAGCCGCCGATCGGGAACATGGCCTTCTTCACCCAGTCGGGGGCACTCGGCGTCGCGGTGATCGACGAGGCGTCCCGGCTCGGCATCGGCCTGTCCGGCTTCGTCTCCGCCGGCAACAAGATCGACATCTCGGGCAACGACCTGCTCCAATACTGGGAGCAGGACGACCGCACCGACGTGATCCTCCTCTACCTCGAGTCCTTCGGCAACCCGCAGCGCTTCGCGGAGATCGCCCGCCGGGTCTCGCGCCGCAAGCCGATCATCGCGGTCAAGGGTGGGCGCAGCTCGGCCGGCGCCCGGGCCGCCGCCTCTCACACCGCCGCCCTGGCCTCGCCCGACGTCTCCGTCGACGCCCTCTTCCACCAGTCAGGGGTGATCCGGGTCGCCTCCCTGGAGCAGCTCTTCGACGTCGCCCGCGTGGTGGCCACGGCCCCGCTCCCGGCCGGCAACCGGGTCGGCATCGTGGGCAACGCCGGGGGCGCCGGCATCCTCACCGCCGACGCCTGCGAGGCGGCTGGGCTGGTGGTCCCGCAGCTGGCGCCGGAGACGACCGAGAAGCTGCGGGCGACGCTCAACGCCGCCGCCGCTATCGGCAACCCCATCGACATGACCGCCATGGGCGGTCCAGATGAGTACGCCGCCGCGCTCCGCGCGGTGCTCGACGACCCGTCCGTCGACTCCGTGATCACCATCTTCACGCCCCTGCACACCGACGCCGCGGGCATCGCCCAGGCCATCCGCACCGTCGGCCGCGAGGCCACCAAGCCGGTGCTCGCCGCCGTCTTCGGTGAGGCCCAGGAGCGGCTGCGCGAATCCCGGGACATGCCCGTCTTCACCTTCCCCGAGGCGGCCGCCTACGCGCTCGGCATGGTGACCGACTACGCCGCCTGGCGGCGGCGCGACCCCGGCACGGTGGTGATGCCTCCTGACATCGACCTCGGCGCCGCCCGGGAGATCGTCCAGCGTGCGCTGGCGGCGAGCCCGGAGGGCTGTCAGCTGGGGCCGGTCGACGCCGCCGCTCTCATGAAGTCGATCGCCGTGCCGGTGGCGATGACGACGCGGGTCGACACCGCCGACGAGGCGGTGGCCGTCGCCGAGTCCTTCGGCTACCCCGTGGTGCTCAAGGCGGCCGCGGCGAACCTGGTCCACAAGACCGAGCGGGGCGGGGTCCTCACCGACCTCGCCTCTGAGAAGGCGCTGCGGACCGCATTCGACACCATGCAGGCGCGGCTCGGCGACGAGATGGGAGGGGCGATCGTCCAGCCGATGCTGGGTGTCGGCGTGGAGACCATCGTCGGGGTGGTCCGGGACCGCCACTTCGGACCGCTCCTGGTCTTCGGCTCGGGCGGGACCGCGGTCGGGCTCACCGGCGACCAGGCGTTCCGAGCAGTGCCGCTCACCGACCGCGACGTGGAGGAGCTGATCCACGAGCCCCGCGGGTCGGCGCTCCTCTTCGGGTACCGGGGCAGCGTGCCCTGCGACACCGGCGCGCTTGCCGAGGTCATCCAGCGGATCAGCGCACTGGTCAGCTCGCTCCCGGAGATCGCCGAGATGGACCTCAACCCGGTCATCGTCAGCCCGTCGGGCGCGGTGGCGGTGGACGTCAAGGTGCGCGTCGAGCCGGTGGCGTACGACCCGATCCTCCAGGCGCGCCACCTGCGCCGCCCGGGAACGCCGCCCGCGTAGCAGCGTCAAGTACCCGCGACCTGCGTTCACTGGGGACCTCCGGCCCTGGCCAGCAGGTGCTCCGGGTCCGGAGAATCGGCCGAGGCATGACCCTGGAGCTCGCGCGCTGGCAGTTCGCCGCGGTCACCGTCTTCCACTTCTTCTTCGTGCCGATGACGATCGGCCTGGGGGTCCTGGTGGCGGTGATGCAGACGCTGGCCCTGGTCCGGCATGACCAGACCTGGGACCGGCTGAGCCGCTTCTTCGGCCGGATCTTCCTGATCAGCCTGGCGGTCGGGGTGGTCTCGGGGATCGTCCTCGAGTTCCAGTTCGGCATGAACTGGTCGGCGTACTCGGTGTTCGTGGGCAACATCTTCGGAGCCCCGCTCGCCATCGAGGGGCTGCTCGCCTTCTTCCTGGAATCCACGTTCATCGGCCTCTGGGTGTTCGGGAGGGAGCGGCTGTCGCCGCGCCTCCACCTGGCCACCATCTGGATCGTCAGCATCGGCACGATCCTGTCGGCGTTCTTCATCCTGGCCGCCAACGCCTGGATGCAGCACCCGGTCGGATACACCGTGGAGGACGACCAGGCGGTCCTCACCAACTTCGGGGCGCTGCTCACCAACTCGACGCTGTGGGCGTCCTTTGCCCACACCGTGGTGGCGGCGCTGGCCACGGGCGCAGCGCTGACGCTCGGGATCAGCATCTGGCGCGCCCGCCGCGCGACCGAGGGCGTCGAGCGCGACGCGTTCCGCCGGGCAGCCGTCCTCACCTGCGGCGTGCTCCTGGTGGCGGTGGTGCTCTCGGCGGTCTCCGGTGACCTCCAGGCCCGGCTGATGGACGTGCAGCAGCCGATGAAGATGGCCGCGGCCGAGGCTCTCTACAACACCCAGAATGGCGCCAGCTTCTCGCTGCTCACCATCGGCAACCTGAGCGGCCAGCCCATCTTCCAGATCCGGGTGCCCCACCTCCTCTCCCTGATCGCCGACCTGGACTGGAACGGGACAGTGATCGGCATCAACCAGATGCAGGCTGCGGAGGTGGCCAAGTACGGCCCCGGCAACTACGCGCCGATCCTCTGGCTCACGTACTGGTCCTTCCGCGCCATGGTGGGGGCGGGAATCCTGATGATCGTGGTCGGCGCCTGGGGGATCTGGCTGAGCTGGCGCAAGAAGCTGCTCAGCAGCCGCTGGTTCCTGCGCGCGGCGCTCGCCGGGATCGCGCTGCCGATCATCGCCAACGCCTCGGGGTGGATCTTCACCGAGGCGGGCCGGCAGCCATGGATCGTGTACGGGCTGATGGAGACCGCCAAGGGGGTCTCCACCGTGCCCACCGCGGACGTGGCGGCCGCGCTGGCCGGCTTCGTGGCCGTCTACTCGGTCCTCGCCGTCCTGGCCATCGTCCTGGTGGCACGCGCCGCTCACCGCCCCCTCGACCGGGTGGACGAGGCGGCCGCCGGCGAGGGGCCGCCGGCACCCACGCGGCTGGTGTACTGAGGAGGCGGGAGTGGCCACGTACACCGGTCTGAGCGCCCTCTGGTTCTCCCTGATCGGCCTGCTCTGGGCCGGTTACTTCTTCCTCGAGGGTTTCGACTTCGGGGTCGGGATGGTGAGCCCGCTGGTGAGCCGCGACGACACCGACCGCCGCCTCTGCCTCAACGCGGTCGGCCCGGTGTGGGACGGCAACGAGGTATGGCTGCTGGTCGCCGGGGGGGCGACCTTCGCCGCCTTCCCGCTCTGGTATGCATCGCTCTTCAGCGGTGCCTACCTGGCCCTCTTCCTGGTGCTCCTGGCGCTGATCGTGCGCGGCGTCTCCTTCGAGTTCCGCGGCAAGTTCGACAGCCCGGGGTGGCGGCGCACCTGGGACGTCGCCAACTTCGCCGGCAGCCTGGTCGCGGCGCTGATCTGGGGCGTCGCGTTCACCAACTTCGCCCACGGGCTGCCGCTGTCCGCGGCCGGTTACACGGGTGGTCTGCTCGGTCTGCTCCACCCCCTGGCCGTCCTCGGTGGGCTGGCGGCGCTCGCCGTCTTCGCCTTCCACGGCTCCGTCTTCCTCACGCTGAAGACGAGCGGCGCGCTCCACGAGCGCGCCCGGAGCACGGCCCGGTTCGCCGGGATGGCGGCCGTCGTGCTGCTCGCCGCCACCATCGCCGGGGTGGCCGCCGGCGGGCGGCCCTGGGCCGGGGCGGAGGGGGCGCTGCCCGGTGCCGTGCCGCTGACCCTCGGGGTGGTCGGCGTGCTGCTCCTGGCCGGCGCCGTGCTGCTCGTCGGACGGGGCCGCGAGGCCCTCGCCTTCGGGGCCACCGGCGGGGCCATCCTGCTCAGCGTGGGCGCGGTGTGGGGCCTGATGTACCCGATGGTGATCCCCGCCAGCAGCGGCGCCGTCGTGCCCGGCGTGGCGGGCGTGACCCTTGCGCTCGCCGCCTCCCACCCCTACACGCTCACCGTGATGACGATCGTGGCCGCCATCTTCACGCCGCTGGTCCTGCTCTATCAGGGCTGGACCTACTGGGTCTTCCGGCAGCGTCTGGTCCGCCCGCTGGACGCGTCGGTATCGGGTCCCGTCGCCGGCGGCGGCTGACGGCGTGGCCGCGGGCTCCAGCGCCGTGCGGGGGGCGGCGGGGGGAGCCATTGAGGCGCCGGAACGGCGGCTGCTCGGGGAGGCGGCGGTCCGGCGCTCCGTCGCCACCTCGGTCGCCATCGGCCTGGTCGCCGCGGCGACCATCCCGGTCCAGGCGCTCGCCCTCTCTGGCCTGCTGGCCGCAGCCATGGGCGCCCGCAGCGTCGATCCCCTTCCGGCGGTCCTCTGGCTCGGCGGGGCCGCCGCCGTGCGTGGCCTCTGCGCCCTTGCCGGGGAGGTGACCGCCGCCCGGGCAGCGGAGACGGCGAAGTCCGATCTCCGCCGCGGGCTGCTGCGTGCGGCGGTCGACCAGGCATCCGCAGGCGGACGGGTGGGCGGGGGCGACGTGGCCACGCTCGCCGGCCGTGGCATCGACGCCCTGGACGCCTACATCGGCCGCTGCCTCCCCGACCTCGTGCTCGCCGCGGTGGTCCCGCTGGCCCTCGTCATCGTGATCGGAGCCCTCGACTGGCTGTCAGCGATCATCGTGGTCACGGTCCTGGTGCTCTTCCCGGTGTTCGGCATCCTGGTCGGCGGGTCCGGCGGACGGCTGGCGGCTCGCCGATGGGGTCAGGTCGAGGCGTTCGGGCGCCAGATCGCCGACATCTTCGAGGGCCTGCCCGTCCTCCGGGCCTTCGGCCGCAGCGCCCGCCAGCGGGAGCGCATCGCCGAGGCCGCCGAGGGGCTGCGCCAGGCCAGCCTCTCGACCCTCCGGGTCGCCTTTCTCTCCGCGCTGGTGCTCGACACGCTGGCCTCGGTGTCGATCGCCCTGGTGGCCGTCCCGCTGGGCCTGCGCCTCCTCTCCGGGTCGATACGGCTGGCGCCGGCGCTCGCGGTCCTGATCGTGGCTCCCGAGGTCTTCCTCCCCCTGCGCCGGGCGAGTGCCGACTTCCACGAGAGCACCGAGGGGTTGGCGGCGGCGCGCCGAGCCATGGACGTCATCGAGGCGGAGAGCCCGGGAGCGCCCTCCCCCGGCCACGAGCCGGGTCGTGCCCGGAATGCCGGCTCCGCCGCGGTCGCAGGCGGAGCGGAGCCAGGCGACCCGGCTCGGGTGCCCGTGGAGCTGCGCCGCGTGCGAGTCGAGCTGCCACGGCGAGCCGAGCCGGTGCTGGACGGGGCGTCTCTCACGATCTCCCCAGGCGAGACGGTGGTCCTGGTCGGGCCCAACGGCGCCGGAAAGTCGATGGCCCTGTCACTTCTTCTCGGCTTCATCACACCCACGCAGGGGGAGGTGAGCGTGGGCGGCGTGGACCTGCGCCACCTGGATCTGGCGGCCTGGCGCCGGCGCGTCAGCTTCCTCCCCGAGCACCCGACCCTGCTGGCCGGCTCGCTGGCAGCCAACCTCCGGCTCGCCGATCCGGCGGCGACGGACGCTCGCCTGGTCGAGGTCCTCACCCGGACGGGCGCCGCCGACCTGCTGGCCGGCCTTCCCGGCGGGCTCGGCACGCGTCTCGGCGACGGCGGCCGGCCCGTCTCGGCGGGCGAGCGCCAGCGGATCGCGCTGGCACGAGTGCTGCTGCGCCCAGCCTCCCTGCATCTGCTCGACGAGCCGACGGCGCATCTCGACGACCGCACCGAGGCCGCGGTCCTCGAAGCCCTCCTCCGCGCCCTGGTCGGGCGAAGCGCGCTGATCGTCACCCACCGCCCGGCCGTGATCGCGCTGGCCGACCGGGTCGTCCGGTTGGAGGGGCAGCGGTTCGACCCGGTTGCGGCTCTGGCCGCGGAGGCCCGGGGGGTGGGCGGCGCCTGGGGGTCACTCGGGATCAGCACGGCGCCGGAGGCACGACCATGAACTGCAACTGGCACCCGGGCCCGGGGGTGCTTCACCTCAGCCGCGGCGCGGGAGCGCTGCCGTGGCGCGGCGTGGCCTCGGCCGCCGGCGCGGGCGCCCTCTCCGCCCTCTGCGGCATCGGGCTCCTCGGCACCTCCGGCTGGCTGCTCACCCGGGCCGCCCAGCGTCCTCCGGTCTTCGACCTGGCGATCGCCATCGGCGCCGTGCAGGCCTTCGCTCTAGGACGAGGGATCACGCGTTACCTGCAGCGCCTCGCCGTCCACGGCGTGGCCCTCAGCACGCTCTCCCGGCTCCGCCTCTGGCTCTACGACATGGTGGAACCGCTCGTGCCCGACGGCCTCCGAGGAGCCGGCGTCGACGCGGACGGGCCCTCCGCCCGGACCACCGGCTCGCTGCTGAGCGGGTTCGTCGTCGACACCGAGGAGGTCACCGAGGCCCTGGCCAGGGGAGCCACCACGGCCATCGACCTGCTTGCCAGCGTCGCTCTGGGCGCCGTGGTCGCCTGCCTGCTCGCACCCACCGCAGCCGCCGCGCTGCTCGGCGGTGCCGCTCTCATGGTCGGCCTCGCGGCCATGGTCACCCGGCTGGGGCGTTCGGCCACCACCAGCGGCGCGGCGGATCGGGCCACCCTCTCCGAGCAGGTGGTGGAGACGATCCGCTCCGCCCCCGAGCTGCTCGCCTATGGTCGCCAGGATCTGATCGAGGGCCGGCTCGACGAGATCCGGCGGAGAGCGCGAGCCGTGGCCCTGGGACGCGGGCTCAGCACCGGGCTGGCGCGCGCGCTGGTGGCCTGGGCGGCGGGGGCCGCCCTGGTCGGCGTCGTCCTCGCCGGGCTCGCCGCCCACGCCTCCGGCCGGCTCTCGGGGGTGATGCTCACCGTCCTCGTCCTGGTCGCCCTGGCCGCCCTCGACCAGGCCGCGGCCCTGCCCGCGGTCCTCGCCGGGGGCGCCGCCGGCAACGCGGCCGCCAGCCGGCTGGCCGGGCTCGCCCAGCTCGAGCCCCCCACCCGCGAGCCGGCGGTCGACGCCTCGCCCTCTTGCGGACCGGTGGGCGCCGCTCTCGACCATGTCGCCGTCACCGATGGCGGGGGAACACGAATGGCACCCATCCTGAGCGACGTATCCCTCATCGTGAGGCCGGGCCGGCGGGTCGCCCTGGCCGGCCCCAGCGGGGCGGGCAAGTCGACGGCACTCCACGTTCTCCTCCACTTCATCGACCCCTCCGCCGGGTCCGCGACCGTGGGCGGGGTCGACGTGCGCCGGATGACCCGCGCCGGTCTGGCTCGCCACGTGGCCTGGCTTGACGAGGAGACCCACCTCTTCGCCGCGCCGCTCTCCGACAACCTCCGGCTCGCACGGCCCGCGGCGACCGATGCGGAGTGCTCCGACGCTCTGGAGCGGGTCGGTCTCGGGGCCTGGTACCGCTCCCTGCCGGGAGGTCTGGAGACCCCGCTCGGAGCGGGCGGCCGGCCCACCAGCGCCGGGGAGCGCCAGCGGCTGGGAATGGCCCGCGCCGTGCTTGCCGGCGCCGAGCTGCTCCTGCTCGACGAGCCGACCGCCCACCTCGACCCCTGGTCCTCGGCGTCGACGCTCGCCGAGCTGCTGGGAGCCGCCGGATCGCGCGCCGTGCTGCTGGTGAGCCACGAGCCCGCGGCCGCCGCCCAGGCCGACGTGGTGGTGACCCTGGAGGCGGGCCGCGTCGTGGACCGTCAACCGCCCGGCTGATCTCGCCGCACAGCCATGGGCCCGCCCGGGACAGTGCGCTTGGACCCTGGCGCTCTGGGCCCATGGCTGCGATGGTGGGGTCAGGCCCGCGCCATGCCCCCCATTGACCGCGTCCGTCAACTCCACGACCGGCTCCGCAGCGGGATCGCGCTGGTCTCGCAGCTCGAGGACCTGCTCCACGAGCGGCGCGACCGGGCAGAGCGGCTGGCTGCGTTCGCCCGGGTGTCCGACTACCTCCAGGACGTGGTGCTGCCCCACCTCCGGGCCGAGCGGGTGGCACTCCCGCCGGAGGCGGCCCGCCACCCCGGCGTGGACCCGCGCCTGCTCCGCCGGCTCGCCTACAACTGGGACGCTCTGGAGCGCGCGGTGGCCCGGGTCCTCCACGACCATGCCCGCCTGCTCGGGGGAGAGCAGGACAACACGGGGTGCCGGAACCATCTGGCGGCCGTGGTCCGGCTCCTGCGGCGCCACCTGCAGACGGTGGAGGACGAGCTCCTGCCCTCCCTCGAGCGCGACCTCACCAGCCAGGAGATGGATCGGCTCATAACGCGGGTCCGGGAGCTGACCATCGAGGAGGAGATGGCCGCCAGGGTGCCCGCCGGGGCGGGAGCGGCGGTGGCCGAGGCGCGGCGGCTGCGCGAGAGCCAGGGGATCGACGCCGACCTCTTCCTCCTCGGTGAGTACGTCAGCGACCCCCGGCTCGTCGAGCGCACGGTCGCCACCACCGTCGAGGCCTGCCGCCTGATGGGCTCGGCCGGCCTTCCCACCCACCTCTCGCTCGATCCCACCGCCCTGGGGCTGCTCTCCGACCCCGAAGCCTGCCGCCGCAACGCCGAGCTCATCGCCCGCTCGGTCGCCGAGCAGCCGCCCGGCCGGCTGAACCTGATGATGCTGGACATGGAGGACCTGACCCTGGTCGAGCCCACCCTCCGCCTCCACCGCGAGCTGCTCGCCCAGGGCCTTCCCGCCGGCATCACCCTCCAGGCACGGCTGCGGCGGACGGCCGGGGACCTCGCCCCCCTGCTCGCGCTGCCGACCTCGGTGCGCCTCGTCAAGGGATCCTTCGCCCAGGGTCCCGAGCACGACCATCAGGGGGGGCGCGCAGTGCGCGCCGCCTACCTCGCTCTGGCCGCCCGGATGCTGACACCGGAGGCCCGCGACGCCGGTCTGCGACCCCTCTTCGCCACCCACGACGGGACCCTCCTCCGCCAGATCGCCCGGCTGGCCCGGAGCGCGGGGTGGGCGCCGGAGCAGTTCGAGTTCGAGATGCTGTTCGGGGTCCGCATGGACCTCCAGCGCCAGCTGCGCGCCGACGGCTTCACGGTGCGCGCTCACATCCCGTTCGGCACCGCCGCGACGGCCTCCGCAGGCACGGGTGGTACCGAGCACCCCGCCGAGGCGGTGCACCTGGGCCAGGGCTAGGAGGCTGGCGCACCGGCGGCGTCCCAGCTGTGACCAAAGGGAGACCCCCGGCCTTTGGGCGCCCGGTCCATGGCCCGGAGGCGCGCCGCGGCGGAAGATCCCGTCATGGCGGCCACCCAAGTGCTCTCGATCCTCCAGGTCCGGTGCGTCGACTGCGGCGACGCCGGACGGCTGGTGACCGTGACCACCGACTCCGTGATCAGCCGCTGCTACGTCTGCGGCGACACAGAGGTGCGGGCGCGGGACGCGGGGGTGGCGGCGGGCGGCGGCGTCACGGGTCCCGTCCCCGTGGACCGCCGCCAGCCCGCCGCCGCCTGACCTCGACAGCCGGCCTGGGGTCCCCGCAGCAGCCCACCTCGGACCGGCCGTCCTCACCACCCTGGGCCCTTCGGCCCTGACGGAGTGGGGGGTTCCGGCCGTAGCATCGGAAGGGCATGGACGGGCAGAACCAGGGCGGGATCACCGGTGCCGGCGGTACCGCACCCCACTGCGACGACGAGATCTGCATCACCTGCTCCGACCGCGCGGTGCCGAGCCGGGTGGTCGAGCTCGTGGAGGGGGAGCTGGCTCGCGTGGACACCGGCCAGAGCGTCGAGCTGGTGAGCGTGGCACTGGTCGACGCGGCTCCCGGCGACACCGTGCTGGTGCACGCCGGCGAAGCGATCGCCGTGGTTGCGGGGGCGGGCATCTAGCCATGTGCCTCGGCATCCCCGGCGAGGTGATCGCGCTGGACGGCGAGCGGCCCGGCATGGCGACCGTCAACGTGGGCGGCGCGCGGCGCCAGGTCAACGTGATGCTGCTGGAGGACGATCGGATCGGACCCGGTGACTGGGTGCTCATCCACGTCGGCTTCGCGCTGGCCAAGATCGACGAGGAGGAGGCGCGAACGACCCTCTCCTACCTGGAGGAGATGGGGCAGGCCTATCGCGACGAGCTGCGCGCGCTCTCCGAATCGCGGATCGACTGATGGGCGCCGGCGGGATGCGCTTCGTCGACGAGTTCCGGGACCGCGACACCGCCCGGGGCGTGGCCGCCAGCATCGACCGGCTCTGCGAGCCGGGACGCCGCTACGGCTTCATGGAGATCTGCGGCGGGCACACCCACACCATCTACAAGCACGGTATCGAGGACTACCTGCCCGAGGCGGTCGGGCTGGTGCACGGGCCGGGCTGCCCGGTGTGCGTGATCCCGATGGGGCGGGTCGACGACGCCATCTGGATCGCCGAGCAGGACGGCGTGATCATGACCTCGTTCGGCGACCTGCTTCGGGTGCCGGGCAGCCGCGGCTCCTTCCTCGAGGCCAAGGCCCGCGGAGCCGACATCCGCATGGTCTACTCGCCGCTCGACTCGCTCCGGATCGCCCGGGAGAATCCCGACCGGCGCGTGGTCTTCATGGCGATCGGATTCGAGACCACCACGCCGTCCACGGCGATGACCGTGCTGCGCGCCGCCGCCGAGGGGCTGGACAACTTCGCGGTCTTCTGCAACCACGTGACCATCATCCCGGCACTCGAGGCCATCCTGGCGTCGCCCGACCTCCACATCGACGGGTTCATCGGTCCCGGCCATGTCTCCACCGTCATCGGCTGCGAGCCGTACCGGTTCATCGCGGAGGAGCGCGGCAAACCGTTCGTGGTGGCCGGCTTCGAACCCCTCGACATCCTCCAGTCCATCCAGATGCTCCTGCTCCAGCTCCACGAGGGGCGCTCCGAGGTGGAGAACCAGTACACCCGAGTCGTGCCGTGGGAGGGCAACAAGCGGGCGCTGGGGGCCATCAACGAGGTGATGGAGCCGCGCCCCACCTTCGAGTGGCGCGGGCTGGGATGGATCCCCGACTCGGCGATGCAGCTCCGGGAGAAGTACGCCCGCTTCGACGCCGAGCGCCTCTACTCCATCCCCGCGACGCGCGTCTCCGACCCCCCCGCCTGCCAGTGTGGCGAGGTGCTCCGGGGGATGATCAAGCCCTGGGAGTGCCGGGTCTTCGGGACGGCCTGTACCCCGGAGACCCCGATCGGGACCTGCATGGTCTCGTCCGAGGGCGCCTGCGCCGCCTATTACAACTTCGGGCGGTTCACCCGGCACAGGGTGCGCCAGGCGAGCTCGGCGTGACCCAGCGGACGGAGAAGGAGGTCCTGGAGCGGATCGAGCGGATCCGCCGCCGGCCGCCCCGGGTGACCGATGAACGGATCACGCTCGCCCACGGCGCCGGCGGCAAGGCCACGCACACCCTGATCGAGGCGCTCTTCCTCGACGCTTTCCGCAATCCGCTGCTCGAGCCGCTGGAGGACCAGGCGGTCTTCACGATCGGCGGCGCGCGGCTCGCCTTCACCACCGACACCTACGTGGTCTCCCCGCTCTTCTTTCCCGGCGGGGACATCGGCGACCTGGCCGTGAACGGCACCGTCAACGACCTCGCGGTGTCGGGGGCGCGCCCCCTCTACCTCTCCGCCGGATTCGTGCTGGAGGAGGGCTTCCCGGTCGCCGACCTGCGCCGCATCACCGCCTCGATGGCCGCGGCCGCGCAGCGGGCGGATGTCCAGATCGTCACCGGCGACACCAAGGTGGTGCAGCGGGGCAAGGCGGACGCCTGCTTCGTCAACACGGCGGGCGTCGGGGTGCTGGAGCGTCCGGTCACCCTCTCGGCCAAGGCGGCGCGACCGGGCGACGCGGTGATCGTCTCCGGCCCCGTCGGGGACCACGGGATCACGATCATGCTGGCCCGGGGCGAGCTGGGCATCGAGTCCGACCTGCGGTCGGACACGGCACCGCTCACCGAGCTCGTGGGGCTGCTGCTCGACGCAGCGCCGCGGACGCGATTCATCCGCGACGCGACCCGCGGTGGGGTGGCGACCATCTGCAACGAGCTGGCCGAGGCCTCCCAGGTCGCGGTGGTGCTCGAGGAGGAGGCGATCCCGGTGCGGCCCGAGGTGCGGGGGGCGTCGGAGATCCTCGGCATCGACCCGCTCTACGTCGCCTGCGAGGGGCGCTTCGTCGCCGTGGTCGCGGGCGACGAGGCGGAGCCTGCCGTCGCGGCGCTGCGCACCCATCCCGAGGGCGAGCGCGCGGCGGTCATCGGCCGGATCGCGGACGACCCGCCCGGCCTGGTCCTGGTCAACACCGGCTTCGGCGGCATGCGCATCGTCGACATGCTGGTGGGAGACCCTCTGCCCCGCATCTGCTGAGGGCCTCACGCCCCCTGCCCGGTCCGGTTACGATGACGCCCCGTGAGCGTCATCGATATTGCGATCCTCGTGATCCTCGCCGTGGCCCTGCTGCTCGGGTTCCTGCACGGGCTCTTCCGGCCGCTCATCACCTGGGCGTTCATCATCGCCGGGGTGGTGATCGGCTTCGGCCATCCCGAGCTGGTCGACCGCTTCGCCCCCAGCGCCGCCTGGCGACCGGCGATGGGCCTGGTGGTGGTCGCCGTCTTCGCCATCGTCGGTTTCCTGGTGGCGCGCCTGGTCGCCCCCCACATCTACCGGCTCATCCCCGGGATGGGCGCGCTGGACCGGATCGGCGGGATGCTGCTGAGCGGCGTCCTTGCCCTGGTGATGATCTTCATCCTGCTGAGCGGTCTGGTCACCCTGAACACCGTGACCGCACCGATCGACGGGAGCGGCACCGTCTCGAGCGGGCAGATCGACCAGATCCAGCAGCTCGTCACCCAGAATCCGGCCGCCAAGATCGCCCTAGATCCCGGCGAGCTGCACACCCTGGGCAACACCCCGGGGGCGACGGGCGAGCCGGACTCGCAGATCGGCCAGGCGAACTTCATCCTGGGAGTGCTGCGCGACCTCCACATCCAGATGGTGGAGAGCAAGGTGGCGCCGGTCATCTACAACGCCGGCGAGCGCCTGCCCGTCGTGGGCGGCAGCGAGACCTGGCCCACCAGCTGAGGCGGCGCCCCGAGGTCGGCCCCGGCCGGTGGGTCGGGTGCCGGACCGTCAGACGAGCCCGGCAGCGTCGCGCGCTCCGGCGACCGCCGCCTGACCGAGGCTGATCCCGCCGTCGTTGGACGGCACCCGGGAGTGGGTGAGCACGCGGAAGCCAGCCTGGCGGAGCCCCGCGACGACCCGCTCGGTGAGCAGCACGTTCTGGAAGACCCCGCCGGAGAGGGCCACCACGCCCAGGCCGTTCTCGTCCCGGACCCGCGCGCAGGCGGCGACGGCGGCGTCGCCCAGCCCGTTGTGGAAGCGGGCGGCCACCAGTGGTGGCGCGACGCCGGCACGCATCTCCGCGACCACCGCGCGCACCAGGCCGGCGGTGTCGAGCCGGAAGGGATCGCCGTCCTCGATCTCCATCGGGTAGGCGGAGGCCTCCCCGGGGTCGGCCAGCTGCTCCAGCTCCACCGCCGCCTGGCCCTCGTAGTTGACGTGGTCACGGACGCCGAGGATGGCCGCGACGGCGTCGAAGAGCCGGCCGGCGCTGGTCGTGACCGGGCTGGCCGTCCCGGTGCGGGCCATGGCGACCACGGCCCCCCAGCGCTCGGCGTGCTCGCGCACCACGGCGAGCTCGGGGGCGGATCCACCGGCGAACGCGGCGTCGAGGTGCGCCGCCGCCATCCGCCACGGCTCGCGGATCGCCATCACCCCACCGGGCATGCGGACCGGGGCGAGGTGGCCGGCCCGGCGGAAGGAGGCGAGGTCACAGACCAGGAACTCGCCTCCCCACATGGAGCCGTCGCTGCCGTATCCCAGCCCGTCGAAGGCGACGCCGATCACCGGGCCCCGCTCCCCGTTGTCCGCGAGGCAGGCGGCCACATGGGCATGGTGATGCTGGACGCCGACCCGGTCGACGCCGTTCAGGTCGGTCGCGAACTTGGTGGAGAGGTACTCGGGATGGAGGTCGTGAGCCACCACCTCGGGCTGGACGTCGAAGACGCGCAGGAAGTGCTCGATGCCCTCGATGTAGGACTGAAGGGTCTCGTAGTTCTCCAGGTCCCCGATGTGGTGCGACACGAAGGCGCGCCGGCCCTTGCCGACGCAGAAGGTGCTCTTAAGCTCCGCGCCGCAGCCGAGCACCGGCCGGGGGAAGGCGGAGGCCACCGTCACCGGTTGGGGGACGAAGCCGCGCGAGCGCCGCATCGGCGTTTCCCTGCCGGCGACGATCCGGACCACGGAGTCGTCGGTGCGCACGTGGATGGCGCGATCGTGGGTGAGGAAGGCGTCGGCGATGCCGCGCAGCCGGTCCAGGGCCTCGTCGTCGCGATAGCAGATGGGCTCGTCGGAGACGTTGCCGCTGGTCAGGACGAAGGGAGCGCCCAGCTCGCGGGCGATCAGGTGGTGGACGGGGCTGTACGGGAGCATCACTCCGAGCGAGCGGTTGCCCGGCGCGACGGAGCGGGCCACTGCGTCGCCCGCGGTGCGCCGGAGCAGGACGATCGGGCGGCGGGGGGAGGTGAGAGCGCGCGCCTCGGGGACGGCGACCTCGGCCAGTTCGCGGGCGCCCTCGAGGTCGCGGACCATCACGGCGAAGGGTTTGTCCTCGCGGTGCTTGCGCGCGCGCAGCGCGGCGACCGCGGCCTCCGAGGTGGCCAGCGCCGCGAGGTGATAACCGCCGACACCCTTGATCACCACCACCCTCCCCGCCCGGAGCTGCGCGACGGCACCGGTCACGGGATCACCGGTGATGAGCGCGCGGTCACGGTCGATGAGTCGGAGCACCGGCCCGCAGGCGTGGCAGCAGACGGGCTGGGCGTGAAAGCGCCGGTCGTGCGGATCGCCGTACTCCCGGGCGCAGTCGCCGCACATCGCGAACCGGGCCATGGTGGTGAGGGGCCGGTCGTAGGGGACGTCGCGGATGATCGTGAAGCGAGGCCCGCAGTTGGTGCAGTTGATGAAGGGGTGGCGGTATCGCCGATCCGCCGGATCGAAGAGCTCCGCCAGGCACTGGTCGCAGGTGGCGGTGTCGGGAGAGATCAGGGTCTGACGCTCCCCGCCCGGATCGCTCGCGACGATCAGGAAGTCACGCCCCCCGGTGGGCGCGAGCACCTCGGTCACCACGCTGTCGATCACGGCGAGCGGAGGCGCCTCGCCGGTCAGCGCCGCCAGGAAGGCGTCGAGCGTGCTCGGACTGCCCTCGACCTCGATGAAGACCCCGGCGGTGTCGTTGCCGACCAGCCCTCCGACGCCGAAGCGGGACGCCAGGCCATGCACGAAGGGCCGGAACCCCACCCCCTGGACCACGCCCTCGACGCGGACGCCAAGGCGGTGAACGGGGGTGGCAGAATCCTGATCGCTCTCCATGCGCGCTCACCTTATCCACCCATGGCCGGCCGCGGGCCTCTTTCACGGCGAATCGGTCGCGGCCCTGACAGCCACGGCCGCAGGTCCGGCACCCGCGCCGCGCCTCACCGAAGGTCCTGCCAAGACTTGGGGCGGGGGACCCTGGCGACTCCTCGGTGGCGACGGCCACAGTGGGCCCTGGACATGACGGCGGTCGCCGCTGAGAGCCTCACCCCCCCGCCTCACGGTGGTCGTCTAGTGGCAGAGCGCCTCCGCGCCCATGGCGTGGAGGCGCTTTTCACCCTGGGGGGAGGTCACATCGTCGAGCTCCTCGACGGCTGTGCCGACGCCGACGTCCCGCTCGTCGGCATGCGCCACGAGGGCGCGGTGACCATGGCCGCCCAGGGCTTCGCGCTGGCCACCAGCCGCCCCGGCGTCTGCGCCGTGACCGCGGGGCCCGGCTTCACCAACTGCCTCACCGGCTTCGCCGACGCCGCCCTCTCGAACATGCCGCTGGTCCTGATCGCCGGCCGCACCGCGCTCAAGCGCCGCGGCCGGGGCGCGGTCCAGGACGTCGACCAGGAGGGGATGCTCGCCCATCTCGCCAAATGGCGGGCGGTCGCCTATGACGCCCGGAGCCTGCAGCGCCTTGTCGACGAGGCCTTCCACATGGCGGCGAGCGGCCGGCCGGGGGCCGTCTACCTCGAGGTCCCCCACGACGTTTTCATGACCCGGATGGAGGCGCCCGAGGGCCCCTGGGGCTTCCCCGACTCCCCGACCCGCCCGGCGGCGTCGGCGGCCGAGCTGGAGCGGGCGCTCGACGCGCTGCGGAGCGCAACCCGGCCTATGGTGGTCGCCGGGGGCGGCGCCTTCTGGTCGGGGGCGGGCGAGGCCATCGCCGCGTTCTGCACTGCAGCCGAGATCCCGGTGACCACCACCAGCGCGGCGCGCGGCCTGATCCCTGACTCCCACCCCTGGTGCCTGGGCTCCCTGGTCCACGCCGGCACGGCGGTGGCCTCCGCGGACTGCGTGCTGATCCTGGGCAGCGCCTTCAACGGCAACCTCGTCTACGGCGGCCCACCGCTCTTCAACGAGGACCAGACCCTCATCCAGGTCGACATCAGCGGCGACCAGGTGGGCGGCAACCGGCGGGCGGACATCGCCGTGCAGGCCGATGTCGGCGCGGTGCTGGCACAGATGACGCAGAGCGGCCTGCGCAGCCGCTCCGGCACCGCCTGGCTGGAGCAGGGGCGCGAGCTGATCGGGATCTCACGCCAGATGTGGGATCAGCAGGTGGACGACTATCAGGGCACGCTGGTCCATCCCGGCGCGCTCTGCCGCGAGGTCGCCGGATTCGCAAAAGAGGCCTGGCACGGTGCCTCCACCCTGGTCGCCGACGGCGGCGACACGCTGACCTGGGCGCTCGCCTACGGAGAGGCCGACGGCCCGGGACGGATGCTCTCCACCACCACTGCGCTGGGGACGCTGGGAGTGGGATTGCCCTTCGCCCTGGCCGCCAAGGTGGCGAGGCCGGAGGAGCCGGTGGTCCTCATCACCGGCGACGGCGCCTTCGGGCTCAGCGCGATGGAGATGGACACGGCGGCGCGCCACCATCTGCCCGTCATCGTGGTGGTCGCCAACAACGGCGGCTGGGGCGACGTCCGCCATCACCAGCGCGAGATGTACGGCCGCGAGGTCGCCAGCGCCCTCGCCGACACGCGCTACGACCTCCTCGCGGAGTCCCTCGGCTGCCACGGGGACCGCGTCGAGCAGCTCTCCGAGCTCCGACCAGCGCTGGAGCGCGCGGCGGGCGCCGGCGTCCCGGCGCTGATCGACGTCCGCACCGACCCCGACGTGCTCTCCGCCCTGCTCCGGGCGATGATGCGCGTCGGCATCATGTAGACAGGGCCCCGGCGAGCCCCGCCAATCGCGCGGAGCGCTCCAGGCGGCGTCCCCCGCCGCCATTCCACCCCTTTAGGACACTTCTGTCCGGAAGGCCCCGGAAGCGCAGGGGTGCCACCCCGACCAACGAGGATGGGTCGACCCCCACTCAGCGGGGGAGGGGCGGTCCCCGCCCAACGACTGCTGAGGCCCGGCGGCTAGAGGCGGCCGGCGTGGGCCATCCGGTGCTCGGCCGCCCCGCGCAGGCTGAGCACCTCGCCGCAGGCGGTGGCGTGGACGATCATGACCGGGACGCGGCTGCGGTGGAGGACGCTGAGGCTGACGCTGCCCAGCAGCAGCGAGCGCAGGCTCCCCCGGCCCCGCGAGCCCATCACCACCAGGTCGTGGCCACCGTGCTCGACCTCGTGGAGGATGGCGTCGGCCGCCCGGTCGCAGACCACCACGACGTCGGTGTCGATGTCCTCCGGGACACGTGCGCGCGCGGCCTCCGCGATCCGCCGCGTCTCCACCTCCACGTCGGACTCGAGCTGGCCGACGTCCAGCCCCACCGGTGCCACGGCGCCGCCGTACCAGACCAGCGCCCGCCACGCCGCGAGCACCGTGATCCTGGCTCGCTGGCAGCGGGCCAGGTCGACCGCCTGGGAGAGAGCCGCGTCGGCATGCGTCGACCCGTCAACGGGAACCAGGATGCTCCGGAACATCGCATGCCCTCCGGCGGTCCAACCGGATCCGTGGGGACCGGAGAAGATTTCCTCCGGCATCTCCAGTGAAGCGCGTGTCGTGTGATTGCAACAGGGCCGAGTGGTCGCACAACCGTGGGCCGAGTGTCACGAGTCCGCGGCGCCCAACGCGCCGGTCGGGTCAACCAGCCGCCCGGCACGCGCCGGGCGGGACCCTCCCACCGCCCGCCATACTTCGGAAGCACCACCCACCGGGAGAAGCGCGATGACCCTGACGTCCCCCGCCGAGGCCGCCGCCGGCCCCCTCTCCGACCACGATCTGGCGCTGATCGACGCCTACTGGCGCGCTGCCAACTACCTCGCGGTCGGGCAGATCTACCTGCTCGACAACCCGCTGCTGCGCGAGCCGCTGCGCCCCGAGAACATCAAGCCGCGGCTGCTCGGCCACTGGGGCACGACGCCCGGGCTCAACTTCATCTACGCCCACATGAACCGGGTGATCCGCAACTGGGACCTCAACGCCATCTACATCATGGGACCCGGGCACGGCGGCCCCGCCGCGGTCGCCAACGCCTACCTCGAGGGCACCTACAGCGAGATCTACACCGGCATCACCAAGGACGAGGACGGGCTGCGCAAGCTCTTCCGCCAGTTCTCGTTCCCGGGCGGCATCCCGTCCCACGTGGCCCCGGAGACGCCGGGCTCGATCCACGAGGGTGGGGAGCTCGGGTACGCGCTCTCCCACGCCTACGGCGCCGCCTTCGACAACCCCGACCTGCTGGTCGCCTGCGTGATCGGCGATGGCGAGGCGGAGACCGGACCGCTGGCCACGGGATGGCATTCGAACAAGTTCCTGGACGCCGCGACCGACGGGGCGGTGCTGCCCATCCTCCACCTCAACGGTTACAAGATCAACAACCCCACGGTGCTGGCCCGCATCCCCGAGGAGGAGCTGACCTCGCTCCTCGAGGGTTACGGGCACAAGGTCCACTGGGTCGAGGGGGACGACCCGGCGAAGATGCACCAGCTGATGGCGGCGACCCTGGACACGGTGATCGGCGAGATCACGACCATCCAGAAGCGAGCCCGCGAGGGCGGCGACAGCACCCGGCCGCAGTGGCCCATGATCGTGCTCAAGTCGCCCAAGGGCTGGACCGGGCCCAAGACGGTGGACGGGCTGCCCACCGAGGGCTCATGGCGGTCGCACCAGGTGCCGCTGACCGAGGCGCGGACCAACCCCGATCATCTCGCCATCCTCGAGACGTGGCTCAAGAGCTACCACGCCGAGGAGCTGTTCGACGAAAGCGGAGCGCTCATCCCCGAGCTGGCCGCGCTGCCCCCCAAGAGCTACCGGCGGATGAGCGCCAACCCGCACGCCAACGGCGGTCTGCTGCTCCAGGACCTGGTGCTGCCCGACTTCCGCAACTACGCGGTGGAGGTCGCCAAGCCGGGGACCACGTTCGCCGAGGGCACCCGGGTGCTGGGGAGCTATCTGCGCGACGTGATCAAGACCAACGCGCAGCGCTTCCGCATCTTCGGTCCCGACGAGACCGCCTCCAACCGGTTGCAGAACGTCTTCGAGGTCACCAACCGGCAGTGGGAGGCGGAGACGCTCCCCACCGACGATCACCTCGCCCCCGAGGGACGGGTGATGGAGGTGCTCTCCGAGCACCAGTGCCAGGGCTGGCTGGAGGGCTACCTGCTCACCGGCCGGCACGGGCTCTTCAACTGCTACGAGGCCTTCATCCACATCATCGACTCGATGTTCAACCAGCACGCCAAGTGGTTGAAGGTCACCCGCGAGATCCCCTGGCGGCGGCCGGTCGCCTCGCTCAACTACCTGCTCTCCTCGCTGGTCTGGCGGCAGGACCACAACGGCTTCTCCCACCAGGATCCGGGGTTCATCGACCACGTGGTCAACAAGAAGGCAGAGATCATCCGCGTCTACCTGCCCCCGGACGCCAACTGCCTGCTCTCGGTCGCCGACCACTGCCTGCGCAGCCGCAACTACGTCAACGTGATCGTCGCCGGCAAGCAGCCCCAGCTCAACTACCTCTCCATGGACGACGCCATCCTCCACTGCACCCGTGGCATCGGCATCTGGGAGTGGGCCTCCAACGATGACGGGGACCCCGAGGTGGTGATGGCCTGCTGCGGCGACATCCCCACCCTGGAGACCCTGGCCGCGGTCGAGATCCTGCGCAAGGAGCTGCCAAACCTCAAGGTGCGAGTGGTCAACGTGGTCGACCTGATGCGCCTCCAGCCCGCAACCGAGCACCCCCACGGGCTCTCCGACCGCGAGTTCGACATCCTCTTCACCACCGACAAGCCGGTGCTCTTCGCCTACCACGGCTACCCCTGGCTGATCCACCGGCTCACCTACCGCCGGACCAACCACGCCAACCTTCACGTGCGCGGCTACAAGGAGGAGGGCACCACCACCACCCCCTTCGACATGGTGATGCTCAACGACCTCGACCGCTTCCACCTGGTGATGGACGTGATCGACCGGGTGCCCGGGCTCCAGTCACACGGCGCCACGCTGCGCCAGCGGATGGTGGACGAGAGGGTGCGCTGCCGCGCCTTCACCCGGATCGACGGCGAGGATCCTCCGGAGATCAGCAATTGGACCTGGTCGCTCTGAGCTGACGCGAGGTCTCGCAGCGTGCGCATCCTGGTCGTCAACGCGGGGTCGAGCAGCCTCAAGCTGTCGGTCCTCGACGACGCCGACAGCGCCCTGGCGGCGGAGACCGTCGACGCCCCGGTGGGCCGCCTCGACCCCACCGCACTCCGCGACGCCATTGCCAGGAACTCCCCTATCGACGCCGTGGGACACCGCATCGTCCACGGCGGCACCGAGTTCACGGAGCCGGTGCTGGTGGACGCGCGCGTCCGCCGGCGCCTCGAGGCGCTCACCGACCTGGCGCCGTTGCACCAGCCCAAGTCGCTGCGCGGCCTGGATCTGGTCAGCGGCCTGCTCCCGGACGTGCCCGCGGTCGCCTGCTTCGACACCGCCTTCCACGCCCACATCCCCGCCGCCGCCGCCACCTATGCGCTGCCCGCGGAGTGGCGGCATCGCTGGGACCTGCGCCGCTTCGGCTTCCACGGCCTCTCCCACGCCTACGCCTCGCGGCGCGCCGCCGAGCTGATCGGACGCGAGCCGGGAGAGCTGCGCACCGTCACCTGCCACCTGGGCGCGGGAGCCTCGCTGGCAGCGGTGAGGAACGGCGTCTCGGTGGACACGACCATGGGCTTCACGCCCATGGAGGGTCTGGTGATGGCGACCCGCTCGGGGAGCGTCGATCCCGGGCTCCTGCTCTGGCTGGAGGAGCACGTGGGGATGCCGCCGTCCGAGCTGGCGACGACGCTCGAGCACCGCTCCGGCCTGCTCGGCATCTGCGGCAGCGACGACATGCGGGTGATCCTCCGGGCGGAGGTGGCCGGCGATGCCGACTCGGCGCTGGCGGCGGGCGTTTACATCCACCGGCTGCGAGCGGGCATCGCCTCGATGGCCGCCGCCATGGACGGTCTCGACACCCTGGTCTTCACGGGAGGGGTCGGCGAGAACGCCGCCCCGATCCGGGAGCGGGCCGCCGCCGAGCTGAGCTTCCTCGGCGTCGCCGTCGACCGAGAGGCCAACGAGCGCACCACCGCGGACGGGGAGATCGGAGCGGGCGGCGCCGCCGTCAAGACCCTGGTGGTCACGGCGCGCGAGGACATCGAGATCGCCCGCGGCGTCCGCCAGGTGCTGACCGCGGGCGACGCGGCGGCGCGATAGGCGGCGTGGACCGGCAGGCGGACGGGCGGACGGCTCACCGGCTCCTCCTCTGGGACGTCGACGGCACCCTGGTGACGTGCGGGCCGTCCGGCCGCGAGGCATTGGAGGCCGGGACGCGGCTGGCGGGCGGGCCGGAGACCCTCCCCCACCTCCCCATGAGCGGCAAGACCGATCCTCAGATCCTCACCGAGATGCTGCGCGGGGCGGGGGTCGCGCCCGCCGACGCCGACGCCCTGGTGCCCCGCGCGCTTGCCGAGTCGGAGCGGGTCCTGGCCGGCTGGCGCGAGCGCATGCGCCGGGAGGGGCGCGTGCATCCCGGGGTGGGGCTCCTGCTCCGCGAGCTGGCGGGGCGCGACGGCGTCCGGCAGACGCTGCTCACCGGCAACGTGGCGGCCAACGCCGCCGTCAAGGTCGGCGCCTTCGGCCTCGACACCTTCCTCGACCTGCCGGTCGGCGCCTACGGCGACGACCACGCCGAGCGGGAACGCCTGGTGCCGGTCGCGCTCGGCCGAGTGCGCGAGCTGCGCGGCGAGATGTACGCGACCGACGAGGTCTGGGTGATCGGCGACACCGACCGCGACCTCGCCTGCGCGCGCGCCGCGGGGGTTCGCTGCCTGCTGGTGGGCACCGGCCGCGACGGCTTCGGAGCCGTCTCCGACCTGCGTGCCGACGCCGTCCTGGAGGACCTGAGCGACACCCCCAGGGTGCTGGGCATCCTGCTCGGATGACCTCGGTGCCCACCCGCCGGCGCTGCGACCGGCGCTGCGCCGCGAGCACAATCCCCGTGGCCGGTGCGGGCCCGGCGGAGTGAGGTCCCCAGCGATCGGCCGGGGAGGAGATGGGATGGCTGCCGCGACCGATGTCGATCTCAAGAAGCGCCTGGCACCTCTTCTCGCGCCTCCACGCGAGCCTGTGCTCGTGGACGTGCCCGAGCTGGGGTACATCGCGGTTGACGGAAGGGGGGCGCCCACCGGCGGCGACGGGGAGGCGCCCAGCGAGTTTCAGCTCGCCATCGGGGCCCTCTACTCGGTCCTCTACACGGCGAAGTTCGCGCTCAAGCGCACAGGCACGCCGGTGCCGGTGCTCCCGCTCGAGGCGCTCTGGTTCGGCGCCGGGGGCGCGACCTTCGACATGTCCACGCCGTCATCCGGGTGGAGCTGGCGCGCGCTCATCGCGGTCGCCAATGAGGTAACGCCGGAGGTCGTCGACACGACCGTCACCGAGGTGCGCGCCCGGAAAGGCACCACGCCCGCCCTCGACCGGCTGCGCCACGAGCGCTGGTGCGAGGGTCGTGCGGCGCAGGTGATGCACATCGGTCCGTACAGCGAGGAGGCGTCCACCATCGAGCGGCTGCACGCCTTCATCGCGGCCCGGGGGCTCCGGCCCCGCGGCGCCCACCACGAGCTCTATCTCGGGGACCCGCGTCGGGCCGCGCCGGAGAAGCTCCGCACGATCATCCGCCAGCCAGTGAGCGAGGGATAGTGGCCGACCAGCATCCCCTCTCCGAGCAGGAGTTCGAGGAGATCTACAGCCGGGTCCCGCGGCTCACCGTCGAGGTGGTGGTGACCCGCGCCGACGGTGTGCTGCTTACCCGGCGCGCTATCGAGCCCTGCCGGGGCTTGTGGCACATCCCGGGCGGCACCGTCCGCTTCGGAGAGCGCCTCGCCGACGCCGTGGCACGGGTGGCCCGGTGGGAGCTGGGCATCGAGGTCACCGAGAGCCGGATGGCGGGTTGCATCGAGTACCCGAGCCACCCCGAGCAGGGACTCGACTGCCCCGTCGGCATCGTCTTCCTGGTCACCCGGCACAGCGGAGACGTGGAGCTGGACGCGCAGGCCGACGGCCATGGCTGGTTCCGGCAGCTGCCCGCCCCGATGCACGGCGAGCAGGCGCGCTTCCTGGTGGACGCGGGCCTGGCCGAAGCCCCCGGGCAGAGCGCAGAATCGCCGGGATCGCCCGTTGTGAGGACCGACCATGGCCAGTGACGACCTCGCCACCCTGCGCCGGCTGGCGCGCCAGCTTCGCGTCCCCCCCCAGACGCGGGTCAAGCTGCCCCACGACTTCGACCCGGCGCACACGGCGGGCTATGTCCACGAGGCGGACGCCGGCTCCGACCTGGAGGCGGGGTTGCGGCTGCTCACCGACTACCAGGCGCGCCTCGCCGCCCAGGACACCTACGGACTGCTGGTGGTGCTGCAGGCCCTCGACGCCGCCGGCAAGGACGGGGCGGTGAAGCACGTCATGAGCGGCGTCAACCCGCAGGGGGTGTGGGTGCGCAGCTTCAAGATCCCCTCGGCCGACGAGCTCAACCACGACTTCCTCTGGCGTTACATCCGTGACCTCCCGCCCCGCGGTGCCATCGGCATCTACAACCGCTCCCACTACGAGGAGGTCCTGGTGGTGCGGGTGCATCCCGAGAACCTGGAGCGCCAGCACCTCCCCGCCGCGTCACGGGGCAAGGACGTCTGGGAGCGGCGCTTCCAGGCCATCAACCAGTGGGAGGCCCACCTCACCGCCAGCGGCATCCACGTGGTCAAGATCTTCCTCAACCTCTCCCGGGGCGAGCAGCGCAAGCGCCTCCTGGCGCGCATCGACGACCCCGACAAGAACTGGAAGTTCTCGGCCGCCGACCTGGTCGAGCGCGGGCACTGGGACGAGTACCAGCACGCCTACTCCGAGGTGTTGAGCAACACCAGCACGGCGGTGGCTCCGTGGCACGTGGTGCCCGCCGACCACAAGTGGTTTGCTCGGGTGGCGGTCTCGGCGGTGGTGGTCGACGCCCTGGCCAGCATCGATCCCCGGTACCCCAAGCTGGGGGTCGCCGCCCGTGCCGACCTGGCCAAGGCCCGCGCCCAGCTCGAGGCCGAGAAGGGCTGACCATGGCGACCGCCGCGGCGACCCGTGGATCCGCGGCGATCGTGCTGGAGGGTCTGACCAAGGACTACGGCGCCAAGCGCGCCCTCGACGGGGTCGACCTGGAGCTCCGCTCCGGCGAGATCTTCGGCTACCTGGGGAGCAACGGCGCGGGCAAGACGACCACGATCCGCTGTCTGCTCGGCCTGATCCGGCCCAGCGCCGGCCGGGCCACGGTGCTCGGCCTGGACTGCCGCGACGACAGCGTGGAGGTGCGCCGGCGGACCGGCTACCTGCCCGGCGACCTCCGCCTCTACCCGCGGCTCAGCGCGCGCCAGCTGCTCGACTACCTGGGCGGTCTGCGCGGCGGGGTCAGCAGCCGGCGCGTCGACGAGCTGGCCCAGCGGATGGAATGCGATCTGAGCCAGCGCTGCGGGGCGATGTCCCACGGGCAGCGGCAGAAGGTCGGGGTCATCCAGGCCCTGATGCACGACCCCGACGTGCTCATCCTCGACGAGCCGACCGCCACCCTCGACCCGCTCATGCAGCGCAACGTGCACGACCTGATCCGGGAAGCGCGGGCGCGGGGCGCGACCATCTTCGTCTCCTCCCACGACCTCCCCGAGGTGGCCCGCCTCTGCGACCGCGCCGGCATCCTGCGCCGGGGCCGGCTGGTCGCCGTGCAGGACGTCAACGATCTCGCCCAGCGGGGACAGCACGTGCTCGCCATCGAGTTCCTGGAGCCGGTGGATCCGGCGGTGTTCTCGACCCTCCCCGGCGTCAGCCAGGTGACGGCCAGCGATCGAACCCTGACGATCACGGCGAGTGGCGATCTGGACGCCGTGGTCAAGGCGGCCGCCCGGTACCGGGTCCACGCCCTGCGCAGCGCCGAGGTCGACCTCGACGAGGTGTTCCACGACTACTACCGCACCGAGAGCGGCGATGCACGCTGACGTCCTGCGCCGGGAGCTGCTCGACCACCGCCGCTCCCTGATCGGCTGCACCGTCGGGGGGGTGCTGCTGGCGTTGATGTACGTCCTCTTCTACCCCACCATCCGGAGCGGAGGCGCCGGCATCGAGGCTCTGCTCAAGAGCATGCCCAAGGGGTTCCAGTCCGCCTTCATCGGCGGCGGCGTCGACTACCTCTCGCCGGCCGGGTACCTGGGCACCGAGCTGTTCTCCATCCTCGTGCCCGGCCTGCTCCTGGTGATGGGTGTGCTCGCCGGCGGCCGCGCCCTGGCCGGGGAGGAGCAGGACGGCACCATCGACCTCCTTCTCTCGACCCCCATCCGCCGCGGCCGGCTGGCCGCCGAGAAGGCCGGGGGCGCGATGCTGCCGCTCTACGTGGTCGCCGCCGCCCTCTGGGCGCTGGTCGCGCTCGCCGGCCCCTCCCAGGGTCTGGACGTCAGCCTGGGCGGCCTGGCCGTGGCCCTGCTGGCGGTGGCGCTGCTGGGGACCGGCTTCGGGATGCTGGCGTTCCTGATCTCCTCGGCGACCGGCTCGGTCGGTCTGGGCGCGGGGATCGCGGGCGCCCTGGCGGTGGCGATGTACGCGCTCAATATCATCGGCGCCCTGGTGCCGGCGCTCACCGGCATCGCCAACGCCGTCTCCCCCTTCCACTGGGACGGCGGCTCGGGCGTGCTCGCCAACGGCGTCCCCTGGTCGGGGCTGGGGCTCCTGCTCGCCTGCCCGATCGTCCTGCTCAGCCTGTCGCTGCTCGCGTACGAGCGGCGCGACCTCACGACCTGACCTCGGCCGCCTCCCCGGGGACGGCGCCGATGGCGACCAGCCGGGCCCTGAAACCGGTCCGGTCCATCAGCACGCGCATCTCGTTGACCGCCTGCTCCGACGGGTACATGGTGCCCAGGCCGAGCTGCTCGCGCATCGCGTCGCGGTGGGCGATGAACTCCCGCCAGCGCGGCCCGAAGGCATTGGCGATGCGGGGCAGGAACTCGGCCGGCGTGCCTCCCATCCCCTTCTCGTAGAACTGGATCGCCCAGTCGGCGAACATGGCCACGTGGCGGATGCCGTACCCGGACTCGACCTGGAGGCCGCGGATGACCTGGTTGATGACCGCCACCGAGTTGCCGCGCGGGCAGCGACTCTGGCAGGTGTAGCAGTAGAAGCAGAGCCAGACCGAGTCGTCCTCGAGCAGGCTGGGGTCACCATCCAGGGCACGCCGGGAGATCTCCCGTGGCGAGTAGTCGGCGAAGCGGGCCGCCGGGCACACCGAGGTGCAGATCCCGCACTGCAGGCAGGAGAGGAACCCCTCGGCGTGGTCGTGCATGCGCGGGTCGGCGAGGATCCGGCGGGTCAGCTCGGGCAGCTGGGGCGAGGCGCGGAAGGCGCTCTCTGCGATCGTGGTGTAGGGGTCGGCGTCGCCGTTCCCCGCCACCACCGAAGATGCCCGGTCAGCGACGTTCATCTGGCCACCTCCACCACCCCTGGGATGGGCACGGCACCGGCCGGCACCGCCTGGAAGAACTCCGCGAGGAAGTGGACCTGCACCCCGCAACGCTCCTGCCGCGACGCCGAGCGCACGTTGTCGCGGCAGAGCAGGCACGGGCTGACGATCGGGGCTCCCTGGGCCGCGGCGAAACGGAGCAGCTCGAGGACGCCCTGGCTCGGCCCACGGTAGACGCCGCCCAGCGCACCGCAGCAGGTCGCGTGCAGCGACGGGTGCGCCATCACCACCTCGGCGCCGGCCAGCTCCGCGGCCTCGGCCATCATCGCGAGGGTCAGGGCGCGCTCGGCGAGGCACCCCACGTAGGGCACGAAGCGGTCGCCCCGGGCGGTCAGACGGCACTCCCCGCGGCGGGCCCTCGCCACCAGCGCGGACCAGACCGGAACGGTCCGGGTCCCGGCCCGGGCGAGCGTCCGCTCGCAGGCCGGACAGGCGGTGAGCACGGGTCCGTCGAAGGCGGGCGGGGTCAGCGACGGATCGCGTGCCGGGTGCCCGCAGCAGCGGGCGGGGGCGGGCTCGGCGAGGTGCATGCCGGCGCCCGCGGCCAGGGCGCGGGTGGCCGCATGGGCTCCGCGGTCGGCACGGAGGGCGCAGCCAGCGAAGAAGAGGTCGTCGCCACCGGGCGAGGTCGCCGCCCGTGCCGGGCGCGCCTGGGCGCGGAGCGCGCGCGCCCCGGAGGAGAGGGCGCCGGCGCGCTGCCGGGGCAGGAATCCGCGCGCGGCGAGGGAGATGCCCAGGGCGAGCGCGCTGAGGCTGGAGCGGCGCCGAAGCTGGCGGGCGGAGAGCTCGGCACCGCTCCGCTCCGGGCAGCGCGGCCCTCCCGCCGTCCGCTGCAGCGCGCGCACCTCGCCGAGGATGGCGGCGACGTCCACCCCCTGAGGGCATGCCTGCGTGCACGCTCCGCATTCGCTGCAGCGCCAGACGTCCGCGCTGGCGAGGAGTGGCTCGACGTCCTGGGCGAGGATGAGGCGGACCACGGCGCGCGGCCCGCCGGCGAGGTCCAACCCCTGCGGGCAGGCGCTGCGGCAGCGGCCGCACTGGTAGCAGGCGCGGCAGCGCTCGGCCAGGGCCGCGACCCCGCTGCGGGTCTCCTCGGCGACGGCCGGCATCAGCCTGCCCCACGGGCAGCGGCGGCGCTGAGCTCGGCCGTTCCCGCATTCGCGTGGGCGGCGTCGACGCGGGAGCAGAACTCCTGGATGCGGTGCCCGACGCCATGGTGCTCGACGGCGCAGAGCCGCCACATCTCGATGGGCATGGTGCGGCCCGCCTGGCGCACCAGCTCGGCGGCCAGGGCGACCTGCTCCTGGGCGCTGCGGTCGCCGCTCATGTACTGGCACTGACCCTCGACACAGCCGGCCAGGAAGACCCCGGCGGCGCCCAGCCGGGAAGCCTCGACCAGGTGCAGGGCAGAGATCCGGCCCAGACAGGGCAGCTCGATGAGCGAGACGCGCTCCGGATACCGGTCGCGGCGCTGTCCGCTCAGCGCGAAGGCGGCGGCGGCACATTCGGCGCAGGTGAAGCCGATCACCGGGCTCTCGGTCCCGGTGGCGAGGATGGCGATGCGCGCGAGCAGCGTCGCGTCGTCAAGGGAGTGGGTGATGGCCAGCTCCGGGCAGCTCGCCGCGCAGATGCCACAGCCACGGCACGCGTCGCCGTCCACCGCCGCCACCGGGGCGTCCGGGCGCACCGTCGCAGGCCGGGAGGCGCCGGCCTCCCGATCGTGAAGCGCGAGGGCGCCGAACGGGCACGCCTCCACACAGGCCCCGCAGCCCACGCAGCGCGCCGGGTCGACGCCGGCGTGGGCGGCGTGCTGCCGGCCCTCGGAGATGAGAAAGTCGTGGATGCGGGCCGCGGCCGCGGTGGCATCGGTGATGGACTCGGCGATGGTCTTGGGCCCCGACGCCGAACCGCAGACGAAGACGCCTTCCGCCCTGGTCTCGGTGGTCCGGTTCTTGCTGTCGAGCTGGGCGATGAACCCGGCGTCGTCGAGGGGCGCGCCGAGCAGGTGGGCGACCGGGGCGGCCTCGGAGGCGGGGACCAGACCGGTGGAGAGGACGACAAGATCGGGACGCAGGCGGCGCATCTGGCCGGCGCCGACATCCTCGACGTCGACCACGAAGCGGCCGTCGCCATCGGGTTCGACCGCCGCCGGCGAGCCGCGGACGAACTCGACGCCCGCCCGGCGCGCCGCCAGGTACCAGGTCTCGTCGCGCGCGCCGGGGGTGCGCAGCTCCTGGAAGCAGATCGTCACCCGCATCTCGGGAAAGAGCTTGCGCAGCCGGATGGCGTGCTTGAGCGCGATCATGCAGCAGAGCCGGGAGCAGTACGGGAGGCGGCGCTGGTCACGCGAGCCGGCGCACTGGATCATGACCAGGTCCCGGGCCGGCGACCGGCCGAGCCAGGAGCGCTGCTCCCAGCCGTCCAGCCTCTCGGCCAGATCGACCTGGGTGATCACACCCGGAAGGCCGTGGCCGAGGTGGCTGACCAGATGCCCCGGGGCCGGCTCGCAGCCGGTGGCGAGCAGGACCGCCCCGGCCTGGACGACGTCCAGGTCCGCCGCGGGGCGGAGGTCGATGGCGCCGACCGGACACACCCTCGCACAGGCGCCGCAGAAGGTGCAGCGCTCGAGATCGATGGAGCGGAGCGCCCTGCCGTCGTGCAGCTCGGCGACGATCGCGGTCGCCTGCCCGGGTGGTCCGGGGACCGGGCACGCCTCCTCGCAGAGCCCGCAGTCGATGCACTCGGTGCCCACCATGGCGGGCAGGGTGCGGACCTCGAGCTGGAAGTCGCCCGCCCTGCCGGTCACCGACTGGACCGCGGCGCTTCGCCGCACCCGCAGGTTGGGGTGGTCCACCGCGACATTGCGGAAGAGGCACCTCCGGACCCCCGGCTGCGCCCCGGTCGCGGGGAGGCAGGGAGCGCAGTCACCGGTCGGGAAGACGGGCCCGATGCGGGTGGCGCGACCGCCCAGGAACGGACGCCGCTCGAGGAGGTCGACCTCATGTCCCATGCGGGCGAGCTCGACCGCCGCCTGGGTGCCGGCGACGCCGCCGCCGACGACGGCGACCCGCTGAGAGGCGGGGCGGGCCGTGCCAGCCTGCCCGGGGCGCGCGGGGCAGCGGATCGCCGCTTCGGCGATCCGCAGCGCCTTGCCGGTGACCGCCGCCCGGTCCTCGCCGTGCACCCACGAGCACCCCTCGCGGATGCTGGTCACCTCCAGGCGCAGACCGCGCTCCATGACCGGACGCAGCCGCTGCGCCGCGAAGTCCGGCGAGCAACCGATGAGGATGAGTCGCCCGGCGAGCCCTCCCTGCTCGTGGAGCTCGATCAGACGGGTGCGTGCCTCCCGGCCACACCAGGCGCGGCGCCGCTCCACCGTCACCCCGAGCCCGGCGATACCCGCCTCCAGCCGCTCGAAATCGACGTTCCTCGACATGGTGCCGGCGCACTCGCAGAGCAGCGCCCGAGCCGGCCTCCCCGGCTGACCGTCAGCACCCGGGGCCTCGGACGCGAGCATGGCCTGCGCCTCCTCCACCGCGGTCACCGCCCCCCACCGGTCGCGACCGGCACCCGCCCGGCCTCCACCGCTCCGGTGGGGCAGGCGCGGACGCATGCCCCGCAGCCGCTGCAGCGGCCGGCGTCGAAGAGAACGGCCCGGAAGGTGAGCAGCCGCTCGGGCACCGGGATGGGCCCGCCGGGCGGATGACGGGCGATGCGATGGAGCGCCGCCGCCAGCGCGCCCCGTCCGGTGCCCGCGGGCGCCGCGTAGAGCTGAGTGGGATCGAACCAGCCGTCCTGGCGCATCGCCCCGGTGGGACAGGCGCTGACGCAGCGACCGCAGCCCACGCAGAGCTCGTCATGGCGCACGACCTCGCAGCCCATCACCCCGGCGGGGACGCCGTCGCCGGCGGCGACGAGCTGATCGGCGATCTGCAGGCCGCGCGCGCTGAGAGGCATCGGTCAGCGCCTCCACAGGCGGGGCAGCCGCGCGATCGTCTCGTGCATCCGGCGCGCCGTGGCCACGAAGCGAGGCGTGTCGGCGGCACTCATGGTGTACATGGCGACCCGCTCCCTCTCGACGCCCACCGAGTCGAGCAGCTCCCCGACGAAGGCGACCCGATCGAGGGCGTGGAGGTTGCCGACGCGGTAGTGGCACTGCCCCTCCAGGCAGCCGGCTATGTACACGCCGTCGGCCCCCGCGGCGAGCGCGGAGAGTATGTGGAGGGGGGAGACGCGCCCGGTGCAGGGGACCAGGATGGTGCGGATCGTCGGGGGCAGCGGAGTGCGCGCGTTGCCGGCGGCGTCGGCGGCAGAGTACGCACACTCCCTGCAGAGGAAGGCGACGATCTGCCGCTCGGCGGAGGCCACGTCGGCGTCCACGGGCACCTCCGCGACGGACGGAACGTCGGTGTCGGGCGGCACGGCGCCGGCGGCCTGGGTGGGGCTCATGCGCCGGCCTCGGCGAGCAGCTCGGCATCGGAGAAGCCGCCCACTGTCATGGCACCCGAGGGGCACTCCGCGGCGCAGATCCCGCAGCCGCGGCAGCTCGCCTGATCGACCACGGCATGAGGGCGGTCGCCGTCGAGCAGGCGCACCGCCCCCTGGGGACAGACGTTCACGCACACGCCGCAGCCGATGCAGACGCCGGGGTCGGAGAAGGCCACCTCCACCGGGGTGACGGCCATCCCACCCTCCAGCATCGAGATCACCCGGGCCGCGGCGGCCTTGGCCTGGGCGATGGTCTCGGGGATGCCCTTGGGTCCCTGGGCGGTACCGGCGATGAAGATCCCCGAGCGCTGCGAGTCGACGGGGCGGAGCTTGGGGTGGTACTCCTTGAGGAAGCCGGCCGCGCCCTGCTGGAGGCCCGCCACACGGGCTATCTGGGCCGTCCCCTCCGAGGCCTCCAGCCCGACGGAGAGGACGACCAGGTCAAAGAGCTCCTCGTGCTTGCGCCGGGTGAGGGTGTCCTCCCAGCGCACCCGGAGGCTGCCGTCGCCGTCCTCGGAGATCTCGCCGACCCGCGAGCGCACGTAACGAACGCCGCGCTCGGCGACCAGCCGCAGGTACTCCTCGTGACCCTTGCCCGGCATCCGCAGGTCGGTGTACGCGACCGTCACCTGGGTGTCCGGGTAGCTCTCCCGGATCAGGGAGGCGTGGAGAGTGGCGAAGAGGCAGCAGATCGCCGAGCAGTGCGAGTTGCCGCGCGAGGTGGAATCGCGTGAGCCGACGCACTGGAGCATGAAGACCCGGCGCGGCACCTGGCCGTCGGAGGGACGGCGCAGCTCGCCGGCGGTGGGGCCGGAGGCCGCCAGGAGTCGGGCCAGCTGGCTCTGGGTGAGCACGTTGGCGTAGCGGCCGAAGCCCAGCGGCGGTTTGCGCCGGGCGTCGAACTCCCGGTGCCCGGTCGCGATGACGACGGCGCCGACGGTCAGCTCCTCCTCCCAGGGCCGCTGGCGGAGGTCGATCGCCCCCGCCGGGCACGCCGCCTCGCAGGAGCCGCACTCGGCGCAGCCGCCACAGGAGAGGCAGCGCCGGGCCTCGGCCACCGCCTCCGCCTCGCTGAAGCCCGGGCGGACCTCCCGCCAGCTGCGGCGCCGCTCCTCCGGCGGCAAGGCGGCCATCTCCTGGCGCGGCCGCGAGGGCCGCCGGGTCAGCTCCAGGTCGGTGACCGCGACCCGGGCGCGCTGCACCGGCCAGACCTCCAGCAGCTCCTCGCCCCGGAGGTGGTTGTGGATCGACCGGGCGGCGCGCGCTCCGGCGGCCACCGCCTCGATCGCGATCAGAGCGCCGGCGGGAGCGGCATCGCCGGCGGCGAAAACACCGGCGCGGGCGGTCATCATGGTCCCCGGGTCGACGACGATCTGGCCACTCCTGACCGCAACGCCGGCGCTTCCCTCCAGCGCGCCCGCCTCCAGCGACTGGCCCACGCAGAGGACCACGGTGTCGGCCTCCAGCTCGACCGGGTCGCCGTCGACGGGCAGCGGGGGTCGCCAGCCCCGCGCGTCCGGCTCCCCCAGGGAGCAGGGTCGGAGGCGGACCCCGGTGACGGCACCGTCGCCGAGCAGTGCGACCGGCATCAGGGCCGGCGCCAGCTCCACGCCCTCCTCCAGTGCGTCGATGATCTCCGACGGGTGAGCGGGCAGGGTCCCCCGGTCCTCGATGCAGGCGATGGTGACCCGCTCGGCGCCCAGGCGCAGCGCGGTGCGGGCGGCGTCGACAGCCACGTCACCGCCGCCGACCACCACCACCCGCCGCCCCACGGCGGGGGAGTTGCCGAGCGCGCGGGAGCGGAGCAGGTCGACCCCACCGACGACGCCGCGCAGCTCGGAGCCGGGGAGGACCAGCGCGCGGGAGCGCTGCAGTCCCAGGGCGAGCAGCACCGCACGGTAGCCCGAGGCGAGCAGGGACTCCACGGTGAAGTCGCGGCCGCAGCGCTGCCCGCAGCGAAGCTCCACGCCGTGAGCCAGCACCCGCTCCACCTCGGAGGCGATCACCTCGCGGGGGAGGCGGTACTCGGGGACCCCGAGGCGGAGCATGCCGCCCGCCACCGGCTCCGCCTCGAAGACGGTGACCGGATAGCCGAGCAGGGCCAGGTCGCGCGCCGCGGTCAGCCCGGCCGGGCCGGACCCCACCACGGCGACCCGCTCGTCGAAGCGGACCGGCGGCACCTGCAGGGGCGGGGCTGCACCGACCCGGTCGGCCACGAAGCGCTTGATCCCGGCGATCGCCACCGGCTCGTCGAGCCGGCCGCGGGTGCACTCGTCCTCGCAGGCGTGCGGGCAGATCCGTCCGCAGACGCTGGGAAACGGGTTGGGCGCGCTGGCGACCCGGTAGGCCTCCGCCCACCGGCCCTGGGCGGCCAGGGCGATGTAGCCCTGGGCCGAGGTGTGAGCCGGGCAGGTCGAGGTGCACGGAGCCCAGCCGCGGTGGTCGATCGCGAAGGTCGCCGGCACCGCGTTGGCGAAGGGGCGGGAGATCGCCGTGCGCGAGGTCACGCCGAGGTCGAACTCGCTCTCCAGCTCGACGGGGCAGGTCGCCGCGCAGGCCCCGCAGCCGACGCACTGGTCGCTGACGAACCGGGGCCGGTGGAGCACCCGCGCCCGGAACTCGCCGGGCGGGCCGCTCAGCGCCGTGACCTCGGAGAGGGTGTCGACGTGGATGCGGGCGTCGGTCGCCGCGTTGGCCAGCCGCGGACCGAGCGAGCACATGGCGCAGTCCTCGGTCGGGAAGGTCTTGGAGAGGCGGGCCATGTACCCGCCCAGGGACTGCTCTCGCTCGACCAGGTGCACCTCGATCCCGGAAGCGGCCAGCTCCTCGGCCGCCGAGAGGCCGCCGATGCCACCGCCCACGACCAGCGCCGAGCGGTGCAGGAAGGTGCGGGATGGCTGCAGCGGCCGCTGCCGTGCCGCCCGCGCCACCGAGGCCGCGAGCACGGTCTCGGCCTTGCGCTGGGCCCGCTCCGGCTCGTGGCGGTGGATGAAGGCGCAGCCCTCGCGGAGGTTGGCGAAGGCGACCGTGTTCTCACCGAGATCGAGGTCGCGCGCGATGCGCTCGAAGGTCGGGCCCTGGAAGCGCCGCGAGCAGGCGCCGATGACGATACGGTCGAGCCCGCGCGACGAGACCTGCCCCTCGATCAGCCGCCGCCCCTGCGAGCCGCAGAGGAACTGGCAGACCTGGACGTCGACCACGCCCTCCAGGGCCCGTCCCCGCGCCGCGAGGGCGGGCAGGTCGAGCACGCCCGAGATGTTCCCGCCGCACTCGCAGAGGAAGACCCCGGTGCGGGTCACGCGATCGCCTGAGGGCGGGCTCCGATCCGCCGCAGCAGCGGTTCCAGGTCCTGGGAGTGGGCGGCGACGCCGCAGACCGTGTCCGGGTCGGCCCCCAGAGCCAGCGCCACCAGCTGCTGCACGTGGAGGTGGACGAAGGGGTACCGCTCGTCCGAGGCGCGCTCGATGACATCGTGATGGCGGTCGAACTGCACCGTGCAGTTGGGGCACATGTGCACGCAGACGTCCACCCCGGCCTCGGCGAGGCGGCGCAGCTTCTCCCTGGTAACCGCCATCGACATCGACGGGTTGACGAACCGCTGGCGGAATCCGGCCCCGCAGTGGGCGGTCTTCTCCGGGTAGTAGCCGGTGGAGGTCACCCCGGCCGGCTCGAGCAGGTCCTCGGCGACCATGAGGTTCTCGCTGTCGCCGAGCACCTCGTCGGGGAAGACCTTGCAGTAGTGGCAGGCGGGGTGGGTGGCCACCCTGATCCCGCCCAGCCGGCGGCGGACCAGGGCGGCCAGCTGCTCGTGCTGGGACCAGAGCACCTCGAGGACGTGACGGTGCTGGATGGTCCGGTGGACGGTGTCGTCGTAGCTGCGCCCGATGGCCTCCAGCGACCGGTTGACCTCGTCGCGCTGGCCGGGGTCGGCCAGCACCCGGTGCGCCTTCTTGTTGATCGCGTAGCAGGTGGAGCAGAGGTAGGCCTGGACCGTGTGACCGGCCTCCACCGCCACGCAGGCGTTGCGCGCCGCGATCGCCACCGTGGTGGCGAAGGGCATGACGTCGGTGTAGTAGCCGAGCCCGGTGCAGCAGGTCTGCTCGGGGTTGACGATGTACTCCACCCCCAGGCGCTCGAAGAGCCATTTGGTCGCCGCCTCGGCGCCCGGATACTCGCTCGAGACCATGCAGCTCCGGAAGAGCTGGACGCCGCCTCCGATGGGTTCGAGCTCGGGCGTGGTGTGTGGCATGGGGGGATGTGCTGTCTCGTCCTGGTGGCCGGCGTCACGCCCCGGGCGCTACGGGCCCCGCTTCGTCCCGCCGCACTGCAGCGGTCGAACCGGGCGCGCCGACTGTGACACCGCCGATTCCCCATGAGCAATGGGATTAGTGACATCTAAACGTTCTTGCTTAGAGAACTGTTGGCGATGCCGTCGACCCACGGCGACACGCCAGGTCAGAGAGCTGCCGGAGGCTCCCCCGCGCCGGTCACCGCGACCAGCTCCAGCGCTCCCGGGGCCTCCTGCACCCGGCCGCACGACGGGCAGATGGCGACGTGGCCGGCGCAGTCATCCGGCCCCAGCTCACCCGCGAAACCGCAGCCGCAGCGCAGGACCTGCGGCACGGCCTCGATCTCCAGCGCCGCGCCCTGGAGCGCGCCGCCGGCGGTGAGGTGGACGAAGCACTCCGCGATCTCCTCGGCGTCGATGCCGGCGGGACAGCGCACGCGAACCGCGGCGACCTCACGTCCGTGCGCTCTGCGCTCGCACTCGGCGACCAGCTCACTGACCAGCGACAGCTCATGCATCGGAGCCGTTCCCCGCTGAGGCGCCGGCCAGGATGGCGAGGTGCGCGGCGTGGACTGCATCGGGGAGGGCCCGCCGCACGGCCGGGGAGAGCGCGGCGCCGGGCTCGAAGCCCGCCGCTCCCACGCTCACCAGCAGCGCCTCGGGGGTGGCCGAGTAGAGGTCACGGGCGAGGGCGAGCACGTCCGCGGGCCCCATGCCGTGCGAGAAGGGAACGAGCGCTCGCCCCTCCTCCAAATCACCGCCCGGGGTGTGCCTCGAGCGCTCTCCCGAGACGAGCTGCGGCGCCGCCAGTGGCGACACGCTCACCGACCCCGCGGGCCGGCCGGCGGCCGCGTCCACGAAGACGATCCGGTGTGCCCGGCTGACGTCGTCGGCCAGCTCGGGGAGGAGCTGATGGGTGACGATCACGGTCGCGCCGGTGCCCTCCAGGAGGGTGGCGAGGGCGTCGCCCACCTCGGGCCCGGCGGCGTCGTCACCGCGCAGCGGGTTGCCGCAGGCGATCACCAGCACCCCCACCAGCGCGCGGGCGGCGGGCTTGCTCCGCACCGCTCCTCTCAGCGTGAGACCTGGCGCAGCAGCGAGCCCTGCGCGTCGCGAATGTCGACGCTGAGTGGCATCTGGCCGACGGCGTGCGTCGAGCAGCTGAGGCAGGGGTCGTAGCAGCGGATCACGGCCTCGACCCGGTTGAGCATCCCCTCCTTGACCTCCTCGCCCCGGATGTAATGGCGGGCGGTCTGGAGGACGCTGCGGTTCATCGCCAGGTTGTTGTGGCCGGTCGCGATGACCAGGTTGACCCACTGCACCACGCCGTCGTCATCGACTCGGTAGTGGTGGATCAGGACCCCGCGGGGCGCCTCGGAGACGCCCACGCCCTCGTTGCGGTTGACCTGCGCCCGGGCCCGCACATGGGGGTTGAGGATGTCGGGGTCGGAGAGGATCTCGTCGATCATGTCGATGCAGTGGACGATCTCGATCAGCCGGGCATAGTGGTAGTGGAACGCGCTGGACGGGTAGCGGCCCAGGCGCTCGCGGTACTCGGCGAGCTCCGCGTCGGCGGCCCGGGTGCCCAGGCGCTCGACCACATTGAGCCGGGCGAGCGGGCCGACCCGGTAGATCCCCGCCGGGTAGCCGAGTGGCTTGAAGTAGGTCGACTTGAGGTAGGACCAGGGCTCGACCGCCTCGCCCAGGTAGTCCCAGTACGAGCGCGGGTCCACGCCGTCGGCGAGCACCCAGCCGTTGGCGTCGACCACGCGCAGGAGGCCGTCCGAGTAGGCGGCGTTGCCGGTCTCGTGCACCAGCCCCATGTGCAGGCTGGGGAAGTCGCCGAGGTGCGCGGCCTCGTCCGCCCACGAGGCCACGTTGGCCTTGAACCATTCCAGGGTCCGGTGGGCACGCTCCCGGGCATCGGGGACCTCGGCCAGGATGGCGTCGCGCTGCTCCGCCTCCAGAGGCCGGCTGACCCCACCCGGCACCACCCACGCCGGGTGGATCCGCTTGCCTCCCAGCCGCTCGATGATGCGCTGACCGAAGCGGCGCAGCGCGACCCCGTCGCGGGCCAGTTCGGGTGCCGTGCCGGCCACGGTGACCAGGTTGCGCAGGGCGGGGTCGGAGTCGAAACCGAGCAGGAGGTCGGGGGAGGAGAGGTAGAAGAAGCTGAGCGCGTGGGACTGGACGATCTGGGCCAGGTTGAGCACGCGCCGGAGCAGGACGCCGGTCTCGGGCACGGTGACCCCCAGGACCTCGTCGCAGGCCTTGGCCGAGGCGACCATGTGGCTGACCGGGCAGATCCCGCAGATCCTCGCCATCAGAGACGGCATCTCGTGGAGCATCCGCCCCTGGCTGATGCGCTCGAAGCCGCGGAACTGGGTGACGTGGAAGTGGGCGTCGGCCACCTCCCCCGCCGCATCGAGCTGGATGGTGATCTTGGCGTGGCCCTCGATCCGGGTGACGGGCTCGATCAGGATTGTCTTCTCAGCCAAAGTGGGTGACCCCCGCGGTGACGGGCTCCCGCCCGGAGAGCAGATCGTCGAGGACTGTGTAGATCTGGTCGGCGGACGGCGGGCAGCCGGGCACGAAGACGTCGACGTTGACGACGGCGTGCACTGGGCGCGACATCCGGAGCAGCTTCGGCACCATGGGTCCGGGGAGCCCGGGGTTGATGGTCACGTTCTCCAGGTAGGCACGCTCCAGGATCGGGCGCGGCCCGTAGGGGTTGCGCATCCCCGGGACGTTGGAGGTGACGGCGCAGTCGCCGAGCGACACCAGCACCCGGGTGTTGTGACGGACCTCGTAGATCTTGCGCAGGTCGTCCTCAGAGCTGACCGCCCCCTCGACCAGGGTCACGTCAACGTTCTCCGGAAACTCCTTGACGTCGACCAGGGCGCCATAGACGAGGTCGGCCCGCTCGGTGATCTCGAGGAGCCGCTCGTCCATGTCGAGGAGCGACATGTGGCAGCCGGAGCAGCCGTCGAGCCAGATGGTTGCAAGCCGTGGTTTGCTCATCGCGCCCGTCCCTCCCGTGCCACCAGGTAAGGAAGGTAGGGCCGGCGGCGCCGGGCCTCGGCGACCGACCTCCCCTTCTCGAAGAGTGCGCCCGTGGGGCACACCTGAACGCACTTCCCGCAGCTGGTGCAGGTGTCGGACTCTCCCCAGGGGGTGCCCAGGTCGGTGATCAGGCGGGCCTCGGTGCCCCGCCCCATCAGGTCCCAGGTGTGCGCCCCCTCGATCTCGTCGCAGACGCGCACGCAGCGGGTGCAGAGGATGCAGCGGTTGTGGTCGATGCCGAAGCGCTCGTGGGAGGCGTCGACGCTCGCCGAGGGGTGGAGCTGAGGCAGGGCGAAGTGGGTGAGCCCGAACTGCACGGTGAGGTCCTGGAGCTCGCAGTTGCCGTCGGCCACGCAGACCGAGCAGACGTGGTTGCGCTCGGTGTAGAGGAGCTCGATGATCCGGCGGCGGTGAGCGGCCAGGCGGTCGGAGTTGACCGTGACCTGCATCCCCTCCTCGATGGTCGTGACGCAGGCGGGCAGCAGCTTGCGCTGCCCCTCCACCTCGACCATGCAGAGCCGGCAGGCGCCGACGTCCGAGAGTCCCTCCAGGTGGCAGAGGGTGGGGATCTCGATGCCGTTCTCGGTGGCGACCTGGAGGATGGTGCGTCCGGCGGGGCCGGCGACGTCCCGGCCCTCGATGCTCAGGGTGAGGACGCTCATCGCTTGGCCTCCAGAACCGGGGCGCCGGCGTCGACAGGGTCGATGACGCAGACCCCCGCCGGACAGCGATGGTCGTCGATGTGGGCGAGGTACTCGTCGCGGAAGTAGCGGAGCGTGGAGAACACCGGGTTGGGCGCCCCCTGCCCCAGGCCGCAGAGGCTGGTGTCCCGCACCATCCCGGCCAGCGACTCCAGCTCGGCGAGATCCTCGCGGCTGGCCAGACCCCGGCTGATGCGCTCCAGCAACCCGTGCATCTGGGTCGTGCCCACCCGGCACGGTACGCACTTGCCGCACGACTCCTCGCGGCAGAAGTCCATGAAGAACTTGGCCACGTCGACCATGCAGGTTCCCTGGTCCATGACGATCATCCCGCCCGAGCCCATGATCGACCCGGCCTCGGCCAGGGACTCGTAGGTGACGGTCATGTCGAGCAGCTCCTCGGGCATGCAACCTCCCGACGGGCCACCGGTCTGGACCGCCTTGAAGCGGCCTCCCGCGGGCAGGCCGCCCCCGATGTCGAAGACGATCTCGCGCAGGGTGAGGCCGAGCGGGATCTCGATGAGACCCGTGTTGACCACGCTCCCGGCCAGGGCGAAGACCTTGGTCCCGCGGCTCTTCCCGGAGCCGATGGCCGCGTACCACTCGGCACCTCTCTGGAGGATCGCCGGGATGCTGGCCATGGTCTCGACGTTGTTGATCAGGGTCGGCTTGCCCCACAGCCCGGAGGCCGCCGGGTAGGGAGGCCGCGGCCGGGGCGTGCCCCGCCTCCCCTCGATGGAGGCGAGCAGCGCGGTCTCCTCGCCGCAGACGAAGGCGCCCGCGCCGATGCGCACCTCGACATCGAACCCGAAGGCGGTGTCGGCGATCCTCGGGCCGAGCAGCCCGGCGTGCTCGGCCTGGCGGATCGCGGTGGTGAGCCGCTTGACGGCGAGGGGATACTCGGCCCGGACGTAGACGTAGCCGTGGGACGCGCCCACCGCGTAGCCCGCGATGGCCATCCCCTCCAGCACCTGCTGGGGGCTGCTCTCCAGGACGCTGCGGTCCATGAAGGCTCCGGGGTCGCCCTCGTCGCCGTTGCAGACCACGTATTTGCCGTCGGCGGAGTCCGACTTGGCGACGGTCGTCCACTTGAGGCCGGTGGGATAGCCGGCACCGCCCCTGCCGCGGAGCCCGCTGCGGGTCACCTCGCCCAGCACCTCAGCCGGGGTCATGGTGGTGACGGCCTTGGTGAGCGCCTCGTAGCCCCCCGCCGCCACGTAGTCCTCGACCCGCTCGGGGTCGATCTGCCCGCAGTGCTCCAGGACGACCTTGACCTGGTGGGCGAAGAAGGGGTCGGAGGCGACCGACCGCCCACCGTCCTCGGCACCCGCGAGCGCCTCCACCACGGTGTCGATGGCGGCATCGTCAGCGGCCCCGACATGGTCGAAGAGCCGCTCCTGCTCGGGCACCACCACCAGCGGCCCGGCGGCGCAGAGACCAAGGCAGCCGACCCGCTTGACGGCGACGTCGGTGAGGCCGCGTGCGGTCACCCGCTCGCAGAGCTGGTCGAAGACGGTGTCCGACTGCATCGAGAGGCAGCCCGCCGCCATGCAGACGTGGGCCGAGGCGCGCGCGGTCCCGGCCGGGATCAGGGATTCCTGGCGGCGCCGCCGTGCCGGCGTCGCAGCGCCCGTTTCGGTCATAGCGTCTCCAGCATCTGTTCCATCCTGTCGGCGGTCATCCGGCCGTGCACCTCGTCGTCCAGCACGACCGCGGGGGCCATGCTGCAGGCCCCCAGGCAGCGCGCCCGGAGCAGGGAGAGCTTGCCATCGCTGGTGGTGCCGCCGGCGTCGATGCCGAGCTTGTCGTTGATCCGGGCCAGGATGGCACCGGCACCGTTGATGTAGCAGGCGGTCCCCAGGCAGACCACGCAGGTGTGCAGCCCCTGCGGCTTGCGCACGAAGTGGGAATAGAAGGTGGCCACGCCCAGCACCCGGCTGGGGGGCACCCCCAGGGCCTCGCTCACGTAGGCCAGGGCGCCGTCGTCCAGGTAGCCGAAGACCTCCTGGACGGTGTGGAGGACCTCGATCAGGCCGTCGGGCCTGGCCCCCAGGCGGCGGATGCGGACATCCACCTGGCGCCAGCGCTTGTCGTCACGCGCCGGTGCGGCGGGCGGCTCGGCGGTCGCCTGGGTCATCGGCTACTCCTCGATGAAGATGCACTCGCCGGCGCACTGGTCGGCGGCGTCGCGGACGGCGGGCTCGTCCCCGGCGGCGACCAGTGCCAGGCTGGCCTTGCCCCCCGGCTTGTCCAGCACCATCCCGCCCTGCTTCACGTATGTCAAGCCGTCGTCGAGCTGAGTGAAGACCGCCGGGCAGAGCTCCTCGCAGAGGTTGTCTCCCGTGCAGTACTTCTGGTCGACCCACACCTTCATCCGGTCACCTCCTCCTGTTGCCACCGCCGCCCGCCCAGGAGCGGAGGGTGGCCATGTAGTTGGCCCGCTCGAAGGCCTCGCCGGCCTCCGCGGTCACTCGCGACACCGATCCCCGGAGCTGAGACGCCGACTCGTAGTCGTTCTCGGCCAGCCAGGCGCGCACCTCCGCCTCAATGCCGGCGACCCTCTCGGGGCCGGAGCGGAGCAGCTCCGAGGTCATCATCACGGCGTCGGCCCCCACCGCCAGGGCCTTGACGGCGTCCGCACCGGTGCGCACCCCCGACGTCGCCGCCAGGGAAACGGTCTCGGGGAGCTGAGGCCGCAGCATGGCGATCCAGCGCAGCGGCAGGCCCAGCTCGACGGAGGTGGACAGCTCGAGCCGGCACTCCACATCCATGGTGTCCAGGTCGATGTCCGGCTGGTAGAAGCGATTGAAGAGGACCAGCCCCCGCGCCCCCGCCTCGACGACCCTGCCGGCGAAGCCCGCCAGCGCCGAGTAGTAGGGCGACAGCTTGACCGCCACCGGCACCCTGGCCACGCGGCAGACCTCGCGGACCATCTCCAGGTCGCCGAGCTCCACGTCGGCGGCGGCCATCTGGGGGTTGGCCGAGACGCGGTAGATGTTCAGCTCGAGGGCGTCCGCGCCGGCCTCGGCGGCGAGGGCCGCGTAGCGGCTCCACGCCCCCAGCGAGGTGGCGTTGAGGCTGGCGATCACGGGGACGTCCACGGCCGCCTTGATGCCGGCCAGGTTGGCAAGGTAGCGATCGGCGATCGAGGCACCGTCGATGGGCGGGAAGAAACCGTGCGCCTCGGGACCGCTCTCGGCGCCCGCCTCAAGGGCGGCGTTGAGGGTCAGCTCCTCGTCGACGATCTCCTCCTCGAAGAGCGAGGGCAGGACGAGGGCGCCGATCCCCGCCGCGGCCAGCCGCTTCGCGGAGGAGACGTCGCCGGTGAGCGGGCTGGCGGAGGCGATCAGGGGCGAGCGCAGGGTCAGCCCGAGGTAGGAGACGGTCAGGTCGACGGCGGCCGTCCTCATCAGTCCACCTCCGCGTCCGCGTCCGCGGCCGCGGCGGCGCGGCCGGCGCCCTCGCCGTCCGCCTCCTCCGCAGGCTCGACGCCGTCCTCGACCAGGGTGCGCTGCACCCCGGCGAGCTGGCTGTAGTAGCGCCAGCGCTCGGCGGCGTCACGCTGGAGCAGGTCCATCAGCTCGCGGGCGCGCTCCGGGTTGCTCCGGGCGAGCGCCGAGAAGCGCACCTCGGAGGCGACGAACTCGGAGACCGGGACGGAGGGCTCGCGCGAATCGAGGGAGAACGGCTCCCCCGCCTCCTCCACGGTGGGACGGAAGCGGTAGAGCGGCCAGTAGCCGGAGCGGACAGCGTCCTTCTGATGGGTCATGGACGTCGCCATGTCGATGCCGTGGGCGATGCAGGTCGAGTAGGCGATGACCAGCGACGGTCCCGGGTAGGCGTCGGCCTCGAGCAGCGCCTTGATGGTCTGCACGTCGTTGGCCCCGACCGCGATCTGGGCCACGTAGACGTTGCCGTAGGAGCGGGCGATCGCGCCCAGGTCCTTCTTGGGGGTGGCCTTGCCCGAGGCGGCGAACCTGGCCACGGCGCCGCGCGGGGTGGCCTTGGAGGCCTGTCCGCCGGTGTTGGAGTAGACCTCGGTGTCGAGCACCAGGACGTTGACGTCGCGCCCCGAGGCGAGCACGTGGTCCAGCCCGCCGAAGCCGATGTCGTAGGCCCAGCCGTCGCCGCCGACGATCCAGACCGACTTGCGGACCAGGCTGTCGGCCACGGCGCTCAGCCGGGCCGCCTGGCCCGCCAGGTCACCCGCGCCGTTGCCGGTGAGCGCCGCCAACCGCTCCTGGAGGGTGGCGATGCGCGCCCGCTGGACGAAGACCGCCTCCTCGTCGTCCTGGGCGGCGTCGAGGATGTCCGCGGCCAGGGGATCTCCGACCGCGCCGGCCAGCCCCTGGAGCAGCGAGCGTGCCGCCCGCCGCTGGGCCTCGAGGCCGATGCGCATGCCGAGACCGAACTCGGCGTTGTCCTCGAAGAGCGAGTTCGCCCAGGCCGGGCCCCGGCCGTCACCGTTGGCGGACCACGGCGTGGTCGGCAGGTTGCCTCCGTAGATGGAGGAGCAGCCGGTGGCGTTGGCGATCATCAGGCGATCACCGAAGAGCTGGGAAAGCAGCTTCAGGTAGGGGGTCTCCCCGCACCCGGCGCAGGCCCCCGAGAACTCGAAGAGGGGCTCCAGCACCGCGGCACCCTTGACGGTGTTGTGGGCGAGCAGGCCCCGGTCCAGCTCGGGGATGGAGCGGAAGAACTCCCAGCGCTCGCGCTCGAGGTCGCGGTGCTCGGCGACGGGAAGGAGGTCGAGCGACTTGTGCCGGGCCTCGGTCTTGGAGCGGCCGGGGCAGACCTCCACGCAGAGCCCGCAGCCGGTGCAGTCGTCCGGCGACACCTGGATCGTCAGCAGATGGCCGGCCAGCTCCTTGGAGCGGAAGGGCTTGGAGAGGAACCCCGCCGGAGCCGCGACGACGGCCTCGGGCGGGAAGACCTTCATCCGGATGGAGGAGTGCGGGCAGACGATCGCGCACTTTCCGCAGTCGCTGCAGATGGCCGGGTCCCAGACCGGGATCTCGGTCGCGATCGCACGCTTCTCGTAGCGCGCCGTCCCCGACGGGAACCGGCCGTCGGCGGGCATCGCCGAGACCGGCAGGCTCTCGCCGCGATCGGCGATCAGCTGGGCGGTGACCTCGCGCACGAACCGGGGGGCGGCGCTGAAATCGCGCATCGCGGCGGCGCCGTCGCTCTCCGCGTCCGGCTCGGCGGGAGGCGGGACCCGGGTCAGCCCGGCGAGCGCCGAGTCGATGGCGGCGATGTTGCGGTCGACCACGGTCTGGCCGCGCCGCCCGTAGGACTTCACCACCGCCGCCTTGATGTCGGCGATGGCCCGCTCCACCGGCAGGACCTTGGAGAGGGCGAAGAAGCAGACCTGCATCACCGTGTTGATGCGGGTCCCCAGGCTGGCCTCGGAGGCGATCCGCTGGGCGTCCACCACCCAGAGCTCGATCCCCTTCTCCACCAGCAGCTCGCGGACGGGGCGCGGCAGCCGGCCCCAGACGTCCGCCGGGGCGTCGGGGGTGTTGAGCAGGAAGATCGCGCCAGGCTTGGCCCATTCCAGGACGTTGACCCGGTCCAGGAGCCCGTGCTCATGGCAGGCCACGAAGTCCGCGGCGGTGATCAGGTAGGTGGAGCGGATCGGCTGGGGCCCGAAGCGCAGGTGGGAGACCGTCATCGACCCCGACTTCTTGGAGTCGTAGACGAAGTAGCCCTGCACGTGGGCGCCGGTCCCGTCGGAGATGATCTTGGCACTGTTCTTGTTGGCGCCCACCGTGCCGTCGGAGCCGAGGCCGAAGAACACCGCCTGCAGCTCACCCTCGGGCCGGGGCGGGGCGAACGTCGGGTCCCAATCGAGGCTGGAGAGGCTGACGTCGTCGGTGATGCCGACCGCGAAGTGGCGGCGGGACCGGGGTGTGGCCAGCTCGTCGAAGACCGCCTTGGCCATCCCCGGGGTGAACTCCTTGGACGAAAGTCCGTAGCGGCCGCCGACGACCAGCGGCGGGCTCGCGAACGGAGGCTGCTCGGCCTCCATGGCCTCGTCGAGCGCGGCGCGCACGTCGAGGTAGAGGGGCTCCCCGACGCCTCCCGGCTCCTTGGTGCGGTCGAGGACGGCGATCGTCCTCGTGCTGCGGGGCAGCGCCGCCACCAGCTGGGCGGAGGGGAAGGGGCGGTAGAGGTGCACCTTGAGCATCCCCACCCGCTCGCCGCGGGCGCGGAGCACCTCGACGGTCTCCTCGACGGCTCCGCAGGCGGAGCCCATCAGCACCACCACGCGCTCGGCGTCGGGGTCTCCCGTGTACTCGACCAGACCGTAGCGCCGGCCGGTGCGCTGCGCCAGCAGGTCCATGGCGTGGGCGACGATCCCGGGCACCTCGCGGTGGAAGGGGCTGGACGCCTCACGGCCCTGGAAGAAGACGTCGGGGTTCTGGGCCGTGCCGCGCACGTCGGGGTGGTCGGGGCTCATCCCCCGCTTCCTCACCTCCTCGACGGCGTGGGGGTCGATGAGCGCCGTCATGTCCTCGGCGGTGAGCGGGGTCACGCTGCCCAGCTCGTGCGAGGTCCGGAAGCCGTCGAAGAAGTGCAGGAAGGGGACCCGCGACGAGAGCGTGGCGGCGTGGGCGACCAGGGCGAGGTCGTGGGCCTCCTGCACCGAGGCGGAGGAGAGCATCGCCCAGCCGGTGGAGCGCACCGCCATCACGTCGGAGTGGTCACCGAAGATGGAGAGCGCGTGGGTGGCCACGCTCCGGGCGGCGACGTGGATCACCGCGGGGAGCAGCTCGCCGGCGATCTTGAACATGTTGGGGACCATCAGGAGCAGGCCCTGCGAGGCAGTGAACGTCGTCGCCAGGGTGCCCTTCTGGAGGGCGCCGTGGAGGGCGCCGGCGGCCCCCGCCTCGGACTGCATCTCGACGATGTCGGGAACCTCACCGAAGAGGTTCGGCACCCCTGCGGCGGCCCAGTCGTCGGCGTGCTCGCCCATCGGCGACGAGGGGGTGATCGGGTAGAGCGAGATGACCTCGGAGAGCGCGTAGGCGACCTTGGCCGCGGCCTCGTTGCCGTCGATGCAGATGCGTGCAGATTCAGTCAACGCTCGATGTCACCTCCGACGCACGGGCCGCTGTGGGTGCGACCCCGGTGCTAGGGTTCCTGACCACCTCATTGAAGCAGCCCTGCGGGTGCGGCAACAGGGTCGAGAGACGTGACCTGATGCGGACCAAAGGTCCACACGTGGGCGTCGCGCGCCGGACTGCAGCTGATCATGGAAGGGCTCATCTGTGGGCTGCACCGAGTCAAGCGCACGCGACATGGCGGTCACCAGAGCCGTTGGCAAGGCGTTGGTGCGGGACCGCACCGACCGCGGTCAGTCGGATATAGGCCGAAATACCTTTGCGTTCACGGGACTTTCGGACACACTGGTGTGCGGTGGCGTACCCGGAGGTGCGCGATTCGGTGATCCTGGCCGCGCGCGTGGGGATGAATTGGCCCTGATTGCCAATGCGCGACGCCGACCGACCCGGGAAGATGGCATGGAATGGCCACAACGATCAACGAGAGTCCCAACCGTCACGGCTGGCTGCGCCAGGTGGGCATCATCCAGGGCGGCATGGGCGTCGCCATCTCCGGGTGGCGGCTCGCCCGCGCCGTCGCCTCCCACCGCGGCTGCATGGGGGTCGTCTCCGGGACCGCCCTCGACAGCGTGGTGGCCCGCCGGCTGCAGGACGGCGACAGCGGCGGCCACCTGCGCCGGGCCATCGAGTCCTTCCCCGACCAGGGGGTCGCCGGGCGCATCCTCGACCGCTTCTTCGTCCCCATGGGCAAGGGGCCGCGCGTGCCCTACCGGCGCACCGGAATGCAGACCCACGCCGAGCGGCCGCTGGTGCGCGACCTCACCGTGCTCGCGGCCTACGTCGAGGTCGTGCTCGCCCGCGAGGGGCACCGCGGCCGGGTGGGGATCAACCTCATGACCAAGCTCAAGGCGCCGACGCTGCCCACCCTCTACGGCGCGATGCTCGCCGGGGTCGACTGCATCCTCATGGGCGCCGGCATCCCCCGCGAGATCCCCGGAGTCCTCGACGCGTTCGCGGAGGGCCGCGAGGCCAGCATGCACCTCATCGACGGCGCACCCCCCGAGCTGGCCGTGCCGATGCTGACCTTCAACCCGGAGCACGTCGGGTATGGCGCCGAGCACCTCCCCCGCCCCGCCTTCCTCCCCATCATCTCCGCCGACTCGCTGGCGGTGATGCTCATGCGGCGCGCCAACGGGAGCGTGGAGGGCTTCGTGGTCGAGGGCCCGCTCGCCGGCGGCCACAACGCTCCGCCGCGCGGCAAGACCGTCCTCGACGAGACCGGCCAGCCGGTGTACGGCGAGCGCGACCAGGTGGACACCGCACGGATGGCCGAGCTCGGCCTCCCCTTCTGGCTGGCGGGCGCCACCGGCTCGCCGGAGAAGCTGGCCGAGGCGCGCGAGGCTGGCGCCACCGGGATCCAGCTGGGCACGCTCTTCGCCTTTGCGCGCGAGTCGGGCATGGACCCGGCGCTGCGCAGCCAGGTGCTCAGCGCGGCCCGCGACGGCGGCGCCGAGGTCCGCACCGACCCCCGCGCCTCGTCATCGGGATACCCCTTCAAGGTGGTGCAGGTCGACGGCAGCGTCTCCAACCCCCAGGTCTATGCGGCCCGGCCCCGCGTCTGTGACAACGGCTACCTGCGCGAGCCGGTGGCAGCGGGCCTGGGAGCGGTCACCTACCGCTGCCCCGCCGAGCCGGTGGCGGCCTTCGTCGCCAAGGGCGGCTCGACCGAGGACGCCGCCGAGCGGCGCTGCCTCTGCAACGGGCTGCTCGCCACCGCCGGATTCCCCCAGCTTCAGAAGGACGGGACCATCGAGCCGCCGATCGTCACGAGCGGTGACGACCTGGCCCGGCTGGTCACCCTGCTCCCGCCCGATCGCGACGACTACGGTGCCGACGACGTCATCCGCTACCTGACCGGGGCCACCGCCGGGCTGTAGCAGGGCGCGGAAGAGCCGCCGGCGGGGCCCGGCTCCGTATCCTCGACGGGATGGCCGCGGTCTCCTGGGTGGGCTTTGCCGGTGGCATCGCCATCCTCCTGCTCACCGCCGCCAGCGTCTTCGGGACGCTGGTCGTGCCCCGGGCCACCGCGCCCCGGCTGACGGTGCTGGTCACCGGGGTGGTCCGGGGGGCCTTCCTCCTGGTCACCGACCGGGTGGACGACTTCCTCAAGCGGGACCGGATCGAGGCGCTCAACGGCCCCGTCCTGCTGATGGGCCTGCTGGGCGCCTGGGTGGGCCTGGTCTTCCTCGGCTACGCGCTGCTCTTCTGGCCCTTCGTCGGGGGCTTCGGCAGCGCCCTCCAGATCACCGGGTCGTCGATGTTCACGCTCGGCTTCGCGACCCCCCGAGGCGTCGCCCCCGTCGCCCTCTCGTTCCTCTGCGCGATGAGCGGCCTGGTCATCGTCGCCCTGCAGATCGCCTACCTCCCCACCATCTACGCGGCCTTCAACCGCCGCGAGACGCTCGTAACCATGCTCGCGTTCCTGGGCGGCGTCCCCGCGTGGGGCCCGGAGGTGCTGATCCGCCACGAGCTGATCGACAACAAGGAGCGGCTCGGGTGGCTCTACGAGCGCTGGACGGAGTGGGCCGCCGACGTCTCCGAGTCGCACAGCACCTACCCGCAGCTGCTCTACTTCCGCTCCCCCAAGCCGCTCCGCTCCTGGGTGATCGGGCTGCTCGCGGTCATGGACGCGGCGGCGCTCCACCTCAGCCTCTCCCCGATCACCGCTCCGGCGTCGGCCCGGCCGCTCCTGCGCATGGGCTATGTCGCGCTCAGCGAGCTGGCGGCCACCCTGGGCATCGCCCTCGACCCCGACCCCGACCCCGCCGACCCCATCCAGCTCACCCGGGCCGAGTTCGACAGCGCGGTCGAACGGATCGTGTCGGTGGGGTGGAAGCTGGAGAGGGATCAGGACGTCGCATGGACGCACTTCCACGGCTGGCGGGTCAATTACGAGGCCGCCGCCTACGGGCTCGCGCTGCGGCTCGACGCCCCGCCGGCCCTCTGGTCCGGGCCGCGGCGCAAGGGGCGCAGCGAGGTGATCACCCCCGCCCGCCCCTCCCACCGGGTCCCCCTGGAGGGCGAGAAGGAGAAGCTGCTCCAGGCCGGCGCGAAGCGGCGCGCCGCGCGCCGGGCCGCCGAGCACGAGCTCCTGGCCCATCACGACGGGGAGGCCGACGCCGCCCGGAGATGACCCGCCCACGCGCGGGGTCCCAGGACTAACGACCCCATCGGGCGATGACCCTGGCCCCTATCCCAGGTCAGCGCTGCCGCAGATGCTGGGGTCGTGCTCATCTCCGACTTCGCCCAGATCGACCGGCCGTTCGAGGCCGTGCGCGACCAGCTGGTCACCTCCGGGCCCGCCTGGCTCGGGGAGTCGCTGGTGGCCGCCTACGAGGAGGGGGAGCGGCTCTCCCTCCGGGTCAGCTCGGCGTTCGGGCCCATCCGGGTCAGCAAGCGGGTCTGGGCCGAGCTGGACGAGCTGGCGGTGAAGCCGGACCGGGTCATCCAGCCGCTCCGCTGGCGAGCGGCGGGAGCCACCGGCCTCTTCCCCTCGATGGTGGCGGACCTCGAGTTCACCCCCATGGGGCCGGCGATGACCTCGATCAGCTTCATGGGCCGCTACGTGCCGCCGCTCGGGCCGGTGGGCAGGGAGGTGGACCGGGTGCTCCTCCACCGCCTCGCCCAGGCGAGCGTGCGAGCCCTGCTCTCCCGCGTCGCCGACCGGCTCGGGGAGAGCGCGGATGCCCGGCTGCGGGTCGCCGACGTCTCGCCGGTGGCCGGATGAGCGGGCCGGTGACGGCAGAGGTGCCGGCTCCCCTGGGGGCCACCCCTCCCAGGGCCGCCGACACGGCGCCGCCGGCGGGCGCTGACGGGCCGCGCGGCCCGCGCCTCGCCACCACGCGGCGGGGCCGGGGACCGGGGCCCGCTCCCCTTCCGTTCCGGACGGTCGCCATCGACCGCTACCTGGAGACGATCTACTGCATCGCCGGCGAGGGTGAGCCCGTGCGGCCCAGCCGGGTCGCCCAGTGGCTGGGCGTGAAGGCGCCGACGGTCAGCATCGGGCTCCGGCGGCTTCGGGCGGGCGGCTGGGTCCACTGCGAGCTGGACCGGCGGATCACGCTGACGCCCGCCGGCCGGGCCGCGGCCGAGGCCATCGTCCGACGCCACCGGCTCGCCGAGTGCTGGCTCACCGACCATCTCGGACTGGACTGGGCGAGCGCCCACCTCGAGGCGAACCGGGTGGCCGCCTCCCTCTCCGACGCCGTGCTGGCCCGGCTGGATCTGGCCCTCGGCGAACCGGCCACCTGCCCGCACGGGGATACCATCCCGGGGCGGACCGCTGCCCACGGGGAGCTGGTGGCACTCTCCGAGCTCCCGCCCGGCACGGTGGCCGTGGTGCGGCGGATCTCCGAGATCATCGAGCACGAGGCCTTCGAGCTCCTGCGCGAGATGGCCGCCGCCGGGGTGGGGATCGGGGAGACGGTGACCATCGAGCCGGACGGACCGGTGGGCCAGGTCTCACTCACCGTCGGTGACCGGCGCCATGCCCTGCTGGTGCGCCCGGACGCGGCGCGGCTGATCTGGGTCGAGCCGGCCCGCGGGCGCGCCGGCGCCCCAGCACGCGCTGAGCAGCCTGGCGAATCGGAGCGCTAGTGCGACCTCGCCCCGGGGTGCGGACAGGATTGGCCAGAACATCGTGGGCCGGTGAGGCCGGAGACGTGTCGATCCCGGGGGGCGCCAGGCACCGGCCGAAAGGGGCCGTTGGGCACTGGTGCGCCCGACCGGCAGGGGCCACCCTGAACTGCCTAGGAGGACCCGCCTGATGCGCACCGCGATCGTGTATGAGGGGACGCACGGCAGCAGCGCCAGCGTCGCCCGGATCATCGCCGCCGAGGCCGCCGCCCACGGCCCGGTCATCGTCGGCGAGGTGCATGAGGTCCCGCTCGGCGAGCTGGAGGGTGTGGAGTTCCTGGTCGTCGGCGGTCCCACCCACCACTGGGAGGACTGGGCCGACGTCTCGCATCCGCCCACCTCGGCCCACGTGCTCCGCGACTTCCATCCCCCCGTCGACGGCGTGCGCAGCTGGCTGGACCACCTGCCGCCGCGACCGAGCTTCTCGGCCGCCACCTTCGACACTCGCGAGCCCGGCCTCCGGGTCCTCACCGGCACCGCCGCCCTCTCCCTCTACCGGGCGCTGCGCCGCCGCGGCTGCCACCTGGTCACCCGGCCGGTGAGCTTCCTGGTCAAGCCCGGTCCGGACGCCGAGCTGATGGACGGCGAGGCGGAGCGGGCGAGCGCCTGGGCGGTGCAGGTCTTCCGCCGCGCCGAGCACCACCACCCCATCCACGCCGGATAGCGGCGCGGCGGGGAGATCACCGAAGCCCGACGGCGTCCCGGTCCTTCGTGGCGGCACTCCGCGCTGCCCGCTGACGGGCACCGAGACACCCGAGCGCGCCTCATCCACCGCGGCGCCCTGACAGCCCGCCCGGTCCCTGCCGTGTTACTAGACAAGACAAGACGTCTCGTCTAGTATCGTCCGGTGGCCGAGACAGCCAGGACGCCGACACCGACCGCGGTGCGCCGGGGATCCGCGCGCGATCGGGTCCTTCGAGCCGCCCGCCGGTCGCTGGCCTCCGGCGAGCTGCCGCCCCTCCTCGCCATCGCCCGGGACGCGGGGGTCTCCCGCTCCACCCTCTACCGGCTGGTGCCGTCGCGGGCCGAGCTGCTCCGCCTGCTCGACGTCGAGCCCGACCCCAACAGCCGCCAGCGCGTCCTGGCGGAGGCGGCCACGCTGATCGGTGAGCACGGGCTCGCGGGCCTCGCCATGGACGAGCTGGCGGTGCGCGCGGGGATCTCCCGGGCCAGCCTTTACCGGCTCTTCCCCGGCAAGCCCGCACTCTTCCGCGAGGTGATGCTCGCCCGCTCCCCCTTCGTCCTGGTCGGGCGGGCCCTCGTCCTGCACGCCGGTGAGCCACCGGAGCTGATGATGCCCGCGGTCGCCCGTGCCGGGCTGGAGAGCGTCCGGGACGGGGGTGGCCTCTTCCGCGCCCTGCTCCTCGAGGTCACCGGCCCCGGCGCCGACGCCGAGCTGGGGAGGGACCTCGCCATCACCGAGACCATCGGCCCGCTCGCCGCCTACGTCGCCGGCCAGATGGCGGAGGGCCGGCTGCGCCCGATGGACCCGCTGCTAGCCCTCCAGGCGTTCGCCGGACCCCTGGTCATGCACCTGATCACCCGCAGCCTGGCCGAGCGCGTCTTCGGCTACAGCCCCCCTCTGGAGAGGGTGGCCGACGAGCTGTCGGCGGGGTGGCTGCGTGCCATGCAGCCGCCCGCGGAGGCCGCCTAGATGACGGCGATCCCCGTCGCGGTCGCCGTCGACGGCGTGGTCAAGGCCTTCGGTCCGGTGCGCGCGCTCGACGGGGCCTCGCTGAGCGTGGACACCGGGGAGATCTATGGTCTGCTGGGTCCCAACGGCGCGGGCAAGACCACCCTGATCCGTTCGCTGGTCGGCCTGGTCAGCCCCGACGCCGGGACCGTCACCGTCCTCGGGCGGCGCCTCCCCGACCACGCGGTGCTCGCCGATGTCGGCTACATGCCCCAATCGCCCGCGCTCTACGCCGACCTCACGGTCGAGGAGAACCTCCGCTTCTTCGCCTCCATCCACGGACTGAGGGGCGAGGCCGCGAGGCTGCGCAGCAGCGAGGCGCTGGAGTTCGTCGACCTTCCGTCCCGGCGCCGCTCGGTGGTGGCGACCCTGAGCGGCGGGATGCGCCAGCGGCTGTCACTTGCCTGCGCCCTGGTGCACCGGCCCCGCCTGCTGCTGCTCGACGAACCGACCGTCGGCGTCGATCCCCAGCTGCGCGTGGAGCTCTGGCAGCGCTTCACCCAGATGTCGGAGGAGGGCACGACGATCATCGTCTCCAGCCACGTGATGGACGAGGCGGAGCGCTGCGGGCGGCTGGGCCTGCTTCGCTTCGGCCACCTCCTCGCCGAGGGCACGGCCGCCGAGCTGCGCCGACGGGCGGGCGTCGAGCGCCTCGAGGACGCCTTCCTCGCCCTCTCCGGGGCCGCGCCGTGAGCCTGCGCCGTGCCGGCGCCGTCGCACTCCGGATCCTCCACCAGTTCCGCCATGACCGCCGCACCCTGGTGCTGCTGTTCGGGGCGCCGATCATCCTGCTCGGCCTCTTCTACTTCCTCACCGGAGGCGGCTCCAGCCTTCCGGCGGTGGACGTGGTCAACCTCGACCGGGGTCCGCTGGGCGCGGTCCTGGAGGCCGACCTCCGCAGCTCCGCGCAGATCACGGTCACCCCGATCACGCTGGCCGGCGCCGTCAGCGCCCTCAACAGCGACAGCGTGGTCGCCTACGTCGTGCTCCCCGCCGACCTCTCCAGCGTCGCCAGCCAGCAGGGTCTGATCGCACCGGCGGTCCACCTGGAGGGCACCGAGCCGAGCCTCACCCAGCCGGTGCTGCTCGCCGTCGACCAGTCGGTGGCCAGCGCCGCGCGCAGCGTGGCCGCCGCCGAGGGGGTGCGCCTGCCCCGGCTCCAGCCCACCATCGACTACCTCCACGGCGGCCCGACCCTCGACAGCCTCGACTACTTCGGAGCCGCGTTCATCGGCCTGGTCGTCTTCTTCCTGGTGTTCGTGGTCACCATCATCGCCTTCCTGCGCGAGCGCACCCAGGGCACCCTGGAACGGCTGATGGCGAGCCCGCTGCGGCGCGCCGACCTGGTGGTGGGTTACATGGCCGGGTTCATGGCGGTGGGGACGGTGCAGGCGGTGGAGGTGGTCGTCTTCGCGCTGTACGTCCTCGGCTGTCACAACCAGGGCAGCGTGGCCCTGGTGGTGCTGATCACCCTGCTGATGACCCTGGTGGCCGTCAACCTGGCGGTGCTGCTCAGCATGTTCGCCACCACCGAGTTCCAGGCGGTGCAGTTCATCCCGCTCGCCATCGTCCCCCAGGTGCTGCTCAGCGGGGTGATCTTCCCGGTCACCACCGAGCCGGTCTGGCTCCAGGTGGTCTCGCGCCTGCTGCCGCTCACCTACGGTGTCGACGGCCTCCGCGACGTGATGCTGAAGGGGGACGGGCTGACCGGCGGGGCCGTCCTGCTGGACATCGCGGTGATCGCCGCCTTCGCGGTCGCGCTGGTGGCGGCGGCCACGGCGACACTGCGCCGGCGTCTCTCCTGAGTCCGCCGCGTCAGCAGCGAGGGACGGGGCCGGGGATGGAGCCGAAGGCGCGGCCGGTGACGAAGGTGGCCTCGATGGCCACGAGGCGGGCCGTCCCGCCGTCTTCGACCGCGGGGCCCGAGCCGGCGAGCAGGTCGTGGACAGCAGCCAGCTCGGCGGGGTCCTGGACCTCCGAGGCCATCCCCTGGACCAGGACGCTCCACCCCCAGTCGCGGTGGGGTTCGAAGCCGTCGGCCTCGAACGCCACCACGTGCCGGTGCCGGGCCGCATCCAGCTTGACCCCCGGCGCGCTGCGGAAGATCACCCGCTCCCCGGCCAGGATGAAGCCGACCGGGAGGATCACCGGCAGGGCGCGCACGCTGAGCCCCACTCGCCCGACCGTGGCGGTCGAGAGCAGGTCGAGGCAGCGGGCACGCGACAGCTCGCGCAGGGCGGAGGGGCGGCGCTCCATCGGCCCCCAGCATCAGGAAACGCACGCCATCCCGGCCAGGGGGCTATGGCCCCATCGCTTTAGGGTCCTTCAGCCCCACCGATCGCCCGGGGGACGGTCCTTCGGCCCACTGACCTCCGGCGGGTGGCCCGAGACAGAGGGCGTCGCTCGGCCCTGGCGCCGGGCACGGAGCGGATCGACCATGGGCCCATGGCACACCTGGTGCACAGCCTCGACAACGTGGCCTGGGCCGTTCTCACCGCCCTGCTGGTCATCGTGGCGGTCGCTCTGCTCGGCTTCCTCTTCCTGGCCGCGATCTGACCCGGATCGTCCGGGCAGCATCGCCCTGAGGAACCCGCGCTAGGGCTGGCGCTGGCCGAGCCGCCGGCCGGTGACCTCATGGATGGTGATCCGGACCCATCGCTGCGGCTCCCGGACCGCCCAGGAGCGGAGGGGGCCCCGGCGCAGCGCCTCGACCTCCTCGGGGTCGGTGACGGCCTCGGCGGGGCCGCGCACCACGACGCTCCACCCGGAGCGCTCGAGGGGATGGCTCTCGTCGACCTCGAAGACCACCTCGGAGGCCTCGGCGACCGAGCCGAGGACCGTGCCCTCGGCGGTGCAGAAGACCACGGCCTGCTCGTCGGCCAGGTAGTTGACGGGAAGGACCTGCGGCCTGCCGTCCAGGACGAAGCCGAGCCTGCCCACAAAGGAGTGGTACTGGAGCAGCTCGAGGCACTCCTTCCGAGTGAGGTCGTGGAGCGGTCTCTCGCTGCCCGGCATCGATTCCTCCTGGTGAACTCCCTCCGCTGAGGACACGATAGCGAGAATGGCGCCGCCTGGGCGACGGTCGCCAGGGCTGGACGGGGCCACTCTCCGGGCGACGTTCGATCCTCTCCCCTGCGGCCGATGGCCCTCCGCCGGGCCCTCTGTCCGTAGACTTTCGCCTGATGACGGAGGTCACCCCGAGCTCGCGGCTCCTCGACGCCGTGGTGGCTCTCTCCGCTGACCTCAGCCTGCCCAACGTCCTCAAGCGGATCGTGGAGGCGGCGGCGGCGGTCAGCGGTGCCCGCTACGGCGCCCTCGGCGTGATCGGCCCGGGACAGGCCGACCTGGAGAGGGGCCTGGTGGAGTTCGTCACCACCGGCCTCGACGCCAAGTCGGTGCGGGCCATCGGCCACCTCCCCCACGGGCGGGGGATCCTCGGCCTGCTGATCACCGATCCCAAGCCGCGGCGGATCGCCGAGATCGGCGCCCACCCCGCCTCCTTCGGCTTCCCTGCCCACCACCCTCCGATGCGGTCCTTCCTGGGCGTCCCGATCCGGGTCCGCGACCAGGTCTTCGGCAACCTCTACCTCACCGAGAAGCAGGGTGCGGCCGAGTTCTCCGAGACCGACGAGGAGCTGGTGGTGGCACTGGCCGGCGCGGCGGGCGTCGCCATCGAGAATGCCCGCCTCCACGAGCGCCTCGAGCAGATGGCGGTGATCGGCGAGCGTGAGCGGATCGCCCGCGACCTCCACGACACCGTGATCCAGCGGCTCTTCGCCACCGGGATGGGGCTGCAGGGCCTGGTCGGACGGATCGAGGGCCCCGACGTGCGGCTGCGCCTGCAGCAGGCGGTCGACGAGCTGGACGAGACCATCCGCGAGATCCGGATCAGCATCTTCGACCTGGAGGCGCGCGACGCCGAGAAGGACGGGCTCCGGGCCCGGGTCCTCGCCCTGGCCACCGAGGCGACCACGAGCCTCGGCTTCGAGCCGAAGGTCCAGATGGAAGGGCCGCTCGACTCCGCCACCGACGCCGCGACCCAGGAGGAGCTGCTCAAGTCGCTCCGGGAGGCGCTCTCCAACGTCGCCCGCCACGCCGCCGCGAGCGCGGTTGACGTGCGCCTCAGCGCGGTCTCCGGGACCATCACGCTGCGGGTCTCGGACAACGGGGTCGGCATCTCCCCCGAAGCCCCGCACGGCCACGGACTCGACAACATGGAGGCCCGGGCCGAGGCCCTGGGGGGCATCTGCGAGCTCACCTCACGGCCGGGCGGCGGCACCGTCGTCACCTGGCGGGTGCCCGCTGCGCCCTAGCCGGCCGCCCCGGCCCGATGGCATCCCCGCTCCCACACGGCGAAGCTGACGCACCGCAGGCCGCTCGCGGGACCTGAGCCGGGTCGGGAGGGGCCGCGGCGCACCGATCGGCCCCTGCCCCCCGAGTGCTTCTCGGGTGCTGCGGCGTCGCGGGGCCGGGCCCCTCGCCTGACCTGACCCGACCATGATGCCCGCCCCGCCGCGGCCGGCACTGGAGGACAAGGTCACAGATCGAGGGGTTATCGGCCCGGGACTTTTAGGGCCGCGGGTCATTGCGGCTGATGACGGCTGGCCCTGGTTGGAGATGGCCTCCGTGCCGAGTATGGAGGCAGATCGACCTGACCACCACCCATCACGACAGGAGACACCACACCATGACCACCGCACTTCGCTGGCGGGTCCTCGTCCTCCAGGCAGGGCTCATCGTCATCCTCGGCGCCGTTGCCGGATTCACCCTCTGGGCGTCCAACTACGTGCAGAGCTCGGTGACCACCCAGCTCACCGCCCAGCAGATCACCTTCCCGGCCGCGGGCAGCGCCGAGCTCACCGCCCTTCCCAAGGCGGACGACGTGGCCATGACCCAGTACGCGGGTCAGCTGTTGACCACCGGCCCGCAGGCCGAGGTCTGGGCCAACAACTTCATGGCCGTCCACCTCAGCGCGATGCCGACCTACGACGCGGCGGCCACCATCGCCCGGGCCAACCCGACCAACGCGGCTGACCAGGCGACCTGGCAAACCGTCTTCATGGGCACCACCGACCGCAGCATGCTGCTCAACGCCTACGGCTGGTGGACGTTCGGGACCTACGTCGGAGTCGCCGGCATCGGCCTGGTGATCGCCGCCTTCGCGGTCCTCTGCACCTTCGTCTTCGAGCTGGTTCTGTGGCGGCGCGAGGCTACGGCCACAAGCCCGGCCCACGCCCCGGCTCCGGCCCTCGGCTCGGCTGGGTCGGTGCCCGCGGTTGGCATCGCCCAGATGACCAGGCACGACAGCTAACGACCCCCCACCCGAAGGCCCGCCGGTCATGCGACCGGCGGGCCTTCATTTATGTTCACCGACCGGCCCTCGGATCACGCAAGCAGGCCGCGCCGGGAGGGAGCGCAGGTGAGGGCGCAATCCCAGCGTCACGGGCGTTCACAGCGAGGGGGTGAGGATCGGTGCGGGGGAGCTCTCGTCAGCGCAGCGCGCAGGGCCGCCCGGGCCGTTCAGACAGAGGGGAGGCGAGCCGGGGAGCGAGGGGACCGCGCTCCAGGCGCGTGCCCGGCCGAGCAGGGGGCCGACGCAGCCACGGACGGCTCAGGTCGCCGCTCAGGCGGCGGGGTTGAAGTGGCGCCACTCCCCCGCAGCAGGCTCGTCGTCGTCCATCTCGACGTCCTCGGGCAGCTCGGTCCGCCACGGGAGCATGAGGTCGAAGACGATCTCCTGGATGGTCCAGAGCATGTCCATGATCTCGGTCACCTTGACCTGCCGGCGGGCCAGGGTCTCGTCGACCTGACGCACCGCGGTCTCGTCACCGGTGAGCCGCACCGCCTTGCGCGCGAAGGTGAAGACCCTCTGGGCGCGCAGGGCGACGTCCGGGGGGACCTCCTTCATGCCCTGGAGGTGCGTCTCCTCACAGAGCTCGATGGCCGAATCCACCCGCTCCACGAGTCGACGGAGCCGCGTCCGCTCCACCACCTCGAGGTGGTGACGACGACGGGCGCGGTGAACCTCCTGGGTAGCATTCTCAATCAGCAATGGGGTCTCTCCCTGGTGGCGAGCCGCGACACCCGCCCGCTTCGCGGTTGCTCCCATAGGCTATCGGGATCGGTCGTTGACATCAACAGCCCTCCTGGTGTCAGATTGATGCATGGATCGCATCAATGCTGATCTTTTGCGAACTTTCATCGAAGTGGCCCGTCTGGAGCATCTGGGCCGGGCGGCCGAGGCGCTCCAGAACGACCAGTCCACGGTCAGCCGCAAGATCGCCCGCCTGGAGCACGAGGTCGGGGTCCCACTCTTCGAGCGGATCGGACGCTCCATCCGGCTGACCAAGGCGGGCCGCCGCTTCGTCGCGCGGGCGGAGCGCATCCTCGCCGAGATGCGGGATGCGGTGGCCGAGGCTGCCGGGACGGTCTCCGCCGAGACCGGCGAGGTCCATCTCGGCTTCCTCCACACGGTCGGGGCGCGCTGGCTCCCCGAGCGCCTGGCCCGCTTCCTCGACCAGTACCCGGGGGTGCGCTTCATCCTGGAGGAGGGCACCACGGGCGAGGTGGTGGCCGGCGTCCTGGACGGGCGTTTCGACCTGGGGATCCTGGGTCCGCCACCGACCAACACCCCCGAGATCGAGGTGGTCCCCCTCTTCCGGGAGCGCATCTCACTGGTGGTGCCCCTCGAGCACCGCCTGGTGGGCCGGGCCTCGGTGACCCTTCGCGACCTGGCCGGCGAGCAGCTCATCCTCCCCCGCTCCCGGAGCGGTCTGCGCCGTGTCATCGACGACGCCTTCGCCCGCCAGGGACTGTCCGAGCACGTGGCCTACGAGGGCGACGACTTCGCGATCGTCCAGGGGCTGGTCGAGGCGGGCCTGGGCATCACCCTGCTGCCCATACCTCTGCCCAGCCCGTCGACCCGGGTGGTGGTCATCCCCCTTCGCGACCCCCCCATCGCCCGCACCATGGCCATCGCCTGGGACCGGCGTCGCACCCTGCCGCCGGCCGCCCAGCTGTTCTGCCGGCGGATCGTCGAGCAGGCGGGAGCGCCGTTCGACCGCGGCGCGGCCACCTAGCGCCTCACCCGGACCGGGTGCGCACCCGGCCCCAACTCAGGGAGCCAGGCGGTTGATGTCGCGGGGGAAGAGGGTGGTCTCGCGGACGTTGGGCGCCTCGACCAGCTGCGCAACCCAGCGCTCCAGGCCGATGGCGAAGCCCCCATGGGGCGGCATCCCATGCTGGAAGGCCATCAGGTACTCGGCGTAGTTCGCAGGGTCCTCACCCCTGGCGGTGAGCGCGTCGACGTAGTCCTGGTAGCGGTGCAGGCGCTGCCCTCCCGTGACCAGCTCCATCCCCCGGAAGAGGAGGTCGAAGCCGGCCGCGAAGCCCGGCCGCTGCGGGTCAGGGTGGGTGTAGAAGGGGCGCTTGCTCATGGGGAACCCGCGCACGAAGAGGAAGTCCGAGGCGTGCTCCCGCTGGGCCCATTCCCCGAGCCACCGCTCGTTGGCCGGGGAGAGGTCGGGCTCGTTGCTGAGGTCCTCGCCGGTGGCCGCCGTGATCATCGCCTGCGCGTCCAGGAAGTGCACGTCGGGGATCCTCTCCGGGACCCGGGGCAGGGTCAGCGAGAGCAGCGCCAGCGCGCCCGCGGCCTGCTCCTCGATGGCGGCGAGCATGCCGGCGATGGCGTGGGTGAGCACGGCCATGACCGTGTACTCGTCCTCGATAAAGCCCATCTCCGCGTCCAGGGAGACGTACTCGTTGATGTGGCGGGCGGTGTCGTGCGGCTCGGCGCGGAAGACGGGTCCGACCTCGTACACCCGCTCGAAGATGCCCACCATGATCTGCTTGTAGAACTGCGGGCTCTGGGCGAGGTAGGCGGTCCTCCCGAAGTAGTCGAGGGCAAAGGTGGTGGCTCCGGACTCGGTCGCCGAACCGACGATCTTGGGCGTCTGGATCTCGGTGAAGCCAAGTTCCTGCAGGCTTCGTCTGAAACCTGCCATCGAGGCAGCCTGGATGGCGAAGTAGGCGCGCCGGCGGGGATGGCGGAGGGCGACCGGGGCGTTGTCCAGGATGGTCGGCAGCTGGGCCTTGATCACCGGCCGGTAGAGGTCGAAGGGCGGCGCCTCGTCGGCCGCCGAGACGACCGTCACCTCCGGGTCGTGGAGCTCGATCCCCCCGGGCGCCTGGGGCTCGGCCGCCACCACGCCGGCGACGGTCAGCACCGACTCGTGGTGGAGCCGGGCCAGGCGCTCGACCAGCTCGGGGTCCTGGACCACCACCTGGGCGGTGCCGCGGGCGTCGCGGAGGATGAGGAAGCTCACCCCCGCGAGGCGGCGCAGCCGGTGCAGCCAGCCCATGATCTGCACCCTCTCCCCCACCCTCCCGCCCAGCTCGTCGGTCCACACACGGTCGGTGAGATGGGGGATCACGGCGGGTGCTGGGACCTCGGGTGGGGAGTCGGGCATGGTTGGCGGTGGATTCTAGCGGGGCGACGTGGGGAGGAGCGGGCGCACCCGGTCACCGTAGACTGGGCCCTCAGCCATGACCGCCCTCCTCTTCGTCGCCGCCCTCGTCCTGGCCGCCGCCGGCATCGCCCTGGCGCTCGGCGCGCGCGCCCGGGTTGCGCCCACGCCGGTCGCCACGCTCTCGCCAACCCCGACCCAGGTCCGCACCGAGGCCGCGGCGATCGTCGGTGCGGCCCGGGAGGAGGCCCTCGCCGTCCGCGAGGCGGTCACTGAGGAGGTGGGCGTACGCAGCGCCGCGCTGGAGGCACGGGAGTCCGCCCTGGCCGAGCGGGAGCGCACCTGGCGGGATCGCCGGGCCATCTTCGACGAACGGCGCTTCGCCCACCGCAAGCGGCGCGAGGAGATCGAGAGCCGGGCCGCGGAGGTCGAGGAGACGCGGGGGGACGTCCGCCGGGTGATCGCCGAGCGCGCCGGGGCGGACGAGGACACGGCGCGCCGGATGGTGCTGGAGAACCTCGAGGCCGAGCTGGAGAGCGAGCGGCCGGAGCGGGTCAACGGGCTCGTCGCCGAACGCACCGGCGAGCCCGAGGCGGCGGCCCGGTCGCTCTTGGTCGCGGCCGTCGAACGGCAGTCCGAGAGCCACGTCGATACCGCGCCGCGGCTCTCGCCCATCGGTCTCGAGGGCCTCGACGAGGGCCGCCGGGAGCGGCTGCTCACCGCGCTCGAGGTGGTCGCGGAGTCCACCGGCACCGACCTCGGCGTCGACAACGAGCGGGAGCAGGCGACCCTGCGCGGTCTGGACCCCGTGGGCAGGGAGACCGCGCGGCAGGCGTCGCTCGAGGTGCTCGACCGGAACATCCAGGCCGCGGACGTCCCCCCGCTCCTGCTCCGCACCCGCCGCAAGCTGAGCGCGGCCATCACCGAGCTGGGCGAGCGCGCCCTCTGGGAGATGGAGATGGAGGGCCGGCCGGAGCTCGCCGAGCTGCTCGGCGTCCTCCACTACCGCTTCTCCTATGGCCAGAACGCACTCCTGCACTGCAAGGAGACCGGCTACCTGTGCGGTGTACTGGCGGCCGAGCTCGGTCTCCCGCAGTCCGCGGCTCGGGAGGCGGGCACCCTCCACGACATCGGCAAGGCCGTTGATCACGACGTCGAGGGGTCGCACGCCATCATCGGCGGCGAGCTGCTGCTGGTCCTGGGCACCGACCCGAGCATCGTCCACGCCGTCAAGGCGCACCACTTCGACGTCGAGCCGTCCACCGATCTGGCCATGCTCACCATCTGCGCCGACGCCATCTCGGCCTCGCGCCCGGGCGCCCGCCGGGACACCCTGGCGGCGTACCTGGCCCGCCTGGAGCAGCTCCAGGGCATCGCCACCCGCCACCCCCAGGTGGAACGTGCCTTTCCCCTGCAGGCGGGACGCGAGGTGCGCATCTTCGTCAAGGCGGGGCAGGTCTCCGACCCGCAGATGCCCGCGCTCACCGGCGAGATCGCCCGCGAGATCGAGACCGAGATGCAGTACCCCGGCGTGATCAAGGTGACCCTGATCCGCGAGACGCAGGCCATCGCCACCGCTCCCGTCCAGGTCGGCCGGAGCGTCGAGCCGCTGGAGCCGGTCCTGGCCGGCGCCGCGACCAAGCGCCGGCGCCGGCGCCGCAAGCGCAAGGGCGGCGGCGATGGGGAGCAGCAGGGCGCCGGCGGCGAGACCGGTGCTCAGGCGGGCGAGTAGGGGCCTGCGGAGGCCGAGCGCGACGCCTCAACCGCCGCGCAGGAAGGACAGCATGACCTCGGCCGCGAGGTCGGGGGTCTCGTGGAAGAAGAGATGGCCCCGACCCTCGAACCAGTAGCGGCGCGCGCCGGGGATCAGCTTGGTGAGCGTCTCGGCGTTGGCGAGCGGCACCAGGACGTCCTCGGTACCGTGGAGCACCAGGGCCGGCACCGAGATCTCGCCCAGCCGGGCGCCGATGTCCGCCTCCCGGGAGGCACGGAACTGGGCGGTGAAGGCGCGACCCGCGACCGGGTGCGCCGCGCGGTAGGCGACCTCCTCGTCGATGAACTCGGGGTGGTCGCGCTGGAAGCGCGGCGAGTAGAGGACGGTGCAGGCCATCCGGTACCCGTCAGCCGGCGTCCGGGCACCGCGGCCGAGGAGCGCGGCGGTCGCCTCCGGCGTCGCAGCGACGCCGGAGTGCCGGCCGGGGCCGGTCGCGGCGAGCAGGAGCCGGGTCACGCAGCCCGGGTGAAGGACCGCGACGTGCTGGGCGGTCAGCCCGCCCATGGAGGCGCCGAAGAGGCGGAAGCTCGCCACGCCGAGCGAGGCGGCCACAGCCACGCAATCGGCCGCCAGCCGGGCCATCGGATAGGGCCCGGCGGGGACGTCGGAGTCGCCCACGCCACGCGGGTCGTAGACGATCAGCTGGTGGTGCCGCGCCAGGGCCGGGATCAGCGGCGCGTAGACGCGGCGCGTCGCCCCCAGCCCGGGGATCATGAGCAGCGGCTCCCCGTCCCCCCTGACGCTCACGGCGAGACGCACCCCGTCATCGGTGAACGCCTGCCGGTCGCGGGTCGCCTCGGACACTCCGCCGGATCCTAGGACAGCGCGCCCAGGGAACGGCGCCGGCGCGTCCGGGGCAGATGGGCGCGTGGTGCGGCGGGCGAGGCGCCACCATTGGGCCATGCCGCGTCTCTTCGTCAGCCGGGAGCAGCTGAGCGACCGCAGGCTGGCGGTCGAGGGCGCTCCCGCGCGACATCTCGCCGGCCCACTCCGCATCCGTCCCGGCGAGGTGATCCGCGTCGTCGACGACGGCGGTGAGGAGCATGGGGTGCGCATCGACCGGGTCGAGCGCGCGCGTGTGACCGGGTCAGTGGTCTGGTCGCGACCCGCCGGCGGTGAGCCCCGACTCCGACTCGCGGTCGTCCAGGCCCTGGTGCGGGAGATGGACGAGGTGGTGGCCGGCCTGGCCGAGGTCGGCGCAGCGGAGATCCACGCCGTGATGGCGCTCCGGAGCGTCAGCAGGCCGGATCCGGAACGGACGGCGGCCCGCTTGCGGCGCTGGAACGAGATCGCCCGGGAGGCGGCCGAGCTCGCCCATCGGGCTGCGGTGCCCACGGTGCAGGCCGCGGCGGGGGTCGGATCGGCGCTGGACCGGCTTCCGGACACCTCGCGTATCCTCGTCTGCATGGTGGATGCCACGGTCCCCCTGGCACGCATCGAGGTCGACCCGGACCGGCCGGCGGCGCTCGTGATCGGACCCGAAGGGGGCCTGACCCCGGCCGAGGTCGACCTCCTCCGCGATGCGGGTGCCGAGACAGTGCACCTGGGCCCCCGGGTGCTGCCCGCCCGCTACGCGGGGGTGGTCGCCGCCGGGCTGCTGCTGGGCCGTTCCGGGGACCTGGACGCCCCCCTTTCACCTGCACCGTGATCGCGGCGGACCCGGTGCTGCCATCCGTCGCGGAGAGGCAGGGGCGACCGCTCAGGGTGGCCGTCACGGCGCTCGGCTGCAAGGTCAACTACGCGGAGATGGCCGATCTGGCCGGGCAGCTGGCCGGCCTGGGGTGCGAGGTGGTCCCCGAGGGCGAGCCCGCCGATGTCCGGGTCCTCAACTCATGCGCGGTGACCGTCCACGCGGACGCGACAACCCGGCAGCGGCTGCGCCAGCTGCGGCGCCGCGACCCCGGCTGCCACCTCATCCTCACCGGCTGCTCGGTGGACACCAACCCGGACCGCTATCAGGTCGCTGACTCGAGCGGCCGGCCCACCGCAGCGGGACTCGATGCGGTCTTCCCCAACGCGGAGAAGTCACGCATCGCCGACCATGTCGCGGTCCTGGCGACCCGTTGGGGGCTCTCGACACAACCCCTCCCGGCGACCGTTCTGCGCAGCCGCTCCTTCGTGAAGGTCCAGGACGGCTGTGATCACCGCTGCACGTACTGCGTCGTGTGGCGGGCCCGCGGCGCCTCGGTGAGCGTCCCCGAGGAGGCGGTGGTGGCGCGGGCCCGCGCCGCGGCGGATGCAGGGCACGCCGAGCTGGTCCTCACCGGCGTCGACCTGGGCAGTTACGGCCGCGACCGCGGCTCGGACCTGGCGGCGCTGCTGCGCCGGCTTCTTGACGAGCTGGACGCGGGGGTGCGCATCCGGCTCAGCAGCATCAACGCCAACGACATCCCACAGCGGCTCATCGAGCTGAACGCCGATCCGAGGCTGTGCGGCCACTGGCACATGCCTGTTCAGAGCGGCAGCGACCGGATGCTGCGGGCCATGCACCGCGGATACCGCCACCGCCAGTTCCTGCGCGTGGCCGCGGGGCTGCGGGACGCCGACCCCGACACCGAGCTGACCACCGACATCATGGTGGGCTTCCCCGGCGAGAGCGAGGAGGACCACGCTGCGACGCTCCGACTCGTCGACGAGGTGGGTTTCCTGCGCTGCCACGTCTTCCGTTACTCACCTCGCCCGGACACCGTGGCGGCGGATCTGGGTGACCGCGTGGATGACGCGGCGGCGCGCCGGCGCGCCGCCGAGGTCCGGCGGGCGGGCGCCGCCAGCGGCCGGGGACGGCGGCTTCGGGCCGTGGGCCGCGTCCACGGGGTGGTCTGGGAGCGCGTCTCCGAGGGCGAGGCCCGAGGGCTGGCCGGCGGTTACCACGAGGTCGTGGCGCGCCCCGACAGCTCGACCCGGGTGGGCGGGCTGCAGAGCGTCCTGGCCACCGGAGTCGAGGGCGAGCTGCTCCGGGGGGTCATCGTCCCGGGCCCGGGGGCGGTCTGGGTCTGATGCGCCTGGTGGCGGTGGTGCACCCCAGTGCGGGCCGGCAGGAGCTGCGCTGGGACGGCCGGGAGCTCCGGCTGTGGATCACCCAGCCGCCCGCGAACGGCGCCGCGAATGTGGCCGCCCTGCGGCTGGTCGCCACCTGGCTGGGGGTGGCACCATCCAGGGTCCGCCTGATCGCCGGCCGCAGCAGCCGCCACAAGCTGCTGGAGGTCGAGGGCGTCCAGGCCCTCCCCGCGCCCGACGAGGCTCGCCTCGCGTGACCCGCCGCGCTCTGCAGACGGGCCGGCGACGGTGGCACACTCTTGCCTCACCAGCGGGGCCTGTCAGGCCCGCGGGGAGGGGCGACCTGATCCATTTGGTTGGCGCCAGCCGGGGCTCGCCGGCACGGCCCCGTGACCACCGGTGCGGGTCGGCGTGAATGGCCACCTGCGCGCCGCTGGCGTGGTGGCGACAGCCGCGCTGCTCTCCACCGCCACGCTCGCCCTGCTCCGTCCCGCAGATGCCGCGTCGGTGCCCTGCGCTGCGGCGACGTGGGATTCCCTGAACACCTGTCCGGTGGTGACCCCGCCGGCTGGATGGGGAGCCCCCGGGCCGTGGCCGGCGTCTCCACCCCCCGCCCCTCCAGCCCCGACGGCCCGCTTCGCGACCCGCAGGGCCGAGAGCGTCCGGGCGCCCCATCCGCCCTTCGCGCCCCCGGCCTCGACCTCCCGCTCGGTCAGCGGGGCGGCGGAGACCGTCCTGGCGCCGGAGTCGCCTGCCTTCGCGCTCCCGGAGCAGACCACGCACCCGACCAGCGGAACGGCCACGACGGTCGCTGCGCCGGCGGGCTCCCAGGCCGCGGCCCCGGCCGCGAGCGCCCCGGCCATGGCGACTCCGGCCCCGGCCGGGCCGTCGCCCACAGCGGCGGCGCCGGCCATCGTCGAGACGCCTGCACAGCATCTCCTGGTCCCCGCCGTGGCCCTGGCCCCACTGCCGGTGGCGGGAGCCCTGGCCCTGGCCGGCCTGCTCGTGGCGGCAGCCCTCGTCCTCCTCCTCTCCGCCGATCGGTTGGTGGGGTCTGACCACCGGTCCCGACGGCGGTGAGCTCGCGGGAGCTCATGGGGCGAGGATCCAGACCTGACCGTCCGGATCCCGACGAGCCGGGACAGCCGGTGCCCCGACCGCTGCCTCCCCACCCACCCCCCACAGCCGATGACGACAGCGGGCGCGGCAGCGGGATCCGGCGACGGCGCACCGCCCTGCTCCTGGCCGCCCTCGGGCTCGTCCCCCTGGTCACGGTGGCCCTCCTGACCACGGCCATCGGCGGTTCCGCCATCACCGCTCAGGTCAACGCCCGGATCTCGGGGGCCGGCGAGCAGGCGGCCGGGTACATCCAGCAGGTGGTCTCCGGCCGGGTGAGCGCTCTCGACTCGCTCGCCGATCAGCTCCAGATCCTGGCCGTCGCGGAGAACAGCCCGACGGCAAGCCCGGAAGCGGCCACCGCCGACCTCGCGGCGCTCGCCGCCGCCGAGGGGGAGAGCCAGGGGGTAGTCCTCACCGACGCCGGTGGGGTGACGGTTATCCAGACCGGTGCCCAGGACCCCCTCGTGGGTCTCCCCACCGACTGGCGCGCGAGCCTCGCGCGCGGCGGCTTCCTGGTCGCCCCGGTACCGTCATCGCTCGCCGCTCCGGCCATCGAGGTGGCCGTCCCCGTCCTGGAAGGTGGCGGCACGGCCGGCGGCTTCCTGGTGGAGCAGTACGGGCTGGCCGCGACGGTCGCATCCCTCGAGTCCTTCGCCGGGTCTCAGCGGATGAGTCTGATGGCGCTGGACAGTGCCGGCGGCCTGATCCTCGGCGTCCAGCCGGCGGGCTCGACCAGCGCGCAGATGATCACCACGTGGACGGCGGAGCCGGCGCTCACGTCGGAGACGGACCTGGCCCTTCGCAGCCGCGCTGCCGAGCTCGACGACGGTGGCCCCGGCGGGCCGGCCTCCTACAGCCCCGTGAGCGACGTGGCCTGGGTGATCCGCGCCTCGCTGCCGAGCTCCGCTCTGGCCGCGGTCTCCAGTCTCAGAATCGCGGTGTTCAGCATCTGCGGGGCGCTCGCGCTTCTCTTCCTCGCCGCGGTCAACATGGTCAACCGGGTTCTGCGCCGCCAGGAGCAGACCGAGGCGGCGCTGATCGTGCAGTCGGCGGTGATGGAGCACGCCGCCATGCACGACCCCCTCACGGGCCTGCCCAACCGCCTGCTCTTCCACGACCGCCTTCAGCACGGCATCTCCAACGCCCGCCGGTCGGGCAACCCGCTGGCCCTCTTCGTGATGGACATCGACGGGTTCAAGGCCCTCAACGACGCCCTCGGTCACACCGCCGGAGACATCGTGCTGCGAGAGACGGCGGCCCGGCTGCTGGCATCGGTGCGCGTCTCGGACACGGTCGCGCGAATCGGCGGCGACGAGTTCGTGATCGTCGCCGTCGACGCCGACCCCAGCGAGGCCGAGCTGATCAGCGCCAAGGTCCGGCAGCGGATGGAGGAGCCGATGATGGTCGAGGAGCGGCTGGTGCCGGTCGGGCTCAGCATCGGTCTGGCCGCCTTCCCCGAGGACGGCGCCGAGCCCGCCCAGCTGCTGCGCCGCGCCGACACCAACATGTACCGGGAGAAGCGGGCCAGAAAGGCTGCGACCGACTGAGCGCAACCGGGGCGGGCCTGGCGATCGGGGCGGCGCAGGTCAGCGCGCGGCGCGGCCTCGACAGCCGGTGCGCAGCCGCGGCCACGCGCGCCGCCGGGCGGCGTCACTCGGCGGGTGCGAAGAAGTCGCGCAGGTGGTCGAAGAAACCGCGCCTCACCTCCACCGGCTTGCCGTCGCGACCGCCCAGCTCCTCGTAGTGCTTGCGCTCCTTGGCCGAGAGGTGGGCGGGCACGACCACCCGCACGATGCAGAGCTGGTCGCCGCGCCGCCCGGTGCGGAGGTGGGGCACGCCGTGTCCCGCGATCTTGATGACCCGTCCCGGCTGGGTCCCCGGGGGGAGCTCCACGACGGTCTCCCCCTCCACGGTCGGAACCGTGATCCGATCCCCGAGCACCGCCTGGGTGACGGCCACCGGCAGCTCGTAGATGAGGTCCTGGCCGCGCCGGATCAGCTGCGGGTGGGGCGCGACCCGGAAGCTCAGATAGAGGTCACCGGGGGGCCCCCCCCGGGGACCGGCCTCCCCCTCCCCGGTGACCCGGACCTGGATGTCCTCGTCGACCCCGGCGGGGATGGCCACCTCGATGGTCTTGCGCTCCTCCACCAGACCCCTGCCGCGGCAGTGCGCGCAGGGGTGCTCGATCAGCTTGCCGGTGCCATGGCAGCGCGAGCAGGCGGTGAGGTTGACCACCTGGCCGAAGATCGACTGCATCGCGCGCCGCACCTGACCGCTGCCTCCGCAGTCGGGGCAGCTCTTGGCCGACGTGCCCGGAGCCGCTCCGCTTCCGGCGCACTCCGGGCAGGTGCCCGCGCGGGGTACCTCCACGGTGCGCTTGGCCCCGAAGACCGCCTCCGCGAACGTGACGTCGACGCTCATCCGCAGGTCGGCGCCGCGCTGAGGTCCCGCGCCCCGGGCGCCGGCGCGGCCCCCGCCGAAGAACATGTCGAAGAGCTGGAAGGCGGAGTCGAAGGAGAAGTTGCCGAAGTCGGGCACCTGCTGGCCGGCATGTCCGTAGGCGTCGTAGCGCTGGCGCTTCTGGGGGTCGCTGAGCACCGAGTACGCCTCACCGACCTCCTTGAACCGCTCCTCGGCGGCCTTGTCCCCCTGGTTGCGGTCGGGGTGAAACTCCATGGCCAGCTTGCGATAGGCGCGCTTCAACTCCTCGGGGCTCGCGCTGCGCGAGACGCCGAGGACCTCGTAGTAATCGCGCTTGACGGTCGCCATCAGCCGGGGGGCTCGGGAGGGCCGTCCCCGTGCGCCCGGGGATGGGCCACCCGGACCAGGGCCGGCCGGAGCAGCCGGTCGTGGAGGCGGTAGCCAGGCTGCAGCTCTGCGACGACCGTGTCCTCGGTCACCTCGTCGGACTCCTCGCCGCCGATCGCCTGGTGCACCGCCGGATCGAAGCGGGAACCGACTGTCTCGACCGCCTCGACCCCGATGGAGGCCAGGGCCTGATCGAACTGGAGCACGACCATGCGCAGACCGTCCTGGAGCTGCTGCCCACCGCCATCGCTGGCCGCGTGATCGACGGCGCGGCGCAGGTTGTCGAGGACGGGGAGGAGGGCTTGGGCTGCGTCCTCGGACGCGTAGCGGGATCGGTCGGAGATCTCCTGGGCCTTGCGCCGGCGGAAGTTCTCGAAGTCGGCGGCGAGGCGGAGGAGCTGGTCACTGCGCTCGGCCAGCTCGCTGCGCAGGCTCTCACAGCTCTCCACCGGCGCCGTCCCGGAGGGCGCGTCCGCCGTCTGCGGAGGTGGCGGAGGTGGGGGCGGCGCCGACCCCGGGGCGCCGGCTGCACCCTCTGAGTGCGGAATGCCGTGCGGCAGGGGGGAGGCCGGCTCGCCGGCGGAGGCGCGCACCACCCTCCCGTCGGCGTACCGCCTGGGATGGTCGCTCATCGTGCGCCTCCGCTGGTCGGGGGTCATGGTCAACTGAGTACCCGCGCCACGGCCTCGCCAACCCGATCGGCGACGAAGCGGACCCGGGGGGCGACCTGCGAGTAGGGCATCCTGGTTGGCCCCAGCACCCCGACGGTTCCTCCTCTCCCCTCCCCGGCGCGGTAGGTGGTCAGCACCAGGGCGCAACCGCTCAGCTGAGAGATCCCCGACTCGGTGCCGATCACCACGGTCACCGGGCGCCCGGCGGGTGCTCCCGGTGGAGTCGCATCGGCGCCGGTGGCGGCCCCCTCAAAGGCGGCTGCCAGAAACTCGCCCAGGACGCGCTCCTCCTCGACCAACTCGAGGACCTGGGCCAGCCGCTGGACGTCACCGAACTCGGGCTGATGGAGCAGGTTGCGGACCCCGTCATGGACGATCAGCGTGTCCTGGCGGGACTCCATCGAGCGCAGGAAGGCGGCGATGTCGGCGACCACCTCCGCCCTCAGGGGGTGGACCGCCGCCGCGACCGGCCCCGCCTCGATCTGGGGCCCGTCCAAGCCGACGATCTCGTCGTTGAGCTGGACCGCCAGGCGGCTGAGCTCATCCTGATCGGCCTCACGCGTCAGGCTCATGGGGTGCTGGCGGATCAGGTTGCCGTCCAGGACCAGGATGAGCAGCGCATGGGCCGGGTCGAGCGACACCAGGTCGAGGTGCTTGACCGTCGAGCTCGTCGCCTGGGGCCCGGTGACGATGCTGAGGGCGTCCACGGCCACCGCCAGCACCTGGGCGGCCAGCTCCAGCACCCCCTCGATGTCCGACGGCATGACCGCCAGCCGGGGCTCGAGCTGGCGGCGCACCCCGCCGGGGAGGCCCTCCTCCTGCATCAGGAAGTCGACGTAGTAGCGGTAGCCGCGATCGCTGGGCACCCTGCCCGCCGACGTGTGGGGCTGAAGCAGGTATCCGACCTCCACCAGCGTCGCCAGCTCGTTGCGGATGGTCGCCGCCGACCAGCTGGCGAGGTGCAGCGCAAGGGCGTGCGAACCCACGGGCACCCCGGTGGCGGTGTAGTCGGCGACCACCGCCTTGAGGATCTGCTCTTTGCGCGTGTCGAGGGGGATCCAGCTCTCCATTGGCGCTCCGCGGAGTGGCCCCCACCCGGGCCACCTTAGCACTCGCTAGTCCTGAGTGCTAAATCCTAGCAGAGGCCCCGCCGGCGGGTTCGCCTGGCCGGGGCGCGGAGCGAAGTCGGCAACCCGGCCGCCCCACCCGGACCCGCGGTGACGGCCCTCACCGGCCTGTGCGGAGTGGAGGAGGTCGAGCACCTCGCGCGCCTTCCACGGTTCCATGGCCAGCACCGTGGTGCGCGACAGACCGGCTCGGACGAGCTCGGTCACCATGCCCTCGGGCAGGGGCGGACGGCCTGGGGAGCCAGGAGTACGGCGCATGATTGACGCAATCGTGGGACAACCGGCCCCCTCTCGGAAAGCCCCGCGGCGACACTGTGACCCCCCCGTCTTGGCCGGGCATGGCGCCTCGGCGGACGCGTTACAGCGGCACCACAGCCCCGCCAGGCGAACCTACGACGGGCCGCTCCGCGGTCGGAGGCGACCGCCACCTCCCCTCATGCGACCAGCTGGCGGACCACCTCGTCGAGAACCTCCTGACCGCGGCCGGTGGTGCCCAGCCGGCCGTCGCGACACCAGAGCAGACCGGCTCCGATCAGGGCGTCGACCCGCGGCTTCCACTGCCCCTGGAGGGGAACGCCCTCGGCCAGGCGCAGGCCGAGCAGCACCCGCTCCTCCTCCGCCTCCCGTGCGCCCACCACCTCCCAGCCCTCGATGGGGAGCCGGCCGTCCGGGTCGCGGGCGGCGGCGATGTAGGCGGGGAGGCTGCGGCCGTGCCAGTAGCGAAGCGAGACCGCTCGGGAGGTCACCGGCATGCCGAGCCGGGTGCCCAGGGCGGCGGGCAGGTGGCCGTGGGCGCCGAGCCCGGCGGCGACGTAGTGACCGCGCCGCCAGTAGACGAGGTTGTGGCGGCACTCCTCGCCCGGACGGGCGTAGTTGCTGACCTCGTACTGATCGAAGCCGGCGGCGGCAAGCACCTGGACGGCGACGGCGTGCTGGCGGAGCGCCGCCTCCGGGTCCACCGCCGGTCGCTCGCCGCGGCGGACGCTCGCGTGCAGTGGTGTCCCCGGCTCAACGGTCAGCTCGTAGGCGGAGATGTGACCGGTCCCCAGCGACGCGACCCGCTCCACGGTGGACCGCCACCTCGCGTCGTCCAGACCCGGGACGGCGTAGATCAGGTCGCAGCTGGTGCGTGGGAACCCGGCCCGGCTGACCTCCCCGACAGCGGCGACGGCCCGCTCCCGGTCATGGACGCGGCCCAGGAAACCGAGGATGTCGGGCTCCAGGCTCTGGATGCCGAGGCTCACCCGGTTGAAGCCGGCCTCCAGCCACGCGGCGGCCCGGCCCTCGCTGGTGCTGGAGGGGTTGGCCTCCAGGGTGACCTCGCACCCCGCAGCCAGGCCGAAGCCGGCCCGCACCTCGTCGAGGACGCCCGCGAGCCGGTCGGGGTCGATGAAGCTCGGCGTGCCGCCCCCCACGAAGACGGTCTCCAGCTCCAGGCGCCCGAGCCGCGCCGCCAGAGCCCGGATCTCGGCTCGCAGCGCCTCGACGTAGTCGGCCTCCCGGGCCCGCCCGGCCAGGGAGACGAAGTCGCAGTACTCGCAGCGCCGTTCGCAGAAGGGGATGTGCACGTAGAGCGAGCGGGGCCGGTCGAGGGGGGGCGGCGTCGCCGCCCCCCGTCTCGGTACCGCGGCGGTGGTCACCGCCCGCTGCGCTGAGCCGGCGCCTGGCGCGGGGTCCGGCGGAACATCCGCGAGACCGCCGGGTAGGCGAGCGGCACCAGGACGAACCCGGACGCCGCCGCCGCCAGCTCGGCTAAGGCGACGCCCGCTCCCGTTGTGGAGCCCAGCGTGCTCACCTCCAGGTAGTAGACGAGGGTGTCGACCACCGCGACCACGGCTCCGAAGACGAAGGTCTCGAGGATCCTCGGGCGCTGCTTCTTGACGATGCGGGTGGCGAACGGACGGGCCACCCAGGCCGCGACGGCGAGGATGAGGATGGAGATCTCGGAGATGGCGAGGCCGACGATGCCGCCGATGAGGCTGCCGGTCGTGTACAGCTGCTGGACCACCGGGGTACCGCTGGAGGGGGCCGTGGCGAGGGCCTTGGAGAGGGTGATCCGGTAGCTGGTGCTGTCGACGCTCTTGATCGTGGCCGGCTGGCCATCGACGGTGATGGCGGAGTCGACGAAGTCCACTCCCGCCCCGCCGGCGAGCGTGAACTCGGTCGTGGTGGGCGCGGGGCTGGAAGCCACCGAGGCGCAGACCGCGACCGTGGCGGGGCCGAGCTGGCTCTGGCTGACGGCGGTGCCGGACGAGGGCGCCGACGCGAGCGGGGTGGAGAGGGTGATCTGGTCGGCGTCGACGCTCGCCACGTGGGTCTGGGTGCCGCCCACCGAGAGGGTGATGCCCGATCCGCAGAGGAACGTCTTACCGTCGCCACTCGCCACCGCGAAGCTGGAGGCGGTTGGCGCCGGCTTGCTCTGGACGGTCGAGCTGGTGGTGTCGGTCATGCCCACGAACAGCCCCACCGCCACCACGATCAGGGCGGCGATGCCGGAGAGCACGAACCAGTCGCGCCGGTTCCAGGGCAGCGCGGGCAGGTTGGGCGCCGGCCTCACCGGGGCGGTCGGTCCCACCAGGGCGCCCATCAATCCCCGCCGCGGCGGGGGGAGCATCGGCGCCGGCTCGGCCTCGACAACCGGGGCGGGGGTGACGGTCCGGGAGGTCCTCTGCTTGCGGCGGTGACGCGGCGGGGCCACGCTCAGGCGCCCCCACCGGGGAGCTGCATCTCGGCCATCGAAGTTGCGGTCAATTGTGTCTCCATCAGTCCTCGTCCATCTGCAGGACGGCCATGAATGCCTCCTGCGGGATCTCCACGCTGCCCACCCGTTTCATCCTCCGTTTGCCCTCCCGCTGCTTCTCCAGCAGCTTGCGCTTGCGCGTGATGTCCCCGCCGTAGCACTTGGCGAGGACGTCCTTGCGCATCGCCGAGACCGTCTCGCGGGCAATGATCTTACCGCCCACGGCAGCCTGGATCGGCACCTCGAAGAGCTGGCGGGGGATGAGCTTGCGGAGCCGCTCGGCCAGCTTGCGACCGTGGAGGTTGGCCCGGTCGCGGTGGACGATCATGGAGAGGGCGTCCACCCGCTGCCCGCCCACCATGATGTCCAGCTTGACCAGGCGCTCGGCCCGGAAGCCGGTCAGCTCGTAATTGAGGGAGGCGTAGCCGCGGCTCCTGGACTTCAACTGGTCGTAGAAGTCGTGGATGATCTCGCCCAGGGGGAGGTCGTAGACCAGCGACACCCGGTCGCCGGCCTGGTGCTCCATGGTCTTGAACTCGCCGCGCCGCTCCTGGCAGAGCTCCATGATCGCGCCCACGTGGGCGGTGGGCACCAGGATCGATGCGGTGCAGCGGGGCTCCTGGATCTCCTCGATGGCGGACGGGTCGGGAAGTCGCTCCGGGTTGTCCACCGGTACCAGCTCGCCGCTGCGCAGCCGGACCCGGTACTCGACGGTCGGGGCGGTGGTGATCAGGGAGAGGTTGAACTCGCGCTCCAGGCGCTCCTGGACGATCTCCATGTGGAGCAGCCCCAGGAAGCCGCAGCGGAAGCCGAAGCCCAGCGCGGCCGAGGACTCCGGCTCCCAGACCAGCGAGGCGTCGTTGAGGTTGAGCCTCTCCAGCGCCTCCTTGAGCTCCTGGACGTCGTC
>CAZDTK010000002.1:0-331000 GCA_964508345.1 uncultured Actinomycetes bacterium | reverse complement strand
TGCGCTCGCGGCTCCTGGCCATCCCCTGCTCGTCGATGGTCAGGGCGATGACGCATTGGCCGTGATCGCGCACCAGCGGGAGCACGGCGTCGCAGCGCTCGCGTCCATTCTCCAGGTTGATGGAGTTGACGATGCCCCGGCCGGGGTAGGTCTCCAGGGCACGGCGGATCACCAGGGCGTCGGTGGAGTCGATGACGAGGGGGGCCTCGACCGCCTGTTGGAGCGACTTGACCGCGGCCGCCATCTGCCCGGCCTCGTCGCTGCGCTCGGTGACGGCGACGCAGACGTCGAGCGCGTGAGCGCCTCCCTCCACCTGGCCGCGGGCCACGCGGACGATGCCGTCGTAGTCGTCGGCGAGCAGCAGCTCCTTGATCCTCCGCGAGCCCTGGGCGTTGACCCGCTCGCCGATGAGCAGCGGCCTGGGCTCCTGGTGCAGGTCGGTGGCCCGGATGCTGGAGGCGAGCCGGGGCGACTCGTCGGGATCGCGACCCAGCGGCGCGGCACCGCCCACCCGCGCGACCAGCGCGGCGATGTGCTCCGGCGTGGTGCCGCAGCAGCCGCCCACCGCATTCACCCCCAGGACGCGGACGAAGTCCTCGAGCTGGTCGGCCATCGGCTCCGCCTGCATCGGGTAGTGGGCCCGCCCGCCCACGTTGAGGGGGAGCCCGGCGTTGGGGATGCAGGAGACGGGCAGACGGGTGTGCTCGGTGAGGTACCGGATCGAGTCGCGCATGTGCTCGGGCCCGGTCGAGCAGTTGAGGCCGACCACGTCCACCCGGAGCGGCTCGAGGATGGCGAGCACCGCGGCGATGTCGGTGCCGAGCAGCATGCGACCGGAGACATCGAGGGTCACCTGGGCCTGGATGGGGACGCTGCGCCCCTCGCTGCCGAACGCCTCGCGGATGCCGAAGATCGCGGCCTTCACCTCCAGGATGTCCTGGGCCGTCTCGATCAGGCAGAGGTCGACGCCGCCGGCCAGGAGACCCTCGGCCTGCTCCCGGAACGCCGCCACCAGCTCGGTGAAGCCGAGGCGGCCCAGGCTGGGGTCGCTGCTGGAGGGCAGGAACCCGGAGGGACCCATTCCGCCCGCGACGAAGCGCGGCCACTCCGCGGTCGCGTGCTCGTCGGCGAGCCTCCGGGCCAGCCGGGCCGCCTTCTCGTTCAGCTCACGGGTCCGCTCCCGCGCCCCCCATTCGGCCAGGCGCGGTGGGGTCGACTGGAACGTGCAGGTCTCGATGACATCGGCGCCGACCTCCAGGTAGGAGCGGTGCACCCCCTCGATCAGGTCGGGGCTGTGCAGCACCAGTCCGTCCATCCAGCCCTCCAGCGCCGCTCCACCGAACTGCTCGGTGGTGGGCTCGAGGGCCTGCAGGCGGGTCCCCATGGCTCCGTCGTAGACGAGGACGCGCCGCTCCAGCGCGTCGAGGTACGCGGCCCGGGGTGTGTCGTCGCGGGGGATGGCTTCTCTCATGGCGGTGGGGGGCCACGGCCCGGTGCCGGGTGCCGGCTGCCGCGGCCGTGCTACTCTCGATAGCTCGACCGTTGCCGTTGATCCGTTCCCGCCACTATACGAGGAGACACTTTGGCGCGACGTCCCCCCCGACCTGGCGTCGCCCGCCGGCGCAGCCCGGCGCGGCGGCGTGAGCCGACCGATGGTGTCGCTCCGGCCGAGGTCAAGGAGGAGACGATCGAGATGGACGCCACCGTTGTCGAGCCGCTCCCCAACGCGATGTTCAAGGTGCGGCTCAAGACCGGGCAGGACGTCCTCGCCTACACCTCGGGGAAGATGCGGAAGTTCTACATCCGCATCCTGATCGGGGACCAGGTCCGGGTGGAGCTCAGCCCCTACGACCTGAGCCGGGGCCGGATCACCTTCCGCTACAAGTAGTCCGCGGCCCGGTCGCGGAAGTGGGCGACGGTCTGCTCCAGGCCCGCTTCCAGCGCGAAGCGCGGGTGCCAGCCCAGCCGGGCAGCCGCCAGCGAGGGGTCGAGGCAGGACCGCCGCTGCTCTCCGGGTTTGGCCGGGCCGTGCGCCGGCTCCCCGGTCACCCCGACGATCCGCGCCAGCATGGCGTGGAGCCGATTGACGTCGCACTCGATGCCGGTGCCCACGTTGTAGGCGCCTGGCGGAGCCGTCATCGCCGCCAGGTTGGCAGACACCACGTCGGCCACGTACACATAGTCTCGCGTCTGCCCGCCATCGCCGTTGATGGTGGGGGTCTCACCGCGCAGCATCCTCTCGGCGAAGATGGCCACCACCCCGGCCTCACCGTGGGGGTCCTGGCGGGGTCCGTAGACGTTGGCGTAGCGCAGGGCCACGAACTCGAGACCATAGAGCTGGCTGTAGACGTTGCCGTACAGCTCCGCCGCGCCCTTGGCGGCCCCGTAGTTCGACGCCGGCCGCGGTGGATGCCCTTCGGGGGTGGGCACCTCGTCGGTGTCGCCGTAGAGGGCACCCCCGCTGCTGGCGAAGATGAAGCGACCGACGCCCGCTGCGACGCAGGCCTGGAGGAGGTTGACGGTGCCCAGGACGTTGACCCTGGTGTCGAAGACGGGGTCCGCCACGGAGCGGCGCACGTCGATCTGAGCGGCTTCATGGAAGACGACCTCGGGCCGGCAGCCGGCGAGGATGGGGCTCAGGTCACCGTTGACGTCCGCCTCGACGAAGGCCGCTGCGGCAGGGACCTGGGCGCGCCGGCCCCGCGAGAGGTCGTCCACCACGGTGACCGCATGGCCACCCTCCACCAGGGCGTCGGCGATGTGGGAGCCGATGAAGCCCGCCCCCCCGGTGACGAGGGCTCTCACACCATCGAGCGGGTCGCGGAGTAGGCCTCGTCCCGGACCGTCCTGTCTGACGGCCGCTCCTCAACGATCGCGGGGTTGTGCCGGGACGTGATGGCGAAAGCGATGAAGCCGAAGACGAGCAGGCTGGCGTAGCTGATGCTGCCGTCGAGCAGGGCGATCGAGATCGCTGCGGACGTGCCGATGCCGGCGACGATGACCAGCGAGGTGGCCACCCCTGCCTGCACCAGCCCCAGACCGCCGGGTGTGAAGGGCACCGTGGTCAGCAGGGCCGCCACCAGGGCGACCAGGACGAACTGCGACGGGCCGACCTGGCTGCTGAAGCCGAGGGCGGCGATCACCAGCCCCAGTCGCCCCGACTCGCAGCCCCAGACCGCCACCGTCAGCCCCAGCAGCGTCGGCCAGCGGCCCAGTGAGCTGACGGCGCCGCTCCGGAAGGATTCGTAGCGCCGGAAGATCCCCTCGGGGAGCAGGCGCAGGACGCGCGTCCCGCGACCCGCGCGCATCAGCAGGATGACCGCGATACCGAAGGCGCAGAGGAGCGCGCCGCCGATCACATAGGGGATGAGCGTCGCCGAGTCGTGCTTGTGGAACACCCAGGCCCCCGAGGCGAGGAGCAGGCACATCAGCACGCAGAGGTCGAGGAGACGCTCGCTGACCACGGTCCCGAACGCCTTGCTGCCGGGGATGCGCTCCCGGACCCGGCCGAGATAGGCGCGGTAGACGTCCCCCATCTTGGCGGGAACGAGGCAGTTGACGAAGAAGGACGCCAGCACCAGGGGGGCGAGGCGCCGGGCCTTGCGCACCTCGCCGGCGTTGGCCAGGAGGACCTGCCAGCGGACCCCGCGGAAGACGAAGGAGAGGTAGTAGACGGCGATCGCGAGCACGTACAGGATGGGGTTGGCGGAGCGGATCTTGGTCCACGCCTCACCCCAGTTGATGTCGGCCCGCCAGACGACGACGCCCACGATGATGAGCGCGGCCAGGACCGAGATCACAGTACGCTTGGTCAGGAAGCGGCCGAGGACGGCCGGAGCCTCCTCGGCCCGGGTCTCCTCGCCCGCGGGCGTGGCTCCGCTCACGGTGCGACGCACCCTAGCACGACGACCCTGACGACCTGGTTACGCGGCTGCGCCAGGCCCGGCTCAGAGGGCGGCTCAGGGCCGGACGCGGCTGATCAGAGGCTGCCGGGGGTCGGTGGAAGGGGCTACCCCGCCCGCGCTGCCCGCCGCACCGCGCTCCCGCTCGGCGAGGATGCGGGCCACCTGGTCGAGATGGGTCTCGGCTCCGGCGCGGGCCCCGACCGGGCGGCTGTCCCACTGCCGCAGCTTGAAAACGCCCTTCAGCGACGAGTAGGGGATGCCCAGGGTCCGCATCTCGGGGACCCCGGGCTCCACCGCCCGCCACAGTCCGCCGAACCGGCCCAGCTGCGAGTCGGGGGCGACCGACGCGCGCAGCACCTGACCGTCGACGAAGTGGAAGGCGGCGCGGTCCCAGCTCGGCACATCCTCGGGGGCGGGCTGGGACTGTCCGACCAGCAGCTGCCGGATCGCGCTGAGCGGGAAGAGCGCTCGCTCGTTGTTGGGATCAGCCCCGCGCACCTCGGCCTCGATCAGGGTGCGATCGAAGCTCAGGTCGTCGACCTCCGCCCGGATGATCTCGCCATCCAGGAAGCTGATCAGGACGATGGGCACGGATCGAGGGTATCAGGGCTGCGTACGCCGCGGGCCGCATGAAAAGGACCCCCGGGAGCACGGCTCCCGGGGGTCCATCACTGCTGGGATCAGATCCCTCAGGGCGCGGGCGGCGCGGCCGGCGCGGAGGGGGCCGGCGGCGGGGTGCGCTTGACGGTCCGACGCGGCGCGGCCCGCTTGACCACGCGCTTGACGGCCGGGGTCCGCTTGACCGCGGGGGTCCGCTTCACGGCAGTCGTCCGCTTGGCAGTCGCCCGCTTGGCAGTCGTCCGCTTGGCGGTCGTCCGCTTGGCGGCGGTCGCCCGCTTGGCGGTGGTGGTCCGCTTCACCGCACGCTTGGCGGCCGGCGCGCGCTTGGCGCCACGCTTGGCGGCCGTCGAACGCTTGGCGCCACGCTTGGCGGGAGCCCGCTTGGCCCCTCCACGCACCCGGGTGGCGACCTGTGCCAGCGTCTTGCGGAGCTCGACCTCGATCTTCTCGACCGTCTTCTCGAGCCCGGCGAGTCGCTTCTCCAGCTCCTCGACCGGCAGCGCGTTCACAAGGCCGTGGACCGCCTTGAGGAGATCTCCACCCGCGCTGGCGCGCGGTGCCGCGGCGCGCCGCCTTACTGTCGATTTGACGGCGCGCTTCGCGCCGGCCCCCTTGGTTCGTCTCGTCCTAGCCATAAGCTGAGAGCCTCCGTTGGTGTGGCCGCCCGCGGTGTGCCGGCTGCCAGTCCTGCGTTTTGGACAGGGAGTGGTTAATCGCTCCCGTCAGGATCGCCGCATAGCATGCAGCCTACATACACGGTTGTCAACGTATGGCGGCGATCGCCGGTGGCGGCGCGGACCGTCTGCGCCCCACCAGCAGACACCGGAAGCAGTCGTCGTGTCGCCGGCGGTGCCGCTGCACCCGCGCCGAAAGGCCCAACAGGGTGACGCTAGTCGAGTCGGAGGTACCAGAGCGATGTCGGTCGCAGCCCGGACCCGTCGGGGCGCATCGCGTAGTCGGGGATGACCCCGACGCGGGTCCAGCCCATGTGCGCATAGAGGTGCTCGGCGTCGCTGCCGGTCTCGGTGTCGAGGAGGAGAAGGGTGCGCCCCAGCGCCCGGGCCTCGACCTCCAGCTGCCGCATCAACCGGGCGCCCACCCCGAGACGCCGGGCGGAGCGGTGGACCAGCATCTTCTGAACCTCGGCGCGGTGCGCGGCGTTCGACTGCCAGGCGAGCACCAGCTGAGCGCAGCCCACCAAGCGGTCGTCGAGAAAGGCGGCGAGGACCACCCTCCGGCCCAGCTCCATCTCGTGGAGCACGCCCGCAAACCAGTCGCGAGCCTCGTAATGGGCGAGCGGAGCGACGAAGCTGACCGAGGCGCCACCCTCGACAGAGTCCACCAGAAGGTCGGCAAGGTCGTCGAGATGGCGGCGGGCGGAGTGGGCGTCGAGGCGGCGGATGACCACCTCGGGCCGGCCCCCGGCGGTGGGCTCGGACAGCGCGGTCACGGCAGAAGGGTACATGGCGGGTGCGCAGGTGCATCATCGCTGTCGATGACAGGCGTGTCGCCGTCCACGTATCGGGCGATGGTCCTCCGGCACAGGGCCGGCCCTCTGGTGGCGGAGGTGCGTCCGGTCCCCGAGCCTCAGGCCCACCAGGTGCTGCTCCAGGTGCTGGCCTGCGCGGTCTGCCGCACCGACCTCCATGTGGTCGACGGAGAGCTCGGACGTGGCGTGCTCCCGGTGGTGCCCGGACACCAGGTGATCGGGAGGGTGGTCGCCGCCGGCGCCAACTCCGCGCTGTCCATCGGCGAGCGGGTTGGCGTGCCCTGGCTGGGCTTCGCCTGCGGGAGCTGTGAGATGTGCCGCGCGGGCCGCGAGAACCTCTGCCCCAACGCCCGGTTCACCGGCTGTGACGTCGACGGCGGCTTCGCCGAGCTGGTGATCGCCGATGGCCGCTTCTGCCTGCGCCTCCCCGACGGGTACACGGACACCGAGGCGGCCCCGCTGCTCTGCGCGGGCCTGATCGGCTACCGGGCGCTCCGCATGGCCGGCGAGGAGCCCCGGCGACTCGGCCTCTACGGCTTCGGCAGCGCCGCCCACCTGATCGTCCAGGTGGCCCGCCGGCGCGGAGCGGACGTGTACGCGTTCACTCGGGCCGGAGACCATGCCGGTCAGGAGTTCGCCCTGCGCATGGGGGCGGTGTGGGCGGGGGACAGCACCGGTCCGTCCCCCGAGCCCCTCGACGCCGCGATCATCTTCGCCCCCGCCGGCGAGCTGGTTCCACTCGCGCTGGGAGCTCTCCGCCCGGGTGGGACCGTGGTCTGCGCCGGCATCCACATGAGCGACATCCCCGCCTTCCCCTACGCGCTGCTCTGGGAGGAGCGCTCCATCCGCTCGGTGGCCAACCTCACCCGTGCAGACGGCGCCGACTTCATGCGGGTGGCGGCGGAGGCCAGGCTCGACGTGGAGACAGAGGTGCTGCCGCTGGGCGAGGCCGGCCGGGCCCTCGAGCTGGTCCGGACCGGCCGGGTGCACGGGACCGCCGTCCTGGTGCCCTAGCGGGGTGCTTCCGCACCCCGCCGATGCACCGGCGCAGGAAGCCGCAGCCGGGTCGGTGCACGAGCCTGGAGTGAGACCGGGCGTGGCGTGAACCGGCGCCGGGCGCCCCCCCAACGCCAGGTGTGAGATCCCAACGAGCGGGTACAAAGTCCCCATGACCGAGCACAGCGCCGAGCTTCTCCCCATCCTTCCACTCGACGACGTCGTCGTCCTCCCCCACATGACCGTGACCGTCGCGGTGCAGGGAGAGGGCCAGAGAGCCGCCATCGAAGCGGCCAACCAGGGCAACCGGCTTGTCCTCCTGGTCCCCCGCATCGAGGGCAAGTTCGGCAGCATCGGTACGGTCGCACGGGTGCAGGAGTCGGGCAAGCTGCCGACCGGAGCCGAGGTCTCCATCCTCACCGGGCAGCACCGCGCGCGCCTCGGCGCGGGCCAGGCCGACGTGGGCGGCGCCCTCTGGGTGCAGGTCGACCCGGTCCCGGACAGCGACAACCCGTCCGAGGCAGCGGTGGAATTGGCCCGCGAATACCGCGCTCTGGTGGAGAGCCTGCTCGAGATCCGTGGCGCGGGCGGTGCCATCCAGTTCCTCCGCGAGGCGCGCAGCCCCGGACATCTGGCCGACCTCTCCGGCTACTCACCCGACTTCAGCCTGGCCCAGAAGCTCGAGGTGCTGGAGACCCTGGACGTCGAGCAGCGCTTGACCAAGATCATCGCCTGGACCAAGGACGTGCTGGGCGAGGCCGACCTCAAGGACCGGATCCGCACCGAGGTGGCGGAGGGGATGCAGAAGACCCAGCGCGAGTTCATCCTCCGCCAGCAGCTCGAGACCATCCGCAAGGAGCTGGGCGAGGGTGGCGACGACGTCGTCTCCACCTATCGAAAGCGGCTGGCCGAGGCCTCGATGCCCGAGAAGGTCGCGACCGAGGTGGGGCGGGAGATCGACCGGCTGGAGCGCACCAGCGAGCAGAGCCCCGAGCACGGCTGGATACGGACCTACCTCGACTGGATGCTCGACATCCCGTGGAACGTGCGCTCCGAGGACAACTTCGACCTGGGGGCGGCGCGGCGGGTGCTGGACCACGACCACACCGGCCTGGAGGACGTCAAGGACCGGATCATCGAGTTCCTTGCGGTGCGCAAGCTCCGCCAGGAGCGCGGCCTGGAGGTGGTCGGCGGCCGCGGCTCGGGCGCGATCATCACCCTGGTCGGCCCCCCCGGCGTCGGCAAGACGTCGCTCGGCGAGTCGGTGGCGCGCGCCCTGGGTCGCAAGTTCGCCCGCATGTCGCTGGGCGGGATCCGCGACGAGGCGGACATTCGCGGCTTCCGGCGCACCTACGTCGGCGCCCAGCCGGGCCGGATCGTCCGCGCTCTCAAGGAGGCGGGGACCAAGAACCCGGTGATCATGCTCGACGAGATCGACAAGGTCGGCGCCGACTGGCGCGGCGACCCCTCGGCGGCGCTTCTCGAGGTGCTGGACCCGGCCCAGAACTCCACCTTCCGAGACCACTACCTGGAGGTGGATCTGGACCTCTCCGAGGTGCTCTTCATCCCCACCGCCAACGTCTCCGACACCATCCCCGCGCCGCTCCTGGACCGCATGGAGCTGATCCGCCTGGACGGCTACACCGAGCAGGAGAAGCTGGCCATCGCTCGCGATCACCTCCTCCCCCGCCAGATCGCCCAGGCCGGGCTGCAACCGGACGAGCTGGAGGTGGGCGACGACGCCATCCTGCGCGTGGTCACCGATCAGACCAGGGAGGCCGGGGTCCGCAACCTCGAGCGTGAGCTGGGCCGGATCAGCCGCAAGGTCGCGACCGGGATCGCCCGTGGTTCGGTCGAGCCTCCGGTGCACGTCGGTCCCGACCAGGTGCGCGAGTACCTGGGCAAGCCCAAGTTCGACAACGAGGTGGCGGAGCGCACCGCGGTGCCGGGCGTGGCCACCGGCCTCGCCGTCACCGGGGCGGGTGGTGACGTCCTCTTCGTCGAGGCGGCAACGGGCGGCGCCGACGGCAGCCTCACCCTGACCGGGCAGCTCGGCGATGTCATGAAGGAGTCGGCGCAGATCGCGCTCTCCTACGTCCGCTCCCACGCCGAGCGGTTGGGGATCAACCCCGAGGCGACCGCCAAGGGCTTCCACATCCACGTGCCCGAGGGTGCCGTTCCCAAGGACGGCCCGTCGGCGGGGGTCACCATGACCACGGCGATGGTCAGCCTGCTCACCGGCAGGCCGGTGCGGAGCGCGGTGGGGATGACCGGCGAGGTCACCCTCCAGGGTCTGGTGCTGCCCATCGGCGGGGTCAAGCAGAAGGTTCTCGCGGCTCACCGCATGGGGCTGACCGAGGTGATCCTTCCCCAGCGCAACGAGAAGGACCTCGACGACGTCCCGGAGAGCGTTCGCGAGGCGGTCACCTTCCACCTCGTGGGCAATGTCGACGAGGTGCTCGCCGCCGCCCTCGAGCCGCCTCGGGCTCAGACGGGTGAGGCGGCGTGAGGTTCCCGGGGGGCCGGTGATGGCCCCCCTATACTCGAAACCGCCGTGACCGACCTGGGTCCCCTCAACGACGAGATCGACAATCTCATGGGCAGCCTGCGCGCCGAGACGCGGGACATCCGGGTCTTCTTCCAGGTCTTCGCCTCCAAGCTGACGTCCGCCCTCCCCGACGCCGTCCTGGTGGTGCGGGAGGGCTCGCTCTTCTCGCGGCGGCGCCCGATCCGGAGCATCACCGTCCGCGTCGGGGACGACATCCTCGAGGCGGAGATGACCCGGGACGGGCTGGTCTGCCGGGAGACCCAGGTCTACAACGGCCTCACCGAGGAGATCGGCTTCGAGGCCTGGATGCGCGTGCTGGCGGCCTCGCTCCGCCACAAGGCGCGCAGCACCGCCGAGGCGAGCGCCCTGCTCCGGTCGCTGCTGACCTGAGCCTGGCGAGCGGTCTGGTGCCCCGCCGCGGCGAGGGCGCGCCGGCGCGGGCAGGGCACCAGATGTAGTGGCACGGCGATCCCGGGGCCACCAGATGCGGGGCGTCCCCCGAAGGGGCTCTGCTACCATTCAACGATGGGAGATCACCTCGGGGCGCCGGCCGGAAGGGGGGTCGGAGGGAGAGGGGATGGAGGTTGAGCTGGGGCGCTCCAAGCGCGCCCGCCGTGCCTACGGATTCGACGAGGTGGCGCTCGTCCCCGGCCGGGTGACCATCGACCCGGACGAGATCCAGGTGGGTGTCCAGCTCGACGGCATGAGCCTCGCGATCCCCTTCCTGGCCGCCGCCATGGACGGGGTGGTGGACGTCGGGTTCGCGGTGGAGATGGGCCGGCTCGGGGGACTGGCCGTCCTCAACCTGGACGGGGTCCAGTGCCGCTACGAGGACCCGTCGGAGGTGCTCGAGGCGATCGCCTCCGCCCCCCCGGCCGAGGTCAACGTCCTCCTCCAGAAGATCTACCAGGCCCCCATCCAGGATGGCCTCATCGGGCAGCGGATCGAGGAGATCAAGCGAGGCGGTGGACCCTGTGCCGTCTCCACCGTCCCCGCCCTCGCCGAGCGCCGCGCCGGGATCGTCCAGGAGGCCGGCGCCGACTGCCTGGTCGTCCAGGGGACGGTGCTCACCGCCCGGCACATCAGCAGCGGGCACAAGCAGCTCTCCTTCCGTGAGCTGACCTCCCAGCTCAGCATCCCGGTGGTGGTCGGCAACTGCGTCGACTACGCCACCGCCCTGGAGCTGATGGACACGGGCATCAAGGGCCTGCTGGTCGGCGTCGGCCCGGGCGCCGCCTGCACCACCCGCGCGGTCCTCGGAGTCGGCGTTCCCCAGGTCACCGCCACCAGCGACTGCGCGGCGGCGCGGGACGACCACCTGCGCCGGAGTGGGGAGCGGGTCGCCGTCATCACCGACGGGGGGATGCGCCTGGGCGGCGATGTCGCCAAGGCCTTCGCCTCGGGTGCGGACGCGGTGATGATCGGCTCGGTCTTCGCGTCGGCCCGCGAGGCGGCCGGCCGGGGCAACCACTGGGGCATGGCGACCCCGGACCCCAACCTCCCTCGCGGCACCCGCATCCGAACCGGGACGAAGGGATCGCTGCAGGAGATCCTCTTCGGTCCCGCGCACGTGGACGACGGCTCGATGAACCTGGTGGGTGCCCTGAAGAGTGCGATGGGGGTGTGTGGAGCCCGCGACCTCGCCGACTTCCAGGAGACGGAGATGGTGATCGCGCCGGCGATCAAGACCGAGGGCAAGGTGCAGCAGCGCGAGCAGCGCGTGGGGATGGGGATCTGAGGGTGGGCGCCGGCCTGGCGGCGAGCCCTGCCTCCGACCCCGCCCTCAGGGCGGCAACCGCTGCACCCTCACCCGACTCCGCCGCTCACGACGGTGTGCTGGTCCTCGATTTCGGCAGCCAGTACGCCCAGCTGATCGCCCGCCGGGTGCGCGAGGCACGCGTCTACTCCGAGCTGGTGCCGGGCACGATGAGCGCCGAGGAGATCCGGCGACGGGCGCCCCGGGGGCTCATCTTCAGCGGCGGGCCCGCATCGGTGTACGAGCCGGGGGCACCCCATCCCGACCCCGCCATCTACGACCTCGGCCTGCCCATCCTCGGTATCTGCTACGGGATGCAGCTGCTCGCCCACGACCTCGGCGGGGCGGTGGCGCCGGCCAGCCGGCGGGAGTACGGCGCCGCCCAGCTGGACATCGACGAGGCGGCGGGCATCTTCGACGGCATCCCCGCCGAGACGGCGGTCTGGATGTCGCACGGCGACATCATCACAGCGCTGCCCGACGGCTTCCGGCCGATCGCCCACTCGCTGAACTCCCCCTACGCCGCGTTCGCCGGCCCCCTGGGACGCTTCGGCATCCAATTCCACCCCGAGGTGGTCCACACCCCCGCCGGCAAGCAGCTCCTCGCCAACTTCCTGACCCGGGTCTGCGCGTGCTCCACCACCTGGGAGCCCGCCTCCTTCGTGCAGCGATCGGTGGCCGACATCCGCGCCCGGGTGGGCGGCGGCCGCGTCCTCTGCGCGCTCTCGGGCGGGGTCGACTCGGCGGTGGCGGCGACCCTGGTGCACCGCGCGGTCGGCGATCAGCTCACCTGTGTCTTCGTCGACAACGGCCTCCTCCGTCGCGACGAGGGCCGTCGGGTGGTGGAGGTGATGTCCAACCAGCTGCACATCGAGCTGGTCCACGTCGACGCCACCCACCGCTTCCTCTCGGCGCTGGCCGGGATCACCGACCCCGAGGAGAAGCGCCGCCGGATCGGGCGCACCTTCATCGAGGTGTTCGAGACCGAGGCCCGCCGGCTGGGGGAGATCGACTTCCTGGCACAGGGGACCCTCTATCCCGACGTCATCGAGTCCACGTCGCACGAGACCCCGAGCGCGCGCACCATCAAGACCCATCACAACGTGGGCGGCCTGCCACCGGACCTGCGCTTCCAGCTCGTGGAGCCGCTCCGCTACCTCTTCAAGGACGAGGTGCGCCGGGTCGGCACCGAGCTGGGGCTTCCCGAGGACATGGTCTGGCGCCAGCCGTTCCCGGGGCCGGGGCTGGCGATCCGCGTCATCGGCGAGGTGACCCCGGAGCGGCTGGAGGTGCTGCGGGCGGCCGATTGGATCGTGATCGACGAGGTGAAGCGCAGCGGCCTCTACCGGAAGGTATGGCAGTCGTTCGCCATCCTCACCCCGATCTCCTCGGTGGGGGTGATGGGGGACGGCCGCACCTACGCCAATGTGGTCGCCATCCGGATCGTCGAGTCCGACGACGCCATGACCGCCGACTGGGCCCGGGTCCCCTACGACGTGCTCGCGCTGATGAGCCGCCGGATCGTCAACGAGGTGCCCGGTGTCAACCGGGTCGTCTACGACATCAGCAGCAAGCCGCCGTCCACCATCGAGTGGGAGTAGCGCACGCGGAGAACCGTCGCCCCGGGCGGGTTCAGAAGTGCGACCTGAGCTCCGCACGGTGGGAGGCCGCCACCGAGTAGACACCCCAGGTGTCGGTCACCCTGGTCCAGCGCGAAGCCGGCGTCGCCGGGGCCCGGCGCCTTCGGGCCTGGATCCGCACGCGGACGATGGTCAGCGCGGCGATGAGCAGGCCCAGGGCCACCAGGGCGATGCCCAGCTCCGTGCGCTGTGACAGCCCGGCCAGGGTGGGTATGGTCCCCGCCGAGCCTGTGGTCGGGACCGACGCGGGGGCGAAGGCGGTGAGTGTGGCCAGCAGTGGCGGGATCGCCGCGAGCGTGGCCAGCCGGCGTAGGTGAAGAGGCCTCACACTCGGTCCTCCGTGACTGGTTGGGGGCTCACCGCGGCTCAGCCTAGCCATGAGGGGCAGGCGGCGCCAGACCGAGGTGCACCGGGATCCGGGGGGTCAGATGCACCGGTTCCGCTTCATCTCGCTGCCCGGCCGGGGCCGCGATCCAGCAGAATCGTTCTCGATGCGGGTTCTGGTGGTCGGCTCGGGCGGTCGCGAGCACGCCCTCGCCTGGGCGTGCTCCCAGCACGCGTCGCGTCCGGAAATCGTGTGCGCTCCCGGCAACCCCGGCACCGCCCAGCTCGGCGCGAACGTCGACGTGTCGGTCACCGACGGGGCGGCGCTGGCGCGGCTGGCCCGGGAGCGGGAGGTCGACCTCGTGGTCGTGGGGCCCGATGCGGCACTCGCCGCCGGCGTGGCCGATGCCTGCAGCGAGGCAGGGATCCCTGTCTTCGGGCCGTCCGCCGCGGCGGCCCGGATCGAGTGGAGCAAGACGTACGCCAAGCAGGTGATGGACCGGGCCGGCGTGCCCACCGCGCGCTGGCGCTCCGGGGACCGCGAGAGCCGCGGCGAGCTCCTCGACTTCATCCTCGAGCTCGACGGACACTGTGTCGTCAAGGCCGACGGTCTGGCCGCCGGCAAGGGGGTGGCGGTCTGTGACACCAGCGAGGACGCCGACGCGGCCCTCGCAGCCTGCCTCGACGAGCGGCGCTTCGGCGACGCGGGCGGCGTGGTGGTGGTCGAGGAGCGGCTGCGCGGGACCGAGGTGTCGGTCTTCGCACTCTGTGACGGCCGGCGCCACCGGCTCCTGGCGCCCGCGCGCGACTACAAGCGGGCCGGCGACGCCGACCACGGGCCGAACACCGGGGGCATGGGCGCGTACGCTCCCGCGCAGGACGGTTGCCCGCCCCTCGACGAGGTCGCGGCCCGGGTCATCGAACCCACCCTCGCCGCGCTTGCCGACGCGGGGAACCCGTTCGTCGGCTGCCTCTACGTGGGCCTGATGGTGGGCCCCGACGGCTTCCACGTCCTCGAGTTCAACGCCCGGTTGGGAGATCCTGAGACCCAGGTGATCGTGCCCCTCCAGGGCCGCGGCTTCCTGGACCTGCTGCTCGCCGCGGCCCGCGGTGAGCTCGGCGCCCCGGGCCCGCCGCCGCAGGGAGCCGCGGTCGTCGTGGTGGCGGCGGCCCACGGCTACCCGGGCACGCCGCGTCGTGGTGACCCCATCCTGGGGCTCGAGGAGCTCGACCCCGATGTCCTCTGCTTCCACGCCGGCACCGCACGTGACCAGCGAGGACGGCTGGTGACCGCGGGAGGACGGGTGCTCGGCATCGTGGGGCAGGGCGCCGACGTCGGCCAGGCCCGGCGCCGCGCCTACGAGAACCTGGAGCGCGTCCATTTCGCGGGGATGTGGTCGCGTTCCGACATCGCCGTTCTCCCCGCGGGAGCGAGGCGATGAGCACCACCCGCGTCGGCATCGTGATGGGCAGCGACTCCGATCTGGCCGCCATGCGTCTCTGCGGAGAGGTCCTCGACGAGTACGGCGTCGGTTGGGAGATCGGCGTGATGTCGGCACACCGCGCCCCTCACGTGGTCCGCGCCTACGCCCTGCAGGCGGAGGGCCGGGGGCTGCGGGTGCTGGTCGCCGGGGCGGGGGCGGCCGCCCATCTCCCGGGTGTCCTGGCCTCGCTGACGGCGCTGCCGGTGATCGGCGTTCCCCTGGCCGGGACCCCGCTCTCCGGCATGGACGCGCTGCTCAGCATCGTTCAGATGCCGCCCGGGGTGCCGGTCGCCACGGTCGCGGTCGGCGAGATGGGGGCGCGCAACGCCGCCCACCTCGCGGTTCGCATCCTCGCCCTCTCCGATCCCGACCTGGCCGCCCAGCTGCAGAAGCGGCGCGGTGAGATGGGCAGCCGCGTCCGGCTCCCCGAGGGCTTCGAGCCGGGCCACGAGGGACCCGCGGAGGGCTGAGGTCCGGGCAGGCCGGCCGCTCCGCCGGCCTCGGCGATGTCCTCGAAGGTCATCGGTCACCCCCATTCGCCGGTTCGCGTCGATCTACAGGCGATACCGTCCCCCATACAATCGCTCGGTCATGCCGCGTCTGGAGCTGGTCGAGGCCTCACTTCGGTACGGGCAGCAGGCGCTCCTGCTGAGCCGCCTGCGTCAGCGGCATGCCGTCCGCGCCGCCGAGCTCCTTGACGCCTGCGGCTTCTCGGCGCTCGAGGTGTTCGGCGGAGCCACATTCGAGGCTCAGCTGCGCTTCCTCGGCGAGGATCCCTTCGAGCGGCTGCGGGCGCTGGCCGTCGCGGCCCCCAGGACCCCGCTCATGGCAACCCTCAGCGGCCAGATGCTGGTGGGGCACCGCCACCTGCCCGATGACGTGGTCACCTCCTTCGTCCGTCTGGCGGCGGAGGCGGGGATCGGCGTCTTCCGCCTCCTCGACCCCCTCAACGACGTGGCCAACCTGGCGACCGCGGCGGGCGCGGCCAGGTCTGCCGGGGCCCGGGTCGAGGGGGTGGTGGTGTGCTCCGACGCGCCCGTCGCCGCCCTCGCGACGGTGGCCCGGGGACTTGCCGGGATGGGCTGCGACGCCATCTGCCTGCACGACCCGCTGGGGGCAACGGGCACCGCGCGCGCCATGGCGTTGGTTTCGGCCGCCGCCGAGGCGTCGGGCCTGCCGATCACGGTCAGCTTCTGCGCCCAGGCGGGCCAGGCGGAGCTCGCCTACCAGGCCGCCCATCGGGCCGGGGCGGTGCGGGCCGACGTCTGCGTCTCACCGCTGGGTGGCGGAGCCGCCCTCCCCGCCGCGGAGGCCCTGATCGCCGCCCTGGCGAACACCGACGACGACACCGGTATCGAGCTGGAGCCGGTCGTGCGGGTGGCCCACCTGCTCGAGGAGGTCGCGCCCCTCTATGCGGACTCGCTGGACCCCACCCTCTGGCGCTTCGACGGGGCGGCGCTGCGCGGGATGCTCCCGGTCTCGGCCATGGGCCACGGCATCGCGGAGCTGCGCGAACGGGGCGCCCTCGACCGGCTGCCGGATGTCGAGGCCGAGATCTCAAGGGTGCGGCGGGAGCTGGGCAACCCGCCTCCGGTCTCCCCGCTCCCCGAGGTGATCACGACCCAGGCGGTCTACAACGTCTTCGAGGGCGACCGCTACGCCACCATCAGCCAGGAGATCAAGGACTACTGCCTCGGTTTCTTCGGCACCCCGCCCGAGCCGATCGACGCCGACGTCCGCGAGCTGGTCAACGGGCGCGAGGAGCCGATCGACCGCCGGCCCGCCGACCTGCTGGAGCCGGGCCTGCCCGCCGCCGCCCGGGAGCTGGCCGAGGAGGGGGTCCGCGCCGACCCCGAGGCGCTGGTCACCCAGGCGCTCTTCGGCGCCGACTTCGTGGCCTTCGCCCGTGGAGAGGCACCGGTCGAGCGGCTTGCCGACGAGACCGAGGTCGGGCCGTCCGCGAGCGCCGCCGGTCAACCGCCTCCGGAGCCGTCCGATGCCGCCGGCGCCACCGGCGGCGAGCCCTCCGGGGACGTCCGTGAGCTGCGCGTCGAGGTGGACGGCCAGAGCTACGACGTCCGCGTCTTCGGTGCCGGCCCCGGGGCCCCGCTCGCCGCCCCGGCGCCCGGCCCGGCCTCCACGCCCCGGGTCGGCGCCGGCACGGTGACCGCCCCGATGCAGGGTCTGATCCTCAAGGTGGCGGTTCGCCCCGGCGACCGGGTCCAGGCCGGCGACGTGGTCGCGGTGCTGGAGGCGATGAAGATGCAGAACGACATCCCCGCCGTCCGGGCCGGCACCGTCATCGCGGTCCACGTACGGGAGGGCGACGTCGTCGGCCCTCGAGCCCCTATCCTCGACATCGAATGAGCCTGCCCGCCGCGAGAGCCTCCGGTGCCGTCCCCCGCCCCCGGGCCGCCACGCCCGGGTCGCCCGTTGCCACGTAACGCCCACCTCCCCCCAGGCGTTCTCTCCCAGAGCAGATGAGCCGCATCCGCCCCGCCCGACTCGCCGTCGTGATCATCGTCGGCTGCCTGGTCGGCGGGGTGGCCGGCATCGAGATGGTCGGGTCGGATCGGACCACCTCTTTCGACGCCCAGGCCACCAGCCTGCAGCAGACCTGGACCCATGACATCGCCGTCGGTGTCCCCGCCGCCAGCATCGCTCCGCTCCGGACCCGCCTCGCTACCAAGCGGCCCAAGGGCGAGTGGTGGGCGCCGGTCTGGTGGACGGGCGACGGGCAGAGCCTGCTCTCGACACTGACCCAGGACACCGACGCCGCCTATGCGGCCGCCATGACCGTCCAGAGGGATCGCGCCGACCTCGTGCTCTTCGACTGGCAGCTGGAGGTGGGCCAGGAGCAGACCTGGATGACCGCGGCGCAGGCCGCGACCGGCGACGGCTGGCCGGCGGAGCTGAGCGCGGCGACCACCCCCGACCAGATCGCCGCCCTGGTGGGACCCTGGCAGTTGCAGCTCGACACCGCGCGCACCGACGTCGCCACCGCCCAGCAGCAGGCGACCATCCAGGCCGACGTCGAGGTGGCCGGCGGGCCCACCGGCCTCATCTCCCAGGCGACCTCTGCGATCAGCCAGGCCGGCCAGGACAACCTCGACCCGGGCGACGTGCCCACCCTCCTGGCCCAGCTCCAGAGCGAGGAGCAGACCGGGTCGGACCCGACCCAGACCTCGGATCTCCTCTACACCGCTCTCTACGAGCTCGACCAGCTCTTCACCATCAACGCCCAGCTGAACGGTGAGATGCGGCCACTGGAGCTGCTCACCGACCAGGCCGCCGCGGAGGGAACGCCCAACTCGGCGACCTTTCTCAGTGAGTACCAGGCGCTGGACCAGAGCTACCTGGCCGACACCAGCTACGACCAGCTGAGCTCGCTGCAATCACAGGAGATCGGTCTCCAGGCGGCCGCCTCCGCCGACCTCGCCAGCGACCAGTGTGGCCACGACGTGGGGGGCGGACAGGGGAAGGTGATCACCGTCAGCATCAGCCTCGAGGAGGCCGTCTTCTACGACAACGGCTGCGTCGTCAACGCCACCCCGGTCACCACCGGCCGGCCCGGCTTCCCCACCGACACCGGGTCCTTCCACGTCTTCTACAAGGCCTCCCCCTTCGAGATGATCACCGAGTACCCCCCCGGCTCGCCGGGCTGGTACCCGCCCACCTGGGTCCAGTGGGCCATGGAGTACGAGGCCGGCGGCTACTTCCTCCATGACGCCTACTGGGAGAACCAGGGCGCATTCGGTCCTGGCAGCCAGTACGACGTGGCCCAGGACTACGCGAGCCACGGCTGCATCCACATCCCCACCGCGCTGATGTCCTGGCTCTACGACTGGACGCCGCTCGGGACCCCGGTCATCGTCTCCAGCTGAGCCGCCGGGCGCGGCGGGCCAGGTCGCTCAGCCGGTCGACCAGGGCTGCGGCCTCCTCCTGGTCGCGGCAGAGGGCCTCGCCCACCCAGCGCCGGCCGGCGGTGTCGATGCGAAGGTCGGCCAGCCGCAGCAGCCGGAGCAGCGGGCCGCTGCTCAGCCGGATGCTCTGCACCTTCTCCAGCGGCACGATGACCGTCGCCGGACGCAGCCGGCCGGTCTGGGCCACCAGCCAGTGGCTGTCGTACCAGATGGAGAGGTAGTGGTAGGAGAGCGGGGCGCGGAGGATCGCGCGCCGTGGCGGTGCGCCGGCGCGGGTGAGCGTCGCCGGGGCTCCGGGCGCGACCCGGCCGACCAGCCACCGCGCCTGATCCAGGGTGGCCACCGGGGCCAGGAGATGAGCGAGCTGCCGCGCCTCGCCCTGGCCGTGCGACTCGGCCTGGCGGGCCACATCGAGCTCGACGCGGGCCCAGCCGAAGGGGCGCCAGAGCAGGGGCTGGATCACGCGCACCGCCTGGATGCGGCCATACGGGATGGTCTCGTGACGCTTCTGCAGGAGGCCGCGATGAAGGCGCAGACCGTCCGGGGCCTCGCCGATCGTGAAGTCGAAGTCGCCGTTGACGGATCGGGCGACGTCGAGGCCGAGGGCCAGCACGCCGGTCAGGGTCCCGCTCAGCAGCGAGGTGGCGGCCTCCGCTCCGGCGCCTCCGCCCCTCGGTGAGGTCACGCCGAGGACCACCACCACGGCTACCAGGACCAGCACCACCAGCCACGCGCCCCTCAGCAGGCTGGCCCCGATCAGCCGCCCGTTGTCGACCTGGAAGAGGGGCGCGGCGGGCGGCTCGGGGGTCTCGGCGGCGAGCCCGTGGGCGAGGGCGAGGAGCTGGGCTCGCACCAGGGCGGCGTCCTGGTTGGTCAGGTAGGCGAGCCGCCCGTGCTGGTTGTGCCCGGTCCCCGCCGATATCACGCGGACCTCGGCGAGCCCGAGCATCCGCGCGGTGAGCGGCGCCACGATGTCCACCGCCTGGATGCGGCGGAGGGGGAAGCGCAGCGACTGCCGGTAGACCAGCCCGGTGTCGATCTGCAGCTCGTCGCCGACCACCCGCCAGCGGGTGACCAGCCACGAGACCACGGAGGCGCTGATCCCGAGGACGGCGATGGCCGCGACCAGGATGAGGTCCGGCCACCCCCCCGACGACACCTGCCCGCCAGAGAGGGTGGGGATGCCCACCGCCGCCACCACGAAGCCCAGGGTGATCCCGACGCGGGCGAGCGGCGAGAGGGGATGGAGCCGGCACCAGGTGCCGGACAGCGCCGGGGCCTGGGAGCTGGCGGCGCCCATCAGATCCCCGATGTCCGGGCCTCGCCGAGAGCCGCCAGCCGGTCGCGCAGCTGGGCGGCGTCCTGGCTGCGCAAGCCGGGGATGCGCGCATCCGTCGCCGCTGCCGCGGTGTGGAGCTGCACCGTGGCCAGGTCGAAGAGGCGGTCCACCGGACCGGCGGTGACGTCGACGAACTGCATCCGCCCAAAGGGGACGACGGTGAGCCGGTGGAAGACCAGACCGCGCCGGACCACCAGGTCCTCCTCTCGCTCGAGGTACCCCCAGGAACGGTACCGGCCGCGCTCCACGAACCACGTCACCGCGGCGAACAGGACGCAGATGCCGACCCCGATCAGCGCGCCCGCGAGACCCCAGAGGATGCCGCCGGCCACGCCGAGGATGGCCAGCCAGAGGAGGGTCGAGAGGCCGAGGACGGTCTGGCGGGCAGCCCACATCCGGGGGGAGGGACGCCGGTACTCCATCGCAGCCCGATCCTAACCGGCGCGACCGCCGATCACGCCGTCAGCAGCGCGTTGCAGAACGCCTCGGGTACCCCGCTCCAGGCCTGACCCGGCTACTTCTCCCGTTTGGAGGATCGCCGGGTCGCCTTCTTGACCTCCCCGCCCAGTCCGGAGACCGACGCCTCGACGGCATCGCCAAAGGCTCGCGAGGCGCGGAGGGCCTCCTCCCGGACCGCCTGGTCGTGGAACGCCTCACCGAGGGCGTCGAATGCGCTCCCCACCTGACGGGTCAGGGTTTCCAGGGCCTCGGCCACCCCGTGTGCGGTCTCCTCCGCCGGCCGGTCGCGATCGTCGAGCTGGCGGCGGTAGTGCTCATGGATGCGGGACCCCAGGTCCTCGACGTGCTGACCCACCTCCCGCCACGCCTGCTCCGGGTCTTGCGGCATCGCCCTTCTCCTCTGCCCTGCCCCGACCTGAGGCCAATCATGCGCCCGGCGCCCGCCCGCCAGCCGGGGCCGCGGACGGCGGTGGGCGGGATCGGTTCCCACGTCCCGGATGGCACCATGGGCGCCATGTTCAGCAAGGTCCTGGTCGCCAACCGGGGGGAGATCGCGATCCGGGTGATCCGGGCCTGCCGCGACCTCGGCATCCGCTCGGTGGCGGTGCACAGCGAGACCGACCGCAACGCCCCCTTCACCCTGCTCGCCGACGAGGCCGTGGAGCTCGGTGCGGGGGCCGCCGGGACGGGCGGAGCCCGGAGCGAGTACCTGGACATCGAGCGGATCGTGGCGGCCGCCCGGAGCACCGGCGCCGAGGCGATCCATCCCGGCTACGGCTTCCTCAGCGAGAACCAGGCGTTCGCCCGCGCCTGCGCGGCCGCCGGCATCGTCTTCATCGGTCCACCCCCGGAGGCCATGGCGGCGATGGGGGAGAAGGTCCCGGCCCGGGAGCGGATGCAGGCCGCCGGAGTGCCGGTCGTCCCCGGCAGCGGTGCCCTCGCCGGCGACGACGAGGCGGAGCGTGCCGCCGCCGAGATCGGCTATCCGGTGCTGATCAAAGCCTCGGCGGGCGGCGGCGGCATCGGCATGCGCGTCGCCCACGACCCGGCGGAGCTGCGCAGCAGCCTGGATGCCGCCCGCTCCACCGCCGAGCGCGCCTTCGGCAACGCCACCATCTTCCTGGAGCGCTACGTCGAGGAGCCCCGCCACATCGAGATCCAGGTGCTCGCCGACACCCATGGTGCCGTCATCCACCTCGGCGAGCGCGAGTGCTCCATCCAGCGCCGCCACCAGAAGATCCTCGAGGAGGCGCCGTCGGTGGTGATCGACCCCGCGGCGCGCGCGCGGATGGGCGAGGTCGCGGTGGCCGCCGCCCGCGCCGTCGGCTACGTCAACGCCGGCACCGTCGAGATGATCTACTCCAGGGGCGACTTCTACTTCCTGGAGATGAACACGCGCCTCCAGGTCGAGCACCCGGTCACCGAGGCCGTGTACGCGGTGGACCTGGTCGCGGAGCAGCTCCGGATCGCTTCCGGCGAGCACCTCCATCTGCGCCAGGAGCAGATCGTCCCCCAGGGACACGCCATCGAGTGCCGGATCAATGCGGAGGACTACGCCCAGGGCTTCCTCCCCTCCCCGGGCCGGGTCACCGGGTACCACGAGCCCTCGGGTCCCGGTGTCCGCGTCGATGCCGCCCTCGCCGGGCCGGGGATGGTCTCGCCCCGCTACGACCCGATGATCGCCAAGCTGATCGTGTGGGGCCCGACCCGTGAGCTCGCCATCGGCAGGATGCGCCGGGCGCTCTGCGAGTACGTCATCACCGGCATCCGGACCAACATCCCCTACCACCTCGCCCTTCTCGACTCCCCCGAATTCCAGCGCGGTGAGTACAACACCCATCTCATCGAGGACCATCCCGACCTGGTTGTCGAGGCAGAGCGATGGGAGGCGAGGCGTGCCCGCTTCGACCGCCTGGTGCGTGACCCCGCCCACGTCGCCGCCGTCGCCGCGGCGGTCGTGGCATCGACCAATTAGGTCGTTTGCCCCGCCTGCTGAGGTCTGCGGGCTCTCTTAACCAGATGCTCATTGACCGAGCGCAACGGACTTTGTAACCTCCCGTGCCACGAGGGGGCGGGGATGCCCTCGTTGCCAAGCCGCATGGGCGGCTGAGTGTCCGCATGGCAGACGAGGAGGCACCCCCACATGGCGACGAGCCCCCCCCAGCGCACGGAAGAGCCGCCGGTCCCTGGCCGGCTGAGTCCAGGACCGTCCAGCCGGAAGAGAGCGTCGGTCTCCGGCGGGCGCGCCCTGCTCCTGGTGGCGGTGGGGGCTCTGGCGGTGGTCGGTCAGACTCTGAGCCCCGCCCCCGGCACCTCCGGCAACGGCTCGAGCTCGTCGGCTTCTCCCCTGTCGCCCAGCCAGTCCCAGGTGGCCGCCGCCGCGCTGCTGGCCGAGGGCTCGAACCAGGCGGAGCACCCCTCCCCGATCCACGGCGACACCTGGAGCACGGGCAGTGGCAAGGCGCCCACCAAGCTGACGCCATCGCAAGTGGGGGAGGAGTCGGCCCTGGATCAGGCCTGGGCGGCGGCGCGCAAGGCCGCCAAGGGCAAGAAGATCACGGGTTTCAAGCAGGGGGTGAGTCAGGCGGTTCCGGTCCTGGACAACTCCACGACGACCACCTACGCCAACGCCGACGGAACTCTCACGGCGAAGGTATACCAGTACCCGGTCAACTACCAGGACGCCGAGGGTGCCTGGGCTCCCATCAGCGCGCAGCTCTCGGTCCAGCCTGATGGCTCCATCGCGAATAGCGGAGGCCCGGTCGAGATCCGCTTCGGGGGATCGCTGAGCGATCCGGATCTCCTCACGCTGAGCTCGGGCGCGGAATCCGTCACCCTCGGTACACCGGAGGAGGGCTCGGAAGCGGCGGGCGGTGGGGCCTTCACCAATCCGGTCGAGGTCACACCGGTGAAGGCGTCGATCTCCGACGGCGACACCGTCGACTTCGCCGACGCGTGGCCCACGACGAGCCTCGACTACGTGAACACGTTGGATGCGCTCACGCAGCTCCTCGTCCTCCAGGCGGCACCCTCTGGGACCGGCGATGTGGTCTTTCGCTTCCCCCTGACCATGAGCGGACTCAGCGCGCGGCTCGACCAGGACGGTGAGGTGGATTTCGTCAGCGGCAGTGGAAGCGTGGCCTTCAGCCTGCCGCCCGGGACCATGGGAGACAGCACATTCAACGAGGCGTCCGGGATGGGTGCGTCCACGTCGGTCAGCTACGCGCTCGGTCCGGGAGGCAGCTGGCTGGAGATCATCGCCGCGGGCGCCTGGCTGCGCGACCCCGCCCGGCAGTACCCGGTGACCATCGACCCCAGCTGGGCCACGACCGGCAACGGCGTATTCGTGAGCACCTACTGCCCCACATGCAACTACAACGGCTACTACACCAGCGGCGAGAGCGACTACACCGACTGGATCGGTGAGTACAGCAGCAGCTCGACCGGCATGAACTGGACCGCGCTCGACTACCCGGCCCTCGCCGACCTGGACGGCGCGAGCATCGTCTCCGCGACCTGGAGTGGCTACTTCGACTGGACGTCGCTGTGCTCCGCAGAGACCTTCTGGATGTGGCAGGCCACCCAGCCGTTCAACTACCAGACCGCCACCTGGAACAGCGGGCTCTACTACACGACCACGGGCGGGGTCACTGGGAGCGTCTCGGCCAACTGGGGTAACGTCTGCTATGGCAACCGCAACTGGGCATCCGTGAGCATCACCCCGTGGGTCCAGGAATGGACGGACGGTGCGGCCCCCAACGACGGCATCATCATCAACTCCGATGGGAACACCAGTTCTAACTACTGGATGCAGCTCGCCGCGTACGACACGGACACGGGCGGGTACTCGAATGTAAGTGTCACCTACAACCCGGGCTCTGGCCCCACCCTGACCTCACCGCCCAGTGGGGCGACCGTGGTGGACTCCGGATCAGGGAGCCCAATGCCTCTACTCACCACCTCCGGATGCGGGGGATGCAGCGAATACTACTTCCAGGTGAGCACCGACCCAACGTTCACCACCGTCAACTGTTACTCGAACTGGATTACGTCGTCATCATGGCAGACGACTTCGGGCTGCCTCGCGGACGGCTACACCTCCTACTGGCGGGTGCTGGCCGAGAACAGCGACGGCTACGAAACCAATTGGTCGTCCACGTCGACGCTTTACGGGTCAGGCCCCGTCGACTGGGGGTTCCAGGACAGTGCCGCCGACCCTTCATCATCAGCCCAGAGTGGGAACCAGCCCTTCCCTCCGCCGAACACGTCCTCAGCGACCATGCCTGTCTACGTGGTCAATCAGGGGAACACTCCATGGCCGGCAGGCGGTAGCTACGAGATCTCCTACCATGTGCTCACCCCCGGGACCCAGAGCACAGTCGCCAACGGGGTCACGGGCGCGCCGGCGACGGGGACGACCTCTGCCTTCCCCATCACCGTGAACCCGGGGGCGGGCGTCTGGGTGACCGCCAACATCGCGGCGATGTCGACGCTGGGACTGGGGGCGGGATCGTACCAGCTCGCCTTCGACATCTACAACACGCAGACCGGGGAGTGGTTCTCGCAGTACGGAGGCGCCGTCGGGTCCTTCGACGTCCTGGCCTCGCCCCCGCCGGTCCCGTCATCACCCACCGGCGGTGCGCTGATCACGCCGGGGAGCGGCGCGTCCCTCGAGCCCACCCTCACGGCTGCTGCATGCACCAGTTGCACCGGCTACCAGTTCCAGGTGAGCACGCGCAGCGACTTCGGCGCCTACGTGACCACCAGCCCCTGGGAGTCCAGCCCCTCGTGGACGGTGCCCGCGGGCGACCTTGAGCCTGGCGAGACCTACTACTGGGAGGCCATCGGCCGTGACCAGTACAGCTCCTCGACCGGCTGGTCGAGCGCGGCCACGTTCGAGACGCCGACCACCCCGGGGGCTCCCACCGCCGTCTCGGCAACCGGAGGCTCGGGCCAGGAGACGGTCAGATGGACGGCACCCTCCAGCACCGGCGGATCGGCGATCACTGGCTACTCGATCATTCCGTCTCTCAATTCCCAGCCTCAACCGGCCATCGAGGTCGCCTCCAGCCCTGCGACGCTGATCGGGCTTGTCAGCGGCGGGACCTACGCGTTCACGGTCGCGGCCCAGAACGCGATGGGCACGGGTGCGCCATCGGCACCGTCCTCGGGTGCGGCGACGCTGCCCGCGCAACCGACGGGCGTCACCGCCGTGGCCGGCAACAAGGAGGTGACGGTCAGCTGGCAGGCCGCCCCCGCCGATGGCAGCCTGGTGACCGGCTACACCGTCACCACCTACAAGGGCTCCACCAAGGTCGGAACGACCAGCGCCGCGGCCTCGGCGACATCGGCGGTGGTCACCGGGCTCAGCAACGGGACCGTCTACTCCCTCACCGTGTCGGCCATCAACGCCACCGGGCAGGGGCCCGCGGCCGCCGCGATGCGGACGCAGACAGCCGTCGCCGATCACCCGCTTGCCTTCTACCCTCTCAACGATACCGGGTGCTGCACGGCCGCCGACACCTCGGGGAACGGCAACAGCGGCACCTACACCTCCTCGGGTGTGACCTACGGAGTCACCGGACCGCAGGGTGCGGGATCATCGGTGAGCCTGAACGGGGCAAGCGGCTATGTGACGCTCCCGTCCTCTGTCCAGATCGGGTTGCCGGTTACCCTGGAGGCCTGGGTCGATCCCACCTCCTGCGGGAGCAACCAGGGTGCTTATGTCATTGCCACGGGTGATCCGGGGGCGATGATGTCCATGAACACCGCGTGTCAGCTCCAAGGCCAGATCGTCATCAGCGGGAACCTCTATATCGTGCAGACCGCGAGTGCCGTCGTTCCCCTGGACCAGTGGAGCCGGCTGGACGTCACCATCAGCTCGACCGGAGCCATCGTCGACTACGTCAACGGCGTCGAGGTGGCCTCAGGGTCAAGTCAGTCGCGCGGCTCCGTCACCTACTACTCCACCGATCCTGGCGCGATCGGAGCGGACTCCTGCGCGAATGAATGTCCGAACTGGGGCAACTACTTCCCCGGCGCCATCAGCGATGCGGGCGTCTACGCGGCGGCGCTCACCCAGTCGCAGCTCGAAGGGCAGTACACGCCGGGGCCGGCTCCGCAGGTCTCCGTGAGCCTCAGCTCCTCGCAGTTTGCGCGGGGCCAGACCGGGACCGTGACGGCGACGGTCACACCCGAGAGCGGTGTGGGCACCGGAGAGGAGACGCCCACCTTCGTGCAGGGGGCCGAGGCGACCGGGAAGACCGTGAGCCTCTCGAACAGCGCCGCCGCCGGTGACCTGCTGGTGCTGGGCATCACCACCAAGGATTCCGGCACCGATCCGATCACGGGCGTTTCCGACAACGTGAACGGCGCGTGGACCGAGGCTCTGTCCGAGCCCTACGGCAACGGTCACGTGGAGCTCTGGTACCTGGCGGACTCGAAGTCCGGCACCGTCACGGTGACCGTCACCGGGGCCAGCGCGGGCCTCGTGGTGGCCGAGTACTCAGGAGTCGTCGCCTCGTCACCGCTCGACCAGCTGGTCGGTGCCAGCGGGAGTGGCACCACCATGCTCGCCGCCGGGCCGACAGCGGCGATCGGAGGATCCGGAGAGCTCGTGCTCGGCATCGCCGGCGAGACCAGCGTCGGCTCGGGCTTCACCGCGGGCAGCGGTTTCACCCTCCGCGAGCAGGCGAAGTCGACCAACAACTACAACGCCGGCCTCGAGGACGAGCTCTCGGCCTCCAGCAGTGGCCAGTCGATGACCATGGGTGGCACCACCAACGACTTCGGGGCCATCGTCGCCGTCTTCAAGCCGGCGGCGGCGCCATCCTCGGAGACGGTGAATCTGTCGATCCCCCTCGGAGGGACGGGCTTCGACGGCTCGGGCGGCACCGTGTCGGTCGGCGGGACGAGCTGTGCGAACGTTGCCGGCGTCAGCTGCAGCGTTAGTGCTTCCCAGATCACGGTGACCGGTCTGTCGCTGGGCGCCACCCCGGTCACCCTGACGGCGACGGTGACGGCCATGGGGAGTGACTCCGCGTGCTCCGATCCGTTGCTCACGGCGATCGTCGCCGACGCGACAACCGGACTTGGCGGGCTGGGCTCGGCTCAGTCGCTGATCTGCGACGGAGGCCTGGGCGCACAGCAGTGGTGGACGTTCGTGAGCACGGCACTCGGGCCCGGGGGCACCGCCCAGGTCAACGCCGCCGACGGAAACCTGCTCGTCACGCAGCAGGACGGCGGCACCATGCAGCTCCACGGCGATCTCAGCCTGGGCATCGTCCGCGCCTACAACAGCGAGGCGACCCTCCAGCCCGGGGCCGAACCGGTCGGCCAGGGTTGGATCACCTCCTTCGTCTCCGCCGGGGACGACCTGGGCGGGGTGGCGCTGCGGGTGCCTCAGGGCGAGCAGGTGAGCGGAGGGGTGGCCATCACCCTGATCACCGGCAGTGGGGCGCGCGTGGCGTTCGAACCCACGGCTCTGTCCACGCCGATCGATCTGACGAGTCTGGGGAGCACCACCGGCCCGTTGGGACCCCTCGTGCCGACCACGCTCACCCTGGGCAGCGGGTACAACCAGCTGTGTGTGGACACCGTCTACACGGCAGAGGCGGGAGTGCACGCCAGCATGTGGCGTTACGTGGAGTCGAGCACCGGCGGATGCACCGGGCTGACTGCGTCGAACGCCCAGGTGCTCGGTTACGCGGTCATGACCACCGACGGGGTGAGGGAGGAGTACGCCGCCGACGGCAACCTGCTCTCGGTGCGCGACGCCCTCGGCAACACGGTCTACTTCACCTACAGCGGCGGTCAGCTCATCGAGGTCGGCGAAGACGGTGGCGGCGACCGCGCCTACAGCCTCGTCTACACGACCTGGAGCGGCGGGACCGAGGTCAACATCAGCGACCCGGCAGGCGAGGTGACGAGCTACGAGGACAACTCGGCGGGCGACCTGGTCAACGTCATCAACCCGAACGGAACGCAACTGCACTACACGTACGGGGGCTGTGGCGGCAGCGCCGGCCAGCTCTGCAGCGGGCAGAATCCCGATGGCAACACCGTGACCTTCAGCTACGCGGCGTCCACAAGCGGCGGCCCGGCCGTCATCAGCGCCGTTATCGACCTGCTGGGGACGGAGACCGCCTACACCTACGGGGGCAACGGGGCGGTGGTGAATGCCACCACCGGGACCGAGGAGGAGCAGTTCGTCCAGGTGGACTCGCTGGGGCGGGTGGGCGTGGTGGACGAGGGCTCGACCTCGACCACCCAGGGTGGACCTGCCGGAATCTGGCTGCACACCACCCTCTACGACTGGGACACCGCGGGCTCGACCTGCCAGCAGCCCGACCCTGAGCCGGACAACAACCTCTGCGAGATCCTCGAGCTGGGCCTGGACAACGGGCAGACGCCCAACCGGGAGACCCTCTACACCTACAACGACGAAGGCGGGATCCTGGTCCAGGACGACGTCGACTCGCCCACCAACATCGTCACGACCACCTCCTATCTTGCCCAGTATGTGGAGGCGAGCGGGACGGTCAGGACCTTCACGGACACGATGGCGGGCGACGGTGCGGTGACGTCCGCGGGCGGTCCGCGCCGGGACGCCTCGACCGTCTTCGTGGTGAGTGACCAGACCGGCGTCCTCAGTCCCGACGGCAACGCCGATCTCAACTCCAGTGGCAACGGCCCCGCCGCCGGCTACATGGCCTACGCGACAAGCTACGCGCGGGACACGAGTACGGCCGTGGGAGCGGGGCTGCCGATCGGGTCCACCGACCCCTGTTCGGGAGCTGGGGACAACACTGGGCTGCTGTGCACGCAGTCGGCACCCTCCAAGGACGGGGTCCACCCCACCGTCACCACCTACACCTACGACCAGTGGGGCCAGCGGCTCACGATGACCACCCCGGACGAGAACGACGGGAGTGAGACCGGCGGTGCCTACACCTACACCTACTACCCGAACAGCGCCACCGACCTCTCCGGGACGACCTCGGCGGGCGGCTGGCTCGCCGGAGTGACCGACCCCACCGGCGAGTTCGTGGCCTACGGCTATGACGCCGAGGGCCAGGTGGTGCGGACCTGGGACCGCGACGCCACCGCCCAGGCCGGCCTGCCGCTCAGCGACTACCCCGGGACCTGCGCCTCCCCCACCGCGCCCGGCTACACCCAGACCCTGTACGCGACCTCGTGCACCGGCGCGCCGGGGCTCTACGCCCTGAGCCAGACCGACGCCCTGGGCAACGTCACCACCTACCAGCTCGACGCCGATGGCAACCAGCTGGGGGTGAGGACCGCCCGGGGCTATCAGAGTTCGGGCGGCTATCCCTCCTGCCCAGCCCATCCCACGCCCGATTACGACACCTGCACGACCTATAACGCGGCGGGCGAGGTGCTGACCGTGCAGCAGCCCGCGGAGGCGACCGAGAACGGGAGCCCCCACACCACCAACGTGTATGACGCGTATGGGAATCTCATCCAGACCACCGACGGGATGGGTGACATCACGACGTACTCCTACGATGCGGTCAACCGCAAGATCACCGAGACCGTGGGCCGCTACGCGGTGGGAAGCGGCCCAACGCCGACCGGCTGCACCACCTCGACGTCCGCGCCCTGGCCGAGCGGCGGGGAGGTGATCTGCACCACCACCACCACCTACGACGGCGAGGACAATGTGATCAGCGTCCAGGCGCCGGCTTCCGAGGTCTCCGACCTTGTCGGCTCCAACGAGCCGACAGTGACCACCTACGTCTACGACGCTTACCACCGCGTGATCGAGACGATCACACCGCGCTGGGACGGCACCTACCGCACCCTGACCTCGGCCACGGTCCATGACGAGGACGGCAACGTGGTGGAGAGCTGTCCCGCCCGGGAGTTCACCGAGGGCTCGGGCGGTTGCCACGGTCCGGGGAGCGCGACCACCGACTACTTCTCCACCTACACGACCTACAACGCGGCGGACCTGCCCGTATCAGTGACCTCCTACACGGCCAACACGCCGGTGACCGGGAGCCCGACGCCGGTGGTGACCATGACCACGTACGACGCCGACGGCAACGTCATCACCGCGACCAACGCCAACGGGGACACCGCGACCAACGGTTACAACGTGCTCGACGAGATGACATGGACGGCGACCCCCCAGGCCACGAACCAGTATGTGGTGAGCTGGCACGGATACGACCCGTCCGGCAACCGTACCTGGACGGCGCAGACCGCCACGTTCAGCTCGAGCCTGCCAGCGCCCGGTGCGGCCCCGCCGACCACAGCAGCGGGTACGCGCGACACCATCGTCTCCTACGACGCCGACAATCGACCTCTGGACACGGTTGTGGCGGCAGACGCGACGACCGGCACTCCCAACGTCTGCTTCGACAACTTCGCGAGCTTCGGGGTGACGAATACGTCGACTTGCCCGACGCTCGGTGTCACTGACGCGGACGGCAGCGTCGACATCCACACCCGGGTCAGCTACGACGCGGACGGCAACCAGGTCGCCCAGTTCAGTGCCGATGCCTTCCAGACCTCGGCCACCACGCCCAACCCTGAATACATGATCCGGACCGATTTCGACGCCGACGACCGCCCGATCACGCAGTACGTGCCCCGCTACGACAGCAGCGACCCCAACGAGACCACGCTCGGCGCCAACGCGGTGTTCTCCGGGCAGGCATCTCAAGCGGCGCAGTGCCCGACCCCCGGCAACATACCCGCGGCTCCTGGCGGTGCCGGCGCACCCGAGACGATCCCGGGAGTCCCGGCATACAAGTCGACCACGGGGCTGTGCATCACCGCAGTGGAGTACGACGCCGCCGGTCAGGTCACCAACGTGCTGCTGCCCACGGCCGGTGGCCTCTGGAGCGCTCCCCAACAGGAGACCTTCACCTACACGAACGACGGCTTGGTGGCTCAGGCCACCTCCCCCGACCCGGAATATCCCAACAGTGCCCTGGACGCGCCGGTCACGGTCACGCAGACGTCGGTGTACGACGCCCAGGGCAACGCGATCGTCACGACCCAGCCGAACCCGGACACGGCGACCGGCCAGCCCGCCACAGTCGAGACCACCTCCACCTACAGTGCGGACGGGCTTCTTCTCAGCACCACTGCGCCGTCTGACCAGAGCCTGGACCTGAGCACGGGGAGCGCCTCGGCCGGCACCCTCACGGTGGATCCGGCAGACACCACGACGTACACGTACGACGCCGCGGGCAACCAGCTGACCAGTACCAACGGCTACGGGGCCTCGACGGTCACCCAGTACACGGCGAACAGCCGCAAGCAGAGCGTCTCCGCGCCTGTCGGCACCGAGACCGGGGAGAGAGAGGCGACGACGTACACGTACGACGCGGTGGGCAACGTGCTCACCGTCACCTCGCCCAGCGCCAATGATAAGGATGCCACCAATCCAGGCGGGGCCCCGACGACCTACACGTACAGCGAGAACAACCTCCTGCTGTCGACAGTGACGCCCCCCGGTTCGGGCAACCTGAGCCTCGAGACGGACAACACCTACAACGCCTTCGGCCAAACGCTATCCGAGCACACCTACGAGGTGGGTACGAGCGCCTGCCCGGTGGGCGGTCCCCCGAGCGCGAGCTGCGACGGGGGAACGAATACCGACACGTACTACCTCGACGGCCGACTGGCCAGTGAAACACCCGAGGCCGCCACGGGAGACACGGTGGCGACGTCACCCGACACCTTCGCCTACGACGCCTCCGGCAATCAGATCAGCGCCAGCGACGTCGGCACCGGCGTCAAATGGGGCACTACCGACACCATGAGCTACTACCTGGACGGAAGCCTGAGGAGCGAGAACGACGGGATGGGCGATGCGCAGATCGCAGCCCAGGGTGGTCCGGACATGGGCGGGTACACGGCCGAGCTGAGCTACGACGGGTCCGGCGACGTCGCCACCCTGACCATGGCTCGCAACGCCACCTCCCAGAGCACCACCGAGGCCTTGGAGTACAACTCCGCCGAAGAGGCGGTGACACTGGGCACGACCGCCGATCCCGGCGCCACCGAAACTCGGAGCTACACCGAGAGCGGCCAGCTTGCCAACGACATTCAGTCGAACGGTGACATCACAACCTACTCGCTCAATCCCGATGGGTCAGTCCAGCAGGACTGGCTGTGCGGGAGCTCGAGCACGCCCAGCGGCACGTGTGGCGGTAGCTCGACTGACGTGCTCGACTGGTGGGCTTACAGCTACGACAGCGATGGCCAGCAGACCGCTTCCGAGGCCGCCGTTTCGGGCGACAACACCATCCTCAACTACGGGTATTACCCTGGCGGGCAGGTGGCCAGCTACTCGGAGGAGAGCCAGCAGAGCTCCGTGACAGGGCAATGGACCACGGTCAACTATGACGCCGACGGCAACCGTATCAGTGTAGGGAGCGGCTCCCAGGCGACCACCTACACGTACAACCCCAATGACACGCTGAATGTGACCACCACATCAGCGGGATCGCTTCCCGATCAATACGATGCCGACGGCCGGCTGCAGAGCGACGGCTGCACCACGTACCAGTACGACGGCTTCAATCAGACCTATCAAGAGAGCACGCTCAGCAGTCTTCCTGCCGCGTGCGGGACGACCGTGACGCCCAGCAGCACCACCACCACCACATACGATGCCCTGAGCCGGGTCGCAACCAGGACGGACCCCAACGGGTTCTGGGATGAGCACTACGCCACGACGGGCAGCGAGGTGGGCCTCATCCAGAGCGGCCAGGCGGCGGCCACCGGCAACGGTTACGGGAGCAGCGAGAACGACCTCGCGCTGCTCCTCGATGCCAGCGGCACCCCGTCCCAGGTTGTCGGGGTTCAGGGCACCGCATCGTCCGGCGGTGACCAGTGGCTGACCGACGACGGGCAGGGCAACGTCGGCGCCGTCACGGGGTCAGCGAGCAACGGCGCCTACACGTGTGTCCTCAAGTACAACATCTACGGGTCGCCGCTGCAGCCCTCCAGCACCGTGAGCAACTCCGATCCATGCCTCACCGGCTACGGAACCGGCACTCAGCTGACCGAGCTCGGCTATCAGTTCACCCAGCGGGATGGGACGACCGGTGACTACACATTCGGCAGCCGGAGCTACGACCCGCGCAAGGGGGTGTTCACGACTCCCGACAACTACGGGCCCGCCTCCACGGATCTCGATGCCTCCATCGGCTCCGATCCGCTGACCGAGGACACCTACGGGTACGCGAACGCCGATCCGATCAACCTGAAGGATCCTGATGGCCACGGAATCGCGGGCGATGACGGAGGGAGTTGCGGCAACATCCTCACCTGTACCGAGAGCAACGGAGGGACGGGTGGGCCCGTCGATGAATCGACGGTTCAGGCCGCCGCCGCGGAAGAGCATACGATCCAGGTTGCGCAGACCCAGGCTATTGAGCAGCAGCAGGAGGCGGAGGCGTATGCGCCGAGCGTGATCGGGTTGGCCCTCACCCTTCAAATGGCCTCGTTCATCGATCCGGGGATATCCACGCCGATTGCCGTGAGTGCAGCGTTCGGTTCACTATTCGCGGGCGCTTCGCCGGGGGTTGAGGGCATGGCCTTCCAATTCGCGGATGACGAGGTGGCGAACTACCAAGCCGAGGTCGCGGCCAGCGATGCTCGACACGATGCGGCGTACTTCGCCAGCATCACTTCGTGTCAAGGCTTCTGCGTGCTCGGCCAAATGGTGGCGGGCGTCAACAACTGGATACATCAAAGCGTCTCTGGCGGTCGACCCGCTTGGGCGGGGCCACAGCCGGCAACGCCCGTTGATCTGTTAGAGAACGGAGCTTTCCTCGGGTTGCAGTTCGTCCCGGGGGCAGATCTCGCCGCAGATGGGGCTGAGCTCGGGGAGGCCACAGACGCTACCGCGGTCGCGACCGATGAGGGCTCGTCCCTCGCTGACGACCTAACCTCGGTTCCCTGCGGGGGTCAGAGCTTCAGCGCTGGATCCCAGGTGGCGCTGGCCAGCGGGAGCACGCTGGCGATCAGCGCGCTTCGGCCTGGCACGCAGGTTCTGGCCACAGATCCCCAGACGGGGAAGACCCAGCCGGAGACCGTCCAGGCGGTCATGGTGAACCACGACACGGACCTCATGGACGTCGAGGTCAACACCGCCCAGGGTCAGGGGACGATCGACTCGACCGCTCACCACCTGTTCTGGGACCTGACCACCAAGGCTTGGACGGACGCGGATCAGCTTCAGTCCGGCGACCAGCTCTGGACGCCCCACGAGCAGCTCGCCACAGTCGCCCGGACGGTGACGGTTCCCGGTGCCGAGGACATGTGGGACCTCACCGTCGCCAGCGACCACGACTTCTACGTGGTCACCGTGGACACGGCCGTCCTGGTCCACAACTGCCCGATGACAGACTCCAATCCGCTCAGCGGCACAACCTACTCACCGAAGGTCCTCAGCCAGATGGCAAGTGGTGATGCTCATTCCTTCCCTAGCCTAGTGGACAGTCAGGCGGACTGGAGCGACGCAGCTAGCGCTGAGGGTGGCGATGGCAGTTGGTACCTTCATGTCAACGTTCCGGGAGCGGTGAATGGTGAGTCGGGCTTCTATCAGTACATCGTGGACGAGAACGGAGTGATCAATCACCGCATGTGGAGCACGATGGGCTCCCTTGACCAGTTCTGGCCGTGAACGCAGGCCGCGAATTGCTTTCTCCTGAGTTGCAGCAGGAGGTGGTCGAGCTCCGACCACAGCACGTCGACGAGTGGGCGATCAGCCTACCGAACGCCATGGAGGCAATGCGGCAGCTCGCTCAGCACGGTCTGGCGATCCTCGGGGGCGACTATTGGCTCCGCGCTGGCGACGGCTTCAAGCCAGCGTATGAGAACTGGGCGCACAGATCGAGGCATGAGGCTGAGGAGTGGTCAGCTTACGTGGAGGATTCGCTGCTCATGGCCAGCCACGCCTTGGAGGCCAGGCGCGAGTACATGGCAGGCCAGCCGGCGTATTTGGTGATCGTCGCAACCTCTGAATCCGCTTTCGAGAGGCTGCCCGACGTCAGGCCCGGACAGCCTCCCGAGACCCAGCAGTGAGCACCGCTGTTCGCCTTGTTTCCCTCGCCGCCCTCCTCCTCGCTCTCGTCGTCACTCCGACCACCGCCCAGGCCGATTCCTCGTCCGGAGGTCACGTCAGCGCCTCGACCTTCTCGGAACCCATTCGCACCGGGCCTCCAGCCGTCGAAACCGCTGGCAGGCAGTTCGCGACAGCAAGCCCCCTACTAGCAGAATCAGGATGGCCGTCTCAAGGCACCCAAGGTTCGCCCGCGATCGGTATAGAAGCCACAGACGCTACTTCGGACACGGTCTTTGCGGCAGCAAGGTCGGGAGCGTCGGCAACTGGAGGTCCCGGTATTTCGCTGGAGCAGGCGGCGGCGGCGGCTGAGAGGAATGGGCTAGACCTGAGCAACGTGGATCTCGGTTATGAAGCGCCGGGCGCGGCAGGCCAGCCTGCAGGCGGGTACGGGTACTCGAGTTTCTTAGGGGACGGCTCTCCCGCTTTGAGCGCGGCGGGCCGGATGCAGATAACTCTGATGGACCCGGCTTTGGCCTCCGAGCCAGATGCGGTCGCAACCATCGCGCACGAGCTCGCCCATCTGACGATGGTCGGCCCGTATGACGAGGAGGGTGCCGAGGCGTATGCCCAGCAGGTCATGGCGGGGTACGTGCCGTGAGCGCTGAACAGGATCGAGTCCTACTTGGCACCGGCGGAAGCAAGGACGAGGTCTTCCGGCTTGCGAAGGAGCGCGTTGGCGAGCTTGGTGGCGAGTGGAGCGCCATCGAACCACGGGAGCTGCATCTTGACGTGATCCGGACCAAGACAGGAGACGCATATCGGCTCTGGATTGAGCGGAGCGTGCTTGACCGCGATCTCAGTGAGGACTGAGCCCGTGAGCACCACGGCCCGTCGCCTCCTTCCCCTCGCTGCCCTCCTCATCGCCCTCGTGGTCACTCCGGCGACCGCCTCGGCGGCCACCGTGTCGGGGACTCGCGTCAGCGCCTCGACCCTCTCGGCACCCCCTCGCACCGGGCCTCCGCACGCCGTTTCTCTTGGCAGGCAACCGGGAAACGCCTCGACATACGACGAGCAAGCGGCGGGAGTTCCTGTTGCCACAGACGCTACCGCGGTCGCGACCGATGAGGGCTCGTCCCTCGCTGACGACCTAGCCTCGGTCCCGTGCGGAGGTCAGAGCTTCAGTGCAGCGTCTCAGGTGGTGCTAGCGAGCGGGGCTACCGTGGCCATCAGCCAGCTCCGTCCTGGAGCCCAAGTCCTAGCCACCAACCCGCAGACGGGGAGCACCCAGCCGGAGACGGTCCAGGCCGTCATGGTCAACCACGACACCGACCTCATGGACGTCGTGGTGGACACCGCCGAGGGCGAGGGGACCATCGACTCCACGGCCCACCACCTGTTCTGGGACCTGACCACCCGAGCGTGGACGCAGGCTGACCAGCTTCCGTCCGGTGACAAGCTCTGGACTCCCGACGGCCAGCTGGCTATGGTCGCACGGCTACTCACGGTTCCCGGATCGCAGGAAATGTGGGACCTCACCGTGGCCAATGACCACGACTTCTACGTGGTCACTGTCGATACCGCTGTGCTCGTGCACAACTGCCCGATCCCATCTGGTCAGCCTGATGTCAACGGTCCGCTTGGGCAGATGCTCATGAACGGCCCGTCTGAGTCATTTGCTGGTGCCGGATCCTCTACTGAGCTGCGCCTTGCTCAAGAACTCGCCAACAGCTACGGCGGTGATCCGTATGCCTGGGCGCACATGACTAGCGCAGTTGAGGGGCTGAGCACACAAGTGCACTGGTTTGAGAACCTTGAGACAGGGCTCCGTGTCGCACCCAAGTTTGTCAATTGGTGAGTATGAGAGTCAGAGTACTTCCTTCACCCGAACATCTCGATGATGTGGCCGCCACCCGGTGGAAGATGCTTCATGAACTGCACAACGACTACTTCCTCTTCCCCGGCCGCGAGTTCACAGTGTATGGACTAAGGTTCGCGGACAACGACGTATGGTTCCTTCTGCACAATCCCACAGGGTACTTGCAGGAGGTGTCGTCTATCTTCTTCGATGTGGTCGATCGCCGGGTGTCCGGGCACTGGGTGTTTCGATCAGAGGGGCTAGGAGCGCGGCTCTTTCCCCCGGACCTCATGGACGATCCTTACTTCATCGACGCCCTTGGTGACCTCGAGCCTTCCTACGTCCACAAGTGGGCTACGCTGCAGAAGATGCTCGACGGCGAAGCTCTCTCAGCCGTACCATTCCTCCCGGAAGAACCATGACGAACTCTGAGACGGTCGCAGTGCGAGTGGAGATCCAGCCGTATGATCGCCAGCACGGGGTCATATCCTGGCACGACCGCGACGAGGAGATCTCGGTCAAGGTGACTGCCGATGGCGCGGTGACCATCAGGGCCAATGCGCAAGGTCTGCTTGGCTTAGCTCGAGAACTCCTGACGCTTCGACAGGACGCAGTCCCAAATGGGTCGGAGGTATTCCTCATGTAAAAGGGGCAAGCGCCCACCCTTGCTCCTGGGTCGCCGTCTCTCCGACTGGCCCGCTGGGACGAGAGCTGACCCTGCGTACGACGGCAGTGAATCACGACCGAGCGTGAGATGCCACAGAGGCTGCTGCCACCACGACAGAGGGTGCGAGTGGCTTGTCGGAGTACGTCGACGGCGCCGTGGTCAGGCACTACACAACGTCGGCGGTGGCTGCCGCGATAGACGAGGGCGGCGGATACATCTTGCCTGGAGCATCGAGCCGCGTAGTCTCGGTCACAACGGATGAGTACGCGGATGGCGCATCGGCACAGGCCGGTCTGGCCCTGGCAAGGACGCCAGACGGGTACTACGAAATCCCAGTTTCGCGAATTGACGGCCTCTCCGAGCCTTCGGTTGTGGAGCCCGCCTTCGGCCAACCGGGTGGCGGCACCGAAATGACCACAGGGAGCCCTATCAACGTGGGCGGGATACCCTTCAGGACCTTTGGAGGAGGGTCATGATTGAAGACAAGAAGCCGTTCTTGGTGGCTTACGACTACGGCATGGGCGGCCTTTGGGGGGTTGTTGATGCGCGGTCGGAAGGGGAACTTCACGCGAAGTTTCCGGAGCTGGCCATCGTCGACGAGCGTCCGTCTTGGATGACCCAAGAGCGCTATGATGAGATCCTTCGTCGCGAGCATCATGACATCGACGAGGACGACCCCCGCGGACTCTTGCGAGCGGTCGTGGCCGACCGTGGGAGACACTAGCCACAGAGGCTACTGGCACCACGTTGTCCTTGGGCTACAAGGCGGGCTGGTCGGCCGAGCAGATAGCGGCAGCGGACGCGAAGGTGGCCGCGCTGGATCAGGCGGCGCAGAGCGGTCAGCTGAGCGTGACAGCGGTCGAACGGGGTGGCACATCGGCAGCCTCGATGTGGCAGGCTGCTGGTGGAGAAACTCCAAGCGGTGCAGACATCGACCATGTCATCGACTTGCAGCTCGGGGGTTCGGATGCCCTGAGCAACCTGAACCCGCTGGACGCGAACGTGAACCGGAGTCTCGGAGCGCAGATCGCATGTCAGATTCGAGGTTTGGGGGTGGGCACGTCGATTGTGAGCGTTTCGATATGCTGAGGAGTACACATGTTTGATCCTTTTGCGGAGCACTTCGTGCCTGACAGCGGTGTGGCGGCGACTGCTTGGCAGGAGGCCCGGTTGGCCCGGGCTGATGGGTATGAGGAATTTGCTGATCGGTATGCGGGTCGCTCCTTCGAAGGTGGTCTGTATCGCGTGCACAGCGAGACCAGCGGTCCGCGGTCGCTGGAACTCGTGAGTGAGTCGCTTCCGCAATTTGCTCAACGGGCGTGTCCCTTCGCCTACGACTGGCTGGGTCGGCAATTTGCGCTCGACGGGGCCCGAGATCAGAGTGGCGAGGCCCTGATTCTCATGCTGGAGCCGGGTACTGGCCAAGCGCTGGAGATCCCCCTGACGTTCAGGGCGTTTCACGAGCAGCTCGACGAGTTGCGAGAACCTGCGCTGGCGAATCAGTTCTTCACGCAGTGGAGCGAGGCGAATGCGACGGCGTTGCCGCTTCGATTGAGCGATTGTGCTGGGTATCGTGTGCCGCTCTTCCTCGGCGGAAAGGATGTCGTGGACAACCTCGAGGTCATCGACCTGGAGGTGTACTGGACGCTGACTGGGCAGCTCCGGAGCGGAACGGTGCGCATGAAGCCGGGGACGAGCATCAAGCAGGTGTCCGCCGTCCGCTGAGGGCAATCCGTCGGGCGATCTCGACTATTGATCGGAGGTCGCTGATTTGCTGAGCGAACCCGGGGCCGGTGCTGGCGTCGGAGAGAGCAGCCAGCCGACTCCTACAGCCGGGGGAGAGGGGCCGGTCCCCTCAGCCGCTCATTTCAGGCTGACCGCGCCATGGCAGCAGCTCCTGCTCACCCTCGCCGCCGAGGCCGAGGAGGAGGGCGACGAGGGGCCGGGAACGCTCCAGCGAACGTCTGTACTGGAGGTGCATAGGGTACGGAGTCCACAGACGGCGCGAACCGAGGGGCGAGCGTGGGGCTGGGGAGAGGGTGACGGCGGCGAAGGGGGGCGACCGGAGACGATGCAACGGGAGGCGGTGCGATGAGGGAGCAGGACCCGATCCAGGCGGCTCGGGAGGTCAAGCGGACCGAGACGCTGCTCCGCGACGCCCGGGCGGTGCTGCGCAACCTCGACGTCCTGGCCGCCCAGGCCCTGGCCACCGAGGACCCGGCGCTCCCCGATATCGCCGCCCTCCGCGACGGCTGCGACCGCCTGGTCAGCCAGCTCAGCCGCCGGGCCCAGGCCGAGCAGCGCCGGGCCCGCGACGCGGTCCGCCGCCTCCGCTGACCGGAAGGGGCGGTACAGTGGCAGGCGTGAAGGTCACTGCCGTGGTCACCCGCGAGAAGGGCGAGGACCTCTACGTCGCCCGGGGCGTCGAGGTCGACGTCGCCAGCCAGGGGGAGAGCGTCGAGGAGGCGCTCGACAACCTCCAGGAGGCGATCGAGCTCTACTTCGAGGACGAGGCCGACGCGCCCCCGGCCCTCTCCCTCGCCGAGGTGCGCTCCATCGAGGTGAGCATCCCCGCCTGACGTCGGTCCAAGTCGCGGGGAACGCTCGCGGGGTCAGGCAGACTGGAGACATGGCTCGACCCCTCCCCGTCATCTCCGCCCAGGAGGCCGTCTCCGCCCTCGAGCGCGCCGGCTTCGTCTACGTCTCCCAGCGGGGCAGCCATCGCAAGTACCGGCACCCGCAGACCGGGCGGCGCTGCGTGGTGCCCATGCACCGCACCCTGGCGACCGGCACCCTGGCGAGCGTCCTCCGCCAGGCCGGCTTGAGCACGGAGGAGTTCGTCGCTCACCTCCGCTGAGGGGCTGACGGGGCTCGGGACGGACGCCATCCCGCCGTTCCCACGGGCCTGAAGACTGCGGGGGCGGCGGGGATGGTCGCCTGCCCCGGTGGCACCGTCGGCTCCTTCCTGGAGGACCTGTGGGGGCCTCACGCCGGCGGGCGCGGGCCATGTAACACCGCGCCCTCAAAATACCTGGGGGAATACGGATCGCGCCAATCTCATCGGTGTTTCGCAGGCCGCTGAGTCACCCGATGGCGCTGTCGACGCGGTACCGTCACGCGGTGCGTCGTCCACGGGTGGGGCAGCGGTTGACGGGGGTCAGCACGCCCTTCGGCGGGGTCTCGTGGGAGAGCGTCCCCAACGTCGAGGCGGAGGTGCTCGGCCGACTCGTGACCTTCTTCGAGGATCGCCGCGTCCTCTACGACCCGACCGAGGTCGAGGTTCCCTCTCGTTGCATCGACTCGGTGCTCCGCATCCGCGAGGTCCTCGTCGACCTGGCGGGACGGCTGCCGCGGGACAGCCAGGTGGGTGCCATCCTGCGGGCTATGGCGGGGGCGTGTCGCGGCTTCCTCGACCGGCTGCCGGACGAGATGGGTCCGGGGCGGCTGGGCCACCCCTCGCCGACGTGGGGCTACTCCTCCTGGGTCTTCCAGCTGGCCCTTGGAGCGCTGCGCGGCCAGCTCGGCATCTACCTCCAGGAGCTGGTCGACCACCACGGGGTGCACATCACCGGCGAGCTGGCGACCATCCTGCCTCCGGCCCCGGACAGCGAGCCGTGAGCACCACGATCCGTCGCCTCCTTCCCCTCGCTGTCCTTCTCCTCGCCCTCGTGGTCACGCCGGCGACCGCTTCGGCCGCCACCTTGGCCGGGACTCGCGTCAGCGCCTCAGCCTTCACGGCGCCCCTTCGCACCGGGCCTCCATCCGCCTTAGTCGCTGACAGGCAACCAGGAATCGGCATCGCGTACGACGGACTCGCGGTGGGAGTTGCTGTGGCCACAGACGCAACTACGGGGGCGGGGGCGCTAGCTTTCGGTCCTGGGGCTGACACCGCCGCGAGCTCGATGCCGGAGGGGGATCTTGTTAACCTCGCCAGCGACGCGAGAACGGCTCACATACTTAGTGGCCACGAGTTCCCAGGAGAGCTTGGTAACACCGTGTTCCCTCCGGATTGGTCATCAGCTCAGATCATGCATGCCATCTCAGACATTGCAACTGACCCGGAGATCCCGTGGCAGCAGGTGGCTGCAGGACGGTTTAGCGCAACTGGATTCCGCGGTGGGCTTTGGATACGGGCGATCATCGAACCCGGAGGGGAAGGCATCATTACCGGGTACCCGCTGCCATGAGACGCCCGGATGACCGCCGATCTATCGAGATGAAGGCTATGCTCAATGGCCTTGGAAACCGTTTTGCCCCGTTCCTACCGGGTCCAAGGATCGCCAGCTACCGTGAGCTCGTTGGCGTTGGTGAAGGCAAGGTAGCTCTTGAGAACCTCTGTCTCAACCTTATTGAGGCTGTGCCTCGGATCGCGTCCGAGGACCTTGCCGACCTGAGGCGGGCTTGTGAGCGCCTCGGTGTGGGCGTGAAGTACTGGGGGCCTCTCGTCAACGGATGACCCGAGTCCGGATAGCCGCGCTCCGACCCGCACCATGCTTGACCGAGGGCGAGGGCCGGCTTTGAGGCGGTATTGGCCGCTCTTCATTGCGGCCATCTGCGCGGCGGTCGGGTCGTTGGTGGTTACGCCGGACTCTCCGTTGCGGACCGTGACAAGTGTGATCCCGACGGCGGGAGCGGTTGCATCGCAAACCGACACGTGGGCCTCGGTCCCGGATCCGGGAGCCTTGCCAGGGCGAGATCAGGACCCAGTTGACCGCGCGCTGTCTGTGACAGGGATGAGCCGGAGTGTCTGGTCCTCACGGTACCTCCCATTCGTCCGTACCAACGCCACAGACGCTACGGCCACAGCCGCCGATAGCACTCCTCAAGTACTGCTGAATCAAGCGGCGGGCAACGAGTTCCGCGACCAGGTCGCACAGCAGTTCACCGACGCCGGGTATGGCGTTACGACGGAAGTGCCGCATTGGACACCGTTTGGCTGGCGGGTGACCGATATTGAGGTGACGAGTCCGGACGGAGATTTGCTGGGCGGGATCGAAACCAAGCTCGGCAACTCCCCTTACACCGCAGCGCAACAGGCCAAAGACGCCTGGCTTGCACAACAAGGGTACCCAACATCTCTCGTCAGAGGCCCGTACGGCCCATGACAGCCGTGGCCTCCCCGCTGGAGAGCTTGATCAAGAATCGAGTGCGACCGTGGCTCCGGTTGCATGGGTACGAGCCCTCGTCCCCGTCCGGCTTCACCCGCACGACCGACGACGCGAAGGTCCATATCGACTTGCAGCGCAGCCGTCGAAGCACGTCGGAACTAACGCTCGTAACTGTGAACCTGACCGTTAGAGTGCAATCAGTTACCGATCGCCTTGCGAGGAACGAGGGGCCGACGCTCGAGTGGCATTGGAGGCGTCGGGTGGAGGTGGTGGAGGGCGGACGTGCTAGCGAATGGTGGGGCGTCGACGATGAGAAGACTGCTAACGTGTTCTTCGACGACGTACAAAGAGCCTTAGACCCGACCGGGTTCTTGCTGTTGGAGAAGCTCAGCACGGTTCCGGGCCTGGTGGATGAGTTGAGCCACGACAGGCCATCAGGGCTCACGGCGGTTCAGAGGCTGAGCGTGTTGGCGGCTGGCCAATCGATCGTCGGGGACAGCGAGGCCGTCTCGGTGACGCTCGCACAGCTACGCGCATCGGCTACTCCGGCGACAAGTGAAATGGTGTCGCGGTACCTTGCTAATATGGTGGCGAGCGCGAGGCGATGACGAGTTTGAGTACGGGCGATCCGCGGCTACTGGGGCATTGGGTCAGCGACCCTGGCCACGTCGCAACGGGGGACCTGGTCGGGCGGGTGGCGATGGAGTTCCGCGGTGACGGGACTCTTCTCTACACGATCAACGAGGCCAGCAAGCAATCCATAATCGTCCTTCGATGGATCGCTTCCGACGAGGAAATCATGACCACCCAACCCTCGGCCCCGCGTGAAGAGCGCACGCGGTATCGGATTGCGGGGGATCAGCTTGAACTTACACTGGGAGGAGTGACCACAAGGTTTCGACGCGACCATGGGCCCTGAGTTCAAGCCACAGATGACACCCTGCTGAGGGTCCAAGGTCAAGGGACTGTTGACTCCATCGCTCACCACCAGCTTCGGCCTGGGGACGAGGTCTGGACCCTGACGGGCAGCTCGCCACCGTGGTGCGCACGGTCGCCATCGCCGGTGCTGAGGATATGTGGGACCTCTTAATCGCCAACGACCACGACTTTTACGTGGTCACCGTCGATACGGCGAGCGCTGGCGACACTCATTCCGCTCTTCCTCAGTGGAAAGGAAGTCGTCGCCAACCTCGCAGTCATCGAATTGGAGGTGTACTGGACGCTGAGGGGCAGCTCCGGTACGGAACGGCGGGCATGAAGCCGGGGACGAGCATCAAGCAGGGGTCCGCCGGCCCCTGATGTGGAGTGCCCGGGACTCGTCAACCCCCTACCGGATACACCATCGCCGCTGCCGGGTGACCGCCGTCGATGTCGCTCATCGCGGTGCCGACCTCGACCTCGGCGCCCGCGGGAAGGGTGCCGGTCACCGTGAGTGTGGCCTCGCGGGTGTCGGAGTCGTAGGTGGGCGCGCTGAGCAGCGGGATCGTCTGCCCGGAGGCGGTCTGCAGCGAGAGTGAGGCGGAGGTGACGCTCGAGGCGTCGAGGTCCGAGTCGAAGGTCACCGTCACCACGGTCGTCGGTTCGAGCGAGCCGGCCACGGGCGGCGTGACACCCACGCTCAGCACGCGCGGCCCCCCGCCCTCCGCGCGCAGCGGGGGCACGGACAGGCCGGTCACCAGCCACTGACCGTCGCTCTCCGTGAGGATCACGCTCTCGTCGGTGAGCTGCTGCGCTGAGCCGGCGTTCGGATCGACGATGAGCCGCGCCGAGGCGTTGAGGGTGGGCCCGCTGGTCGCGGTCGCCGCGGTGCAGCTGGAGCTGATGACGTAGCCGCGGTCGACCGCGGTGGGGGTCAGGGTCGCCGCCGATGGGGATCCGGCACCGCTCAGGGTGGAGAGTTTCGAGCCGTCGTGGGTGACCTGGGCGTTGACGAACTGCGTCAGCGCCTGGTCGGCATTCGCGCAGACGGATGCCGGCGAGGCCGTGGAGGCCGTCTGGACCTGGGCCACGTCGAGGCTCCCGGCGGCCGTGAAAGCGAGCTGGGTGCCGTCCGCGGAGAACGCCAGCGAGGTGACCTCGTCCGGCGATGTGCCCAGCAGCGTTCCGGCCGACGTCTCGACCTCGATGCCGCCGGAATCGAGGCCATAGGCTAGCGTGGCTCCGTGAGCGTCGAGCGCCAGCGCCTCGATCCCCTCCGCTGGGGCTCCCGGGACCGCTGTCATCGCGGTGGGGTCGGCGGTCGGAGCCTCCAGCACGGTCGAGGTGTCACCGCTCCTGTCCACCCAGGCGACCTCGTCCCCGCTGCCGCTGAAGGCCACCACCCCGCTCGCGCTGCCCGGCAGCTGGGTGGGCGCGGACGTCTGACCCCCGCCGGTCGGGATGGTCAGCAACCAGCCGTCCTCCGCAGTCGGGACGTAGGACGGAGAGGGCGACGTCGCCGCCGACGGCGTGGCCGAGGCGATCGGTGGCGGAGAGGCGGAGGGGGAGGGAGTCGCGGAGGCGGCCGCCGCCGAGGCGACGTCCGCGGAGGGGAGGAACGCGTCCCGGCCGTCGGGGGCCAGCACCACGCCGTTGGCCGAACCCCCACTGGGGAACGCGTAGAGCTGCGACGTCTGGTCATCCAGGTCGACGGCGTCGATCCCCCCAGGGGTGACGAAGACGATCTGGTTGTCGCCGTCCCAGGCCAGCGCCGTAACTGGCGCGCCGGCGGTGGCCCCGGTCGGCCATAGCTGGCTGGGCCCCGTGCCGTCGGCGTTCTCCACGACGATCTCGGCGTCGCCGTCGGGCTCGTTCACCGCAAGGGCGACGTACAGGCCGTTCGGCGAGAGCTCCACGGCGGAGGCCGGCGCCTTGCTGAGGGCGACGGCGGCCTGGCCGGTGGGGAAGACGTACGCGCCCTCTGGCGGCGTCGCGTCAGGCGAGCTGGACGCCGAGGGGCTGGGCGATCCTGACGGCCCCGCCGACGCCGAGGGCGAGGGGCTGGCCGATGGTGTCGCCTCCACCCCACCGGTCGAGTCGGTCGCCCCGGGCGCGCCGCCGGGGCCCCAGAAGGCCTGCGCGCCGCCCGCCACGGGCGCCACCGCCGCCGGCTGCAGCGCCGGCACGGGGGAGGCCGTCGGGCTGGGTGTCGAGGGCGCCGTGCCGAAGTCGATGGTCACGCTCGACGTGAGGGTCTGGCCGCTCTGGCTGCGCACCGACCCCTGGGGGATGGTGACCTGGTAGTCGGTGTCGGCGGCCAGGGGGTGGGTGGGGGTGACCACCGCGGTCTCGGGGTTCTCCCAGGTCACGGTCACCTGCGTGGCCGGCTCGATCCTCAGAGCCGTGAGCACGGAATGCTCGTCCATCGGCTGGTTGAAGCTGAGGGTGATGGCCTGGTGGGGGTCGACCGACTGGTGATGGCTGACGTTGGAGGCCACCACCGCCAGCCCGCCCGACGAGACGTGGCCGACGACGAGGACCACCGCGACCGCGACGGCCGCGACGCCGAGAGCGAGCGACCCCCACCCCGCCAGCCGGCCGGGGGCGAACCGGAAGCCGGGTCGCGGGGCCAGCGCGGTTCGGGCCTCCTCGGTCAAACGGGCGCGGAGCACCGCCTTGAACCTCGGGTCGAGATCGGGCTCGGGCCGGCTCTCACGCACCTGCTGGGCAAGCTGGAGCAGGTCGGGATCCTCGCCGAAGAGCTCCGAGAGCTCGGGGTCGAAGCGGTCGCGGCGCTCGCTCACAGCGCCTCTCCGGCGGTGGCGCCGACGCCGAGCCGCTGCCGGACCGTGACCATGCCGCGGTGGACCAGGAGTTTGACGGCGCCCTCGCTCTTGCCCATGATCTCGCCGATCTGGGCCAGCTTCAGGTCCTCACCCAATTTCAGGGTCATGGCGGTGCGTTGCTGTTCCGGCAGGCTGTCGATCGCCTCCCAGACCCGCGCCGCCTCGGCAGACTCGACCACCCGCTCCGCCACCGGACGGGTCGGGTCGACGATCTCGATGGCGGCGTCGTCCAGGCTGGCCTGGGGTCGCCTCTGGCGGAAGTGGTCGGCAATTGCATTGGCACTGATCTGGTACAGCCAGGAGCTGAAGGGGTGCCCGGACGGCCGGTAGCGCGGCATCGCCCGGAGCGCCTTCATGAAGACCTCCTGGGTGACTTCCTCGGCGGCGTCCCGATCCCGGGTCCGGCTGTAGGCGAACCGGTAAATCTGCCCGAAGTAGTGGTCGTACAGCTCCCCAAATGCATCGGCGTCCGATTTGGCGCGCTCGACGAGCTGATCCTCATAGGCCCGGGGAAGCGTCATCGCACGAACCCCATCCCCTGGCGTGTGTGCTGGGTGAACGGTTCGGCGCGGCTTCGAGTTACGGGCCTGCTCATCTCACGGCGTGATCCGGTGGCACGCGCGGCCGGCGACCACCCCGGGCGTGCTGGGAGGGGAGCCGCAGTATACGGTGGCACGTCCGGCAGTCTCACGGGAGTTGGCGCACCCCACTCGATCTGAACTCATCCAACGGCATCCGGCGGCCGGTCCGCCACCGAATAGAATTGGGCCACGTGATCCCCCGTTACACCCCGGCCGCGATCGCCGCCGTCTTCAGCGACGAGTCCCGGCTGCGGCGGTGGCTGGAGGTGGAGCTGCTGGCGGTCGAGGGCTGGGCTGCCACCGGGCGGGTCCCCGCCGACGCCGCCCGCCGGCTGCGCGAGCGCGCCCGCATCGACCCGGCGCGGATCGCCGAGCTGGAGGCCGAGCAGGGTCACGACGTCGCCGCCTTCGTCCAGGCGGTGCAGGAGCTGGTCGGCGAGGAGGGGCGCTTCCTCCACCTCGGGCTCACCTCCTCCGACATCGTGGACACCACCCTGGCCACCCAGCTCCGGGACGCGGCCCGACAGATCGACGAGGACGCCGCCGCGCTGGAGGACGCGCTCGCCGCTCAGTCGGTTCGTCACCGGCTGACCCTGATGCCGGGCAGGACCCATGGCGTGCACGCCGAACCGCTCAGCCTTGGGGTGAAGCTCGCCAACCACTTCGACGAGGTCCGGCGCGGCCGGGCGCGCCTCGCCGCCGCCACCGACGAGGTCGCGGTCGGACGGGTCAGCGGCCCGGTCGGGACCCACACCTCGGTGCCCGTCGAGGTCGAGGACCATGTCTGCCGCGGTCTCGGCCTGGGCGTCGCCGCCGCCACCACCCAGGTGGTGGCCCGTGACCGCCACGCCGCCTTCGTCGCGGCGGTGGCGATCCTGGGGGCCACCCTGGAGCGGCTGGCCACCACCATCAGGCTGCTCCAGCAGACCGAGGTCGGCGAGTTGGAGGAGCCCTTCGCGGAGCGGCAGAAGGGATCCTCGGCCATGCCTCACAAGCACAACCCGGTGCTCTCCGAGCGCGTCTGCGGCATGGCCCGGGTGCTCCGCGGCCACGCTCTCACCGCCATGGAGGACGTCGCCCTCTGGCACGAGCGCGACATCTCCCACTCGTCCGCCGAGCGGATCATCCTCCCCGACGCCTGCGCCCTCATCGACTACATGCTGCGTCTCTGCACCCGCCTCGTCGTCCAGGTTCGTGTCAATGCTGACAAGATGTTGGAGGGCGTGGAGACCCTGGGCCGGATCACCTGCTCACCGCGGGTGCTCGAGGCCCTGATCGTCGCCGGCCGCTCCCGCGAGGACGCCTATCGCGAGGTGCAGGCGCTGGCGGAGCGAGCCCGCCAGGGGGAGGGGGGCTTCGAGGCCCTGGTGCGCGCCGGGCTCGGCGCCGGCCTCCCGGCGGAGACGCTGGACCGCTGCTTCGACGTCCGCTCCTACCTGAGCGGAATCGACGACACCTACCGGCGGCTGGGGCTCGAGATCCGTGATGCCGCACCCCCGGCGCCGTCCGGGGAGCGACCCAAGCTCGCCGTCGAGGCGGGGATCGGCGGAGGACAGACATGACCGAGGTGCTGGTGACCGCGCAGGACGTGGGCCTGGAGGTCTTCCGCCGGGGCAAGGTGCGCGACACCTTCGTCCTCGACGACGGCAGCCTGCTGATGATCGCGACCGACCGGCTCTCCGCCTTCGACGTGGTGCTGCCCGATCCCATCCCCGAGAAGGGGCGGACGCTCACCCAGATCTCGCGCTGGTGGTTCGACCGGACCAGCCGGATCGTCCCCAACCACCTCCTGCCCGACCGCCCCGAGGCGGTCCCCGCCGAGGTCTGGGCGCAATGGCGGGAGCGCTCGATGCGCTGCACCCGGGCGGAGCGCATCGACATCGAGTGCGTCGTCCGCGCCTACCTCTCCGGTTCCGGCTGGAAGGAGTATCGCGAGATGGGGACGCTCGCCGGCGAGCCGCTTCCGCGGGGGCTGCGCGACTCGTCGCCGCTCCCCGAGCTCCGCTTCACCCCGGCGACCAAGAACGACGATGGGCACGACGTCAACATCAGCCGCGCCGAGCTGGCCGCGACCGTGGGGCGCGACCTGGCTGGCCGGTTGGAGCGCACCTCGGTGGACCTGTTCCGCTTCGCCGCCGAGCACTGCGCCGGCCGGGGCATCATCCTCGCCGACACCAAGTTCGAGTTCGGGATGGTCGACGGCCGGCTCACCCTCATCGACGAGGTCTTCACCCCCGACTCCTCGCGCTTCTGGGAGGCGGCGGACTGGCGGGAGGGCCAGACGGCGGTGTCCTTCGACAAGCAGCCGGTCCGCGACTACCTGGAGACCCTCGTTTGGGACAAGCGGCCGCCCGGGCCGCAGCTCCCCCCCGCGGTGATCGCCGCGACCACCGCGCGCTATCTGGAGGCGGCCCGCCGGATCTGTGGGCTGGAGCTGTGACGTACCAGGCCGAGGTCGTGGTCTCGCTCAAGCCGGTGGTCAACGACCCGCAGGGCCTCACCGTGAGGGCCGGGCTCCATCAGCTCGGCTTCACCGAGGTGACCGGGGTGAGGGTGGGCAAGCACATCACCCTGGAGGTCGAGGGAAGCTCGGAGGCGGGCGTCCGGGAGCGGGTCGCCGAGATGTGCGAGAGGCTGCTCCGCAACCCGGTGATCGAGGACTACACCATCGAGCTGCGGCCGCCGGCCGGGGCGACGACCGAGGCGCCTCCCCCCGCATGAGGTTCGGGATCGCTGTCTTCCCGGGAACGTGGAGTGACCGCGACTGCGCGCGGGCCATCGAGGTCCTCGGTCACGAGTCCGTCTATCTCTGGCACCGGGACCACGACCTGGCCGGGGTGGACTGCGTGATCCTCCCCGGCGGCTTCTCCTACGGTGACCATCTGCGCACCGGCGCCGTGGCCCGCTTCGCCCCGCTCATGGAGTCGGTGCAGGAGTTCGCCGCCTCGGGGGGGCTGGTCTGGGGGATCTGCAACGGCTTCCAGATCCTCTGCGAGGCGCACCTGCTCCCCGGAGCGCTCACCCGCAACGCCTCTCTCGAGTTTCGCTGCGAGAGCGTGTGGCTCCGGGTGGAGACGTCGGACACGCCCTTCACCCGTGCCTGCGAGACGGGAGCGGTGCTGGCCGTCCCGGTCAGCCACGGAGAGGGCCGCTTCGTGGCGGATCCCTCCACCCTCGACCGCCTCGAGGCCGAGCGTCGGGTCGCCTTCCGCTACGTCGCCCGCGATGGCTCGGCGGCCGGCGACGCCTCCCCCAACGGGTCCATGCGCGACATCGCCGGCATCGTCAGCGAGGGGCGCAACGTGCTCGGCATGATGCCGCACCCCGAGCGCGCCGCCGAGCCGCTCCTCGGTTCGGGCGACGGGCTGCGGCTCTTCGGAAGCGTGGTGGAGGCGGTGGCGGAGCGGGGCGCCTTCGCGACCTCGTCCCCATGACCGCTCACCCGACGGTCTCCGATGCACAGCTCGCCGAGGTGGCGCTCACCCGCGAGGAGTACGCGCTGGCGGCGGAGCGGCTGGGCCGGGTCCCGACCGAGGTGGAGCTGGGCGTCATCGGCGCGATGTGGAGCGAGCACTGTGGCTACAAGACCAGCAAGCCGCTGCTGGCCCGGCTGCCCACCAGCGGTCCACGGGTTCTCCAGGGGCCGGGGGAGAACGCCGGTGCCGTCGACATCGGCGGTGGCCTGGCCTGCGTCTTCAAGATCGAGTCGCACAACCACCCGTCGGCGATCGAGCCCTACCAGGGGGCCGCCACCGGCGTCGGCGGGATCCTTCGCGACGTCTTCACCATGGGCGCGCGGCCGGTCGCGCTGCTCGACTCGCTGCGCTTCGGCCCCTTCGAGGAGCCCGCCCAGCGCCACCTCCTCGACGGGGTGGTCGCCGGCATCGGCGGCTACGGGAACTGCATCGGGGTGCCCACGGTGGGCGGCGAGATCTACTTCGACGAGTCGTACCGCCACAACTGCCTGGTCAACGCGATGTGCGTCGGGGTCATCGAGCAGGCCAAGCTCACCCGTGCCGCGGCCGCGGGCCCCGGCAACCTGGTCCTGCTGGTGGGCGCGGACACCGGGCGCGACGGGATCCACGGTGCGACCTTCGCCTCCGTCGAGCTGAACGAGGCCTCCAGCGAGCGGCGTCCCGCCGTCCAGGTCGGGAACCCCTTCCTCGAGAAGTGCCTGATGGAGGTCTGCGTCGCGCTCGCCGGCGACCCTCGGATCGTCGCCATGCAGGACCTGGGAGCGGCGGGGCTGACCAGCTCCTCCGCCGAGCTGGCCCACCGGGGCGGCTGCGGCATAGAGATGGACGTCGCCCGCGTCTCCCGCCGCGAGCGCGGGATGACGGCGTACGAGGTGATGCTCAGCGAGTCCCAGGAGCGGATGCTGCTGGTGGTGAGGCCGCAGGACGCCGCCTCCGTGCAGGCGGAGTTCGACCGCTGGGACCTCCACTCCGACGTGATCGGGACGGTCACCGGCACCGGCCGGATGGTGGTCACCGATGCCGGCGCGGCGGTCTGCGACCTTCCCCTCGCGCTCCTCATCGACGAGGTGCCGCTGCGCCATCCGGATGCGCTGCGCCCGGGCGGGCTGGACGCGGCCCTGGGGGTGGACCCGCTGGCGGCAGCGCCGCCGTGGCCGGCCGGCGAGACCCTGCTGCGGCTGCTGCGCTCTCCCAACGTGGGCAGCCGCCGCCCCGTCTTCCGCCGCTACGACCACCAGGTCGGCGACGACAGCGTCGTCCTTCCCGGCGGCGATGCCGCCCTGCTGCGGGTGCGGGCGACGGGCGGGGGGATCGCGCTCAGCACCGACGGCAATGCTCGCTACGCGGCTCTCGACCCCCGGAGGGGCGCCGCCATCGCCGTCTGCGAGGCCGCCCGCAACGTGGTCGCGGTGGGTGCCGCCCCGGTCGGTGTCACCAACTGCCTCAACTTCGGCAACCCCGAGAAGCCCGAGATCTTCTGGCAGCTCTCTGAGGCCGTCGAGGGGATGCGCGAGGCCTGCCTCGCCCTCGGAGTGCCGGTCGTGAGCGGGAACGTGTCGCTGTACAACGACACCCAGGGGGTGAGCATCGACCCCACCGTGGTGATCGGCATGGTGGGCCACCTCGAGGACCTGGAGCGGCGCTGCGCAGCCGGCTTCGCCCACGACGGCGATGCGGTGCTGCTGGTGGGGCCGGTGGGGATGGACCTGGGCGGCAGCGAGTACCAGCGACTGGCACAGGGGGTGAACGCCGGTCCCCGCCCCACGCTCGACCTCGACCTGGAGCGGAGGGTCCAGGCGGCGGTCCTGGAGATGATCGCCGCCGGGCTGCTGGCGTCGTGCCATGACCTGGCGGAGGGCGGCCTGGGGGTCGCGCTCGCCGAGAGCTGCATCCTGGGCGGGCGCGGCGTGGCTCTCACCGAACGGCTCTTCAGCCTGGCGGCGCCCGTCGTGCTGGTGGGCCTCCTCTTCGGCGAGTCGCAGTCACGCTTCCTGGCCAGCGCCGCCACCGGTGATGTCGCCGGCGTGCGCGCGATCGCCACGCGCCACCAGGTGGACGTCCGCGAGCTGGGCACGACCGGGGGGAACCGGGTGTCGCTCACCGGCGTCTTCGACCTCGGGCTGGACGAGGTGACGCGGGCGCACGCCGGGGCGCTCGTCCCCAGCTAGGCAAGCATCGCCGCGCGGTCCGAACCTCGGGGCGCCGGTATACTCATCCTGTCTCCGTCCCCCGCAGAGAGTCATGGGAGGCCGGACGTGCGGAGAGCCATGGGCAGGTGCGAGACCGCAGTTCTGTGTGACTGCGCCGCCATCACGGTGACAGGCCGAGCGCGTGCCTGAGCCGAGGCGCTCGCCCGCCGTCCACGCACGCGAGCGCCTCATGGACGACGAGCGGATGCACGAGGAGTGCGGGCTCTTCGGTGTCTTCGCACCCGGGGAGGACGTCGCCAACCTCACCTACTTCGGCCTCTACGCCCTCCAGCATCGCGGCCAGGAGTCCGCCGGCATCGCGGTCAGCAACCGCCTCGACATCCTGATGCACAAGGAGATGGGGCTGGTCGCCCAGGTCTTCGACCCCGACGTCATGGGCGACCTGGTCGGTGACATCGCCATCGGACACACCCGCTACAGCACCACCGGCAGCCCCCGCCTCCCCAACGCCCAGCCGATGCGCTTCGAGCACAGCCAGTTCGGCCCGGTCGTGCTCGCCCACAACGGCAACCTGATCAACGCCGGTGACATCCGCGCCGAGCTCGCCCAGGATGGAGTCGAGTTCGTCTCCACCAGCGACACCGAGGTGCTGGGACGGCTCCTGGTGAGGACCGCCGGACAGACCCTCGAGGCCGCCCTGCGCCGCGCCCTCCCCCGCGTCCATGGCGCCTACTGCCTGCTCTTCCTGACCCGCGACTCGCTGGTGGCGGCCCGCGACCCGCTGGGGATCCGGCCCCTCTGCCTGGGCAGGTACGGCGATCCCGAAGCCCCCGGTGGTGCCGGCTACATCATCGCCAGCGAGACCTGCGCCCTGGACGTGGTGGGGGCCAACTTCATCTGCGAGATCGATCCCGGCGAGATCGTGACCATCGACTCCGCCGGGATGCGCAGCACCCGGATCCCGGCCGAGGCCTCCAAGCGCGCCATGTGCTCGTTCGAGTTCATCTACTTCGCCCGCCCGGACTCGGTGATGCAGGGTCGCTCCCTCTACGAGGCGCGCCGCCAGATGGGTCGCGAGCTGGCCCGGGAGGCGCCGGTCGACGCCGACGTGGTGATCACCCTACCCGACTCGGGGACACCGGCCGCCATCGGCTTCGCCGAGGAGGCGGGCATCCACTTCGAGGAGGGGATGATCAAGTCCCGGTACATCACCCGCACCTTCATCCAGCCCTCACAGCGGCTCCGGGATTCGGGCATCCGGCTCAAGTTCAACCCCATGCGCCATGTGTTGGAGGGCCAGCGGGTCGCCCTGGTCGACGACTCCATCGTCCGCGGCACCACCAGCCGGCGCATCGTCGACGAGCTCCGGCGGGCGGGGGCGGCCGAGGTGCACATGCGCATCGCCTCCCCGCCGATCATGTGGCCCTGCTTCATGGGCATCGACATCGCCTCCCGCAACGAGCTGATCGCCGCCAGCAACAGCGAGGAGGAGGTGGGCCGCCTGGTGGGGGCCGACTCCCTGCGCTACCTCAGCATCGGCGGGCTGCGCCGGTCCATGGGCGACCCGGCCGGCCACGGCTTCTGCTTCGCCTGCTTCACCGGCGACTACCCGGTCAACGTGCCGCTTCAGCTCGAGATGGACAAGCTCGCCCTGGAGCGGGTGGAGGTCGCGCCCGCGGCCGGCGGAGCGCTGGCGCAACTCACCTGACAGCCCCGTCGGCGGCGGGCGCTAACATCGCTCTGCAGCGGAAGGCACCCCGCCCGGAGACGGTCCCGGGCGCGGCGGGGCGGCCGCACAGCGCGAGTTGGAGACAGTGAGCATGGACGACGATCCCACCGGCGCCCCCGATCCCGGCGACATGCCGGGGGCGCCGGAGCCTGAGCCGGCGTCCGGCGCGACCCCTTCCGCCCCCACGCCGCCGAGCCCGGTGCCCGCCCCGCAGCAACCGTGGGGCTGGTCCGCGCCGCCGCCGGGCTGGGGCCCTTCGCCCTGGGGGGGAGGTGGACAGCCCGGATGGGGCCCGCCGCCGGCACCCTGGGGCGCACCCGGCTCCTGGCCGGGACAGCCGCCGGCCGCCGGCGCGCCGCCGGACTCTCCGTCCGGCCCCCGTCCCGGGGCTCGGACCGTGCTCGCCCTGGTCGTGATGGCCGTGCTGGTCGCCGCCGCGGTCGGGATCCCCACCGCGATCCTGGTCAGAGGCAGCGGGACGAGCACCGCGGGGACGCCCTCCGCGAGCTCGACGCCCACTCCGTCGCAGCGGGCCGCGGCGGCCAAGGCGTCCTCCGAGTACCAGGCGATGATCAAGGCCGCCGACGCCTCGGCCGGTTTCCACTACGTGGTCACGGCGAGCGGGGGTGGGGCGTCCCAGACGACCACCGGCAACGCCGGTCAGAACGACGGCACCCAGGTGATCACCGAGACCACCGGCTTCGGCAATGAGAGCTTCGACCTGTGGCTCACCTCTGACCAGACTGTCTACTTCGAGGGCAACGTGCCGGCGCTCGAGGACCAGCTGGGCGTCACCCCGAGCGCCGCGGCGGGCCTGGCCGGGGACTGGATCTCCGTCAAGATCGGCGACGGCCCGTACACGCAGCTGCAGGTGGCGATCACCGTGGCCTCCCAGCTCCAGGAGGACGCGCTCGTCGCCACCTCGACGCAGACGGTGACCGGGTCCGACGGCTCGACCCTGACCCGGATCTCCGGCACAGTGCCCGTCGGCGAGTACGCCCCCGAAGGCGGCACCGCTCACTACGACGTCTCGCCGAGCTCGGGGCTTCCGGTCGACTACGTGATGTCCACGAAGGTGGGGTCGGTCACCGAGAGCTTCACCACGGCGTTCAGCTCGTGGGGGACCGCACCCACCGTGACCGCGCCTGCGAGCGCGACCGCGTGGTCCAGCCTTCCCACGACGGAGCCGACGGGCGGCTACGGATCCGGCCAGGCGCCGTCGGCGAGCCCGTCCCCAACGCCGGCCAGCGGAGGGTCCGCGTAGCGGCGTGCGAGCCCGGCTCGCGCGGGCAGGCCGCGCACCGGGCTCCCCCGGTTCCGTAGACTGCCTGCGGAGATGGGAGATCTGCGGTACGCGGATGCCGGCGTCGACATCGACGAGGGCGACCGCGCCGTCCGGCTGATCAGGGAGTCGGTCACCGCCACCCACGGACCCGAGGTGCTGGGCGGCATCGGTGCCTTCAGCGGTCTGTTCGCCTTCGACCCGCTGCGCTGGAAACAGCCGGTGCTGGCGGCCAGCACCGACTCCGTCGGTACCAAGGTCAAGGTGGCGATCGCCGCTGCCCGCCCCCGGGGGATCGGCGTCGATCTCGTCAACCACTGCGTCAACGACATCCTCTGCTGCGGCGCCGAACCGCTCTTCTTCCTCGACTACTACGCCACCGGGAGGCTCTCGCCGGAGCACCTGGCCCAGGTGGTCGAGGGCGCCGCCGCCGCCTGCGGCGAGGCCGGCTGCGCTCTGATCGGGGGCGAGACCGCCGAGCTGCCCGGCCTCTATGCCCTCGGGGACTTTGACATCGCCGGCTTCATCGTCGGCTGCGTGGAGCGCGACGAGATCATCGACGGCAGCCGGATCGAGGTCGGCGACGCGCTCCTCGGCCTGCCCAGCAGCGGCCTGCACACCAACGGCTACTCGCTGGTGCGCCACATCCTGGCGGAGCGCGAGATCGGCTGGGATGCGGTCCTGCCCGGCACGGCGGCGCCGATCGCCGACCTGCTCCTCGAGCCCCACCGCTCCTACCTGGCGGCGGTCCGCGAGCTCCGCTCCCGGGTGGAGATCCGCGGTCTGGCGCACATCACCGGAGGCGGCCTGCTCGGCAACCTTCCCCGGATACTCCCCGCCGGCGTGACCGCCCGGATCGACCGGGGGGCCTGGGAGGTCCCGCCGCTCTTCACCGCCCTGGAGACCGAGGGCGGCGTCCGCGCCGACGAGATGTGGCGCACCTTCAACATGGGGATCGGCATGGTGGTGGTCGTGCCCGCCGCCCAGGCCCCCGGGGCCGGGGACGATGCGGCTGGCCTTCCCCTCGTCCGCCTCGGCGAGATCGTCGACCTGAGTGGCGGGCACCGCGTGATCCTGGGATGAACGGCGGGGGGGTCAGGGTCGGGGTCCTCGCCTCCGGCCGTGGCAGCAACCTCGACGCGCTCTGCGCCGCGGCGGCGTCCCCCGGTTTCCCGGCCCGGGTCGTCCTGGTCATCAGCAATCGCCGCAGTGCCGGCGCCCTGGAGATCGCCGGACGCTGGGGCGTCGCCGCCCTGGTCATGCCGGTCAGCGACTACGGGCACGACGACCGGGCCCGAGACCGGGCGATGCGCGACCGGCTGCTCCGGGCCGAGGTCGGACTGGTCGTCTGCGCCGGGTACAACCGGATCCTCACCGAGGATTTCCTGAACGCGTTCCCCGACGCCATCCTCAACGTCCACCCCTCCCTGCTCCCCGCCTTCGGCGGCGGTATGCAGGCGGTGGAAGAGGCCCTCGGCTACGGGGTCAAGGTGAGCGGCTGCACGGTCCAGCTGCTGGAGCCGGGCCTTCCCGACGGCGGCCCGATCGTCGTGCAGCGCGCCGTCCCCGTGCTGGAGGGGGACGACCCCGAAAGCCTGCGCCTGCGCATCCACGAACAGGAGTGGATCGCGGTCCCGGAGGCCGTCCGGCTCTGGTGCGAGGGACGGATCCTGCGGGAGGGGCGGGTGGTGCGGATCGCGGCAGCCTCCGGCATGACGGAGACGATGCCCTCTCCGTCAGACTCACGCTCGTGAGAGCCCTCCTCGGCGTCAGCGACAAGACGGGGCTCGCCGGCTTCGCCCGCGGCCTCCACGAGGCGGGCGTGGAGCTGATCGCCACCGGGGGCACCGCCAGGGCGATCGCCGACGCCGGGCTTCCGGTCCGCCAGGTGAGCGAGGTCACCGGTGCCCCCGAGATGCTGGACGGGCGGGTCAAGACCCTGCACCCGGCGATCCACGCCGGCATCCTGGCCCGGCGGGACATCCCCGAGCACATGAGCACCCTCGCCGAGCACGGCTACGCGCCGATCGACCTGGTGGTCGTCAACCTCTACCCCTTCGCCGCCACCGTCGCCTCGGGCGCGGAGCGCGAGACGGTTGTCGAGAACATCGACATCGGCGGACCCACCATGATCCGGGCGGCGGCCAAGAACAGCGACGCGGTGGCGGTCGTCGTCTCCCCCTCCCAGTACGACGAGGTCCTGGCGGAGATCCGCGAGGCGGGGGCGGTCAGCCCGGCCACCCGGAGGCGGCTGGCCGCCGAGGCGTTCGCGCACGTGGCCGCCTACGACACCGCCGTCGCGGACTGGCTCGCCGCCGAGTTCGCGGACGGGCCGATGCGCCGGTACTTCACCACCGGGGGCCCTCTCCTTGCCGAGCTGCGCTACGGCGAGAACCCCCACCAGCGGGGCGCCCTCTACGAGGTCCCGGGGGTTCCCGGCGGCGTGGCCCACGCCCGCCAGCTGCAGGGCACGCCGCTCTCCTTCACCAACTGGCTGGACGCCGACGCGGCCGCCGGTCTGGTGGCCGAGTTCGCCGAGCCGGCGGCGGCCGTCATCAAGCACACCAACCCCTGCGGCTTCGCGACCGGCGAGGATGCCCATGACGCCTACGTGCGCGCCCACGCCTGCGACCCGCGCTCGGCCTACGGGGGCATCGTCGCCCTCAACCGGACCCTGGACCTGGGCACCGCCCAGGAGCTGGCCAAGACGTTCCTGGAGATCGTCATCTGCCCCGCCATCGACGACGACGCGGCCGCCCGGCTGGCGCGGCGGGAGCGTCTCCGCGTCCTGGTCCTTGACCGTCCCGACTGCGCCGCCGCCTACGACGTGCGCAGCCTGAGCGGGGGCCTGCTGGTGCAGACCCGCGACCGCGTCTCGGCGGACCGCGGCTCGATGCAGGTCGCCTCCCGGCGCCAGCCGACCGAGGCCGAATGGGCCGACCTGCTCGTGGCGTGGAGGGTCTGCCGCCACGTCAAGTCCAACGCCATCGTCCTGGTCACCGACCGGATGGCGGTGGGGGTCGGCGCGGGGCAGATGTCCCGGGTCGAGTCCGCCGAGCTGGCGGTGGCCCGTGCCGGGGAGCGCGTCACCGGCTCGGTGGCCGCCAGCGACGCCTTCTTCCCCCTTCCTGACGGTCTCGAGACCCTGGGCAGGGCCGGGGTGCGCGCGGTCATCCACCCCGGCGGATCCAAGAACGACGCGGACGTCACCGCCGCGGCGGACGCGCTCGACATGGCGGTGGTGTATGCCGGGGAGCGCCACTTCCGCCACTGAGGCGGCGCCCAGGACCTCCAGCTCGGCGTCCAGCGCCCGTGACGGAAGATCCGACAGCGGGGTCGCGATCCTGTCACGCGGGGCGGTGGCGGGATGACGGCCCTATGATCGAGCGACCCCGCGTGGGGGATTCTGCAGCCGTCACAGCGGGGCCGATGATGCAGGGAGCCAGGGGGTCGGATCGCGGGTCGCCGACCGAGACCGGCGCCGTTCCCGGTGCCGGCGAGTGACGCGGGCAGTCGTGGAAGCGGGCCGCGCCGCCGTCGCGGTGACCGAGGACGGCATCCCCGGCGAGGGCTTCGCGGGTCCGGTGAACACCGCGGGCGGGGACGAGTCGACCTCGCTGCGCCTGCGCCTCGACCGGATGATGGCGCTCGACAAGCTCAAGTCGGACTTCATGAATCTGACCACCCACGAGCTGCGCTCGCCGCTCGCGATCGTCTACGGCTACCTCTCCATGATGGAGTCGGGGATGCTGGGCGAGCTCTCCCCGGAGCTGCGTGAGGCGGTGGGCTCCGCGATCCAGAGCGTCGAGCTGATGACCCAGCTGGTCACCGAGCTGATCGAGATGGCCCGCCTCGACGAGACCCGCCTCGACCCCACCCGGGAGCCGGTCGACCTGGCCGAGGTGCTGACCGAGGCGTCCGCCCGGGTCGGCAGCTCGGAGGTCCACCAGCTCCGCCTCGACCTGGGCTCGGGCCCGGTCCCGGTGCTGGGCGACCGCGGCCAGCTCCTCCGCGTCTTCGGCAATGTTATCGACAATGCCGTCAAGTACTCGCCAGACGGCGGCGAGGTCGGCATCCGCCTGCGCCGCACGGGCCGCCAGGTGGCGGTCGACATCACCGACCACGGGCTGGGGATCGCAGCCTCCGACATGGACCGGCTGTTCACCCGCTTTGGGCGCATCGTCACCACGGCCAACGAGGGGATCGGGGGCACCGGGCTCGGCCTCTACCTCTGCCGGGAGCTGGTCCGGCGCTTGGGCGGCGACATCACGGCCACCTCCGTGGAGGGCGCGGGCTCGACCTTCACGGTCCGGCTGCCGGCCACCGGCCGGGCGCTGCCGAGCCGGCCCCGAAGCTGATCCGCGGCTGAGCTGCGCCCGCCGCTCAGCGGCCGCCGTGAGCCCGGAGGTCCCGCTCCACCCGCGACTGGTCGGCGACGCAGTAGCGGGTGGCGGGCATCGCCTCCAGCCGGGCCTCGGCGATCTGGCCGCCGCAGACTTCGCAGAGCCCGTACCGGCCCTCGTCCAGCCGGTGCAGTGCCGCCTCCACCTCGCCCAGCTCGGCTCGGACCCGCAGCTCGACCGAGGAGTCGAGCTCCCGGTTGAGGGTGTCGGCGGCCTGCTCGGCGGGGAGCTGGTCGGGCCGGCCGCCCTCCTCGGTCCCCGGCTCCCGGCCGGCGGCGTCGATGACCCCCTGGAGACGCGCCCTCTCCGCCTCCAGCCGCTCGCGTACCGACGACATGTCCATGACTCATTCACCAGGTGATCAGGCTGCCCGGGTCCGGAACCGGTGCCCCCGGCCTCCTCTCAGACCCTAAGCCTAACCCCTGCAGTGAGCAGTCGCGCGGATCGCCCGACATGCCCCGACCTGATCACGCCTCCTCCGGCGCCAGCCAGACCACCCCCAGCGGGGGGACGGTGATCGCGGCTGAGAAGGGCAGCCCGTGCCAGGGCACCGGGCCGGCGACGACCGAGCCCAGGTTGCCCTGATTGCCGCCGCCGTAGATCTCCGAGTCGGTGTTGATCAGCTCGCGCCAGCTCCCGGCCAGCGGCAGCCCGATCTGGAACCTCTGATGGGTGACCGGTGAGAAGTTGGCCACACAGATCAGCCCCGGCCGGCCCCCGGCTTCGAAGCGGATGAAGCTGAGGATGTTCTGGTCCACGTTGTTGGCATCGATCCAGCGGAAGCCCTCGGCGCGGTGGTCGCGCTCCCACAGGGCGGCCGTCTCCCGGTAGCGGGCGCCGAGATCCTGGACCAGGCGCTGCACCCCTCGATGCTCGCCGTACTGCAGCAGGTGCCAGTCGAGCGAGTGGTCATGGCCCCACTCCGCATCCTGGCCGAACTCCCCGCCCATGAAGAGCAGCTTCTTGCCCGGGTACGCGTACATCCAGCCGAACAGGGCGCGCAGGTTGGCGACCTGCTGCCAGCGGTCGCCGGGCATGCGGCTGAGCAGCGACCCCTTGCCGTGCACCACCTCGTCGTGGGAGAGGGGGAGGACGAAGTTCTCCGACCAGGCGTAGAGGAATCCGAAGGTCATCCGGTCGTGGTGGTAGCGGCGGTAGACGGGGTCCTTGGCGAGGTACTCGAGGGTGTCATGCATCCACCCCATGTTCCACTTGAAGGTGAAACCCAGCCCGCCCCCGTACACCGGTCGGGAGACCCCCGGCCAGGCGGTGGACTCCTCGGCGATGGTGACCACCCCCGGGTAGTCCGCGTGGATGGCCGCATTGACCTCACGCAGGAGGGCGATGGCCTCCAGGTTCTCGTTGCCGCCGTACCGGTTGGGGAGCCACTGACCCGGCTTGCGCGAGTAGTCGAGGTAGAGCATCGAGGCCACCGCGTCCACGCGCAGCCCGTCGATGTGGAACTCCTCGACCCAGTAGCGGGCGTTGGCGACGAGGAAGTTGCGCACCTCGCTGCGCCCGAAGTTGAAGATCAGGGTGCCCCAGTCTGGCTGCTCGCCGCGGCGGGGGTCGGCATGCTCGTAGAGGGCCGTGCCGTCGAAGCGGGCGAGGGCCCACTCGTCCTTGGGGAAGTGGCCGGGCACCCAGTCGAGGATCACGCCCACACCCCGCTGATGGAGGTGGTCGACGAACCCGCGGAAGTCGTCGGGGGAACCGAAACGGGCGGTCGGGGCGTAGTAGCTGGTGACCTGGTAGCCCCACGAGCCGTCGAAGGGGTGCTCGCTCACCGGCAGCAGCTCCACATGGGTGAAGCCGCTCTCCACGCAGTAGGCAGCCAGCTGCTCGGCGAGCTGGCCGTAGGTGAGGAAGTGACCGTCGCGGTCACGCCGCCACGATCCGAGGTGGACCTCGTAGATCGAGATCGGACGGTCCAGGAGGGGCTGCGCCGCCCGCCGCTGCTGCCACTCGCCATCGCCCCAGAGGTGGCGGCTCTCCTCGACGATGCTGGCCGTCCTCGGCGGTGGCTCCGCGCGCCGGGCCAGCGGGTCGGCCTTGTCGACCCGGCGCCCGCCCGCCCGGAGGATCCGGAACTTGTACCGGGTGCCCGCCCCGATGCCCGGGACGAAGAGCTCCCACACACCGCTGGCTCCCAGCGAGCGCATCGGTTGGATCCGGCCGTCCCAGCCGTTGGCGTCGCTCACCAGGCTCACGCCGCGGGCGTTGGGCGCCCACACCGCGAAGGCCACCCCGCTCACGCCCTGGTGCTCGATGACCCTCGCCCCGAGGCGCCGCCACAGCTCTCGATGGCTTCCCTCGCTGATCAGGTGCAGGTCGAGCTCGCCCAGGGTCGGCCAGAAGCGATAGGGGTCGTCCATCTCCCAGCTGGCGCCGGCGCTGTGGCAGCGCAGCCGGTATCCGGCCAGCTCCGGGCCCGGGATGACCGCCTCGAAGAGTCCGCGGTCGTCGATGCGCTGCATCGGGACCACCCCTCCGGCATGGGCCACGGCGGCCTCCAGGACATCGGGGTGGAAGAGGCGCACCAGCACGTCCCCGCCGGCCGGGTGGGGGCCGAGGACGTGATGGGGGTCGTGGTGATTGCCGCTCACCAGCCGGGCGCAGTCGGCCGCCAGCGTCGGGCTCTGCACCGTGGTCACGGGGTCGCCGCCAGCAGGAAACGCAGCGGGATCTCGACCCAGTCCGGGCGGTGGCCGAGCTCGTAGCCGACCTCGTACACCGCCTTGCTCACCTCGAAGGCGCGCCGCACCACCAGGGTGCCGCCCCCCGAGGGGAGGATCCCGCTCCCCTGGAGGCGCTCCAGGTATGCGGCCCAGAATGCGTCCCGGTTGGCGACGGTCCAGGCCTCACCGGCGGCGGCGAGGAGCTGCCAGCGCGGGTCGCCGGGGCTCATCCGCTCCACCAGAGCCGCCGTGGCCGCGTAGTCGAAGGAGCGGAACATCCCCGCCACGTCGCGGAGCGGCGAGGAGCGCCGCCGCCGCTGCTCGACCTCGCCCGCCGGCTCACCTTCGAAGTCGACGATCTTCCACCCCTCATCGGTCCGCAGGACCTGGCCGAGGTGGTAGTCGCCGTGGACGCGGATCGCCAGACCGCCGTCCGGGAGGTGCCGGAGGGCGTCGAACCGGCTGGCGAGGATCTCCCGCCTCTCGGCCAGGGGGGCGAGCGCCGGCTCGCCGCCGCCCAGCAGGGCGTCGAGCTGCGCGGTCATGGCGTCCGCCCAGGCCGAGAGCTCCGCCGGCCCGACCGCCGCCGGGGCCAGGACCCCGGGGAGGGCGGGATCGGCCAGGGCCAGGTGCAGCTCGGCGGTGACCGTGCCCAGCCGGGCCGCCTCACCTTGGAAGGAGCCGCCCTGGTCGTCCACCAGCTCCCAGCGCGCCCGAGCCGACCCCGTCTCCGCCTCCTCGGCCGACGCGTAGAGGTCGCGGAGCGAGGTCTGCGCCAGGCGCCAGCCCTCGGTGCCGTTCTGGAGGTAGTCGTGGAGCAGCGCCTGGAGGGCGGGGGCCCCGCCTTCCCGCCGGTAGCTGATGTGGCCGCGCAGAGCCGGCACATGGGGGAAGTGCCGCTCCCCCAGAGCCTCGGCCATCTCCAGCTCCACGCTGGGGCCGGGCTCGATCCGCCGGCTCCACTTGAGGAAGTCGAGATGCCCCCGGACGACGGCCGAGTTGCTCTGCTCGACGTCCAGCAGCCGGGGCGGCTCCGGGCTCGTGGGGTCGATCTCGGCGAAACGGCGGCAGACCAGCCGGCCCGCGGCGCTTTCGACCTCGCGCTCCTCGGCCAGCATCCTCCACAGCTCGGCGGCCGCCTCGGGGTCGGCCAGGGCCTCGTACACAACCGTCTCGCCGCCCGCCGTCTCCAGGCTGCCGATCAGCTGGTCATGGCCGATCCCGGCCGCCCGGTCCGGGGCGGTTCGGATCCCGAGGGGAAGGCTGTAGAGCTCCGATCCCCCGTCGGCGTACTCGACCCGCCAGAGCGTGAGGAGCACGGTGGGAAGGCCGGTGCGCAGCACCGCGAGGTCGTCGAGCGTGACCCGCTCCACCTCGCGGCGCTTCCCCCCGAACCAGCGGGCGCGCAGCAGCCAGGAGCGGATCGCCCCCGCCAGGGGGGCGATGCCGAACGGCTCCAGTGCGGTGGCGCCGGACCCGGAGCCGACGCTGGTCATCGGGACGATCTCATTCGACGCTCTCGATGCTGAACCAGTAGAAGCCGTGCGGGGCCATGGTCAGCAGGTAGGGAAGCTCACGGATCCTCGGGAAGTGCACCCTCCCCAGCATCTCGACGGGGGTCATCCCCGCATAGCGGCGCAGGTCCAGCTCCACCGGCTGGGCGAACCGCGAGAGGTTGTTCACGCACAGGACAGCATGATCCTCGTCGGTGCGCAGGTAGGCAAAGACCGACGGGTTTGTCGCGTCGAGCGATTCGAAGCTCCCCAGGCCGAAGACGGGCCAGCGCCGTCGCACCGCCATGAAGCGCCGCAGCCACTGCAGCATCGAGCTCTCGCTGCGGCGCTGAGCCTCGACGTTGACGGACTGGAACCCGTAAACCGGATCCATCAGCGGGGGCAGGTAGAGCCGGGCGAAGTCGGCGCGGCTGAAACCGCCGTTGCGGTCGTCGCTCCACTGCATCGGGGTGCGCACACCGTCGCGATCGCCGAGGTAGATGTTGTCACCCATCCCGATCTCGTCGCCGTAGTAGAGGATCGGGCTCCCGGGCAGGGAGAGGAGCATGCCGTAGAAGAGCTCCATCTGCCGCCTGCCGTTGCCGACCAGGGGTGCGAGCCGCCGCCGGATGCCCAGGTTGAGCTTCATCCGGGGGTCTCTGGCGTACTCCTGCCACATGTAGTCGCGCTCCTCGTCGCTGACCATCTCCAGGGTCAGCTCATCGTGGTTGCGCAGGAAGATCCCCCACTGCGAGCTGCGTGTGGGCGGCGCCGGGGTGCGCTCCAGGATCTCGGTGATCGGGTAGCGCTGCTCGCGGCGCAGGCCCATGAACATGCGCGGCATGAGCGGGAAGTGGAAGCACATGTGGCACTCCGGCCGCTCCTCGGTGCCGAAGTAGTCGACCACGTCCTCGGGCCACTGGTTGGCCTCGGCGAGAAGCACCCGATCGCCGCCGTACTCGCGGTCGACGGTGGCGCGCAGCTCGGCGACGAAGGCGTGGGTCTCGGGGAGGTTCTCGCAGTTGGTCCCCTCGCGGGCGAAGAGATAGGGGACCGCATCCAGGCGGAATCCATCCACCCCCAGGTCCAGCCAGAAGCGGCAGACGTTGACCATCTCCTCGCGGACCCTGGGATTGTCGTAGTTGAGGTCCGGCTGGTGGCTGAAGAAGCGGTGCCAGTAGTAGGCCTGGGCGCTGTCGTCCCAGGTCCAGTTGGACGTCTCGCTGTCGATGAAGATGATCCTGGCATCGGTGTACCGGTTCTTGGTTGCCGACCAGACGTAGTAGTCGCGGTACGGCGAGTCCGGCGACGAGCGGGCCGCCTGGAACCAGGGGTGCTGGTCGGAGGTGTGGTTGAGAACCAGATCCATCACCACGCGCATCCCTGCGGCGTGGGCCCGACTGACCAGCTCGCGGACGTCGTCGACGACGCCGTAGGCGGGGAGCACCGCGTAGTAGTCCTTGATGTCGTAGCCGCCGTCCCGCAGCGGTGAGTCGTTGAAGGGGAGCAGCCAGAGGCAGTCAACACCCAGCCAGCGCAGGTACTCGAGGCGCTGGATCAATCCCTGGAAGTCGCCGATGCCGTCGTCGTCGCTGTCGGAGTAGCCGCGCACCAGCACCTCGTAGAAGACTGCCCTCTTGAACCAGAGGGGGTCAGCCGGGACCTGCGCCGGCGGCGGCGCCTGCTGGTGGGGGCTCGGCGTGGCTGCGGTCCCGGCCACGGCGCCGGAGGTCGCCGGCGGCACCGGCTCCCTCACCGGCGGGGCCGGAGGTGGAGGACGTGGGCCGGCTGCACGGCCGGGTCGAGGCGGACGTAGCTCTCCGGACCCTGCCAGACGTAGGTGGCGCCGCTCAGCTCGTCGTGGGCCTCGAAGGGGATGTCGCCGGCGATGCCGAGCGCCTCCAGGTCCAGCCAGATCGTGCCCTCCTGGACGTGGTGCGGGTCGAGGTTGACCACCACCAGGAGCACGTCGTCGCGCGACTGGCTCATCCGGCTGACACAGAGCATGCTCTCGTTCTTGATCTCCTGGAGGCGAAGCGCCGGCAGCAGGGCGATCGCCTCGCGATGGCGGCGCCGGATCTCGTTGAGCCGGGTCACGAAGGGCGCCAGGCTGTCCGTGCGGTCCCAGGTGCGGGGACGGAGCTCGTACTTCTCCGAGTTCGCGTACTCCTCGCTGCCCTCCGCCGCGGCCACCCGCTCGCACAGCTCGTAGCCGCTGTACATCCCCCAGGAGGGCGCGGCCAGCGCCGCCAGCACCGCGCGCACCCGGAAGGCGGCGGGGCCGCCCTCCTGAAGGTAGGCGTGAAGGATGTCGGGGGTGTTGACCCAGAAGTTCGGCCGGAACCAGTCGACCTGGTCGGTGCCGGCCAGCTCGGTCAGGTACTCGCCGAGCTCCGCCTTGGTGGTCCGCCACGTGAAGTAGGTGTACGACTGGCTGAAGCCGACCTTGGCCAGCCGCCGCATCACCGCCGGCCGGGTGAACGCCTCGGCCAGGAAGACGACCTCCGGGTGGTCGCGGCGGACCTCGGCGATCAGCCATTCCCAGAACGCGAACGGCTTGGTGTGGGGATTGTCGACCCGGAAGACTCGCACGCCCCGGCGAATCCAGAAGAGCATGACCTCGCGCAGCGCCACCCACAGGCCGGCGCGGTCGGCGGTGTCGAAGTCCAGTGGATAGATGTCCTGGTAGCGCTTGGGCGGGTTCTCCGCGTAGCGGATGCTGCCGTCGGCACGATGGGAGAACCATTCCGGGTGCTCGCGCACCCAGGGGTGGTCGGGGCTGCAGTTGAGCGCGTAGTCGAGGGCGACCTCGAGCCCCTGCCGCTCCGCCTCGGCCAGGAAGAGGGCGAAGTCGTCGAGGCTGCCGAGGTCGGGATGGACGGAGGTGTGCCCTCCCTCCGCGGCGCCGATCGCCCACGGGGACCCGACGTCCGTGGGGGAGGCATGCGCGCTGTTGTTGCGCCCCCTCCGGAAGGCGTGGCCGATGGGGTGGATGGGCGGGACGTAAAGGACGTCGAAGCCCATCGCCGCGATGTCGGCCAGGCGCCTCGACGCGGTCGCGAAGGTACCGCTCCGGGGCGGCTCGGCCCCCTCAGAGCGCGGGAACATCTCGTACCACGCCGAGAAGCCCGCCAGCTTGCGTTCCACCATCAGGGGCCAGGGTCCACTGCGCGTCGCCGTCCGGCGGTCGGCGGTGCGCTGCATGAGCGCCACTGCGGCCGGTCGCGCGGCCTCCCGGACGCGGTGGGCCTGGCTCTCGGCGGGATCGCGCAGCCGGGTGGCCAGTGCGTTCAGCCCCTGGCGGTCGCGCTCGCCGGTCCCTGGAAGCGCCGCCGCCGCCGCCGCCATCCGGGCGCCCTCCTCCAGCTCCAGGCGGACGTCCTGGCCGGCGTCCAGCCGGACCCGCAGGTCGAGGAGCCAGGTGCCGTAGCCGTCGGGCAGCGCCACGATCTCGAAGGCCCACGGGCCGACCCGCGCGGGAACGATGACCGCGGCCAGCCGGTCGTTGCCCTCCGACCGCAGCGGCACCTCGTGCCAGCGGGAGGCGGCCTCGGCGCCGGTGCCCGGGCGGCCGTGGCGCACCCAGCCCAAGACCAGGCCGTGGCCGTCCGCGAAGATGGTGGCGCTGACGGTGAGGGGGAGCCCGACCGTCGCCTTGGCGGGCAGGCTCCCACAGTCGACGCTCGGCCGGGGCTGCTCGATGACCACTCTCGAGGTGGCCGCCGTCGCCGGAGGAGCCCCGATGGGCACGGCCGGTTGCCGGTGGGAGGAGGAGGCGATCGGGGAGGTGGCCAACGGGCGCGGCTCCGAGGGGGGCGGATGGGGCGGGAGAGGTGATGCTCCGGCGGGCTGCGCCGGCACCATCAACGCGGCCGCCGAGGCGCCCGGCGGCACGCTGGCAGCATCGTACTCGGCGCTTCCCGGGCCGGCGGGCATCCGCAGCAGCTTTGACAGTTTTGCCGCCCGCCGACTACGCTGGGGGCTGATGCGGCCCTGGTTCAACCCCACCCCCAACCTGTCCCCTCCCTCCGCCATGGACCGGCTCCTGGCGGGCCTGGTCGGGGTCGGCCTTCTCGTGGTCGGTGCCGCCGCGGCCCTGGCCGCGATCGTCGGGTGGATCCTCCTCATGATCGTGGTGGCGGTCTGGGGAGCCCACGGCGTGGCGGCCGCGCTCGTCATCTGCCTCCTGATCGCCATGGCCGGGTTCGGTCTCGCAGTGATCGCCGCCGGCCTCTGGTCCATTCTGCAGATCGGCTCGGTGCGCCGGGCGTTGGGATTGCGCTCGCAGCATCCATAATCTGACCCGAGAGTCCCACGAGAGGAGGCGTCCCCCATGCCTGCGTTCTTCCCCGGCGCGCGAGAGAACATCGCGGTCCCCGACGACCGCAAGGGCCAGATCGTCTTCAAGTGGCCGGACCACGAGATCCGGCGCTTCACCCACGCGATCGTCGCGCCGGACGAGCTCGCCGTCTTCATGTACCAGGGCCAGGTCAAGGGCACCCTGCCGCCCGGCCGGCACTCGATCGACGCCACCGAGCTGCCCTTCCTGGGCATCTTCGCCGACGCCCTCAGCGGGGGCAACCTCTACCGCTCCGAGCTGTACTTCGTCGGCAATCGCGAGTTCACCCAGAACCGCTTCGGGGGCAAGATCGACTCGGTCCAGGATCCGGTGAGCACGCTGATCGTCTCGCTGCGGGTCTTCGGCGATTACAGCCTCAAGGTGGTGGACCCCTCCAACCTGCTCGTCAACCTGGTGGGGACGGTGGATGTCACCGACAACTCCGCGGTCACCAACTGGGTGGCCGAGCAGCTGCTGAAGGTGCTGCGCACCGACGTCACCAAGCAGATCGTGCGCAACGGCTGGCCGATCCTGGGGCTCGCCGCTTACACCGAGGACATCGAGAAGGCGATCATCGAGCTGGCCAACGAGCAGCTGGCCACCTACGGCCTGACCGTGGCCCGGATGGGGAACTTTACGATCAGCCTCGACGACGAGTCCCAGCAGCGGCTCGAGCAGTTCAGCAAGGACACCGCCTACTCGCGGCTCGCCGGCTCGTTCCAGGGATACGCGGCGGGGGAGATGGCCCTCGGCGCCGGCCAGGGGATGGCTCAGGGCGGCGGCGCGGTCGCTCCCGCGTTCATGGCGGCCGGTTTCGGTCTCGGGGGTCAGATGGCGCAGCCGGTCCAGGCGGCTCCGCCTCCGCCGGGCCAATTCCCGGGCGGTGCCGGCGGCTACGGGCAGCCGGCCGTCGCCGCCGCGCCCGCAGGCACCGTCCAGTGCCCACAGTGCCACGCTGCCACCCCGACCGGCGGCAAGTTCTGCGCCAGCTGCGGGGCCCCGATGGCAGTGGCGGCGGCGCACTGCACCGGTTGTGGCGCCGAGCTCCCCGCGGGGGCGCGCTTCTGTGCGGGCTGCGGACAGGTGGTCGGCGCCGCGCCGGCTCCCGCCGCCCCGGCCGCCCCACCGGTCGCACCGCCTTCCGCACCAGAGCCGCCGGCCGGCTGACGCCGCCGAAGCCGTCGTAGCCGCCGGCCCGGAGCGCCCCCGCACCCCGGGCCGGCCGGATACGATGTCTACGCCCGAAGAGAGGAGGATCGCCGTCATGGAAGCTGTTGGCCAGCGCATCGAGTGCCAGTGGTGCCACGGGCAGAGCCCGGCCGGGGCCCAGACGTGCACGGTCTGTGGTGCGCCTCTCGACGTGCGCAACCTGGTGTCCGACTCGGGATGGCGGGAGGCTCCCCGCCTGCGGGACATGACCGAGTTCCATTTCGGCACCTCCGCCTGCCAGGTGGAGGGGGAGCTGGTCCCGGTCGCGGAGCTGACCCTCACCCCCGAGGACGGCGTCTTCTTCGAGCACCACGTGATGCTCTGGAAGGACGAGACCGTCCCGGTCAGCGTGATGGCGCTGCCGGGGATGGTGAAGCGCTCCTTCGCCGGGATGCCTCACATCATCACCACCGCCCGCGGCCCCGGGCGGATCGCGTTCTCCCGCGACCAGACCGGCGAGCTGGTCGTGCTGCCCCTCCAGCAGGGGATGGAGCTGGACGCCCGCGAGCACGCCTTCCTGCTCGGCTCGCACACCATCCAGTACTCGTACACCCGGATCCAGGGACTGCGCACCGCCCTCTTCGCGGGGCAGGGGATGTTCATGGACCGTTTCGTGACCAGCGGCCAGCCCGGGCTGCTCATCCTCCACGGCTACGGCAACGTCTTCGAGCGCCAGCTCGCGGCCGGGCAGTCGATCCTGCTCGAGCCGGGCGCCTACCTCTACAAGGACTCGTCGGTCCAGATGGCCGTCGAGACCCAGAAGCTATCGACCGGGATGTTCGGCGGTGCCGGCCTGCACATGGTCAAGATGACCGGGCCGGGGCGGCTCGGCATCCAGTCGATGTACGTCCACCACAACACCGAGTAGCGCGAGATGGCCTCCAACCCTCCCTCTCCGCCGCCCGGCCCCGGTCCGTTCGGCTCCCCCGCCAACCCGGCTGAGCCGGGCCAGGGCTCCCCCAACTTCGGCTCCCCCGCCAACCCGGCAGCGCCGGGCGGCCCGCCCGCCGGAGCCCCTCCTCCCGGCGGCCAGCCCGCCGCCATCCCGCCTCCTGGCGGCCCACCCCCCGGAGCCCCCGGGTGGAGACCGCAACCCGGCATGCCGATGCCGTTCCGGCGGGGACGCTTCGGCCTCCCCATCCCCGACCTCGCGCAGCTGGCCGGCCTGGGGGGACCCTTCCCGCCGCAGCAGGTGCCGCCCGGCACGAGCTTCGCCGCGCCCCCGCCCGCGTCCGCGGCCCCGCCGCCGGCCGCGGCGCCGGCTCCGCCCGGCTCCTACAGCTGCCCCTGGTGCTCGATGGTCAGCCAGAACCCAGGGGCGAGCTGCCCCTCGTGCGGTGCACCCGTCGACGTCAGGGCGATCCAGGACACATCGGGCTGGACCCAGCTTCCCGCGGTCAAGGACATGGCCAAGATCCAGTTCGGCCAGTCCACCTGCCAGATCGAGGGCGCGGTGGTCCCGGTGGCGGACGTGGCGCTAGACGGCGGCGAGTCCGTCTACTTCATGCACCACACCCTCCTCTACGTCGACCCGGGGGTGACGATCGGCGTCATGCGGATGCGCGGCGGCTTCTCCCGGATGCTGGCGGGGATACCGCTGGTGATGGTCCAGGCGAGCGGCAAGGGCCACATCGGCTTCAGCCAGGACGCGGCCGGGGAGATCGTGGCCCTGCCGATCCAGGTGGGCACCGGGGTCGACGTCCGCGAGCACGCCATGCTGATCGCCAGCAGCGCCACCGCCTACGACTTCTCGATGAGCGGGATCTGGTTCATGACCCAGAAGGGCCGGGACGAGCAGGAGACCCACTTCCCGATGGGCCAGTTCCTGGACCGGTTCACGGCGCCCCAGGCTCCGGGGCTGGTCCTCCTCCACGCCAAGGGCAACGCCTTCGTCCGCCGCCTCGGGCCCGGCGAGACCATGCTCATCAAGCCCACGGCGCTTCTCTACAAGGACCTCTCGGTGGGGTTGCAGCTCCACTTCGAGCATCCCGGCGGCACCTGGAAGTCCTGGCGCTCATGGGGGAACCGCTACCTCTGGCTGCGCTGCATCGGCCCCGGGCGGGTGGCGGTGGAGTCCGCCTTCGTCCCGGTCGAGGACCCCGGCTTCGACCTGCTCGGCAGCTCGCCGGCGACCCGCTGGCAGTGGTGAGGATCGGCGAATCCTGAGTGGGCTGATCCACTTTCGGGGGCGCCCGCATATACTCGGTCGATGCCCAGGTCGATGTGGAGGGGCGCCATCAGCTTCGGCATGGTCGCCATCCCGGTGCGCATGTACCTCGCCAACGAGTCCAAGGGGGTCTCCTTCCGCCTCCTCTGCCCGCGTGACGGCGCCCCGCTGCGCAACAAGCGCTGGTGCCCGGTGGAGGATGTCGAGGTCGGTTGGAACGACGCCGTGCGCGGCTTCGAGGTCGGCAAGGACGAGTACGTCCAGGTGGATGACGAGGAGCTGGACAGCCTGCCGCTGACCACCACCCACACCATCGAGATCCTCGAGTTCTGCGACGACTCCGAGATCGACGCGGGGGTCTACGTCAAGGGCGCCTACTACCTGGAGCCCGAGAAGGTGGGGGTGAAGCCCTACCAGCTTCTCAAGATGGCGCTCGAGAAGACGGGGAAGGTGGCGGTCGGCAAGGTGGCGATGCGGGACCGCGAGCAGCTCTGCCGGCTGGCACTCCACGACCGGGCGATCCTGCTCAACACCCTGCACTGGCCGGACGAGATCCGCGATGCCGGCGAGCTCGCCCTCCCCGCGGCCGATGTCGACGTCCACGCCCGGGAGCTGGAGATGGCGGTGATGCTCATCGACAACCTCGCCGCCACCTTCGACCCCGCCCGCCACCGCGACGGGTATCGCGACGCCGTGGTCCGTCTGGTCGAGGCCAAGCTCGAGGACCGGCCGCCGGAGCGCGCGCCGGCCCCGGCGGTGGCTCAGGTCACCGACCTGATGGCGGCCCTGCGCGCGTCCGTGGAGGCCTCCTCCCGGCTACGGGTGGCCGCCGATGCCGAGGAGGAGCCGCCGGCACGGGCCGCAGCCGGACGTCGTAGCCGGGCATCCTGACCCCGGTGCCCACCTCCGCCGACCGGGGTCGTCACCCTCGCAGCGCCGACCCGGCCCTCCCGCTGCGCCTGCCCGTCCCCCCGGTCCTGCCCGGGCGCGTCCTCCCCGAGTTCTCGGTGCCCTGTGTCGGGGCGTTCGACGACCCCGACTTCCGCTTCTCGATCGACTGGGATGGGGCGCGCACGCTCCTCTTCGCCTCGCCCGAGGGCATCCGCCTCCAGGGTGAAACCCTCGCCGATACCAGCGACCGCTACCCGGAGATCGTCGCCGCCGCCGCGACGCTCGGCGCGCGCTCGGTGGTCCTCGACGGGGTGGTCGCCGTGCTCGACCCGTCCGGGTGCCCCGACCTGGCGGCGCTGGGGGAGCGCATGGCGCTCGGCCCGGCCACGCAATCTCGCCTTCCCGCCGTCTATCTGGCCATCGACGTGCTCCACCTCGACGGCCGGCAGACCATGGGCCTCGCCCTCGACCGCCGCCTCGACCTCCTCCAGGGCCTGCCCCTGCCCGACCCCAGGATCCAGGTGCCTGACTGGGTCGCCGGCCAGGGCGAGGCGCTCGCCGAGGCCGCCGCCCCCCGCCGCCTGCCCGCCCTTCTCGCCCGCCGCGCGGACGCCCCCTACCGTCCCGGCGTGGCCTCTCCGGACCGGCTCCGGATCGCCCTTCGGGGGCGCGCCAACTGCGTGGTCACCGGCGCCGACCGCGTCCTGGGCTCCACCCGGCACCGCCGCCTCCGGCTGGCCGAGTATGTCGGCTCGCGGCTGGTGGAGGCGGGGCGGTCCGAGATCGCCGAGACCTCGACGCTCTGGCGCTGGGCCGCCCCCGGGGGGCAGATGCGCTCACCGCTCATCGCGACCGTGGATCACGGCGGTCGGGAGGTGGACGGACGGCTCCGCCACGCCGAGGTGGTCACCCTGCGCGACGACATCGACCCGGCCTGGTGCATCCGCAGGGACCCCCTCCCCCCGCCGCCGAGCCGTCCGGTGACCTCGGCGGGCTTCCGGCCGACGGTGCTCACGGCCCTCCCCCTGGAGATGCCCCCCGCCGCTCCGGAGTGATCCGGCGCAGGCGTCCGGGTCGGCTGTGCGATCATCGGGGCACGGTTGACGGGAGTTCCCCGCCATGGCGCGATCGGCCCGTCCCGACGAGGCATCGCCGATGCCCATGCTGATGTGTCCCCCGACCCACTACGGGGTCGAGTACGAGATCAACCCCTGGATGCACGTCGCCAGCGGGGTGGACCTCGAGTGCGCCGGGACGGAGTGGGAGGCGCTGCGCCTCACCTACCGGGACCTCGGCGTCGACGTCGTCCTGGCCGACCCCGTCGCTGGGCTGCCCGACATGGTCTTCACCGCCAACGCCGGGGTGGTCCACGCCGGGCGGGTGGTGCTCAGCCGCTTCCACCACGCGCAGAGGCAGGGAGAGGAGAGCCGCTGGCGCGAGCTCTTCGAGAGCTGGGGGCTGCGCACGTTCGACACCGGGGGCCTGGCCTTCGAGGGCGCCGGCGACGCCCTCTTCCTCGGCGAGACCCTGGTCTGTGGCCACGGCTTCCGCACTGACCGGGCCGCGATCCCGCGGGTCGCCGCCGCGCTGGAGGTCGAGGCGGTGGCCCTGGAGCTGGTCGACCCTCGCTACTACCACCTCGACACCTGCTTCTGTCCCCTCGACCCACAGACCGTGCTCTTCGCCCCGACCGCCTTCTCGTCCAGCTCCCGGGAGGCCGTGCGCCGGCTCGCCGCCCGGGTCATCGAGGTCCCCGACCGGCTCGCGGCCGGATTCGTCTGCAACGCGATGCCCATCGGGCAGGTGGTCGTCTCCTCGGTGGGCGTGGAGAGCCTAGCCGGACCGCTCGGCGAGTTGGGCTACCGGGCCGTCGCCCTTCCGATGAGCGAGTTCATCAAGGCGGGGGGTGGGGTGCGCTGCCTCTCCCTGCCGGTGGAGACGATCCCGGGACGGTAGCGCCCCGGGCTTGTGGGTTTTGTGCACAAGCCTGTGGAGAAAACTCCTCCGGATCGGGGTCCGCCGCCGCTACTCCGAGGCCATCAGGTCGAGGACCGCTCGCTGGTACTGCTGGGTGTCGAGGAAGAGGCCGTGCTCCCCGATGCTGGCGTCGCCCTGGTAGTAGGCGGCCAGGGCCCGGCCGGTGTCGCCCTCGTGCATCCACAGCAGGTGGCCGAGCAGGAGAGCGCCCGCGGTCACGTTGTCCTCCGCGGTGCGGACGTTGAGGGCGCGGTGGGCCAGGAACTGGGACACCCACTCGCCCGTGTAGGGCTCGACCTGCATCAGGCCGACCGCCCCGGTCGGGGAGGTCAGGTCCTGGCGCCAGCCCGACTCCATCCAGGCCACCGCCTTGACCAGCCGCGGGTCCACCTGGACCTGCTGGGCCACGTGCGTGAGCAGCGCGCTCACCCGGACCAGCCGGCCGGGGACCTGGATCTGGGCCCCGGCGGGGAGCAGGGCGTTGACGTTGAGCCCGTTGGCGCGGGCCAGCGCGGTGGGGTCGACACCGTAACGCCGGGAGATGATCCAGAGCGTCTCGCCCTCGGTGATCGTGCAGGTGTCGTAGTCCTGGCTGCCCGCTACGTAGGCGGGAAGGCTGCGCGAGGGGTCGGGGATCTCGAGCAGCTGGCCCACCCGCAGCGGGGCGAGGTCGGCGAGGCGGTTGGCGTCGACGATCGCCTGGACCGACGAGCCGTGGCGGAGCGCGATCGCGGTCAGGGTGTCGCCGGGGCGCACCACGTAGGTCGATGCCATGACCGCTGCCGGGGCGACGGCCACTGCGGTCGCGCCCAGGGCCGCCACGGCGAACCGGGGGGATGGGGGCATCGAGGTCACCTGCTGGGACGTTGGGTGGGAACGGTGGGGGACTGCCCCGCTGCGCGCGGTGCGAACTGAGATTAGGCGCTTGCAACGATGCGGTCAACAGACGTACCAGGTTCGTTGCAGATCGTCATGTCACCCCGCTCGCTGTGACGGGGAGGTGCATCCAGGGCATCGCCCACCCCGAACCGGCCCTCTGGGACGAACTGCCGCCGGGTGGTACGCTGGCGTCGCCATGCCGGTTCCGCGCCAGCCGCGCCTCAGCCTCGGGGCCCCGCTCCTCGGGGCGCTGCTGGGGGGCGCCCTGGGCCTGGGGACGTTCACCATCGTGGCGCTGCTGTGGCACGCGGGCGCTACCGGCGTAGCCGCCCAGACCGCCGACTACGCACTCTTCGTCTCCCTCTTCTGCATAGCCATCACCGTCGTCCTGGGCCAGCCGGCCCGCCGCCGCCGCGCCCGGGTGCCCATCAACCGGGCCGTCCCCCATCAGTGGTGGCCGCGCGAGACGGACTCGATGCAGATGCTCGCCGCCTGCGTCGGGGCCCCCCTGATCGCTGGGGCGGGCGCGGCGATGCTCCTCTTCCACTGACCGGCGCGCCGAGGGCCCCCGCACCCGCAGCGTCCATCCGTGCGGTGATCTTCGACTTCGACGGGACGCTGGTGGCCAGCCGCTCGGCCGACGAGGCCGCGGTCGCCGACCTGGTGGGCGCCGACCCCGACTCGCTCTCGGGTGCGGCCGTCTTCTGGCGGCACGACGGCGAGCCTCTGGTCACGCGGATCGAGCTGGCCTGGCCGGGCCGGGTCACCGAGATCCTCCCCCTCTTCGAGCGTCAGGGGCCGCCCACGCGCTTCCCCGGTATCGATCGTCTTCTCGAGGGCCTCGCGCTCGCCGGCCGCGCCCTCGCCGTGGTCTCCTCGCGCCGGCGCACCGCGCTCGAGGATGGCCTGGGAGCGACCGGTCTCCGCGACCTCTTCCAGGTCGTGGTCGGGCTCGACGATGTTCGCGAGCCCAAGCCCAGCCCCGAAGGGCTGCTGCTGGCGCTGCGGCGCCTTGGCGTCGACCGGTCCGAGGCGGTGTACGTCGGCGACAACGAGACCGACGTCGAGGCAGGCCGCCGGGCCGGAGTCACGGTCTGGAAGGCGGTCTGGGGCCTGCCGCCCCATCAGCCCGTGACCGGAGGCTCCAACGGCACCGTCCTCCTGCGGTGGCCGGAGGAGGTCAGGGAGCGCCTGGAGGGGACGGCCGGCGGCTGAGCCGGGATCGATCAGGGGCGGGCGAGGATCTCGCCGCCGACCACGATGAAGACGCCGTCGGGGCTCTCCCCCCAAGCTCGCCAGCCGGCGGCCACCTCCCCCAGCTCCGCCGGGGTCGCGGTCCCGTAGGCGACCGCCTGGTGGGCGAACTCCGACGAGGTCGTCCGCTCCGCCCACAGCTCCGACCACCAGCGGCGATCAGCGGGCGTCGCGAACGTCCAGTTGGAGGTCGAGTAGGCGACATCGGTGAACCCGGCCGCGCGCGCCCAGCTGAGGAGCCGGCGTCCGGCGTCCGCCTCAGCGCCGTTCCGCCGCGTCACCGCGAGGTAGATCTGGCGCCAGCGCTCGAGCGCGTCGCTCGCTGGCCACCACGTCATCGCCGAGTAGTCACCGTCCCGCGCCGCCGCCAGCCCGCCGTGGCGCAGCAGCCGCCGCATCTCCGCCAGCGCCCCCACCGGGTCGCGCAGGTGCTGGAGCACCTGATGGGCGTGGACCACGTCGAACGATTCGCCCTCCAGCCCGGCGGCCCGGAAGTCCCCGACCAGGAAGGTGATGTTCGGGGCACCGGCGTCCTGGGCGTGCGCGCGTGCCTCGGCGACGACCTCCGCGGAGAGGTCGATGGCGACCGCCTCGCCGGGCGCCACTCGCCGCGCCAGCTCCGCGGTGAGCGTCCCCGGCCCGCAGCCGACATCGAGCAGGCGCAGCCCGGGTCGCAGATGGGGCAGCAGATAGGCGGCCGAGTTGCCGGCGGTCCGCCAGCGATGCGACCGCAGCACCGCCTCCTGGTGGCCGTGCGTGTAGGTGTCGGCGGGGCCCATCGCCGGGCCATCGTGCCACGTGACGGGCTGATGACGGCTGGGTGACATCGCCGGTACCGATGGGCTACCCTGCCCGAGGAGCTCATTCCCGTCCGAGGTCCACCGCAAAGCTGAGCGCGGGTGGGCCGGGAACCTGGGGGGGACTTCCCAGTGTTCGAGGAGGAGAAGGACCGATGAAGCTGAGCATGAACTCGTTCCCGGTGCTTCGCCACGTCGCGGGCGGCCGGCTGACCAGCTGGGCGGTGGGCGGTGTTGTGGCGGCCGGACTGCTGATCGCCGGTGCGATGAGCGTCGGTGCCGTACCGTTGGGGTCCGGCCATGGCGGGCTGTTCTCTCCGGGCAACTGGCCTGCGGTCGCCGGCACCGTCTCCACAGCGCCGGCGAGCGCCACCGGCAGCTTCACGCTCGTCGCCTGGGGGGGCACCACCTGGACGGTGGACCTCTCCGGTTCCACGACGTACTCCGAGGCCGGAGTCACCTCGCCCACCTACAGCAACGTTGCCGTCGGTGACCAGGTGGCCGTGGACGGGACCACGACCGCACCCGACACCGTCGACGCCGGCAGCGTGTGGGTCTCGGAGCGGCCGGTCGTCTCCGGAACGGTGGCGACCGCTCCGGCGAGCGCAACCGGCAGCTTCACGCTGACCACGCGCGGCGGCACCACCTGGACCGTCGACCTCACCGGGTCGACCACCTACGCGGAGCGTGGTGTGACCTCGCCCACCTACGTCGATGTGGCCGTGGGGGACGAGGTGGTCGTGTTCGGAACCTCGACCGGGACCGACACGGTGACCGCCGGCAGCGTGACGATCATGCTCCGGCCGGTGGTGCGGGGCACGGTGGCCACGGCGCCGGCCAGCTCGACCGGGAGCTTCACGGTGACGGCCTGGAAGAACCAGACCTGGACCGTCGACCTCACCGGGACCACGGCCTACACGGAGCGTGGTGTCTCCTCGCCCAACTACTCCGATGTCGCAGCCGGCGACGAGGTGGTCGTGTTCGGGACGTCGACCGCAACCGACACGGTCACCGCCAGCAGCGTGACGATCATGCAGAGGCCGGTGGTGCAGGGGACGGTGGCGACGGCGCCGGCCAGCGCCACCGGGAGCTTCACCGTGACCGGCTGGAACAAGCAGACCTGGACCGTCGACCTGTCAGGGTCGACCACCTACCTGGAGCACGGGGTGAGCACACCCACGTATTCGGATGTCGTCGTGGGCGCGGACGTGGTGGTGTATGGGACCTCCGCGGGGTCGGGCACGGTCGACGCCAGCAACGTGGTCATCATGTCGGCGCCTCCTCACCCCAAGCTGCCGCCCTCGCCGTGGGCCGTCTCCAGTGAGCTGGCCGGTCCCACCACCCTCTCGGGCTTCCAGCTGAGCATCGGGGGGACCGTTTCCTCGTCGGACCGCGGCGGCTCGTCCTCCGACAAGGGGAACACCTCGTCCGGCAGCGACTCCAGGACCACTGGCTCCGGGCCCCGGGGCGGCACTCCCGGTTTCTCGAGCGGCAAGGGGAAGGGCGGTTCAGACGGCTCGCCGCACTGACACCGTGGCGGGCGGGGCGCGGCCGGCTGGCGCGCGCCTCGCCCCCGCCCCCAACCGCTCCGTTCCCCCGGCCTCGCCGTGGCTCGACTCATAGGCTGAGCCGTCCCGAGGTGGCCAGCTCGGCGACGAGATAGCCCAGCCAGGGGAGCCCGGCCAGCAGCAACCAGCCTCCGTGGGTGCGGCCCCGGCGCAGAAGCCCGAGCAGGTAGAGGCCGGTCACGAAGGCACAGCCGGCGCTCAGCAGACCCGAGGCGCCGAGCTGCCAGCTGGTGAAGGTGACCCCGACGAAGCCGAGGATGCAGGCCTGGAAGGCCATGGCTCCGGCCACGTTGCCGAGAGCGAGCGAGTCCTCGCCGCTGCGGATCCAGAGCACGCTGTTGAGGGTCTCGGGCAGCTCGGTCGCGAACGGAACGGCGATGACCGCCAGCACGAGCGCGTTCCACCCAAGGCTCACGGCGGCGGAGTGGATGGCGTCGACGAAGAGCGCCGACCCGACGGCGAGCAGGACGGTGGCGCCGGCCAGCTGCGCTCCGACCACCCACCCGGGAGGCGGCCCGGTCCGCCAGCGGACGATGTGCAGTGGTTCCGGAGCGTCGCCATCGCGCGGCGCCCCTCCGGCGGTGGAGCGCGCATATCCCGCGTAGAGGATGAGCAGGAGCACCCCGACGACCACTCGCTCGGGATGCGACAGCACAGTCGAGGCCACCGCGCAGCCGAAGGCGGTGAGGAAGACCCCCAGATCGCGGCGAACCTGCTCGGCGTCGACCTCCAGGTTTCGGGATCGGCTCCGGCTCAGCACGGCCACGCCGGTCACGGCGCCCCCCAGCGTGACCAGGAGGAAGGAGGAGCCGAGCACGGCACCGGTGGCGATCTGATCTCGGTCGGAGGCCCCACCCAGGAGGGCCACGACCACCACCATCGTCTCCGGGAGAGCCGTACCGAACGCAGCCAGCAGGCTGCCGGTCGCGCCGGCGCCGAGCTGGAGCAGATGCCCCGCCCATTCGACCGCGTTCGTGAACAGCCCCGACGCCGCCGCGATCAGCAGCAGAGCGCCGGCGAAGAGCAGCGCCGTCACGGGCCGGGGGTGCCGGCCGGCGGGGCCACAGCTCCGAGCCCGGCCATTCAGCCAACCCCCCCGGGAGGCCGCCGGCGCCGCCCGAGAGCATCCACCGGGGCGCGCATCCAGGTGGTCCCGAAGCCCATCACGTGGCGCATTGTCACCGGTTGGACGCGGTGGACCGGAGCCGCTCCGCGGCTGCAGGCGAGAGCGTCCAGGACGCGGTCCCGGCACCAGGGGAAGAGCGTCGCCGGCAGCTCCTCGGGAGCGAAGAGGCGGACCGCCCAGGCCTCGATGCTGCGCCGCGCCCTCCCCCCGGTGATCTCGCCGAGGAACACCGCGTCCCCGGCGGCGCGCAGTCCGTCCCAGCTGTAGGCGCCGACCAGGCCCAGCACACGGAAGCTGTGGCCGGTCTCCTCCTCGGCCTCGCGCACGGCGGTGTCCGCCGGCTCCTCGCCGGGTTCCCCGTGCCCGCCGGGCAGCTCCCACCCGGGCGGCCAGGGGCGGAACTGCAGGAGCACGCGGCCGTGGTGAACGGCGGCGAGCTGAGCGCCGCCCACCGGCCAGGCTGTGCCGTCGACCACCACCGTCGGCAGCCGTCCCTTGGGGGGATGGTCGCGGAAGAGGATCCTGGCCAGCCGGCTGCTGACGGGCTGGTCTCCGCTCATCCGAGTCTGCGCCCCCGCCGGGCGTGGCGGGTCAACCGGTGACGGCAGCGCTGGGGCCGGAAGGCGGCGTCAATCGACGGGGACGCGGCGGGGTCGCCGGGAGCGGGCCGGCGTGGCCGGGGAGCGGCGTCGCCCGGACCGGCTGGGCGGCGCCTCGTTGCGGGTCTCGAGCAGCGCGGTGAGACCGAGCACGACCTCGCGCTGCGCGTTGATGAAATGTGTCGTGGCCTCCGGGGGCACGACCTTGTTGAACTGTCGCGCGGCCTCCTCGAAGAGTCGCAGCGGGATGCCGCCGATGCTGTCAGCCATGGTCTTGTCTCCTCCCAACGCCAGTGTTCATGTCCGGCTCTCCGCGAAGGTCACGCGCAGCAGGCCGTCGTCCAGCCTGGCTCTGCTCACCACCTTGCCGTTGAGGATGCGAGGCAGCGAGATCTCCCGCTTGTAGGCTCCGACCGTGACGAACAGCTCGCCCTCGCTGTGGCTGACGTCGACGTCCTCCCGGGAGATGAAGGGGAGCTGGAGCTGGAGCTCGTAGCGTCCGTTCACCTTGCGCAGGCGCTGGGGCACGGCGTGGTAGTAGACCTGGGCCGGGTTCTCCTCGGCGAAGAGCGCCGAGGCCAGCTCCCGGAGTCCGTCGAGCCCGACGATCTCGTGGTCGAAGAGCTTCGAGCGGTGGATCGGGATGGGGTCGAAGAGCGACTCCACCGTCTGGTCGTAGCGGCTCTGGACCTCTCGCCAGGCGGCGAAGTAGCCGTCCGTGACCTCGGGGGGAAGCACCCGGTTGACCACCACCAGGTCGACGAGGTAGTCGTAGAGGCTGAGGTAGGTGAAGGCGCGCTGGGCCTCCTTGAGCACCATCTTCTCGAGGTTGAGCACCAGTCGCACCGTGCACGTCTTGGGGTCGCCCAGGATGCTCTTCATGCTCTCCAGGTCGAGCAGCAGGTTCCGGATGTGCACGAAGACGTCGTCGGGGGGCAGGGGGATGGAGACGAAGGGCTGCACCATGGGCCGGGCCACCTTCATCACCGCGCGCGAGGCGGGGAAGAGCCGCTGCAGATACCAACGGGCCACGTCGGGGAAGGAGAGCAGCTGCAAGGTCTCCCCGGTCGGCGCGCAGTCGACGATCAAGGTGTCGAATTTCCCCTCGGTCTTGTGGTGCCGGATCTGCATCAGGGAGGCCACCTCCTCCATCCCCGGTGGCGAGGCCAGCTCCTCCGCGACGATGTCGTCGACGCCCTGGGAAGCGAAGAGTGAGCTGAGGTAGACCCGGATCCGGTCCCAGTGGCTCTCCAGCTGCTGGAGCGCGTTGACCTCCTGGGCCCAGAGGTTGGGCGCAACCGCCCTCGGCTCCTCGCCGAGTGGCGCGTCGAGGGAGTCGCCCAAGCTGTGGGCGGCATCGGTGCTGATCACCAGGGTGCGCTGACCCAGGTCCGCACAGCGAAGCGCGGTGGCGGCGGCCACCGTAGTCTTGCCCACCCCGCCCTTACCCGTGTAGAGGATGACCCGCATCCGCGCGCCCTTCGCTCAGTCGACGACGTTGCTCACGATGGCCCAGGCGATCAGTATGAGGACGATCATCGTGGCGGCGATCAACGCCACCCGGCGGAGATCGGAGGGGACGTAGGGGACGCGGTCGAAGGGGATCGCGGGATCGTCGCTATCGAGGGGCTCGACCATCGCGGCGGCACTGCCAAAGCGTGCATTGCGCAGCGGCGCGCGCTGCTGCCGTCCGGCGCTCGGGAGCGCCTGAGCGGCGGGCATGTTGCGGGCCACCCGGCGGCGTCCGGCGTCCGGGGCGAACGGCTCCTCTGCTGGAGCGCGGAGGGCGGTGGCTCCCGCCGCCGGGACATTGGCAGCGCCGGCGGTGCCGGCGCGGTCGACCACGCCGGACGGCCGTGCGGCCGATGCCGCCACCGGCTGGGCGGGCCCGGTCTGGTGGCGGGCGGCTGTGCGCTGCTTCTGCTTCCTGGTCTTCTTGGCCATGATCCAGCCGCGAAGCCTAGCAGGGGCGACGGAGCGAGGGATGAAGCCATCATCTTCAGCCCCGAGCGGCGGACCCCCTGGCGGGCCCGGGAGCGACGACATGCCAAGCCGCCACCTCCGGCGCCCCTGGTACCCTCGATCCCGAGATGAGCGCACAGGGGCCTGCGGCGGGCGCACAGGAGCCTGCGGCGAGGCGGAGCGGGTTCTTCGACCGCTACTCCGCTCTCTTCATCAGCCTCGCCGCCGCCCTCTGGGCGGCCGACGCCTACTTCCGGCCCGCGCTCGCCAAGCAGCTGTCGGCGAGCCAGATCGTGCTCGTCGAGGACCTGCTGATCAGCCTCTGCTTCCTCCCCGTCGGGTTGCGCGTGGCCCGGGAGCTGCGCACGGCACCATGGCGGAGCTGGCTGGCGCTGGCGGTGATCGCCGTGGGACCCCAGGCCTTCGCCACCGTCCTCTTCACCCGGTCGATCGGCTACGCGTTCACCGTGCCGGCCGCGCAGAGCAGCGGGGTGCTCTCCGAGGTCTACCTGCTCTACCTGCTGCAACCGATCTTCGGGGCGACCCTGGCCTGGATCTTCCTGCACGAGCGCCGCCGCGCCTCCTTCTGGCCGCTGGCCGCCCTCGCCCTGGCCGGGACCGCGCTCATCGTCTTCGCCACCAACCCGGCCGCCCCCCGGGCCCAGCTCACGGCCGCCGCGTTCGTCATCGGCGCGGTCATCCTCTGGGCGGCGGGCACGGTGCTGGGTCGCGTCGCCCTGGCCGGCGTCTCCTTCACCGCCACATCGGCGATGCGCTTCGTCCTGGCCCTGCCGGTCCTGCTCGTGCTGATGCTCACCGACCCGCAGGCGGGAGGCTTCGCCAAGTATTCGATCAGCCAGCTCCCCAGCTTCCTCGGCATCGCGCTCATCCCCGGCCTGATCGCCATGGTGCTCTACTACCGCGCCCTCTCCAGCACCCGCGCCTCGGTCTCCAGCTTCGCCGAGCTCGGCTACCCGGTGGCCCTGTTCCTGGTCTTCTCGCTCCCCCAGCCGGTCGGCTACGGGTACCACCTCCAGCCGATCGAGGTGGTCGGGGCGGTGCTGGTGGTGATCTCGGTCACCACCCTCAACTTCCTGATGCGCCGCGACGTGGTGACCGGACCCCAGCCCCGGGAGCTGCGCCTCGCCCACGAGCCGACCAAGGGATAGGCGGCGAGCGCACCGCTGCAGGCGGCCGGGCCACGTGGTTCGGCGCGGGTCTCCTGGCGAGATGAGCCAGGCGCGTCGAGCGTGCCGGTCCGAGCGGCACCACCCCATCGCTGACCGCTTTCGGACATCTCTGTCCGAAAGGCTCGGTGAGAGGGTGGGTGGTACCCCGCCTTGAGCATCCCGGGCGGCGGCACACGGCTGCGCCTCAGCCGGGGCCGCCCACCTCGGCGTGGAAGCCGGCCGCGCGCAGCGACTGGAGGGCGCGCTCGGCCGCCGCGGCGTCGATGGTCAGCACCAGGGCCGCGTGCCGGGTGTCCGAGTGCTGCATGTAGAGGTCGAGGATGTTGATGTCTCCGGAGCCCATCAGGGTGGTCACCTCCGCCAGCACCCGGGGACGGTTCTCGATCAGAACGGCGATGTCGACATTGCGGCCCGTCCGCTCGACGAGGATGCCGCCGAGGGCCTCGTAGGCGGCGCCGGCGGCGAGGAAGTGGCGCTCGATCGCGGGACGGTCCTCGATGTCGTGATCGAGCCGGCGCATCGCCTCGGTGAACGAGGCGAGCACCTCGCGCACCGCCTCCGAGTTCTCGGCCAGGATGTCCGCCCAGAGCGGCGGGTTGGCCGCCCCGACCCGGGTCAGGTCGCGGAAGGACGGCCCGGCCAGGGCCAGCGCCTCGGGGGAGATGCCGGAGGTGACCTGGAGCAGGGCGACGGCCAGCAGATGGGGGAGATGCGAGAGCGCCGCCACCAGGAGGTCGTGCCGCTCCGGGTCGACCGCCGTGGGGAGCGCGCCGAGATCGTCGCGGACGAACTGGGTGACCAACGCGTACGCCTCGGGGAGGGTGTCGCCGGTGGGGGTGAGCAGGTAGCGGGCACCCCGGAGGAGGTCGGGGCTGGCGTTGGCGACCCCGGCCAGCTGGCTCCCCGCCATGGGGTGGCCGCCCACGAAACGCCGGATGCCCGTCTGCTCGGCGCCGCGCACGATCGCCGCCTTGGCGCTGCCCACGTCGGTGACCACCGCCTCCGTCGGGTCCAGGGCCATGAGCAGCTCGGGGATCCGCGAGACGGGCGCGGCCAGGACCACGAGGTCGGCGGTCCTCACCGCGCTCAGCGCGGCGCCGCGATCGATGGCGCCCAACCGAATCGCGAGATCGAGCGTATCGGCCGAGTCGACGCCCACCACCTTCCAGCCGGCGCGCCTTGCCGCCATGCCGATCGAGCCCCCGATCAGGCCCACTCCGACGACCCCCAGCACGCGGCTAGACATTGAATCGGAAGTGGACCACGTCGCCGTCGCGCACGACGTAGTCCCTCCCCTCCAGCCGCTGCCGGCCCGCCTCGCGGACGGCGGCGTACGACCCCGCCGTGATCAGCTCCTCGGCGTCGACCACCTCGGCGCGGATGAAGCCGCGGGCGAAGTCGGTGTGGATGGCGCCCGCCGCCTCCACGGCGGTGCCGCCCCGATGCAGGGTCCAGGCCCGCACCTCCTTCTCGCCGGCGGTGAAGAAGGTGATCAGGTCGAGCAGCCCGTAGGCGTCGCGGGCGAGCCGGTCCAGACCCGGCTCCCGGAGGCCGAGCGAGGCGAGGAAGTCGCGCCGGTCCTCGGCGGGCAGCTCCACGATCTCGGCCTCGATCCGGGCCGAGATGGTCAGGCAGTCCCCCCCGTGGGCCTGGGCCAGCTCGGCCACCGCCGCTGGCGGCGGGGCGCCGGCATCCGCCTCGCCCACGTTGACCACCACGATCAGCGGCAGCGCGGTGAGCAGGTAGAGGTCGTGGAGGCCGGCGCGCTCGTCGGCCGACAGCTTCAGGGTGCGCACCGATCTCCCCGCGTCCAGGTGGTCGTGCACCCGGCGCATCGCCTCGATCGTCTCGGCGTCCTTCTCCTTCTGGAGCCGGGCCGTCCGCTCCCGCCGGTCCAGGCGCCGGGTGACGGTCTCCAGGTCGGCGAGCTGGAGCTCGAGCTCGACCACCTCGAGGTCGCGGGCGGGGTCGACGCCACCCTCCACGTGGCTCACGTCGGGATCCTCGAAGCCCCGGGCGACCAGCACGATGGCGTCGCACTCCCGGATGTGCCCGAGGAACTGGTTGCCCAACCCCTCGCCGCGGCTGGCGCCCCGGACCAGACCGGCGATGTCGGTGAAGGTCACCGTGGTGGGGATCACCCGGGGTGGCGAGAAGATCGCCGCCAGCCGCTCCAGCCGCTCGTCGGGCACGGCGACCACCCCGGTGTTGGGTTCGATGGTGGTGAACGGGTAGTTGCCGACCAGGGCGCCGGCGCGGGTCAGCGCATTGAAGAGCGTCGATTTCCCGGCGTTGGGCAGGCCCACGATGCCAACGCTCAGTGCCATGCGGGGCTAGTCGCTCTCCAGCTCGAACTCCGCGTGCAGCGCTCGCACCGCGTCGGCGACCCGGTCGCGGGCGATGATCACGGTGACGTGGATCTGGCTGGTCGTGATCTGCTCCACGTTGATGCCCTGGGCGGAGAGCGCCGCGAAGATGCGGGCGAACATTCCCGGAGTGCCCAGGAAGGCGGTGCCCACCACCGACACGGTGGCGATGCCGGTGTCGGCGACCACCTGCTCGGCCCCGATGCTGCGGGCCACCTCGTCCAGCACCGGCCGGGAGCGGGAGAGGTCCTCCTCGGCGATCGTGAAGGAGAGGTCGGTGTAACCGTCGTGGCTCACGTTCTGGACAATGATGTCCACATTGATTCCGGCCTTGCCGATGGCGCCGAACACCGCGGCGGCGATTCCGGGGCGGTCGGGCACCCGGGTCAGGATGACCTTGGCAACGCCGCTGTCGTGGGCGATGCCGCGAATCTTCTGGCGATCTTCCATGGCGGGATGCTGACAGATGAGGGTGCCGGGCTGGTCGTCGAAGGTGGAGCGCACCACGATCGGCATCGAGTAGGTCTCGCCGATCTCGACGGCGCGGGGATGCATGACCTTGGCGCCGACGGCGGCGAATTCTAGCATCTCGGGATAGGCGATCTCGGGGATGGGCCGGGCCCGCGGCTCGACGCGCGGATCGGCGGTGTACACGCCGGCCACGTCCGTGAAGATCTCACAGCGCTCCGCCCTCAGCTCCACCGCCAGGGCCACGGCGGTGGTGTCGGTACCGCCCCGCCCCAGGGTGGTGATGTCCAGGGCCTCGTCGACGCCCTGGAATCCGGCCACCACCACCACCCGGCCGCTCGCCAGCTCGTCGACGATGCGCTGAGGGACGATGTCCACGATGCGCGCGCTGCGGTGGACGCTGCTGGTGCGTATCCCCGCCTGCAGCCCGGTCAGCGAGATCGCCGGCACCCCCAGCCGCTCCAGGGCCATCGCCAGGAGGGGCGCGGTGATGGTCTCGCCGGTGGAGAGCAGCTGGTCCATCTCCCGGCTGGGCGGCGCAGGGTTGACCTTGTGGGCGAGGCTGATCAGCTCGTCGGTGCTGTCGCCCATGGCGCTGACCACCGCCACCACCTTGGAGTGCTGGGCGCGAGTGGCGGCGATCCGCCGTGCCACGCGCTGGATCAGCTCGGCGCTGGCGACGCTGCTGCCACCGAACTTCTGGACGATGCAGTGGTCGGACGGGTTGGTCACGAACTGCTCCTGGCAGGGTGCCGGCGAACGATCATGGGGCCAGGTCCACCCTGGCCCCGAAGTTGCGCATCCGGTACTCGGCCGCGTGGCCGTTCACCCCGAGCTCTCCGGCCGCATCCGCCATCGCCGCGGCGACCCGGGTGCCCTCCTCCGTGCAGAGGGCGAGTACGGACGGGCCCGCCCCGGCCAGGCAGGCCCCCTGGGCACCCGCCCCCAGCGCGGCCTCAATGAGGAGCGGGAGGTGGGGCATCAGCACGCTGCGGGCGGGCTGGTGCCAGCAATCCCGCATCGCCTCGGCGAGCAGGGCGGGCCGGTCGGTCAGCATTGCCGTGACCAGCAGGGCGCAGCGGGCGGCGTTGCGCACGGCATCCTCGCGGCTGAACGATGTGGGCACCACCTGCCGGGCGGCCTCGGTGCCCATCTCCGCGTCGGGGATGAAGAGGACGGCGCGGAGCCGCTCGGGCACCGCCACCTGGACCACCGACCCCGCGCCGGCACAGATGACCATGCCGCCGAGCATCGCGGCCCCCACGTTGTCCGGATGCCCCTCGATCCGCGCCGCATGGTCGATCACCTGCTGCTCGTCCCAGCCCAGACCGGCGAGTGCGTTGGCGGCGAGCACGCCGCTCAGGACGGCAGCGGCGCTGGACCCGAGCCCGCGGCCGAAGGGGATGGCGTTGTGGCAGCGGATCCCCACCCCGGGGATGGTGACCCCCGTCGCCTCGCAGGCGGAGAGGAGCGCCCGGGAGATCAGGTTGCGGGCCGGGTCGCTGAGCTCCGCCGGTGAGCCCGGACCGGGGTCGATGCTGATCCCGCCGCCCGGCTCGGTCCACGCTTCCACCTCGTTCTGGAGCTGCACCGCCAGGGCCAGGATGTCGAAGCCCGGTCCCAGGTTGGCGACCGTCGCGGGGACCCGGATGGTGACGCGCATCACACCGATCCCGGTCAGAGGCCGATGGCGTCGGCGATGCTCGCCGGGGTCCCCGTCACCGACCGCGGCGGCGGCAGGCCGTCACTCACCGCCGGGAGGTCCTTGAGCCCGTTGCCGGTGAGCACGCAGACGGCGCGGACCCCGCGGGCCACGGCTCCGTTCTGCATCGACTTGCGCAGCACCGCCAGCGACGCCGCCGACGCCGGCTCGCAGAAGACCCCCTCGACCGCAGCCAGGTCGCGCTGGGCGGAGGCGATCTCGGTGTCTGTCACCGAATCGATCAGGCCCTCGGACTCGTCCCGCGCCGCGATCGCCGAAGCCCACGACGCGGGGTTGCCGATCCGGATCGCGGTGGCGAACGTCTGCGGGCTGGCCACCGGTTCGCCGATGACGAGCGGAGCGGCGCCCGCCGCCTGGCCACCGATCATCCGGGGCAGCTGACTCGCCCGCCCCGCCTCGCGGTACTCGCGGAAGCCGCGCCAGTAGGCGGTGATGTTGCCCGCGTTGCCGACCGGGATGGCCAGCACATCGGGGGCGTCACCGAGCTCGTCCACGACCTCGAAGGCCGCCGTCTTCTGGCCCTCGATCCGGTTGGGGTTGACGCTGTTGACCAGGGTCACGGGATGCGTCTCGGCGAGCTGTCGCACCGAGCGCAGGGCCTCGTCAAAGTTGCCCTCGATGATCAGCACGGTGGCGCCGAACATCTGGGCCTGGACCAGCTTGCCGAGCGCGATCTTCCCGGCGGGCACGACGACGACGGTGCGCAGCCCGAAGCGGGCGCCATAGGCCGCCGCCGAGGCGCTGGTGTTGCCCGTGGAGGCACAGATGATCGCCCGGCTCCCGCTCTCCAGGGCCCGGGCCACGGCGAACACCATCCCCCGATCCTTGAAAGAGCCGGTGGGGTTGAGCCCCTCGAACTTGAAGTGCAGCGAGCGCAGGCCCAGGTCGGTGCCGATGCTGCGCGACTCGATGAGGGGCGTTGCCCCCTCCCCCAGGGTGATCCGCGGGGTCGCGGCGGTGAGCGGGAGGTGCTCCGCGTAGCGCTGGATCACGCCCTGGCTGCGCCGGCTGCCGTTCTCGGTCACCCCGCCTCCTCCAACCGATCCATGACCTGGATCACCGAGGCGGTCCCCTCGAGCGCCTCCAGGGCCTTCGCCAGCGCGGCCCGCGTCCCCGGGCCGGTCAGAACCGCCAGCCGGCCGTCCGCGTCTCCGAGGATGACCCTCTCCACCGCCACCCCACCCCGCTCCACGGTGCCGGTGACGTCGGCGGGAGTGTGTCCATCGGCCACCTGCACGCGGATCCAGGACCCGCCCGCCGACAGCCCGCGGTCGTCGACGCTCCGCGGTACGGCCGGCGGAAGCGACACCGCACCGCCCGCGCGGCGCGCCCGCGCGACCGCGACCAGATCGCTGAGCACCGCGCTCGCCGCGGCGTCCGCACCGGCTCCCCGGCCGCGCAGGAGGAGCCGGCCGGCGAGATCGCTCTCCACCAGGACGGCGTTGTCCGCTCCCTCCAGGTCGGCCAGCGCGTGACCGCTTCCCGGCAGCAGCGTCGGCTGGACGGTCAGTCTCAATCCCCCCTCCGCGCGCTCCGCCCTCGCCACCAGCCGGATCACCGATCCGATGTCACCGGCGGCCCGGAGGTCGGCCGCATCGATGCCGCGGATGCCGCGCCGCTCGACCTGGTCGGGGGTGACCTCGGCGCCCATGGCGAACCAGGCGAGGATGCACAGCTTCTGGGCCGGGTCGTGACCGTCCAGGTCGTTGGACGGGTCAGCCTCCGCGAAGCCCCGCTCCTGGGCGTCGGCCACCGCGCGGTCGAAGTCGTCACCGGCCTCGAGGCGTCTCAGGATGTGGTTGGTGGTGCCGTTGATGACCGCCGTGACGCTGCGCACCTCGTCGCCCTGCAGAGAATCCCGCAGCACCCCGAGCACCGGGATGGCGGCTCCGACCGCCGCCTCGAAGGCCAGCCCACCGCTCCCCGGGTGCACGCCCGCGCTGAGGCGGCGGCCGTGGGTGGCGATGACGGCCTTGTTGGCGGTGACGGCCCCCAACCCCCGGCCCAGGGAGGCGGCGAGAAGGCCGGCGGCCGGTTCCATCCCGCCGAGCAGCTCCACCACGATGTCCACGTCCGGCGCGGCCACCGAGACGGCCGCATCGCCGTCCAGCGCCGCTGCGCCGGTGCGCAGCGCCGCCAACCGGCGCGGGTCGCGCTCGGCAACGCGGCGCAGCACCAGCGGTCCCCCGCTCCGCTCCGCCAGCCGGTCGGCGTGCTCGTCCAGCTCACGTGCGACCGCCGCACCGACCGTGCCCGCGCCGAGCAGCGCGATTCCGAGCTCCGTGGCCATTGGCGGCCGAGTCTAGTCGACCGGGCGGTACAGCCCGGTTCAGCTGGTCTCCGCGGGCTCGGTGCGGGAGGGGGCGGGGGAGCTGGGTCGGTAGCGTCCGAGACCCGGGAAGCGGGGCTGGCGGGCCAGCAGCCGGAGCAGCGGGATGACCGCGCCGGCGGGTACCGGCTCCCCCCAGAGCAATCCCTGGGCGGCGTCGCAGCCGAGCAGCTGGAGCGACGCGCGGGCCGCCTCGTCATCGACCCCGGAGGCGATGACGCGCAGCTCGAGGGTGTGGGCCAGCTCGACGATGCCGCGCACCGTCGCGGCCTCGACGCCCTCGCCGGTGGCGGACGCGGACAGGGCGCGATCGAGGCGCAGCTCGCTGATGGAGAGGCTCCGCAGCCGCAGCAGCGACGTCTGGTCCGAGCCGAAGCCGTCCAGGGCGATCCCGATCCCCTTCTCCGCCAGCGCGCGCAGCACCGGCGCCTCGGCTGAGAGCGTCGTGTTCTCGTCCACGGTGATCGAGAGTGCCGAGGCCGGTACCGACCAGCGCTGCAGCAGGGTCGCCACGGCGCGGGGGAGCTGGCGGTCCTGCACGTTGCGCCCGGCGATCTTGACGTTGACCCGCAGCGCGTGGCCCTGCTCGCGCCAGCGCGCCTGCTGCTCGACCGCCAGGCCGAGGACGCAGCGGGTGAGCGGCCGGATGATGTCGGTCTCCTCAGCCGCCGGCACGAACTGGTGAGGGACGAGCAGACCGTGGCGGGGATGACGCCACCTGACCGTGGCGTCGAGCGCGATCAGCGCCGAGTCGGCGATCCGGACCACCGGCTGGTAGAAGAGTTCGAGCTCCTGGTTGTCCAGGGCCTTGCGCAGCTCGGCGAGACGCACCGCCCGGTCCTCGATCTCGGTGGTGGCGTCGGCCTCGGTGAACACCCGCCAGCCCCGCCGCGCCTGTTGGGCGGCGCGTCGCGCGATCTCCGCGTTGCGCATCAGGGTCGCGGCATCCCCGCCATGGTCGGGGTAGTTGGCGATCCCGATGCTGATCCCCACCTCGATCGCCTCCCCATCGACGCTCAATGGCTGCTTGAACGCGGCGAGGATCTGGCGGGCGATGCGGGCGCTCGCCCCCGGAGTGGCGCTGCCCCCGGGGATGACGGCGAAGTCGTCACCGCCCAGGCGGGCCACGACGTCGGTGGCCCGGAGGGTCTGCCGGAGCCGTTCGGCGACGCCGGTCAGCAGGCGGTCGCCGGTGCCGCGGCCCCAGCGCTCATTGACGTCGGCGAAGTGGTCGAGGTCGAGCAGGAAGAGGCTGAAAGGAGTGCTCCGCCCCGCGGCGGCCTGCAGGCGCACCAGCAGCTGGTTCTGGAGCTGGCGCTCGTTGGGGAGGCCGGTGAGGCTGTCGTGGAGGGACTGGTGGGTCGTCGCCGCCGACCGGGAGCGCACCTCGCTCATGTCCCGCACCACCACGATCCGGCCGTCGCCCTCGGTGACCAGCCGGCTGTCGACCTGCGCCGAGAAGCTCGTGCCATCGCGACGGAACGCCGCCACCTCCACCTCGCCGGGCGCGCTCGCGTTCATGGGCGGGTCGGCCGGCCCGGCGCGGAAGGCGGGCAGCAGCTGCTCCACGTGGCACCCGGTGAGGGCGCCCGCGCTCGCTCCGAAGAGGCGGTGGGCGGCACGGTTGGCCAGGGTCACGTGACCTCTGCCGTCGAGGATCAGCAGGGCCTCGGTCACCGCATCGGCCACCGCCCGCAGCCGCGTCGCCGAGGTGGTGAGATCGGCGGCTCGCTCGCGCAGGAGCGCGCGTTCCTCTGCGAGCCGCCGTGCGGTGAGGCCGAGAGCGACCAGCGGGGCGACGACGAGCAGGGTGATAAGGCACGCGACCACGACGTTCATGCGCTTCGCGCCCGAGACTACCCGACCCAGGCCACCCGCCCGCGACGACCCGGTGACGGAGCCGCGGAGAACCGGTGGGATGGGCGCCGCCGGGCCCCGGTGCCCGGTGGTACGGTCAGGTCAGCCATGGCACCCCACACCCGCGTGTCACTCCGCCCGTGATCGAGGCGAGCGCTGACGTCACCGTGCCGGTGGGGGCGGACGAGGCGTACGCCGCCATCTCGGACCTCGAACACGCCGACTGGCTGCCCGGGGTCAAGCGGCTTCGCCACATCGGCGGCCCCGCCCAGGGAGTGGGGGCCCGCTACGAGGTGGAGGCGGGTTTCGTCGGCCGCCACCTCCGCGGGGTGCTGGCGTGCACCGAGGCTCGCCCTCCCGAGCGCACCGTGATGACCCTGGAGGACGGCCTCGACCTCGTGATCACGGCGACCGTCAGCCCGGTGAGCGGCGGGTGCCACGTCGAGCTGGTGGCCACGTACTCGGTCGGCAACGGCCTGAGCGGGATGGCCGTGGAGCGCGCCAGCGCCGGTCCGGCGCGGCGGGAGGTGTCCCGAGCCGTCGAGCAGTTCGCGGCCCGGTTCGGCCGCAAGCAGCCGCTCTCCCCGGCACCGGCACGCCGACCGAGGGCACGGGTCGCCCGCTGAGGCGCGCACCGTCCCATGAGCGCTCAGGACGATGACACCGAGCTCGACGCCCTGGCCGCTCACGTCCGGACCCACCCCGAGCTCCCGGCAGCGGACTCCGACGCGCTGATCACCGCCGCCCGGAAGGGTGACGAGACGGCTCGGGCCTCCCTGGTCGAGCACTCGCTCGGCGCCGTGCTCAGCGAGGCGGTCGCCCGCCGCGACCGGGGGGTGGGCGTCACCGACCTCTTCCAGGAGGGCTCGGTGGCCGCCCTGGTGGCCATCGAGGAGTACGTGGCGCGGGGCGGGTCCGGGGCAGGGCTCGGCGCCTATGTCCGGCGCGTCGTCGGCGCCCACCTGGAAGTCGTCGTGGAGCGTGAGGAGGCGGCCGCCGCCGAGACCGCCGCCATCGTCGAGGACATCCGCCTGCTGGAGCTGGCGCGGGTCTCTGTCGGAGAGCAGATCGGACACGAGCCCACCGAGACGGAGCTGGCGGCGGTCCTGCTCTGGCCCCCCGAACGGGTGACGCTGATCGCCGGGATGCTGGACAGCGCCCGCGAGCAGTTCGATGCCGAGATGGTCGAGTACCTGGACGACGCGCCCGACGGGGACGGGCCCGGCTGACCGTCCGTGCCCTGGGGCGGCGCGCTCCGAGGCCCTCCCCGGGTTTGTTGGGTCAGGGCTCGCGCAGGTCCTCGCGCCGCCAGTCGAGGTCGCGCAGCTCGGGGGCGGGCGCGCCGCGGCGGAGCGCCTCCGGTCCGAAACGCCGGCGGACCGAGTCGAGCGTGGCGTCGAGCCGGCGATCCCGGTCGGTGGCGGGCGCGCTGAAGAGGTCCAGCTGGGCGGCGTCCTCCAGGTGCTGGACGCCCACCCCCAGGAGGCGGACCGGCTGACCCGGCGGGTGGGTGGTGGCGAGCAGGGCGAGCGCGCCCGCCGTGATGGCCGCATCGCGGTCGCTCCCCTCGTCGAGGGAGCGCTGCCGGGTCAGGGTGCTGAAGTCGGCAAGGCGGAGCTTGAGGCTCACGGTGCGGGCGCTGAGCCCGGCTCCGCGCAGCCGTCTCCCGACGTCGGCGGCCAGATGCCTGACCCTCTCCTGCAGCTGGCCGGCGTCGCTGACGTCGCGGTCGTAGGTCTCCTCGCGGGAGATCGACTTCGGGGCGGTGGGCGGGGTCACCGGCGAGGGGTCGATCCCCTGGGCGCGCCGGGTCAGGGAGAGGGCTGCCGACCTCCCCAGGCGCCGCTCGAGGAGTGCCGCCGGGTGCCGGGCCAGGTCACCGAGCGTCCGCAGCCCCAGGCCCGCCAGGGCGGTGGCGGTGGCCGGGCCCAGTCCCGGGAGGGTCCGCAGCGGCAGGGGCCGGAGGAACTCCGCCTCCTCGCCGGGGGCCACCACCACGAATCCGCGTGGCTTGCGCAGGTCGGAGGCGATCTTGGCGACCGTCTTGCAGGTGGCGACGCCGAAGCTCGCCTCGAGGCCGGTCGCCTCGCGGATGCGGTCGCGCAGGCGAGCCGCCATCTCGGCGGGGTCGCCCGGGGTGGCGGTCACGTCGAGGTAGGCCTCGTCCAGGGAGAGCGGCTCCACCAGCGGCGTCAGGGCCCTGGCCAGGGCGAAGATCTGCGCCGACGCCGCGCGGTAGGCGGGGAAGTCGACGGGGAGCAGCACCGCATCCGGGCAGAGCCGCAGCGCCCGCCCCAGGGGCATCGCGGAGTGCACCCCGAAGCGCCGGGCCTCGTAGGAGGCGGCGGAGACAACGGCACGGCTGGTGCGCCCCTCCCCTGACCCACCCACGATCACCGGTCGACCGCGCAGGTCGGGGCGGCGGCGCTGCTCCACCGACGCGTAGAAGGCGTCGAGGTCCAGGTGGATGATCGCGCGCGCCCAACCCACCCGCCGATTCTGTCGCGGCACGGCCGCGTTGGGGTCGGGTGAGCGGGCCGCGCTAGCTGGAGGCGCTGCCCGCCCGGACCGGCCTGCGGGCGCTGAACTCGCGGATGTCGTCCTCGCTGAGGTAGCCGGCCGCGATCAGCAGCTCGACGTAGCTGACGCCCAGATGCGGCGCGGCCCGCCGGAGGACCCAGGGGGGCGGGTTCTCCTTGTTCTTGTTGACCGCCTGGTAGAAGTAGATCTGGTTGAGGTCGCAGAGCAGCGCGAGCCGGTGGAGGGAGATGCCGCGGTCGCGGCACCGATCCCTGAGGTACTCACGGAAGGCGGCATCCATCATCAGGTTTCCTGCCATCTCGTTGGGGACCGACGGGATGTGTCGTCGCCTACGACGCTACCACGCCCGCCCCTCTCCTGCTGCCGGGAACAGAAGTTCGATCAGCTCGGAGATCCGGTCGATGACCGCGTCGGCATCGTCCGGTCCGGGATCGTCCCCGTGCTCGCGCAGCCGGATCGTGGCCAGCCCGGCGGCGCGGGCGCCGGCCACGTCCTCGCGGCGGCGGTCGCCCACCATCGCGGTCTCGCCGGCCTCGACGCCGAGGCTCTCCAGGGCGGCGGCGAAGATCTCGAGCGCGGGCTTGCGCCGGCCGACCTCACTGGAGAAGGTGACGCTGTCGAGGAGATCGGCCAGGCCGAGGCGGACGAGCAGGGCTCGGAGGCTGCGTGGACGGTAGGGGGCGTTGGAGCAGAGGCCGAGGCGGAGGCCGCGCCCGCGCAGCTCGCGCAGGGTGGACACGACGCCCGGCCCGAGGCTGACCCCCTCCCACCATGCCTCCTGGACCAGGGCGGTGACCTCGTCGAGAAGCTGGTCGGAGAGCTGGAGGCCCAGCGCTGCATAGGCGCGGCGCTCCAGGTCCACGGCGTCGATCTCCTCCAGGCGTCCGGATGCCTGGTGACGTGCCACCTCCTCCTCGACCCGGTCGTGGACCTCGAGCAGCAGGGTGGACGCCGGGGGGACCGTCCCGGCGCCGGCCGCTCGCAGGCGGCGGACCACCTCCTCGTGGGCCAGGAGCAGCGCCTCCGCGGGGCGGGCGAAGGTGACCAGGGTCAGACCGTAGTCGAAGAGCACGGCCCGGATCGCGCCCCGGCCGGCCCGGCGCGCCGCCATCAGCGGGGCTGCTGCCCTCGACCGGACCCGCCTCGGCGCTTCCTTCCGGAGACCCGCCGCCTCCGCCGCCGGCCGGAGCCGGCGCGCTCGCTGGAGCGGGCGAAGCGGTCATAGAAGGCCTGGGAGGGATGGGGTTCCCCGGGGAGGCGGGCGGTCGCCCCGGGAGCCGCTTCGACCCGGGCCGCGTACTCGGCGAGCAGTGCTTCCAGCGGCCTCTTGTCGGACGCGGACGGGGACGCTGTCTCGGCCCAGGGCTGGGCGGTCGACGCCTCCGGGTCCGGCGACGGAGCCTCCTCCGCTCCCGGGACGGAGTCGATCAACTGCCGGATCGCACGTGCGACCACGTCGTCGGAGGCGGCCGAGCCGTTGGCCGGGGCGCTCACCGCGGGTCTCCTCCCGCCCCGCTGTGGGGACGGACGTCGAAGCCGGCGAGGGCCAGACCGGCGACGGTCTTGACGTCGACGGCGTCGTCAGCGATCAGGCGGTGCGCCTCGCCCGCCGTGAAGGGCTGGGCGACCACATGCTCGTCCGGATCGGTGTGCGCCTCGCCGGGGGTCAGCCCGCGGGCCGCGAAGAGGTGGAGGATCTCGGCGCTGTATCCGGGGGCCACCGGCCCGCTGGCGAGCCGCTCCCAGTGCTCGGCGGTGTAGCCGGTCTCCTCGGCCAGCTCGCGGCGGGCGGCCGACTCCGGCTCCTCCCCCGGCGTCAGGGTTCCGGCCGGGATCTCCCACAGGGCCCGGCCGACCGCGTGGCGCCACTGGCGCACGAGGATCACACGGCCCTCGGGGTCGGTGGCCACGACCGCCACGGCTCCTGGGTGCTCGACGATCTCGCGACCCGCGAGGTTGCCGTCCGCCGTCTCCACGGTGTCGTCGTGGACGGTGAGCAGCCGGCCCTGGAACACCGTCCGCCGCTCCACCGGGTGCTCCCGGAGCAACTCGTCAGCCATGGTCCGAAGTCTGACAGCCGGTGCGAGCGCCGGGCCGCGCCGAGGCTCCTCCAGCGGTCACGAGGTGCCCGCCACGCGGCCGCACCGCCGCTCGACGTGATAGGGTCGGCGCGTCGCGGATCGACCCGATCGCGTCCTCCTCACCGGAGGGCGGCGGCCGGCACGGTGAGGAGACCCACCCGGTGGATATCGCGAGGCGCCTTCGGGAGCGAGTCGGGCGGGGTGTGCGCATCCGGGTGCCCCGGCGCCTCGCCGAGCTCCTGCTCGGTGGGGCCATCCTGCCGCTCGGCGCACTCCTCGCCCTGGGCGTGGCCGCGGCCTCGGCCCCCCCGGCCGCTCCTGCCCAGGGCCCTCCGCTGACCTCCGCCGGCGCCCTGGCCAACTTCCACATCGCCTCTCTGAACGACCCGTCCACCAGCCCGCTCGACCCCAGCCCGCCGTCGCTCACCACCCTGCCCCCCGCCCCCACCCTCTCCCAGATCGGCGGGAGCTCGGGGTCGGAGGCCCCCGCGGACAGCTACACCACGGCCGAGGTCGAGGCGATCATCACCTCCGCCGCCGACGCGGATGGCGTCTCCCCCAGCTGGATGATCGACACCGCCGAGTGCGAGTCCACCCTCAACCCGGACGCCTACAACCCCTCCGGTCCCTACTACGGCCTCTTCCAGTTCGTGATGTCGACCTTCCGGGCCCACGGCGGCACCAGCATCTGGGACCCGGTGCAGCAGTCGACGATCGCGGCCAGCATGTTCGCCGCGGGGGACTCGTCGGCGTGGCCGGTCTGCTCGCACGCCTGAGGCCGAGGCGGGTCTCGGCGCTCAGCTGACCTCGGTGGCGTAGAGCTGGCAGGACGGCGGCTGGGTGGTGGTGAGCACGGTCACCACCGCGGGGGCCGTATCGCCCCCGGCCCAGAGCGTGGTCTCGGCTCCGCCCCCCACGATGCCGCCGGCGGCGTTCTTGCAGACGGCGGTGACGTCGATCAGCGTCCCCGCCGACGCCTGCCCGCTCAGGGTCCCCGACACGCTTCCCTCATAGCCGGGGTCGCCCGCGCACGGGGAGCCGCACACATACGGGGCCGAGTTCCCGCTGATGACGCTGTGCGGTCCGCTCACCCAGCTGCCGACGGCGGGTGAGGCCTGGATCCCGGTCGCCCCCTGGCAGCTGTCGGTGCACAGGGCGGTGACCGCGAGCGTCTGCCCCGGCCCCAGGGACACCGGCTCGGCGGACAGCTGGTAGGAGCCGCCCCGGAAGTCGACCGTGAAGCTGACCACCACCTGCGATGCGGTGTGGGCGTCGGCCTCGTTGGTGAGGAGGGCGATCGGGTAGACCTGGAGGTCGTAGGCGCCGAATCCGGAGGCGCTGACCACCACCTGCTCGGTGTCGGGGGCGGCGCTCGGCGTCGCGGTCGGGGTCGCCAGCGGGGAGGGCCGGTGGGTCGGCGTCGGGGAGGTCCGTGCGGCCGTGCTCCCGCAGGCGGCTGCGGTCACGAGGACGAGGGCGGCTGCCAGGGCGCGGGTCACCCCGCGATGGTAGGCAAATCGGACCGGGGCGTTGCGCGGCCTGAAGCCGGCGTCAGGGAACACGGTGCCGGCGGCGGTGGGTGCGGCACCTCAGGTCCGCTGCTCGGCGCGCCACCCCGGGCGTGCGAAGGGCGGAGGAGCCGCCGGGCTCCTCCGCCCTCATTCGCGGGGTGGGGACCGTCAGGCCCCCAGATCCTTGAGGATGTCCTTGAGGTCGGTGTAGCAGTCGAGGAGGTCCTGCCTCGCGGCCTTGGCGTTTTGAGCCTCGGACGTGAGGGTCGACTGGCTGCCGGGGTAGCCGGAGGGCTGGAGGTCGATCACCGCCGCCACGATGCCCGCGGAGGCCGACTCCGCGGCTGCCAGCTGGCTGCTGCAGTCGTTGAAGGCGGCCTGGGCCGCCGCTTTGTTCGGGGATGAGCTGACGTTGATGGCCGCCTGGATGGCGGGGAGCGTCGAGCTGATCACCGACTCCACGCTGCCCTCGGTGTCGGCCGCGATCACCAGGTGGACCTTGGGCGTCTCGAGGAGGTAGACGCGGTAGCCGGTGACGATGGTCTCGGTGTCGGCGAGGGCCTGCTTCACCGTGGTGTCGTTGTCGATGGTGACGAGCAGTGCATCAAGGCCGGTCTCGTCGGCATCGATCTGGCCGAGCAGGGTCGCCCTGTCCCCGGCGGTGATATCGACGCTGCTCTTGACATCACCCGCCAGCTCGCCGAGGGCGCTCTCCCGGTCGTCGACGGCCGTCTTGGCCCGCTGGTCGATGCAGGCGAGCGCCGCGGCGACGCTGCCCTGGCACGGCCCGGGCGTGGGGGTCGCCGAGGGCGTGGCCGGACCGGAGATCGCCGAGGGGTCGGTTGTCGCTGTGGGAGTGGGGGTGGGGGTCGCCGTGGAAGTCGGGGTCGGTGTCGGAGTGGCGCTGGGCGATGGGCTGGTGGCGCCGACCGTCAGGGCGCTCGCGGCGCCCAGCGATGCGATCACCGCGAGGGTGCCGATGCCGAGGCGGAGAGAGTGCTGCAGTCTCATGATGCGGGGTCTCCTTCACTGGTGGCGAGGCCGCTCTCGGCCTGACCGATCTCGTTGTTGATCTCGTTGAGCTGGTTGTCGATCTGGTTGATCTGGCTGCTGCTCACGCCCGTGGCGGCGCTGGCGGAGGCGCTCGGCGACGCGCCCACCGAGGGGGAGGCGGCTGCGGTCGTCGCGGCGGCCGCGGTGGTCGGGGCCGGGGAGTGCCCCAGCGCCGTGGTGCCGCAGGCGGCGATGAGAAGCGCGGCCGGGACGACCAGGGCTGCCGAGCCGAGCCTGCCGAAACGGCTCATCGTGGGGTCCTCCTGAGCTTCGTGGGAACGCGGGACTCATGCTGGCACCGCCTTCCAGGGTGGTCCCTGAGAGGGGCCTGAGCCGCCCGCCACCAACGGGTTGCAGAACCCGTTTCTCAGCAGTCCCTCAGCCGCGCGCGCCGAACTCGCTGCGCCGGAACAGCGCGAAGAGGGGGAGGTCACGCTCTCGCAGCGCCGCCTCCGCCCCCTCCTCGCGGTCGACCAGGACCACCACCTCGCTGACCCGCACGCCGCTGGGGGCGAGGGTATCGAGGGCCTGGACGACCGACCCACCGGTGGTGACGACGTCCTCGACGAGGACCACGCGCTCGCCCGTGACCGGCGCCGGGCCCGCGATCCTCGCGCCGGTGCCGTGCTGCTTCTCGGCCTTGCGGATCATGAACGCCCGCAATGGCAACTCAGCGCCCGAGCCGCTCAGCGCGACGATCGCCCCGAGGAGCGGGCCCACCCCATCGTCGCCCGCCACCGCGGTCACCCCCAGCTCCCGGCAGCGGGCCAGCATCAGGCCGGCGGCCAGGAAGAGGCCGCGTCCCTCCAGGGTCACCTGCTTGCCGTCGAAGAAGTAATCGCTGCGTCTTCCGCTGGCGAGCACAAAGTCCCCCCAGCGGAAGGCGCGCTCGGCGAGGAGCTGGTGGAGCTCCTCACGCGGCTCGCTCATGCCTCTGGTCGCCAGCGCAGCACCGGCCTCCGGGCCGCCTCCACCTCGTCGACCCGTCCCACCGGGGTGTGATGCGGCGCCGAGCGCACCCGCTCAAGATCCTCCTCGGCCTCGGCCACGATTGCGGCGCAGGCGTCCGCGAGGTCGTCCAGGCTGCGCTTGGCCTCGGTCTCGGTCGGCTCGAACATGAGCGCCTCGGGCACGGTGGTCGGGAAGTAGGCGGTGGGCGCGTACACGCCGTAGTCGAGGAGGCGCTTGGCGACGTCGATGGCCCTCAGCCCCTCGGCCCGGCTCCCCCTGGTCGTCGCCACGAACTCGTGCATGGAGTCCGACGCCACCGCCATCGGGAAGAGGGGGCGCAGTCGCGCCTGCAGGTAGCGGGCGTTGAGCACGGCGTTCTCCGCCACCTCCGGGAGGGAGGAACCGTAGGCGCGGATGTAGGCGTAGGCGCGCACCAGCATCCCGAAGTTGCCGTAGTAGGAGCGCACCTTGCCGATGGAGCGGGGCCGGTCGTGGTCGAGCCGGAACAGCTCGCCGTCGCGCTCGACGGTCGGCACCGGCAGCAGGTCGGTCAGACCCTTGGCGACGCCGACGGGACCGCTGCCCGGCCCGCCCCCGCCGTGCGGGGTCGAGAAGGTCTTGTGGAGGTTGAGGTGAACGACGTCGAAGCCCATGTCGCCCGGCCGGGCCAGGCCGACCAGGGCGTTGAGGTTGGCCCCGTCGTAGTAGAGCAGCGACCCGGCTGCGTGGGCGATCGCGGCGATCTCCAGGATGTCCTTCTCGAACACTCCCAGGGTGTTGGGGTTGGTCATCATGACCGCGGCCACCGAGCCGTCCAGCAGGCGGCGGACATCATCGACGTCGACGGTGCCGTGGGCGTTGCTCCGGATGGTCACGACCTCCAGGCCCGCCAGTGCCGCCGACGCCGGATTGGTCCCATGGGCGGAGTCGGGGATGAGCACGCGGGTGCGGCCGGTATCGCCGCGGCCGGCGTGATACGCCTGGATCATCCGCAGTCCGGTCCACTCCCCGTGGGCCCCGGCCGCCGGCTGCAGCGAGATCCGGGCCATCCCGGTGATCGCGCAGAGCAGCTGCTCCAGCTCCCACATCAGCTGCAGCGCTCCCTGCACGTCGGCGGCGTCCTGGTAGGGGTGGAGGTCGGCGAACCCGTCCAGGCCGGCGAGCTGCTCGTCGACCGCCGGGTTGTACTTCATGGTGCAGCTGCCGAGCGGGTAGATCCCGTGATGGAGGTTGTGGTTGCGGCGCGCCAGGCGGCCCAGGTGGCGGGCCAGCACCGGTTCCGGCACCGCCGGGATGGACGTCGACGTCGCGCGCAGCCGCACCCCGGGGAGCAGCTGCTCGAGGGGCTGCTCGGGCACCCCGGCGGCGACCTCGCGGGGCCCGCCACGCAGATCGCGGCTCAACTCGAAGACGAGGGGTTCCTCGCCCGCCCATCCCAGCGCGGGGGACCGCTCCGCACCGCCGGCGTGCTCCGGTCCCGCGTTCATCGGGTCCCCGCCGTTGCCAGGACGACGCGGGACGCCGCCGCCACGTAGCGGTCCATCGCCGCCGGCGCCGTCGTCTCCGTGCAGCAGACCAGGAGCTGGTCGGCACGCCGCGGATCGATGCGTCCGAGCGGCAGGCCGGCGACGATCCCCTCCCGGCGCAGGGCCGCTGCGAAATCATGGGCGTCGCCGGGCACGCGGAGCGGGAACTCCCAGAGGAAGGGCCGGTCCGGCCCGGCCAGGCTGATGCCGTCCACCGCCGCGAGCCGGACGGCCAGGTGATGAGCGCGCTGCACGCTGACCTCCGCCACCCGCCGCATGCCGCCCTCTCCCATCCGGGCCATGTAGACGGTCGCCGCCAGCGCGGTGAGCGCATGGTTGGTGCAGATGTTTGAGGTCGCCCTCTCGCGCCGGATGTGCTGCTCGCGCGCCTGCAGGGTGAGCGCGTAGGCACGCCGGCCCTCGTGATCGTGGGCGAGGCCGACCAGCCGCCCCGGCATGCGCCGCATCAGCTCCTGACGCACCGCCATGAAGCCGAGGTGGGGTCCGCCGAAGGAGGGGGGGACGCCCAGCGGCTGGCCGTCGCCCACGGCGATGTCGAAGCCCAGCTCCCCGGGCGGGGCGAGCAGCGTGCAGGCGATGGGGTCGGCGCAGCAGATCGAGAGCGCCCCCGCCCCGCGGGCAGCCTCCGCCACCGGAGCCAGGTCGCCCACCGTCCCCAGGAATCCCGGCTGGGCCACCACGACGCAGGCGTCCCCCGGGCCCACCTCGGCGGCCGGGTCCTCCGAGGTCGCCACCTCGATGCCGCGACCGCGCGCGTAGGTGTGGATGACCGCCCGCGTCTCGGGGTGGAGCTCGGCGCTCACCAGCGCACGAGCCCGTCCGCTGTGCGCCACCGCCATCATCACGGCCTCGGCGGCCGCGGTGGCCCCGTCGTAGAGGGAGGCGTTGGCGACGTCGAGCCCGGTGAGGCCGCAGATCATCGTCTGGAACTCGAAGATGGTCTGGAGGGTCCCCTGCGAGGCCTCCGCCTGGTAGGGGGTGTAGGCGGTGTAGAACTCGGGGCGGGCGACGGCCGCCCGGACGATGGCGGGGACGTAGCGGCGATAGACGCCGGCACCGAGGAACGAGTCCAGGCCGCCCAGGGGGCGGTTGCGGGCCGCCAGCCGGCCCAGCTCCGCCACCAGGTCCTGCTCGGCCAGGGGCGCGGGCAACTCGAGAGCCGGATGGCGCAGCTGCTCCGGAACGCTGGTGAACAGCTCCTCGACGCTGGCGGCGCCGATCGCCTCCAGCATCTGAAGGCATTCGTCGGCTCCGTTGGGAACGTAGGCCATCGTCGCCGACAGTCTAGGCGTCAGCCGCCGGCGCCGCCTCGGGCCCTCTCCGGATGGCGACCCAGGGTCAGGACATGTCCGGCCAGGGAGCTCCTCCGGCGGCCTCCTCGCCCTCCTCGCCGTCGCTGCGCTGCCGGTAGCGCTCGGCCACCATCTTGTAGGCGACGCTCTTGGGAAGGCCCAGCTTGACCAGGGACTTGACCTCGTCGGCCATCACCTTGTCGCGCGCCGTCTCGATGGCCGCGATGACATCGTCGATGCTGACCGTGCTCACCCGCTTGGACACGCTGCCACTGTACCAGCGTCACCGCCTGGGCCAAACCCCGGGACCAGGGTCATGGCCCCCCAGACGTTGCGATCCACGCCCAGCTGGGCCACCAGTATCGCCGGCTCCGGCTGCAGGAAGAGGCCCTCGCGCACGGTCCGGCGCAGCTCCCGGTCGAATCTGCCCCAGGCGCTGATCACGCCACCCCCGAAGATCACCGCGTCGCAGTCGAGCAGCGCCACGGTGTTGACCACGGCGAGGCCCAGCCACCGGCCGACGTCAGCCCAGGCTTCGGGGTCGTCCAGCTCCTCGGCCGGCCGCCCGAAGCGGCGGCGGATGGCGTTGCCGCTGGCGAGCGCCTCCAGGCAGCCGTGGCCGCCGCAATGGCAGGCGGGACCGCCCAGGTGGGCGGGCCAGAGCACCTGATGGCCGGCCTCGGTGTCGTGGCGGGCGACCAGCAGCTCGCCGTCACGGACCGCGCCGGCGCCGATCCCGGTGCTGACCGTGTAGTAGACGACGGTGCGGAAACCCCGTCCGGCTCCGAAGCGCGCCTCCGCGAGGGCCGCGCAGTTGGCGTCGTTCTCCGCGTAGACGGGGCAGCGGAAGCGCTCGCCCAGGGTGGCTTGGAGATCCAGGCCGTGCCAGGCCTTGGAGAGCCCCGGGGGGTTGAGCAGCCGCCGGCGCTCGCGGTCGAAGGGGCCCGGCGTGGAGACAGCGATCGCCCCCAGCTCGTTTCCGGCGCGGACGGCGTCCAGCATCGCGGCGAGGAATCCGCCCGGGTCTCCACCGCGCGGGGTGGGTCGCACCAGCGCCTCGCCGGGCGTCCCCGAAGCGCCGGTGACGCTCGCCAGGCACTTGGTCCCGCCGATGTCCACCAGCCCGATCACCCTCGCCCGCTCTCCCCATCCCCGGCCACGACTGCGGCCGGCTCGGCGGGGGTCGCGCCGGTCCGGCGGCCTCGGACGAACCACACCACCACGACCAGGACCAGCACCACCGCGAGCACGATCCCGGCGATCCCGATCGGCCCCGAGATGCGATTCCAGCTCTTGCCCACCTCGTATCCGGCGAGGGCCAGCGCCACGGTCCAGGGCACGGTGCCGAGGAACGTCATCAGGGTGAAGGTGTCGAGCCGCAGCCGCGCCAGCCCGGCGGGGAACGAGATGTAGGTGCGGATGACGGGCAGGAAGCGGCCCCAGAAGACGGCGCCGGTGCCGTGCCGGCGGAACCAGCGGTCGGCGATCTCCACGTGGTGGGGGCGGATCCCGATGTAGCGTCCGGGCCCGAGCAGCACCGGCTCGCCCAGCCAGGCCGCCAGGCCGTAGGCGATCAGTGACCCGATCACGTTGCCCACGACCCCCACCGCGATCACCGCCACCAGGTTGAGCGGGGCATGGGGGGTGGAGGCCAGGTAGCCGGAGAGCGGCATGATGACCTCGCTGGGGAAGGGGACCCCCACGCACTGCACGGTCATGAGCAGGAGGATGGCCACCAGCCCGTAGCTGCCGACCCATCCCTGGACGAGGCTGTCGATGCTGGCGAGGGCGTGCATTCAGGGCTCCTGGCGGGTGGCGGGGGGGAGATCGACGATCGTCGCACCCGGACGGGCGGTCAGGGCGGCTCGGGCCCGGGCCTCGCGGCGCAGGCGCGATCGCACCACCAGTGCCACGACGATCACCAATGCGGGGGCGAGGGTTCGCCAGTCCATGGTCCCGAGCAGCAGCCCGAGGGGGACGGCGACGGCAACCGCCACGTCGTACACGCTCCCCCGCATCCGGGTGAAGGCTGCCACGGGGACCGCGATGATGGCGCAGAGCAGGCCGGCGAGCGGCAGGGTAACCGCCAGCCCCGAGATCAGCGGCACCAGACCGCGCCCGCCGCGCCGGAAGCCGACCGGGAACGCATCCCCCACGACGCACCCCGCGATGGCGCTGGCCACGAACCAGCCGACGTCGTGGCTGACCAGGAGGGCGGTGAGGCCGACGGTCGCTCCCTTGAGCAGCTCGATGCCGCCGGCGGCCAGCGCCGTCCCCGGTCCTGCCACCCGCAACGCGTCGATCGCCCCGGTGCCGCCGTGCTGGCGGAGGTCGACGCCCCGCTCCCGGCGCACCAGCAGCCAGGCGATGGGAAGGGCTCCGACCCCGTACGCCACGACGAAGGCGATGGCGGCGATCAGGGGAGTCGGGGTCACGGCCACGAGCCTATCAGGGTGCCGGATCAGCCCCCGGCGGGCCCGATGCATCGACCCGCGCGACGCGGCGTGGCGCGACGGCGAGCCGGCGCCGCCCCGGACGGCGAGAATGGCGCTCACCCGTGGCCCGCGTCCGCCGTCTCTCGAGCTTCCCCGCCTGGCCCCGCCCCTTCGACCCCGGAGCGGAGCTGGACTGGTCGGACCCGGCGTTCAGCCGGCGCCTGCTGGCCGAGCATCTCGACCAGTCCCATGACGGCGCCAGCCGGCGGCGGTCGCTGATCGACCAGCATGTGCGGCGGCTGCGGCAGCTCCTCCCCGACCCGCCCGCCCACATCCTCGACGCCGGATGCGGACCAGGCCTCTACGCGGTCCGGCTGGCGGAGCTGGGCTACCGGGTGGACGGGGTGGACATCGGCCCCGCGGTGATCCGGCACGCCCGCCGCGAGGCGCGTGCCGCGGGGGTCGCCGCCCGGACCCGCTTCGAGGTGGCGGACGTCCGCAGGCTGCCCGCCTCCCCCCGGTACGACGCCGTGGTGCTCATCTACTACGTGCTCGAGAACCTGACCGCCCGCGGGCAGGCCGCGGCCCTGCGCCGCCTCCGCGCGACGCTGCGCCCCGGCGGCCGCCTGATCGCCGAGTTCCGGCTCCGTCCCGACCAGCTGCCCGGCCGCCTCTCGGCCTGGGAGGTCGCCGACTCCTCGCTGCTCGGCGCGCGCCGCCAGATCCTGCTCAGCGACAGCGTGTACGACCGCGCCCGCAACCTCTTCATCCTGCGCGAGGTGGCGGTCTTCGGGGACGGCAGCGTCGAGGTTCAGCAGACCACCAGCCGTCTCCTCGGCTACGACGAGATCCCCGGCCTGCTCGGCCGCGCCGGCCTGCGAGTGGTCCAGACCTTCGATGGCTGGACCCGCCACGGGGGCAGCCCCCTCTGCGACAGCGTGCTCGTGGTCGCCGAGCCCGATGCCGGCCCCGCGGTCAGCAGGCGCCCGGCAGGGTCCCGACCGCCACGGGCAGGGTGAGCTCGGGCGCGTCCCCCAGGGCCAGCGTCGCCGTGTAGGTGCCGCCCGGGAGGGCGGGATCGACCTGCCACTGGACCTCGAAGGCCTCCCCGGTCCCGGCGGCCAGGGAGAGCGTGCCGCAACCGCCGGCCGGGGCGGGAGCCGAGACGCCGCTGTAGACGCTCAGGCCGGCGCTGTCGGTGACGATGACCTGGAGCGGCTGCGAGCAGTCGACGTCGACGGTCGCGGGCCCGCTCAGGGTCTCGACGAAGGTGACCGTGGCACCGGGGTCGACCTGAGCCCGGTCGGCGGTGGCCGAGACCGGCGCCAGGGAGGCGGCCGGGGAGGGGAGGAGCAGCGGGGGCCGGCAGACCGGCGTCGGTGACCCGAGCGACGTGGTGCCCGCGCAGGCGGTGAGCAGGAGGCCGAGCGCGGCGAGCCGGGGGGCGATCATGAGAGGTGGAGTCTGCCCCGATCCGGTGGCGCCTGGCGGCACTCGCCTCCACCCCCGTCTCATCGAACGCGAGCCGGATGGCGAGGCCCCGCAATACCATTGGCTGCTGCCGCCGCCGCCGACGAGCGGCACGGCCGTATCGGAGGAGGTCGTACACACCATGCCCACGCCCGCACCGGACCGCATTCGCACGGTGGCCGTCGTCGGCCACAGCCACGACGGCAAGACCACGCTCTGCGAGGCACTTCTGCACACGGCCGGGGCAACCGCGCGGCTGGGCTCCACCGACCAGGGCACCTCGATCCTCGACTTCGAGCCCGAGGAGCAGCGCCGGTCGATCTCCATCAGCGCGGCGGTTGCCCACTGCGACTGGAAGGACACGCAGATCACCCTCATCGACGCTCCCGGTTTCCAGGACTTCGCCGGCGAGGTCGCCTGCGCCCTGGCCGGGGCCGACGCCGCCGTCCTGGTGGTGAGCGCCAACGGCTCGGTGCCGGTGGGGGCCGAGCTGGCCTGGGAGATGCTCACCGCCGCCGGCCTGCCCTGCCTGATCGTGGTCAACCGGATGGACCGGGAGAATGCGGTCTTCGAGGCGACCGTCAACGCCCTCCGCGAAGCATTCGGGCGCAAGCCGATCGCCGTCGTGGTTCCCGTGGGGGCCGCCGAGTCCTTCAGCGGCTACGTCGACCTGGTCGATGGCACCGCGCACCGGTTCGGGACCGACGGCGGCGCCACCGAGATGGAGCTGCCCGCCGCGATGAGCGATGAGGTGGAGCGCGCGCGCACCGCCCTGGGCGACGCGGCGGCCGAGACCGACGACACGCTGATCGAGAAGTACCTCGAGGGGACGGCCCTCTCCGCCGACGAGGTCCGCGACGCGGTGCATCGTGGCGCCGCCGCGGGCACGCTGGTGCCGGTCATCTGCGCCGCCGCCGCCGACGCTCGCGGCGCAGCCCTGGTCCTCGACAGCATCACCCGCTTCCTGCCGTCTCCCAAGGAGCGGGTGCGGCAGGCAACCGACGCCTCCGGCAAGGAGGTCGAGATCCGCTGTGACCCGGAGGGGAAGCTGGTCGCGCAGGTCTTCCGGACCTCGGTGGACAACTTCGGCAAGGTCTCCTACGTCAGGGTGGTGCGGGGCACGCTGCGCGCTGACACCCACCCCTACAACGCGGTCCAGAAGACTGAGGAGCGCTTCGCCCAGCTCGGCCGTCCGATGGGCAAGCAGGTGGTGAACGCCGGCGACGTCGGCGCCGGCGAGGTCGCGGTGCTGACCAAGCTCTCGGCGACCGTGACCGGCGACACGCTCTGCGAGCGTTCCACGCCCGTCGTCCTGCCCCCCATCGCGCTGCCCGCGCCGGCCTATTCGGCCGCGATCACCGCCAGGACCAAGGGCGACGACGACAAGATCATGCAGTCGCTGGCGCGGCTCGCCGAGGAGGACCCGGCGTTCTCCATCGACCGCGATCCGGTGACCCAGGAGGTCATCGCCCACGGGCTCGGCGACGTCCACCTCGACGTCGTGCTCGAGAAGATGAAGCGCAAGTACGGGGTCGACGCGACCCTGCAGGCGCCGCGCATCCCCTACCGCGAGACCATCAACGGGCAGGCCCGAGTCCAGCACCGCTACAAGAAGCAGTCGGGCGGGGCGGGGCTCTACGGAGACTGCACCATCGAGATCGAGCCACTGCCCCGCGGTGGCGGCTACGAGTGGCAGGACAAGATCTTCGGCGGTTCCATCCCCCAGCAGTTCCGCCCCTCGGTGGAGAAGGGGGTCCGTCAGACCATCGAGCAAGGGGCGATCAGCGGCAACCCGGTGGTTGACGTCCGGGTCCGGCTGGTCGACGGCTCCACCCACCCCGTCGACGGCAAGGACATCGCCTTCCAGATCGCGGGGTCGATGGCCATGCGCGAAGCGATGCAGAAGGCGTCGCCGGTGCTGCTCGAGCCGATCGTGATCGTGAAGGTGGTGGTGCCGGAGCGGTTCACCGGCGATGTGATCGGCCTCTTCAACTCGCGGCGGGGACGGGTGGCGGGCATGAACCCGCTGGGCGACGGGCGCTCAGAGGTGACCGCCCAGGTTCCCCAGGCGGAGATGTTCACCTTCCCCATCGACCTGAGGGCCCTCACCCAGGGCAGGGGACGCTACGCGACCGAGCTCTCCCACTATGAGGAGGTTCCGGCGCACGTCGCCCAGCAGCTCATCGAGGCCCACCAGAAGGAGCACGCCGCCGCCGGTGCCTGAGCGGCCTACGCGGTCGCCCTCAGCGCGTGCCGGCCCGCGTGGTCGGGTGCATCGGCGGGGATCCGGTCCCGGCCCAGCCTCCACGCCAGGGCGCCGGCCAGCCAGACCGCGGAGAGGCATGGCAACGAGCACAGCTGGAGGAATGGCCACCACGCCCCCGTCCCGCTGAGCGCGCCGATCCCCTGGATGCTCAGGTACGAGATGGCGACCGGCGCCACCACTCCGAAGGCGACCAGCGCCGCCGCGGCGGCGAGGACCACGGGCCGCTCGGCCCGCCAGCCTCCCCCAGCGGCAAGGCCCAGCACCGCGAAGAGGGGGATGATCAGGTGCACGAAGTGGGGGTACCAGGCGATGCCGCCCGCCAGGAGCATGACCGTGGTCCACATGCCGAACTCGGCGGCGCGCTCCTGCGGCGTCCTCGTCCCCGCCCGGGTGGCCCAGGCGGCCAGACCGAGCACGACCAGCGCGGCCGCGACGCCGGCCGCCTGGACGGGCACCGAGGTCGGCTGCACGCGCAGCACCGATTGGTCCGCCAGACGGCTGACCGCGCCACCGATCGACTGGTTGTAGATCCACCCGGTGGCGCGGTTGAGGTCGGGGAACACCCGGGTGATGAACGTGACGCAGGGGCCGACCCCGACGGCGGCGATCGCGATCCCGCCGGTGAGGATCCCGGTGGCGAGCATGGCCCCGCTCGCCCGCCACCAGCGGCGGCGGATCAGGAGGATCAGAAAGATGACGGGAGCCACCTTGACGGCCGCGGCAAAGCCCAGCAGGACGCCGACCGTGAGCTGGCGATCCCGGACGTAGGCCCAGAAGGCGACGCCCAGGAGGAGGAGGATCATCGGGTTGACCTGCCCGTGCCAGTAGTTGTAGGTGGCAGGGCCGAAGGCCAGGGCGGCCAGGACGCCGAGCTCGGTCGCTGGCCATGACCTCGGCAGCGCAGTGCGAGCCACCACGATCGCGCCCGCCACGGCGCAGGCCATGCTGAGGAAGAGCCAGAGGTCGGCGGCGGCGCGGTCGCCGAGCAGCGCCAGGGGCCGGACCACCACCGCGGCGAAGGGTGGGTAGATGAACCCCGACATGACGACGGTCGATGGATTGAACTGCGCGTACGGCGAGCCTCCGGCAGCCATCGAGCGGGCCGCGCCCAGGTAGGCCTGGAAGTCCTCGAACGTCCCCCCGAAGTGCCCGGTCAGCGGATCGACGACGAAGGACTTGACCGCCAGCGCCACCGCGGCCACCGTGACCACGACGAGCAGCGGCCGAGCTCGCACCAGCGCCCGGGGTGGGGCGGGCGCGCGGTCGCCCTCCTTCAGGGTTGCCACGGGCGGATGGTACGGCCGCCCCGGAGCCGGGCCCCGTCTCGTCGTGCCCTCGTGACCGCGCCGCCACCCCAGGCCGGGGCGCCGAGGATCCCGGCTACGGGCGGATCGCCTCCGCGAACGTGAACGGGTGGTGGTAGCGGAAGGCCTCGTCTCCGCCCAGATCCTCCATCCGTTCGGCGAGGTCGCGCTCGAAGCTGGCCCGGACCGCGGGCCCGAGCACCGAGAGGAGAGCGTGGGAGGAGGGTCCTCCGCCCATCATCAGGTCGGTCCAGTCGCGCGCCGACGCAGCCCGCCCGCCGGTGACCATCATGGTGGTGACCACGTCGGTGAAACCGGCGGCGCCCAGCAGGCCGGCGAGCACCTCCGGCTCGCCCATCCGGGTCCGGTCGCCGGGCGGCCGCGGAACGACGATCGGATGCCGGCTCTCCAGGGCCAGGAGCCGCTCGCGATACAGGGCCTCAGCGGGGGTGGAGAGTGCCCGGTCGAGCACCGAAACGGCCACGCGGGCGCCGCGGCGCAGGACCCGCCACGCCTCGTCGAGGGCACGCTCGGGATCGGCGAGATAGGGGAGGGCATCGCCGAGCGTGACCACGTCGAAGGTGCAGTCGCTGAACATCAGGTTCTCTGCGGGCACATGGAAGAAGCGCACCCGCGGCGAGGCGCGCCGCTGGGCCACCTCCAGCAGCCGCTTGGCGATGTCCACCCCGAACACCTCCCCCGAGGTGCCCACCCGCTCTGCCGCCATGTCCGCCACCAGCCCGGTGCCGCAGCCGATGTCGAGCAGCCGCTCGCCCGGAAGCGGGGACGCGATCTCGATCAGGCGCGCGGCGAGGCGGCGGTGGATCCCCGACGACCAGTCGTCGTAGGTGTCGTTGACGGCGTCGTAATAGGCCTCGAGGTGGCCGGCGTAACGAGTTGCTGACGGCCATTCCGGATCAGGGGGCGCTGAGGGCGCGGGAGCGCTAGACTGACGAGCCTGTCCGTCGGCGTAGGGGAAGGATTCATACATGGACCAGACCGCAGAGAAGCTGAGCGCAACCCCGGAGACGAAGGACCCCATCGGGCTGCCGAAACCGGATCGCCAGCGTGTTGGCGAGAACTCTAGCGGCGGCACGGTCGTTCTGGGCGTCGACGATCGCCTCGAGGGAAAGCTGATCATCCGCAGCGATCTCGTCGTTCACGGCAGCATCGAGGGCGAGGTGATCACCACCGGCGACATCAGCGTGGAGGCCTCTGCGGTCGTCAAGGCCAGGCTCGAGTGCCGCAACCTGAGCGTCCGCGGCCGGGTGGAGGGTGAGGTCACCGCCCAGCAGCGCCTCCGTCTCGCCGGCTCCGGGTACCTCCAGGGGAACCTGCGCGTGGGCAAGCTCCACGTCGAGGACGGAGCCACCTTCAACGGCTCCATCGCGATGCTGAACGGCGACAGCTAGCCAGGGCCCCTTCCACACCCGGCTGGACATCCCGCCCGCACAGCGGTCGGTGGCGCGCATCGCGTCCGCCCGCGGCAGGCCGTGCGCATCGCCGGGTGAGGGCGCCCGGGCCCGCCTCAGCCGATGAGGACCGAGAGTCCCCACACCACGAGCGCGCCCAGCCCGGCGATGGCGGTCACCGCCAGCGCGATGGCGCGCGGGCTGGCCATCCCGTAACCGGCGGCCACCCGGGGCTCAGGGGGGAGGGTGGTGTGGCGGATTGTCATGCAGCTAATACGCCGCCAGATGCGCGGGGGTTACGGTCCCCCCGCCCCCGCGCCCGGCGTCGAGATCGGGGAGGTGCCGGGAGGGTGCGCGGCCGGATCGACCTGTACGGCCGTTGTGCAGCGTATGCAGCGTCCCTGCTCGAATTCGGCTGAATTCAACCGCGTTGTGCGGCATCTGCTTACAATCCCGGGTCAAGCCCGCCGGGAGCGCCCGGCCCCACCTCGCGGAACCAGGAGAGAAGAGATGGCCGTCACCGGCTACTGTCTCAAGTGCAAGAAGCAGACCGAGATCAAAGACCCGCAGGCGATCACCATGAAGAACGGCAAGCCCGCGACCACCGGCACCTGCCCGGTCTGCGGCACCAAGATCTTCAAGATCGGCAAGGCCGAGGTCTGACGCCGGGGTCACCCCTCGTCAGTACACGGAGCGGTACTGAGCGGTCCTCCGCTCAGACCTGGAGCCTGCGGCTCCGGTCCTCGCTCCGTCGCGCTCAATCGGCTTCGAGGGCCTCCGCCCGGCCGACGCCGGCCATGGAGCCGACCTGGTCGCCTTCGGCGAGCCGCATGATGATCACGCCGCGGGTCTGACGCCCTGACACCCGGACCTGAGCGAGCGGGATGCGGATCACCTGGCCCATGGTCGAGACCACCATCAGCTCCTCGGAGAGGTCCTCGACCACCCGCATCCCCACGATCTCGCCGATCTTGGGGATGGCGTTCTGGTCCACCGTGTACACCCCCTGGATGTTGCGGCTCTTGACCGGGTAGTCCTGCATAGGTGTCAGCTTGCCGTAGCCGAGCTGGGTCACCACCAGGACGTGGCCGCGCGGGTTGACGATGTCGAACCCGGCCACCTCGTCGCCGGCCCGCAGCCGGATGGCGCCCACCCCCATGGTGTCCCGCCCCATGGGCCGGACCTCCTTCTCCGAGAAGCGGGTCCCCTTGCCCTGGCGGGAGACCACCAGCAGCTCGTCGCCACCCGTCGAGATCCTCACCCAGTCCAGCTCGTCGCCCTCCTGGAGGTTGATGGCGATCAGGCCGTTGCGGCGCACCGCGGAGTAGGCGGCCGACGGGGTCTTCTTGATCTGGCCGAGACGGGTGACCATGACCAGGTACTGCTCCTCGGAGAAGCCGTCGACCGAGATCAGGGCGGTGATCCGCTCCCCCTGGTCGATCTCGATGAGGTTGATGACCGGGAGTCCCTTGGCCTGGCGCTTGACGTCCGGGATCTCGTGGGTTCGCAGCCGGAAGACCCTCCCCCGATTGGTGAAGAACAGCATGTCGCTGTGGGTCGAGGCGGTCGTGGAGTGCTCGACGTAGTCCTGCTCGGTGGAGCGCTTCGCCCCCACCACCCCCCGGCCCCCCCGGTGCTGGGACCGGTAGCTGTCCAGCGGAATCCGCTTGATGTAGCCGCGGTGGGTGAGGGTCACGAAGACCTTCTCCTTGGGGATGAGGTCCTCGTCGTTCATGTCGATCTCGCCGTAGCGGATCTCGGTGCGGCGGGGGTCCGCGAAACGCTTGCGCAGGTCAGCCAGCTCGTCCTTGATCAGCTGATCGACCAGCCGAGGGTTGCGGAGGAGGTCCTCGAAGCGGGCGATCTCCTTGATCAGGGCCTCGTACTCCTCGCGGATCCTGCCGGACTCGAGGCGGGTCAGCCGGCCCAGGCGGAGGTCGACGATCGCCTTCGACTGGCGGTCGCTCAGCTCGAAGCGCTGCTCCAGGGCGGTCTGGGCGGACCGCTCGTCCTGAGCGGCCCGGATGAGGGCGATCACCTCGTCGATGTGGTCGAGGCATTTGAGCAGCCCCTCCAGGATGTGAGCGCGCTCCCTGGCCCGGGCGAGCAGGAAGCGGGTGCGCCGGAGCACCACCTGGCGGCGGAAGTCGACGAAGTGCTGCAGGATCGCCTTGAGGCCGAGGACCTGGGGCCGGCCCTCGACCAGCGCCAGCATCAGGGCACCGAAGGTGTACTGGAGCTGGGTGTGCTTGTAGAGGTTGTTGAGCACGGTGTGGGGCCGGGCGCTGGGCTTGAGCTCGATCACGATGCGGGTGCTCTCGGTCCGCCCCGACTCGTCGCGCAGGTCGGCGACGCCCTCGATCTTCTTGTCGTTGACCAGCTCGGCGATGCTGGTCAGCAGGCGCGCCTTGTTGACCTGATAGGGCAGCTCGCGGACGATGATCTGCTCGCGCCCGCTGCGCGACTCCTCGAACTCGACCTGGGCGCGCATCACCACCCGGCCGTGTCCGGTCGCGTAGACCTGGGCGATGTCGCGAGCGTAGATCATCCCGCCGGTCGGGAAGTCCGGCCCGGGGATGATGCGCACCAGGTCCTCGGTGCTGATCTCCGCGTCGTCGATGAGCCGCACCAGCGCCTCGCACACCTCGCCGAGATTGTGCGGCGGGATGTTGGTGGCCATGCCGACCGCTATCCCACTGGCACCGTTGACCAGGAGGTTGGGGAGCAGCGCCGGGAGCACGCCGGGCTCGAGGATCGACGGATCGGCAAGGTAGGTCTCGACCATGTCGACCGTGTCCTTGTCGATGTCCTCGACCATGGTCATCGCCACCGCGGACATCCTGGCCTCGGTGTAGCGCTGTGCCGCCGGGGGGTCGCCGTCCACCGAGCCGAAGTTGCCCTGGCCGGTGACCAGCGGGTAGCGCATCACCCAGGGCTGGACCAGACGGGCCAGGGTGTCGTAGATCGACTGATCGCCATGGGGGTGGTAGTTCTTCATCACCTCCCCGACGATGGCGGCCGCCTTCTTGGTCTTGGAGCCGGCCGTGATCCCCTCCTGAAGCATGGCGTAGAGGATCCGGCGCTGCACCGGCTTGAGGCCGTCGCGCACGTCAGGCAGCGCCCGGCTCACGATGACGCTCATCGCGTAGTCCAGGTAGCTCTGGCGCATCTCCTGCTCGAGGTCGACGGGCCGGATGTCGCCAGGATGGAAGACGCTCACCCGGTGGCCTCCTCGCCGCCGTCGGCGGGCGCTCCGGCGGGTACGGGGTCCTTGGTGCGCGCCGCCAGGGCCGCCGCGATCCGCGCGCTGACCTGCTGGCGGGCGGCGCGCGCGGCCGTGCGAACCGCGTTGCCGATGGCCTCGGCGTCACTGCGGCCGTGGGCGATGACCACCTCGCCGGCGACCCCGAGGAGCAGCGCCCCGCCGACCTTGCGGTAGTCGACGCGGTCGCGCAGGGGTCGGAGCCGGGGCTTGAGCAGGGCCCCTCCCACCTTGCCGGTCAGCGAGGCGCGCGCCTCGCGCGAGATGGCCGCGAAGAGGAACTCCGCGACTCCCTCCGCCGTCTTCAGCGCCACGTTGCCGGTGAAGCCATCGGTCACGATGACGTCGCAGCCGCCGGTCAGCAGGTCGCTGCCCTCGACGCTGCCCTCGAAACGAAGCCGGGCGGCTGCCAGCAGCCGGTGCGCCTCCTGGGTGAGCTCCGAGCCCTTCTCCGCCTCCTCGCCGTTGCTGAGCAGGCCCACCCTCGGTTCGCTGACGCCCATCATCTGGCGCGCGTAGATGTCACCCATGATCCCGAACTGGAGCAGCCAGAGCGGCTTGCAATCGACGTTGGCACCGACGTCGAGCAGGAAGGAGGAGCCGGTGGGGGTGGGCAGGGCCGCGCCAATGGCGGGGCGGGCCACCCCGCGGATGCGGCCGACGGTGAGCAGCGCCGCCGCCAGGGTGGCGCCGCTGTTGCCGGCGGAGACCGCCGCCTGAGCCCGGCCGTCGGCGACCAGGCGGGTGGCGACCACCACGCTGGCGTCCCGCCGCGAGCGGACGGCCTGCGCGGGATGCTCGTCCATGGCGATCACCGCCGCCGCCGGCACGATCTCGACGTGAGTGCGGAGCAGGTCGGCGGAGCGGCTCTCGCGGTCGGGGAGAGCCTGCCTCCAGTCGTCGAAGGCGGCCTGAAGCCGGACCGGGTCGCCCACCAGGAGCACCCGCACCCGCTCGGCCCGCACCACGTCCAGGGCCCCGCTGACCGCCGCCTGGGGGTCGTTCTCCCCGCTCATGGCATCGACGGCCACGGTCACGGGGGCGGATGCCGGACCGGGCGCAGCCGGGGTGGTGCTCCTCTCCATCAGACGTCCAGGTTGCGCACCGAGCGGGCGTGGGTCTGTATGAACCGGCGCCGCGGCTCGACGTCCGAGCCCATCAGGCGGTCGAAGATGTCGTCCGCCTTGAGGGCGTCCTCGACCGCGACCTTGAGCAGAACCCGCTTGGCCGGGTCCATGGTCGTCTCCCACAGCTCCTCGGGGTTCATCTCGCCGAGTCCCTTGTAGCGCTGGACGTCGATCTTCCCGCCCCCCATCTCCTTGAACTTCGTGTCGCGCTCCGGGTCGCTGTACGCGTACTCGGTGCGCTCCTGCTTGCCGCTCCCTTTCTTGAGCTTGTAGAGCGGAGGCTGGGCGAGGTAGAGGTAGCCGCCCAGGATCACCGGCTGGAGGTGGCGCCAGAAGAACGTGAGCAGCAGGGTGCGGATGTGCGCGCCGTCGACATCCGCATCGGCCATCAGCACGATCCGGTGGTAGCGGAGCTTGGAGATGTTCATGGCGTCGCCGAACCCGGCGCCCAGGGCCGTGATCAGGTTCTTGATCTCCTCGTTGCCGAGGATCTTGTCGGCGCGCGCCTTCTCGACGTTGAGGATCTTGCCGCGCAGCGGGAGGATGGCCTGGTTGCGGCGCTCACGGCCCTGCTTGGCGGAGCCGCCCGCGCTGTCGCCCTCGACGATGAACAGCTCGCAGTGCTCGGGGTCGCGCTCGCTGCAATCCGCCAGCTTGCCCGGGAGGGTCGCCGACTCGAGCAGCGACTTGCGCTGCACCAGCTCACGGGCGCGGGCCGCGGCCTGGCGCGCGCGCGCCGCGGTGAGGGACTGCTCCACGATCCGCTTGGCCTCGGGCGGGTTCTCCTCCAGGTACTGCATCAGTGCGTCGCTCAGCACCGTCGACACCTGGCCGGCCACCTCGCTGTTGCCCAGCTTGGTCTTGGTCTGGCCCTCGAACTGGGGCTCCTGGAGCTTCACGCTGATCACCGCGGTGAGACCGTCGCGGACGTCGTCACCGCTCAGGTTGGGGTCCTGCTCCTTGAGGATTCCGGCCTTGCGGGCGTACTTGTTCAGGGTCGCGGTCAGGGCGGAGCGGAAGCCGGTGAGGTGGGAGCCCCCCTCCTCGGTGTTGATGTTGTTGGCGTAGGCCAGCACATGCTCGGTGAAGGCGCTGTTCTGGTACTGCACGGCGATCTCGACGATGTTGCCGTCGATCTCCCGCTCGACGTACATCGGCCGGGCGTTGACCACGTTGCGGTTGGCGTTCAGGTAGGCCACGAAAGCCCGGATCCCACCTTCGAAGTAGAACGTGTAGCGGAAGCCGCGGTGCTCGTCGTCCAGGGTCAGGCTGACCCCCTTGGTCAGGAAGGCGAGCTCGCGGAGCCGGTCGACAACCGTCTCCCAGTCGTGGGTGCGGTCCGGGAAGACCTGGGGGTCGGGCCACCAGCGGATCGACGTCCCCCGCTCCGAGGTGCGCCCGACCACCTCCATCGGCCCCTCCGGATGGCCGCGCTGGTAGCTCTGGCGATAGGTCTTGCCGTCCTTGTAGACCTCGGCGACGAGCCGCTCGCTGAGGGCGTTGACCACCGAGGCCCCGACGCCGTGCAGCCCGCCCGCGATCTTGTAACCGCCGCCGCCGAACTTCCCGCCGGCGTGGAGCTCGGTGAGCACCATCTCGAGGCCCACCTTCTTCTCGGTGGGATGCATGTCCACCGGGATGCCGCGGCCGTTGTCCTTCACCGTGACCGAGCCGTCCTGGTGCAGGGTGACCAGGATGGTGTCGCAATACCCGGCCATGGCCTCGTCGATCGAGTTGTCGACGATCTCGTTGATGAGGTGGTGCAGGCCGCGCAGGTCGGTCGAGCCGATGTACATGCCCGGTCGGCGGCGCACCGGCTCGAGGCCCTTGAGCGCCTCGAGCTGGGCCGCGGAGTAGGAGTCCCCGCCCCTGCCGGGGCCGCCACTCCTGCCACGCCGGCTGCTCACTGACGCGGGCTCCTCGCCGTCGGGGAACTCGCGGGCTATCGAGGGGGTGGTCTGGGTCAGATGGGGTTCCTCAGCGCGGTGGCCTGCGGCCACGCCAAGCCGATGGGGAGCGAATCCCGTCGACCCGCCGGAGCTGCTGTCGAGCATGGACGGACGCCGGTTTGACGTGGAATGCGAATTCAATTCTACCAGTGCGGAGGCAGCTCCCGGCCCTCCCCGGGGCACCCCGAGTGGCGGGCAAGCCCCGCTTCCGAGACACTAGGCCGATGGCCCTCGACGAGTACCGGCGCAAGCGCGACTTCACCCGCACCCCGGAGCCGAGTGGAGACGCTCCGGCGCGGGGCGGGCCGGGCGACGGGCTGTGGGACCGCCTGCCCGAGGGCCGCCGGTTCTGCGTCCAGATGCACCGAGCCACCCGGCTCCACTACGACTTCCGGCTCGAGCACGCGGGCGTCCTGCTCTCCTGGGCCGTGCCGCGGGGCCCGTCGCTCGACCCGGCCAGCCGCCGCCTGGCGGTCCAGACCGAGGACCACCCCGTGGACTACGGCGACTTCGAGGGGATCATCCCCTCCGGGTACGGCATGGGCACGGTCGAGCTCTGGGATGCCGGGACCTTCGAGTGGATGCGGGAATCCGCCCAGGATCCGGAGGCTCAGCTCCGCAAGGGGGATATCAAGTTCCGGCTGGCGGGGGAGAAGCTCAAGGGCGAGTTCGCCCTGGTCCGGATCGGCGGTCGCCGCCCCGGCTCCGAGGACGAGCACAACTTCCTGCTCATCAAGAAGCGGGACGAGTGGGCGGTCGCGGGCCACGACGCCGCGGCTCACGACGGCTCGGTGCGGAGCGGGCGCACCCTCGAGGAGATCGCCGCCGCCGGGGGTGGTGACCCCCGGCCGGCGCGCCGCCCCCGGCGCGAGGCGCCCCCGGCGGGAGCCGAGCCGCCGCCCTCCCCGATGCTGGCGGAGCCGCCCCCGCCATCCCCGATGCTGGCGGTGGCCGCCGACCGCCCCTTCTCGCGCGCCGGCTGGCTCTTCGAGCTCAAGTACGACGGCATCCGGGCAATCGTCGCGGTCGACGGCTCGCGGGTCCGGGTGGTGGGCCGGCACGGCCGGGACGAGACCGCGCGCTACCCGGAGGCTGCCGCCATCCCCGCCCAGCTCCGCTCGCCGCGAGCGCTGCTGGATTCGGAGATCGTGATCCTGGACGCGGAGGGCCGCCCCGACTTCGAGCGGCTCCAGTCTCGGGTCAACATCGTGGACGAGGGGGAGGCCCGCCGCGCGGCCGAGCGCGACCCGGTGACGTTCGCCGTCTTCGACCTGCTCTCCCTCGACGGGCGCGACCTCACCGGCACCGAGCTGCGCATCCGCAAGAAGACGCTCCGGGAGCTGATCGGCCCGGCCGGGCCGCTGCTCTACGCCGACCACGTCGAGGGGGACGGCGAAGCCTTCTTCGCCGCGGTGCGCGAGAGGGGCCTGGAGGGGATGGTCGCCAAGCGCGCCGACTCCCGGTACCAGTCGGGACGCAGGAGCGCCGACTGGATCAAGGTGAAGGCGTGGTGCAGCCAGAGCTGCGCCATCGCGGGCTGGACCGCCGGGCGGGGCAGGCGCGGACATCTGGGCGCGCTGGTGCTCGCCGTCCGCGGGCCCTCGGGGTGGGAGCACTGCGGCCAGGTCGGCACCGGCCTGGGGGAGGCCGAGATCGCCGACCTGCTCCAGCGCATGGAGCCGCTCCGGCGCCCGTCTTCGGCGCTCGCCGTGCCCCCGCGCCCCGCCGAGCCGGTGACCTGGGTCGAGCCACAGCTCGTCTGCGAGGTGCGCCACGCGGGGTGGACGCGGGCCGGTCTCCTCCGTCACCCGGCGTTCCTCGCCCTCCGCGCGGACCTGGCGCCCGACGACTGCGTGCGCGAGGACGTGGCCGAGGTCGGGGCTGAGGTCGGGGCTGAGCTCTCGTCGGTGGCCCGGCCGGAGGCCCGGGGGGTGGCCGCCCCAGCCCGGGACCCCGCGGCGTCGGAGGTGCGCCCGGAGCTCCCCACCGAGGTCGCGGAGGCGCTCGAGAGCCTTCCCCGGCTCCGGCCCGACGACTGGTGGCAGATCGGGAGCCGGCGTCTCCGCCTGACCAACCTCGACAAGCCGATCTGGCCCGATCCGGTGATCACCAAGCGCCAGATGATCGACTACTACGTCCGGATGTCGCCGTACCTCATCCCGTACCTGCGCGACCGGCCCCTCTCCACCCAGGTCTTCCCCGACGGGGTGACCGGCCACTCCTTCTGGCGCAAGGACAAGCCCAGCCACGCCCCGGAGTGGATCGACTCCTGGCTCTTCGACGGCGAGACCGGGAGCAAGCGGTGGATCGTGGTCCGGGAGGCGGCCACGCTCGGCTGGCTGGCCAACGCAGGGGTCGTGGACCTGCACCCCTGGCACTCGCGCATCGATGCCCCGGAGCGGCCCGACTGGGCCGTCTTCGACCTCGACCCCTTCGAGCCGGCCAGCTTCGACGACGTGCGCGACATCGCCAGGCTGGTCAGGGCGGCGCTCGATCATCTCGGGCTCCGCGGGCTGCTCAAGACGAGCGGCCAGACCGGGCTCCAGGTCTACGTGCCGCTGCGGCGGGGCCCCGACTACACGCGGGTGCGGGGCTGGGTGGAGGAGGTCGGCCGGGCGATCGGGCGGGTCGAGCCGGACCGGATCAGCTGGGAGTGGGCGGTGAGCCGCCGGGCGGGCCGGATCAGGATCGACTACACCCAGAACATCATCAACAAGACGCTCGCCTCCCCCTACTCGCTCCGGCCGCTGCCCGGCGCTCCGGTCTCGACACCGCTCGCTTGGGAGGAGCTCGAGGATCGCGGCCTCCGACCCGACGGCTGGACGATCGGCACGATCTGGGAGCGCCTGGCCGCCGTGGGCGACCTCTTCGCCGGGGTGCTGGCCGGCGACCAGGACCTCCCGGGCCCCGCTCCCTCTCGTTGAGGCCATAGAATTTCCGGGATGGCTGTCCTGCTCCTCAATGCCTCACTACAGCCGCTGAACGTGATCAGCCACCGCAGGCTGGTCGTGCTGCTGAGCAAGGAGCGGGTCGCCTTCCTCGACACCGATGCCGAGATTCGGGCCGCCGCCGCCCTGCAGGATCGCCGCATCCCCGAAGACGTGGTCATCGTCCGCCTGCTCCGCAACATTCACGTCCCGCGGCGTGTGCTGCGCCCCAATCGACGCAATCTGCTCCTTCGCGACGACAACACCTGCCAGTACTGCGGCATCGTCGGCGTGCCCTCCGAGCTGACCGTGGACCACGTGATCCCGGTCTCGCGCGGCGGTGCGCCGGACAGCTGGGAGAACGTGGTGCTCGCGTGCAAACGCTGCAATTGGCGCAAAGCGGACCATCTTCCCGCGGAGGTCGGGATGCACCTGATGCGGCCACCCTGGCCGCTCACGCAGGAGTACGCGCACATCATCTTCCTGCGTTACCCGGCGCTCAAGGCTGCTTACGAGGCCTTCTGCGCCACCGCCGCAGCCTAGAGCGTCCTGACCCCGGTGTCAGGGGTCCGGCGACAGCCGGATCCGAGCCGCGCGTCAAACGGGTACACAGCGCGTACGCTCACAGGGAACTCTCATCGGATTTTCACTGAATCCTCATGTTGCCGAAAGACTCCACCGTTAGGGTCTGGTCATGAACCGCCGCATCGGCATCAGGCTCGGGCTGGCGTCGGCCGCGGCGATCGCGGGCGTGGCCATCACCCTGGTGGCGCCGTGGGACGCGGGGGCCTCGTGGCCGGCCGCAGGCCGGGAGGCCGGCCTCGCGTCGCATGCCGACCGGGCTCTGGCGGCTCCCGAGACGCTGCTCTCCCCCGTCGTCGATCCGGTGGTCAGGGCGGTGCCGACGCCCGGCCTTGCCGAGCCGCCCTCGGTCCAGCTCACCCAGGTTCAGCTCCCCATCACCTATCACCCCCAGCAGACCGGTGACTGGTGCGACCCGGCGGACATCGAGATGTGGTTCCAGGCCGACGGGATCGGCATGTCCGGTCTCGACGACTACGCGATCCAGGAGCGGTTCTGGAACTACGAGCTGGCCAACAACGACGGCTACACGCTGGCGCAGTGGAACGCGTCGCCCTACGCGGTCGCGGTGACCCTCGACCATTTCAGCGGCTGGGAGGACATCGGTGACGATCCCCAGCCGACCGTGCAGGCCGCCGGGACCGTCATCTCCTACAGCCTCGACGTCCTCCAGCAGCCGGTGATCGTCATGGTCGGCGCCGGCACCCACTACGTCCTGGTCACCGGCGTCACGCTGGGCCCGGGCGGAGCCGACGCCCCGCCCGTGGCGGTGAGCATCGACGACCCGCTCGCCTACGGGGTCGCCACCGGCCCGCCTGCGGGGACCGGCGCGAGCGAGGAGATGAGCTGGGACGACTTCACGAGCTGGTACACGCCCAACACCAACCACGGCGGCGTGTGGGCCAACCAATACGTGCTCATCGCGGCCGGCATCCCGCTGGTCGGCTGAGCCCGGCCCGCCCCGGCGGCGGCGCGTGGACCCTGCCCACTGCAGCTCCCTGTCACGCCCCATAAACTCGATAGTTAGTCTATATAATTATCTCCACCGCTCCCCGGGCGGCCGGGATGGCCCGGCCCGAGTGGCACCATGGGTTGGCTGGGACGTCGGCGGCGTGGAGGTGCGTTGACCATGGCGGAGGATCGCTTCGGAGCCCGGGCGGAGCTGCCCGGCGGATTGGCCTACCACCGGCTCGACGCCCTCGCAGAGCGCGGCGTGGGCGACGTCAGCCGCCTGCCCATGACGGTGAAGATCCTCCTGGAGAACGTGCTCCGCCACGCCGGGGACCCGTTCGTCAGCGACGAGGACGTGATCGCCCTGGCGCGCTGGGACGGCCGTCCCGCCGAGCACGACCGGGAGCGCCCCTTCGTCCCCGGCCGGGTGCTGCTCCAGGACCTCACCGGCGTCCCCGCCGTGGTCGACCTCGCCGCCATGCGCAGCGCCGTGCAGCGCGCCGGAGGTGACCCCGGTCGCATCGACCCCCTGGTCCCGGTCGACCTGGTCGTCGACCACTCCGTCCAGGTCGACGCCTTCGGGAGCGCCGACGCCTACGGGCGCAACATCGAGCGCGAGTACGAGCGCAGCAGCGAGCGCTACACCCTCCTCCGCTGGGCGCAGCAGGCGTTCCACGGGTTCCGGGTCGTGCCCCCGGGGATGGGCATCGTCCACCAGGTCAACCTCGAGTACCTGGCCGACACGGTGACCGTCCGCGAGATCGACGGCGTGCGGACGGCTTTTCCCGACACCGTCGTCGGAGCGGACTCCCACACCCCGATGGTCAACGGCCTCGGCGTCCTGGGCTGGGGGGTGGGTGGCATCGAGGCCGAGGCCTGCATGCTGGGGCAGCCGATCTTCCTGCTCGCGCCGGTGGTGGTCGGGGTGCGCTTCCACAACGCGCTGCCCGCCGGCACCACCGCCACCGACCTGGTCCTGACCCTCACCGAGATGCTCCGCCGCCACGGCGTGGTCAACAAGTTCGTCGAGTTCTGTGGGAGCGGCCTCTCCTCGATGCCGGTGCCCGACCGCGCGACCCTCTCCAACATGTCGCCCGAGTTCGGCGCGACCGCCTCGCTCTTCCCGGTCGACGAGCAGACGCTGCGCTACCTGCGCGACACGGGGCGCGACCCCGCCCGCGTCGAGCTGGTGGAGCGCTACTGCAAGGAGCAGGGGCTGTTCCGCACGGATCAATCGGAGCCGCCGGTGTTCACCGAGCTGCTGGAGTTCGACCTGGCCGCCGTCGAACCCTCGGTGGCCGGGCCGCGGCGTCCCCAGGACCGGGTCCCTCTCGGCCAGGTGCGCCCGTCGTTCGATGCCGTCTACCCTCCTCCCGCGGACGGGACCGGCGCCGCCGGGACGGCGCCGGAACGCTCTCCTTCCCGCGAGCTGGCCAGGGGAGCGGTGGTGATCGCCGCCATCACCTCCTGCACCAACACCTCGAACCCCTCGGTCATGGTCGCGGCCGGCCTGCTCGCCGCCAGGGCGGCGGAGCGGGGGCTGCGGCCCCCGTCCTACGTCAAGACCAGCCTGGCCCCCGGCTCCCGGGTGGTCACCGACTACCTGGAGCGCGCCGGCCTGCTCGCCCCCCTTGCCGGCCTCGGCTTCGACCTGGTCGGTTACGGCTGCACCACCTGCATCGGCAACAGCGGGCCCCTTCCGGCCGAGGTCGCCGCCGAGGTGGAGAGCCAGGAGCTCGCCGTCTGCGCCGTGCTCAGCGGCAACCGCAACTTCGAGGGGCGCATCCACCCGCAGGTGCGCGCGTCATACCTGGCCTCACCGCCGCTCGTCGTGGCCTTCGCCCTCGCCGGCACGGTGGACATCGACCTGACCAGCGAGCCGATCGGAACCGGCTCCGACGGCCGGCCGGTGTTTCTCTCCGAGATCTGGCCGACCTCTGAGGAGATCGGCGCCGCGGTGACCCGCGGCGTCGGCCGCGACCTCTTCGAGAGCGAGTACTCGCGCATCTTCGCGGGCGACGAGCACTGGCAGCAGCTGCCGTCCCCGGTCGGGGCGATGTTCAACTGGGATCCGGCATCGACGTACGTGCGCGAGCCCGGCTTCTTCACCGCGATGACGAGCGAGCCCCTGCCGCTCAGGGACATCAGGTCCGCCCGGGCGCTCGCCTACTTCGGCGACTCGATCACCACCGACCACATCTCCCCGGCGGGGAGCATCGCCGCCAGCTCCCCGGCGGCCGCCTACCTGCGCGAGCACGGCGTCGAGGTCCGCGACTTCAACACCTACGGCGCCCGCCGCGGCAATCACGAGGTGATGGTCCGGGGAACCTTCGCCAACATCCGGCTGCGCAACCTCCTCGCCGGGGGGAGGGAGGGTGGCTACACCACCCACCTCGGTTCCGGTGAGGTGATGAGCATCTACGACGCCGCGATGCGCTACGCGGCCGAGAGCACGCCGCTGATCGTCATCGCGGGCAGGGAGTACGGAACGGGGTCGTCGCGCGACTGGGCGGCCAAGGGACCGCTGCTCCAGGGGGTGAGAGCGGTGATCGCCCGGTCCTTCGAGCGGATCCACCGCAGCAACCTGGTGGGGATGGGCATCCTCCCCCTTCAGTTCCGGGAGGGCGAGAGCGCTGAGACGCTCGGGCTGGACGGCCGGGAGAGCTTCACCATCAGCGGCATCGCGGAGGTGCGGCCCGGGGGCGAGCTCCCGGTGGTGGCCCGGCGCGACGATGGGGGCGAGGTCCGCTTCGAGGTGACCGTCCGCCTCGACTCGGAGACCGACCTCGGTTACTACCGCCACGGCGGGATCCTGCAGATGGTGCTGCGCCAGCTGATGGCGGTGGCGCCCCCCGCCGTCTGAAGGCTGCGGCTCCTGCTCGATCAGCGGCCGGGGCGGGGCGGTGGTGGGCGCGGAGTGGAAGCCGACGGCCCGGCGGTCGCCGGCGCATGGGCGGCGGCTTGCCACCGGAGGCGAGCCCCCGGTAGACTGTGGTCGAACATTCGTGTGTAGGTCGGCCAGCCTGTGAAGCCCGCACCCCGCCGCTGGGAGATCAACGACGCAGTGCCGCTCTCCGGGCAGCCGTCCACGCTCGGCCAGGTGCTGGCCGCCCGGGGGCTGGACGCCCGGAGCGCTGCGGACTTCCTGGCCGGCGGGATGGAGCTGCTCGACCCCTTCGGCCTGGAGGGGATGGCCGATGCGGTGGTCACCCTGGGGGTGGCGGTCGGTGAGGGCCGGCGCATCGCCGTCTACGGCGACTACGACGCCGACGGGGTGACCGCCTGCGCCATGCTGACCCGGGCGCTGCGGGCCGGCGGCGCCGACGTCCTGCCCTATATCCCCAACCGGATGACCGAGGGGTACGGCCTGCACGCCGCGGCTCTCGAGGAGCTCGCCGCTCAGGGGGTCCGCTGCGTGGTGACCGTCGACTGCGGCACCAGCTCGGTCGAGGTGGCCGCCCACCGGCCCGCGGGGATGGCCCTGGTCGTGACCGACCACCACCTGCCGCTCGCCCCCGACGGTGGCCCGGCCCAGCTCGCGCCGGCCGACGCCCTGATCAATCCCAAGCAGCCCGCCTGCTCGTACGGGTTCGACGGCCTGGCCGGGGCCGGGGTTGCCTGGAAGCTGCTCTGCGCCCTGGAGGCCGAGGGGATCGTTCCCGCCGGGCAGTCGGAGGCGTTCCTCGGCCTCGCCGCGCTGGGCACGATCGCCGACATGATGCCGCTGCGGGGGGAGAACCGCACCATCGTCCGGCGGGGCCTGGAGCGGATGCTGGAGCTGCCCGGTCTCGCCGCGCTGGCCCGCGCCGCCGGCGTGGCCGCGCCACTCTCGGCCGCCGACATCGCCTTCGGCCTCGGCCCGCGGATCAACGCCGCCGGTCGGATGGAGGACGCCCGGCTGGCCCTGGACCTCTGCCTGAGCGACGATCCCGCAGAGTGCCGCGACCTGGCCGGCCGGCTCGACGAGCAGAACCGGAGCCGCCAGACGGCCGTCGCCCGTGCCCTCGGCCAGGCGGAGGAGCGCGTCGCCGAGATCCCCGAGGACGCGCCGGCGATCGTCCTCGGCGACCCGGAGTGGCCGATGGGGATCGTGGGGCTGGTGGCCGGAAAGCTGATGGAGCGGTACGCGGTCCCCGCCTTCGTGGTCTGCCTCGACCCCCACGAGGCCAAGGGCTCGGGCCGTTCCGTGCCCGGCGTCCACATCGTTCGCGCCCTCGACCACGCCGCCCCCACCCTGCTCCGCTACGGCGGCCACGCCGCGGCGGCGGGGTTCAGCCTCCGAGCGGAGGAGATCGACCACTTCCGCGAGCTCATCTTCGAGGCCTGCGGCGAGCAGGCCGGGGATCTGCCCCGCCAGCGCGTCTTCCACGTGGACAGCGCCATCACCTGCGCGCAGGCGACTCTCGAGCTGTGCGATCAGCTGGAGGCCGTCGAGCCGTGCGGGATCGGCAACCCCAAGCCCCTGCTCGCCGTGCGCGACTGCGAGGTCGTGAGTGCTCGGAGCTTCGGCAGCGAGGGGCAGCACGTCCGGGTGGTGCTGCGCGACGGCGGGCCGGGCCTGGTCGAGGCGATCGCCTTCGGCAAGCCCGGTCTGACCGAGCACCTCCCCCGGGGGCGGCGCATCGACGCCTGCTTCGCGCTCGAGCGGGACAGCTGGCAGGGGCAGGTCCGGGTCCGCGCCCGTCTGCGCGACCTGCGCCCGGCGCGTGCTGAGCGGCCCGCACCCGTGGACGAAGCCCTGGGTGTGCCGGCCTGACCGGTCTGCGCACAAGGCCGATCCCGCCCGACCGCCCGGGCGCCGGGCTCGGCCTGATCCAGCCGCGGGCCCGATCGGGCCTCAGCTCGCCTTGCGCTTGCGGGGCGCGATCGACATCCTGGGCGCACCCTCGGGAAGCCAGTCCGACCGGCGCCGGCGGTCGGCGAGGGGCAGCGGAGCCGACACCGTGTCGGGCACCCAGTCGGCGAGCCGGCGGCGGGGATGGTCGGGCCCAGAGGGGCGTTCGGGGGCGACGAAGATGCGCATGTCGAGGTCCTCGCCGGAGGCCAGGATGTCGGCGGTGCGCCGGGGCACCCGGCCGCAGGCGACGTGCTGGCCCAGGACGCGTCCGTCGGCATCCACCCCGGTCTGCTCGAAGCGGAACAGCTCCTGGAGCTGCACCTCCCCGTTCTCGACGCCGTAGATCTCGGAGATGCTGAGGATGCGCCGGCTGCCGTCGCGCAACCGTCCCTGCTGCACGATGAGGTCGATCGCGGAGCCGATCTGGCCGCGGACGGCGGCGGTTGGCAGCTCGGTGCCGGCCATCAGCACCATGGTCTCGAGGCGGGAGATCGCCTCGCGGGGAGAGCTGGCGTGCAGGGTGGTCAGCGACCCGTCGTGGCCGGTGGACATCGCCTGCAGCATGTCCAGCGCCTCACCGCCCCGGCACTCTCCCACCACCAGCCGGTCGGGGCGCATCCGCAGAGAGCTGATCACGAGGTCGCGCACCACGATCTGGCCGCGGCCCTCGACGTTGGCCGGCCGCGTCTCCAGGCTCAGCACATGACGCTGGCGCAGCTTCAGCTCGGCGGCGTCCTCGATGGTGACGATCCGCTCGTCGTCCGGGATGAAGCTGGAGATGACGTTGAGGGTGGTGGTCTTGCCGGCACCGGTGCCACCGCTCACCAGGATGTTGAGCCGGGCCCGGACGCTGGCGCGCAGGAAGGCCATCATGTCCGCCGACGCAGTCCCGTGCTCTATGAGGTCGTCGACCTCGAGCCCCGTCTGAGTGAAGCGGCGGATGGTGAGCGTCGGCCCCTTGAGGGAGACGGGCGGGATGACGACGTGGATCCGCGAGCCGTCCTCCAACCGGGCGTCGACCATCGGCGAGCTCTCGTCGATGCGCCGGCCCACGCGGCTGACCATCCTGTCGATGACCTGCATCAGCTGCTCGGTGGTCTCGAAGCGGAGCGGGGTCAGCGCCAGGCGGCCGGCGCGCTCGATCCAGATCTCGTGGGGGCCGTTGACCATGACCTCGGTGACCGTCGGGTCGGCGAGCAGCCGCTCCAGCGGACCGAAGCCGAGCAGCTCGTGCTGGATCCGGGTGACCGTCTCCATCCCCTCCGCGAGACTGAGCGGCGTGCCCATCCCGCAGGCGGTCTCGTTGACCAGCTCGGCGAGCCGCTCCCGGACCGCGCGGTCGTCGGTCTCGGCGAGGTAGGCGGTGTCCTCCACCAGCCGCGAATGGACCATCCGGCGGAGCACCTGGTAGCCGGTCTCGACCGTGTCGTCGGCCGCGATCTCCTTGTCGGTGGGGCGGGCGCCGAGCAGGCGGCTGCTGAGCTGCATCGCGCTCAGCGCCGTCAGCGGCTGCTCCAGCGCCATCTGCGGCATTGCCGTCGCCAGAACGTCCTGGGCTTCGCGGTTGGCGGTGTGCCAACGTGGCATCGGGTCTCCCCTAGGCGGGTAGGCGGCTCGTTCCCTGCTGAGAGCTGCCTCCCCCGCACCTCTCCTGGTGTCAGCGGACCGCGCTCTCCAGACGCTGTCCGCGTCGTTAGACGCGCATGATCATATCACCCCCCTTCCGGAGGCGCAACGGGAGCGGCGCTCACTGGCAAGCCGAGCGGGCCGCTTCGCCGGGGCGCCTCAGCTCGCGCAGGTCGTGCCCGGGGCGGGCAGGGTGAGGTCATCCAGGTAGGCGTCGACCGCGGCCTGGACGCAGCCGCTGAAGACGAACGAGGTGTGGCCGTAGCCGTCCCGGGTGAGCAGCACCGACCCGGAGATCTGCTGCTGGAGGGCGACCGACCAGGCATAGGGGGTTGCCGGGTCGTGGGTGGCGCCCACCAGCAGGATGGGCGGCGCCGCGGTCACATCGAGGGGGGCGGGCGCCGGGCCGTGGGCCGGCCAGTAGGCGCAGGTGAGCACCGAGTAGATCTCGTCCTGGCCGAAGTGCGGCTCCGTCCTGTCCACCGACAGGGCCGTCGCGTCGTAGTCGGCGAGCTCCTCGGGCACGCTGTGGTCGGCGCAGTTGATCGCCACCTCGGCATTGGTGACCGGGGCGTAGCCCTGGGGTCCGCGCCCCGTGTAGCTGTCGACGAGGGTCTGAAGAGGCGCCACGTTCCCATTGGCCGCGTCGGCCAGTGCCGCGTAGACCCCGCTCCACGTCCCCGGGTCGTACATGGCCGCGACCAGGGCGTCGATGGCCGTACCGCGACCCACCGTCTGGCCATCCGGTGCCTGCACGGGGTGGGTGGCGAGCAGGCCGAGCAGGTTGGTGATCACCGCGTCGGGGTCGGACCCCAGGGGGCAGCCCGCCTCCGCCTGGCACTGGCTGACGAACTCCTCGTAGCTCGCCTCGAAGCTCGCGCCCTGCTGGATCGACTGCTGCACGTAGCTGAGCGCCGGGTCGATGTCGCCGTCCAGGACCATGGCCCGGATGTGGGTGGGGAAGAGGCTGGCGTAGGTGGCTCCCAGCGCGGTCCCATAGGAGAAGCCGAAGTAGGTCAGCTGGGCGTCGCCGAGCGCGGCCCGCAGGGCGTCCATGTCGCGGGCGGCGTTCACGCTCCCCAGATAGGGGAGCAGCCAGCCGCTGTGCAGCCGGCAGCCGTCGTCGAACGCCAGCGTGCTGGCGATCAGGTCGGCCTCCGCGGTCGGAGAGCCGGACACCAGCGGGTCCTGCTCGATGTCGTGGTCGAGGGCGTCGGTGCCCACGCAGGCGACGGCGTCCGGGCCGGTGGTGCCGCGCGGGTCGAACCCGACGATGTCGAACCGCTCATTGAGTGTCTCGAAGATGGAGAAGTCGTCCTCGACGAACTGAACCCCGGACTCGCCGGGACCTCCCGGGTTCACCAGCAGCGAGCCGATGCGTTCCGCCGTGTCCCGCGCGGGGACCACCACGACGGACGTGGGGATGGTGCCCATCGATGGGTCGGCGTAGTCCAGGGAGACCCAGAGCGTGTCGCAACGGGCCGAGGCCGGCGCCCCCGCGGCACAGGCGGTGGGCACCAGCCCCGGAGGGGTGCTGGAGGGTCCACCGCCGGGGCTCGGTGTCGGCGTGGGGCCGGCGGTCACCGGGGCGGTGGCCGAGACCGCCCCGCCGGCCAGCAGCAGCAGGGCGGAGACGGCCAGGGAGGAGAAGCCTCGCGGCGCCCTCGGCATGTCGCCAACAGTATTCGCACCGCCCGGGCGGGTGCCGGCGGCACCCGGTGTACGCTGGAGCCGTGACCGAAGCCCACACCCTCGGCGAGCTTCGCCGTGCCGAGTACCGCGTCCAACCGATCAAGTCGGAGCTGCGCCACAACCTCATCCGGAAGCTCCAGGCGGGGGAGAAGCTCTTCCCCGGCATCCTCGGCTACGAGAGCTCGGTGATCCCTCAGCTCGAGAACGCCATCCTCGCCGGTCAGGACATCGTGCTGCTCGGCGAGCGCGGTCAGGCCAAGTCCCGACTGGTGCGCTCCCTCACCTCCCTGCTCGACGAGGCGGTGCCCGCCATCGCCGGCTGCGAGATCAACGACAACCCCTACGCTCCCACCTGCCGGCGCTGCCGCGATCTGGTGGCGGAGAGTGGCGACGAGACGCCGATCGCCTGGCTGGCGGCCGCGGACCGCTACGGCGAGAAGCTGGCCACCCCGGACACCTCCATCGCCGACCTGATCGGTGAGGTGGACCCGATCCGGGTGGCCGAGGGCCGCTACCTCTCCGACGAGCTGGTCATCCACTACGGGCTGGTGCCCCGGACCAATCGCGGCATCTTCGCCATCAACGAGCTGCCCGACCTGGCAGAGCGCATCCAGGTGGGGCTGCTCAACATCATCGAGGAGCGCGACGTCCAGATCCGTGGCTTCCGGATCCGGCTGCCCCTCGACGTCTTCGTGGTGGCCACCGCCAACCCCGAGGACTACACCAACCGCGGCCGCATCATCACCCCGCTCAAGGACCGCTTCGGCGCTCAGGTGCGCACCCACTATCCGCGCACCGTCGAGGACGAGATCGCGATCGCCGAGCAGGAGCACGTGGTCTTCGAGGACATGCCGGTCCCGGTCCACATGCCCCAGCACATGAAGGAGATCGCCGTCGAGATCACCCACCTGGCCCGGCGGCACCCCCAGATCAACCAGCGCAGTGGGGTTTCGGTGCGGGTCACCACCGCCAACTACGAGAGCCTGGTCAGCAGCGCCCTGCGCCGCGCGCTGATAACCAGGGAGCGAGAGGCGGTGGTGCGGGTCAGCGACCTCGCCGCGGTGCCCCCCTCCACCGCCGGCAAGGTGGAGCTCGACACCTGGGAGGACACCGACGACGATCAGGTCCTGGACAAGGTGGTGCGCAGCGCCTGCAACAACGTCTTTCGCCGCCACTTCAGCACCCAGGAGCTGGCCGACCTGGTGCAGCGTTTCGACAGCGGCGGCTTCACCGTCGAGGTCGGCCCCCTGCTGCCCGCGGAGTCCTACCGGGAGGCGATCGAGGCGCTCCCCGGGCTGGACCGCGCCCGCGACAAGCTCGGCGAGCCCGACTCGCCGCAGGCGATGGCGGCGGTCCTGGAGTTCGTCCTCGAGGGCCTGCACCTGAGCAAGCGGCTGAACAAGACGGCGCTCGAAGGCACCTCGGTCTACGCGGGCTGAGAGCTGAGCCATGACGGCTGCTCGCCATCGCTTCTCCGCCTGGGACGGCAGCCAGGATCCCCTGGGCCCCGACGTCGACGAGCTGTTCGGCCGCCTCAGTGAGGACGTCTTCCACGGCTGGGACTTCGAGTCGGCGCTGCGCCGCCTTCTCGAGCAGGGTTGGCGGGACGCCCAGGGCAAGCGCCTCGCCGGCATGGAGGAGATGCTCGAGAAGCTGCGCCGGCGGCAGCAGAAGCAGCTGGAGCGGTTCAACCTCGAGGGGATCTTCGAGGACATGCGCGAGAAGCTGGACCGGGTGATCTCCCAGGAGCGGCGGGGCATCCAGGAGCGGCTCGACCAGGCGCCCGAGGATGGCCGGAGCCTCCTCGACCGGGTGGCGGCGGAGCGCCGTCGCCAGCTCGACGAGCTGCCCCCGGATCCGGGGGGAGTGATCCGCGAGCTGCGCGACTACGAGTTCATGGACAGCCGCGCCGAGGCGGCCTTCCAGCGCCTGCTCGAGGAGATCCGCAGCAACGTCATCGACTCCTACTTCAAGGAGATGACCCAGTCCATGCAGGCGATGACCGGCGCCGAGATGGCCGCGCTCCGGGAGATGGCCGCCGACCTCAACCGGCTGCTGCGCCGCAAGCTGGACGGCGCGCCCGAGGCCGAGCTGCAGCGGAGCTACGAGGCCTTCCTGCAACGCTGGGGTCAGATGTTCCCCAACGCGCCGGCCGGTTTCGACGAGTTCGTGGAGCAGCTCATGCGCCAGATGTCGCGGATGGACTCGCTGCTCCAATCGCTCTCCCCGGAGATGCGCCAGGAGCTCACGTCGGTGATCGACTCGGTCTTCAACGACCCCGAGCTGCAGGGGACCCTCGCCGAGCTGGCGGGCAGCCTCGAGCAGCTCTCCCCCCGGGGCCGGCTGGGGGGGCGCTACGGCTTCTTCGGCAGCCAGGACGTCTCCCTCGAGGAGGCGATGGGTCTGATGGACCGCCTCCAGTCGATGGAGGAGGCGGAGCGCGACCTGCGCGCGGTGGCGGGCGGCGAGCCGCTCAGCCCGGACGCGCTGGAGCGGCTCCGTCAGCTCCTCGGCGACGACGCCGCGCGCAGCCTGGAGGAGATGCGCCGGCTGGTCGAGGAGCTGGAGGGGAGAGGGCTGGTGGAGCGCAGCCCGGAGGGGATGCAGCTCACCGCGCGGGGGATGCGCAAGATCGGGGAGAAGGCGCTGGGTGACCTCTTCGCCCGGCTCCGCCGGGATCGCTTCGGCGAGCACGACCTGGCCCGCCTCGGGCACGGCGGGGAGCGGGGCGACGACAGCAAGTCCTATGAGTTCGGCGATCCCTTCGACCTCGACGTGCAGACGACGGTGATGAACGCGATCAGCCGGGAGGCGGAGAGCACCCGCCTCGCCCCGAGCTCGGGGGACGAGCCCGCCGGTGCGCGTCCAGCCGAGCGCCGGGTGCCGCGCCTGGCGCCCTCGGACTTCGCCGTCCATCGCTCCGAGTCGCTCACCCGCTGCGCCACCGTGCTGATGCTCGACATGAGCCGCTCGATGCCGCTGCGCGGCTACTTCTACGCCGCCAAGAAGGTGGCGCTGGCCCTGGACTCCCTGATCCGCAGCCAGTATCCGCGCGACGCCCTCACCGTGGTCGGATTCAGCGACCTCGCCAGGGAGATCCCGGCACGGGTGCTGCCCCAGCTCTCGGTCAACGAGTACGTCTACGGCACCAACCTGCAGCACGCGCTCCTGCTGGCCCGCCGGATCCTGGGTCGCAGCCACGCCGAGAACAAGCAGGTGATCATCGTCAGCGATGGCGAGCCCACCGCGCACATGGAGAACGGGCGCCCGGTCTTCTCCTACCCACCCCTGCCCGAGACCTTCGCCCGGACCCTCATCGAGGTGCGCCGCTGCACCCAGGAGAACATCGTCATCAACACCTTCATGCTCGAGTCGAACCACCATCTGGTGCGGTTCGTCAACCAGATGACGAGGCTCAACCGCGGGCGGGCGTTCTTCATCAGCCCCGAACGCCTTGGCGACTACGTGCTCGTCGACTACGTCAGGTCCCGGCCCGGCGCCGCCGCGTGAGCGGACGCGCCCGTGGCGATGAGGCCCACCAGCCCCCCGGCGCCGTCCCCTCGTTGAGGGCTGAGGTGCCCGCCACCGAGGCGCCCGTCACCGAGGTGCCCGTCAGCGAGGTGCCCGCCCCGATCGCCGAGACGATGAGCCTGCTCGACTGGCGCCGCCGGATCGCCGAGCTCTACACCACCCTGCGCGCCGAGGGAGGGTCGGAGACGGCCTGGCGGCGGTGGTGCGACACGCGTGCCGAGCTGTTCGCCTCACACCCGCAGTCGCCGCTGCCGCCGGGCCGCCGCGACGAGCTGCCCCGCTACTTCGACCACGATCCCAGCCTCCGCACCACGGGCAGGATCGTCGAGGCCGAGCCCCTGGAGATCCGGCTGCCGGGGAGCCTCTCCGAGACCTTCCCGGCGCGCCGCTTCGGCGTGGCGGAGTTTGCGCTGCGGGGACTGCGCTGCCGTCTCGACCTGTTCTGGCTTGACGGCTACGCCGGCGGCCTCCTCGTGCCCTTTCGCGATGCCACCAGCGGCAACCAGACCTACGGCGGCGGCCGCTATCTCCTGGACACCTCCAAGGGCGCGGACCTCGGTGGCGGAGCGGCCGAGCTGGTCCTGGACTTCAACTTCGCATACCAGCCGAGCTGCTCGTACGACCCGCGCTGGAGCTGCCCACTCAGCCCGCCGGGCAGCATCCTGCCTCTCGAGATCCGCGCCGGCGAGCGGTTGTGACGGTGTCCGGCGCGGGCGGGTGCGAGAGCCGGCCGTGGAACGATCGGCTCATGGCCGGACCCGGCCCGGGGGCCGAGGCGGAGGGACTCCGGGCCACCCGCACCGCTGCGCTGAACTTGACGCTGGGGCGCTTGGTAAGGTACCTTGACACGCCATGAGCCTCACCCAGACCGTGCCCAGCCCTCCCTCCCCGCCCCCTCCACCTCTCCCGGACGCGGCCCCGATCGCCGCCCGCGCCCTCGACGCCGTCAAGGTGTACGGCCGCGGCGAGACCGCGGTGCGGGCCCTGGACGGGATCAGCGCCGATTTCGCGGCTCGCCAGTTCACCGCGATCATGGGGGCGTCGGGCTCGGGGAAGTCGACGCTCCTCCACTGCCTCGCCGGGCTGGACCGCCTGACCTCGGGTCAGGTGTTCATCGCGGGGTACGAGCTGGGAGGTCTGAACGACCACCAGCTCACCCTGCTCCGCCGCGAGAAGGTCGGCTTCATCTTCCAGTCCCTCAACCTTGTCCCCACCCTCAACGCGATGGAGAACATCGTGCTGCCGCTCACCATCGCGGGGCGCAAGCCGGACCAGGCAGTGCTCGACGCCGTGATCCAGATGACCGGCCTGGCCGACCGCCTCCGCCACCGGCCGACCGAGCTGTCGGGAGGCCAGCAGCAGCGGGTGGCGGCGGCCCGCGCCCTGGTCAGCCGCCCCGAGATCATCTTCGCCGACGAGCCCACCGGGAACCTGGACTCCAAGGCCGGAGGGGAGCTGCTCGCCTTCCTGCGCAAGGCCGTCGACGACCTCGGCCAGACCATCGTGATGGTCACCCACGACGCCTTCGCCGCATCCCACACCGACCGGGTGATCTTCCTCGCCGACGGCCGGCTGGTCCAGGAGATGCCCTCCCCCACCACCGACTCCATCCTGGCGGTCGTGCGCCACCTCGGCGACTGACGGGGCGCGGCGGGCGTGCTCAAGGTCAGCCTGCGGAGCCTGCTGAGCCACAAGCTGCGGCTCGTCCTCACCGCCGTCGCGATCATCCTCGGGGTCACCTTCGTCGCCGGCACCCTGGTCCTCACCGACACCATCCGGAGCACCTTCCAGGGCGTGCTCAGCAACGTCGACAAGGGTGTCGCCGTCGTGGTCAAGGGCCCGGCGCCGGCCACCGCGGTGGGCCGGCTCTCGGGCGCCACCCTGCCGCTTCCCGAGTCCGTGCTCGCCAAGGTGAAGACCGTCTCCGGGGTGGCGGACGCCGTCGGCGTTCTCGACCGCACCGGCGTGGCCTTCCTGGTCAACGGCCAGGAGGTGGGGAGCCGCGAGGGGGCACGGGGGCTCAACTGGGTCACCGACCCCCAGCTGACCCAGTTCCAGCTGACGTCCGGCACCGCACCGCAGAGCTCGGGCGACGTGGTCATCAACGCGGCCACCGCCACCGATGCACATCTCACGGTCGGTCAGCAGGTGCAGGTGAGCTTCGAGGCCTCCGCCGCCGAGACCTTCACGATCAGCGGCATCGCGACCTGGGGCGGTCAGACGAGCATCGCGGGTGAGGGCTTCGCCCTCTTCACCCTGCCCACCGCCGAGAGCTTCCTGGAGGCCAACAGCACCTTCGACGCCATCGACGTCAGCGCCGCGTCCGGGGTCACCGACCTCCAGCTCCGCGACGATGTCGCGACCACGCTGAGCGGGAGCAAGGTCCAGGTGCAGACGGGGGCGCAGGCATCGTCCCAAACCGAGCAGAACGCGGTCACCGAGATCAACGAGTTCATCGGCGCGCCACTTCTCGTCTTCGCCTTCATCGCCGTCTTCGTCGGCAGCTTCCTGATCGCCAACACGTTCAGCATCCTGGTGGCCCAGAGGACGCAGGAGCTGGCCCTGCTGCGCGCCCTGGGGGCGACCCGGGGTCAGGTCTTCACCGAGGTCATCACCGAGGCGGCCCTCACCGGGGTGCTCGCGTCCCTGGCGGGGTTCCTCTTAGGCATCCTGGTTGCCGACGGGCTGATCCACATCTTCAGCTCGTCCACCAAGCTGAGCGTCCAGCCCGACGCGCTGATCACGTCGCTGCTGGTCGGCACCATCATCACGGTGATCGCGGCCGCACTCCCCGCCCGGCGGGCGACCCGAATCGCGCCGGTCGCCGCGCTGCGCGAGTCCCAGCCCGAGATCCAGGACCTCCCCCGGACGCGGATCGGCTTCGGGCTCCTGCTCTTCCTGGGCGGCGTCGCCTGGCTGCTGGTGATCCTCTTCACCGCCAGCGCGGCCGCCGGCCCGAGCCTCGAGGCACTGGGCCTGTCGGTGCTCGCCATCTTCCTGGGCACCGCGCTGCTCGCGCCGGTGCTGGTCCGACCCGTGGCCACCGTGCTGGGGTGGCCCGCCCGCTTCCGCGGCGCCCCCGGCCGGCTGGCCGGGGAGAACGCCCGGCGCAACCCGCGCCGCACCGCCCTCACCGCCGCGGCGCTGATGATCGGTCTCGCCCTGGTCACCGCGGTGGCGGTGATCACCGACTCCCTCGAGGCCAGCATCAACCAGGCCATCGACGGCACGGTCAAGGCCCAGCTGGTGGTGCTCGACGAGGGCAGCGGCGGCTTCAGCCCTCAGGTCGCCTCCACGCTGCGCAGTGATCCCCGGCTCGCCGACATCTCCGAGATCCGCGGCAGCGACGCGCTGGTCGGCGACATCTCCACCGGTGTCACCGGTCTCGACACCAGCAACGTGGGCAGCATCTTCAGCTTCAGCATGACGGCGGGCTCCGCCGCCAGCATCGACACCCTGAACACCACGATCGTGGACTCGACCGAGGCGGCGACCGAGAACGTCCATGTCGGCAGCGTGGTCGACGTCACCTTCCCCAACGGGAACATGGTGGAGATGACCGTCGGGGGCATCTACACGCCGGATGCCCTGATCAGCGGCTATCTGGTCTCGCTGAGCACGCTCAACCCGCAGCTGTCCACGGTGCGGGACTCGGATGTCGCCATGAACCCGGCGGCCGGCGTGTCGCTCTCCGCCGCCGACGCCTCGCTGCTCAACGACCTGAGGACATATCCGGAGCTGAGCGGCCTGACCAAGACGCAGTACAAGAACCTGATCAGCGCCGGCCTGAACACCTTCCTGAACCTGATCTACGTCCTGCTCGGGCTGGCCATCATCATCGCCGTGGTCGGGATCATCAACACCCTGGCGCTGAGCGTTCTCGAGCGCACCCGTGAGCTGGGACTGCTGCGCGCGGTGGGCATGACCCGCGGCCAGACCCGGGAGATGATCGCCTGGGAGTCGGTGATCATCGCCCTGATCGGCGCCGTCCTCGGTCTCGCCGTGGGCGCGGGGCTGGGCATCGCCATGGTCAGCGCACTCCACAACGACGGCATCAGCCAGACCGCCGTGCCGGGGAACAACCTCATCCTCTACGCGGTGGCGGCGGGCCTCTTCGGGATCCTCGCCTCGATCTTCCCGGCGATCCGGGCCTCTCACGTCGACGTGCTCAAGGCCGTCACCAGCGAGTAGGCGCCGCCCTCCCAGCCTCCACCTGCGGCAGACTGATCGGATGGCCGACCCGGCCGGGCGTGAGGCGTTCGCCGAGCGCATCCGGCTCCAGCTGCGCTCCCGCTATCCCGGCGTCGAGGTGGCCGTCGACGCTGCGGCGTTCGCGGTGCGCCTGCGGGGTGGCGGCGTCGACGTCAGCCTGCCCCTGGGACCGGTGCACCACGCCTGCCAGCGCGAGCCGGCCCGCAGCGCGGAGCTGATCGCCGAGTACGTGCGGGGGGCGGAGCGCCAGCTCAGCCCGCGCACGGGAATCGAGGTCGGCCCCGCACGCCTGCTCTGGTGCGTGCGCGGCACCGGCTACCTGGACGAGCTGACCCGCTCCGCAGAGCTGGTGACCCGCCCCGTCGGCGCGGCCATGGTCGCCTTCATCGCCGAGACGCTGCCCGGCTCCCTGATGCGCGGCGTTCCCGTCCGCGACCTGGAGGCGGCGGGTCTCGACGAGGCGGTCGCCCGCGCCCGTGCCGATGCCAACACCGCGGCACGATTTGCCTCGCTCCCGGAGCGGATCCGCGCCGCCGCCCGCATCCCCGCGGACGGTTGGCGGCTCGGCAGCGACACCCTCTTCCAGGGCAGCGTCCTGCTGGTTCCGGAGATCCTCGCCGCGTTCGCCGAGCGGTCGGGCGGTGAGGTCCTGCTGGCGGTGCCGGACCGCTCCCAGGTGCTCGCCCTGCCCGCCGGCCTCCCCTCCGCGGACCACTTCCGGATGCGCGTGGTTCGGGCCTGGCGCGGGGCGATGAACCCGGTGTCACGGGCGGTGCTGGTGACCGACGGCGTCTCCCTCAGCGAGCTGGCGCCCCGGCAGCGCAGCTCCGGTTTCGAGCTTCTGGGCTGGTTGCGGTCCTGAGCGGGGCCGGGTCAGCCGCCGGCTGCGCGGCGTTCGGTCAGGGTGGAGACCGGGTCCACCGGGCGCGCCGCCAGCAACCGCCGCTCCTGCTCGCGCTGGGCGGCGAGGGTGGACGCGGCGGCGACGGCCGCGGCCCCGACCAGGGTGATGCCGACGCCGGCCGCAACCCTCCAGGGTGAGCGGGTCAGCCCCGGAGAGGGCAGCGGTGGTCCCTCGCCCAACCACACCGTGACCGCCGTCTGGTCGGCGGCCTCGCCGCCCCGCCGGGCTCGGGTGCGCTCCACACGGACGGCCGCGGGCGCCAGGGGATGGCGTTCGCCGCGCGCCAGCGACACCCCGCGGAGCAGGGCGGTGAGGAGCGGTGAGCTCGCGCTGCGCTGCTGGTCCAGCGTTGCCATGGCTGGACAGGATACCTTTCGCGCATGAACGGCGATGAGGCGGTCCGGGGCTCGACGCCTGCCCTCGATCCCCCCGCCGGCCCGGTGGGCGCCGGTGGTCAGCGCATCGAAGCCGCATTCCTGGGTGCCCTGGCCGGGGAGCGGGCCGCCCAGGCTCCGGCGGCGGCCGGCGACCTCCTGGAGGTGGCCGACTCCATCGCCACGGTGGGCGGCTTCGATGCCGATGACCTCCGGCGTCGCGGGCTCGCCGGATCCTCCCAGGCGGGGCCGGCTGGACTGCTCCTGCGTGCGCTCCCCTATGGGCTGCTGGCACCGCTTGACCGCCCTCGGTTGCGCCGCGACGCCTACCGGGTGGCCGCCCTGGCCGGTGCCGACGAGGGCACTGCGGTGGCGGCCATGGCCGCGGCCATGCTGATCGCGGACCTCACCCGCTTCGACATGGCCACGGCGGTGGTGCGCGTGTATCAATCCCTGCTCGAAGACGCCCCGTTCGCCCTTCTCGAACGGCTCCGGATCGGTGGAGCGGCTCCGCCTGCGACGGGCGACGACGACGCCGGTGCCGCTCTCCAGCTGGCGATCGCGGGCGCGCTCGACGCCGATCAGGTGGAGGCGGCCATCGCCGCTGCGGCGGGGCCGGGGCGGAGAGCGTCGCTCAGCCTGGCCGGGGCTCTGGCCGGGGCCCGGCTCGGCAGCGCCGGGATCGACTCCGCCTGGAGGGCGGCGGTCCCCCATGTTCACCGGGCCGCCACTCTGGCCGCGGCGGTGGCGTCCCGCGCCCAGGAGCTGGCGGGGGACGCGGGAGAGGTCTGACCGGTTAGAGTCCTGGCCTCGTGGCCGATCTCACCCTCAGCGCGCACTCCCGCTCCGAACGCGGACGCCACGTCCACGCCATGCGCCGGCACGGCCAGGTGCCGGCGGTCCTCTATGGCCAGGATCTGCCCGCCGAGGCGATCTCCGCCGAGGTCGGGGCGCTGGTCCGCGTGTGGCATCGCGCCGGGCGCACCCACCTCATCGACCTGAGCATCGACGGCGCCGGTCCGCGCAAGGTGCTCTTCCAGGATTTCCAGATCGACCCCCGGACCGCGAAGCCGCTGCACGCCGACTTCTTCGCCGTCAACCTCCGCGAGCGGCTGGCGGTGGACGTTCCGGTCCGGACCGTGGGCGAGGCTCCGGCGGTGACCCAGCTCAAGATCGGCTCGCTGCAGCAGGTCATGGTCACCCTCCGGGTCGAGGCGCTGCCCGGCAACCTGCCGGACCACCTGACCGTCGACGTGAGCGGGCTGGAGGAGGTGGACAGCGCCGTGCGGGTCCGCGACGTGGTGCTCCCCGAGGGCGTGAGCCTGGCCGGGCATCTGGATCCCGAGGACGTGGTGGTGAAGGTGGCCCCGCTCCGGGTCGTCACCGAGGAGGTGGCTCCCGCCGCTGCCGAGGCCGAGCCGGTCGCCGCCGAGCCGGAGGCCCCCGAGCCGAGCTGACCGCGGCTGCTCGCGCTCCGGCCACGGCTGGATCACGGAACTGCAGCACGCACCACAACCCATGGGTCGATCGCGACGTCGCTTCACGTTGTGCAAACGCGCTGTACAGGCCGCACGGCTCACAGCTACCATCTGAGCCAGCGGCTCGCCCTTCTGAGAGCGTCCGCCGGGATGACGCCCCGTGGGGGGGCGCTGTCGACCCAGGGGTGGGGGGTGGCGCGGCCGCCCAGGCCCGCCACCCCAAGGGGTCGCCTGGTCGGGCGGGCGGCCGGCGGGCCGGCACCCGATAATCGGCGCGGTGCGCTTCGACCTCCCGCTCGGCTTCGTGAGCGCCGACCCCGCCGGGTTCGCCGTCCAGGCGGAGGCGGACGGCCTGGACGGGATCTGGTCGCAGGAGGCCGGGCACGACCCCTTCCTGCCGCTCCTGCCGGCGGCCCTGGCCACCTGGCGCATCACCCTCGGCACGGGGATCGCGGTTGCCTTCCCGCGCAGCCCGATGGTGCATGCCCAGGTGGCCTGGGACCTGCAGCGACTCTCGAGCGGCCGCTTCGTGCTCGGCCTGGGGGCCCAGGTCCGCGCCCACAACGAGCGCCGCTACTCGGTCGCCGGTGATCGCCCGGCGGGCCGGATGCGCGATCTGATCCAGGCCATCCGGGCGATCTGGTCCAGCTTCCAGACGGGGGAGCGCCTCGACCACCACGGCGAGTACTACACCCACACGCTGCTGCCCCCTTTCTTCAACCCCGGCCCGCTCGACGTGCCGCCGCCCCCGATCCACCTCGCCGCGGTCACCGAAGCGATGCTCCGGGTCGCCGGGGCGGAGGCCGACGGCGTCCATGTCCATCCACTCCACACCGAGCGTCACCTCGACCAGGTGGTCCTGCCCACGATCGGGGCGGCGGCCCTCGCCGCGGGTCGCGATCCCGCTGCGATCGACGTGACCCTGCCCGCGATGATCGCCACCGGCAGGACCGCGGCCGAGGTGGCGGCGTCACGTGAGGCGATTCGCGCCCAGGTCGCCTTCTACGCCTCCACCCCCAGCTACCGGCGCGTGCTGGAGCTGGAGGGGAGGGCCGAGATCGCCGACCGCCTCCACCGGCTGAGCGCCGGCGGGGCGTGGTCGGAGATGCCGGCGCTGGTCGACGACGTGCTCCTGGACGCGGTCTGCACCAGCGCACCGTGGGATGGTCTCGCCGCCGCCCTCGTGGCCCGCTACCGGGGCCGGGCCACGCGCCTGATGCCGTATGCGGTGGCGCCGGGCACCCCCTGGCCCGAGATCGCCCGGGAGGTGAGGGCGGCCGTGGCCTGAGGTGGGCGCCGCCCCGGCCCGGCACGGTACGGTATGCGCGTGCCCGAGCTGATCCTGGTCGCCGCCCTGGTGGTGCTCGCGGTGGCGGTCTGGGCCGGGGTGGTCGCTGTCCCCGTCCACGCTCTGCTCACCTGGCTGGTCATCGGCCTGATCGCCGGGGCGCTGGCCGGCCGGCTGGTGCAGGGCAAGGGCCTGGGCTGCCTGCTGGACATCGTGGTGGGCCTGGCCGGGGCCATCCTCGGGGGGCTGATCGTCCATCAGCTCGATCCTTCGCTGCTCGCCGCCGGAGGGCTCGCCGGATTCGTCGAGGACGTGGTGGTCGCCTTCCTGGGCGCGGTGATCCTGCTCTGCGTGGTCAGCCTCTTCACCCGCCGCCCCGGGCGCCGCCGGCTGGGCGGGCGCGCCTGAGCCGCGAATGACCGGCAGCCCGCCCGCGGGCCGGACCCAGAGGGTGGTCCTCGTCCGGCACGGAGAGACCGCGTGGAGCCGGAGCGGCCAGCAGACCGGCCGCTCCGACATCCCGCTCGACCCGGAGGGCGTGAAGCAGGCGGAGCGGCTCCCGGACCGGCTGCGCGGGTGGACGTTCGCCGAGGTGCTCTGCAGCCCCCTCCAGCGCGCCCGGCGCACCTGCGAGCTCGCGGGCTACATCTCCGCCGCGCACATCGACCCCGACACCCAGGAGTGGGACTACGGGAGCTACGAGGGGCGCACCGCCGAGCAGATCCGTGCCGACCGCCCGGGATGGACGATCTGGAAGGACGGGGTGGTAGGCGGGGAGACCATCGATGACGTCGGACGCCGCGCGGACCGAGTCATCGAGCGGGTGCGCGCCGTGGCCGGTGACGTTGCCCTCTTCGCCCACGGCCACTTCCTGCGCATCCTCACGGCCCGCTGGTGCGACCTGCCCGTCCTCACCGCGGAACGGCTGGCCCTCTCTCCGGCGGCGGTGTCGGTGCTCGGCTACGACCGCGACGACCCGGTGATCTGGCTCTGGGACGACACCAGCCACCTCACGGCGACCGGCGGCATGGTGCGGGATCCCGCTAGCCAGGCACCCTGAAGCTCTCCTCACAGTCCACGCCGAGGAGGGCCAGCACCTCGCCGGCGAAGTACACGGGCCCGACGGCGAGGACCCGGGGACCCAGCGAGTCGAGGTCGACGGCGTCCAGACGCATGACCGCGCCGCCGCCCGGGATGCCGGTGGAGCGGCCACCCGGGACAAGCCGCACCGGCTGGCCGCGAAGAGCGTCGAGCAGGGGTGCCGGGTCGCGCTGGCGGGGGATGAAGGTGAGCACGGCGGTGGGCACCCCGAAGACGACGGCCGCCCCATCGAGGGCCGCGGCGATCGCCACCGGGTTGGTGGCGCAGTCGACGACCCACTCCTGTTGACCCCGCCGGTGCCGGCTCAGCCGGCCGGGAAGGCGGATGCTGCGCAGCGTCGCCTCCAGCGACGCGGCGGGCGGCCCCGACGAGCCGGCCAGTGCGAGCAGGCGGACCGCCGCCTCCACGCCCAGCCGGGCGCTGATCGTGCCCAGGCCGGGGGGCGGCACCCAGCTCTCCGCGGCTGCCTGCGCGCCGCCCTCGTGATACCGGGATCCGTGAGCCGCGGCCGCAGCCTGGATCGCGACAGCGGCACCAGGATCGTCCTGGGGTGCGGAGACGACGTCGCGAGTGCCCGCCGTGATGACCCCCGCCTTCTCCGCCGCGATGGCGGCGACGGTGTCCCCCAGCACGCCGAGGTGCTCGCCGAGCACCGGTGTGACCACCACGACCCCGGGCGCGACCAGCGACACCTCGTCCGACGCCCCGCCCATGCCCGCCTCCAGCACCACCGCATCGCACTCACTGCTGTCGAAATGGCGCAGTGCGCAGAGCGTGAACAGGCCAGTTGGAGAGAGGTAGCCGTCGTCGGGGAGGATGCCCGACACCCGACCCAGCACGCGTGACACCTCGTCGACCAACGCCTCGTACGCGGGCAGGGAGATGGCCCTCCCGTCCACCCTGATCCGCTCCCGGTTGCTGCGCAGCCCCGGGCTGGTCAGGGTTCCCACGCGCCGGCCGGCGGCGGCGAGACCCGCCGAGGCGAATGTGGCCGCGGTGCCCTTCCCCTTCGATCCGACGACGACCACGACCCGCTCTGGGTGAGCCCGCCAGGCGGCGAGGTCGATCCCCAGGTGGGGCGCGAGGGCGCGAGCTCGTTCGATGCTCCGCCGCCGGCCCGAGGCCCGGCCGGCGATCCGCTCGGCGAAGAACGCCTGGTCCGTGGCGATGCGCTCCCGTCGCATGGCCTGACGACGGTACACGGAAGCCTCCCCCCGCTCGTCGAGTTGGCCCCGGCGATCTGCGCGTCCCAGCGGGTATCATCCCGCCTGTCGGGGGTCCGGCCGGTGGGGAGCGGCGTCCGGTCCCGACGGGTGGGGGGGGTTCGCGACTGCGGCCCCCCGCGTGGTGGCCGGCGGCGACCGTGCCGGATGTGCTGGCGCCGCCCATCGGAGGTCGGATCGTATGAGCCAGGGTCGCTCCCCCGGGGGCCCGTCGCGCCCTCGGTCGACGCCCCCGGACGACCAGCCGCCTCCGCCATCCCCGGCTCGCTGGCATTCTCGCCGCCGGCGGGTCTCCCGCTATCGGATCCCGCTGCCCCGGGCCCGCACCATCGCGGCGGTCTTCCTCGGCTTCCTGCTCTCCGGGGTGGGTGGGGCGGTCAGCTTCTTCTGGCCGACGATCACCGCCGCGGTGGGCGCCACCGGACACACCATCGAGGTGACCGCGCCCAGCGCGATCCCCGGAAGCCCCACCGCCATCCCCAGCGCCACGCCGACGCTCACCCCCGGGTCCGAAGCGGCCTTCACGGTGCTGCTGCTCGGCTCGGACAACGACGGCAAGTTCACGACCGCCGGCGCCACCAGCGGCTTCTGCTGCACCCAGTCGATGATCCTGGTGCGGGTCGATCCGGCGGCGGCGACCGTCACCATGCTCTCCATCCCCCGCGACCTCTACGTGCCCCTCTACGCCGGGGACGGCGCGTTCCTCGGGGATGACAAGGTCTCCGAGGCGTTCGGAGAGGCGAATGGCGGCACCAACGGCATCGACGCCGAGATCGCCACCGTCGAGCAGGACTTCGAGATCCACGTCGACCATTACGTCTGGATCGGACTCCAGGGTCTCATCAACCTCATCGACGAGGTCGGTGGCATCGACATCGTGGCCAGCCATCCGGTGCTGGACGACGACTACCCCTACGACGTCGAGGGCAGCACCAACCCCTACGCCGCCGACCGGGTGGCGGTGCTCCCCGGGGCGCAGCACATGGACGGCGTGGAGGCGCTGGAGTACGTGCGCTCCCGGCACGACGACCTCTCCGAGGACATCGGCCGCACCGTGCGCCAGCAGCAGGTGCTGGTCGCGCTGCGCCAGAAGCTCACCGGGCTCTCCATCGCCGACATCAACGACATCGCGAGCGCCCTGAGCGGTCAGGTGCTCACCGACGTCCCGCTCACCCAGTTCCCACTGCTGCTCGGCCTGGGCAAGGACATCGACTCGGCGAACATCCAGCACTTTGTCCTCACCCAGTACACGAGCGGCACCGAGAACGGTGAGGACGTGCTCCTCCCCGACATGGGCGCGATCCTCTCGATGATCCATCAGTACTTCCCGGCGACGTGAGCCGCGTGCGCAAGCTGCTCATCTGGGTGGTGCTGCTGGCCCTCATGGCCGCCTTCGGGGTCGGGGTCAACCGCTATCTGGCCAGTCGCGACGGCCCCGGCTACGGCCCGGCCGAGGACCCGACCCAGGTTCACGTGTCGAGCCAGCTCGTCCTCCCCGGGACCGTCTACTTCGCCGACGGGGGCGGTCTCTACTCCCTGACCGGGACCAAGGTCACCCAGCTTCAGAAGCAGGGCCAGGGCTGGACCCAGCCGGTGCTGCTCCCCGACGGAAAGGGGCTGCTGGCCGTCAAGGTCACCACCAACTACTACTCCGACCTCTACGAGCTCAGCCTGACCGGCACGGTGGAGGAGCAGCTCAGCCACGACTCGGGGCAGGTCACCGCCACCGAGCTGGGCAACGACGACTGGATCTACTACCCGGCGATAGGGCCCGACAACACCCTGTACTTCAGCTATGACTGGCCCAAGGGGAACGTCGACGATCCCAGCGAATGCTGCTACCAGGTGGACCTCTCGATCTGGGAGACGACGCTCGGGACGCAGATCAGCCGCAGCGCCGTGGAGCACCGGACCGGCATCACCCAGGAGAGCTGGGCCAACTACTACACGGGCGGAGGCGTCTCCCCGCTGCCGCTCAGCGGCGGCGGCCTCATCTACGTCGACTACGAGGACGCCTACGGCGACACCGGTGAGCTGTCCACGCCGCTGGCCGGTGCCGTCCCGGGCAGCGAGGTCAGCCAGATCCGGCTCAACCCCAAGCCCCTCTACAACACCTACGGATCCGATGGCACCGCGCTGACCCAGCCGCAGGACGACTGCGCCCAGCCGGCCCTCAACGCCTCCGAGACCGAGATCGCCATGATCTGCACCCCGGTCGCGGACGGGCAACCGAGCAGCACCGAATCCGACCTGGTGGTGGCCAGCTTCGACGCCGCGACCGACACCATCGGCCCCCTGGACCGGCTGGTGACCGGGACGCTGGCGGCCTCGCCGGCCTGGTCACCGGACGGGACCGGCCTCCTCTACGAGGCCCCCGAGGCCGGCGACGGCTACATGGAGCTGTGGTACATCAAGAACGCGGCCCCCCCCGCCCCCTCTCCGACGCCCGCTCCGCCTCCCACCACCTCGGCGAAGGCGGGGACGACCCACAGCCCCTCTCCGACACCGGCGCCCACCCTGACCCCCTCTGCGCAGGCGGAGCCGACCCCTAACCCGTCGCCGCCGCGGCAGATCACCCGCGAGCTGGATCTCGACGGCTCGGCGCCGGTCTGGACCCGCTAGCCGCTGCCCCGGCCGCGGGACCCCGGAGAAAGGGGGAGGCCCGACCCCGCTGGGACGGGCCTCCGGCGAAGGAGAAGGCGCTAGCCGGGTTCAAGATGTAGTGGGTCGGACCGGCTACTGCCACAACATCTTGATAACTTCCTGCGAGGGTGTCAAGCCCCTGGGCCGGGCACCCCACCTCGCGGGCCCCGCCGGCCGGCCGGAGCTACCGCCGGGTCCGGCCTGCCTCCCAGGGTGACCGCGGCCGCTCGGAGCAGGCTGCGCAACCAGGGCGGCGGGCCGGCGGCCGGCGCAGGCTGCCGCGCGGGGGAGGGTGTCACGCGGGACCTGAGGCTCGCTGGCCGGCGTGGCGGCGGGGAGAGCGCCGGCTCGGTCGCCGGCCGGGGGGACCCTGACGCCACGACCCCGCGCAGCTCGATCGCCTGGGAGGCGACGATCTCGGCCAGCTCCGCTCCCGTCAACGTCTCCACCTCCAGGAGGCGCGCGGCCAGCACGTCGAGCAGGTCGCGGCGCGCGCTGAGGATCGCCCGGGCCCGGCCCAGCGCCTCGTCGAGGAGCCGGTCGACCTCGGCGTCGACGCGGCGGCCCAGCTCGTCGGAGTGGGTCGGCCCCAGCCCCGCCTCGCCTCCCTCCACCACGCGCACCCCGAGCCCGGACATGCCCAGCTCGGTGACCATCTGGCGGGCGAGCTGGGTGGCCTTGAGGAGGTCGTCCGCGCCCCCGGTGGTGATGTCGTCGGCGCCGAGGACGATCTCCTCGGCGACCCTCCCGCCCATCAGGCCGGCGAGCCGGTCCTTGAGCTGCGACTTCCGGCCCAGGGCACGGTCGTCGTCGGGGACGGTCAGGGTCCAGCCCAGCGAGCGCCCCCGCCCGATGATGCTGACCCGGCGCACCGGGTCGGTGCCGGGGAGAGAGGTGAGGACGAGGGCGTGCCCCATCTCGTGGTACGCGATGGTGCGCCGCTCGTCGAGGCTGAGCAGCCGCCCTCTGCGCTCGGGACCGGTGAGCACCCGGTCGACCGCGGCCTCGAGGTCCCCCATGGCGATCCATGACCGCCGTTCGCGGGCCGCCAGGAGGGCCGCCTCGTTGACCAGGTTGGCCAGGTCAGCGCCGGTGAAGCCCGCGGTCCGGCGGGCCACGAGAGCCAGGTCGGCGTCGGCCGCCAGCGGCTTCCCGGCGGCGTGCACGGCGAGGATCGCCGCCCGGCCGCTGACGTCGGGTGCCTCGATGGTCACCCGGCGGTCGAATCGTCCCGGCCGGAGCAGCGCCTCGTCGAGGACGTCGGGGCGGTTGGTCGCGCCGATGACGACGATCCGCGCCCCCTGGTCGAAGCCGTCCAGCTCGACCAGGAGCTGGTTGAGGGTCTGCTCCCGCTCCTCGTGGCCGAGGTTGACGCCGGAACCGCCGCGCCGCCTCCCCACGGCGTCGATCTCATCCACGAAGACGATGCAGGGGGCCGACCGGCGCGCCCTCTTGAAGAGGTCGCGCACGCGGGCCGCGCCCACCCCCACGAACATCTCGACGAACTCCGATCCCGACACCGAGAGGAAGGCGCAGTCCGCCTCCCCCGCCACAGCCCGCGCCAGCAGCGTCTTGCCGGTACCCGGGGGGCCGACCAGCAGGACGCCCTTGGGGACGCGCGCACCCAGCTCGCGATAGCGGTCCGGGTCGCGCAGGAAGGCGACCAGCTCACCCATCTCCAGCTTGGCGTCATCGCAGCCGGCCACGTCCGCAAAGCCGCAGAGCGGCCGGTTGCCGGCGAGCGGCCGCGACCGCGAGCGCAGCAGCCCCACCGGGCCGCCCCCACCCGGACGCCAGTAGAGGATGACGATGACCATCACGATGATGAGCGTCGGCACCAGCACGAGCAGCAGGGTGGTGAGAGGAACCCCGCCCTCGGTCGTGAAGTTGTGGAAGCCGTCGGTGTCGAACATGCCCACGACCAGGTCCTGGTCCGCGTTCGACGTCTGGTGCTCACCGCCGGCGTCGTCCCACCAGGTCACCGAGTCGGGGGAGACGATCGCCTGGTGGGCGGGGTCGAGAGCGATCCGATCCTGGGGTGCGCCGGCGCCGGTCGTGGTGTTGACCACCGCCTGGGAGAGGGTGCCCAGGTTGGTCTGGGGTGGTGCGGGTGGCTGGTCCCTGACGCCGACGTAGACCACGACGACGAGGGCGAGGAACGCCGCCCACAGGGCGAGCAGGAGGACCTGCTTGCGCGTCGACATCAGGCCCGTTCCGCCAGGTGAGGCCAGATCAACACGGTCCCTCGCGCCCCCCACTTCCCGGGCTTCTGCCGCGCCACCGTCAGGGCGAGGAGGGTGGGGGGCGACGACCGCGGGTCACCGCTCCCGAGTGTGAGAGCCCCTGGGTACCGTCACGGCGAGTATAGGGGCGGGATCCTCAACGCGCCAGGCGCGGCGAATGGCATGCGATGTGCCGGCGCCGCTGTCGCGCGGACATCGAGAACGTGGCGCGGGATGTCACGCCGGGAGGGTCTCGCGGGCGGCGAGCAGGGCGTCCATGCCCGCCGTCCAGACCATCCGGTGATCCGCGGTGATCGCCATCGCCGCGTAGCCGTCGATCCCCTCCACCCACTCCAGCCCGGCCCGGCCCATGACGAAGGCGGCGGTGGCGAAGGCATCGGCGTAGCTGAGGCTGGGACCGGCAACGGTCATGCTCAGCAGCCCGGTGGGGGCTCGGCCGGTGCGCGTGTCGACGATGTGGGCGCCGCGCTCGTAGGCGCCGCTGGTGGCGACGGCCAGGCTGGAGGCCTCCAGGACCGCCGCCATCCGCGACGCGTCCTCGGGATGGCGGATCCCCACCCGCCAGGGCCGGCCCGGTGCCGCCCAACCCCGGGTCAGCACGTCGCCGCCCGCGCCGATGAAGAAGTTGCGGGCACCGGCTGCGACCAGCATCGCCGCGGCGCGTTCTGCCGACCAGCCCTTGACCAGCCCGGTGGGATCGAGCCCCCCGCCGCGGTGGATGTCGAAGCATCCCCCGCTCCGGCCCTCGACCTCGGCGCAGAGTCCCAGCACCTCGCGCACGTCGGGGGAGCAGCGAGCCTGGTTCAGCTCACCTCGGGAGAGGCGGCTGATCTCGCTGTCGGCCCGGAAGGTGCTGAACCTGGCGTCCACGTCGTGGAACCAGGCGATGGCGGCGTCCAGCGCGTCCGCGGACGGGTTCTGGTCCCGGACGTCGAGCGTGATCACGGTCCCCATCGCCGCCTCAACCCGCACCCACCGGGGTGGGGAGGCGACCTCAGGCACGGGCCATGTCCAGCGCCGACTGCACCGACTGCGCGTAGCTCTCACTGGTGAAGGTCGCCCCGCTCACCGCGTCGATCTTTGCACTCTGCGCCTGCAGCACCTCCTCGCGGAGCTGGGGGAACGCTTGCGAGCTGAGCGTCGCCGACTGGGGATCGTCGCTGCTGTAGCGGACCACGCTGACGTTGGTGATCGTGCCCGCTGCGATCACCACCTGGACCTGAACGCTGCCGTACCCGTTGGCGGCATCCGTTCCCGTGAACGTGCCCGAACGCAGGCCGTTGGCGGCCGGTGTGGGCGTCGGAGTCGGGGTGGGCGAGGCGCCTCCGGAGGGCGACGCGCCCGAGGGGGTCGCCGTCGACGCCGGGCTTGCGGTGGCCGTGCTGGCGGGGGGCGCGGCCGCGATGAGCGGGACGGTCTGGGGGGTTCGGAAGCTGAAGAGGAGGATCACCCCGATGGCGGTGGCGGCGAGCGCGACGGCGGCGCGGATCGGCATGGGGGCGGCCTCAGGCGAGGAACGCGAAGCGTTCGCAGTGGACCTGGGCGGCCGGAACGCGCAGGGCGCGCAGGCTGCTCAGCACGGCATCGACCATATCGCGTGGACCACAGACGAAGACGTCGCGGTCTCGGAGATCGGGGACCGACGCTGCCAGGAAGCGCGGCGCGAACGGTTCGGGGTGCACCTCACGGCCGCGGCCGCCGACGATGTAGTGGATGACCCCGCCGCGGGCCGCGACCAGGCGGTCGAGCTCGTCCCTGAAGACGACGTCATCCCAGGAGTGAGCACGGTAGAGGAGGGCCAGCGAGCCCTTGCGCTGCGGCATCTCCTCGATCAGGGCGCGGAGCGGCGTGATCCCGATACCGCCGGCGATCAGCAGCGCGCGTGGCCGCCGCCGGCGCACCGAGGTGAAGATGCCGTACGGTCCCTCCAGGATCACCGCGGTGCCCGGCCGCAGGTGGCGCAGCGCGCGCGTGAAGTCGCCCATCTGCTTGACGGTGATGCGCAGGTACTCGCCGTTGGGCGCCGCCGAGAGCGAGAAGGGATGCACCTGCCACCACAGCTCGCGGGTCAGGAAGCGGAACTTGAAGAACTGACCGGCCCGCACCGGCAGGGCGTCGAGGGAGCGTCCGGAGATGTAGATGGAGGCGACGTGCGCGGACTCGATCACCACGCTCCGGACCCGTAGGCGGTGGCGCAGCGCCAGCCGGGCCGGGATTGCCAGCCGGAAGGTCACCACCAGGGCGGCCGCGACCGCGTACAGGGCCACCCAGTATCCGACCGCAACAGGGTCGCCGAGGAAGTCGCTGCCCACCGCCAGTTGGTGGGCGAAGGCGAGAGCGATGGCGAGGTAGACGTAGAGGTGGATGAAGTGCCAGGTCTGCCGCGAGATCCACCGGCGCACCGCCCGTACCGACACCACCGCGATCACGAGGAACATGCCGAAGCTGGCGTAGGCCATCAGCATGTAGGGATAGGTGGTCAGGAACACCCAGGTCTGGGCAAAGAAGGATCGACCGTCGCTCATCGCAAACCCGGCGGTGGTGAGGACGACGTGGGCCGAGATCAGGAGCACGGTGGCGAAGCCGAGCCAGCGATGCCAGCCCGCGATCCGGTCGATCCCGAAGAGGTCGTCGAGCCAGGGACTGCGCGACATGAGCACGACCTGGACCAGCGCGCTGTACGTGCCCAGCAGGGCGGCGATCTCGCCGGCGCCGGTGAGCACCGCCGCGGGGTGGCCGAGGTTGGGGAACTGACCGTGGCGGACCCACATCGCGACGATCAGGACGGCATTGCCGAGGACGATCAGCACGACGTCCGCCGGCCTCAGCCCCCACCGCCGGGGCACGGGAAGCGAGCGCCGGGTGGTGGCGGTGGCGGGGGCGCCGATGTCGGAGGGGGTGGTCATGAGGGGGACGGGGAGGCCGCGGACATCTCGTCGCAGCTTCGCCCATCCGGTCTTACGAAAGCCTGACGCGGACGGTTCAGGGGCGCGGCACGGCCTCAGCCCACGTCCAGTAGCACCTTGCCCACGGCGCCCGCCTGGACCGCGTCCTGGGCGGCGCCACACTCCTCGAGCGGGAAGCGCTGGACGGGGAGCTCGGTGAGAGCCCCGGCTTCGAGAGCGGCGCTCACCGCGGCCACACCGGCGTGGAGATCCACCACCGGTACGCCATAGAGGAGGACGAAGCGCAGCACGACGTTCGCCGTCATGCAGGCGCGCACGGGGAGCTCCGGATCGGTGCCGTCGGCGGCGTAGACCGCGACCACGGTGCCCGCGCCGGCCAGGCCGAGGTCGAGGGCGAAGTTGGCCGCGAGGTTCACCTCGACAACCCGGTCGACGCGCTCCGTGAAGGAGCGGATGCGCTCCAGCGCATCCGGCTCCCGGTAGTTGACCACCAGGTCGGCGCCCGCGCTGCGGGCCAGCTCTGCCTTGGCGGGGCCGCTCACGGTGGTGACCACGCGGGCCCCCTGTTGCTTGGCGAGCTGGATCGCGAAGTGCCCGACCGCCCCGGCCCCGCCGGCCACCAGGACGGTGCGACCGTCAACTGGGCCGTCGGCGAGGAGGCAGCGGTGAGCCGTCAGGGCGGGCACCCCGAGGCTGGCGCCCAGCTCGAGCGAGACGCCGTCCGGGAGGTGGACGGCCTGGCCGTCCGAGACCACCGTCCACTCGGCGGCCGTGCCCCAGCGGCTCCCGGCAGCGGCCATCCAGACCCAGACCCGCTGCCCCAGCCGGCCCTCGTCGACCCCCGGTCCGATCGCATCGATCACCCCCGACCCGTCGTGGTGGGGGACCTGGAAGCCGTCGACCGGTCGCGGCGTGGCACCGCTCCGCCCCTTCCAGTCGGTGGGGTTGATCCCCGAGAAGCTGACCCGTACGCGCACCTCACCGGGGCCCGGCTCCGGGCGGTCCAGCTCGACGACCTTCAGCACCTCCGCCGCCGCGCCCTGCCGCTCGTAGACCACCGCCTTCATCTGCGCAACCTCCATGGAGCACCTCGGGCGGGGCCCGCGGGCCTAGGCGGACGTGAACCCGATCCGCCTCAGCATGATCGCATTGCGGTCCAGAGCCGTCCCCTCGGAGCCCGCGCCGAATCCCGCCCACCGGAGGTTGGCGGCAAGCTGGCGGTGGAGCGCGGCGAGCTCGGCGGAGGTCTGCGCCCCGCCTACCTGGTGAGCGGCGTCGTGGTCGATCATCGTGCTGGCGATCCCCAGCACCCCGTCGCCCACCTCATACAGCTCCACCAGCCGGGCCTGGCAGGGCCAGTCCACCAGCGATCCGGTGGTCACCTCCCAGAGCCCGGGGCCCTGCCCGGCCGGGTCGGAGCGCGCCCGGATCGCGTGGCGGTGGGTGTGTCCGTTGAGCCAGAGCACCACGTTGTCGAAGCGGAGCAGGGTGGAGAGGATCCGGCCGCCCTCCGAGGGCAGCGAACCGTCGACATGGCGCCGCGAGCTCAGTCTCACCTCCGATCCGTGATGCGAGACCACCACCACCAGCCGATCCTCGGCTCCGGTGGCCACCCGGCCCCCGTCCGGAGCGCGGTACGAGGAGTGGACCTCGGCGAGCCGCCGCTCCAGCCAGAGCAGCTGCTCCTGGTCCATGCACAGATCGGCGGAGCCGGCCGGACAGGCGGTGTCCAGGACGATGTAGCGGACCGCTCCCGTGTCGTGGACGCAGCGCGCGGTGCCGGCCTGCTCGCTCTCGGCATCGAACCCGTGCCGCCAGCTCTCCCCGTCCTGCACGTGGGCGGCGACGAACTCCGCCAGGGTGGAGTGGCGCCGCTCGGCGTCGGGCGTCACCTCGACCGCCGCGCCGGCGAGCAGGACCTGGGCATGCGCGACGAAGGTGTCGTGGGCCGCATCGCGGTCGAAGCCAGCGGGCAGCGCGACGGGCTTGCGCCCCCTCACCATCGCGGCCATGAGCTCCGGGGTCACCACCCCGACCCCCTGGCAGAGGGTGTCGTGGTTGCCGTGGCAGCCGAGCCATGGCGGGCGCAGCCCGGGGGCGTCGAACGGCCGGAGCGCCCGCTCGAGCAGTCCGGGGAGGAGCGGGAAGCCGTACTCACGGGCGAAGAGGTCCGGCCCGCCCCGCCTGCCGTCGGGCACCCAGAAGATCTGGTCGGGCCAGCTTGCGGACTGCACCCCCTCGTAGGCGGGAGCCCCCGAGTTGGGCTCGACCCGGCCACCGTCGAGCAGGCCCATCAGCATGCGGATCTCGTTGCGCTGGCTGCTGTCGACGGCGTCGCCCCCGGTGAGGACCAGCTCCAGCGAGGCCCCGCTGATGGGACCGGCGAGACCGCCGTTGAGGGTGCGGACCAAGCTGGCCAGCGCGTGCGGGGTGAGCGCCTCCTGGGGACGCTGGACGGGGACCAGCTCGGCGAAACGGGGGTCGAGGAACTCGCGGTTGAGGAACTCGAAGCGCACCGGCGACTGGACGTCGCCGATGTGGAGGTCGGTCATGTGGGCGACGCAGGCGATCGGCCGCCGCGCCCTGCGAGGAGGGGAGCCGGAAGGCGAGCCCAGCAGCTCCAAGCGGATCGCGTGCTCTTCGCCGTCCGCGGTCCCCACGGCGCGGAAGGGGGCGCTCCCGCCCTCGCGCAGGACGTCGCCTGCGCCGAGGGTCTGGCGGTGGGTGAGCGCCATCGCCCCCCTAGCGCCGCGCCGGCGCCTGGTCGCGGGTGACCAGCACCGGGTCCTGCCGAAGCGCCACCTGGACGCGGGAGCCCCCGGGATGCGCGGCGGCCTCGGAGGTGGGGATCTGGACCAGGACCGTGGTGTCGCCGAGGTCGACGGTGAGCCTGCTCACCGCCCCCAGGAACGCGACTGCGATCACCGTCCCGGAGAGCGGTCCGTTGGAGCTGGGAGCCACGGCGGCCAGGGAGACCGCCTCCGGCCGCACCAGCGCAACGGCGGGGCCGTCGGGGGTCTCCGCCGCCGCGATCAGGGGCAGGCGGACGCCGCGCACGTCGACCACTCCGCCCGTGACCACCCCGGCCAGCCGGTTGGTGAGGCCGACGAACTCGGCCACGAACGGTGTGGCCGGCTGGGAGTAGATGGTGGTGGGCGGGCCCAGCTGCTCGAGGCGGCCGGCGCGCATCACCCCGACCCGGTCGGCGATGGCGAGCGCCTCCTCCTGGTCGTGGGTGACGAACAGGGTGGTGATCCCGACCTCGCGCTGCACCCGGCGGATCTCGTCACGCAGCTGGCTGCGCACCCGGGCGTCCAGTGCCGAGAGCGGTTCGTCGAGGAGCAGGATGGATGGGCGGATGGCGAGCGCCCGGGCCAGCGCGACCCGCTGCTGCTGGCCGCCCGAGAGCTGGTGGGCGTAGCGATCCGCCTGGGTGTCCAACCCCACCAGCTCCAGCATCTCGCCGGCGCGCCGGCGGCGCTCGGTCGCCGCCACCCTGCGCATGCGCAGGCCGAAGGCGACGTTCTCCCGGGCGGTCATGTGCGGAAAGAGCGAATAGGCCTGGAACACCATCCCGGTGTCGCGCCGGCTGGTGGGGAGCTGGGTCACGTCCCGGCCCGCGATCACGACCCGGCCGCCGTCGGCGTCCTCCAGGCCCGCGACCAGGCGCAGCGCCGTGGTCTTGCCGCACCCCGACGGGCCGAGCAGGGCGACCAGCTCACCGGGCTCGATGGTGAGGTTGAGCCCGTCCAGGGCCACGGTCGATCCGTAGTGCCGGGAGAGATCCTCCAGACGCACCTCGGCCGCCGACCGCGCCGTGCTCTGAGAGGGGCCCATCTGCCCGCTTGCGCCAACGCTCATCTCATCCCCTCATCGCGCCACGACGGCGCGAGGCGAACCGGCTCAGGAAGGTCAGGGCAAAGAGGAACACGAACACGAAGAGCAGGGAGAGCACCGCCAGGGCGATCGATTCCTGGGCGCTGTAGGTGCCCAGGGTGGCGATGGCCACCTGCAGGTTCTCGAAGTCGAGCAGGTTGGCGATGGTGAACTCGCCGAGGACCACGGCCACGCAGAGCAGGCAGGCATTGAAGACTGCGCTCGACATGTTGGGCACGATGATCCGATACACGACGGTCCCCCAGCCCGCGCCCAGGCTGCGGGCAGCCTCCGAGAGGGTGCGGATGTCGACGGTGGCAAGGCCGGCCGCCAGGGCCCGGTAGCAGTAGGGGAGGACCAGGATCAGGTACGCGAAGGAGAGGATCAGTATCGAGTCGCTGAAGTTGATCTCCAGCCATCGGTAGATGGGGGCGAAGCCGACCACCAGGACGATCGCGGGGATGGTGAGCGGCGTCAGGCAGATCAGCTCGAGGGGGCGGACCAGTCGGGCCAGGCGAAGACGGGCCCAGATCATGGTCGGGAGCAGCAGCGCCAGCATCCCCACCGAGACGATCAGCGCCAGCTCCAGCGACGCCGCGATCGCCCCCACCAGCTCCGGGTCGGCGCTGATGCTGGTGAACGCGCTGAGCGTCCGCGGGCTGCCGAGGGCCACCCCGCGGGTGGCGAACTCGATCATGGCCGCGATGGGAATGAGGAAGAAGAGGCCCAGCACCACGTACACCACGGCGCTGAAGATGGCGAGCCGGCGCCGGCGGCGGCGGTTCATCGCTGCCCCGACCGTGCCGCGATCACGGCAACCACCGCGCGGTGCGCCGCTGCAGCCGCGAGTAGAGCACGGTGATCACGGCGACGACGGCGATCATCCCCAGGGCGAGTGCGGCGGCGAGGTTGGCCTGGTTGAGACCGACCTCGCTGCTCAGCGCCCGGCTGATCTGCAAGGGAACGATGACCCCTCCGATGTCGAGCAGCGCCGCGGCGGTCGCGTAGGCGGAGAAGGCGTTGGCGAAGAGGAGCAGCCAGCAGCCCAGGAAACCGGGCAGCAGCAGGGGCCCGGCCACATGCCTCCAGTAGCTCCAGGTGGAGCCGCCCAGCGTCTCGGTCGCCTCCCGCCATTGGGGACGGATCCCGTCCAGGGCCGGCATGAACACGACCACCATGAGGGGGATCTGGAAATAGACGTAGATGAGGGTGAGCCCGGTGAGCGAGTAGAGCCAGACCCCCTTGGGATAGAAGTCGATGCCGTGCTGCTGCAGCCAGACGACGATGAAGCCCTCGGTCCCGATCGTCGCGATGAAGGCGAAGGCAAGGGTGACGCCACCGAACTGGGAGAGCACCCCGCAGAGAGCGGTCACGATCCGCCGCATGACACCGTCGGGCGGGCCGCTCGCCACCGCGTAGGCCAGTACCGCGCCGACCACCGCACCGATGGCGGAGCTCACCGCCGACAGCACCAGGCTGGCCTCGAAGGCGCTGACGATGTACGGCTGGGTGAGCTGGGCGAGGTTGGCGAAGGTCGGCCCACTGGGGCCGCTGAAGGCACCCACCGCCACCAGCACGGTGGGGAGGAACAGGAAGGCCGCCGTGTAGACGAGGAACGGGGCGGCTCCGAACCAGGCGGTGGAAATGCGGAGGCGCCCCCCCAGGGGGCGCCTCACATTTGCGCTGTCGGTGGTGACGGCTGCCGTCAACTGCCGACGGCCGCTGACCAGTTGCTGGCCAGGTAGGAGGCGGCCGACGAGGCCTCGCTCTGATCCAGGGTCACGGGCGTCCCGCTCACCGCGGGCAGCGCCGCTGCGTAGGTCTGGTTGATCGTTCCGTTCGCCTGCATCGCCGACATCTCGACGGGGCGCGCGCCGCCCTGGAGCCAGAGGTTCTGTCCGGTCGTCGAGTAGAGGTACTCCTCCCACAGCCGCGCCGCCGCGGGGTGGGGGGAACACTTGGTGATCGCCTGGGCGTAGTAGCCGCCCAGCACCGCGCTGGAGGGGACGAACACCTTCCAGCTGGGAAGGTTCACCACGCTTGCGGAGTTCAGGTAGTCCCAGTCGAAGACCACCGGGGTGGTGCCGTTGTCGATGGTCGCCGCGGTGGCCGTCACCGGCACGAAGTTCCCATCCGAGTTCAGCTGCTTGAAGAAGCTGACGCCGGGGCCGATGTTGCTCAGCGAGCCGCCCTCGGCGAGCGACGCCATCATGACCCCGTTCAGCGCCGCGTTGGCCTCGGTCGGGTCACCGTCGAGAGCGACCGCACTCTTGAACGAGGACGAGAGCAGGTCGGAGACCGAGGTGACGGTGTACTTGCTCGAGTCGTATCCGATCGACATGTAGCCGCCGTAGTCCTGGTACCAGAGACCGGTCGCGTCCTTCTGGCCGGCGGGGATGTCGCTCCACTCGGAGACCTCGTAGGGGGCGAACAGCTTGGTGTTCGCCCAGGCGACCGCCATCCCGATGTCGAGGACGTCGGGGCAGCTGCTGGTCCCGGCCTGGGACGTCACGGCGTTGACCTCGTCCTGGCTGCTGCCCTGCGGGTTGGCCTGGTTGACGGTGATCCCGTACTTGGCCTCGAAGTCCGAGATGATGCTTCCGTAGTTGGCCCAGTTGAGCGGCAGGGCGATGACGTTGAGCTGCCCCTCTTTCTTGGCCGCTGCGACCAGCCCGCTCATGCCACCGAAGGCGGCCGCCGACGTCGCGGTCGCGGCGTCGACGCTGCTGCTGCTGCTGCTGCTGCTGCTGCTGGCGGTGCTTGTTCCACACGCCGAGGCCGCCACCAGCACCAACGCTGCCAGGCCCAGGCGCGAGCCTCTGCTTACCGATCTGTTCATATGACCGTCCTTCCCCTTAGCCATGATGGTTTGCCACGCGGGCCTTCGCCGGGCATGATGCGGTGCCGCATTTCGCGTCCGCAAGCTCGCGCACGGCTTCTGACCCCACCCTATCCACCTCTCGTCCACCCCTTATCGGTTTGACAATTTGGTTATGCAGTCGATCAGTGGGAACAGTTGCAGGTGACTGCGATGAGCGCGGTCGGGGGCAGGCCGCGGGGAGGCGCACGCCGCGGGAGGCGCACACCGTCGGGTGTTCAACGTCCCGCTCACCGACGCGCGGTCCTCCCCTTCTCGATGGTGCCGGAGAGCAAGGATCATCGGAACGGACGCCAGGAACCGATATCAGGGCTCGTCGCCTACGCAACCAGGTACGGGGCCACCCGCGGAGTGGACGCGCATCGCGGCGAGGCTCACCGACTCCACCCTCAGTGTCGACCTGGGCGCCGTGCGCGAGGTGGAGGGCACCTCCGGACATGACGCCGCCGTCGTCATCGGCAGCGCCACCTGAGCGGGGTGCTCATCCCACCGCAGGGCGGCCCGGCCGGTGGCAGCGGTGACGGTCGGGAGACGGCGGCGTCCGTTGCACGGGCCGCAGAGCCACCATATCGATTGTGTGCTGTATATACTAACTTGATCAATTTCAAGTGCTCAGGGGTGACCGGAGGCAAGGGATGAGCGTGTCGAACACGGCGGACGGCGAGCCGGAGGGGGTTCCGGGGCCGGCGGCTCCCGATCTGCGCTCCCTGGCCGAGGCGCTCCGCCTCTCGATGATCCACCTGAGCCGGCAGCTCCGGCGCCACGACCCCGCGGAGCTGAGCATTGCCCGGCTCTCCGGGCTCGCCAGCGTCGTCAACCACGGGCCGCTCGGGGTCGGCCGCCTGGCCGAGCTCGAGCACCTCCCCTCTTCCGCGGCCACCCGTCTGGTGGACAAGCTGGAGGCGGGGGGGCTGGTCGTGCGCAGGGCGACCCCTGGAGACCGGCGCGGTGTCCAGGTGAGCGTGACCGCGGCCGGGACCGCCCTGCTCGCCCGCTACGTCAGGGCGGGCAACGAGTGGTTGGCGGAGCGCTTGGCCGCACTCAGCGAGAGCGACCAGCGGGTGCTGGAGCGCTCCGTGACCGTGCTCCGGTCGCTGGCGTCGGACCGGGCCCCGGCAGCGTCCGCGGTTCCGGACTCCTCGACCGCAACTGGGGCGGCCGTCCGATGAGCTCCGCCGCGCCCGCCGCCCCGCGCGTGGGACCCCACTACAAGTGGGTGGTCCTCTCCAACACGACCATCGGAGTGCTGCTCTCGTCGATGACGGGCACCAGCCTGATCCTCGCCCTGCCGAAGATCTTCACCGGCATCCATCTGAACCCGCTGGTGCCTGCGAATTCCTCGTATCTGCTCTGGATCATGATGGGCTACATGCTGGTGTCGGCCGCCATCGTGGTGACCGTCGGTCGCATCGGCGACATCTTCGGCCGGGTGAAGATGTACAACCTTGGCTTCGCCTGGTTCACAGTAGCCGCGATCCTGCTGTCGTGCGTGTGGAGCACCGGGTCGAACGGGGCCTTGGAACTGGTGCTGTTGCGGATGTTCCAGGCGATCGGTGGGGGGCTGCTGATGGCCAACTCCGCCGCCATCATCACCGACGCCTTCCCCTCTGACCAGCTCGGCTTCGCGCTCGGGATCAACATGGTGGCGGCCATCGTCGGCTCCTTCCTCGGCATCCTCGTGGGAGGGGTGCTCTCCTTGCTGGGCTGGCGCTGGGTGTTCCTCGCCACCGTGCCCATCGGTGTCTTCGGCACGGTCTGGGCCTACCTCAAGCTCAAGGACATCGGCGTCCGCATCAAGGCACGCATCGACTGGGCCGGCAACCTCGCCTTCGCCGGCGGCCTGGGGATGCTCCTGGTGGGCGTCACCTACGGCATCGAGCCGTACGGGACCTCCCTCTCCGGTTGGGGGAATCCCTTCGTCCAGGGGATGATCGGAGGCGGCCTGGTGCTCCTGGTCGCGTTCGCGTTCATCGAGTCGAAGGTGAAGGACCCGATGTTCCGGCTCTCCCTCTTCCGCATCAGGCCGTTCGCCTTCGGCAACCTCGCCCAGTTCCTGGGATCGATCGGCCGGGGCGGCCTGATGTTCATGCTGATGATCTGGTTCCAGGGGATCTGGTTGCCCCAGCACGGCTACAGCTTCGCGGTGACGCCACTTTGGGCGGGCATCTACATGATTCCCTTCACCCTCGGCTTCGTGATCGCCGGGCCCATCTCCGGGAAGCTGTCCGATCGCTACGGCGCTCGACCCTTCGCGACCGGCGGGATGCTGCTGGCGGCGGCGACCTACGCGCTGATGATGACCTTCCCGGCCAACTTCAACTACTGGCCCTTCGGCGCCGTCATGCTCCTCTCCGGCGTCGGTGGTGGCCTCTTCGCCTCTCCCAACACCTCGTCGATCATGAACTCCGTCCCGGCCCGCGACCGCGGGGCCGCCTCCGGCATGCGGGTGACCTTCGCGAGCACCGGGATGCCCCTCTCCATGGGTCTCTTCTTCACGCTGCTGGTGGGGGGGCTCAACGCGAAGGTTCCAGCGGCGATGTTCAAGGGGCTCGTGGCCAACGGGATCCCCGCCGCCAAGGCCGCGGCGCTCTCCCACGTGCCCCCGCTCGGCTACGTCTTCGCCGCCTTCCTGGGCTACAACCCGCTCAAGACCCTGCTCGGGCCCGCGGTGCTCTCCCACCTCTCCGCGGCTCAGGCAGCGCAGCTCACCAGCCGGGCCTACTTTCCCCAGCTGATCGGCCCGGCCTTCGTGTCGAGCCTCGGGATCATCCTGGGCGTTGCGGTCGTCATGAGCCTGGTGGCGGCGGTCGCGTCGGCGTTCCGCGGTGCCAAGTACGTCCATGTCGACGCGGAGTCGACCGCGCAGCGGCGTGTGGCCCGGGGCATGCGGCATGTCCCGATCGGGAAGTAGGGGCCCGCGATCCCGCGCCTGTGGGAGCGGTCAGTCGTGTGGCACGAGCAGCGACGCCCCGTCTCCGGCGGGCGTGGGCGCGGCCCGTGCCGGTGAGGGTGACGCCTGCCGGCGACGGCGCCCGGCCGCTGCCGGCCATCTGAGATCCGGCAGCGCGAGGTCCTCCGAAGAGGACTCGAGACCGGCGCTGGCGGTGGCTGCCAGCAGCATCATCGCCGCCACGTAGTAGTAGTTCAAGAAGGCCCATTTCGCCAGCAGGAAGGTGGCGAGGACCATCAGTGCGGCCATGGCGGGGAGATCCGACTCGCGGACTGGCCGCCCCCTCCTGATGATGAACGCGACGGCGAGGAGGACCGGGATCACCGGCAGCCACGAGGGCAGGACCAGATGCCATGCCTGCCACAGGGCCGACGTCAGGGTGAGCGCGTCGTAGCGCGGCTCGAGCGTGACCTGGATGCCGATGACGTCGTAGAGGAAGTTGCCGATGCCGGTCGCGAGGGCGAAGGGCAGGGCGAAAACCACGGCGGCGGCGGCGGCGACCAGCCCTTCGAAGCGTGCCCGTCGTGACCAGATCAGCCACGGGAGAAGGGCCACGAGGGTGATCGCATTCACCAGCAGCGCCACGGCCAGCGCCGCGATCGCCCAGGGTCGATGCCGCCGGCGGAGCGCGAGCCAGCCCACCATCCCGGCCACGATGTAGATCTCGACCCAGGAGTCCTGGACCATGGCAACCGCGAGCGGCGAGCAGATCGCCAGCGCGACGACCGCGCGTGCCGGCGCGATGGCCGGCTCTTGCTGGCGGGCGAGCACCCATAGGCCGGCCACCGTCGCCGCCAGGGCCACCACCGAGGCGACCCGGACATCGCCGAGCAGCCACCCGAGCGACGCCAGGACCGGAACGATCGGTCCGTAGGCGAAGTGACCCGACACCTCGCCCACCTTGGACGGCGTGATCGCCGCCACGTAGGAGAAGACCGGGCGGTACGGATTGGAGCCGTGGACCAGGGCGCCCGCCCCCCCGGTCACCACGTGGAAGACGTCGATAGGGGCCGCTCCCCAGGCCGGCCATGTGGCCACCAGGAGACCGAGGGCGAGGACGCCGGCGAGAGCCAGAATGACCGCCGCCCGGCGCGTCGACGCGACAGCGGCGCTTGCGGCGGCGGTCAAGGCGAGGACCAGGATGATCACCGCCGCATCCCGCCCATCCGACCATCGGACTCCGATCCAGCCCGGGAAGCCGAGATTGAGCAGGTTGCTCAGGCCCGCGGCCACCACGGCGGTCAGCCACCACCGTCGGGGGGCACCTTCCCCCCCGGACCTGGACGTGGCGAGCCCGGCGACGACCAGCCCCAACGAGAGAAGGACCAGGAGGAGGGCGAGCAGGGTGAAGTCGCCGAAGTCCTGGAGCAGCGCGAGGGCCAGGCAGATGAACGAGAGGAGGTGGAGGGTGCCCGTCACGCCCTCCCCAGACCGCGGGGCCGGCGCAGCCGAGGAGGAAGGCCGGAGCCTCGCCTTCATTCGCCGCACACTACCGTGTCGCCACCCGTTGCGGGCCGGCGTGGAGCCCTGGGTGCTGGAGCCAGCCGTGCTCCAACGGCGAGGGCGGGGTGACGAGCCGATCACGCTCCGACGCATCCCGGCAACGATGCGAATGAGCCAATTGCAGCATCGCTAGAGTCGAGCCATGAGCCTCAGCGCTGCTGGCACGGCTCCCCTGGCGGAGCTTGTCGACTGGGCCGACGGGCAGTGTCACGCGATCGCGACGTCGACCGCGGAGACGCTCGCGACCCAGATGTGGCGCATCCGTGTCTCCCTCGAGGCGCGCCTGCGCCGTGAGCCGGATCCGAACGCCGCGCGGCCCCTCACGGAGAGGCTCGTGGCCCTCCAGGCCGCCGAGGACGACCTCGCCTCCGTCGCGGCCATCCTCCGGACGATGGGTGGTCCCATCACCTGGCGGGATGCCGCCGATCACATCACCTGGCGGGATGCCGCCGATCACATCGGGCCCCCGAGCCCCTGAGCGCCCCAGTCCAGCAGCTACAGGCGGGGGAGACGCGTTGTGGGGGGTTCCGCCTAGAGCAGCTTGCCCCCCATGCCGGCGGGGCAGCTTCGGCTTGTGGGGATGGGGCTGGCTGACTAGCATCGCCTTGTGCTCTTGCTGCATTCGCATCACTTGCGCTGTGTGAGCTATCTGATCGCCGCCGTCGCCGTCGCCGCGGCTGCAGCCGTCGCGTCGGGCGGCACCCTGCCCGTCCGCGCCGCCCGCTCGGCCCCTGTGCTCGCGGCGGTGGCGACCCCTCCGGCGACAGCGCCGGCCATCCCGACGCCGATGCCCATCCTCTCCCCGACCGCCACATCGCCGCCGCCGGCGTCCGGCCCCGCCGTCGTCCTGGCAGGCGGCACGACGAGCGGGTCGGGCGGGAACCCGGACACCGGAGTGACCGGGGCGAACACCCTGATCGGTGGTGGGGTCGACGTCTCGGTGGCCGACTACTCCGACTGCACCAGCCAGAGCCCGGTGCCGAGCGGTGTCGCCGCGATCGACACCTGCGTGACCTGGGACACGTATTTCATCGGGCACAACCCCGGTGTCTTCACCCCCATCCTCGACATGGCCGACGGCACGGTGATGACGTATTACGACTCATCGGACGTCGCCCACCGCTATGTGGTCGAGGGTTCGGTCGAGACCAGCTTCGGTGACCCGGTTACCCAACCGCCGGAGGGGTCCGCGGCTCAGTTTCAGACCTGCGTGACGCCCACCGGCAGCGTCACCCGCATCTTCTGGGCGGTCACTGTCGGGGCGATCCCGAGCTCCGACCCGGCCCCGTCGTCGAGCCCGACGCCGGCGGCCACACCGGCCCCGGCCCCCTCGGCGTCGCCACGTCCGTCCGCGGCGCCCACCCCGGCACCGACGCCGCGTCCGTGGTCACGCCCCTCCCCGGCGACGACACCTACCCCCGGGGGTCGCCGCTAGGGTCCGCCAGCGGCCGGACCGGCGACCATCACCATCAGCTGCAGCCGGAGGTGGCCCCACAGTTGTGGCACTTGTAGCAGGAGCCGGAGCGGACCATCAGCGACCCGCACTCGCTGCACGACGGCGCGTCGGCCTGGTTCTGGAACGTGCTGGTCGGTGAGACCTGCTCGAGGGCGAGCGGCATCAGCACCTGGGCGGCGTTGGCCGGACCCTCGACCACCGGGGCCGTCTCCGCCTCCTCGTCGTCGCGACGGATGATGCCGATCTCCAGCTGCTTCTCGGGGCTCAGGAAGCGCGACCCCAGCCACCGGAAGATGTAGTCCACGATCGACTTGGCGATCGGGATCTCCGGATTGCGGGTGAAGCCCTGCGGCTCGAAGCGCATGTGGGCGAACTTGTTGATCAGGAAGTCGAGCGGCACCCCGTACTGGAGCGCGAAGCTGACCGCGATCGCGAACGAGTCGGTGAGGCCGGAGACCGTCGACCCCTCCTTGGCCATCTTCACGAAGATCTCGCCGGGGGTGCCGTCCTCGTAGAGGCCGACGGTGATGTAGCCCTCGTGGCCGCCCACCTCGAAGCGGTGGGTGAGCGCCTGCCGCTCTGCGGGGAGCTTGCGGCGCAGCGGCCGCTCCACGATCCGCACCTTCTCGCCGGTGGTCTTCTCCATGGAGGTCGCCATGGGCTGCGAGCGCTTGCTGCCGTCGCGGTAGATGGCGAGCGCCTTGAGGCCCATCTTCCAGCCGTCGATGTAGGCCTTCTCGACGTCCTCCACGGTGGAGTCGGAGGGCATGTTCACGGTCTTGGAGATGGCCCCGGAGACGAACGGCTGGACCGCCGCCATCATCCGGACGTGTCCCTGCCAGGCGATCGAGCGCTTGCCGCTGCGCGGGGTGAAGGCGCAGTCGAAAACGGGGAGGTCGTCGTCGCGCAGCTTGGGCGCGCCCTCGATAGTGTCATTGGCGTCGATGTAGGCCACGATGTCGGCGACGTCGCCCTCGCCGTAACCGAGCCGCTTGAGTGCCGCGGGCACGGTGTTGTTGACCATCTTCAGCATGCCGCCGCCGACCAGCTTCTTGTACTTGACGAGCGCGATGTCGGGCTCGACCCCGGTGGTGTCGCAGTCGAGCATGAAGCTGATGGTCCCCGTCGGCGCGATGACGCTGATCTGACCGTTGCGGTAACCGTGGCGGGCACCCAGCTCGTGGGCCTCGTCCCAGGTCGAACGGGCGGCGGCCAGCAGGTTGGCGTCGACGGTCGACGCCGGGATCGCGTAGGCGGCCTCACGGTGCTTGGCCATCACCCGCAGCATCGGCTGGCGGTTCACCGCATAGCCCTCGAAGGGGCTGACCTCGCGGGCGATCCGGGCCGACTGGGCGTACCCCTCGCCGGTGAGGATGGCGGTCAGGCAGGCGGCCAGGTCCCGACCCTTGGGCGAGTCATAGGGGAGGCCGCGCGCCATCAGCAGGGCGCCCAGGTTCGCGTAGCCGAGCCCCAGCGGACGGAAGGCCTCGCTGTTCCTGCCGATCTTCTCGGTGGGGTACTGGGCGTTGCCGACCAGGATCTCCTGAGCGGTGATGGTCAGCTGGATGGCGTGGCGGTAATCGTCGACGGCGAAGCTGCCGTCCTCGTTGAGGAAGCGGAGCAGATTGATCGACGCCAGGTTGCACGCGGTGTCGTCGAGATAGACGAATTCCGAGCAGGGGTTGCTGGCGTTGATCCGGCCGCTGTTGGACGAGGTGTGCCAGTCGTTGATGGTGGTGTCGTACTGGACCCCGGGGTCGCCGCACTGCCAGGCGGACTCGGCCATCAGGTGGAGGAGGCTGCGCGCCTTGACGGTCTTGAGCACGCGCCCGTCGGTGACCGCCTTGAGCTGCCAGTCGCGGTCCTCCTCGACGGCGCGCATGAACTCGTCGGTGACCCGCACCGAGTTGTTGGAGTTCTGGAAGAAGACCGAGGCGTAGGCCTCGCCGGTGAACGAGGGGTCATAGCCGGCGTCGATGAGCGCCCAGGCCTTGCGCTCCTCCTTGACCTTGCAGGTGATGAAGTCCTCGATGTCCGGGTGGTCGGCGTTGAGGATCACCATCTTGGCGGCGCGCCGGGTGGTGCCCCCCGACTTGATGACGCCCGCAAAGGCGTCGAAGCCCTTCATGAAGGAGACGGGGCCGCTGGCGGTGCCGCCGCCGGCCAGCTGCTCCTGGGAGGAGCGGATGGCGGAGAGGTTGGTCCCGGTGCCGCTGCCGTACTTGAACAGCATCCCCTCGGTCTTGGCCAGGGTGAGGATCGACTCCATGGAGTCGTCGACGCTGTTGATGAAGCACGCGGAGGCCTGATTCCTGCTGCCCGGGACCCCGATGTTGAACCACACCGGGCTGTTGAAGCTCATCTTCTGGTGGAGGATGAGGTGGCAGAGCTCGTCCGAGAAGGCATCGGCGTCCGCGGGCGTGGCGAAGTAGCCGCCCTCGCGCCCCCACCCGGTGATGGTGTCGACCACCCGGGAGATCACCTGGCGGACGCTGGTCTCCCGGCGGGGCGTCCCCATCGGGCCCCGGAAGTACTTGGAGACGACCACGTTGGTCGCCATCTGGGACCAGAAGGCCGGGATCTCGCAATCCTTCTGCTCGAAGACCAGCTCGCCCTTCTCGTTGGCGATGCTGGCGGTGCGCTGCTCCCAGCTGACCTCGTCGTAGGGGTGGATCCCGGCCTTGGTGAATCGGCGTTCGATCCGCAGGCCGCTGGTGCTCACCTCCAGCTTTCCGTTGCCGTTGCGGCGGGAGCCGCGCCGGCTCTCACCGCCCATCGCGGCCGGAGCAGCGGATGGGTCCGACGGCGGTGGGGAAGCGGAAGTGCTCACTGTGTGTTCCTCTTTGCTGAGTTGTCTGGCGCGGCGATGGAACCCACGTCCACGAGGGACGGCTCCAGGCGGGCGGACCCGGCCACACCGAGTACTCTGTCCCCCACAGTATCCCACATGTTGGGGTCCGCCCGGGCTGGAGCCCCCATATCTTGGTGCCGCCCGCCCGAGGAGTCAAGGGGGTTCTCACTGCTCCGTGCCAGGTTCGTGCGGTCGGCGAGGCGCTCCGCTCATCCACAGATGATGGCGCGGTACGCATCGGGGAGGTCGACCTGGATCATCCCCCTCCTGGCCCCGCTCATGAGCAGGAACTCGCCCCGGGGGGCCCGTTCGAGGCGGCGCCGCTGATCCTGGGTGAGGCCGAAGGCGCGTTCCATCGCCTCCACCTCCACAGCCCGGTGGCCGCCGCAGAGGACGATCGAGCAGTTGCTGGCCACCACCGTGCCCTCCTCGCTGCGGAGCAGGTCCTGCACGTTCTGGGTCGCCACCACCAGGGAGCTGCCGTGCTTCCGGCAGCGGCGGGCCAGCTGGGCGAGGAGGTCGCGGAGGGCGGGGTGGCCGGTCAGCATCCCCACCTCGTCGAGGATGATGTGGCGCCGCCGCGGCGCCCGGCGGACCAGCTCCCAGAGCAGGCGGCCCAGCAGCAGCGTGGTCACGGGGATCAGCTCCTCGCGAACCTCGCGATGCCCGACGGCGAGAAGCGGCCGCGTCCACGCCCGCGCGGTGGGGCGGTCGAGGAAGCCAGCCAGCCCGCCGTCCAGGAACCTGACCAGCACGCGCGCGACCCGGGGAGCGCTCTTCTCCAGCTCCCCGAGACACTGGCGGAGCCGGCCGCGACTGCCGCGACCGCGCGCCGAGGCCTGGACCGCTCGTGCGGCCGCCTCGACGGAGGCCCGCTCGACGTCGCTCATCCCCGGGCAGAGCACGGCGCAGACGTCCACGACGATCGCCGCCGCCGTGGCGTCGTCGTCGCCCAGGTCAAAGGGGTTGATCGCCGCCTCGGTGACCAGATCGAGCCACGCTCCGCCCAAGCCCTCGACCAGCCGCCGGTACTCGCCCTCGGGGTCGACCACTATCGCGTCCACCCCGTGACGGCGCGCCTCGATCAGCAGGGCACCGATCAGGAAGCTCTTGCCCTGCCCCGAGGCGGCGAAGATCCCGACGTTGGCGTTGACGTGGTGGTCCGTGTCGAAGGGGGCCACGCTCACCGGCAGACCGCTGTCGACCATCCGCCCGACCCGGTAGCCGTCCGCGTCCTGGATGCTCGTCTGCAGCCAGGGCGCGCAGCTCGCGGCGGCGTGCGAGTCGACCAGCTTGCCGGGCCCCGGAGGAGGTCCCAGTCCCCAGGCGGCGAGGGCGCCGTCCAGATGCTCGAAGTGACCGGGCCGGCAGACCCCGAGGGTGGCCGCGAACGCCCCGCACAGCCGTCCCCAGGACAGCTCCAGGGTCCTGCGGTCCTCGCCGAGAGCGACCGCCGTCAGCCACAGCCGCAGCGGCCGCCCGGTGTTGCGCGCCAGCCGGTCGCGGAGCCGCCGCGCGGCTTCGAGGCCGGTCTCCACGCTGGAGTCGGGGACCAGACCGCGCTCGGCCTCGAGCAGCTGATGGGCGACGAGCTGGCGCATCCGGCGGCTGAGCAGCCCCGTGGCTTGGCGGCGGGAGGTGGGTTCCAGATGGAGGGCGATGTCGCACTCCACCGGCGACCGGATCAGCGCCGCCAGCCAGCCGGCGTTGTGCGGGCCGCCGGGGAGCCGGTCGAGCACTGCCGCCCGGGCGAGCCGCGTCCCCATCCGAGCCTCTCCGGGCCGCTCGTCCCAGGGGAGGCGCCCGCCGCCGAGACCGGCATCACGGAGAAGGCCACGCAGCTCCGCCCCACCCAGGCGGCGGCCCGGGATCCCGGCCGCCGTGAGCGATGTGGCCACCGCGCCCAGCTCGCGCTCCAGTTCCGCCGCCTCGCGGTGCCGGATCGCCACCGCCACCCGCCGGTGAAACGCCGGGGTGGCGCTGAGCCGCGCCTGCCAGTGCTCGTCGAGGGCGGCGGTCAGAGCGGCGCTCGCGGGGTCGGCCCCGGCTCCCTCCGGCTCCAGGCGATGTCGCCGCACCCGCACGGTGAGAATCAATTCGGCGGTGAGGCTGCGCAGGAGGGCCTCGAGAGCCTCGATGGCCGCCTCCCTGCGCCAGGGCTCCAGAGCCAGGACGTCCACCTCCTCGCAGAGGACGATGCCGGCAAGCAGCCCATCGGGGGCGACCATCCTGCCCTCCTGGAGGTGGACGCGCAAAGCCGGCGCCGACCGCCAGGTGCCGCTCGCCGGCGATCTAACCGGCACGGCGACGCAGCAGTCTGCGCACCTGCGCCGGCTCGGCGCGAGAGGGCGTCAGGAGCCGGCCGTCGACGGTGGCGGCCAGGGTTCGCAGAGCCGCCGCCGTCCGGCCCACGCCGTCCCGGCCGAGCAGGCGGTGATCCATCTCCGCGCGCTCCAGATCGGCATCCTCGGGAATCTCCGCCACGATGGCGGTGCCCAGGTCGAGCATCGCCTCCGCCATGGCGGGCCCTGCGCAGCCGCGGTTGACCACGTAGCGGAGCCGGTGGCGGAGGCCGAGGCGGCGCAGAGCCTCGGTGCTCCGGTAGGCGTCGAGCGCTCCACCCGCGGTGGCGGTGAGCACCACGAAGATGTCGTGGGCGCTCTCCAGCGCCCATCGGGTCAGTGCGCTGAGGTCTGCGGGGATGTCCAGGACGATGGTGGCGCAGCCCCGGCCCTCCAACTCCCCGATGGCGGCGGCCACCCCGCGCACCAGCTCGGGATCGTCCGCCGCACCGGGGGCGAGGAGGCGGGAGGGCCCGGGCAGCACCCGGAGGCCGGAGGGGTGGACGGCCACCAGCCTCTCGACCGGCGAGGGCACCCGCCCCCTCCCGTCGAGATCCCAATCGGTGGCGGCGGGGACGCCCAGCCGGAGGCCGGCACGCGGGCTCATCAGGTTGAGGTCGACGAGGGCCACCGCGGCGGTGCGAGGCGGCCCCCATCCGCTGGTTCCCGGCTCCTGGCGGGCCAGCAGCGCCGCCACCTCGACGGCGAGCGTGGTCCGGCCGGTGCCTCCGCCGAGCGAGAAGAAGGTCAGCCGGCGGGTGGTCCGCAGGGCCGCCGGCCCGCCGCGTGTCCCGAGCTCGCCGGCGTCCGCGAGGTGGATGCCGGCCGTCGCTCTCCGATCGCAGCGAGCCTGGGCCGGTTCGAGGAGCGCCGCGTCCGCGACGCTGAAGATCGAGAAGGGGCGGGCCGGGTGGGAGGCGGGCTCCTCCGCCGGCGGCCCGACGGGTTCGGGCAGGACGACCAGTGGCACCCGCCGTGGTGTCTCGACCTCCCGCGGGCCCGCCCCGACCCGCGCGGGCGTCCCGCCCGGCGCGGCGGCAGGCGCTCCGTCCACCACCAGGAGGCCTCGTCGCGGGCGGGTCCAGAAGCGGGCCGCGACCACCGTCCAGGCGATCAACGTCCGCCCCTCCCTGCGGACCAGGGCCAGGGCGAGGCCGGCGCCGACGAGCAGGATCGCGGACGGGATGGCCAACAGGCGTGGGACGGACGCGTGGAGGACGAGATAGGCAACCGCTGCGGTGGCGAGGACCGTGCCGAGCTGTGCCGGCGTCAGCCCCCAGGCCAGAGGCTCCTGGACGTCGAACCCATCGGCGAAGTCGATCTCGGCCATGAACGTCCCTCCTCCCCTCCCACGACCCCCCGCCCTCTCGAGGCGGCGACCCCCACGCTACGCGGGGTGGGCGGACAGTGGCCGGACAGTGGACCACGACGGCCTGCGGCCGGACACGGCCAACCGCCGCGGTGACGATCGGGCAACGGCCTGGCACCTGATCCGAGGGTGCGACAGTCTCATCGGGATGAACTGGTAGGGGGTGCCGGCGCGGCTGAAGCACGGGCCACGAGCGACCCGCTGGTGGGCGCTGGCCGGATTCCTCGCCGTGGCCTTCGTGCTCACATCTCCCGTCTGGCGCGATCCGTCCCACGACTGGGCCGGCGTGACCGGCGATCCCGAGCTCTTCATGGGGTACTTCGGATGGTTCCCGTTTGCGATGACCCACGGGATCAACCCCCTGCTCGACACCTACGTCAACGTGCCGCAGGGGGCGAACCTGATGTGGAACACGTCGGTGCCCGCCGCGGCGCTGGCCCTGTGGCCGGTCACCGCGCTCTTCGGCGTGATCGCCTCGTACAACCTGGCGTTGGTCGTGGCGCTCGCCCTGGACGGGTGGTGCACCTTCCTCTGGCTGCGCCGTCACGTCCACCACGCCGCTGCCGCCTGGCTCGCGGGCCTCATGATGGTCCTCGGGCCCTTCGCCTCGACCCAGGCTGTCGGGCATCTGCACGTCGTCATGTTCTTCCCGGTCCCGCTCATGTTGATCGCCCTGGAGCGCGTGGCCACGGAGCCTGGTCACCGGCGGCTGAGGTGGGGATTGGCGATCGGTGCTCTGGCCGCCCTGCAGCTCCTGCTCTCCGAGGAGATTCTCGCCCTCCTTGCTGTCGTGGTCGTCACCGCGTCCATCGTCCTGTGGTTCTCCTCGCCATCCGTCGTGAGGGAGCAGGTGCAGGTTCTCGGCGCGTTGAGGACGCTGCTGATAGCCCTCTGCGTGTTCGTGGTCCTCGCCGGCGCCCCGCTCGCTTATCAGCTCTTCGGGCCGGAGCGGGTGAGCGGTCTGCTCCAGCAGCCCGACGTGTTCGTGACGGACCTGCTGAACCTGGTGATCCCCAACCAGTTCGCGGCTCTCCACCTGCCGTCGGGGCTGAATCTGACCAGCCAATGGAGCGGGAACCAGTCGGAGGCCGACGCCTACATCGGGCTCCCCCTGATCGCGGTCACCGTCTACGTCCTCCGCAGATGGTGGAGTGACGGCTGGACCCGAATGGTGGGCGTCGGTGCCGTCGTCGCCCTGGTCTGGAGCCTGGGGCCACACGTGCACATCGGCGGCAAGGTGAGCGAGGTGGTGCCCCTGCCCGGGGTGCTCCTGACCTACGTGCCGGGCCTCAGCAGCCTGGTTCCCGCCCGTTTCGCCCTGTTCATGGATCTCGGCCTGGCCGGCCTGCTGGCCTGCTTCCTGGACAGGATGTGCTTCAGCGGTGCCGGGTGGGCGCGTCTCGGTGCCATCGGCGGCGCGCTTCTGGTCGCTGCGACCCTGGCTCCGAGCATGCCCCTTCCGGTGACCAGCTCCGACACCCCGGCCTTCTTCCAGCCCGGCGGCGGGGCGCGCGAGCTGCCGGCGGAGACGGTGGCTCTGGTCGTCCCCTACACCGATCGCGGCCCCACCGGGGCCTGGGACCCTGGCGGTGAGGATCCGACGCTCTGGCAGGCGGAGTCCGATTTCGCCTTCCGCACAGTCTCCGGGGCGGTGTTCACACCGGGCACCGGCCAGTACGCGGAATGGGGTCGCTCCGACGGGGTGCTGGGATGCGTCATGGCGTACCTGCAGGCGGGCGCCTCGGCGTCGCCCTGTGGTCCCGGTGCGGTGGAGGGCGCACGGGAGCAGATGGACGATCTGGGAGTGACGATCGTGATCCTGGGCCCGCTGGACCAGGGGTCCAACCCCTCGCTCGAGGGGCCGATCAGGGAGTTCCTGACAGAGGTGGTGGGTGGGCCGCCGCGGAGCCTCCAGGGCGTGCTGGTGTGGGAGTACGGAGGCCCGGCTGGGGCTCCGGGCTGACCGCCGGAGCCACCGTTCCCTGGCGCAGGCAGACCGCGATCGCCAGCCCCGCGGCGGCCATGAGCGCCCAGGGTGTGAGGTTGACCAGCCCGGGTGCCGCACCGGTGGCTGCGAGGTAGGCGGCGAGGTTGATGGCCACCCAGACGGCGAGAACCGCGCCGCGCAGGGAGCGGGTGCCACTCCGGTGTCCCGCCAGGGCGGCGAACGACCAGGCGGCGGCGGGCACCAACGGCGCGAGGTCATGCGTGTACGCGTGGGGTGACGCGAGGATCGAGAGCAGGGTCGCCCCGGCCAGTGCCGCCTCCAGTCGCGCTGGCCGCCCGCGCACGGCGGATCCGAGCAGTGCGGCAATGGCCATGGCGACGATGGAGCCCACCGCCGCCACGAGCTCAGCCGTGTGCGTCTGGCCGAGCACCGACCCCGCGATGCCGATGAGGCTGACCATGGGGGCCAGAGGCCACGCGTTGAGCTGGTTGCCCAGGCTGCCGACGAAGCCGGCCACCCCGCCCGTCCCGACCGCGAGCAGGGAGACGACCCCCATGGCGGCTCCGCCCGCGAGCATCCCCACGATGAGGCGCCGGTCGCGCCAGCCCAGGACGAACGCCGCGAGGCACAGGGCCAGGTTCGGCTTGGCCAGCAGGGCGGTGGCGGCCAGGACCACCCCCGCCGAGCCCATGCGCCGTTGCCGCAGGCAGAGATAGAAGACGGCCAGTCCGAGCGCGGAGACGCCGTCCCACTGCCCTTGCAGGAGCGTGGTGCAGGTGCCCATGCAGGCGAGCGCGATGAGCCCGATGGCCGCCCGCTGGCCGCGGCCGGCCCCGCTCTTCCAGGGTGCGGCGCCCACCGCGATGACGGCCGCCGCCGCGATCAGGACGAACTGCAGCAGCGACCACAACCGGTAGGCGGCGTCGAGCGCGAGCAGGGTGACGGGGGCGGCCACCACCGCGGCCAGAGGGGCGGCGTCGAAGGGCAGGAAGCCCTGACGGTGAGGGGCGATGAGGTGCGCGTAGGCGGAGGCCTGGAGAGCAGAGCTGTACATGGACGCGCCGAGGCCTTCGCGCACCAGGGTCGCGCCCACGTAGGTGTTGGTGAAGTCGGTGCGCGCGATCTGAGCGGGGCCGAACTCCACCCAGAGGACGATGTAAGCGAGGACGATCGCCAGGCCGATGGCGGCGGACAGCAGCGTCCCACGTCGCACAGCGCTCACTCCGGCCCCACCTTACGGAGCCGCCACCGCCGGCTCGGCCGGTGTTGCCGGAGCGTGACACCGGGAGGGGGGCCAAGACCTCGCAAAAGGCGCGCGGCTGTGACGCGGCGGCTACCGGGCCGCTACAGGGCTGTGGCGCAGCCCGGCGGGGTCCCACGGTAGGTTGGCCCCGGCTGCCGCTCCCGGCATGCCTTTCCCGGTCTTCTGAGGAGCACCAGTGCCCGTCGGGCGCGAAGCGGACCAGTCAGACGCCGCGCCAACAGTGGCGGACGGAGCCGCCACCACCGGCTTCCCCCTGACGGCCGGCCAGGCTGTCCGGCTGCTGATCGGGGCCGTGTGGCTGTACTGGGCGCAGACCTGGATCGGCGTCACCGGCCTGGTGCCGCTGGGGGCGGCGCTGGCGGTGCTGACGGCCGCCGGCAGCCTCTGGATCATGGGGGCGGCGCTCACCGTCCGCGGACGTTCGTTCGAAGCGCACATGGATCGCCTCATCCTGGTGGCGTGCCTGGCCCAGGGGGCCCTGCAGATCGTGGTGGCCAGCTCGTGGCACGGGTACGTCAGCGACGAGCTCGCCTTCAATCAGGCGGCGGCCTCCGCGCTGATCCACGGTCTCAACCCCTACGGGGCGGATCTCGCCTCCGCGCTCCGCCAATACGGGGTCGGGTGGGGGACCCTGACCCTCGCCGGGCAGGAGGTGCACACCATGTCGTACCCGTCCCTGTCGGTGCTGCTCTACGTGCCTGCCACCCTCCTCTTCGGGACCGGGAGCGGCGCCGGGCTGGGCACGGATGCCCTGGCGTGGGTCGTCGGCGGCGCGCTGCTCTGGCGCATGGTCGACGCCTCGCTCCGTCCCTGCGTGGCCCTCTTCCTCGTCCTGCCCATCCCCCTGCTCCTGGTGGGGGATGGTGCCACCGATGCCCTCTACCTCCCGTTCCTCCTGGTCGCGGTGTGGCGCTGGGACCGCTTCGAGGATCCGGCCGAGCGCTCGCCGGCGCGATGGGTGGGCCCGATCGCCCTCGGCCTCGCCTGCTGTGTCAAGCAGTCACCGTGGTTGCTGGCCCCCTTCCTGGTGGCGGGCGTGGGGATCGAGGCCCGTCTGCGCGGCAGGGGGTGGTTCGGTGCCGGCGCCCGCTACACACTGATCGCGGGTGCCGCGTTCCTCGTGCCCAATCTGGCGTTCGTGGTCTGGAATCCGGGGGCCTGGCTCACCGAGATCCTCCTGCCGCTCCGCACCGCACTCGTCCCGCTCGGCATCGGCCCGGCCCAGCTGGTCGGTGCCTACGGTCTCGGAGGGGGAGACATGGGACTGTTTGGATGGGCCGGGGCGGCGCTCGTGCTCGCGGCACTGCTCATCTTCGTCCGCTGCTACGGCCGTCTCAAGCCGGTCTTCATCCTGCTGCCGCTGCTGGGCATGCTGCTCGAGACGCGCAGCCTGATGTCCTACTTCGTGTTCGCGGTCCCGGTGCTGGTGGTGGCGGCGACCACGGTCAGGGCGGTGCGGTGGGAGCTGCCCGGTCGCCGCCTCGCTTCCGGGCTGGCCTGGGGCGGCGGGCTGCTGGCCGCCGTCTCCGCGGGCCTGCTCATCGCTGCCCTCGCCGATCCCCCTCCGCTCGCGATCACCGTGCAGAGCGCGCACGTCGGGGCCGCGCAGCTGGTCGCCGACGTCAGCGTTGCCAATCGCGGCACCCAGCCGGTGCGGGTGCATTTCATCCTGGCGGTGACCGGGACCGCGGAGCAGGTGATGGGCGTCACCAGCGGCCCCGCCGTGCTGGATGCCGGTCAGCGCGCCTCGTACTCCCTGGTGGCCACCGACCAGACGCCGCTCCCGGCAGCCGGCTATCCGTTCCAGTTTCAGCTGACCAGCAACGACCCCGCCATGCTGGCGGTCACGCCGCAGCTGACCTCGGATGCCGCGGGCAACGTCTCCCCATGAGCGCCGCCAGCCCCCGGGCGCTTCCCGCGTTCCCGATCAGCACCCGCCAGATGATCCGCCTGGTCATCGGGATCCTCTGGCTGGGCGCCTCGCAGTCCTGGTTCGGCGCGCCGCTCGGCACGCCTAGCCCGGGATTCACGGTGGTCGCCGCCGCCATCGGGTTCGTGGCCATCGCCGGCGCGATGCTGATCCGCGGCGAGGAGGCGCAGCGTCGCTTCGACCTTCTCCTGCTCGGTTTCAGCATCCTCTTCCTGCTCTTCGCGATGTACACGTGGGTGGGCTCGGTGTTCGAGAGCGACGAGGTCGCCTTCGCCCAGCAGGGGTCGGCGTTCCTCCTCCAGGGTCACGACCCCTTCACGGCCAACTACGCGTCCGCGCTCGCCACCTTCGGGGTGCAGTCGGGAACGCCCACGCTCGCCGGAACGGTCGTGCACCAGTTCTCCTGGCCGGCCGGCTCGCTGCTGCTTCTGGCCCCTCTTGTGGCCCTGCTGGGATTCCACTCCTATGCCGTTCTCGCCGGCAACCTCCTGGCGATGATCGTGTCCGTCGGCATCGTGGTTCGGCGGCTGCCCGACCACTTCCTGGGCGCCCTGGCCCTGCTGCTGCTGCTCCAGCCGGTCTACTTCCTGCTCGTCTCCTGCCTCGACCCTCTCCTGCTCCCCTTCGTCCTGGTGGCCCTCCTGGAGGTGGAGCGCTTCCGCGCGCCCGATGCCGGCGCGCTGGCACGCTGGGTGTCGCCCATCTGCCTCGGCATCGCCTGCAGCGTCAAGCAGAACCCGTGGTTCCTGGTGCCCTTCCTGATCCTCATGGCGGTCATGGCGGCCCGAGACCGGCGCGCCAACCCGTGGGTGGCCGGGCTCTCGTACGCCGGGCTGGCGGCGCTGACCTTCCTGGTCGTGAACCTGCCCTTCATCGTCTGGAGCCCCTTGGCGTGGCTCTCGGGGGCTCTCCATCCGCTGGCCACGCCGGCGGTGCCGTGGGGGATCGGCATGGGGACCCTGATCCTCCTGTTCGGCACGGGGGCCTTCAGCCTCTTCAGCCTGAGCGCCGTGCTGGCCTGGATCTCCGAGCTGCTTCTCTACGTGCGCTTCTACGCGCGACTCAAGCCGGCCGCACCGCTCCTGGCGGTCCTTCCGCTCCTGCTCACCAATCGCAATCCCGCCCAGTACTTCATCCTGGCCCCCCTCCTCTTCCTGTTCCTGTGCGTGGCCGTCGGCCCGGTCACGGCGCCGATCGTGACGGGACGCCGAACGCTGGTGGCCGCCGCGGCACTGGTGGGCTGCCTGGCGGTGGTCGCGGGGGCGGCAGGACTGGCGGTCCGTCCGCCGCTCACGGTGGCGGTGGACAGCGAGAGCGCCAGCCCGCAGTACTTCACCGCCACCGTTGAGGTGGCCAACCACGGCTCGTCGGTGCTCACCCCGCACTTCGTCGTCTCGGAGGGCATCATCCCCACGGAGCCGGCGACGGTTCTGGGCGGTCCTACCCGGTTGCTGCCGGGAGCGAGTGCCACCTACTGGATCCGGACCCCCGAGGCGGCCAACCTGCCGAGCCCCGGCCAGCCCACGACCTTCGTGATCTACGCGACCACCACGTCCCCGGACACGTTCGCGGCCAGCCCGGCCACCTTCTGCCCCTGCTGACCAGGGGCGGCCGTGGGCTAGCTGCGGGCCAGCTTCGCTGCGAAGCCGTCGATGGCGTCGGCCACCTGGACGGGCCGCTGCACCGGGAGGTCGTGGCCCCCGTCCACCCAGGTGATGTGGGCGTGGCTTCCCAGCACCCCTTGAGCCTGCTGCAGTGCCCGCGCCTTCTCCTCCGCGGGCCAGGGTCCGGCCTTGGCCGGGATGAAGAGCACCGGGCACTCGACCCGGGTCAGCAGCTCGAATGCGTCCAGCTCCCAGAGCCGGTGGGCGATCTCCATGTGGTGTTCGAGGCTGAGCCGGGGGTGCACGGTCCCGTCCTCCGCCTCCTCGAAGTTGCCGAGCAGGATGTCGGCCGCGGCCTCGGGGTCGCCTCCCTCGGCGAGTGACCCGCCCCTGGCCCACTCCCGCACCGACGCCTCGGTGATCCCCGACATCCGGGGCGGCCGGAGCCGCTCCTCGGCCTCGGCCCAGGTGGGAAAGTGCTCACGCATGTTCGCGGCCCCGCCGTCGACGCAGATGCAGCCGAGGACGCGCTCGGGAAGGGTGGCGGCGAACCAGAGCGCCACCGACGCCCCCCAGCTGTGGCCGGCCACGACCAGCCGGTCCAGACCGGTGGCCTCGACCAGCCCCCGCAGGTCGTCCACGACCTCGGCGAAGGAGTACCCGGAGTCGGGGCGGTCCGATCGCCCGTGCCCGCGCAGGTCGGGGGCGAGGACCCGCCATCGGGGGCTGAGCCGCGCCGCCACCAGGTCCCACCAGCGGGCATTGCTGGCCAGGCCGTGGAGGGCGAGGATGGGGGGGCTCCCCCCCGGGTGATCGCGGACCGACAGCCGCAGGGTCCCCGCCTCGACCAGGTACTCGCGCATGGGTCACGATTCTCCTCCCCGGGGCGGCGCGGCCGACGCCGTACCCTATCCGCATGCCCACCAGATCACGCGCTCCCCACCTGGAGTGGACCGAGGATCCAGAGGCCGACCGGCTCATCGCCGAGGACCCCCTCGCCCTGCTGATCGGCTTCTGCCTCGACCAGCAGATCCCCATCGAGCACGCCTTCCTCGGCCCGCTGCGCATTCGCGAGCGGCTCGGCACGCTCGATGCGGTGCGCCTCGCCGCCATCGACCCCGGCGCTTTCGAGGTCGCGTTTCGCAGCCCACCCGCCATCCACCGTTTTCCCCGCAGCATGGCCGAGCGCGTCCAGGGGCTCTGCCAGATCGTGGCCGGCACCTACGGCGGTGACGCCTCCCGCATCTGGCGCGAGGCCGCCACCGCCGAGGAGCTGCAGCGGCGTCTGGCGGCGCTCCCCGGATTCGGACCCATGAAGAGCCGGGTCGTCACCGGCGTGCTCGCCCACCACTTCGGGGTCAGGCCACCGGGATGGGAGCAGGTCGCCCCCGATTGGCCCACCCTCGCGTCCGTCACCACCGCGGACGAGCGCCGCGCCTACCAGGCGGCCAAACGGGCCCACAAGGCCGAGCTGCGCGCCCGGAGCCCGGCGAAGCGGTGACCGCGACCAGCGGAGGCCCGGTCGAGGTCGTCGAGGACGGTGACGTTCGCATCGTCAGGGTCGGCCCGATGGGTCCCTACGGCAACAACGCCTACATCGTGCGCGACACCTCCGCGCACGCCGGCCTGCTGGTGGACATGCCCCTGGAGGAGGGCCCGCTGCTCGCTGCCATCGCGGCGGAGGGGGGTGTCCAGAGCGTGGTCGCGACCCACTGGCACCAGGACCACTGGGCGACCTACGACGCGGTGCGCGCCGCCACCGGCGCTCCGGTGCTGGTCGGCGACGCCGAGGGCAACATCCCCGAGCAGCGCATCGATGGCCGGCTGCGGGACGGCCAGGAGCTCCGGGTCGGCGGCATCCGGATCGAGGTCCTCCACACGCCGGGTCACACCCCGGGCAGCATCTCGCTGCGGGTGGGCGGCGCGGTGATCACCGGCGACACGCTCTTCAACGGGGGGCCGGGCCGGACCTTCGCCGCCGGAGACCTCGAGACCCTCCTCGCCTCCATCGACGCCCGCCTGCTCCCGCTGCCCGCGGCCACCTCGGTCCTGCCCGGCCACGGCGCCGGCACGACCATCGAGGAGGCCAGGGCGGGCCGCGAGCGCTACCGCCGCCATCCCCAACCTCCCCTCTACTTTGGAGACGTGGAGTGGCGCGTCTGACGCCCGCTACCATCAGGTCCGCGCCCGCATCGTCTAGCGGTTAGGACATCACCCTTTCAAGGTGGTAACCGGGGTTCGACTCCCCGTGCGGGTAGGGTGCGACTCCCCGCAGGCGCCGCGTCACTGGACGATGTGGTACCCGCTGACCCCGATGGTGACCAGCAGGGTGAGCGCACCCAGCACCACCAGGGCCCGCCGGAGGTCCTGCCGCGAGGGCAGGCTCCGGCCCAGCAACACCCAGACCGGATAGGTCAGCACACAGAAGCGGAGCGCCGACATGAGCGGGCTGAAACCGTTGACGTGGCTGACGATGAGCACCAGGCTCGCCACCGCGTAGGCGGTGTCCGAGGGCCGCAGGCGCCTCCACATGAAGACGATGCTGATGGCGAGGGCGACGACCGCCAGCAGGTTGAGCAGCTCGGGGACGTTCCCGTGCGCGACCACGTAGTGGAGGCTGTCCCACACCGCCACGCCCGGGACGACGAGGTGCGAGTGCCAGTAGACCTGCTCGGCCAGGAGGATCCCGCCCGGGTAGCCGTGACCGCTGACGTACACGTCGAATCCGACCAGGCAGAGGGGCGGCAGGACCAGGATGGCATGGGCCCATCCGAGCGGTCGCTCATGGGCGGCGAGCCGGGCTCGCGCCTGCAGGCCGACCTCGATCAGGATTGGGACCATGACCAGGATCCCCTGGATGCGCGACAGCGCCGCGCCCGCCGCCAGCAGCCCGGCGAGGACGATCCGCTCCCTTCTCACGGCGAGCACCGCCGCCAGCGTGCAGGTGAGGAAGGTGGCCTCCGACAGCGGTGAGAGGAGGAAGAAGATGGCGGGGCCAATGCCGAGCACCAGCTGGGCCCGGTAACCGGCCCGGGGCCCGTAGTCCGCCTCCACCAGACGGAAAAGCAGGGTGAGGGCGATGACGGTGAGCAGGGAGTTCACCACCAGCCCGGAGAGGATCGAGTCCCCGCCGAGGAAGGTCATGAAGGCGCGGATCAGGAGCGGGAAGAGGGGGAAGAAGACCCCCACCGGTCCGATCCCCGAGCTCGGCGGCAGGTACCCGTGCAGCGCGATCTGCGAGTAGTACTCGGCGTCGTTGCGCTGCCACGGTCCGACCAGGAGGCCCTGCCATCCGGAGACGGCCGGCGGAGCTCCGAACCAGGTGATGCCCTGGGTGTCGCAGTGCCCGTCGCCGCACGAGAAGGCCACGATCAGGCCCAGCACCACGCGCATCCCGACCATGAGCGCGACCGAGAGGAGGGCCGCGCGGCCGAGCGGTGTCCAGCCGCTCACCGCGGTCCTCATCCGCGCGACCGGCGACGCCGCCGGCGGCTGCGGGGAACGCTCCGCGAGCTGCGCAGCGCTCACCACTCAGGCCACGAACTGTCCGGTGGCGGCCAGGCTCGCGATGCAACCGCTGGCGATGAACGGCCCCACGACCGGGGGGAGGACCCCGATCCGCCGGCGGAGCTCCACACCGAGGCGACTCCGGACGGGGGACGCCGTGAGCTCGGGCTCGGATCCCTCCGGAGACGTCCCCTCTGGCGAGGGAGTCGGCGGCGCCATCGACGGGCAAGTCTACCGGGTTCGAGCTCGGGCCCCCGGCTATACTCGACGCGGTCTCGGCCATCAACATCACCGGAGGCGCAATGACCCCCCGCAGCGACGAACCCTCCGCCGCCGAGCACGACACCTCACCCGCGCCACCCGCCTGGGGTATGGGCGAGGGGGCACGCCCTGGGAGCGGCTCGCCCCGCCGGGTCGGCGTCCCGGCGCAGGGTGTCGACGCTCTCCTGCTGGTGCTCTTCCTCCTGATCTGGACCGGGGTGTTCGTCTTCTTCTTCGCCCAGCGCTGAGCCGTCTCTGGTGGCGCCCATCCGGACCCGGTTCGCCCCCTCGCCCACCGGCTTCCTCCACCTCGGCAACGTGCGCACCGCACTCTTCGCCTGGCTGGCGGCGCGCTCGACGGGCGGCAGCTTCGTGCTCCGCGTCGAGGACACCGATCAGGGACGCTACGTACCCGAGAGCGAGGCCGCGATCCTGGAGACGCTCAGCTGGCTGGCGCTGACCTGGGACGAGGGTCCCGACATCGGGGGCCCGCATGGCCCGTACATCCAGTCGCTGCGTCTCGACCTCTACGCCGAGCATGCCCGCCGGCTGGTGGACGCGGGCGCCGCCTACTGGTGCACGTGCACGCCGGATCGGCTCACCGAGATGCGCCTGGAACAGCAGCGCCTGCATCAGCCCCCCCGTTACGACCGGCGCTGCCTCGGTCGCCAGGAGGAGGTCGCCGCGGAGCGCGCCGCCGGGATGCCGGCGGTGCTCCGGCTGCGCATGCCCGCCGGGACGACGGAGTGGGATGACGCGGTCCACGGCGTGATCCGCTACGACAACGCCGACATCGACGACCAGGTGCTGCTCAAGTCGGACGGCTTCCCCACCTACCATCTGGCGGTGGTGGTGGACGACCATCTCATGCAGATCGACCACGTGATCCGCTCCGACGAGTGGATCCCGTCGACGCCGAAGCACCTCGCCGTCTATGCCGCGCTGGGCTGGGAACCACCCCGCTTCTGCCACGTCCCCCACGTGCTCGACGACACCCGTCAGAAGCTCTCCAAGCGGCGCGGCGCCCGCACCGTCCTGGAGTACGCGGAGGCGGGTTACCTGCCCGAGGCGGTGGTCAACGCCATGGCCCTGCTGGGGTGGTCCAGTGGCACCGAGCAGGAGGTCTTCAGCCGCGAGGAGCTGGTCGCCGCCTTCTCCTTGGAGCGGGTCCAGTCATCGCCGGCCGTCTTCGACGCCCGCCGCCTGGACTCCCTCAACGGCCTCCACATCCGGCGCATGGAGCCCGAGGCGCTGGTCCAGGCGCTCGAGTTCCACCTTCCCGGTACCAGCCTCGAGGCGCGGCGCGCGCTGGTGCCGCTGCTCCAGGAGCGGATGGTCACTCTGCGCGACGCCGCCGACCTGGCCGCGCCGCTGCTCGGGCCCATCGAGTGGGACCCGGACGTGGCGTTCCCGCCCCGCAAGGTTGACCCCGCCACGGCGGCGGCGCTCCTCGAGGCTGCCGTCGCCGCGGTGGACGCGGGCGGTCTCGGCGACCTCGAGGCGCTCCGGGTGCAGCTCACCGCCCTGCTGGAGGCGCGGGGGGTCAAGGCCCGCGACGGCTTCCGGGTCCTCTACGTCGCCATCCTGGGCAGCCCCGCGGGTGTCCCCGTCTTCGACGCCATGGCCTTCCTGGGCGCCGAGACGAGCCTCGAGCGTCTGCGTGCCGCCCAGGGGGAGCTGGGCCGCCGCTCCACGTCGCGGGGCTGACGTTCCGCCCTGACCGCGGGCTTCCGGCCGGCCCTCCGAGCTGACCCCGGCAGGCCGCCTCAGCCCGATCGGGTCGGCCCGCTGCGCTCCACGGTCAGCCGCAGCAGCACCCGGCGCTCGCGCTCCATGGCCTGCCGGTAGTCGTTCCAGTCGGGGTGCTCTCCCGAGACCCGCCGGTAGTAGTCGACCAGCGGCTCCATCGCATCGGGGAGGCTGACGATCTCCACCGCTCCCTCGACCGTGTGCCACTCGCCGAAGAAGCGCTCGCTGAGCGCGCAGTAGGTGGCGTGTGGGTCGCGGCGGAGGTTGAGGGTCTTGATCGCCCCCTCACGGGTGCTGATGACCACGCGGTTCTCGGCGTCGACGGCGGCGGCCACCGGCGACATCTGCACCCCGCCGTCGCGGCGGCGGGTGGCGAGCACACCGTGGTGGTTGCCGCGGATGAACTCGAGGATCTCCTCGTGGGCCACATCCACACTCTACCGGTTGGGCGCCGCACCGTCACCGCTGGCCCGGCCCCGGCTGAGAAGCCAGTAGGCGGTCGCGCTGACCACCAGGCCGACGGCGAAGCTGAGGTCGCCGGTCTGCGGGTAGCGGGCGGCCACGAAACCCACGTAGAGCGACTGGTTCATGAAGGGGAGGCAGGCGGCGATCCCGATCAGGAAGGCGGCCACACCGGGCCAGTTGCGATGGCGCCGGTCGAAGACCAGGGCGGTGCCGAGACCCCTCCCGCGCATCGCCCAGTCGGCGAGCACGACGCCCAGGAAGGCGACGATCCAGTAGGTGCTGAAGAAGAGGAAGTTCTGGTAGGAGCCCCCGGTGCCGCCCGGTCCGACCTGGCCGGTCTTGACCACCAGCCAGCCGACCCCGAAACCGACCACCCCGAACCCGACGGCGGCGATCGCCCGGCGCAGCCGGGCGCCGATCCGGAGCCCCATGCTCAGGAACGACATCGCGCTGCTGTAGAGGTTGATGGCGTTGGCCGAGACGGCGCCGACGCAGATGGCGAGCGGGGCGATCACCCTGAGCACCTCGGGGAGCGGCGCCACGAACTGGTTGGTGGGGATGGCGCTGATCCCCCACTGCGTCCCTGCCACCGTCGCCAGGGCGGCACCGGCGATCTCCAGCACTCCGCAGGTGACCAGCAGGCCCAGCCCTGCCGAGAATGCCACCCGAACCGGACTCACGACCCGGGGCAGGTAGCGGCTGTAGTCGGACGCGTACGGATTCCAGCTGGCGGCGTAGGCGAAGGCGAAGAAGAGCGCGATCATGAATGCCCCCACCGGTCCTCCCCCGGCCGCCGCCGCGGCCGCGTCGAATCCGGTCCCCGGCCGGGCGTGGACGAAGATGACCGCGCAGCAGGCGATGAAGATCACGGCCAGGAAGGGGAACACCCAGCGCTCGATGACGTGGATGAAGTTGTAACCGGCGAACGCCACCAGGATCTCCACCACCACGACGATCGCCAGAGCCGGCACCAGCCCGGGCACCGGCAGCCCCACGGCAGCGCAGAAGGTGTGCAGCGCGAAGGCGCCGCTCACGCTGTTGACCGCGACCCAGCCGGCGCCCGCGGTCAGGACCTGAAGCCCGGCCGGGAGGAGGTTGCCGAAGAAGCCGAAGCCGGCCCGGCTCTCCACCATCTGCGCCACCCCGAGACGCGGTCCCATCACCGACAGCAGTCCCTGGAAGAGCGACCCCAGGGCGGTGCCCAGCAGCAGGGCGACGGCGGTCGGCCAGAAGCCGCCGCCGAAGAGGACGACCGGGAGGACGCCGACGTAGACGGTGGCGAACTCCAGGTTGGGAGAGGCCCACATCCAGAAGAGGTTCAGCGGCCGTCCGTGGCGTTCGGCCTCGGCGATGTACTCCACCCCGCCCGGCTCGACGGCGACCACCCGCGTCCCGTACACGCCCTCGCGGATCGGGACCTCGGCCGCCGCACCCGGGCCCGGGGCGGCGGCGCTCGCCGGCCCGCTCATCCCGGTCCCCCGCCCGTCCTCGCCGCCAGCGCCGCGTCGAGCAGCTCGCGCAGGCGGGGCAGCTCGGCCACGGCCCGGATCACGGCGACTCCGGCGGCGCCCGCGCCGATGCAGGCGGCCACGTTGGCGGAGCCCACGCCGCCGATCGCCACCACGGGGAGGCGCACCGCCCGGCAGATGGACGCCAGGCCGTCCAGGCCGATGGCGGGACCGGTGTCGGCCTTGCTGGGTGTCGTCCAGACCGCACCCGCGCCGACGTACCACGCCCCTTCGGCCTCCGCCCTGCGCGCCTCCTCGACGCTGCCCGCGGAGCGCCCGAAGCGGATTCCCGCCTGGCGCGCCACCTCCACCCCGGGATCCCCCTGGCCAAGGTGGACGGCGCAGCCCAGCGCGGCCGCGGCAGCCACGTCATCGTTCATGACAACAATGGCCAGTTCGCCCACGCCGGCGAGGATCTCGTGGCCGGCCCGCACCCGCTCCGCGGTGGACACGTCCTTGAGCCGGAGCTGGACCACCGTGGCCCCGTTGCGGGCCGCCCAGGCGGCGGTGGCGGGGCCGTCCACCAGGGCGTGGAGGATCACCTCACAAGGTCCCGCTCGACGAACGTGATCCTGGTCTGCGCGTCGAGGGTCTGGGGATCGAGCCCGGCCACGCAGTCGTAGAGGTTGACGTGGAAGCTGCCCGGGCCGCGGGCGCCCTCCACGGCGTGCTCGGCGGCGACCCCGAAGGCGGCCAGCGCCTCGGTGGCGGCGCGGAGGGGATCGTCGCGGTTGACGGCCGCGAAGCAGCCGCAGAGCGCGGTCGCCATGCAGCCGGTGCCGGTGACCTGTCCGAGCATGGCCACTCCGTTGGCGACGCTGGCACTCCCCGCCGCTCCGGCGACGTGGTCGACGGCCCCGGTGACCGCGACGGTGCAGCCGAGCGCGCGGGCAGCGGCCGCCGCCAGGGCCGCGGGATCTCCGGACGCGACCGAGTCGACGCCGCGTATCTCGGCGCTCTGCCCGATCAGGGACGCGACCTCGGCGGCGTTGCCGCGCACGATCGCGACCGAGACCTGGTCGAGGATCCGTCGCGCCGCATCGGTGCGCATCCGGGTGGCTCCGGCCCCGACCGGGTCGAGCACCACCGGGGCGCCGTGGCGGTTGGCGGCCCGGCCGGCCAGCACCATCGCCTCCACCCAGTCCGGCGAGAGGGTGCCGATGTTGAGGACCACGGCCGCGGCCGCGCCGGCCATCTCCGCGACCTCGTCGAGGGCGTGCGCCATCACCGGCGAGGCGCCCATGGCCAGGGTGATGTTGGCGGTCTCGTTCATCACGACATAGTTGGTGATCTGGTGCACCAGCGGATGGGCGGTACGGATCGCCGCCAGCGAGGCGGCGGCGGAGAAGCGCGGGGCGGGCGCGGGCATGGTCATGGCTCCTCTGCGCGTGCGGGGGGCCCGGCGGCCCCGTGAAGGACGTTGACGGGGCCGTCGCCGTGGCCGATCTCGACCAGGCCGTGGGCCACCGCGTCGGAAGCCACCCGGGCGGCGGCCCGCGCCGCGCTGAGAAGGTCGTCGCCGAGGGCGAGCCGGGCGCAGAGGGTGGCGGAGTGGGTGCAGCCGGCGCCGTGGGTGGCCGCCACCCGGTGGCGGGCCACCTCGATCTCATGGTGCTCATGGCCGTCGAAGAGGTGGTCGACGGGCTGCGCGCCGTGACCCCCGGTGACCAGCACCGCCGGAGCGCCCATCTCGTGGAGGCGCTCGGCCAGCTCGCGTCGGGTGCCCCGCCGTCCGCTCAGCGCCTCCGCCTCCGGCAGGTTGGGGGTGATGACGGTGGCCCGCGGGAAGAGGCGCCCGACCAGCGTCGCCACGGCGTCCTCGCGGAGCAGGACCGCTCCTGACGAGGCGACCATCACCGGGTCCACGACCAGGGGAAAGCGCGTGGTCGACAGCCACTCGGCGACCGTCTCGATGATCGCCGCCGAGAAGAGCATCCCGGTCTTCGCGGCGTCGATCCCGATGTCCTCGGCGACCGCCTCGAGCTGGGCGGTGATGAAGTCGGAGGGCAGCGCGTGGATCGCCCGCACTCCCACCGTGTTCTGAGCGGTGAGGGCGACGAGCGCGGACATCCCGTGGCAGCCGGCCGCGGCGAACGCCTTGAGGTCCGCCTGGATGCCGGCGCCACCTCCGGAATCCGAGGTGGCAATGGTGAGGCAGCGCGCCACTGTCATTGCGGCCCTCCCTACGCTGGCATTACCCAGGTCAGGTTCTCGGGTGTGATCTCAGCCGTCGGGCACCCCGGGACGACGAGGAGCGTAGCACCCGCGGACCGGGGCGGGCGCCGCCGTCGGGCTCCCGCGGCGGTCTCAGCTGAATGGCTACCAGCCGGGGACGGGGCCGATGATCGGCTGGTAGTTCCAGTCTGCGCCGCCGTCGGTGGTGGCCCACAGTCCGGCCGAGTTGAAGGTCCACCCGTCCAGAGCGTCGGCGAAGACGAGGCCCTCGCCGCCGCCGCCCTCGTTCCATCCAGCCTCCGCGGGGAGAGCGCCCGGCGCCCAGGTGACGCCGTCATCGTGCGTGACGAGATCGTCCTCGCGGTCGTTCACCATCCAGGCGGTTGTGCTGCTGACCAGGACAGCTCCTATCGGAGCGCCCTCGTTGTCGATGGTCCCGACGTCTGGCAGTGGTGACGCCAGGAGCGTTGACCACTCGCGGCTCCGCAGAACCCACTCGGCCCCGCCATCCTGCGATGCCCACACCTCCTGCGGCGCCGGCCACGCTCCCATGTCTACGCAGGCCAGCATCAGATCACTGGGCGAGGAGGCCGCCAGGTTCATCTCCGCGTACTCGCTGCAGGGGAGTGGCAGCGACACCCACGTCTGGCCACCGTCATCCGTGGTCACAAGGCCCGGCTGCGACTGGTTGGCGTTCAGCAGCCACGCGCTCTCGCCCGAGCGCACGAGTTGCGGGCCGCCGAGCGTCGTATTGCTGATGGGCGCTCCCTGCACCGTGGCCGGCAGGGGGGCCAGGCCGGCCCATGGACCGCCGCCCACCGGTGACGAGAGCACGGTGACGGGGCAGGGCGTCTCGCCACCCTGAGCGCATCCGGTGACCGCCCACGCGCTTCCTCCGTCGACGTTGACGTCGACGACGACCGCCCCGTTGAGGTCGACCGGCTGCCAGCTCGCACCTCCGTCGTGGGTCGCGTCGAAAACCCCCTGACCGCCGGCGGTCGCTCCCCAGACCCAGGCATCGTCACTGGAGGCGGCCTCAATGTCCAGAGGGTGGTAATCAGCCGGGTCCGGACCCACCGGAGACGAGACCATCGTCCAGGTGGCGCCGCCGTCGGAGGTCCGAGCCACCCCCGTCTCGCAGTCCTGCTGGGCATCGCAGGCGTCGCCGAGAACCCAACCGTCTGCCGCCGTCGGGAAGCTGATGGCACCCGGGACCATGTAGGCGATGGAGGCGGGTGCCGTCCACGGCATCGGCGATGGCGCGGCCACGAGTGGCGGCTTGGTGGGGAGGGGAGGCGAGGCGCCGTCCACTGATGTGCTCGCGGCGTCCGGCGGCCGCGTGGGCTCCGCGACCGGATGCCCGCGGGCAGCGAGGCCGAGGCCGACCCCGGCTGCTCCCCCCGCCAGGGCGACGGCGGCCAGGGTCACGAGGGCGGGCGTCCTCATGCGCGTGAGCCGCCGGTCATCATTGCCAGGAGGGAGTGCCACATCTCGTGATACGCGGCGGCGTCCGGGATGGTGACGCTTCGTGATCGAGCTCGGCGTCCGGGATGGTGACGCTCGCGATCAGCCCAGGCCGGCGGCCTCGGTCTCCCCGGCGCCGATCGCCGCCGCCTCGGGTACTGGCGGCGAGGCGGCCGGCTGCCGCCGGGTGGCGAAGAAGGACCCCACGAGGATCAGCGCGAAACCGAGCACGGCTCCGAGCCGGAGCGGCTCGCTGAGCACCACCACCCCCAGCACCAGCGCCACCGCCGGGTTGAAGTACGTGATCACGGTGGCTCGTACCGGTCCGATCTCGGCGATCAGAGCGAAGAAGAGCACGAACGCGAGCGCGGTGCAGACCACGCCCAGCGTCACCGCCGAGGCCAGCGCCCCGGCGGTGGGGTGGCCACCGGCGAGCTGGAGGATGCCGAGCGGCGCGTACGCGACCGCGCACACGGTGAGCGATGCCGCCACCACGCCCACCGAAGGGAGCTGGGAGAGCTTGCGCGAGATGATCATGGGACCGACTGCGTACCCCACAGCGCAGAGCCCGATCTCCCCGACCGCTCCCAGGTCGTGCACCGATACGTCGAAACCGAGCAGCACGCCCACACCGGCGAGGCCGAGTCCCAGGCCGGCGAGCCGGCGGGCGTCGACCTGGTGCTCGCTGCGGGTGATCCAGGCCAGCAGCGCCCCCACCAGCGGTACGGCGGCGATCAGGAGACCGCTCAGCGAGCTGGAGAGCTTGGTCTCGGCGCTGGAGAGCAGAAACCACGGCACCCCCAGCTCGGCCACCGTGTAGGCCAGGATCCACCGCCAGGCGGGGAGGACGGCACGCACCTCGCGGCGGGCGATCGCGACCGGCAGCAGGAGGAGGGCGCCGATGCCGGTTCGGAGGAAGACCAGGCTGGCCGGCGTCATCGAGGAGACCGCGATCTTGATGAAGAGGTAGGGGATACCCCACACCACGCACATCACGCAGAAGAGGAGCAGGGCGCGACGGCTCACCGGATCACCCCTGCATCGAGCGGCGGCCACGGAGATGGCGCGACGGTCTCACTCCCGTGCCAGCATGTCGGCCACCAGTCCGGTCCAGCCGGTCTGGTGGGAGGCGCCGAGGCCCGCGCCGGTGTCGCCGTGAAAGTACTCGTGGAAGGGCAGCAGGTCGTGCCAGGCCGGATCGTCCTGGAAGAGCGCGGTGTCGCCGAATACGGGGCGTCCGTGGCCCGACTCGCGGAAGATCGAGGCCAGCCGGTCGCAGATCTCGTCGGCGATGGCGCCGAGGTGGAGCTGGCGCCCCGAGCCGGTGGGGTACTCGACCGTGAACTCCTCGCCCAGGTAGGCGTGGAACCGCCGCAGCCCCTGCACGACCATGTGGTTGACCGGAAACCACACCGGCCCGCGCCAGTTGGAGTTGCCGCCGAAGAGGGCGGTGCGCGACTCGGCCGGCTCGTAGTCCACCCGCGCCACCCTGCCGTTGGGGAACTCGAGCACAAAGGGGTGCTCGGCGTGGAAGCGCGAGACCGAGCGCAACCCGTGGGGGCTGAGGAACTCCTGCTCGGCCAGCACGTAGGCGAGGATCCGGCGGAGCTTGTCGGGGTGGACGATGGAGAGCAGCTGGCGGTCACGGTGGCCGGGCACGTGGCAGTGCTCGACCACGCTCTGCACGTCCGGCTTGTTGTGGGTGTACCAGGCCATCCGGGCCCGGAAGTCGTTGAGCTTGGCGAGCACCGCGGGTTCCAGCACGGTGACCGCCATCAGCGGCACCAGCCCCACCATGGAGCGGACCCGCAGCGGGGTCAGGGAGCCGTCGTCGCCGTGGATGGTGTCGTAGTAGAAGCCGTCGACCTCGTCCCACAGCCCCTGGTGGTTCATGGCCACCGCGATCAGGGTGAAGTGCTCGAAGAACTTGGTGGCCACGTCCTCGTAGGTGTCGTCGTGGGCGGCCAGGGTGAGCGCGATCTCGAGCAGGCCGAGACAGTACATGGCCATCCACGCGGTGCCGTCGGACTGCTCCAGACGCCCCGCCACGGGCGGTGGCGAGGAGCGGTCGAAGGGGCCGATGTTGTCCAGCCCGAGGAACCCGCCCGAGAAGATGTTGCGCCCCTCGGCATCCTTGCGGTTGACCCACCAGGTGAAGTTGATCACCAGCTTGTGGAAGACCCTCTCCAGGAAGTCGTAGTCGGCGTCGCCGGCGATCTCGAAGACCCGCAGCGCCGCCCAGGCGTGAACCGGCGGGTTGACGTCGGAGAGGTCCCACTCGTAGGCCGGGAGCTGGCCGTTGGGATGCATGTACCACTCCCGGCAGATCAGGATCAGCTGGCTCTTGGCCAGCGCGGGATCGACATGGGCCAGGGCCACGCAGTGGAAGGCCAGGTCCCAGGCCGCGTACCACGGGTACTCCCACTTGTCGGGCATGGAGATGACGTCGCGGTTGTCGAGGTGCCGCCAGTCGTGGTTGCGGCCCTCCTGTCGCGCCTCCGGTGGGGCAGGGAAGGCGGGGTCGCCGTCCAGCCAGCGGGCCACGTCGTAGTGGTAGAACTGCTTGCCCCAGAGCATCCCCGCGAACCCCTGGCGCATCACCATCGCCTCGTCGGCTCCACGTTGCGGCGGGGTCAGGGCGGCGTAGAAGTCGTCGGCCTCGCGCCGGCGCTGCTCCATCACCGCGGTGAAGGCGTCGCCGAGGTCGGCGGGCGAGACGGCGTCGTGGAGGCGCAGCCGCAGCGTGGCGGTGCCCCCCGCGGGGATGGTGAGCCGGTACCAGAGTGCCGCCTTGGTGCCCCGCCGTCCGGGGTGGACGGTGGCGGCCCCGGCGACGACGTGGTCGTTGATGCCGTCCTTGGGATGGGCGGGCCCGGCGACGCCCCAGAGGCGCTGCGTGTTGGTCTCGTTGTCGCAGAGCAGCGGGTAGCCGCCCGCCGAGCCGTCGAGCCGGCGCCGGCCAAGCTGCTCATGGGTGGCGCGCAGGCTGCCCCCCTCGACGCCGATCTCCGGGAGGTGGTGGTCGGCGTCCCAGGACCAGGTGTTGCGAAACCACAGGGTGGGGAGGACGTGAAGGTCGGCCTGCTCCGGACCGTGGTTGCGCACCGCGATCTCGACCAGGATGTCCTCGGGCGTCGCCTTCGCGTAGTCGGCGCTGATCTCGAAATACCGGCCCTGATCGAAGACGCCGGTGTCCACCAGCTCGAACTCGGGGTCGAGCCGGCCGCGCCGAGCGTTTTCCTCGACCAGCCGCTCGTAGGGGAAGCGCCCCTGCGGGTACATGTACCGCCAGCGCATCCAGGAGTGGGTGGGCGTCGAGTCCAGGTACCACCAGTACTCCTTGACGTCCTCGCCATGGTTGCCCTGGTGGCCGTCGAGGCCGAAGATCCTCTCCTTGAGGAAGGGGTCGACGCCGTTCCAGAAGGCGAGCGCGAGGCAGAGGGTCTGGCGATCGTCGCAGATGCCCCCCAGACCGTCCTCGTTCCAGCGATAGGCGCGGGAGCGAGCCTGGTCGAAGGGGAAGAACCTCCACGCGTCGGCGTCCTCGCTGTAGTCCTCCCGCACCGTCCCCCAGGCCCGCTCGCTGAGGTAGGGACCCCAGTGGCGCCAGGGCGCCCGGCCTCGGGGAACCTCCTGGAGGCGACCCCATTCAGCGGTGGCGGCGGCGGGGTGTGGGCTCATCCGTGCCGATTGTCTCAGCGGGTCCGCGGCCCACGCCAGCGGCCGCCAGTCACGGCGGTCCGGGATCCCCCGCCCGATGCGATCGCGGCGATTCGAGGTGGTCCGGGCGGCGGTGTGCGACGCCCCGGGGTCGGAGACGGCCGCCGAGATCTGGCACCATCGAGCCATGGCAGCATCCCCGGCCCGTCACCTCGAGCGCAACGCTGCCGAGCTGGAGCGGCTGAGGGGGCTGGGCGCCCGGCTTCTGGCCGGCGAGCTCCGGCCTCGGCTGGCGGGGGAGTGGACGGCAGCGGCCGTCTTCGCCCATCTCGCCTTCTGGGACCGTTTCGTGGTCGCCCGCTGGGACCGCTACGACCGCGAGGGCGTCATCGAGGATCTGCCCGATGCCTCCACCGACCTGGTCAACCAGGCCGCGCTGCCTCTCTGGCTGCCGCTCAGCCCGAGCACGGCGGTGGCCCAGGCCGTGGACGCCGCCGCCGGCGTCTGCGCGCGGATCGTCGCGCTGTCCCCCCGGGCCGTGGAGGCCACGCGCAGCCCCGACCGGCTGTGGATGCTCGACCGCACCTACCACTGGACGCCGCACCTCGACGAGCTGGAGGGCCCCGCGGGCGTGGCCTGACCGCTGCCCGGCGCTCCGCTCCTCTTCCTCGCCTTCACCCCCCCAGTCCCCAGCCACGGGAAGAGCGTGGGTCCGCCGCCGGCCCGCATCCGAGCGCGGCCACGATCTCAGCCGCCCCTCGCCACCCTGCGGAAGAAGAGGGACACCGAGGTGAAGTGCCGCCGGCGATGCTCGAAGACGATGGCGGGGTAGTCGGTGATCCCCCGGCGAGCCTCGATCAGAGCCTGGGACAGCGGTTTGACCTTCGCCAGCGTGCCCGGGCTGATGCCGAAGTCGATCGGCTCCACCAGCTCCAGGTCAGGGCAGGAGCGGGCCAGCTCGTCGATCTCCGAGGGCGTGAAGAGCGCCAGACCGCGGCCCCTGTGCCCGGCGACGCCGTTCAGGACGCACTCGGTGGCGACCGCTACCACCCCGCCGGGACGGACGACCCGGCTCATCTGGGCCAGCGCCTGACGCGCGGCGCGCAGCCCGCCGAAGTGCTCGATGGAGCTGAGCGAGAAGGCGGCGTCGAATGTCCCATCCTCATGGCGGAGGTCGAGCCCGTTCATCCACTGCACCACCAGACGGTTGCGGCGGTAGGGGATCCGGGCGAAGCGATCAGGATCGACCAGCATCCCGCCATCGCCCTCGAGCGACCGAAACCGGCCTCCGCCGTAGATGTCCGTCGCGAAGACCCAGCGGACGTGGTTGGTCAGCTCGTAGACGGGCTCCTCGTGTCCGGCACCGACCGAGAGCACCAGGGCGTCAGCGTGGAGTGCCGCCAGCTCCTCCAGGCCGCAGAGCAGCTGGGCGAACTCCCAGTGCTTGCGGTGCTCCATCCGGGAGGGGAAGTCCGCCCGGACCACGAGCAGATAGGGGAGGGTGCGGCGGATGGCCGCCACCCGCCGCGGGTCCTGCCAGTCCTCCCGCTCGCAGAGCTTGTTGAGCGGCACCCGCCGGCTGAGGTCCACCGCTCCCGGCTCGCGGACCCTGACCACCAGGCCTCCGGGGTCGGCCGGCGGGGTGGGGACCGGGCGCCGCGCCGCCACCCGAAGCCGGAGATCGGCGGCCTCGCCCGCGACGGAGCGAGCCCAGCTGCGCATCGGTGGCGTCATCGGCGAGAGGCTGGCGGGGCGGTCAGGTTGCGGCTGCCGTGGCCGCCAGGCCCGTCTCCTCCAGGCTGAGCTCCCACAGGCGGCGTGCGGCCGCGTCATCGCGTGCCGCGGCGCTCGGCTCCCTGCGCTTGCGGTCCATGAAGTAGCCACCGCTCTCGGCCGAGACCTCCGCCGAGTCCGCCAGCCACACCAGCGTCTCCGCACCCTTCCTGGGGCTGCGGGCGAAGGGCCGGGCGAGGGTCATCCCCAACGCCATCACGCTGCCGTTGTTGCGGTTGAATCCGGTGGCCACGAATCCCGGGTGGAAGCAGTTGGCGGTGACCGCGGTCCCCTCCAGGTGGCGGGCCAGCTCGCTGGTGAAGAGGATGTTGGCGAGCTTGGTCTGCCCGTAGCGGGTGAAGCTCCGGTATCCCCGGTCGGCGTTGACGTCCTCGAAGGGGATCGTCACCCCGCGGTGCGCGCCCGAGCTGGTGGTGACGATACGGGCCGGGGCGCTCTCCCGGATCCGCTCCAGGAGCAGGTTGGTCAGCAGGAAGGGGGCGAGGTGGTTGACCGACCAGCTCAGCTCCAGGCCGTCCGCGGTCAGCCGGCGGGACGAGTTGATCGCCCCGGCGTTGTTGATCAGTACGTCGATCCTGGGGTGGCGGGCGAGGATCTCCGCCGCCAGCTTGCGGGTGGAGGCCTGCGAGCTGAGGTCGGCGCTCAGCACCTCGACCTCGGTACCGGCGCCAGCCGCGGCGATGATTCGTGCCGTGGCCGCCGCCGCCCTGGCCTCGTCCCGGGCGACGATGCTGAGCTTCGCCCCCCGCCGGGCCAGCTCCTGGGCGGCAGCGAGTCCGATGCCGTTGGTGGCGCCGGTGATGATCACCCGCTTGCCCGATACACCGCTCCAGTCCTGCATGCGTCTCTCCCAGATTCCATGGCCGGCTCACCCGACCCGCCGCCCGGGTCGCGCCTGAGCCTACGCCGTCAACCCCTCGCGGATGTCGATGCTCACCTTGATCGCGGCGTGGTCCTGGGGACGCGCGGCGATGCGGAAGGCCCGGCGCCACTCGTCGAGCGGGAAGCGGTGGGTCAGCCACTCCCCGGCGGCGATCTCGCCGTCCGCGAGCATCTCCAGGGCGGTGTCGAGGTCCTGCCGGCGGTACCCGTTGGACCCGACCACGGCGACCTCCTTGAAGTAGGTGAGGGTCGCCTGCGTGCGCCGGGCACGACCCACCCCGACCCGCACCACCGTCCCCCCAGGGCGGACCACGGCCAGGGCCAGCTCAGCGGTCGCGGCGCTGCCCACCGCGTCCACCACCGCGGCGGCGCCGCCCGCCACCAGCCAGGGGAGGCCACGCCACGGCCACGTGATGCGTCCACCCGTCGCCTCGGCGACGTGGCGCAGCGCCGCCTGCGGCTGGTGGGGGATGGGCTCCGCCCCCAGGGCGGCCACCAGAGGGCGCTGGTACGGCCAGGCGGTGCCGACCAGGACGCGGCCGGCATGCAGGTGTGCCAGCGAGGCGGCGACCGCGAGGCCGATGGTGCCCGCGCCGATGACCATGATCACATTGGTCCCGTCGCCGCCCCGAGCGGCCGCGGCGGCCCGCTCGGCGGCGTGCAGCCCCACGGCCACGGGGTCGGCGAGCACCCCGGCGCGCGGGTCCAGGGCGTCCGGCAGACGGTGGAGCTGGGCGTGCTGGGCGACCATCCGGGTGCCCATGCCCCCGGGGAGGCCGCGGATGTTCCCGGTGTGGATGCCGGTGCCGGACACGCCGGGGAGCGGCTCCCCCTGGTGGGTGCAGAGCGAGGGGAGACCTTCGGCACAGGCGGGGCACGGGTCGAGGCCGCGCGCCGCGCAGCCCAGCCACGGGTTGACCACGACCAGCTCGCCGGCCGCGAACCCGGTGCCGGCCGCGTCGAGGACGCGGGCGACCACCTCGTGACCCATCACGTGGGGGAAGGAGACCATCCCGGAGAGCGGGTTGTCCCAGTCGGCCTGGAGGGTGGCCTGGGTGACGTCGCTGCCGCACACGCCGGTGAACCGCGGTTCCAGGGAGACCCAGCCGGGGCCCGGCGGCTCGGGGTCGGGAAGCCGGCGCAGCCCAAGCGGGCCGGGTCCGCTCAGGGCCCAGAGCGGGTCGATGCGGCTGAGGGCTCCGGCCGCGACCAGCCGGGCCGGGCGCGGGTCGAAGACCAGGCCCCGCATCAGCCGCGTCCCCGACGGCATGGACCGTGCACGCCGCGGAGGGTACGCGCAACGCCTGCGGGCCGGGCGGGCGGGACCGGGCGGGCGGGACGGGTCGGGCGGGACGGGGTCGGGTGGGACGGGGTCGGGCGGGACCGGGCGGGCGGGACCCGGAGGGCGGACCGGGAGGGCGCCCGCAGGCCCGTCTGCCGCCGCCGCTCCTCGCCGGTCCTTTTTCCGGACTACGCGTTCACCGTGTGGGTAGCGATCTGGCTGCTGCGCTCCAGATAGCGCCGCACCTCCAGCAGCGCGGCGATCCCCTCTCCCACGGCGGCTCCCAGCTGCTTGGTCGACCCGGCCCGCACGTCGCCCGCGCAGAAGACGCCCGGGCGAGATGTCGAGTAGCCGTCGGTCACCACGAAGCCCCACTGGTCGAGATCCACGGTTCCGCGCAGGAACTCGGTGTTGGGGTCGAGGCCGATGAAGACGAAGGCGCCACTCGGGTGCCAGCGCAGCTCCTCACCGCTCTCCCGGTCGCGGGCGACGACCTCCTCCAGCTTGGGGCGGCCGCGCAGCTCCACGATCTCGGTGTTGGTGTGGACCGTGAAGCGCGGGTCGGAGCGGACCTTGTCCTGGAGCAGCTTGGAGGCCTTGAGCTCGGGGGCGAACTCCACGACCCGGATGCGGTCGGCGAACTGCCTGAGGAACATCCCCTCCTCGAGGCCGGAGTTGCCGCCGCCGACCACCAGCAGCTCCTCGGCACCCCTGTAGAAGGGACCGTCGCAGGTGGCGCAGAAGTGGACCCCCGCACCGATCAGCTCGGACTCTCCGGGGACACCGAGCCGCCGGTAGGAGGAGCCGGTGGCCACCAGCACCGCGTGGGCGCAGACGCGCTGACCGCCGGAGAGGCGGAGCACGGTGTCGTCGCCGTCGGGGTCGAGGCCTTCGACGGCCACGGCCGCCAGCATCTCGACTCCGTACCGGCGCGCCTGGGCCACGAACCGCTCCGCCAGCTCCGCACCCCCGATGCCCTCGGGGAAGCCCGGGTAGTTGTCCACGCGCTCCGTCACGCCCGCCTGGCCACCCAGGGCACTGCGGTCGACCACCAGGGCGCTGATCCCCTCCCGCGCGGCGTAGATGGCGGCGGCGAGGCCCGCCGGACCTCCGCCCACGATGGCCAGGTCGTAGGCGGCGCGGTCCGCCTCCAGCTTGAGTCCCAGCCGCGTGGCCAGCTCGGAGTCGGTGGGCTCGAGGAGATGGTCGCCCTCCTCGAAGACGATGGTGGGGATCGTCCTGCCCCCCTTCTGCAGCTCCTCGACGAAGCGCAGGCCCTCCGGATCATCGTCGATGTCGACCCACCGGAAGGGGACGCGGTGCTCGGAGAGGAACCTCTTCGACCGCTTGCAGTCGGGGCACCAAGGAGCCCCGTAGACGGTGATCCCGGCCATCCTCAGCTCCCCCTGAACCCCGCGGCGAGACCCGAATCGTGCCCACAGTGTGCACCACGCGGCCCTCGCGACCGCCGCGCCACGAGGCGCGCGGCGGCGTCCCGCGGCGACCGGACAGGATGTCGCGACTGCGCCGGCCGCCGCTGTCGACGACTGCTGTCGGAGAGCGCCGGCCCGGGCCTCGGCCCGCGGCGGATGGGGGGTGGTGAGAGCGTCTGATTGGATCGTGACAAGACCACGGGACTGCAGACGCCGCACCCCGCCGGAAGCACCTGCCGGGCCCCTGCGCGGGGGTCACCGTCACAAGCGGGCACCCGCCGTCACGGACCTTCGTCAGGACGTGTCCATCTTTTCACACCCCCCATGCAATGATGCCGCCGTCGAATGGCCCCGCCCAGTGTCGCCGGAAGTGACCACTGGGAAGCGCCGCCCGGGGAAAACGTCAAGTGAACATCCTGCCCAATCCGCGGATCACGCCACCCGGGGGGAGAGGAGCCTGAGATGGCCACCCTGAGCACGCACGGGGTGGCGGCCGGCGACCTCGCCCTGCTGATCCCCGTCGGCCGTGACACCTACGCGGTCTCGCTGCAGGAGGTTCGCGAGGTGGTGGTGGACCCGCACGTGACCCATCTGCCCACCGCACCGCCGGTGGTGCGCGGGATCTTCAACCTCCGGGGGGACATCGTCCCGCTTCTCGACACCGGGCTGCTCCTCGGCCTGCGGCCGGTCATGGAGGAGCCCTACGCGGTGCTGGTGGAGACGGCCCACGGCGTCGCCGGGCTGGTGGCCACCGACATGCCGATGACGGTGCGGCTCACCGAGTCGGTGGGGCATTCCGACATGGAGGGGACCAGCGAGACCTACCTCATCGACGACGAACGGCTGGCGGTGGCGCTCGACGTCGCGGTGCTGCTGAGCCCCGCCCGGATCTCGCAGTGACCCCACCCGAATCCCTCACCGAGGGTGACTTCCAGCGTCTGTTCGCGTCCGAGGCGGAGGGGCGGCTCGACGCGCTGGTCGACGAGCTGCTCGAGCTGGAGAAGGGCGGCTCCGACCCGGAGCTGGTGGCCTCGCTCTTCCGTGAGGCCCACACCATCAAGGGCGGCGCGGCGGTGGTCGGCATGGCCCACGTCGCCCATGTCGCCCACGCTCTGGAGGACCTCCTCGAAGAGGTCCGCCGGGACCGGCGAGGCGTCGATGCCGCCCTGATCGACGCCGTGCTCAGCGGAGTCGACGCGATCCGCACCCTAATCCCGCTGGCGGTCGCCGGTGAGGATCACGAGCAGGTCGCCTTCGAGGCGGAGCAGCGGCTCCGCCTCGCGCTCGCTGGACCCGCCGCCGGTGGAGATGGGGCGCCGCCCCCCGTGGCGCCTGCCGCCGTCGCTTCCACGAGCGCAGAACCCTCCACAGCGTCGCCGGACGTGGCGGGGAAGGCGGAGGGCGCTGCGGAGACGGCGGCGCCCGCACCGTCCTCGCCGTCGTCCTTCGCCCAGGCATACCCCGAGAGCGAGCCGGGTCGTGGCGGCACGGCGGCCTCCGACGCCCTCGCCCACGCCGCCAGCGACGACGTCGCGCCTCACAGCGAGACCCACGCCGAGCTTCACGCGGAACCGTCCCGCGCTGCCGCGACCGAGATGCTCCAGGTCCCGGTGCATCGCATCGACGACCTGGTCAGGCTGATCGGCGAGGCTTCGGCGGCGACCCTGCGCCTGGGGAGTGCGCTGCTCGAGCGATTGGAGCGCGACCCGTCGACCCTCACCGAGTATCGGGACCTGGTCCGCTCGCTCAACCAGCTCCAGGAGCAGGCACTGCGCGCCCGGATGATCCCGGTCATGTCGCTGGCTCCCCGGCTCCGCCGGGCCGTCCGCGACCTCGCGCACGAGAGCGGCAAGCAGGTGCGCTTCGAGACCAGAGGTGAGGACGCCGAGATCGACCGGGGCGTCCTCGAGCGCCTCGCCGACCCGCTGCTCCACCTGGTGCGGAATGCCGTCGACCACGGCATCGAGACCCCTGACGAGCGCCGCCTCCACGGCAAGCCGATCGAGGGGACGGTGCGTCTCCATGCGATGCAGCTCGGCTCTGAGGTGATCATCGCCGTCAGCGACGATGGCCGCGGCATCGACGTCGCCCGGGTTCGCGATACCGCGGGCCGCACCGACAGTGCCGCCCTGGAGATGGACGACGAGGCGGCCCTCTACCTCATCTTCCGATCCGGCCTCAGCACCGCCACCCGCATCACCGGAGTGTCCGGACGGGGCGTCGGGCTCGACGTCGTGCGAGCCAGCCTCAACGCTGTGCGTGGCCGGGTCGAGGTCCGCTCCGATCCTGGGCTCGGCACCGAGTTCCGCATCGCGGTGCCGATCACCATGGCCACCCTGCGCTGCCTGGTCATCAACTCGGCCGGACAGGCCTACGCCATCCCCCTCCACTCGGTGCGGGCGGTGCTTCCGCCCCAGCCCTCGGCGAGCGTGGGCGGGAGGCCGGCCACCATGGTGGACGGCCGTCCGGTGCCGATCAGCAGCCTCGCCACGGTGCTCGGCACCGGCAATGGCGCCGAGGGCCCGGCGGTGGTGGTGGCGGGCCTCACCCGCAGCCACGCCTTCAGGGTCGACGACCTCGTGGACCAGCGCGACGTCGTCGTCAAGGGCCTGGGGGAGCTGATTCCCCGGCTCCCCGCGGTGGCCGGCGCCGGGGTCCAGCCGGATGGCGGCATCCTGCTGGTGCTGGAGGCGGCCGGCCTGATCGAGCGCGCCCGTCGCATGGACAGCGGCGACCGGTCCCTGGAGGCTGCCGAGGGGACGGTTCCGGAGGCGGTCACAGCCCGCCGGGCTCCCTCGATCCTGGTGGTGGACGACGCCCTGACCGTCCGCGAGCTGCAGCGCTCGATCTTCGAGAACGCGGGGTACCGGGTGAAGGTCGCGACCAACGGCGAGGAGGCACTGACCGAGATCTCCGACGAGCGCCCCGATCTGGTCCTGACCGACGTCCAGATGCCGCGGATGGATGGCTTCCAGCTGACCGAGGCGATCCGGGGCCAGCCCGCGCTCGCCTCGCTCCCGGTGATCATCCTCACCTCTCGCGGCAGCGACGAGGACCGCCGCCGTGGCCTCGAGTGTGGGGCCGACGGCTACATCGTGAAGAGCGGATTCGACCAGTCGGCGCTCCTCTCCGCGGTCGAGAGGCTGCTGGGGGCGGACGGATGAGGCCGGTCACCGCCGCCTGCGCGGTCTCCGGGATCACACCCGGTCCGGGACGAACGGCGAGGCTGCCGGCGTGCCGCTGAGGGACCCTCTCCGGGTGCTCGTGGTCAGCGGCCAGACCGGAACCTGGCCCGCGCAGCTCCTGCGTGCGGTGGAGGCCGACCGCGACGCGACCGTGGTGGGCCGCGTCGAGCCCGCCGACGCGCTGAAGTCCCTCGCCCAGGAGCATCCCGACGTCGTCAGCCTGGACATGGTCGGCCTCGAAGAGGACGGGCGGGCGGCGGGTCTGGTCCGCGAGATGCTGGCGATCGGCCCCATCCCCATCCTGCTCCTGGTGCCCTCCGACCAGAGCCGCGACGCCTCGATGGCGGCGGTGGTGGCCGGCGCTGTGGAGGTGATGGCGTCGCCGGCCCGCTGGGACCTCCCGGCGGGCAGCGAGCTGCGCAAGCGCCTCCACGTTCTCGCCCGGCTCTCCGTGCGACGTCGCGATCGGGTCCGCCGGCCGGCGGCCCGCGAGCAGCGTCCAATGCCTCCCGCTCCTCCGCGTCCCAACGGGAGCGCACCCCCGCCGCGCGGCCTGGAAGGCGTGGTCGGGCTGGCGGCCTCCACCGGAGGCCCGCCCGCGCTGGCCCGGGTCCTGGCGGGGCTCGGCGGCCTGGAGCGGCCCGTGGTGGTCGTCCAGCACCTGCAGTCCGGGTTCGTCGAGGGCTTCCTGGCCTGGATGCGGCGGGAGTCCAGCCTCCCGGTCGAGCTCGCCGTCGACGGTGCACCGCTCAAGCCGGGCGTGGTGCTGGTGGCCCCCCCGGGGCTCCAGGTCTCCGTCCGCCGCGGCCGGCGCCTGTCGCTGCGCGACGAGCCGGTGACGCTGCATCGCCCCTCCGCGGACGTCCTCTTCCACAGCATGGCCGACAGCTGCGGGTACGCGGGGATCGGGGTGGTTCTCACCGGGATGGGGGACGACGGGGCTGCCGGGCTGCTCGCGCTGCGCAACAGCGGGGGCATCACCATGGCTCAGGACGAGGCGACGTCGGCCGTATACGGCATGCCCAAAGCGGCCCGCGACAACGGCGGAGCGGCACGGGTGCTGCCGCTCGAGGAGATCGCGGCCGCCGTCCTCCAGGCCGCCCAGGTGCAGGTGCCCGCATGACCAGCGAGATCCTGCTCGACACCGCCCGCGAGGTCGTGGAGCGCAGCGTGGGCCTGCGCCTCGACCCGGCTCAGCGCTACCGGCTCGACTACTGGATCCACCACACCGCCGAGCAGCGCGGCGTCCCCGACTCCCAGCTCGTCGAGGAGATCGCCGCCGAGGGGCCCGCCCTGCAGGCGGTGCTCGACGAGCTCACCGTCCAGGAGACCTCCTTCTTCCGCGACCCGGGCCAGTTCGCCGCCTTCCGCCGCGATGTGGTGCCCACCCTGCACTCCCCGCTCACGGTCTGGAGCGCCGGCTGCGCCTGGGGCCACGAGCCTTACAGCATCGCCATGGTGCTGGCTGAGAGCGGACTCGCGAGCTGGCGGGTGGTTGCCTCCGACATCTCGTCGCGCGCGCTGCGGCAGGCGCAGTCGGGCCGCTACGACGAGCGCCAGCTGACCGGCCTCGGCGACAGGGAGCGCAGTCGCTACCTCCGGCGCGCCGGCGACCAGTGGGAGGTGATCCCCGAGCTCCGGGCCCATGTGTCGGTGTTCCGGCACAACCTGATCCGGGATCCGGCTCCGGCTCCTGCCGCGGGAGCGCAGGTCGTCTTCTGCCGCAACGTGCTCATCTACTTCGATCGCCCGGATGTGCTGGCGGCACTGGATCGGATCGCCGCCACCATGGACCCCAGGGGCTGGGTCTTCCTCGGTTACTCCGAATCGCTGTGGCAGGTGACCGAGCGCTTCCACCTGGTCCGCGCCGGCGGCGCCTTCGTCTACCGGCAGCCCGACGCGCTGCCGCTTGATCCGGCCGCGCAGCTCCTGCTGGACAGCGGCGGCCGCGGCCTCCGGCATGGAGGGTCCCGGGGGGCCAGGCCCGCCGATGGGGCGCCCGCACCGCCGGCCGGCCGGCGGAGCGGCGGGAGAGCGGTCGCCGGCGGGGCCTCGGACGCCCGGCCCTCGGTTCCGCCGGCCGCCAAGCTCGGGTCCCTGCACACTCCCGCCGCCCCGGGGCCGCCCGCCGTTGCCCCCACCGGCGCGCCGGCTGCCGGCGGCGACCCCTCGGTCGCGGCGCTCCTCGCCGAGGGCGAGGCCGGTCTGGAGGCGGGCGACGCTGCGGCCGCCGTGGCCGCCCTGCGCAAGGTCGTCTACCTCGATCCCGACCACGCGATCGCCCACTTCCAGCTGGGTCTCGCCTTCGAGCTGCAGGGCGAGCAGAGGCAGGCCCGCAGAGCGTTCAGCGCCGCGCGGGCCGCGCTCCGGCGCAGCTCCGCAGCAGCCGAGGCGGCCCTCGAGGGCTACCAGATCGGCGAGCTGATCCGGCTCATCGACGTTCGCCTGACGAGGTCATCCGAGCCATGAGGACGCTCGTCCACTTCGAGACCGAGACCGGCGAGTGGGCCGTCCCCATCGAGCGGGTCCAGGAGGTGAGGTTGGCCGACGGCGTCGCCCCCCTACCCGTGCCCAAGCCGGGGATCGCGGGAGTGCTCCGGCGCGGCGACGAGGTGCTCACCGTGCTCTCCCTTCTCGGCGACGCCGCCGGTCACATCCTCGTCCTCGACGGCGGCGGCGAGCGCTACGGGTTGCTGGTCGAGAGCGCCATCGGCATCCTTCGGGTCGAGGAGGAGGTGATCACAGCCCCCCCGTCCGGCCAGGAGGACACGGTGGTGTCCGGGGTGATCCGGGCCGCCGACGACCGGATGATCCTCGTCCTCGACGCCGACGAGCTGGCCAAGGTGCTCGAGTGAACGGCACCATCCTGGTCGCCGACGACTCGATGGTCGTCCGCGCCGTGCTCCGCCGCCAGCTCGAGGCGGACGGCCACACCGTGGTCGAGGCGGTCGACGGCGAGGCGGCGATCGAGGCCTGCCGTGAATACCACCCGGATGTCGTCCTCCTCGATGTCGAGATGCCGGTGCTCGACGGTCATGCCACCCTGGAACGGCTCAAGGCCGACCCTGACCTCAAGGACATCCCGGTGGTCTTCCTGACCGGGCGGGTTGACACCGCCGACGTGGTGACCGGGCTCCGGCTGGGCGCGCACGATTACCTGCGCAAGCCCTTCGAGGCCAACGAGCTGGTGGCGCGGGTGAGCGCGGCGCTCCGGACCAAGTCGCTGCAGGACGAGCTGAAGGAGCGCAACGCCGAGCTGGACCGCGTCTCGCGCATCGACATGCTCACTGGCATCTTCAATCGCCGCCACCTTGATGAGCACATGCGCCGCGTCATCAGCGCAGCCCGCCGCCACGGCCGCATCGTCGGGGTGCTGCTCATCGACATCGACCATTTCAAGGACGTCAACGACCACTATGGCCACCTCGCCGGCGACGTCGTGCTCAAGGAGGTCGCCTCCCGTCTCCAGGGGGCGATGCGCACCGAGGATGCCCTCGGCCGCTGGGGCGGCGAGGAGTTCGTGGCGGTCCTCACCGACACGCCGGCGGAGGCGATCGGCGTCCTGGCGGAGCGGATGCGGCAGGTGGTCGCGAGCAAGCCCTTCGTGCTCGACGACGGGACCCGGATCTCGGTGACCGTCAGCATCGGTCACACCAATGGCGCCGACGACGTCGAGACCATGGTGCACCGAGCCGACGACGCCCTCTACGTCGCCAAGGGAGCCGGGCGGAACCAGGTCGCGGCGGCCTGATCCGGGCTCACGCTCCGAGCTCGGACATCCTCACGGTTTAGCAAGGTGGACCGCGCTGAAATGAGCGCGCTACCGATCCTCCCCCTCCCCCCGGGTGGTGCCGGCCGCCGCGGCGGCCGGCGCCACCCCCTCCCGGGGAGGCTCCCCCTCCCGGTGGGCGGCGGAGTGCGGCAGGGAAAACGGGACACCGTGGGTGCCGTCACCCTGTCATCCCGGCGAAAGGAAGGGATGGTCACGATCCTCGCGTACGGAGCAGGGCGCTCGAGCCGGGGCTCGAGGCCCCCCGGCGAGGTGTAGAAAGTGGTGACCACAAGGGCGGCCGAAGGCTCCCGCGGCAGGGGGTTCCTGGCCTCCACGGAAGGGGAGCCGCGATGAGGTGGGCAGGGCGCCGGAGAACCCGTGACGCCAATCCACGCCGCCGCCTGGCCCGCATCCTGCCGCCGCTGGCGCTGCTGGGCGTGGCGGTCGCGGCCTGCGGGAGCGCCGCCGCCAGTGGGGGCGTCCCCAACGCGTTCCGGAACGGCAACCTCACCGCCGGGACGGTGGTCAGCGTCAGCGGCACGACTCTCGTCCTCAGCACCTCTAACGGGAGCGTGACCGTCAGCTTCAGCGCCTCCACCCCCATCAGCGAGACCGGCACGGGCAGCGCTGCCGACATCACGGTCGGGAGCTGCATCACCGCCACCGGCAGCGACGCGTCGGGCACGATGACCGCAAACCGGGTGACCGTATCGCCGCAGGTCGATGGCTCCTGCCCGGCGCCGTCGTTCACGGGCGGCGGCTTCGCCGGTGGCCGTCCCGACTTCACTTTCGGTCCACGACCCTCCGGCGGTTTCACCTCCGACTTCGCCAGCGTCCGGGGGGTGGTCACCGCCGTCAGCGGCAGCGCCGTGACCGTCACCCCCTCCAGCGGCTCCACCCAGGCGATCACGGTCCCGGGCACCGCCACGGTCTCCACCACCACCTCGGGGTCCACCTCCGACCTGGTCGCCGGAGCCTGCGTCGCCGCCGTCGGCCCCAGGAGCTCGTCGGGGACGGTCGACGCCAGCTCTCTGCTGCTCCAGCCCGCCGGCCCGTCCGGCTGCTTCAGCGGCGGCAGCGGATTCGGCGGCTACGGAGGCGGGGGGTTCGGCGGCTTCGCGGGCGGTGGCGGCGGGAGCACCACCACGTGAGCCGGTGACGATGGGCGGGGGCTGCACGCAAGCGCCGGCTGCGCGAGACTGACGCCATGCGAATCCTCGTCGCCGAGGACGACCCGGGGCTCCGGGCGGTCCTGGTCCAGGGCCTGGAGGACAAGGGCTACCAGGTCGACGCCGTCGCCCGGGGCGACGACGCCATCGACCAGCTCAAGTTCTACGAGTACGACGTGGCCGTCGTCGACTGGCGGATGCCGGGCGAGACGGGCATCGATGTCGTCCGCTGGGCGAGGCGCAACGAGCGGCCCACCGCCATCCTGATGCTCACCGCCCGCGACACCCCGCCGGATCGGGTCGAGGGCCTCGACGCCGGCGCCGACGACTACCTGGTCAAGCCCTTCGACTTCGAGGAGCTGCTGGCTCGGGTGCGCGCTCTGCAGCGCCGCCCCCGAGGGGTGGACGCGCCGGTGATCACCCGGGGCAAGCTGGCGCTGGACCCGGTGCGCCGCGAGGTCACCGCCCTCGGTCACCCGGTCAGCCTGACCACCACCGAGTACAACATCCTCGAGCTGCTGATGCGGCGCTCCCCGGCGGTCGTGGATCGCAAGGCGATCGCCGAGCACGGGTGGAGGGACGAGACCGACGCCCTCGGCTCCAACGCGATCGATGTCCAGCTCAGCCGGCTGCGGGCCAAGCTCCCCAGCGCCGGCATCCGCATCGTCACGGTGCGGGGAGCGGGATACAGGCTCGAGGAGGCGGGGTGAGCCCCGGTCCCGTCGAGCGCGTTCGCGGCATCGTCGGACGCGTCTTCGGCGGGCCCCCCCCGGGCACCGGCTCCCCGGCGCCGGGCGGGTTGCGCCCGGTGCGGGTGGCCTCCACCCGAGTCGCCCTGATGAGCACCGCGATCGTCGCCGCCCTCTACCTGGTGATCGCCGTGGTGGTGGTGCTCATCGTCACCGCCCGGGAGACGTCCGGGGTCGACACCCAGCTGACCCAGGCGCTGACCAGTTCCAGCTCCGACCTCGTGGTGACCGGGAACCTCGTGCGTGGTCCGGACTCCCCGGACTGGTACTGGTTGATCGCCACCGACGGCACCCAGTTCGTCTGCGGCCCGCAGGGGGGGCAGTGCACGGAGCCCGCGGGGACGGGCGACGACCTCCCCGCGTCCGCCGCGGGTGTGGGCGCCAGCCCCCAGACGGTCTCCGTCGACGGCGGCGACTTCCAGGTGGTCGGGGCCGTCACGGCTCCCGTGTCCTTCCTCGCGACCATCGCCAACGACCCGGTGACGGGGTTGCCCATCACGGAGCAGTTCACCCTGGGGCGGCTGGTCGTCGGGCAGTCCATGAGCGGGGTCAGCGCGGCCGAGGGCAACCTGATCCTGGCGGAGGCCATCGTCGGCCCGATCCTCCTCATCCTCGTCTTCCTCGGCGCCCTGACCGTCGGCCGCCGGGTCGCCGCACCGATCGAGCTGGCCAGGGTCCGCCAGATGGAGTTCACCGCCGACGCCTCGCACGAGCTGCGCACCCCGCTCTCGGTGATCGAGGCCCAGACGTCCCTTGCCCTCGCCCTGCCGCGTGACCCCGCCTGGTACCGCGCCGCCTTCCAACGGGTCCAGGGGGAGAGCGCCCGCATGCGCCGTCTCGTCGAGGATCTCCTCTGGCTGGCCCGCTTCGACGCCACCCGGGACCGCGCCGAATCGGAGCACGTCGACCTGGCGATCCTTTCCCAGAGCGCCGCCGACCGGTTCACCGCCGTCGCCGAGGCCAGGGGGATCCGGCTTGCCGTGCACACGGTCCCGGTCCCGCTCGTCGTGCAGGCGCCGCCGGAATGGCTCGACCGCCTCCTCGGGGTCCTCCTCGACAACGCCTGTAAGTACGTCCCCGAGGGCGGCTCCATCGACGTCGCGGTCTGGGCCGACGGCAACCGGATCCGGCTGACGGTCGACGACTCCGGCCCGGGCATACCCCCCGCGGAGAGAGAGCGCATCTTCGACCGTTTCCGCCGCGCCAGCGACCTACCCGACGGCGCCGGTCTGGGCCTGGCCATCGCCAACTCGGTGGTGACCGCCACCGGCGGCCGCTGGCAGATAGGGGACTCGCCGGCGGGGGGCGTGAGCATGGGGGTGAGCTGGCCCCGCTCGCTCACCGGCACCTCGCGCGGCGGCGACCGCACCCAGCAGCCGGAGCCGTTGACATGGGATGACGGCGCACCGCCCGTGTCGCCCTCGCCGCTCCCGCCGCCGCGGCCGCCCGGCGGCGATCCTCAGCCGGCGGGCTGAGCCCGGCTCGGGGCACCGTGGACGTGGCAGACTTGTACGCCGTCAGATGACCACATCAGACACCGAGCCGTCGCCGTCGGGGGTCGCGCCCCTCTGGCTCACCGAGATCACCGGCAGCAGGCTCGTCGATCGCGCCGGTGAGACGCTGGGGCGCGTCGAGGACGTCATCGTCCGCCTCGGCTCTGACGGCTACCCACCCGTCACCGGCCTGGTCGGCCGGCTGGCCGGCCGGCAGCTGTTCGTCCCCATGGACCGGATCGGTGAGATCGCACATCGGAGGGCTCAGCTCACCGGGGAGCGGCTCAGCCTGCTGCGATTCGAGCGCCGCCAGGGCGAGGTGCTGCTCCGCAGCGACGTGCTCGGCCGCCGCGTGATCAGCGTCGAGACCGGACGCCTGATCATCGCCGCCGACATCCGGCTCACCGCTGCGCGCGGCGGCTGGCGGGTGGCGGGTGTGGACACCAGCAGCCGGGGAGCCCGGCGACTGCTCCCGCCGCCGTTCAACGCTCGCCGCCACGAGGAGAGGCACTTCGTCGACTGGGCGCAGATCGAGCCCTTCGTCGGCCACGTCCCCACCTCTCGCCTGCTCATGCCGCTGCTGCGGCTGCGCCGGCTCCACCCCGCCGAGATCGCCGACATCGTGGAGCGCGCATCGCACGCCGAGGGCCAGGAGATCATCAGCGCCGTCCACGCCGACCCTGAGCTGGAGGCCGACGTCTTCGAGGAGCTCAACACCGAGCATCAGGTGGAGTTCCTCCGCTCCCGCTCCGACGCCGAGGCCGCGGCGGTGCTCGCCGGGATGGGCGCCGACGACGCCGCCGACCTGATCACCGAGCTGGAACAGGACCGGCGGGCGCCCATCCTGGCGCTCCTCCCCGCCGCCAAGCAGGCCAAGGTGCGTGCGCTGCTGAGCTACAGCGCGGAGAGCGCCGGTGGGCTGATGAGCCCCGACTTCGTGGCCGTCGCGGAGGCGGCCACGGTGACCGAGGCTCTCGCCGCGGTCCGGGCCGCGAGCCTCTCGCCGCAGGTGCTCGCCGACGTCTTCGTCACCGACGCCTCGGGACGGTTGGTCGGCGCGGTCCCATTGGTGAGCCTCATCCAGGCGCGGGGCAACGGCGGCGTCGCCAAGCTCGTCCAGCGCGGCGACACGGCGCTGGAGGTCGGTGACGACCTCCCCGAGGTGGCGCGGCTGATGACCGACTTCAACCTGAGCGTGGCCCCGGTGGTGGACGAGGGTCGGCGCATCATCGGGGTGATCTCCGTCGACGACCTGCTCGAGGAGATCCTTCCCGACTCCTGGCGCCGCCGCTCCGTCGCCGACCACGGCTGACCCGCCTCCCGGGGTCGACGTCATCGGCGGGGCCGCCGGGGGTTCTCCGGCACCCTGCTAGACTTGCGCCCGCAGTCGGGAGCAAGAGGTGCCCATGGAAGACGGCGATAGTAGGTGGCCCGGGACGCCGGCGACATCGGCGGTGATGTCTCGGTGCGCCGGCGCCAAAGGGAGCGTCCACCCAGGGGTCTGACATCGTCGTGACCTCCTGAGCGGGCGGGTCCGCTCGGTGATGCTGCCTCTCCGGCAGCGGGAGGTCCGGCTTGGTCGACGAGGGGCACCGGAGCCCGGGGGACGTGCACGGCACGGCTGTCCTCGACAGTGCCCATGTCGGCGACATCCAGGGTGCCTTCGGGACCATCGAAGAACAGGAACGCGGCGCCCGCCACACCTGGCGGCAGCGGCTGCTCGCTCTGCTCGTGATCATGGGGCCGGGGCTCATCGTCATGGTGGGCGACAACGACGCCGGCGGGGTGGCGACCTACGCGCAGGCGGGCCAGAATTACGGCACCAGCCTGCTCTGGGTGCTGGTCCTGCTCATCCCGGTGCTGATCGTCAACCAGGAGATGGTGGTCCGTCTCGGCGCGGTCACCGGGGTGGGCCACGGGCGGCTCATCTTCGAGCGCTTCGGCAAGTTCTGGGGGTGGTTCTCGGTCGGCGACCTCTTCCTCCTCAACTTCCTCACCATCACCACCGAGTTCATCGGGATCGGTCTGGGCGCCGCCTATTTCGGGGTCAGCCCCTACATCGCGGTGCCGGTCGGAGCCCTGCTCCTGGTGGGCATCACGGTGACCGGCCGTTTCTCCACCTGGGAACGGATGATGTTCGTCTTCCTGGCCGGCAACGCGCTGGTGATCCCGCTCTTGGTGCTCGCCCATCCCAGCGCCGGGCCGGTGCTCCACGGCCTCCTCGTCCCCGGCATCCAGGGTGGGCTGACGTCCAATGGAGCGCTGCTCATCGTGGCCATAGTCGGGACCACGGTGGCGCCGTGGCAGCTCTTCTTCCAGCAGTCCAACGTGGTCGACAAGCGGATCACGCCGCGCTGGATCGCCTACGAGCGGACCGACACCATCGTCGGCGCCTTCGTGGTGGTGATCGGCGCCGCCGCCATCATGATCGCGGCCGCCACCGCGTTCCACGGCACCGCGCTGGCCGGCCAGTTCCACGACGCCGAGAGCGTGGCCCGGGGTCTGAGCCGCTACATCAGCCCCACCGTCGGTGCGATCTTCGCGGTGGTGCTGCTCGACGCATCGGTGATCGGGGCCAGCGCGGTCACGCTGGCGACCTCCTACGCGTTTGGCGACGTCTTTGGCATCCGCCACTCGCTGCATCGCTCCTGGCGCGACGCCCGCCTCTTCTACGCGATCTTCACCGGAGTGGTGGTCGCGGCGGCCGGCATAGTGCTCATCCCCCAGGCCCCGCTCGGGTTGATCACCACCGCGGTGCAGGCGCTGGCGGGGACGCTGCTGCCGGAGGCGAGCCTCTTCCTGCTCCTCCTCTGCAACGACGCCGCGGTGCTCGGACCCTGGGTCAACCGGGCCTGGCTCAACATCCTCGCCACGGTGATCCTCGCCAGCCTGGTCATGCTCTCCCTGATCCTGGTGGTCTCGACGATCTTCCCCAGCATCAACATCACGGTGCTGCTGATGGTGTGCGGGGGCGTGCTCATCGTCGGACTGGCGGTCATCGGCGTGCTGACCCGGGGAGGGGAGGCGCCCGCCATCCCGGAGCGGCAGCGGGAGGAGCGTGCCACCTGGCGGATGCCGCCGATCGCCCTGCTGACCCGGCCCGTGCCCTCCCGCGCGCGCACCATCGGGATGTCGGCGATGGCCGCGTACCTGGGCGTGGCCATGCTGATGCTGCTGGTCAAGGCGATCGAGCTGGGCGCCGGCCACTGACGGCGGGTGCGTCGCCCGCCCGGGTTGTCGCACCGCGCCTGTGATGAGGTGGTCGATGCTCCGCTGCGGCGAGAGGCCGCCCGCCCTGGGGCGCTTTGCGCCGGCCGCGGTTGCACCCTGCTCCGGCCGGCTACGCGCCCGAGCAGGGCAGACCCGTGGCTATCAGCACGGCGACGAAAGCGGTGTACGCGCCTGCTCCGATCCACACCGCCATGGCGATGAACGTCCAGAGGTCGACCAGGAAGCGGGTGAAGCCGGGGCTCGTGACCCTTCGCGTGCGGACCAGCCAGCGCACCGTCCAGAAGGTGGCGATTGTCGTGCCCAGCACGAGCGCGACGTCCACCCAGAATGCCACCACGGACTCCCTTCTCACGCCCGCCTCGCCACAGAGGACCGGGGCCGGGGCCAGAACGAGGATCAGCACTGCGAGGCCGGCGAGGATGACCTCGGCCGCGAACGCCCGCGGGCCGTATCGCAACCAGCGGAAGGGTCCTGTCAATTTCGGACCTCTCGGACGTCGCCTCACGCTCCATAGGTTACGACGCGTGCACCCGGATGCTGAGCGGCCGTTCGAGGGGCACAATGGGGCGATGGCGAGCACCACCGGCCGATCCCAGGTCCCACCACGGCTCGACCCCAGCGACCTCTACGCCGTCGACGCCCTGCTGACTGACGACGAGAGGCTGATCCAACAGACGGTCCGCGCCTTCGTCCGCGACCGCGTGCTGCCGGTGATCACCGCGAGCTTCGAGGCGGGCACCTTCCCGCGCGAGCTGGTCGGCGAGATCGCAGCTCTCGGGCTGCTCGGCATGCACCTCGAGGGGTACGGCTGCGCCGGTGCGTCCGCCGCCGCCTACGGCGTCGCCTGCGAGGAGCTGGAGGCGGGGGACAGCGGCATCCGCTCCTTCGTCTCGGTGCAGGGATCGCTGGCGATGTTCCCCATCCACCGCTTCGGCAGCGAGGAGCAGCGGCAGCGCTGGCTCCCCGAGATGGCGGCGGGAAGGGCGATCGGCTGCTTCGGTCTCACCGAACCGGACGCCGGCAGCGATCCGGCGGCGATGCGCACCCGGGCCCGCCGCGATGGCGGGGATTGGGTGGTCTCGGGCACCAAGATGTGGATCACCAACGGCTCGATCGCCGATGTCGCCGTGGTCTGGGCGCAGACGGACGAGGGCATCCGCGGGTTCCTGGTGGAGCGAGGGATGTCGGGCTTCTCGACCCACGAGATCGAACGCAAGCTCTCGCTGCGCGCGTCGGTGACCTCCGAGCTGTTGCTGGATGAGGTGAGGGTGCCGGAGGCGTCGGTGCTCCCGACGGCGCACGGGCTGGGCGGGCCGCTGGCCTGCCTCGACGAGGCGCGCTTCGGGATCTGCTGGGGCGTGATGGGCGCCGCCCGTTCGTGCTGCGAGGCGGCGGTCGAGCACGCCCGGAGCCGCCAGGCCTTCGGCGGGCCCATCGGGCGCTTCCAGCTCACGCAGGCCAAGCTCGCCGAGATGGCGACCGGGCTCGTCCAGGGACGCCTGGTCGCCCATCGCCTCGCCACCCTCAAGGATGCGGGACTGGCCCACCCGGTCCAGGTGTCGCTCGCCAAGCGGGCCAACACGCGAATCGCCCTCGACATCGCCCGGGAGGCCCGGACCATTCTCGGCGCCGGCGGGATAACCCTCGACCACCCGGTGGCGCGGCACATGGCCAACCTCGAGGCGGTGCTCACCTACGAGGGGACCGAGGAGGTGCACACCCTGATCCTGGGGCGGGCGATCACCGGGGAGAGCGCGTTCAGCTGAGAGCCCGGCCCGGCTGGTTGCGCCGGCAGGCGCTCGCCTGTACCGACCGGGTATCGTCGGAGCGGTGGAACAGCGTGTCCTCGGCCGCACCGGGATCAGCGTCAGCGAGCTCTGCCTCGGCGCGATGATGTTCGGCGCGTGGGGCAACCAGGACCAGGATGATTCGATCCGGATCATCCACCGGGCCCTCGATGCGGGGATCACCTTCATCGACACCGCCGACGTCTACTCGCACGGCGAGTCCGAGGAGATCGTGGGCCGGGCCCTCGCCGGGGGACGGCGCGATCAGGTGGTCCTCGCCACCAAGGTGCACAGCCCGATGGCTGACGACCCCAACTCCCGGGGCAACTCGCGGCGCTGGATCATCCGCGAGTGCGAGGACAGCCTCCGCCGCCTGCAGACCGAGTGGATCGACCTGTATCAGATCCATCGACCCGACCCGACCTGCGACATCGACGAGACCCTGGGTGCGCTCACCGACCTCGTCAGGGCCGGCAAGATTCGCTGCTTCGGCAGCTCGACCTTCCCCGCGTCGCTCATCGTTGAGGCGCAGTGGGTGGCCGAGCGGCGGGTCCGGGAGCGCTTCGTCTGCGAGCAGCCCCCGTACTCGATCCTGGTGCGCGGGGTGGAGAGCGAGGTCCTTCCCGTCTGCCAGCGCTACGGGATGGGGGTGATCCCCTGGAGCCCGCTCGCCGGCGGCTTCCTCTCTGGCGGCTACCGGCGCGGCCGAGAGGCGCCGGCCAGCACTCGCTCCGGCCGGCTGCCCCACCGCTACGACCTCTCCCTGCCCGTCAACCAGCGCAAGCTGGAGGCAGCCGACGCTCTGGGACGGCTCGCCGACGAGGCGGGCCTCAGCCTGATTCACCTCGCCCTCGCCTTCGTGCTCCGGCATCCGGCGGTGACGGCCGCGATCATCGGGCCGCGCACCATGGAGCATCTGGAGAGCCAGCTCGGCGCCGCTGACGTCAGCCTCGATCAGACAATCCTCGACCGGATCGACGAGATCGTGCCGCCGGGGATCAACCTCAACCCAGCCGACGCCGGCTGGGCCCCGTCCGAGATCACCGACAGCCGCCTGCGCCGCCGTTGACAGGTCACGACGCCCGCCGCGGCGGTTGCTGAACCCCACCTCAGCAGGCTCGCGGGTCCGTGGTTTGCATCGCACAGCGGCGGCGGCCACCCGAGCGGCCTTGTCACACCCCCGTTGCCGCTCGTGAGGATGCGGGCATCAGGGCCTGTTAGGTTGGGTTGATATCCCCACCCGTGACGGTGACCATGCCGGTCGAACACTCGATCCGGACGCCTAACACGGACTGGCGCCATCACCGTCTCAGGGAGTCCAGCCGATCGCGCGGAGCGCGTCGCTGACCAGCTGAGTCGCGTGGGGTTGGGGGAAGGGCTGGCAACCACAGTCACACTGTGGTGAAGCACTGGGACGGAACGGCGTGGATCAGCATGATCAACCGAGTCCGTCGATGATTCGTCTCGCCTACCAGCGAGAACATTCAACTCGCGTGCATTCCTTTCCTCAAGTCGACCCGCGCGACATCAGGACAGCATCCGGCAGCGTACTGCAGCGTACTGAATGGATGTCGTTCACCGCGTAGCATCAGAGCTTGCGGCACCCGGAACAGCTCTTCTCACCCAGCCGTGGAGGCCCTGCAGTGGCTATGAGCCAGAGCGACCGTTCGAGATCACACGCGAGCGGCCTGGCCCGCTGGGTTGGGGCGGCATTGGGGTTGGGAGCCGTCGCCCTCCTGATGACCTTTGGCGGGTTGGCTGTGCTGGCCGCAACCACGGTGAATCTGGGAACGGCCGCATCCTTCGCGGTCCTGGCGGGTACTGGCGTCACCAACACGGGCTCCTCGACCATCTCCGGGGACCTGGGCACCTACCCCACCGCGACGGTCACCGGCTTCCCGCCGGGCATCGTCGAGTCTCCGTACACCACCTTCGCCGCCGATAGCGTTGCGCTCGGGGCCCAGACCGATCTCACCACCGCCTACAACCAGGCGGCGGGGGAGAGCCCGACCAGCACCTCGGAGCCCGCCGATCTCACCGGTCTCACCCTGGATCCGGGGGTGTACCAGACGACTTCGGATGGAGCGCTGAGTCTGAGCGGCACGCTCACCCTGGACGCAGAGGGCGACGCCAGCGCCGTGTTCATCTTCCAAACGGGATCCAGCCTGACCACCGGGACGAGCAGCGTGGTCTCACTCATCGATGACGCCTCAGCGTGCAACGTGTTCTGGCAGGTGGGCAGCACGGCTGTGCTGGACGGACCCACCTTCGCCGGAACCGTCATGGCGTCGACCTCGATCACCCTGGGCTCCGGGGTCACGGTGGACGGACGGGTGTTGGCAGGGACGGGCGATGTCACCCTCATCAGCGACACCGTCAACGCGTCTGCCTGCATCGACACCGCCACGCTGCCGACCCCCATCCCCACGGCCGCCGTCACCTCCGCTCCGTCGACGGGGGCGGGGGGGGCCTCGCCCCTGGTCGGGACGGGGGTCCTGGTGTCCCTCGGGGGCCTGGCTCTGCTCGGGCTGGGCGTGGCGGTCGGCATCTTCCGCCGTCGCCGGTTTCCATCCGTCTGACGAAAGTGCCCACGGCGGGGGCCGGAGCATGGGGCCGTCGTTAGGGCTGGGCTGCTCTTCCGCGCGAGCCGGTCTGGGTGCGGGAGGCGGGGCTCGAACCCGTGACCCGCTGCCTTGGCAAGGTGGCGCGCGTCATGCGATCGCGCGGGCGAAGCTGCGCGCCCCGATCGCAACCCCGACGATCGCCAGCGCGGCCATGATCGCCAGGCCCTTGGTCACGTCGATCGAGCCGCCGTTGCCGTTGAAGAGGTCGCGAGCCGCGGTCACCGCGTAGGAGAGCGGGTTGACGTTGGCGATGTCCCGCAGCCATTGGGGGGCGAGCTGCAGCGGGAGCAGCACGCCGCTCAGCAGCAGCAGAGGGAGGGAGAGTGTGAAGACGAGCGGCGCGTACGAGTTCTCGTCCTTGAGGGCGAGCGCAGCCGCGTAGGCGAGCGAGGCCATGCCGAGCCCGATCAACGCCACCAGCCCGAGCATGATCACCACGCCGACGAAGGTCGGCTGCAGGCCGAAGGGAACCGCCAGCAGCAGGAGGATGAGCGACTGCATGACGAGCGTGAGGAGGTCACGCCCGGCACGGCCCAGCAACAGGGCGAGGCGGCTGACCGGGGTGACCCGGAAGCGCTCGATCACCCCGGAGCGCAGCTCGTCGATGAGGCCGAAGCCGACCCCGCTCGCGCCGAAGAGGCCGAGCTGGATCAGCAGCCCCGGGACGAAGACGTTGTAGGCGCCGCCGGGGGGGAACCCGGGGATGTGCACCAGCGACTTGAGCAGGGGCGCGAAGAGCAGCAGGTACAGCACCGGCTGGATGACGCCGATGATCACCCACGCCGGGTTGGTGATGAAGATCTGGAAGTAGCGGACGAACATCAGCCAGCTGTCGCGGAGCAGTTTCACGATCGGTTCTCCAGGTGGGAGGGCGGTGCGCCGGTCATGCCGCGGTCTCGCGCAGCGAGCGCCCGGTCTGGCGGAAGAAGACGTCGTCGAGGCTGGGGCGGTGCAGGGAGAGCGTGGAGAGGGTGATGCCCGCGCCGTCGAGGAGGCGGATGATCTGGGGCGTCGCGGTCTCGCCACGGTCGACGTAGAGGCGGAGGGCTCCGTCCTCCTCGGTCAGCTCGCGGATGAACGGCTGCCCCTCGAGGATGGCGCGGGCCTTGGCGGGGGATCCGTCGGTTCCCACCAGGACGATGTCCCCGGCGACCTGCCGCTTCAGCTCCTCCGGAGTGCCCTGGGCGACGATCCTGCCGTGGTCGATGATGGCGATGCGGTCGCAGAGCGCGTCGGCCTCCTCCAGGTAGTGGGTGGTGAGGAAGACGGTGGTGCCGGATTCGCGCAGCCGCCGGACCTCGTCCCACATCCGGGCCCGGCTTTGGGGGTCGAGCCCGGTGGTGGGCTCGTCCAGGAAGAGGAGCTGGGGGAGGTGCATCAGCCCGATGCCGACGTCGAGGCGCCGCTTCTGGCCGCCCGAGTAGGTCTTGGTCTTGCGGTCGCCGCAGTCGGCCAGCTCGAGCGTTTCCAGCAGGTCGGCGGCGCGCTTCTTCGCCGCCGCCGCGCTCATCCCGTACAGCCGGCCCTGGATGACCAGCTCCCGGCGACCGCTCACCTCGGAGTAGCTGCTCCCCGCCTGGCTGACGTAGCCGATCCGCTGGCGCACCCGGCCGGGCTCTCGCAGCAGGTCGCACCCGGCCACCGTCGCCTCACCGCTCGTGGGTGGGAGCAGCGTCGAGAGCATGCGGAGCGTGGTCGTCTTGCCGGCCCCGTTGGGCCCGAGGAAGCCGAAGGTCTGGCCCTCCGCGACGTCGAGGTCGACGCCCGCGACCGCCTCGACTGCGGAACGCCGGCTCCCGAAGGTTTTGCGCAGCTGGCGGGTGTGGATCATGCTTCGGCATCTCCTGCTTGGTCGGTTGGGGTCGGGTGGGCGTCGGGCTCCGGCCCGCCGTGACGCCGTCGCCGGGCGGCTTCGTGATCGTGCATGAGGTCGAATTGGGCGCGCAGGCTCTCCTCGTCCCACGCCAGCCGGCCCGTGCGCATGTCGTCCAGAAGCGCCAGCACCCAGCGCAGCTCCGATTCCCGCAGCGCCCGCTCGTGCTCGTCCTCGAGCAGGACGACCCGGGGCAGGTGCATCTCCTGGGCGAGGGCGGTCGCCGCCTCCTCGCGGGCGGCCAGCTCGGCCCGGAGCTCGACGACTCGATGCTGGAGGGCGTCGATGGCGCGCTCCTGGGGGAGGTAGGCGAGCAGGCCGACGCCGGCGGTGAAGGTCAGGTGCTCGCGGGCGGGGCGTTCCAGCACGTCCTGGAGCCAGTCCTCGAGGGCCTCGCGCCCCTCGGCGGTGATCCGGTAGACGGTGCGCTCGGGGCGCCGGCCCTCCCGGCTCGTCTCCGCGGGCTCGATCCAGCCCACCACCTGCAGCTCCTCGATGGCCCGGTAGAGGGCACGGCTCCGGCCCTCGGCGTAGTCCTTGCGCCGGTCGTGCATCAGCCGCTGCATCTCGTAGGGGTGCAGGGGTCGCTCGGTGAGGAGCGCCAGGGCGGTCAGGGCGATCGTCCCCTGGGGGGGTCTGTCTATGCTTTCCGACATATTGCGATTCGCACTATAGCAAGCCGCCAAGAGAGCGAGTCAAAGGGGCTGGGCACCTCAGGCGGTGGAGGGTCACGATCTTCCGCGGCGGACCTCGCGATCTCCGGCGGAGACGGCCGGGACGCCTCTCCCACCGCCGCTAGACTTCCGGCGATGGACCTTGATGCCGCCACTCGACAGGCCGTCGAGGCGGTGCGGCGCTGGGAGGCGGGCTGGCCGGCCGTCACCCCCCACCCCTCGCAGGCGGTGAGCGACGAACGGGCGGGGCAGGTGCTGGAGGAGCTGGGCCGGCGGCTTCAGGACAACTACCCCTACTTCCACCCCGACTACGCCGGCCAGATGCTGAAACCGCCCCACCCGGCGGCGGCGGCGGCGTACCTGATGGCGATGCTGGTCAACCCCAACAACCACGCCCTCGATGGCGGACCGGCGACAGCCGCCCTGGAGCGGGAGGCGGTGGCGGCCATCGCCGCGATGTTCCACCAGCCGGCCGACTTCCTGGGGCACCTCACCTCCAGCGGGACGATCGCCAACCTCGAGGCTCTCTTCGTGGCTCGCGAGCTGAGACCGGACGCGGCGATCGCCTTCGGCGGGGAGGCCCACTACACCCATGAGCGGATGTGCCGGCTGCTCGGGGTTCGCGGCGTCCGGGTGCCGGCCGACGCCCGCGGGCGGATGGACCTCGACGCCCTGGACTTGCTGCTGAACACCGACACCATCGGCACCGTCGTGCTCACCGCCGGCACCACCGCCCTGGGCGCGGTCGACCCCATCGACGAGGCGCTGGCGCTCCGCGATCGGTATGGCGTCCGGCTCCACGTCGATGCCGCCTACGGCGGCTTCTACGCGATCCCCGCCTGGTCCGGGGCGTTCGAGGTGCCGGCGGCCGCGTACCGCGCGATCGCCGAGTGCGACTCGGTGGTGGTCGATCCCCACAAGCACGGTCTCCAGCCGTACGGCTGTGGCTGCGTGATCTTCCGCGACCCGGCGGTGGGGCGCTTCTACAAGCACGACTCCCCCTACACGTACTTCACGTCCTCGGAGCTGCACCTCGGGGAGATCAGCCTCGAGTGCTCGCGTGCGGGCGCGGCGGCCGCGGCACTCTGGACGACGCTCCAGCTCTTCCCCCTCCGCGATGCTGGGCTGGGCGCGATCCTCAAAGCCTGCCGGCGGGCGGCGGCGAGCTTCGCCGGCATGGTGCGCACGGCGCCGAACCTGCGTCTGTACCAGGAGCCGGAGCTGGACATCGTCAGCTACTTCCCGTACCACGACGGCATGTCCGCATCGGACGTCGATGCCGCCAGCCAGGCCCTCTTCGAGCGGGCCATGGCCGCGGAGGATCCCGTCTACGTGAGCGTTGCGCGGGTGACCGGCGAGAGCCTCCACCGCCGCCACCCCGACATCGAGGCCGGCGAGGGGATGGTGCGGGTGCTGCGCAGCGTGCTCATGAAGCCCGAGCACGAGGAGTTCGTCGCGGTGCTTGCCCAGAGGCTGAGCCGCCTTGCGGGATGAGCCCCGTGCCGGGGTGCCAGCTACCCAACCGGCGTCTGCGCGCCCAATACCGGTGCGGCGGCGTAGGTGGCCGTCACCGTGAACGTGCCCCCCAGGCCGGGGACGGGCATCGACACCGCGGCCTGCAGGGAGACGGTCGCCACGACCTCGGTGGTTCCGGCCGGGTTGGCGCAGGTGGTCGAGCCCACGCTGCCGCTGAACTCGTCGCCGGCACTGGCGCACACGCCGGCGAAGGAGGGCAGAAGCGCCGCGGTGCCGCTCTCCGCGACCACGTAATCCACCTGGCTCGCGCCGGCGAGCGCCGCCTGCTCGGCGGCGTCCTGGAGGCGCACGTGGGCCTCGTACAGCTCGGAGAGGTCGACCGCCACCATGATCATCCCGACGACGAGGAAGACCATGGAGAAGGCGAACATGACCAGGATCTGGCCGCGCTCCCCGGCTCTGCGGTGGTGAAAGGTCAGCATTGATTCGGGCTCGCGGCGTTGGCGGGCAGGGGGGTCTCGCAGCGCCGGTACTGCGGGGGGTACGCCTGAGCGGTGGCGCTCAATTGGACCTTCCAGAACCAGAGCAGGCCGATCGCGGTCTGGGAGAAGTCGAGCTCGGCCTGGGCGGTGCAGGTCACCGGCTCGGGGTAACCCTGGGCGTTGTCCGTGATCTCCCCGTTCAGGTACGGCCCCACGCAGGTGAGCGGCTCGGTCACCGTCAGGAAGGCGCTCTCGTTGCCGCCGGCGTCCAGCGTGTGGGTGAAGGCGTACGCCGCGTCCGCCTGGCTGTCCTGCGGATCGCCGAGCGGCGGGACGAGCGCACCTTGCGCCGCCAGGTCGACGCTGGTCTGGAACTCGTTCACCGCGCGGAGCTCCAGCATCATGCCGACGAAGCCGAAGACGATCAGCAGCATGATCCAGAGCACGAGCGCCATCTCGAGCGCGGCCTGCGCCCGCTGCCCGCCGCCACGCCGGTGCCGGGCTCTCACGGTGAGTAGGTCCCGACGGTGACCGACGCCGATTCACTCACCGGGAGCCCCCAGCCGCGCCAGTTGAGCGGACCGAGGCCAGGGGGGATGAAGGAGAGGGCGTATCCGGTCACCGCAACGGTGACGTGCCCGTCGCCGTCGGCAACAGCGCAGACCACCACGTTGCCGACGCCGTCGTATCCGGAGTCGAGTCCCTCGAAGTAGTCGGCCACCTGGTCGGCGGTGGGGCACTGGCCGGGCCCGAGCTGGGCACGCAGGCCGGCCATGCCGGCGGCGTACCAGTCCTCCACGGCGGTGCCCAGCATCGGTGGCTGGAGGATCGGGAGGACATTCGCGTACACCTCCGCCAGCGCAGGCGTCGGGCTGGTCGCCGACCCCAGCGCGGAGAGGGCGACGCCGATCCCCTGCTCCACCGAGGCGTCGGCGGCATCGGTCTCGATGGTCCAGATCCACGAGTCCAGGATCGCGAACAGCATCACCAGGAAGAGGAGGAAGACGAGCGAGAACTCGACGGTCGCCTGTCCTCGCCCCCACACCGGAGACCGTGCCACCCCCTCGCGCATCCTCAGGCCACCGGGATCGTCCGGACCTGGTAGACGGGTTTGGGTGGCAGGGGCGTGTCGGCGAGGGCGTCGGGGAAGGTGGCGGAGCAGTCCGCCTGCGCCGCGGCCTGGCTGCCCGCGTTCACGCCGTCGAGACCGCCGCCTGGTGTGACGCACTCGAAGACCCCATCCCCGCCGGCGTCGACCCAGCCGACGAAGGCGGTGACCACCACGTCCTGGCTGGCGGACACGGTCGCTCCATCCGCCGGCACGCTCCCCTCGCCGCTCACCTGCTTGTAGTAGTGGGTGACGCAGTTGCCCGGACCGGAATCGTCGGCGGGCGCGTCCTCGCTGATCCCGTCGCCGAAATCCCAGTGGACGGTCGAGGATGGGGAGATGTCGAGGTAGTAGGAGTAGACGATGGACTCGCCGTCAGCGTCCGGCGGGCCCAGGACGTTGCTGACGCTGGCTCCGTACGGCGGGCTTGCCGGTTGAGGGCTGATCCAGAAACAGGTGGGCGCAAAGACCACGTAGTCATCCGGCGCGCTGGTCTGGACCTGGCCGGCGACGGCGCTGAGCGATGCCACCGCCTCGGCCTGGGAGGGAACCGTCCACGAGGCCTGGGTCGGCGGCGCCTCGGACGACGGCGTGGTGTCCGGCTCCGTCAGGAGGCTGACGTCGAGGATGGGACCGTCGCACACCCAATCGCCGTCGGTACCGTGCTCCCACACCCCGGGAGCTGCAGTGGTCAGCCAGACCTCCACGGTCTGGTTCTGGAGGCCCGAGGTGATCATCGCCGAGGTGCTCAGGCCCGACCCCGGCTGGGCGCTGGGTGGCGCGGGTCCGTAGGGGGAGGCGGCCGACCAGTCGGCGTCAAGAGCGGTCTGGGGTGTGTCGCTCACGCCTCCCCATAGGAAGTACTCGGTCTGGACTTGGAAGACGGCATGTTCGGTGCCGGTCCAGAAGGCGATGGGGAAGACCTCCACCGTCTCCGGACCTCCCTCCCATCCCCCCTCGTAGGAGGGCTGGCTCAGGACCTGCGCCCCCTCGCCGCCGGGGACGTCCACGCTGCAGCTCGCGCCGACGGTGGGCGACGTGGCGTCACTGTTGGTGCCCTGGGTGTAGACGCCATCTCGCGAGTTCGTCGCCGGAGTCCGGCAGTACAGGATCAGGTTGCCGTTGACGTCCACGCCGCCGGGCTGTGGGGGCTCACCAATCGCCAGATTCAGGCTGGCGGCGGGACTGCAGTTTGTTGTGTCGCCTGTACCGCCCCCTCCGCTCGTGGCGAGTTCCGATGTCCATGGCCCGCCCGCGAGAAGGACAGTAGTTACTGACAAAGCAAGGAGTGTGCGACGGTTCATCCGTCAGACGCCACCTGCTGAATCAGTGCGTCTGCTGTTGTGTCACCACCCTGCACCCAGCTTGCCTCGTAGAGGAGGTACTGCCCGAGCGCCGAGTTGTCGGCCACCGTCGTGACGTCCACTTCCCACGGTTCCTGCCCGGAGGCTACTGGGTGGTTGATTCCGGACCCACTTGCCGTAGTCCATGTGCTCGAACAGGGGCCAACCGAGGTGCCGACGTACGCGATACCAGCGGCATCCAGGCGCGTCGCCGTTAGGTCCGACATTTGCTGGGCGGTGACCGAGACCGCATATATTTTCTCCAGATACTCGCAGGAGGGCGTGTCCACAATCTTGCCGCCGGAACGGACAAATGGGACTGCACTGTTTGTCCCACCCGCAAGCAGATACTGCATAAAGGCAGCCTGGCCATGTTGCTGTGCCCATTCCATGAGCGTCCAGAACATCTCGTCCTCGGTCACCCACGTCTGCAATGCGGCGTCGCTCAGCTCGCCGTTGGTGAGGTTCTGCGTGGTCACCGGCGGCGGATCGGGGACGATCTCGGAGCAGGCCGGCACCATGCTGGCCTCCATCTGGAACCACGCCTGCTGGACGGTGGTCAGGTCGCCCGGGATCGGGCCCTGCCCCGCCAGGAAGGCCGCCGCACCCGGGATGGTGGTGTCCTGAGCGTCGCAGTACGAGGTGGTCACCGGGCTGCCGGTCGGCGAAGTACCCGCCGCCGTTTCGGATGGGGCGGGGCTCGCCGATCCGCTCGGGTGCGACGCAGGTGTGGAACCCCCGCCCGGCGTCGCGCCACACCCCGCCGCCAGGCTGGTGAGCACGATCGCGGTCCCCAGGTAGCGCCACATCCGGGTCCGGCGGGGTCGGGCCGACGCCCGAACTGGGTGGGGGAGAGAGGTGTCCACGGCCCTTCCTTCCCAAGTGGCAGCTGATGCGGTCGGCAGTGTAGCCACCTGAGGTGGTCCCTTGCTGGCGAGGAAGTGACACACGCGCACGTCTATTCCAGTTCATAACCAGTGGAGCGGCGGCGGCCCTGGACGGGCCGCCTGATCGCCTCTGGCGCCATCGCCGTTCCTCCGCGAGCTGCAGATCGACGCGGCGATCGTCACGCCACGCGGCGGACGGCCGACGGACAGTCCTCCGGATGGGGGCCCTGGCCGCTACCCCGCGAGGGGCAGGTGGTAGGCCAGGAAGGCCGCGGTCTGCTCCCAGGCGCGGGCGGCGGCCTGGGGACGGGAGAACATGGCCGAGTCGTGGTTGTCGAAGGCGTGGCCGGCGGCGGGGTGGAGGTGCAGCTCGACGTTGCGCCGCCCGGCGAAGGCGCGGGCCACGGCCTGGCGCTGCTCGGTGCCGATGTAGCCGTCGTCCTCCCCGAAGTGGAAGAGGATCGGGCAGGTCACGTCCTGGGCCCGGTCGAGGGCGCCGGGGATCGCCGACCCGTAGTAGCAGACCGCCACCGCCGGGTCGGATGCGGCCGCGACCATGTAGGCGATGCCGCCGCCGAGGCAGAATCCGATCACCCCCACGCTCCGCCCCGCCACCTCGGGAAGCGTGCGCAGGTGCTCGAGCGCGGACGTCGCATCGTCGACCGCCTGGGGGACGTCCAGACGCCCCATCGCCTCGAGGGCGCGGGGCAGGCTCTCGGGGAGGTGCTCGTCGAGCACGAGGCCGGGCTCCAGACGTGAGTAGAGGTCAGGCGCCAGCGCCACGTAGCCGAGGCCGGCGAGGCGGTCGCACACGCCCTTGACGTACGCGGTGATGCCGAAGATCTCCTGCATCACGACCAGCCCCGGCCCGGCCCCGCTCTCGGGCACGGACAGCCAGCCGGGGAAGCGGTGCCCGTCGTGACCCCAGATCGGCTCCTCCCTTCGCTCCATGAGAAGAGAGGGTACCCGGTCAGCCCGTGTTCTGCAGCCCGGCCGCGATGCCGTTGACGCTCCGCAGGATCGCCTCCAGCAGGGCGGGGCGCTGGGGGTCGGATTCGTCCAGGGTGCGGTGGCGGGCCAGCATCTGCGCCTGCAGCACCGAGAGGGGGTCGATGTAAGGGTCGCGCAGACGGAGCGTCTCGCGGAGCAGGGGCTGATCCGCGAGCAGGGTCTGCCGGCCGGTCACGTGGACCATCGCCTCCAGCGTCCGCCGGTGCTCGGCGCTCGCCTCCTCCCACATCCGGGACCGCAGCCCGGCGTCCGACACCAGCTCGAAGTAACGGCTCGCCACCCCCAGGTCGGTCTTCGCCAGGGTCATCTCGAGGTTCCCGATGACGGCGCGGAAGAAGGGCCAGCGCCGGTACATCTCGTGGAGCAGCTCCCAGCGTGCCGGCCCGGGGGGTGGCAGGGCGGCCTCGGTCTCGGCGGGAGGCGGCGCGTTGTGGTCATCCTCGGCATGAACAGGCCGGTCCTCGGCGAATGCCAGCAGTGACCCGCCCACCCCGTACCAGGTGGGCAGCATCAGCCGGGTCTGGTTCCAGGCGAACACCCAGGGGATGGCGCGCAGCGCGGCGATGCTGGTCGAATCGCCGCGGCTCACCGGGCGGGAGCCGATGTTGAGCTGACCCAGCTCGCCGATCGGAGTGACCTCGGCGAAGAAGCGCTCGAATTCATCCGTGTATACGAAGGCTCTGTAGCGGTCGTAGCTGTCGGCCGCGATGCGTGCCATCGCCGTCTCCCAGACCGCCTCGCGGTCCGGCGGCAGCGGGGCCTGCAGGGAGCTGGCCTCCCAGACCGCCGCCGCCACCAGCTCCAGATGGTTCTGGGCCACCTCGGCGCGCGAGTAGCGGTAGTGGAGGATCTCGCCCTGCTCGGTGAGCCGCACCCGCCCGCGGACCGCCCCCGGCGGCTGGGCGAGGAGGGCCTCGTGGGTGGGACCGCCGCCCCGCGACACCGTCCCGCCGCGACCGTGGAACAGGCGGAGGCGGATGCCGGCGTCGTCGCACACGCGCGCGAGCTGGCGGTGGGCCACGTACAGCGACCACTGCGCCGCCAGATAACCGCCGTCCTTGCTGCTGTCGCTGTAGCCCAGCATCACCTCCTGGAGGTTGCCGCGGGCGCGCACCTGCTGGGCGTACGTGGGCTGCCCGAGGAGCCGGCGCAGCACTTCCGGGGCGGCGCGCAGGCCGGCGATGGTCTCCATCAGCGGGACCAGGTCGAGGCGGCTGCTGTGGATGTCGCCGAAGGACCAGGAGACGAGCCCGACCAGGGAGGCGAGCCACATCCCCGCCATCACCTCCACCGGGGAGTGGGTCATCGAGATCACCACCGCGTCGGTGGCGCGGGGGGAGATCGCCCGCTGCGCACGGCCCATCTCCACCAGGGTCTCCAGGACGTCGCGGTCGTCAGGATCCAGGGCCAGGGTGCCGATGTGCGGCCCCCGCTCCTGCATGGCCCTGCCCAGCAGTGCGAGGGCCGCGTCCTCGTCCAGAGCCTCGAGTCTCCCCTCCAACTGCCCGCACTGGCGCAGGATCGCGGTGGCCACCTCGCGCAGCCGCGCGCTGTGGAACCGGACGTCGATCGAGTAGCCGCAGAAGTCGAAGGCGGCCACCTGGCGGCGCAGCTCGAGCAGCGCTCCGTCCGCGAACATGGTGCCGCGCTGGCGGCGCAGGACCGAGTCGAGCAGGTCCAGGTCGGAGAGCAGCTCCGTGGCGGTCGGGTAGGGGGACTCGCCCCGGCCCCCCTGGAGCTCGGCGAGGGTGGCCTCGAGACGATGGTGGATCAGGTCGAGCTTGCGGCGGTACGGCTCGTCGGGGCTCCGCTCCCCCAGGTCGTGCACTGCCTCGGGCATCCGCGCCTCGTCGTCGGCGATCGAGGCGGCGAGCTCAGGGTCGCGGCCCGTCCAGCGGGTGGACTGGCTGTATTCGACGGAGATGGCGTACACCGAGTCGCGGTAGCGGCTGAGGACAAGCTGCTTCTGGGCTCGCAGCGCGTCGCGCAGCGTCTCGGCTCTCGCGTGCGGGTTGCCATCCTGGTCACCGCCCACCCACGAGCCCAGGCGGAGGAAGGGATGGAAGGGAGGCGGCGACCCTCCGAAGACCTCCACCCAGCGCCGGTCCAGCTCGGCGTGGACGGCGGGGATCACGTCCATCAGGAGGTTGAGGTGGTGGCGGATGTCGCGCGCCTCGTCCAGCACACTCGGCCGGACCGTGCGCAGCTCCTCGGTCTGCCAGAGGAGCTCCATGTGACGGCGCATCGACGCCACCAGTGCGGTGTGGCGGGGCGAGCCCGGCGGCGGGCCGTCGAGCGCGTCGAGGGCCATGGCCACGCCGTTGACGTGGTCGAGGACCGAGCGGCGGACGGCCTCGGTGGGGTGGGCGGTCACCACCGGCATGACGTCGAGGTCGGCGAGTGCGGCGAGCAGCCGCTCACGGCCGCCCTCCTGGTGGGAGGCCCTTGTGAAGAGGTCGTGGAAGGTCCCCGGCCAGGCGCGCTCCTCGCCAGGAATCGCCTGGATCCCCCGGATCACCTGGACGCGGTGCTCCAGCTCGGCCACGTTGACGAGCTGGAAGTAGAGGGAGAAGGCGCGGATCAGGCGGGTGGCGGTGCCGACGTCGATACCGGCGAGCTGGCGGTCGAGGGCCTGGCTGACGGCGTCGTCATGGCGCTCCCGGAGCAGCTTGGTCTTGGCCCGAACCTGCTCCTCGAGATCCAGCAGCGGTACCCCCTCCTGGTACGCGAGGGTCTCGCCGAGCAGCGTTCCGACCATCCGGACGTTGCGGCGGAGGCGCCGGTCGATCTCGTTCTCGGCCGGGACGTCCGGGCGCGCGGGATCGGGTTGCTCAGCCATCCGCCAAGCATGCCAGGGGCGGCGGGGATGGCGGCTGATATCGTCATCCCAGCTCGCGGTGCTCGGAGCGGCAGGGAGGGCAGGGAGCCGGGTGGGCCGTGACCATCAGCGTCCGATCAGACCCTCACGCGCGCCTTCCACGACGGACATCGCCGGCCGCCGGCTCGAGGCGCAGCGTCTGGCAGGGAACCCGCTCGACGGGCCGGCCGAGGTGGTGGGCTGGCTCGGCGCGGTGCAGGCGCAGGACTACCCGGCGGCCGTCTGGGCCGTGGGGCAGCGCACCCGGGGCGCCACCGCGGCCGACGTGCACCGGCTCTTCGACGAGGGGGCGATCGTGCGCACCCACGTGCTCCGCCCCACCTGGCACCTCGTGCTCCCGGGCGATCTCCGCTGGCTCCTCGCGCTGACGGCGCCGCGCCTCCGCGCCGGCCTCGCCGGCCGCTGGCACGCGCTGGGGATCGACGCGGGGGTGATTGCCGGGGCCCAGGCGGCGTTCCAGGCCGCCCTCACCGGCGGCCGCCAGCTCACCCGGACCGAGCTGGGTGCCGTCCTCCAGGCATCCGGCATCGCCCCCGACGGCCAGCGACTCCCCCACCTCATCATGGCGGCGGAGCTGGACGCCCTGGTGGTCAGCGGTCCGCGCCGGGGCCGGGACTTCACGTACATGCTGCTCGACGAGCGCGTGCCCGTCACCCCGCCCCTCGATCCCGAGGAGGCGATGGGCCGCCTCGCCGAGACGTACTTCCGCAGTCGCGGGCCGGCTCAGGTCCAGGACTTCGCCTGGTGGTCGGGGACCACGCTGGCCGGCGCGCGCGGAGGGGTAGCCGCGGCGGCGGCGAGCCTGACATCCGAGGTGACCGGCGGCAGGAGGTACTGGGCCGCCGCCCTTCCCCCGCCACCTCCCCGGCCGCCCCGGGCGCCGGTCGTCCATCTGCTCCCCAACTTCGACGAGCTGACCGTGGCGTACCGGGACCGCTCCGCGACCGATCACCCACGCGGGCTCTTCGACCCCGGCCTGTTCGCATTCGGCAGCGTCCTCAGCAACGTGCTCGTGATCGGCGGCCGGGTGCGCGGGGCCTGGCGCCGGGTGGCGGGCCCCCGGTCGCTGCGCCTGCAGCTACGCCTCCTCGACCCGCTGCGGCCTGCGGAGAGGGCGGCCGTGGGGCGCGAGGTCGACCGGATGAGCCGTTTCCTCGAAAGGCCCGTCGAGCTCGAGTGGCCCGACGGCCAGGCCGGGTAGCCGGCGGACGCGGCGCCTCCACCTTCGGGCCTGTTCTCGGCACGGACCATCGTCCGGAGAACTGGCGCTCCTCCCCCGCTTGCGCGGGGGGGAACGCGGGCATGAGTATCGCACATCCCGTGGGATTCGACAAGGGGTGCGGGCCACCCGGCGTCGTGAAGCCGTGGGAGTTCGTGAGATCTGACAAGCATCAGCCCCCTCTGGGCGGCCTCAGCCCCTCCTCTCGTGCTTTGAGCACAAACACCTCCCGGGCCTGGCCTGGCCAGACGCCCCGAGGGGGCGCCCGAGGCGGGTGTCATGCCGCCATCTGAGGGGAGTGGCGCGGGGTGCAGGCCCGTCCACAGCGGTCGGGGATGGGCGCGCCGCCTGCCGCTGCGTGGAGCGGGGAGCGCGCGCCAAACCTCTGGGAGGGTCTGTCCTCGGCACGAACCGTCGTCCGGAGAACTGGCGCTCCTCCCCCGCTTGCGCGGGGGGGAACGCGGACACGAGTATCGCACACCCCGTGGGATTTGACAAGTGGCCACGGCCCCGTCTGGCCGGCGGGCCCCGATGCCTCGTCACATCTGACAACGGCAAGCGCAGTCAGGGCCGGTCGGGTCATCCGGCCCTCGTGACATCTGACAAACGGCCTGCCGTCATCAGCCGGAGGCGGGTGGGGGACACGGACGCGCCCCGCCCGCCGCCGCCACCATCGCGAGGGGTGCGCGGCAGCCGCTCGGGCCTTGTTCCTCCCACGGACCGTGATCCGGAGGAGCTGGCATTCCCCCCCCCGCTCGCGCGGGGGGGGGAATGCTCACCCGGTGTCACCCCACCGCCCGCCCCTGGGAAGGGACCGAGGTCCGCAGTCGCCTGGGACCTCAGTCCCCCCCGGTGCTTCGCGAATCGATTGCTAGGACGTGGTGGGCGCGGGGTTGGTGGGGGTCGGGGACGCCACGACCGGCGGCTCTTCCTCCGCAGACCCCAGGGCCTCCTGGGGGACGCTCCGGAAGGAGAGCACGTAGTAGACGACGCCGGCCACCACGATGCCGAGCAGCCAGCTCAGGTCCCCGCCCCCGGTGGCGTTGGAGATCGGGCCCTGATAGGACGGGAAGTAGTACAGGGCGTCGGTCCACATCAGCGCCGCGACCATGCCCAGCACCAGGGCGACGATCGCCCTCCAGTTGATGCCACCCTCGCGCCAGTACAGGCCTCCGACCTTCTGGACGAGACTGGCGCGGTCGTACCGTCCCCTGCGGAGTACGTAATCCACCATGAGGATGGCGAACCAGGCGCCGAGCCAGACCAGGATGTAGTCGAGGAAACCGGAGAGGTCGGTGTAGAGGTTCCCCTTGAAGATGACCAGGCCGGTGACCACTCCGCTCACCACCGTGTCGACGAGGATGCATCCCCAGCGCTTCAGCGGGATGCCGATCGCCTGCAGGGTGACCCCCGAGGAGTACATGTCGATGGTGTTGATGGCGAAGAGCTGGAGGATCGCGACGATCATGAAGGGCCAGAAGAACCAGTCAGCGTAAGCGGTGAACGCCGACGGGATGCCGACCAGCTCCCTTCCCGAGGCGACGTGCGTGGTCACCATATACGCGCACACCCCGAGCAGCTCGAGGAGGACGGACGGGATGGCGGCCCCCAGGCTCGCCGCCCAGAAGGTCCTGGCCTTGCTGGTGTCCTTGGGCAGGTAGCGAGAGTAGTCGGCCGCGTTCTCTGTCCAGCCCAGCCCGCCGGTGGAGACGATCAGCACGACGGCGGTCGTCCAGAGCCACCACGTCGTGCCGCTCTGGAGGCTGGCCCAGTGGACATGGGGCAGGACCAGGATGGCCATGACCACGAAGAGGACGATGAAGACGAAGGAGAGGTAGCGGAGCACCGTCTTGATGGTGGCGTGCCCCAGGAAGGGCATCACGAATTGCACCACGACGGCGAGGATGATGATCAGCACCTGAGCCGCGTTGCTGATGCTGGCGACCCCGGCCTTGTTGAGGATGGCGTCGACGACGAACACCACCAGGACGAGGCCGAGGATCTCGAATCCGACCTGGGTGATCCAGTTGAAGAACGAGGGAAGCCGGTTGCCGTTGCGGCCGAAGGGGGCCCGACTGACCATGAAAGCGGTGGTTCCGGCGAGGGGGCCCGGCAGGCTGGCGAAGCCGAGGAACATGTAGGCGAGGTTCCCGATCAGGATGGCCAGGACGGCCTGCGGGAAGGAGAGCCCGAAGGTGCAGATCAGGACCCCGTAGAAGAGGAACTCGACGTTCCAGACGGCTCCCGACCAGAGCCAGAAGAGCCCCATCGGGCGCATCTTCCGGTCGGACTCCGGGATCAGGTCGATGCCGCGCTGCTCCAGCTGGAATGCTTCGTATGCTTCCGAGGTCTCCACCACCTCGTTTGCCGCGCTCATGGTCGAGCCACCGGTGCGACGGATGCTGCGGGTTGGATGGCCACGGGCTGAGCCTCCCCTTTGAGAAGGTTGACGCGTACAGTCGGTCCGTGCTGGCGCGCGGGGAGGACTCCCCAGCCTCTGTCCCATCCCGGCGTTGGCGGGAAGTGTGACGCGCCCGGCGCCCCTCCTGCCAGCACCGTGTCAGGCGGCGGAGGCCGGGCGCACCAATCGGAGAGGACGTCTTCTACGCGGCGTCCGAGGTGAGCCGGAACCGGCGCAACCGCAGCGCGTTGCCGACCACCGTCACCGAGCTGCATGCCATGGCCAGCGCGGCGAGCGCCGGTGGGATGACATCGAGCATGGCGAGCGGGACCAGCACCAGGTTGTAGCCGAACGCCCAGGCGAGGTTCTCGCGGATGATCCGCAGCGTCGCCCGGCTGAGCGCGATGGCGTCGCCGACCCGGCCGACGTCACCGTGGACCAGGGTGATGGCCGCTGCGGCCATCGCCGTCCCGGAACCCGTGCCCACGGCGATGCCCACGTCAGCCGCGGCCAGCGCGGGTGCGTCATTGACGCCGTCACCCACCATCGCCACGCAGGCGCCGCTCCGCTGCAGCTCGCCGATGAGCGCCGCCTTGCCGGCCGGGCGGAGCCCCGCCTGCCATTCGGCGATCCCGGTCTCGGCGGCGACCGCGGCCGCGGTTCCGTCGCTGTCGCCGGTGGCGAGGATCACCCGCAGCCCCATCGCCTGGAGGCGGCGCACCCCCGCGCCGCTCTTCGGCCGGAGCGGGTCGGCGATCCCCAGCAGCAGGGCCATCTCGGAGTCGACGGCCACGCCGACGACGGTGTGCCCCGCCCCCGCCAGCTCGCGTGCGATCCGGTCGGCGCCGGCGGTGGCCACGCCCCGCCCGGCGATCCAGTGCAGTGCCCCCACCAGGACCTGGTGGCCCCCGGCCATGCCCGAGATGCCGCCCCCGGGATGGCTGACCACCTCTTCCGCCGAGGCCCCCACCGGGTGGCCGAGGCGCTCCGCCGCGCCGTCGACGACGGCCCGGGCCAGGGGGTGCTCCGAGTGCGCTTCGACCGCCGCCGCCAGAGTCAGCGCAGCCTCGGGAGCGGCACCGCCGAGGGGGATGACGTCCATCAGCGCGGGGTGTCCCTGGGTGAGGGTGCCGGTCTTGTCGAGCACGACCGCATCCAGCCGCTGGACCGTCTCCAGGGTCTCCCCGCCCCGGATCAGCAGGCCCAGCTCGGCGCCGCGCCCGCTCGACACCATCACCGCCACCGGGGTTGCCAGACCGAGAGCGCAGGGGCAGGCGACGACCACGGTAGCGACCGCTGGGATCATGGCGGCCACCAGGCCGTGGCCGGTCAGCGCCCAGACCACGAAGGTGGCGGCGGCGAGCGCGAGGATGGCGGGGACGAACACCGCCGAGACCCGGTCGGCGAGACGCTGGACCGGGGGCTTCTCGGCCTGGGTGCGCTCCACCAGGTGGACGATCTGGGCGAGCACCGTCGCCTCGCCGGTCCGCTCCACGCGCAGGGTTAGCGGCGTGACCCCGTTCACCGTGCCGCCGGTCAGCTCGTCCCCCTCCCGCTTGGCGACGGGCAGGCTCTCCCCGGTCAGCATCGACTCGTCCACCGCGCCGGCCCCGTGGACCAGGGTCCCGTCGGCGGGGATGGGCTCCCCGGGCCGGACCAGGAGCAGATCGCCCACGACCACCGCCTGGGTGTCCACGTCGGTGACCTGGCCCGGGTGATCCTGCTGGAGGCGGTGGGCCACCCGGGGCTGGAGGGTGGCCAGGTTCTCGATAGCCTCGCCCGCCCGGCCGCGGGCGACGACCTCCAGGTACTTGCCGATCGAGATCAGCGTGATGATCAGCGCCGCAACGTCGAAGTAGGTCGGCCGGCCCCGGAGCGGCGGTGCCAGGGTGGCCGCCACCGAGTAGGCGAAGGCGATGGTGGACCCCACCGCGACCAGCGTGTCCATGGTGGTCCCGCCGTGACGCAGCGCCCGCAGCGCGCTGCGGTGGAAGGGGGCTCCGACCCAGAGGTAGATGGGGAGGGCGAGGAGGAGCTGGGCCGGATTGGACCAGGGGGCGGAGGGGAGGCCGTAGGCGAGGACGAGGATGGCCGCGCTCAGCACCGAGCCCACGGCCAGCTGGACCCGGCGGCCCCGCAGGTCGGTTCGGCGGCGGCTTTGGCGGGCGTCCGCGGCCTCCGCGGCGCCGATCGCGGCGGTGCCGGGCGTTCGCCCCTCGGCGGCGGCATGAGCCTGGTAGCCGGCGTGCCGAACCGCCTCCTCGAGGGTGGCGGCGGCGACGTCGGGGGTGGCGACGACCTCGGCCCGCTCGGTGGCGAGGTTGACGCTTGCGCTCTGCACCCCTGGCACCCCCGTCAGGGCCTTCTCCACCTGCGCGACGCAGGAGGCGCAGTGCATCCCCTCGATCTCCAGGGTGCGGGGCAGGGAGGACGGCGGGGACGCAGGGGCGCTCGTGGCCATGACGGGTCCAGCGTAGTCCTCGCCCGCCGCGTGCCCGCTAGGGGCGGCGACCCCGGTCGGGCTGGAGGTAGATCCGGAAGCGCACGGTGTGCAGCGCGAAGAGGGTCCAGACCGCGGCGCGGCGCCCGGCCTCGAGCCGGTCCCCCGCCGGTGGTGGGGCGTCGGATGCCCTCCGCAGAACGGCTCGCAACCCCAGAGCGCTCGCGGTGACGCCGGCTCCCAGCTCGAGCCAGAGCAGCAGCGCGGGGACCCGGCGCAGCCTCCCGGGCACACCGGCGGCGATCATGGCGGCATCCCGGACCACCAGCCCGGTGGTCACCGCCTCGACCACGAGCACTCCCCGCCTGCCCCAGCGGCGGACCACCAGCTCGCTGATCACGGAGCCGCACGCGCTCAGGCAGAGAACCGCGCGTCCCATCCATCCATTCACGAGCCGTCCTCCGTTTCGCCGGTCACCAGGGCAAGGATCCTCCTCCGGCTCGCGATCTGACAGTGACCAACGGCCGGGCGGTCGGGAGGCGTTGTGTCCTGAGCGAGAGGTCGAGCGGCGCTGGTCGCGGTGGACGACCTCGGCTGCGCCTCGCGCGGGAGGGGAGAAGGTCCTGCCGGGGGTGGGTTGTTTGGCCTATGGCGAGTTGTGCTACAATCCTACACAGCAACAACTCCGGACGGAGGGTACGTCATGTTCACGCCAGCCAATGGGCAGTTCCACGGGGCTCCCTGGGAGATGAGGTCGGGCCGGTGGTGCCGCGCGTGCGGCGCCGCGATCCGGTCAACCGATGGCTTCGGGCTCAACGAGGGCATCTGCCCCGCCTGCACCGGGCGCGTCGCTCGCATCACCGGACAGTCCTCGGACTGGTTCGGGGGCGGGGGCCGTCTCGCTGCGCGGGCTGCGTCCGCGCTCGCGGAGCGGGCATCCCGCTCCATCACCGCCCTGCGCCGGGCAGCCTGACCCTCAGGCTCCCGGCGGCTCCTCGCCGGGGCTCGCGCCCCGGCTGACCAGCCAGGCGGTGGCCGCCTCCAGGTGGCGCCGGATCAGGGTCTCGGCGTCCGCGGGGTCGCCGGACTCGACGGCGGCGAGCATCCCGGCGTGCTCGTCGGTCAGCTGCTCAACGGTTGCGTACTCCGTCTCCATGAGCTGGGCCAGGGAGAGCCGGATCTCCGCGGCGATGTCACGGTGGACTGCGGCCAGCCGGCCGTTCCCAGCGCCGTCGACGATGGCGCGGTGGAAGGCGAGGTCCGCCTCCACCAGGTCGCGCCGGGCGGAGTCGTCGGTGAGCAGACGCTCCGCCTCCAGGGCCAGACGGGCCTTCTCGGGGACTGACCGGCGCTGTGCCAGCGCGCGGCCCGCCTGACTCTCGATCGCCGCACGCAGCTCATAGACCTCGGCGAGGTCCTGGGCGGTCAGCACGCGGACGAAGACGCCCCGGTTGCGCGACTTGACCAGCAGCCCCCTCCTGGCCAGCCCGTCGAAGGCCGCCCGCAGAGTGTTGCGGCCGACGTCGTACTGCCGCGCCAGCTCGATCTCGCGGAGGTGTTCACCCGGCTGGAACTCGCCATCCAGCGTCCGCCGCTCCAGGTCCTCCTCGAGGGCCTGGACGGTGGAGACCGTCCCCAGACGCCGGAGCACTGTGACCACGGTGTCGTATTGTTTTACAATCAGGCCTCCTCCGCAAGGGTGGTGCTCCTCTTGCTCCCGGCGGCGGGGCCGGTCGCCTCGCCGCCGGGCTCCGGTGGGCACGGGCATCGGAGAGCGCTCCGCCGAGGCCTCGTGCGGCGACCGGGTAGCATGCGGACCGACCCATCATGTGCATGACAGCGCGGACGGAACCCGGATGAGCGGTGCGGCGCCGGGCCGCCGCCGGCGCCGGGCCCCCCGCGTCAATCGATGGGACCGGCCTCCCGGGCCGCGGACCGGCGAGCGGGGCGGCGCGCCGCGAGGGCGGTTGCTCTCGCTGCTTCTGGTGATCGCCTTCGTGGTCTGGCTGGTCCTGCCCGTCCCCGCCCTCTCGGCGGTGGTCCCCAACCCCGGCAACCGGCCGGCGGCTCAGCCGGGGCTCCCCTGGCTCTCGACCGCCGATGATCGGATCGTGGACTCGTCCGGGCGGGCGGTGACCCTGCGCGGCTTCAACGATGACGCCCTGCTCGAGTCGACGATCGCTCCGGCACCGCTCGACGCCACCGACGCCACCCTCATGCAGGAATCGGGCTTCGACGTGGTCCGGCTACCCATCGCCTGGTCGCTGCTCGAGCCGGAGCGCGGTGTCTTCAGCACCGCCTACCTCAACCGGGTCGTCGGCGCCGTCGCCCTGCTCAACGCCCACGACATCTACGTGGTGCTGGACATGCACTTCCTGGGGTGGAGCCCGGCGTTCGGGGGATCCGGCGCGCCGGCGTGGGCGACCCTCTCCTGGGTGCCCGATATCGAGTGGGGCCCGATGCCGTCATTGACCCGCCTGCTGTCCCCCGCCATCAACGCCTCGACCGCGTACTTCTGGCTCACCTCGGACTGGCAGACCCAGTACCTGGACACATGGCAGTTCGTGGCAGCCCGCTTCCGCGACGACAGCGGCGTCGCCGGCTACGACATCATCAACGAGCCCCACGCCTTCCCCCTGCTGCCGCTGCGCTTCGACAAGGACGACCTCTTCCCCTTCTACGCGCGCGCCATCACGGCGATCGGGCGGACCGATCCCCATCACCTGTTCATCCTCGAGAGCGACTCCCTCGGCGACCTCCCCACCAGCGTGGTTCCGCTCGCCGCCCCCGATCTCGTCTACTCGCCCCACGTCTACACCGGTGTGCTCTTCCCGCCGGCGTTCGACGGCAGCCCCCAGGCGCTCGACACCCACGTCAGCACCGAGGCGTCGGAGGCGGCGCAGGTGCCGGCGGCGCTGTGGGTGGGCGAGTTCGGGATCGACACCACCTCTCCGGATGCGAGTGAATGGATCAGCGATGCCCTCACCGCCTTCGCGGCGGACGGCGCCGGCTGGGCCTGGTGGCAGTGGCGGGCCGACGGGCCCTGGGACGTGCGCAACGCGGCCGGGACGAGCATCGACATGACCCTGCTCCGTGAACTGGCCCGCCCCTACCTGGCGGCCGCCCCCAGCGGGGTCTCCGCCGTCCTGGGGGGTGGGGACGGGGCGACGGCCAGCCTGGCGGTCACGGTGGCCGCCAGCCATGGACCGGCGGAGATCGAGATCGCCTGGTCCGGCTACACGCTGGGGGCCCCGACCGTCGGCACCACCTGCGGGGTGCCGGCGACCTGGGAGGCGTCCTCGGCCCGGGTGCTGGTCAGCGTCCCCTCCGGGGAGGGCTGCGAGATCCTGCTGACCTCCAGTTGATCCCTGTGAAGGGCCTCGCGCCGCGCTAGAGTTGGTGCCACTGTGAGCCAGGCTCTGGAGGTGGGACAGACCGCCGCCGACCAGCGGCTCGAGGAGCTGAGGCTGGCGGCGGAGCTTCGGAGGGGATTCCGCCATGCCCAGCTGCTCATGGCGCATTCACTCGCCGAGTACGACCTCAGCGCCCTCTCCTACCACCTCCTCCTGGAGGTGGGCGCCGCCGGGCCCCCGGGGGTGGTCCAGGGCGACCTCGCCGACCTCCTGGAGTGCCCCGACGCCCGGGTCTCGACCCTGGTCCGCGACATGGTCGTGCGCGGCCTGCTGCGGGCGGCCCGGTCCTCCCCCGACCGCCGGGTGGTCCGCATCCAGGCGACCCCCCGGGGGGTCCGGCTCACCCAGGAGGCCCTGCGCCGCCAGCGGGAGGCGCTGGGCAGTCTCCCCGACTACGCCGACCTCCCCAGCGTCACCTCCCTGCTCGAGGCGGGGCTGCGCCTCTACCTCGGCGTCGAGGTCTCCCTGGAGGGCCTGGTCCACCGGGTGATGGACGCCGCAGGGGAGCGGGAGGAGGCCTGAGCGGGCTCCGCCGGGCCCCATCCGCACGGGGCCCCCGGCGGTATGATTCTGAGTATGAATCCCTCTGTGAAGGTTGCCGTCAGCCTCCCGGACGATCTGCTCGTGGCCATCGACCAGGCCGCGCGCGCTGCCGGGATGAGTCGCAGTCGGTACTTCCGGGAAGCTCTCACCGCTTACCTTCGCGACCAGGGGCTCTCCGCCGTTCAGCGGTACCAGGCCGCCTATCGGGAGCACCCGGAGACCTCCGAGGAGATCGACGCCGCGATGGCGAGCGCGGTCCAGCTCCTGGTGGCCGAACCGTTCGAGCCGTACGAGTGAGGCGCGGGGAGGTCTGGTGGGCAGAGCTCCCACGGCCCGCAGGGCGCCGGCCCGTAGTCCTGCTCTCTCGGGACGAGGCATACGCCATCCGTGAGCTGGTCACGATCGCACCGGTGACGACCCGGGTTCGGGGTATCGCCTCCGAGGTGCCCCTGGGTCCCGCGGATGGTCTTCCACGGCCCTGCGCAGCCAACCTGGATACCCTGACCACGGTGCCAAAGCAGCTCCTCTCCGAGCGTCTGGCAGTGCTCAGCCCAGAGCGTGTCCGGGCCATCGACTCCGCTGTGAGCTTCGCACTGGGCCTCGACGCGCGGAGGCGATGATGGCGGTCGCTACGCGGCCGACAGTGCCTCCGCCAGGCAGCGCGCCGCCAGGCGCGCGTATCTCGGCGCGCGGGTAGCCAGCCACACGGTCTCCGCCCAGCGCCGCGGGTCGAGCGCGACGCGGGCGGCGGGGCGCGACCACTCCGCCGACACCTCGCGCGAGGGAGCGTCGAGCACCACCCGCAGGCTGCCCAGCGGCGCACCGGCGGCGGCGAGCAGCGCCGTCTCCATCTCCGCGGCCACGAATCCCTTCTCCGCCCAGGCGCGGCGCGCCTCGCCGACCACCAGCCGGCGCGCGGTGAGCATCGGTCCGACCACCGGCTCCTGACCGCAGGCGCGCGCCCCGGCGACGAGCTTCGTCACCCACGCCGGGTCGCAGGTCAGGCGCTCGCCGTCCTCGTACGCCACCGAGTCCGCGATCACCACGATGCCGGGAGGCAGGTCCGCTCGCAGCCCGCCCGCCAGCCCGCAGGTGATCAGCGCCGGCCCGCGCTCACCCGGCGTCTGTGGCGCATCCCAGCGGCGGAGGCCGACCCCGCAGCGGACCACCGGCACGCCGCTGCCGGCGACGGCACGCCGGACGGCACGCCACTCCAGCCCGGTGGCGGCCAGCACCACCACCCCGTGATCGTCAGGCGTAGCCGTGGTCGCGGTACCAGCCCACCGCCCGCTCCGCCGCGTCCTCCACGGAGGTCGCCCGGTAGCTCAGCTCGTCCTTGGCCTTGTCGATCCGGACCATCATCCGTTCCCGGCCCATGTGCACCCCCTCGAGGGGCACCCGCGGCTCCGCTCCCGGCAGGAGCCGGCAGCGCGCCTCGTCGATCCAGGCGGCGGTCAGGGCCACGGGGTACGGCATCCGCCACTCGGGCGGCCGGGTGCCGGCATGGCGGGCAAACAGCCCCATGACCTCACCCAGGCTCAGGTTCTGCCCACCCACCAGGTAGCGCTCCCCGGGGCGCCCCTTCTCCAGGGCGAGGACGTGGGCGCGACCGACGTCCTCCACCGCCACCAGGTTCATGGCGCCGTCGAGGTAGGCGGGGATGCGCCCGCGCATCACGTCGAGCACCATCTGGCCGGTCGGGGTCGGCCGTGCGTCACCCGGGCCGATGGGCGCCGTGGGCAGCACGGTCACGACCGGAAGGTTGGCGCGCAGCGCGGCGCGTTCCTGGCGCACCTTGGACGCGTGGTAGCCGTGGCCGGCGCGGCCCTCGGCCCAGTCCTCCTCGGTGGCCAGGCGGCCGCCCCGCAGCGGTCCGACCGCCGCCGAGCTGGAGGTGACCACGGCCTTCTCGACGCCGGCCAGGCGAGCCGCCTCCAGCAGGCTGCGCGTGCCGGCCACGTTGACCGCCTCCATCTCGTCGCGGTCCCGCGGGGTGAACGAATACGTCGCCGCCACATGCACGAGGTACCGGCAGCCGCGCATCGACGGCACCAGGCCCCCGCCATCACGGATGTCCCCGCTCACCGCCGTGAGTCCGGGCCGCGGCGACAGCCGCGCCGGCGACCCTCGCACCAGCGCCCGCACCGAGTAGTTCGAGGCGAGCAGGGCGTCGAGGACGTGGCCGCCCACGAACCCCGTGGCGCCGGTGAGGAAGACCTCGTCGGCCATCTCAGACACTGACCAGCGCCGGGGGGCCGCGCCATCGCAGGGGGGCTTGCGCAGGCGGCAGCGCAATGCCGCCGAGCACGAGCAGCCGACGCCGCAGGCGTCGGACTGCGGTCCCCCCGTGGATGGTGCGGCCCACCTGCGCCGCCCGTGCGTCGATGGTCACGCGATCTGCCGCTCCTCGGCCTGCGCCCCCGTGCCCTCGGGGTCCTGCGGCGGCGTGCTGATCCGGCCCCTCCAGCTGACGTTGGAGATCTGCCCGCGCAGGGTGTCGCCGGCGGCGCGCAGCCCCTCCTTGAGCGACGCGGAGGTCGCCGCCACCGCGGTCGGCTCGTACCCGCAGTGGGCCATGCAGTTGGCGCAGCGAGGGTCGCGGCCGCGCCCGTAACTGTCCCAATCGGTGGTCTCGATCAGATCTCGATACGAGGAGACGTAGCCGTCGGACATCAGGTAGCAGGGCCGCTGCCAGCCGAAGACCGAGTAGCAGGGGATCCCCCAGGCGGTGCACTGGAAGTCCACCTTCCCCTCCAGGAAGTCGAGGAAGAGCGGGGAGTGGTTGAGCCGCCAGCGCTCCCGCCGGCCGCCCGCGAAGGCGTCCCGGAAGAGGTTGTGCGTCTTCTCAACCTGCAGCCAGTGCTCCTGGTCAGGCGCCTTCTCGTAGGCGTAGCCGGGGGAGATCTGCATGTTGTCGACCTGGAGGTCGTCGTTCAGGAAGTCGAGCACCTCGCGGATCGACTGGGCGCTGTCCATGTCGAAGAAGGTGGTGTTGGTGGTGACCCGGAAGCCACGCCGCTTGGCCTCGCGCGCCGCCGCCACCGCCTTGTCGAAGGTGCCCTTGCGGCTCACCGACTCGTCGTGGCGCTCGCGCAGGCCGTCGATGTGTATCGAGAAGGAGAAGTAGGGCGAGGGCGTGAAGAGGTCGAGCTTCTTCTCCAGGAGCAGGGCATTGGTGCACAGGTACACGAAGCGCTTGCGGGCGACCAGGGCCTCGACGATCTTGTGGATCTCCTTGTGCACCAGCGGCTCGCCGCCGGCGATGGAGATCATCGGCGCCTCGCACTCCTCAGCCGCGGCGATGCACTGCTCGACGGTGAGGCGGCGGGCCAGGATGTCGTCGGGGTGCTGGATCTTGCCGCAGCCGACGCAGGCGAGGTTGCATTGGTAGAGGGGCTCGAGCTGCAGCACCAGCGCGTACTTCTCGTTCTTGCGCAGGCGCTGCTTCATCACGTAGCCGCCCACCTTGACGGTCTGGCGGAGCGGGATCGCCATGGCTCAGTCCTCCCTCGCCGGCGTGGTTGCGGGGCTCTCGGAGGGCGGTCCGGCGGACGCCCTCCCCGCGGTTGCCAGTTGCTCACCCGAAGCCGCCGGGGGTCTCTCGGCGGCGCGACGCAGCGCCTCCACCTCGGCCCTCACCGTGCCCAGGGCCCAGCCGCGCAGTGCCCTGTCCAGCACCGGGCCGAGCGGCCCGTAGCCGAAGTCGTACTCCTCGCGATGGACCAGCCAGGTGCCGCCCTGGCGCTCCGACATCCGGAAGACCGCGTGGAAGCCGCGCAGCCGCCCCTCCATCATCTGCAGGTCCACATCGTCGCCCCGGATCGTGTAGCGGGCGAGGATCGCCGAGTGGACCGGACCCAGGCTGCCGTGGATGAGCGCCACCAGCCCGTCGGCGGTGCGCTCGCGCACCTCGACCGCGCCGACCTTGGTGTCCCCCTGGGTGTACGAATCAGGATCCAGCACCGCCGCCCGCACCCTCTCGGGCGGCGCGTTCACCTGGACGCCCGCCTCCGCCACCATCAACGCGGCACCCTCCGCGCGGTGACGGCCACCCGGGAGGCCTCCGGCCGCGACACGAGAGTCCCGTTGAGGGCGGCGGATCCCTCATGGCCGGCCGCCATCCCCAGGGCCATGGTCGGGAAGAGGTGCCGGTACATCCCGTAGTTGAGGTAGAAGTCGCGGGGGAACCCGGTCCCGGTGAATCCGGGCTCCGGCCAGGTGCCGTCCACCTGGTGCTCGCGGAGGTGGTCCAGGCCGCGCCGGCAGGCGGGGCCGGAGCCGTGACTGCTCCGCTGCAGCGCCATCACCGCCCAGGCCGTCTGCGAGGCGGTGCTCACCCCCACTCCGGCGAAGCTCTCGTCCTCGTAGGAGTGGCAGGTCTCGCCCCAGCCGCCGTCATCGTTCTGCACGCGCAGCAGCCACTGGACGGCACGAGGGAGGTGGGGGCCGCCGCAGCCCAGAGTGGTGAGCGCGCTGATGACGCACCAGGTGCCGTAGACGTGGTTCACGCCCCAGCGCCCGTACCAGGAGCCGGTGGGGCGCTGTTCGCGGGCCAGGTAGCGGAGCCCGCCCCGGATCACCGGGTCGGCCACCCCGCGCCCCAGCCCGGCCAGCATCTCCAGCACGTGGGCGGTGACGTCCTCGCTGGGCGGGTCGAGCATGGCCCCGAAGTCGGCGAAGGGGATGCGGTAGACGAGCTGCCGTGTGTTGTCCCGGTCGAACGAGCCCCAGGCACCGTTGCTCGAGCGCATCGCCTCCGCCCAGCGCGCCCCCAGCTCGGCGGCGGCGCGCGCCTCCCGACCCTCTCCCGCCTCCAGCAGGGCGAGCACCACGATGGCGGTGTCGTCGATGTCGGGGTAGATGTCGTTGTCGAACTCGAAGGCCCAGCCGCCGCACTCGCGGAGCGGGACCCTCACCTGCCAGTCGCCGCCGGTCGTGATCTGCTCGGCGAGGATCCAGGCCACCGCCCTCTGCATGGCGGGGTGGGAGCGAGGCAGCCCGGCGGCGCGGAGCGCCAGCACCGCCCAGGCGGTGTCCCACACCGGCGACATGCATGCCTGCAGCCGCCAGCCCTCAGCGTCGGCGACGGCGAAGCGCTCCCGGAGCCCGCGCAGCCCCAGCCGCATCACCGGGTGGTCGACGTCCATGCCCTCCAGGTTGAGGGCGATGAGCGAATACACCCACGGCGGCTGGATGCCCCCCCAGCTCCCGTCCGCCTCCTGGTGGTCGACGATCCAGTCCACGATGCGCAGGCGCGATCGCGCGCGCCCGGGCTGCACGGGGAAGCGCTCGTACAGCTTCTGCAGCCTGTCGAGCCACCAGAAGACGCCCGATCCGGGGACGCGGTGGAGCAGCTCCTGCGTCCCCGGCGCGATCAGCTCGGCGACGTCGAAGCCCAGCTCGCGCACCGGCTTGCGGCTGAGCACGATGAGCAGCGGGGCGATGGTGCCGCGGGCCCAGCAGGCGAAGTCGTAGAGGTTGAGCGGCACCCGCGACGGCAGGTGGACCAATTCAGGCGGCATCGACGGCACCCCGTCCCACGGGTACTGGCCGAAGAGTGCCAGCCACATCTTGGTGAAGACGCGCGCCTGGGCCAGCCCGCCCTGGGCGAGGATGAAGCGGCGCGCTCCCGCCAGCGCGGGCGCGGCGGGGTCGGCGCCCAGAAGCCGGAGCGCGACGTAGGCCTCGATGGTGGTGCTGAGGTCGCCGGGGCCGTCGAAGTAGAGCGCCCAGCTCCCGTCCCGGCGCTGCTTGCCGAGAAGGTGCCGCTCCGCGCCCTCGGCGATGCCGGCGTCGTCGAGACCGAGGAAGCGCAGCAGCATCAGGTGCTCGGCGGTCATGGTGACGTTGGTCTCCATCTCCGCCGTCCACCAGCCGTCGGGGTCCTGGCGCTCCAGCAGCCACTCCACCGCGCTGTCGAGGGCCGGGTCACGCATGGCGCCCCACCCCGCTCGCGATCAGCGTCCGGGCCGCGGTGCGGCCGCTGCGCACCGCCCCCTCCATCGTCGCCGGCCAGCCGGTGTCGGTCCAGCAGCCGGCCAGGACCGCGTTGCCGACCGCGGTGGCCGGTCCCGGTCGGTGCAGGCCGGGGGCGGGCACGAAGGTCGCCTCCGGGTCGCGGATGGCCACGCCGTGAATCAGCTTCGCTCCGTCCAGCTCGTGAAGACGGGCGCGCAGCTCGGTGTCGGCGAGGACGACCAGCCGCTCCTCGGATTGGAGGACGAGGTCCTGGGCGCTGCTCAGGCTGCAGCAGATGTAGCCGGGCCCCTTGACGAAGATCCACTGCACTGGTGAGCCGATCACCGCCGCGAAATCGAGGTCGCCCAGGTCGCCGTCGTACCAGAGATGGACGTCGACGATCGGCTGGGTGGCGAACCGGTCGAGACCGGAGACGCGCAGCGCCTCGGACCCGGCGAAGCGGAGCAGCCGGTCGGGCGGGACGGCGAGGACGGCGGCGTCGGCCTCGATCTCCAGCGCACCGGCGCTCACGCCGCGGAGCCGGCCCGCCTCGACCCGCAGCCCGGTGACCGGGGTTCGCAGCAGCAGGTGGTCGCAGCGCTGCGCGGCCCGCTCCGCGAAGCGGGCCAGGGGGACGGTCGCATAGCCGATCCGGGCCGCCCTGCGGTCGCCGAGCAGCGCGGTCCGGACCACCATCAGCCCGGCGGCGGCGCTCACCTGGTCGAAGGGGGCGTTGAGCGCCGGGATGATGAACGGTTCCCAGAAGCCGCGCAGCGCGGCCTCGCCCTGGCCGTGCCGGCGCAGCCAGGTGGCGAACGTCTGGCGGTCCTCGTCGTCGTGATGGCGGCGCGCCGCCAGAAGCCCGCGTGGCACCTGTAGCCTCGCCCGCGGAGCCAGCGCCCGGCAGCGCAGGAAGGGGAGGGCGAGGTGCAGCGGCGCAGGCAGGCGGGTGGCACGGAGCCTTCCCCGGCCCCGGTCGGAGAGCATCTGCACGTCAAAGCGCTCCTGGAGGCGGAGGCCGTCGCGCATCCCCAGCTCGTCGACGAACTCCAGGAAGCTCGAGTAGCAGCCCAGGATCGCGTGCTGGCCGCTGTCCATCTCGACCTCGCCGAGCGGGAAGGAGGTGGCCTTGCCGCCGAGCAGGCGGCTGCGCTCGATCAGCGTGACCCGGCAGCCGTGGTGCTTCAGCTCCAGTGCGGCGGCCAGGCCGGCGAGGCCGGCGCCGACCACGGCGACGTGGGGTGCGGGGCTGGCGTCCACCGTGCCCGGGGTGGCGGTGACCCCGCGGACCACCTCGTCCGCCGTCCTCATCGAGCGGCCCCCAGGGTGGTGGCGGCCAGCCAGGAGCGGACCATCACCTCGGCCTTCTCGCCGGAGGAGAGGCGCACCCGCTCGCGGAGCGGCAGCTCGGGGTCGGCCTCGATGCGGTCGAGGATGCCGCTGTAGATGCCGGCCATGGTCCGCACGCAGGCCTGGGCCGGGCCGGGGATGTGGCGGCAGACCTCGATCCCGGTCGCGTAGAGATGGCGGGCGCGGGTGGCCTCGAACTCGACCAGCGACGTCCAGGCCCCGTCGGGATCTCCGGCGAGCACCGCCCTGTCGGAGACGCCGAAGCGGGCCAGGTCGTCCTGGGGGAGGTAGACCCGGCCCATCGAGGCGTCCTCGCGGACGTCGCGCAGGATGTTGATGAGCTGGAGCGCCGCGCCCAGCGCGTCGGCGCGCTCCAGGGCGCCGTCGCCGCGATAGCCGAAGATGCGCACGCACATGCGGCCCACCACCCCGGCCACCAGCTGGCAGTAGCCGCGCAGCTCCTCCCAGGTCGCGTAGCGCCTCTGGGTGAGGTCCATCTCCACGCCGCTGACGAGCTCCTCCAGCTCCGAGGCGGGGATCCGGTGGCGGTCCACGGCGCGGGCCAGGACGCGCATCACGGGGTCGTCCCCGGGGTCGCCGGCGAGCGCCCTGCGCAGCCGGCCGCGCTGGGCCTCGAGCTCGGCGGCGGGGTCGGTCACCGCCGGCCCATCGGTGGCGTCGTCGATCTGGCGGGCGAAGTCGTAGAGCGCGTAGATCGATATCCGCTGGGTCCTGGGCAGGGCGATGAAACCCCAGTAGAAGTTGCCCGCCTCGCGGCGCGCCATGCGCTGGCAGTAGCGCTCGGCGGCGGCCAGGGAGCCGTCGGAACGGCTCCGGACGAGCCGGGGGCCCCCCGCCGTGGCGCTCCCGTCCGGCATCGTGCCCGAACCGTCGGCGGCGGTGGCGACCGCGGACGCGACCAGGCGGAGCTTGGTGGCGGTGGTGACCTGGGGCCGGCGGAGGTCGGTACGGAAGCCCTCGCGCCGGATCGCCTCGAGGATCGCCTCGCCGCCCCCCCGGTAGAGGCTGAGCTGGAGCCGCAGCCGTCCCGGCATGGCCAGCCTCTCCAGCTCGTGGCCGGAGCGGAGCAGTCCGAGGGCCCGCTCGCACATGGCCTCCACCGCGCCGGGGAGCCCCAGGCGGTCCAGCTCGGATTGGATCAGATAGGTCCGACCCTTGCCCCGATCGACGGCGACGTCCTGGGCGAAGTTGGCGAGCTGCAGCCCGATGCAGACGTCGTCCGAGAGGGGCACGGCGCGCGGGTCGTGGACCTCGAAGAGGCGGAGCACCATCCGCCCCACCGGGGCGGCGGAGTGCATGCAGTAGTCGCGCAGCTCGTCCCAGGTGGGGTAGGTCGCGACGCGCTGATCCTGGACGTTGGCCCGGATGAGGTCGAGGAACGGCTCGGCCGGGATCTGGAAGCAAGCCACCGTGTCCGCCAGGGCGACCAGCACGGGATGGACCGGCGTCCGGCCGGCGAGCATCGCCTCGACCTCCGACTGCCAGAGCTGGAGCCGCCAGAGCGCATCCCCTCGGCTCTCGTCACCGAGGTCGTCGGTGGTCCGGCAGTAGGCATAGATCCGGGCCAGGTGGAGGCGGAGGGGGCGGGGCACGATGAGCGACGCCACCGAGAAGTTCTCGTAGTGGCGGCGCGCCATCCGCCGGCAGTGCGCGTCCGCCTCGCGCAGGCCGGGCGGCGCCGAGCGCGGCGGGGTGACGGCGCTCACGCCCCGTCCTCGCCGGGGCGCCCCGGTCCTATCACCCGCGCGTCCCGGCAGAGGCCGGAGACGTCCCGAGCTCCGGCGCAGAACATGGTGATGCGCAGGGTGTCGGTGAGCTCGATGACGGCGGCGTCGAGCGCTTCCGCGCCGTCGGCGGCCGCCCGGAGCATGGAGCCGGCGCTACCTACCAGGTCCGCCCCCAGCGCGATCGCGATGGCCACGTCCACCCCGCTCCTGATCCCGCCGCTGGCGATGACGATCCCCTGGGGAGCGGCCTCGCGGGCCAGACGGACGGCGTCGGCGGTGGGCAGCCCCCAGTCGGCGAAGGCCGCGGCCACCCGGGCTCGGATGGGGTCGGCGATGCGGTGACGCTCCACCTCGCTCCACGACGTCCCGCCCGCCCCGGCCACGTCGACGGCGGTCACCCCGGCGTCGAAGAGCGCGGCCACCAGGTCCGGGGCGATCCCCCACCCCACCTCCTTGACGATCACCGGGATCCCCAGAGTGGCGCAGAGCGCGTCGATCCGCCCGAGCAGCCCCGCGAACCCGGTGTCGCCCTCGGGCTGGAGCGCCTCCTGGAGCGGGTTGAGGTGGAGCACCAGGGCATCGGCCTCGAGCAGGTCGACGATCCGCCGGCAGGCGGCCGGCCCGACACCGAGGTTGAGCTGGACGGCGCCCAGGTTGGCGAGCAGGGGCACGTCGGGGCAGAGGTCGCGCACGGCGAAGGTGGGGAGCACCTCGGGGTGTTCGAGCAGGACGCGGCAGGAGCCGAGCCCCATCGCCACCCGGTGGCGCTGCGCCGCCGCCGCCAGGGTGCGGTTGATCTGCCGGGCCTCGGCGGTGCCCCCGGTCATGCAGGAGAAGAGGAGGGGGGCGTCGAGCCGCCGGCCCAGGAACGAGGTCTCCAGGGTCACCGCCTCGAGGTCGATCTCAGGCAGGGCGCGATGGACGAAGCGGTAGCGCTCGAAGCCGGTGGTCACGCCCTTGGCGGCCACGTCCTCCTCGAGGTTGATCCGGATGTGGTCCGCCTTCCGGTCCACGATGTCGGAGGTATCGGCGGGGAAGGGGGAGGCGCCGCCGACGGCCATCGCTAGCCGGCGCCTCTGGCGGAACTCACCGGAGCGCTCCCTCTCACCCGTTCCGGTGGGCCACGAAGCGAGCGATCGTGTCGAAGTCGTCGACCCAGTGGCTGTCCAGGCCGGAGCTTCCCACCGCGGCCATCGCGGCGTTGGCGGTCTGGGTCGCCGCGGCGGCCGTCGCATCCGGCTCGCCGAGCGCGCTCAGGATCTCGCGGATCCTCTCCTCGCCGTCCTCCGCCTCGGGGTCGGCGTAGAGCTCGCAGAGCTGGCGCTGCTCCGCGTAGGAGGCCCGCGAGAAGGCGCTGACCACGGGGTAGGTGAGCTTGCGGCGGGCCAGGTCGGAGCTCCGCCCCTTGCCGGTCCGGTGGGGGTCGCCGAAGCTGCCCAGCCAGTCGTCGCGCATCTGGAAGGTCTCGCCGAGCAGGCGCCCCGCGTTGCGCAGCTTGGTCACCGTGCGCGCGGGCGCGCCCCCGACGATCGCCCCCATCTCGAGGCAGGCGCCGAGGAGCGCGCCGGTCTTGGCCGTGATCAGCCGGACATAGGTGGAGCGGGGGGTGTCGGGGCGGCCCTCCAGGGCGAGATCAAGGGTCTGGCCCTCGATCACCTCGAGGATCGCCTGGCTGAGGCTGCGCGCGGCGCGCATCCGCCGCTCCGCCCGCGGGCCGGGGGCCAGCAGGGCCAGGTAGGCGGTGGCGAAGAGGCCGTCGCCGGCATTGATCCCCTGCGCCTCCCCCCACACCGCCCACACCGTGGGCCGGTGCCGGCGCGTGGTGTCGCCGTCCTGGATGTCGTCGTGGACCAGGGTGAAGTTGTGGATCAGCTCCACCGCCGCGGCCGCCGGGACCGCCCAGTCGGGCTCCCCGCCGCAGGCCTCGCAGGCCCACAGGGTGAGCGCCGCCCGGAGCATCTTGCCCCCGCCGCCCCCGGCCGGCTCCCCGTCCGGCGAGACCCACCCGAGGTGGTACGCGCACATCTTGCCGAGCGGTGAGCTGACCGGCGGCACCGCCCAGTGCAGCGCGTCCTCGACCAGCGCGAGGTGCCGGCTCAGCGACAGGGGGAGCGCAGGCGGCGCGTCGTCTGGCCCGAAGGCGCTGCGCTCGGCATCCTCGATTGCCCCCGCGGCAGAGAACGGTGCGTCGGCGATGACGGACATGCTTCCCCTCCACGTCCCGTGAAAGTTCTCTGATGGTAACTATCTGGCCCCGCGACGGGCAAGCGGCCCCCGGTGGGGGGCCGAACATCACACGGTGCCGGTTCACGCGTGCGTTGCGTCAGGGTCGATCGCAACGGTGTTGGCCGGGTCTGCCAGCACCTGGGCGGCGCTCCCGGGCTTCCTGACACCGCGTGTACCATTAACTTCGTGACAACCATCGGGGCGGACGGTGGGCTGAGCCCGCAGGTCCGCGAGGTTCTCGGCGCCTACCTGGACGCGAGCCTCCTCACCGACGGTGTCCAGGCCGAGCTGTGGCGCGAGGCCGGCCTCACCCTGGCGCAGCTCGCCGTGCTCCGCGCCCTCCGCGACGGCGGTCCGCAGCTGGCGGGACGCCTCGCCGACGCGGTGGGGCTCTCGGCGGCGTCGGCAACCCGCCTCTTCGACCGCCTCGAGGAGCGCGGCCTGGTCCGCCGCCACCGCGGGCACGACGACCGGCGCTGCGTGGAGATCCACCTCACCAGCAGGGGGCGCCAGCTCGTGGGCGCGGTGCGGGTGCTCCGGGACAGCCCGCTGCGGCGCGCCGTCGAGGCCATGACCGAGACCGATCAGCGCACCCTGGCGTCGGCACTGCGCCGGCTCGCCGAGCAGGCGCGCCGGCTCAAGCCGCTCTCGCCGGGAGCGGCGACCTCGTGATCCAGAAGCGCCGCCTGGTCCCGCTCCTGGTCGGAGCCGCGGCGGTCATCGGCCTGCTGCTGGTCGTCCAGCCGTCGCGCGTCCTCGGCGCGCTGAGCGGAGCCAACCTCCGCCTGGTCGGGGTCGCGGTGCTGCTGACGGTCGTCTTCTACGTCTTCCAGGGAGTGCGCTGGCACTTCCTGCTCCGTGCCGCGGGCGTCCGTCTTCGCGTCCACGAATCGGTGCTCGTCAACCTGGCAGGGCAGACCGTCACCGCCGTGCTCCCCCTCGGGGACCTCACCCGCGCCCTCTTCGCCAGCGAGGCGACCGGCACGCCCTTCGGGGCGGCGGCCGCGGCGGTGACCGTCCAGGAGCTGACCTTCACCTCGCTCCTGGTGCTGAGCGCCACCCCGGCGCTGCTGGGGATCCCCGGCGGGTGGCTGGTCACCACCGTCGTTCTCGGCGGGGTCGTGGCGGCGCTCCTGATCCTCATCGTGCCCGCCCTCTACCGGCCGGTCCGCCGCCTGCTCGGCGCCCTCCCCGGGTTGCGGGCGGTCGGGGGCCAGGTCGACACGCTGCGACAGGAGAGCGTCGGGCTGCTGACCCGGCCGCTCGCCATGGCGAGCGGGGTCATCGACCTGGCTCGGGTGGGCCTGGCCGCAGGAGCCCTCGAGCTCCTCCTTCGCGCCGTCCACATCAACCGGGGTTGGTGGGTCGCGCTGCTCGTCGTCGCGGTCGCCTACGTGGGCGGTGCGCTGAGCTTCCTGCCCGGCGGGATCGGCGCCAACGAGGCGAGCCTCATCGGCGTGCTGGTCGGGTTCGGCGTCCCCGCCGGGCAGGCGGCGGCGGCGGCGCTCCTGGAGCGGCTCCTGATCACCGGGGTCCCCGCCCTGGTCGGCCTGCTCGCCTATGTCGCGATCCACCGGCGGCTGCACCTGGGCAGCCTGGTGGCCTCGCCGCAGGAGGTCCTCGCCACCCGGACGCCACCCGCCTGCGAGGTCGCCGCCTGATCGTGGCCGGCGCCGGCTCGCCACCGCGCGGCGAGCGCGCCGATCCCCCGGTGGAGCTCGAGCCAGGCGTCGCGGCGTCCGCCCCCCGGGTGCGCCGCTTCCGTCCCACCCAATTCATCCCCATCGCGGTCGGTCTGGGGGCGGTGGCGACCCTGATCATCTTCAGCAACCCGTTCGCGCTGGGGGGGGCGTTCGCACGATTCGACCTGATCCTGATCCCGGCGATCCTGGGTCTCTCCGCGACCTATTACATCCTCCAGGGGCTGCGCTGGTACTTCCTGCTCCATGACATCGGCGCCCGGATCGACGTCGGCGACAGCGTGCTCCTCAACATCGCCGGGCAGTCGACCACGCTGCTCCCCCTCGGAGAGCTGAGCCGGGCGGTGTTTGCCAGCGAAGCCGGCGACGTCGAGTTCGGCGAGGCGGTCGCCACCGTCACCGTGCAGGAGCTGATCTTCACCCTCATCCTCATCCTGATCGCCGTGCCCGGTGTGCTCTCCATCCACCGGGCCCTGCCCGTGCTGATCGTCGCCCTGGCCGGAATCGCCGGCGTCATGCTCGTGCTCCTGGTGCCGGCCTGGTTCCACTTCGTCCACCGCGTCGTGGAGCGCACCCCGGTCCTGCGCCGCTTCACCGGCCAGGTCGACCGTCTGCGCCAGGAGACGATCGTGCTCCTCCAGCGCGCCGACACCCTGGGCTGGTCGGTGCTCAGCCTGGCGGGTGCGGGCGCCTCGGTGACCCTCTTCTGGCTGGTGGTGCGGGGAGTGGGCGGGGACCTGAGCTGGCCGGTGACCTCCTTCGTCCTGGCGGCCTCCTACGTCGCCGGGGCGATCAGCCTCATCCCCGGTGGGATCGGTGCCTCGGAGGCGAGCGTGGTCGGCCTCCTGGTCGCCGTAGGGATGGATCCCGCTGCGGCGACCGCCGCCGCGCTCATCCAGCGGATCGCCGACAAGGGGTTCGCGACCCTGATGGGCTTCATCGCCTACGGCATTGCCCGGCGCCGCTTCCATCTCAGCGGTCTGACCGCGCTGCGCCCCACCCCGGCCGAGCAACCGGCGGCGACCATGGAACCGGCGAGCGCCGGACCTTAGTGGGGTGCGACGCCCGCATCGCCGCGGATGGGGGCGTCAGGACCGCCGGGGGTCCTTCCCCACCTTGTCAGCCGGGCCGGCGGCTTGGACTCAGCGCCCAAGGCTCGTGGACGGACCCCTGTCCGCGGGCGCCCAAAGCGGGGCGCTTGCCGCGCCGCGCATGCTGGAGCCATGACTGCATCGTCGGGTCTCGGCGTGCGTCGTGAGGATGGTTAGGCGCGTTTGCTCCGGCCTGTGTATCACCCCAATGGGTGATCCGCATGACGGGCCTGAGGCGTAGATTGTGGCAATCCATAAGTTGGCACGGAGGACGGGTCGTGTCCCGCGGTGGGTAGGTCGCGACTGCGGGGACGCGCTTTCCGGGGCTGGAGGGCCGGCATGCGGCGCTCCCACCCGGTGACGGCACGCCGCCGCGCCTATGGCCACCCCGCCGCCGTCACACCGCGTTGTACCAGTGCGCGTAAGCAGGACCCCAGTGGTCTAAAGGAGGGAGTCATGTCCTCGGAACCGTCGGATCGGCGCGGCAAAGCCCGCCAGGTTGGGGGGGGCAGACCGCCCAACCGGCTCTGGATCCTCGTCGGCCTGGCCGCGCTCGGCGCCGCCGCCTGCGGGTCGAGCAGCGCCAGCACCAGCAGCGGGAACGGCGTCGCCAACATCGACCCCACCAACTGGGACACGTCGACGGTCTCGTGGCTGGCCGCCAACGCCAACGCCACCGGAACGCCGCCCTCCACCCCCACCGGCACCCTGACCCTCGCCGGCTCCACCGACGTCTCCGGGTTCCTCGACCCGCAGGGTGAGTACGACACCATCGGCTACACCGTGCTGCTGACCCTGGACAGGACCCTGGTCGGCTACCCGCCCTCCACCAACTTCAACACGGCCACCTCGGTCGTCGACGACGCGGCGAGCGGGTACACGGTGACCAACGGGGGCACGACCTACACCTTCACGCTCCGTTCGGGGCTGAGGTGGGCGGTCACCGACCCGACGACCGGAGCGCCCGTCTCTCCGGCCGACGGCACGCCGGTCACGTCCCAGGACTACGCCCTCGGCCTCGAGCGCGAGTGCGACCCGACGCTGTCGGCCTCGGGTAACCCCAGCTACTACACAGCGACGATCGCCGGCTACGCGGCCTTCTGCAGCGGCTTCGAGGCCCTGCCTGCCACCGCCACGCCGGCGCAGCGCGCCGCCTACATCGCTGCCAACCCGATCTCGGGCATCTCGACCCCGGACAGCTCGACCCTGGTCATCACCCTGACCAGCCCGGCGGTCGACTTCCCCAACATCATGTCGTTGTTCTTCGCGGCGGCCGCGCCGCCCATCGCGCTCAACTACACGCCGTTCACGGCCGGCAACCCGATCTGGTCCGACGGCCCCTACGAGGTCCAGACCTACACGCCGGGCCAGAAGATCGTGCTGGTCCCGAACCCCTACTGGGGCGCGACCACCGGCACCAACACCACGGCGACGAGCTGGAGTGAGGACCCGATCCACCACCGCTACGTGGCCGAGATCAGCATCGACGAGACCCTCGGCTCCGACGCCGCCGCGGACGAGGTCCAGCAGGAGATCCAGGCGAACACCCTCGACCTGGAGTGGAACACCACGGTCCCGGCCGCCTCGCTGGGCTCGCTGGCCAGCTACACCAACCCCCTGTTCGGCAGCTTCCCGTCCCCGGGCATCACCAACCCGTACCTGGTCTTCAACCTGCAGGCGGACACTCCGCTCCAGAACGTCAAGGTTCGCCAGGCTCTCGAGTACGCGGTCGACAAGGTCGCGCTGGCCAAGGTCTACGGGGGCTCCGACTTCAACACGGTGCTTAACCAGGTCTTCGGTCCCGGAGCCCAGGGCTACATCGCCGGCTACAACCCGTACCCCACCGCCAACAACGAGGGTGACGCCTCGAAGTGCAAGTCGCTGCTGAAGGCGGCCGGCTACCCGAACGGGTTCACCATCACCGACTACTACCGCACCGACGGCAACCACCCCGCCATCTTCCAGGAGATCCAGAAGGACTTCGGGGCATGCGGCGTGACCGTCAACGGCAAGGGCATCTCCCAGGGCTACTACACCTCGTCCGGCATCCTTCAGACGTCGGCCAGCGCGCTGGCCAGCGCCGGATGGGACATCACCGAGCCCGGCTGGGTGCCTGACTGGTACGGACCCGCCAGCGCCCGCTCGATCCTCCCCGACCTCTTCGGGAGCTCCAACTTCCCGGGCACCAACTGGGGTGACTTCAGCAACTCGGGCGTCGACAGCCTGATCACCGACGCGGAGACCGCCACCTCCCTGTCGCAGGCCACCACCGACTGGCAGAACGCCAACAAGGCGGTCATGGAGCAGGCGCCGTTCATCCCGTTCATGGGACAGCTCACCAACCTGATGCGCTCCTCGTCCGTCCACAACGCCATCTACAACCCGTTCTCGGCGCAGTACAACCTCGCCGACATCTGGCTGAGCTGAGATAGCAACCAGGGCTCGGCACCTCCGCCCCGGCGGGCGGAGGTGCCGGCCCATCGCTCCCCCCGCCCGCGCCGCGGGCAGCGCCTGAAGCGCACCCCTGAGCCAGCCCAGAACCGACCCGAAACACGCTATCGTGGTGATCGTCGTGACCAGGCCAGGAGTGAGTCGATCAGCGCCGCCGGGCACCACCCAGGTCCGATGAGCCTCCTGAGCGTTAGCGGTCTGACCGTCTCCTTCCCCACCTCGGATGGGGTGGTGAACGCCGTCCGCGGTCTCTCCTTCGACGTGGAGCCCGGCAAGACGCTGGGCATCGTCGGCGAGACCGGCTCGGGCAAGAGCGTCACGGCCCTCAGCCTGCTCGGCCTCAACCCCGGGGCCGACATCAGCGGCTCCGCCGTCTTCGAGGGGCGGGAGCTGCTCACCATGCGACCGGACGACATCCGGCGGATCCGGGGTGCCGAGATCGCCATGATCTTCCAGGATCCGCTCTCCAGCCTTCACCCCTATTACCGGGTGGGCTGGCAGATCTCCGAGGCGATCCGCGCCCACGTCAGGGTGAGCCGCGGCGAGGCGATGCAGCAGGCGATCGAGCTGCTCCGGCTGGTCAGCATCCCGCAGCCGGAGCGCCGTGTCCAGTCATTCCCCCACGAGCTCTCCGGGGGCATGCGCCAGCGGGCGATGATCGCCATGGCGCTGGCGCTCCGGCCCAAGCTGCTGATCGCCGACGAGCCGACCACCGCCCTGGACGCGACCGTCCAGGCCCAGCTGATGGAGCTGCTGAGCGGCATGCAGCGGGAGCTGGGGATGGCCATGATCGTCATCACCCACGACCTGGGCCTGGTGGCCACCGTCGCCGACAGCGTGCTGGTCATGTACGCGGGCCGCGGAGCCGAGGGCACCGACTACCGGACCATCTTCACCAGCCCTCACCACCCCTACACGCGAGGTCTGCTGGCCTCGATCCCGGGAGCCACCGGGAGCGGCGGGCGGCTGGTGCCGATCGTGGGGCAGCCCCCGAGCCTGATCCATCCGCCCAGCGGCTGCGCCTTCCATCCGCGCTGCCCGTTCGCCATGGACGTCTGCGTCCACGAGCAGCCCCTGCCCGCGCCCGTCGACGGCGGGGAGACGCACTGGTCGGCCTGCTGGCTTCCGCACAACGCTGTGGGGGTGGGGGCGGACGCCGACGCCATCCGCACGCGCTACGTGTCCAGCCGGCGAGGGCCGGCCGCCCTCCGGCTCCGCGGTGTCGCGGCGGAGGAGACCGGGGCCGGGAGGCGCGCCGGTGGCTGAACGGAGCCCGTTCGCGCCCCCTCCCCCGGGCGAGCAGAAGCAGCTCGCCCACCAACCGTCGGGCGAGACGCTGCTCCGGATCGAGCATGTCGTCAAGCACTTCCCGATCCGGCGCGGCATCTTCTTCAAGCGCCAGATCGGCAGTGTCCAGGCCGTGGAGGACGTGAGCCTCGAGGTTCGCCGGGGCGAGACCCTCGGCCTGGTTGGTGAGACCGGATGCGGCAAGTCGACGTTGGCCCGCTGCATCACCCGGCTCCATCCGCTCACCTCCGGCCGGGTCGTCTTCGACGGCGTCGACATCAGCCGCCTCTCGCCCGGCCAGATGCGCCCCTACCGGCGCCGGATGCAGATGATCTTCCAGGACCCCTACGGCTCCCTGAACCCGCGCCGCCGGGTCGGCTCGATCATCGGCGACCCGCTGTCCATCCACCATGTCGCCAGCGGCCCCGAGCGCACGCGCCGGGTGCAGGAGCTGATGGAGATCGTCGGCCTCAACCCCGAGCACTACAACCGCTTCCCCTCCGAGTTCTCCGGGGGACAGCGGCAGCGCATCGGCGTGGCCCGCGCCCTGGCCCTGCACCCCAGCCTGGTCGTCTGCGACGAGCCGGTGTCCGCCCTGGACGTCTCGGTCCAGGCGCAGATCATCAATCTGCTCGAGGACCTCCAGGGGGAGCTGGGCCTCACCTACGTCTTCATCGCTCACGACCTGGGCGTGGTGGAGCACGTCAGCGACAGGGTCGCGGTGATGTACCTGGGCAAGGTGGTGGAGCTGGCCGAAACCGCGGAGCTTTTCGGGTCGCCGCGTCACCCCTACACGGCCGCCCTGCTCTCGGCGTCGATGATCGCCGATCCGGAGAGGGCAAGGTCCTCGCACCGGGTCGTCCTCCACGGAGACGTCCCGTCGCCCATCAACCCGCCCACCGGCTGCCGCTTCCACACCCGCTGCCCCAAGGCTCAGGCCATCTGCTCGGCCGAGGAGCCGCCGCTCCAGGTGCAGGCGGGCGACCCCTCCGGTCACCTCACGGCCTGCCACTTCCCGGTGCTGCGCGGCGAGACCCTGGTGGCATCCACCCCCGAGTTCCACCCGGCGGCCGGCGGCTTCGCTGCGGCGGCGCCGGACACAGGAGTGGAGGGCGGCGGATGAGCCTGTCTCCGTTCGGGACCAGCGCCGAGATAGGCGAGATCCTCGAGGCGGGGGAGGCCCACGCCATCGAGGGGCGGAGCCCGCTGCGGCTGGCCCTGGCCCGTCTGCGCACCGACAGGGTGGCCTGGATCGCCGCCGGGATGATCGTGGCGATGGCGCTCCTCGCCCTTTTCGCCCCAGTGATCAGCGCCGTGACCGGGCACAGTCCGTACAACCCCGACCTGATCAACGGGACCAACGGCTTCGGCCAGCCGTACGGCCCCGGGCAGGCAGGCTTCCTGCTCGGCACCGACAACCTCGGCCGCGACGTCATGGTCCGCGTCGCCTACGGGGCGCGGATCTCGCTGCTGGTCGGGGTGCTGGCCACCCTGCTGGCCACCATCGGCGGCACCGCTCTGGGCCTGGTCTCCGGCTACTTCGGAGGCTGGGTCGACGCGCTGCTCGCCCGGCTGATGGACGCCGTCCTCTCCTTTCCGTACGTGCTGGCGGCGATCGTCCTCGCCGCCGTGTTCGGGGGCAGCCTCGGCCTCACCATCGCCGTCATCGCCTTCTTCTCCTGGGCCGCCATCGGCAGGATCGTGCGCGGCCAGACGCTCTCCCAGAAGGAGAAGGAGTACGTCGAGGCCGCCCGCTCCATCGGAGCGGGAAGCTTCCGGATCATGTTCGTCGACATCCTCCCCAACCTGGTGGCACCGGTGCTGGTGCTGGGCACGCTCCTGGTCCCGGTGGCCATCGTCTTCGAGGCCACCCTGGACTACCTCGGCGTCGGGGTGGGGCCGCCGACGCCGACCTGGGGCAACATGCTCGCCGACGACCAGGGCTCGGCCGGCTTCGGCGCCTGGTGGTTCTGGGTCTTCCCCTCCATCGCCCTGCTGATCACAACCCTCGGATTCAACCTGCTGGGAGACTCGGTGCGGGACGCCCTCGACCCGCGGACCGAGCGCATCTTCGCCACCCGCCGTAAGGTGCCCGCAGTCGCGGACCTGGACGCTTCGGCGGGTGCGGGCGGCCTGGACAACGCGGTGGAGCGGCCATGACCCGCTTCATCATCCGGCGTGTGATCCAGGGGGCCGTCACCCTCTGGGTGATCGTGAGCCTGGTCTTCGTCCTCTTCTTCCTCTCCAACCCCGATCCGGCGCGACTGCTCGCCGGCAAGTCGGCGACGCTGTCGCAGGTGGCGACCATCAGAGCGGCGCTGGGCCTCAACAAGCCGGTGTGGCAGCAGTACCTGGGATTCCTGGGGCGGCTGCTCCACGGCAACCTCGGCGAGTCCTACAAGCTGCACGAGCCGGTGACCGCGCTGCTCGGCCAGTGGGTGCAGGTCGACATCTCCCTCGCCGTGGGCGCCGGCATCATCTGGCTCGCCATGGGCCTGAGCGTCGGCATCCTCGCCGCCCGCCGTCCGCGCAGCGTCTGGGACCGCAGCGCCACCGTCTTCGTGCTGATCGGGCTCTCCACCCCCACCTTCATCCTCGGTCTGCTGCTCCTCTTCGTCTTCTTCTACATCCTCACCACCCACGGGATCTCCATCTTCCCGAGCGCCGGCAACTTCACGCCGTTCCTCACCAATCCGGCGGGGTGGGCCCGTGACCTGCTCCTCCCCTGGCTGACGCTTGCCCTGATCACCGCGGCGACCTACGCCCGGCTCTCACGCAGCTCGTTGCTGGAGGTGCTGGGCGAGGACTACATCCGCACCGCCCGGGCCAAGGGGCTCTCCGAACGGCGTGTCGTCTACCGCCACGCCCTGCGTGCGGCGATCACCCCCATCGTCACCCAGTTCGGCATCGACCTGGCCACGGTGCTGGGCGGGGCCATCATCACCGAGACCATCTTCGGCCTCCCCGGGCTTGGCCAGAACGTGGTCAGCGCCATCGGCAGAGAGGACCTGCCCGTGATCCAGGGGATCGTGCTGGTGGCGGCAGCCTTCATCGTCACCGCCAACATCATCGTCGACGTCCTCTACGCAGCCATCGATCCACGCGTGAGGCTCTCCTAGCCCCGCATCCGGCGTGGAGGTCAGGCCGCCGCTGGGAGGTCAGACCGCCGGCAGGCAGAGCAGGAAGGTGCTGCCCCGGCCGGGGCCGCTCTCCTCCAGGGTGAGGTCGCCGCCCATGCGGCGGGCGCATTCGCGGCTGATGTAGAGGCCCAGCCCGGTCCCGGCGGCACGCTCGGCCCCCGCCCCCCGGACGAAGCGCTCGAAGATCCGCTCCCGGTCCGCCTCGGCAACCCCCGGTCCACGGTCGCTGACGCGGATCTCGACCCAGGTGGCGCCCGGACGGGCCACCAGCGATACCGCGGCCGGGGGGTCGGAGTAGATAAGAGCGTTGTTGACAAGGTTGTCCAGGATTCGCGTCACCAGGTCGGCGTCGGCGAGCGCCTCCAAGCCGGCGGGGCACTCCACGTCGAGGGCGGCGCCGGCCAGCTCGAGGCGCGGCCTGACCCTCTCGAGGGCGGTCTCCAGGAGCGGGCAGAGCGGAGTCGTCGTGCTCTCGATGTTCAGCTCGTTGCTCTCCAATCGGGCCACGGTGAGCAGCGAGGTGGCGATCTCCTGAGCCTCGCGCGCCTTGGTCGCGATGACCCGGACCGCCTTCTGTGCGGGGGCCTCCAGCCCTCCCAGGTCGCCGCCCTCCAGCAGTGACGCGTAGCCCTGGATGACGGTGAGCGGGGAGCGCAGCTCGTGGACGGCGATGTCGAGGAGCAGTGCCTCCGAACCCGCATGCGCAGAGGCGCCGGCGCGGGTCGTTCCTCCGCCCGGTGGGCGCTCTGAGTTCGTCGGAGCAGCGCGCTTTCCCCGCGGCGCAGGTTGAGAAAGCTGAGTGTCAGGCACAGTAACATCCGCCATCGTCGCTATCATCATAGAGCGACGTCCTGGTCGGCGACCGTGACCGGGCGGAGCGGATGGCTCGGGCTCCCGATCGGCTCGCATGGGCCGGCCACGCTCTGCTCGACGAAGTTCCGAGCCAGGACACTAGCATCACAGTGCCCCTGCATCACCGGGGGGTTGGTTGGGAGGCTCACCCATGCCGATTGCACACAGCACCGCCGCGGCGACCTGGTCAGGGGACCTCACCGCCGGCGGTGGGACCGTCCGCCCGGGGAGTGGCGCATTCCCCGAGCTGCCCATCTCGTGGGGCCGCCGCACCCAGCGCGAGCCGGGGGCGACGAGCCCCGAGGAGCTGATCGCCACCGCTCACGCGGCCTGCTTCTCCATGGCCTTCTCCAACGAGCTGGCCAAGCTGGGCCATGCGCCGGAGCGGGTCGATGTCAGCGCCAGCGTCGCCTTCGAGACCGGCCGTCCTGACGGCGCCACGATCACCGGGATCGATCTCGTGGCCACCGCCCGGGTGCCGGGCATCGAGGCCGCCGCCTTTCAGGCCGCCGCCGAGGCGGCGAGGTCGGGTTGCCCGGTCTCCAAGGCGCTGATGGGCGTCGAGATCCGGCTGAGGGCGTCGCTCGAAAGCTGACAGCCTCACGCTCGCGCGTCCAGCGCCGGCCCCGGCAGCGCCGGCGGGACGTCCGGCGCCCCATCTGGTCGCCCTCTTCGTCGTCAACGCGATCTCCCAGTACGCGGGCGCGTCATTGGCCGTCCATGCCTTCGCCGCGATGCCGGCTGCGGGGGTGGCCTGGATCCGGGTGCTGACCGGCGCGGTCGTCCTCTGTGCCTGGCGAAGACCGTGGCGGGCGCTCCGCCATGAGCGCTGGGACGCCCTGCTCCTGGTCGCTGTCTTCGGGATCGCGCTGGCCGCCATGAACCTCACCTTCTACCTGGCCATCCAGCGGCTCCCACTGGGCACCACGGTCGCCATCGAGTTCATCGGCCCCGTCCTGGTGGCCGCGGTCGCCGTGCGCGGGCTCCGCAACCTGGCCGCGCTGCTGGTGGCCGTGGCGGGCGTGGCCACGCTCAGCCGGATCAGCCTGTCGGGCAGCGGGCTGGGAGTGGGGCTCGCTCTCGCCGCCGGCCTCCTCTGGGCCGTCTACATCGTCCTGGCCCACCGGGTCGCCCGCCGCGGGCTGGGCACGACCGGCCTGGCGGCCGCCATGGTGGCCGGCACGTTCGCGATCGCCCCGTTCGCGGCCGCCCCGGCGGTGGAGAGCGCGGGACACGGTGCCGTCCTGCTGCTCGCGGTGGGCGCCGGACTGCTCTCCAGCGTCATCCCCTACGCCCTCGACCAGGTGCTGCTGCGGCGCCTCTCCCGGGGCGCCTTCGCGACCCTGCTCAGCCTGCTGCCGGCGACCGCCACCGTGATGGGGCTGCTGCTCCTGCGCCAGGTCCCACAGCCGCTCGAGCTGCTCGGGATCGCGCTCGTCATCGTCGCGGTGCTCTTGCGCAGCCCGGAGGACGCCCCCCTCGGCTGAGCCCGGCAAGGCGGACCGCCGGGGTCTCTTCAGCCCTCCGCTAGTCGGCCTGCTGGGTGAAGAGGATGGAGAAGGTGCAGCTCTGCCCAGCGTCCTGATAGTCGGTGTTGAAGTTGGTCCCCTTGGTGATCGTGAAGGCGTAGGTGTCGGTGCCCGCGGGGCCTGGCGAGGTCCCCGGCCAGGTGGTGGCACCCGCGCTGTCCTTGAGGCTGGTGGCCCCCATCTGGGTGCTCAGGGCGGCGGCCGCGTAGTCGGTGACGCTGCTGGAGTCGGTCACCGTCAGCTCCAGGTCGGCGCAGAGGTTGCCGGTCGCAGCGGACGGCATCTGCATGCTGAGCGTGCTCTGGAGGGTGCCGGTCGAGGTGATCACGACCGCGCCCGAGGTCAGCGTGGCCGGTGAGGAGGGGGAGACGCCGCTCACGCCGATGATCACGGCGCAGGTGTTGCCCGCCTGGTTGAGCAGGGAGGTCGAGGTGACCGAGGTGCAGCTCTGGGTGGCCACCGTGTTGCTGTGGCCCAGGCTGCCCGCGGCCACGCTGTTGCCGGCGTTCTCCGAGTACGCCTGCCAGGCGGCCATGCCTCCGAAGCCGATCAGGGCGGTGGCGGCCACCGTGGCAGCGAAGACCAGGGAGACCCGGGCCAGATGGGTGCGCCTGGGCCTCCCCCCGCGCCGTTCCATGATCTTCCCTTTCTCGTCCTACCGACCGGGTAGTTCAAATGCACTAGACGTTGCTCCGAGCCTAACGGGGCCGGTTTCACGGGAACCCAGGAGGTTTGGCCACAGCCCCGTAACAGCGGATCGCGACGACGCAAACCGCGAGCTGCTCCAGGCCGCGCGCGGGGGGCCCTGACTGGGCTCAGCCGGCTCCTCGCCGGGCCCGGTCCAGCCAGGCCGCGGCCGCCTGGAAGTCGGCGTCCGCGGTCCCCGGGCGGAGCCGCGGGCTCTCACCGTCGGCCCGCGGGTACGAGCCGCAGAAGCGGACCTCCGCGCAGAATCGGTGGAGCGCCGCCAGGGCGTCGCCCACGCGTGCTTCGTCGACGTGGCCCTCGCAGTCGATCGAGAAGCAGTAGCGGCCCAGGCCGTGTCCGGTGGGGCGGGACTCGATCCGGGTGAGGTTCACCCCCCGGACGGCGAACTCGGTGAGCAGCTCCAGCAGGGCACCCGGATGGTCGTCGGCGATCAGCGTGACCACCGTGGTCCGATCGGCCCCGGTGGGCCGTGGCAGCGCTCGCGGCGTGACCGCCAGCACGAAGCGGGTGACCGCGTGGCCATGGTCGCCGATGTCGGCGACCAGCTCGGTCAGACCGTAGCGTTCGGCGGCGGCGGGGGAGGCGATGGCGGCGTCGACACCGTCCGACCCCTCGGCCACCGCCTGGGCGGCCTCCGCCGTCGAGGGAGCCGCCTGGACCCTGGCCTGGGGCAGGTGGGTCCGCAGCCAGTGCCGGCACTGGGCGATGGCGTGGGGATGCGAGGCGACCACCCGGACCGAGCCGAGCGCGGTCCCCGGGCGGGCGAGCAGCGAGAGGCGGACCGGGACCAGCATCTCGCGCGCGATGTGCAGCGGGCTCCCGCTCACGAACTCGTCGAGGGTCCCGCTCACCGAGCCCTCGACGGAGTTCTCGAAGGGGACCACGGCACCGGCAACCGACCCGTCGCGGAGGGCGGCGAAGGCGTCGGCGACCGTCTCCACCGGGATCAGGTCCGCGTCCCTGCTCTCGGGGAGGCTGCGCAGCGCAACCTCGGCGAACGTGCCCTCCGGCCCGAGGTAGCCGTAGCGGGGTCGCACTAGATGCCGGTCACCGGCGTCACGGTGACGCTGGAGTGGACGTTGGCGGTGCCGACGATGAGCGCCAGGACGATCACCAGGACCAGCACGCCCACCCCGATGTAGCCCAGCACCAGGCCGGCGATCGCCAGACCCCTGCCCCCCTGCCGCCGGTCGCTCGTCTGCGCCAGCGCGATGTGGCCGAAGATGACGGCGAGGATGGACCCCACCCAGTAGAGCCAGAGGATGCCGAGAACCAGGGAGGCGATGGCGAACCCGTTGGTGGACGTGGGCGCCGCGTATCCCGGGTAGGGCTGCGCGTAGGGCGGGGGATAGGGGCCTCCCCAAGGGGGCTGGCCCGGCTGCACCGGGTACCCGGGCGGCGCCGCGTACGGGTAGCCGGGGGGTGGCGGGTACGGGTAGGGGGACTGCCCGGAGAACGGGTAGGGTGAGGGCGGCGGCTGCCCGGGCGCCGGCCAGGTGTATCCCGGCGTCGCGGGATCGCCGTCCGCAGGGGGCGGGGGCCAGGCGGTGGACACGTCGCTTTCCTCCGGCCGGACCTCGGCGATGCCCGCTCCGGCCGTGACGGGCATCCGGCCCGGCAGCGGCCGCGCCGCTGCAGAGGTTACGCCGCCGCCGGTGGTTGCTGGCCGGAGCCCGTGGCATACTCGTCCCCAACCGCTCCGGCGGTCGCGTCTGACGGGGGGAGAGCGTGAAGAGCCCGCCGAGATCCCTGGTCCATCGCCTGCGCGTGCCGATCGCCGCCGCCGCCCTCGGCGCGGTCGCGCTGGCGACTGCGGTGACCGCCCTGGCCGACTGCGGCGACGTCCAGGCCGCCACTCTGAGCGGTGAGTGGCACTTGCGGATCACGGTCGCGCCCTCGACCGTCACCGCAGGCTACACATTCCGGAGCAGCGTCCCGGTCGGCACCACCGCGCTCGAGACGGTGCTGCTCTCCTCGACGTGCAGCGCGGCCGGCGTTTGCACCGCGGCGATGACATCCCCGTCGCCGGGTGCATCCTTCCAACTCGTCGACAACACCGTGGACTGGTACTGGGACACCTCGACCGTGATGGTGCACGCTGGGAGCTCCTTCTCCGGCACCACCGTCTCGGGCGGCTATGGCGGGCCCGACCTGCCGTCGTGCCATCCTCCGCCGAACCTGGGTCGTGACACCCTCACTCTGACCGTGCTGGAGGCGACCGAGGGTTCGGCCGGGGACTGGCACGCCATCGTGGTGGCGGGAACGGAGTCGCTGCCCGACGGTTGGGCGTGTGACGGCAGTGTCGGCGTCAACACGGGCGCGGAGAACCTCACCCTGCTCGCGGTGCCGGTGGGTGCCAGCTTCCCGGCCTCGACCAACCTGGCCTGCGCCGCACCGGCGGTCACGGCCGCACCCGGCAACCCCGACGTGTCGTCGTTCTCCTCGGGCCTCGCCACCCCCGCCCAGGCCTTCGGGTCCCCTCTCCACACCCTGATCGGGGCCGCCATCACCCTGGGGGTGATCCTCTTCATCACCTTCCCGGCCCAGCTCTTCAACCGCACCTTCGAGGACAACTACGACGACATCCGCGACATGACGCTGCGCCGTCTGCGCTGGCTGCGACGCTTCCGCCGCGAGGCAGAGCGCGAGGCGGGGGGGCTGCTGCGCTTCGGCGCCTTCGCCGCCGTGGTCCTGGTGGGGGCGCTCCTCGGCAGCCTCAACGATCCCGACTTCGGCCTCAACCTTCGCTCCGCCGCCACCTACCTGGCGGTGGTGCTGGCCATCCTCGCCGGCGTCCTCGTCGGCGGGATGGTGGGCGCCGTCTACCGGCGGCTGCGCCACCAGCATGTCGAGCCGCGCCTCCATGCCCTCCCCGCCGGCCTCGCCGTCGCGGCCGCGTGCGTGCTGGTCTCCCGGCTCAGCTCCTTCGCGCCGGGCTACCTCTACGGGGTGATCGCCGGGCTGGCCTTCCAGGGGACGCTCGCCAAGCGAGAGCAGGGTCACACCGTCGCGCTCGGGGCCATCGCCGGCCTCCTGGTGGCGGTCGCCGCCTGGCTGATCTGGATTCCGGTCGGGCAGTCCGCCCGGGTGCCCGGCGCCCCCTTCGGCATCGTCCTGCTCGCCGACCTCCTGGCGGCCGTCTTCGTCGGTGGCCTGGTCGGCCAGGTGATCTCGCTGATGCCGCTCGCGTTCCTCCCCGGCGGCACCCTGTTGCAGTGGAGCCGGGCGGCCTGGGCGGCGACCTTCGCGGTCGCCGTCTTCGGCCTCATCGAGGTCGAGCTGCGCCCCCAGTCCACCGCCGCCCATCCGGGCGGCGCGCCGGTGGTCACCGCGGTGCTGCTCTTCGTGCTCTTCGGCGGCGGCACCGCCGCCCTGCGCCTCTACTTCAGCCGCCGGGAGAAGCGCCGGCGCGAGGAGGAGGGGAGGGGCGTGCCGCCCGAGGCCCGCCCCGAGGCGGCGCCGGCGACGCCCCCCGCGGCGCCTACTGCTTGACGAAGATCACCGCGAACGAGTCCCGGTAGACCTGCTTCCACTGGGGGTCGACGGAGAGCGCCATGCTGAGCGCGGAGTCGGTGCGCTCGACGACGTAGTTGACGCCGTACTCGTCGAGGATGTGCTGCCAGTCGGTTTCGGAGTTCTCGACGTCGCTGACGTCTTGGAGCAGCTGGTTGCCCAGCTCGGTCGCCTCTCCGTAGATGAAGACGGCGCGACTGGGGTCCGGATAGAAGCGGTAGATGAGGTAGCCGCCCCAGTCGTAGGCGTTGAACATCCGCGTCCCCACGGTCGGATGCGACGCCAGCCAGTTGGCGGCCCCCACCGGGAAGTTGGCATCGGTGCTCGCGGTCTGGCTGCTCAGGGTGTTGGCGGCGAAGCCGGCCGTCCCCACCGCGACCAGGAACGCGCCCAGCGTCGCCAGGACCATGAGGTCGGAGCGCCGGCGCTGGATCCACGCGCTGACCCGCTCCTGCCATTGGTGCCGCTCCCAGAAGCCCGCGAAAGCCCAGGCCAGCATGGGCGTGAGCGCCGCGGCGGCCAGGGGGGCGTTGCGCACCGCCGAGAGCGCGGCATAGATGCCGACCACGGTGAGCAGCGCATCCCAGAGCCGGGGCCGCCGCCAGGCCATCGCGAAGACGACCGCCAGGAGCATGAGCTCAAGGAAGAGCTCGCCCAGCGAGTGGAAGCTCGGGGAGTGCCACTCGGCGATGAAGCTCTGCTGGACGCCGCTGGTCTGGGTCTCGATGGCGGCCAGGTAGGCGCGGATGGTGAGCGGGTTGATCAGCCCCGCGATCCCGGAGGCGACGAGCACCGCCCAGAGGCGGAGCGAGCGGCGTCGGTGAGCCGGGTCCTCGGGTGAGGTGACCCAGAGCACGGTCTCAGCGAACGCGGCGAGCCCGAGCACGGCGAGCCCGTAGACGAAGCCGCCGTGGAGATTCGCCCACACCACCATGACGAGCGGCATGAGGTAGACGGCGCGGCTGCGGTCCCGGAGGTAGGTCTCGACCCAGTAGAGGGTGAGGCAGGTGAACGCGAAGCTGATCATCTGCGAGCGCGGGCCCCAGACCTCGACCCCGGCCGCCGCGGCCAGGACCAGGCATGCACCGGCGATCAGGGCGGGCACCCGCTCGATGGCGATGCGGCGCCAGATGAACCAGAAGCCGATCCAGGTGACCGCCGTGTAGGCGAGGCTGAAGGCCAGGAAGCCGCCGGCCCGGAAGATCAGGTCACCGAGCACCTCGCTGCCCCACTCCTGGTCGGCCCAGGCCCGGTTGGAGGCCGTGTAGGTGAACAGCTCGTGGCTGGGAAGGGCGCCGTGGTTGATGATCCAGCTCCCCGTCTCTATGTGCCACCAGAAGTCGGGGTCGCCGACCCGGCGGCAGAGGACGACCAGGATCACCGTGAGGGCCGCGCCCAGCACCACCCCGCCGAGGGTGAAGCGGGGCGGCCAGGGGACCTTCCGAGGGGTGGCGGGGGGCGGATCGATCTCCGGCGCGACGACCACGGGGTGGGACGATGACACATCGGCGGCCGGTTAATGCCCGCGCAAGGTTGCCGGGGGAAGCTACGCGACGCTAGATTGGGGCTTTCACCCGGCGGACCCGGGGTGCGCGAGGCCGCAGCGGCCCCGGTGAGGAGGATGCGGATGGCGGCGGCGGTGGGGGGGCTGCCCGGCGGGGCGGCGTCCTCCGCTCGCGTCTACCGCCTCCGCCGGGGCCTCTGGCTGGGCGGACCGCTCGCCCTCTTCGCCCTGCTCCGTGTCCCGGCGTTCCTGGAGCCGCACTGGTACACCGACGAGGCCGGCTATGTTGCCACCGCGCGGTCATTGCTCCGGGGCCAGGTCCTCTACTCCCAGATCTGGACCAACAAGCCGCCCCTCCACATCTGGACGGTGGCGCTCGTGATCCAGACGCTGGGGACCAGCGAGGCCGCCCTCCACGTCCTCCCGCTCCTCGCCGGCTTCACGACCCTGCTGGCGGTCGCCTATGCCGGCAGCCGGCTGCTGGGGCGGCGCCGGACCGTGGCCGCCCTGCTGCTCACCGCGATCCTGCTCGGGCTGCCGATCTTCGACGCCGAGCTGCTCCTCCCCGAGGGCCTGCTCATCGCCCCGCTCACCTGGGCGGGGGCCCTCCTGATCACCCGGGTCGCCGCCCCCGACTCCCGCCGCTGGCCGCTCTGGCCGGCCGCGGTGGGGCTGCTGGCGGCGGTGGCGGTCGCCTACCAGCAGACCGCCCTCGCCGAGACCTGCGCCTTCGGCCTGATCCTGGCGCTGGCGGGGCGGGCGAGCTGGCGGCGGGTCGCCGTGTACGCGGCGACCGTGGCCGGCGCCACCGCCGTGTGGCTGGTGCCCGCCATGATCACGGCCGGCGCCGGCAGGGTCGGCTACGCCCTGGTCGGCTTCTGGCTGCAGTACGCCTCGGGGGCTCAGACCGCCCCCGGTCAGACCACCACCCAGGGCGGGCTCCTGCTCCGCTTGGCGGTCGGCGCCACGGTGCTCGCCGTCATCCTGATCGCGGCCTGGTTCCATCGCCGCGACCGCAGCCCGATCTGGGCGTTCTGGGTCTGGGCGGCGGCGGCTCTCATGATCCCGGCCCTCGCCCGCCAGGAGTACCCCCACTACCTCGTGCCCTCCATCGCGCCCGCTGCCCTGGCGGTCAGCAGCCTGCGCCTTCGCTGGCCGGCGGGCGCCACGCTCTCGCGCCGCCTGGCCGGGGCTGGGCTCATCGCCGCGACGGCCGCCACCGCGGTGGGCGCCTCGGTGGTCGGCATGGACTGGCCCCCGATCTACGCCCAGTACGGCCACAGTCTCGGCTTCTACTACGGCGGCGCCGTCACCACGCTGATGCGCGGCCAGTCGCTGGCCGCCTACCAGGACCAGTTCGACTATCGCTTCCCCGAGGACAGCCAGATCTCCGCCTGGATCAGCACCCACAGCCTCGACGGCAGCTCGGCGGTCGTCTGGTCGTCGGACGCCTGGCTCTACGACGACAACCAGCTCCAGCTGGTGCTGCCGACGCCTCCGATCTACAACGACGAGGTGCTGCTCGGCTTCGACGGGCAGGTGGCCCAGAAGGTCGGCGAGCTCCAGCCCCAGCTGATCATCACCGAGGGTTCGGCCCGCCAGGCGTACCCGGACATCAACCCCGTGCTCGCATCCGGCTACCAGGCGGTGGAGCAGTCCGGCTCCGAGATCCTCTGGGTGCGCGACGATCTGGTCGCCGCGGTGGTCGGGGCGACCGGCCTCGGCTAGGCGGCGCGGTCCCCGGGCGCCGTCTCGATCACCCGCGATCGGCCCATGCCTGACCTGCCCGGCGTGCCATCATCCGCCCGGTGAGCAGCGAGGGCGAGGCCGTACCGGCGGACACGGCCGGAGCTGAGGCCGTCCCCGGGGCGGAGCGTCCCCGATTCGACCTGGCCACGGTGGACCCCCGCCTGCCCGCGATGGTCGCGCCATTCCGGCGTTTCGCCGTGCCGATCGGCATCGCGGTGCTGGCCGTGGCCGCCGCCTACAACATGCGCTACGGCTCCTCCCGCTTCGGAACCATCGACTTCCGCAGCTTCTACCAGGCGGGCCTCGACATCCGGTCGGGCACCGACCCCTACATCCCGGCGATCAACTTCATCCACGCCTACATCCCGGCGGGCAATGGCACCTACTGGACGACGGTGGCGTTCGTCTACGCCCCCTTCTTCGCCCTGCTGATGGTGCCGCTGACATTCCTCTCCCCCTATGGCGCGCTCACCACCTGGGATGTGCTCAACGTCGTGTTCCTCGTGGTCGCCGTGTACGCGGCGCTCTGCTGCACCGGGCTGCGTCCCGGATGGGGGATGACGCTCCTTCTGGCCGCCGCCGCGGCCGTCACCCTGCCCGTCCACCGGGAATGGGACCTGGGCCAGACCGACGTGCTGCTGATGGCCCTGCTCTGCACCGCGCTCTGGGCCCGCTCGGCGGCCCGCGCCGGCCTGGCGGGGGTCCTCCTCGGCGCCGCCTGCGCGATCAAGCCCGAGCTGCTCCTGCTCGCCGCTCTGCTGCTCTGGCGGCGCGACTTCCGATTCGCACTGACCACGGTGGGATCCGCGCTCGTGCTCGGCCTGGCGCCCTTCCTCCTCTTCGGCCAGCGGGCGTGGTCCGACTTCTGGACCGCCTGGGGCTTCTGGGCCAATCAGTACGTCGCCTTCATCCACAACGAGTCCCCCAAGGGGGTGCTCGCCCGCCTCTTCACCATCAACCCGGCGGGGCGGCCGCTCACCGTCGCACCCGGGGCGGTGACGCTCCTCTGGATCGTGGTGGTGGTGGTCGTCCTCGGGCTGACCGTCGCGGTCTCCTCGGCCCGCCCGCTCCGCCGCGACAGCCTCTCGCTCCTCGAGGTCGGCCTCGCGGTCGAGGCCATCATGCTGGTGAGCCCGATCACCGAGCGCCCCTACTTCCTCTTCCTGCTCGTCCCCCTGATCGGCCTCTTCTGCTGGGTGCGGGAGGAGGGCGTGACCGACCGCTTCGTGCGCCGGGCGGCGCTCGCCGGGGCGCTGGGGTGGGTGCTGCTGGCCGGGCCCGCCGAGTTCGCCGAGTACCTCTTCGACCCGGGGATCACCACGGCGTCGCACGCCGCCCCCCTCTTCGACCTGCTGGCACCCGTGTACATGTGGGTGACCGTCGCCGGCTTCATCCTCCAGCTCCTGGTGGTCACCCGCATCCGGGGCACCCGGGTGCTGCCCGCGGTCGAGCAGACGCTGCGCGGGGCCCCCAGCCTGGTCCTGGCCTGGGTTCGCGATGCCGCGGGCGCCCTCGGCGCCGGCCGGCGGAGGGGCTCAGCCCCCGCCTGAGCCGTGGTCGCGGGACCGCGGCGGGCGCCGGGCTGCGAGCCAGGGCTCGATGCTCACCACCAGGAGCGCGGCGACCAGGACCACCGGGAAGAACCACGACCCCGCCGTCGCGGCGGCCAGCCAGCCGAGCACGGCGGCCCGCCAGAGGGCGGGGACCCAGCCGCGCCGGAACCAGAGGCCGAGGAGGAGCCCGCCCGCCCCGACGACCACCAGCGAAACGTCGGGGAGGTGGAGGCCGGCGACGACGGCGAACGCCACCGCGCCCACGGTCGCATAGCGCCAGAGCAGCCCCCAGGCGACCCGCACCGGGTCGCGACGAGGTTTGGCGAGCGCGCCGGTGACCGGAGCTGCGCCTGCGGCCACCAGCGGCTGCAGGCCGGCCCGGCGCCGCCTCTCGCGCTTCCGCGGCGGGGCGGCCGGCGCCTGCCAGCCGGCGGCGGGGGGCTTGTCCACCGATCTCCACCAGGTGGCCGTGCGCGTGTCCCTACTGAGCATCGCCGGCCCTGCACGCCTGTCGCTGTCCGCTGTGCACCTCTCCGAGGATACCCGTGGTGCCGCGAACATGGGCGCCGGCGGCGGCATTCCACAGCGTCGCCGCAGCGTCCATGGCCTCCTGAAGGGGGCCTGCCGAACCCGCCCGCGCCGGGGGAGATCCCTACGCCAGCCCCGCCATCAGCGCATCCCACTGCTCGCGGGAGGGCCGCAGATCCTCGATCCGGAGCGCCGCCAGCGGGCGGGAGGGCAGCCCCTCGCGGGTGCAGAGGTCGTCAGCGTCGGGATTGACGTAGAGGAGGCCGGTGACGATCTCGCCGGAGTGCCGGGCCTCGAAGAGCAGGCGCATGGCCGCGATGGGATCCCGGGCATCGTGGTCCGGGCTGATCTTGCGCAGGATGATGTGAGATCCGTCGTGCAGCTCCACGTCCTGGGCCGTCCCCGGCTCGTAGTCGACCGTGATCTCCTCCAGAGGGGCGATGTAGTCGGGAGTGTTGACCGGGGCGTCGTGGTCCTTGACGTAGGCGTAGCTCTTGGTGCTGCCCTCGTGGTCGTTGAAGGTGACGCAGGGGCTGATCACGTCGAGCACCGCCGTTCCGCGATGGGCGAGGCCGGCCTGGATGAGCGGGACGAGCTGCTTGCCGTCGCCACTGAAGCTGCGCGCCACGAAGCTCGCGCCCAGCTCGATGCCCAGGGCGCAGACGTCGATCTGCTCGTAGCGGTTGGCAGGTCCCCGCTTGGGCCGGGACCCCAGGTCGGCGGTCGCCGAGAACTGGCCCTTGGTGAGACCGTAGACGCCGTTGTCCTCGATGATGTAGGTCATGTCGAGGTTGCGCCGGATCATGTGGCAGTACTGGCCGAGACCGATGGATGCGGTATCACCGTCGCCACTGATGCCGAAGACCACGAGATCGCGGTTGGCGAGCTTGGCTCCGGTGGCGAGCGACGGCATCCGGCCGTGCGCGCCGTTGAAACCATGGGCGTGATCGACGAAGTAGGCGGCGGCTTTCGAGGAGCAGCCGATCCCGCTCATCTTGGTGAGCAGGTGGGGTTCGACGCCACTGTCGTAGAGCGCCTTGATGATGTGGTTGGTGATGGAGTTGTGGCCGCAGCCGGCGCAGAGCGTGGTGTGGGCGCCCTTGTAGTCGTCGCGGCTCAGCCCCAGACGGTTCAGCTTCTCGATGGCGACGGACATTGCTCAGTCTCCCTCAGGCCACCGGGACGCGGCCGTTCTCGACGGGATGGGGCTCGGCGCTCTCCTGCCCCGCCCGCTCGCCGGCGAGCATCGGTTCGCTGATGGCCTCGGCGTCGATGGGGACGCCGTTGAAGTGGCGGACCCCGCGCAGCCGGTCGGCCAGCTCCCCGGACAGCTCCTGGCGGAGGATCGCCTCCATCTGGCCGTCCCGGTTCTGCTCGGCCACGTAGACGCGCTCGTGACGTCCGATGAACGCGGCGACCGCCGGGTGCAGGGGCAGGGCGCGGACGCGGATGTAGTCCACGTCGAGGCCGTGGGCGGCCAGCAGGTGGCGGGCCTCGACCACGGCGTGGTGAGTGGTGCCATAGGCGAGGATCGCGACCGGGTTGCCCGTCTCCTCGACGAGCGGCGCCGGCATCAGCGTCCGCACTCCCTCGATCTTGCGGCGGAGCCGGTCCATGTTGGCCTGGTAGACGTCAGGGCTCTCGGTGTAGAGCGCGTGCTCGTCGTGACCCGAGCCCCGCGTGAAGTAGGCGGCGCGGGGGTCGGGGGTGCCGGGCAGGGTGCGGTAGGGGATTCCGTCCCCGTCCACGTCGCGGTAGCGCGCCCAGTCTGCGACCTTCTTCAGCCCCTCGGCGTCGAGTACCTTGCCACGGTCGACGCCCCCCTCCGTGTAGGGCAGCGGCGGGGTCATCCAGGTGTTCATGCCGAGGTCGAGGTCACTGAGGACAAAGACCGGGGTCTGCAGACGTTCGGCGACGTCGAAGGCCCGCTGCGCGTCCTCGAACACCTCGACGACCGTGCCCGGCAGCAGCACCGGGTGGGCCGTGTCGCCGTGTGAGAGCGTGTGGACGAAGCCGAGGTCACCCTGCATCGTGCGGGTGGGCAGCCCGGTCGAGGGTCCGACCCGCTGGATGTCGAAGATGACCGCGGGGATCTCCGCGTAGTAGCCGAGGCCGGTGAGCTCGGCCATCAGCGAGATGCCCGGTCCCGAGGTCGCGGTCATGGCCCGGGCACCGGCCCACCCGGCGCCCAGGGCTATCCCGATGGCGGCCAGCTCATCCTCGGCCTGCACTGCGACGTAGCGCTTCTCACCGCTGTCGGGGTCGGCGCGGAAGCGCGCGGCGTAGTCGATGAACGCCTCGCACAGTGAGGATGACGGGGTGATCGGATACCAGGCGAGCACCGTGCACCCGGCCATGATCCCGCCCAGGGCGGCGGCCCGGTTGCCGTCCAGGAGCACGGTCCCCCGCGTGGCGTCCATCGGTGTCACCCGGAAGGGGTCGCTCTTGACCAGGTTCTCGCGGGTGTACTCCACGCCGATCTGGATGGCCAGGAGGTTGAGGTCGGCAGCCTTCGGCTTGGTCCTGAACTGATCGCGCACGCCCCGCTCGACCGCTGCCGGGTCGAGCCCGATCAGCTCGGCCAGCACACCCACGTAGATCATGTTCTGGAGGTACTTGCGCAGATCGGGCTTGGCGTCCAGCCGCTCCCGGGCCAGGCGGGCGAATGGCACCGGGTACCAGGACACGTCCTCGCGTGCCGCCAGCCCTACCTTGGGGAAGGTCGCCTCATGGATCACGGCGCCGCCGGGAACGACGTTGGCCGCATCCTGCTCCCAGGTGGCCGGGTTGAGTGCGATCAGGATGTCGACGGTCCGCTTGCGCGCCTGGTAGCCCTGCGGGCTGACCCGGATGTCGTACCAGGTCGGCTGTCCCTCGATGTTCGAGGGAAAGACGTTCTTGGCCGCCACCGGGATGCCCATGTGGAAGAGCGCCTTGGTGATGACCAGGTTGGAGGACTGTGAGCCGGACCCGTTCACGGTCGCGGCCTGGACACAGAAGTCGTTGACGACGTCACCGGTCATGGGCTCTCCGGGGTTTCGTTCGCTGAGCACATGAGCATTCCGTCGTTCCACGAACACATGTGCACTTGGTTATCATAGCGACACTAATTCGGCGGCGGTCAAACATGCGTACGCGCCGCCCGGAAAGCCGCCCGGGCGGGCGCCCCCACACCGCACGGAGGGACCATCCGATGACCTACGTCGCCGCCCCCGATCGCTACCAGTCGATGACATACCGACGCTCCGGGCGGAGCGGGCTCCGCCTGCCGCTCATCACCCTCGGGCTCTGGCAGAACTTCGGCGGCGAGCGGCCGCTCAGCCAGAGCCGCGAAATCCTGCTCCACGCCTTCGATCGCGGCATCACCCATTTCGACCTGGCCAACAACTACGGGCCGCCCTTTGGCTCGGCCGAGGAGACGTTCGGCCGGGTGCTGTCCAGCGACCTCCACCCCTACCGCGACGAGCTGGTCATCTCCACCAAGGCCGGTTATGAGATGTGGCCGGGCCCGTACGGGGAATGGGGCTCGCGCAAGTACCTTCTGGCCAGCCTTGACCAGAGCCTGAAGCGGATGGGTGTCGACCACGTCGACATCTTCTACTCCCACCGCCACGACCCCGAGACCCCGCTCGAGGAGACCATGGGCGCCCTCGACACCGCGGTGCGCCAGGGCAAGGCCCTGTATGCGGGCATCTCCTCGTACTCGCCGGCGCACACCGAGGCGGCGGTGGAGATCATGGCCGGGCTGGGCACCCCCATCCTGATCCACCAACCGTCCTACTCGATGCTCAACCGCTGGATCGAGGGGGGGCTGCTGGATGTGCTGGAGGCCGAGGGCATCGGCTGCATCGCCTTCTCCCCGCTGGCGCAGGGGATGCTCAGCGGCCGCTACCTGCAGGGGATCCCGGAGGGCTCGCGGGCCCAGCAGCGGGGCTCGCTCTCGCCGGACATGCTGAGCGCAGAGACGCTGGCCAAGATCCGCGGGCTCAACGAGGTGGCCTCCCGGCGCGGCCAGTCGCTGGCCCAGATGGCCCTGGCCTGGGTGCTTCGCGACCCCAGGGTCACGTCGGCCCTGATCGGGGTGAGCAGCGCCGCCCAACTCGACGAGAACCTCGCCGCGCTCGAGCAGATTGAGTTCTCCGCCGCCGAGCTGGAGGAGATCGACCGGCTGGCCACCGACAGCGGGATCAACCTCTGGGCAGCCTCGAGCGAGAGCTGACCGACTCGCGGCGGCGCGTCTTCGACCGGCTCCGGGCTCAGCTCAGCGCTGATAGGTCGCGCGCAGCGTCCCCCGGGCGAGGGTGTGGAACGTCAGGTTGAAACCGACCACCGCCGGGGAGTCGGTTCGGCTCACGCCCAGGCTGTCGGTGTCCACGGCGTGGACGGCGAAGATGTAGCGGTGGGGGCGGTCGCCGGGAGGCGGCGCCGCTCCCCCGTAGTCGAGCGTGCCGAAGTCGTTGCGGACGTGGAAGGCCCCGGGGGGCAGGGGGGCGTCTGACGCTCCCGCCCCGCGGCCGAGCTCGGTCACGCCGACCGGCACACCGACCAGGGCCCAGTGCCAGAAGCCGCTGCCGGTGGGGGCGTCGGGGTCCAGGCAGGTCACCACGAAACCGCGGGTCGCGCTGGGAAAGCCGCTCCAGCGCAGGTGGGGGCTCTGGTTCCCGCCATCCGCGCTGTGATGGGCGTGGAGGATGCCGAGGGTCCGCCCGTCGGCGATGTCGTCACTGACCAGCTGGAACCCGGGGACCGTGGGCAGCAGGTCGTAGGGGTCGGGGGCCAGCGCACGCACGAGTGTTGGCATCGTGCCTTCCTCCTCATCCGGATGCGTGGAACCCATTCTCCCCCGCCGTCCCTGCCGGCGCCAGCTCTGATCAGCGGTCAGGCGTAGGCGTAGCCGTCGGGGAGCGGCCGGGGGGCCGTGGGGCCGACGTAGATCGCCGAGGGGCGGATCAGCCGGTTGTTGGCCGCCTGCTCGGCGATCGCCGAGGTCCAGCCCACGGTTCGGCTGCAGGCGAAGGTCGGCGTGAACATCTCCCGGGGCACGCCCACGGTGTTCATGACCACACCTGAGTAGAACTCGACGTTGGTGTACAGACGCCGGCCGGGCTTGAGCTCGCTGAGGACCTGGAGCGCTGTCGCCTCGACGTGCTCGGCGAACTCCACCTGCGGGCCGCCCAGCTCCCGGGCCACCTCGTGGAGGAGGACGGAGCGGGGGTCGTCGGTCTTGTAGACACGGTGACCGAAGCCCATCAGGCGTCCGCCGGACTGGACCTCGGCGCGGAGCAGCTCCTCGGCACGCTCCGGGGTGCCGATGGCGTCGAGCATGTCCAGCGCTCGCGAGGGCGCCCCCCCGTGGAGCGGGCCCGCGAGCGCGCCGATGGCCCCGGTCAGGGCCGAGCCCATGTCACTGCCGGTGGAGGTGATGACCCGGGCGGTGAAGGTGCTCGAGTTGAAGCCGTGGTCCATGGTCGTGATGAGGTACTTCTCCAGGGCATGCGCGGCCACCGGGTCGGGGCGGGTGCCGGTGAGCATCTGGAGGTAGGCGGCGGCGTAGCCGAGATCCGGGTCGGGGTCGACCGGCGGCAGTCCCTGATGCACGCGCTGGAGACGCATCAGCAGCACCGGGGTGAGCGCCACCATCCGGAGCGCGTCGCTGTGCACCTGGTCAGGGCTGAGGTCGAGCGTGGGTTGGAGGTTGAGCGCGGCGGAGGAGAGGGACACCGCGGTGCGCAGCGCTCCCAGCGGCGTGTAGCCGGGCAGGCGGGCGATCTCGTCCAGGATGGGAGCGATGCCGCTGGGAAGGGCCCGGCCGGCGACCGCCTGGTCCTGGAGCCAGCGGAGCTCGCGTGGGCCGGGCAGCTCCCCGACCAGGAGCAGGTGCCAGACCTGCTCGAAGGAGCAGTGCCGAGCCAGCTCGGTGGCGTCGTAACCGCGGTAGTGGTAGAAGCCCTCCTCTCCGCGGACGTCGCCAATCTTGGTCTCGGCAACCGCCACACCCTCGAGGCCTCGAGGGGCCAGGACCGGTGCCGCCGCCTGGGCGGGCTTGACCTCCTGCACCTCGCTCACCTGGACCATCCCTCCATCTGCGTGCCCCGCCGCGTGATCTCGGCCAACTCTACACATTGACCAGGGCCGACACGACCGCCCGGCTGCGTCGGTGCGTCATACGCCGAGCGGGCCGGCGGGTCTGGAGGACGCGTCACGAGCGCGTGACGAATCGCTGAAGGCGCCGTTGCGGGTCGCTGGGGCGCTGGTATGCTCCGCCCCCGACACCGGTCCAGAGATAACGGACGTGCGCTCCACCTCTCGCCTCACCCGCAGACTCGTCATCTCCGTCCTCGCGATCGGAGCGCTCGCCGCTGCCACCCCGCCGTCCTACCGGGTGGCCCTGCCGCCAGACCGCCTCGCCGATTCATACACCGACCAGATCGGCTCGCTCCAGCAGCAGTACAGCTCGCTCGGTGGCCAGCTCCAGACTCTGCAGGGCAGCGAGGCCGCCGCGGACGCCCAGGCCGCCGCGGTCCAGCAGCAGATCGACAGCACCCAGACCAAGGTCGCGCAGACCCAGGCTCAGATCGACCAGATCAACCTCGCCCTGGCTCAGACCGCCCAGGCCATCCAGGTGGACACGGCCCATCTCAATACCGACAAGTCGGAGCTCACCCAGGTGATGGTGGTCATCTACACGGCGGGCGGGACGGGCGTGGTCGCCGGGCTGGTGGACAGCCAGAGCGTCGAGGCGCTCATGGAGAAGCTCGAGTCGGCCACCGCGGTGAGCCAGCAGTTCCAGCAGCTCATCGGCGAGGTCAAGGCCGACGAGCAACGGCTCGCCACGCTCCAGCAGACCCAGCAGGCCCAGCTCGCCCAGGCCGCGCAGGCCGAGTCCCAGCTCGAGTCCCTCGAGACCCAGCTTCAGGGGCAGGAGGCCCAGCTCAAGGCTCAGGCCGCGTCGCTGGACGCCCAGGCCACCGGCATCATCGACCAGCAGCAGTCCCTGCTCAGCCAGATCGCCACCGTGCAGGCGGAGGAGCGGGCGGCCGCGGAAGCGGCGGCAGCAGCCGCCGCGGCGGCTGCGGCAGGCGGTGGTGGCGGTGGGAGCTGCGGCTACGCGCTCTGCCCCTTCGCATTCGGGGACATCCCGGACTCCTTCCCCTGGGGCCAGTGCACCTGGTATGTGGCATCGCTCGTCGAGGTGACCTGGTGGGGCAACGCCGACGAGTGGCTCGGCAACGCCCAGGCCCAGGGGTACTCGACCGGATCCACGCCCGCGCCCGGGGCCATCGTCGTCTGGGGTCCGTACAACGGCTACAGCGAGTACGGCCACGTCGCCTACGTGGTGGCCGTCGTCAGTCCCACCGACTTCTACGTGGACGAGGCGAACTTCGACGAGGTCCCGGGAGACATCGACTCCCGCCAGGTGACCACCCTCAACGACGTCGAGGGCTTCATCTACGGAGGGTGACGTAGGACCCTTCGCACGCGCAGCGAATACGGAGGGCGACGTCGGATCCTTCCCACCCTGTACCGGGCGCGGAAGGGCCCGGATGTCCGTGCCGGTCAGTGACCTCCGGCTCTAGAGCTTTGCCTAGGCAAAGGGCAGGCTGGGAGCAGATGTTGCTGGAGAGCTCCGCTGCCCTGCCGCCGCCAGAGCAGGCCGCGCCGGGGGCGGCGTCCCGGTGAACGTGCGGGCGGCGGCCGTCCAGCGGACCGCTGCGGCGGAGCCGGTTCCCGCCGTGGCCGGGGTCGCACCGGTGGTGGTGGGCGTCCCCTCGCTCTCGCGGCGCCAGCGCTGGCTGTTCCTCACCGCCGCGGTCGGTCCCGGCCTCATGGTGATGCTCGCCGACACCGACGCCGGCAGTGTGGTGACCGCAGCCCAGTCGGGGGCGCGCTTCGGCTACCGGCTCCTCCCCCTCGAGGTGCTCCTGATCCCGGTCCTGTACCTCGTCATGGAGCTGACTGTCCGGCTGGGCCTCACCACCGGCAAGGGGTATGCGCAGCTCGTCAAGGAGAGGTTCGGACGCGGCTGGGCGGCCGTCTCGGTGGGGACGCTGCTGGTGACCAGCGTGGGTGCGCTGGTCACCGAGTTTGCCGGGATCGCGGGCGTGGGCAGCATCGTCGGTGTCCCGGAGCAGCTGATCGTCCCCGGAGCCGCCCTCCTGCTCGTGGTGGTGGTCGCCTCGGGTTCCTACCGTCGCGTGGAGCGGATCGGGATCGGCCTCGGGCTCTTCGAGCTGGCCTTCCTGGTCGCGGCGGTCCGGGCCCACCCCGACCCGGGGGCGCTGGCCGGCAGTCTGATCGCGGGTCAGCCGCTCGCAAACTCCGGCTACCTCGCCCTGGTGGCGGCCAACGTGGGAGCGGTGGTGATGCCCTGGATGATCTTCTACCAGCAGGCGGCGATCCTGGACAAGGGCATGACCGTCCGCGACCTTCGGGCGGCGCGGGTGGACACCGCGGCCGGTGCCGTGGTGACCCAGGTGATCATGATGGCCGTGCTGGTGGCCACCGGAGCGACCCTCTTCGACCACCACACGGGATCGCTCAACACCGTGGCGCAGATCTCCACCGCGCTCACCCCCTCCCTGGGCGCGACCGGGGGGCGGCTGGCCTTCGCCATGGGGGTGGCCGGCGCGGCTCTGGTCGCCGGCCTGGTCGTCTCACTGGGCGCCGCCTGGGCCTTCGCAGAGGTGGCCGGGAAACCCCGGAGCCTCAACCGCGGGCTCCGCCAGGCGCCCCTCTTCTATGGCGTCTTCATCGTGGCGGTCGTGCTCTCGGCGGCGCTGGTGCTGACCAGCGGCTCGCTGGTGGGGCTCGCCATCGGGGTCGAGATCCTCAACTCGCTGCTCCTGCCCATCGTGCTCGTCCTCCTCATCGTGCTGGCCTGGACCGTGCTGCCCGCGCCGTACCGGCTGCGGCTGTGGGAGCGCCTCGTACTGGTGGCGGTGACGGCCGCGGTGATCGTCATGGGGCTCACCCTGGCGGGCACCGCCATCGGCCTCTGACGGCGGCCTGCCTGCAGTCCACGATGTCCCCAGACAGGCGGCCACCCCATGAAACCGCCATTGAGACATCACAAATGGCTGGGGAGGCAGGATTCGAACCTGCGATTGGCTGATCCAGAGTCAGCTGCCTTACCACTTGGCCACTCCCCAGCGGCGTTCGCGAGTTTACCCGCAGTGGCGCCCTCCCCCGGCTGCTCCGTCTCCGCGGGCGAGGGAGCCACCTGCAACGGTCGCCGGGGTCCTTCCACGGGCCGGCGCCGACCTCCGATCGACACCGGGTCGCGCGGGATCAAATCCGCCCCAGCGCAGGTGATGGAAGTTTGACGGCTCCATGGCGCCCCGGCCATCCCGCGCGCGGAGTGCCACCCTTCACCCTGCCCGCGCGCCGACGCGAACGGCGAGGGCCGGGGGCCAGGAGGAGGCTGGGGTGAGCACGAGCACGTGGGGCGAGGTCCCGCGCGCGCCGGCCGCGTCACAGGATCGCTGGGTGGCGGTGGGTCGCTCCACCGCCCCGGGGTCGAAGGCGGCGGGCCGCGAGGCGGCTCGCAAGGCGATGCTCCATCCCGACGCCGCGCTCCTGATCGTCCTCTGCTCTCCCGTTCACGATCTGGACGATCTGCTCGAGGGGGTCCGCGCCGTGAGCGGTGACGCGCTCCTGGTCGGTTCGACCACCGCCGGAGAGATCGCTCCGAGCGGGCCCTCCAGCGGTGGGGTGGTGGTCTTGGCCCTGGGCGGCTCCGGCTTCTCCGCCGCGACCGCCGCCGCCACGGGGATCGGTTCCCGGCTCCGCCAGGCCGGCGCGGAGGCGGCCGCCTGCGTCCGTGCGCTGGGCGCCCGTCCCCACCGGGTCCTGATGCTCTTCACCGACGGCCTCGCCTGTGATCAGCTGGAGATCATCCGCGGCGCCTACGGCGTGGCCGGGGCAGCCGTCGCCATGGTCGGGGGGGCCGCAGCCGACGACCTGCGCATGACCTCCACCCGGCAGCTCCGCGGCGGCGACGTCCTGGCCGACTCGGTGGTCGCGGCCGCGCTCGGCTCGGACGCCCCCTTCGGCATCGGCGTCCGCCACGGCTGGCGACCGTTCGGCGAGCCGCTCCTGGTGACCGGCACCCATGCGAACACGCTCCTCACCCTCGACGACGAGCCGGCGATGGACGTCTACCTGGGCAGGCTCGAGGCCCCAGCCGAGTGCTACCGGGACCAGGCAGCCTTCACCCGCTTCGCGGTCACCCATCCGCTCGGGCTCAGCCGTCGCAGCGGTGACCGGCTGCGCTGCGTGTTCCGGGCCGACTTCGAGACCCGCGCGATCTCCTGCAACGCAGTGGTCCCAAGTGGCGCCATGACCTCGTTCATGGAGTGCACCAGAGCGTCGGTGCTCGAATCCGCCGGCCACGCCTGCGCCGATGCCGTCAGGGCTCTGGGCGGCCGGCCTCCGATCGGGCTGCTCGCCTTCGACTGCGTGGGCCGCAAGGTTGCGCTCGGCGACGAGGGAACCGCGGTGGAGGTCGAGCGGATGGTCCAGCATTCACGCGGGGCGCCGCTGGCCGGCCTCTACGGGTATGGCGAGATCGCGCGGGTTCGTGGCGGCAGCGGATTCCACAATCAGACGCTCGTCGCGCTGGCGATCTCCTGACCTGCGACCTGCATGAATCGCTTGGAACGCCCAGCCGCCCCGCATCCCGCAGTCACCGAGGTGCGCCCCGACTGGTGGGCCACCCATCAGCTGGTGGAGTACCTCTCGGCGCTCGTGCACTCCCCCGACGAGGCGACGGCGGTGCGGCTCGGATTGGAGAACGCCGCCGAGACCCTGGAGGCGGAGATCGCGCTGCTGGTCCAGAGCGGACAGGCCGTGCAGGCGATCGGACTGGACGGACCCGCCCCGCCGGAGCTGATCGCCGTGGCCGGGAAGACCCGCTCCCGGGTCGTGGAGCTGCCCGGGCTGGGACGCATCACCGCAGTCTCGGTTCCGCTGGCGGCGCGCGCCTCCAGCTACGTTGTGCTGGCCCGTCTGGGCGACCAGCGGTTCATGCCCGAGGAGATCAACCTCCTGCGCGGCATGGCCGGCGCGCTCCGGATGAGCCAGGAGACGCTGCGTCTGCTCGAGGCGGAGAGAGGGGCCCGGGCCATGAGCGAGCGCCGGGCCAGCGAGAATGCCGCCCTGGCCGCCTCCCTGCAGGAGCGGCAGCTGCTCCTCGAGCGGCTCTCCCGCATCCAGCGCTCGATCTCCCACCGAGCCCCCCTCCCCGAGGTGCTGCATGCCATCACGGCGGGCGCCGCCGAGCTGCTGGGGGACAGCGTCGCGTCCCTGCGCATCATCGACCCCGGTGATCCCCGATCCACCGTCCTCATGTCCTCGGTGGGGCTCTCCGAGGAAGTCCGTATTCGGGTGCACCGGCTCCCGGCCACGGGCGGATTCCTCGGTCAGGCGATCGGCGGCAACCAGGTCGTCGCCGCCGACTCCTTCACCGGCGGCAGCGAGGAGATGGAGTGGCTCGCCCAGATGGGGTTGGTGTGCGCCATGGCCGCCCCGGTTCACGAGCAGGGCCGGCCGGTCGGAGCGCTGATGGTGGGCTCGGCCACTCCCGATCGCCGCTACCGCACCGTGGAGCGCGAGGCGCTCGAGGCCTTTGCCCAGCACGCAAGCCTTGCCCTGACCGACGCGCGCACCGTCGAGGCGATGGAGCTCGCCTACCAGGACGGGCTCACCGGCCTGGCCAGTCGCGCGCTCTTCGTTCGGCGGCTGGAGCAGGCCGCGGTGCGCAACCGCCGTCAGGGTTGCCGCTTCGCCCTGCTCTACTTCGACGTCGACGGCTTCAAGGTCATCAATGACAGCCTCGGCCATTCTGCGGGCGACGAGCTGCTGGTGCAGATCGGGGACAGGATCCGCGCCTGCCTGCGCCGCGGCGACTTCGCCGGCCGGCTGGGCGGCGACGAGTTCGCGATCCTGATGGAGAACGCGCGGCGGCCGGCCGACGCCATCGGCCTGGCCCGACGCCTGCTCGCCGCCCTGGAGAACCCCTTCCTCCTCGAGGGCAAGCGGGTCGCGGCGAGCGCCAGCATCGGGGTGGCCATCTCGAGCGTCGCCGACCATGGGGCCAGCGACCTGCTCCGCAACGCCGACGTGGCCATGTACCGGGCCAAGGCGGGTGGCAAGAACCGTTACGTGCTCTTCGAGCCGCAGATGTACGCGGCCGCGCTCGCCCGCATGGAGCTCGAGTCCGACCTCCTCCACTCCCTCGACGACTCGGAGCTGCGCGTGCAGTTCCAGCCCATCGTCGACATGGAGACGTCTCGGGTGCAGGGCTTCGAGGCGCTGGTGCGCTGGCAGCACCCGACCCGTGGGCTGATCTCACCCCTGGATTTCATCCCCGTCGCCGAGGAGATCGGGATCATCAGCGAGGTGGAGCGCTGGGTGCTGCGCGAGGCGCTCGACGGGTTGCGCAGGGTCCGCTCCCAGCTCCCCGGGCGGGCCCGGCTCTCGGTGAGCGTCAACCTCTCACCCTTCTCGATCCGTGGTCGCGACCTGGTCGACGACGTTCGCGAGGCGCTGAGCAGCGCCGGCATCCCGCCCGAGCAGCTCACCATGGAGGTGACCGAGTCGGCGCTGCTCCGGGACAACGAGGCCACCGTGCGCACCCTCACCATGCTCAAGGAGATGGGGATACGGCTGGCCATCGACGACTTCGGGGCCGGGTACTCATCGCTCACCTACCTGACGATGTGCGACTTCGACATCCTCAAGGTGGACCGCGCCTTCATCAGGGACATGGTGGGAGCGGGGGAGACGGCTCCGATCGCCCGCGCCATCCTCGCCATGGCGAGGATCCTCGACCTGGAGGTGATCGCGGAGGGCGTGGAGACCATCCACCAGGTGGGCCGCCTCCGCGAGATGGGCTGCCGGTTTGCGCAGGGCGACTACTACTCACGGCCGGTGGACCTGGACGACCTGGCCGCCCTGCTGCACCGGGAGTACGCGCGGGACGAGCGCGACGTCGTCCTCAGGCTCCCCAGCGCGGCCGGTCTGACCCCCGAGGGAGCTCGAGTCTCCTAGCCGGGCTGCTCCGATCGAGAGATCTGGGGCGTTGTCCCGCCTTGGCCTTGGTCGCAGGCTGCCTATACTTGAGCGGTGGATCTCGTCCAGCTGCTCCGCTCCCAGGCGCGCCGGTACCGCTGCGTCCAGTGCGGGGAGAGCATGGCGGAGTGCGGCATCAACGTGCTCGCCCAGGAGGGCAACCGGGCCCTGGTCCGGGTCACCTGCCGCTCCTGCAACGACGAGAACCTGCTCCAGATCATCTTCCAGACCGAGGTGGAGGCCTCCGAGACGCTTCCCGCCCGCGCCGACCTGGACGAGGGTGGCACCCCGACCGCCGCGCCGATCTCGGGCGACGAGCTCCTCGAGCTTCACGAGATTCTCGCCGGCCATGCCGGGCCGTTGACGGAGCTGCTCGCCCGTCGCTGAGATCGTCTCCCCGGGCATTCGCCCCCCTGGCCGGCCCTGACCCGGCCGCGGCCAGCGTGCCGCATGAGGGCCGGACCCGGTGCCGGTGGATCTCTCCGTGCCGGACTGTGAGCAGGACGTCACGCAAACCTCACGTCCCCGGCCCTCCCCGCGGTGCTACATCTGAGAGCCGAACCGGAAGCCGCACCGACCGGGCGTGGCACGGATGGAGGCCGTCATGGTCAACCTTGGAGCTACCGCGCGAAGGATGCTGGATCGGTTCCTCGTCCGGGTCGTCGCGGGGGTCGTCGTCTCGGGCGTCGTCGTGATGGGCCTCCTCATCGTGGTGCTGGTCGCCGTCACCTCGGGCAGCGGCCTGCCCTCCGGCGCGGTCGCCGAGGTTCGCACCGCGGCCCTCCTGCTCGGGCTGGCCGGCGTGGTCCTCCTCGGGGCCGGTGCCGCCCTGGTCGCCAGCCGCGAGACCGAGCACATCAACGCGCTGGGGCAGCTGGCCCGCCGGGTCGCCGCCGGGGACGTCACCGCCCGGGTCACGCCGGGGGGTGCCGCCGAGCTGCGCGAGCTGGGGATCGCGTCCAACCTCATGGTCGACCGGCTCGGGGGCATGGTCGAGCGCGTCCGGGACGTGAGCGGCGAGCTGGCCGCCTCTGCGGCCCGCCTCTCCGAGGCCTCCACCCAGCTGGTCTCCACCACCGCCCAGCAGACCTCGGCCGCCGTGGAGACCTCGGCGAGCATGGAGGAGCTGGCCCGGACCTCGGCCCACATCGCCGAGACCGTCGAGCGGGTGGCCACCCAGGCCGCCGAGACCCGGGACAACCTGGACCGAGCCCACGAGCGCATCCTCACCTCCGGGCAGCGCACCGTGGCCCTCACCGACCGGGTCCGCGATATCGGCCGCATCCTCAACCTCATCAACGACATCGCGGACCAGACCAACCTGCTCGCCCTGAACGCCGCCATCGAGGCCGCCCGCGCCGGTGAGGCCGGCCGCGGCTTCGCGGTGGTGGCCGACGAGGTCCGGCGCCTCGCCGACCGCTCCAAGGCGCTGGCGGCCGACATCTCCACGATCACCGAGAACGCCGAGTCCGAGACGAGTGCCACGGTCATCGCCATGGAGGAGGGCGCCGCCCAGCTCCAGATCGGCCTCGGGCTGATGGAGCAGGTGGCCGAGGCCAGCTCGAACGTGCGGCTCGCGACCCAGCAGCAGCGCTCCGCCTCGGAACAGGTGGTGGAGGCGATGGAGCAGGTGAGCGTGGCCAGCCGTCAGGTCTCGGCCACCGCCCAGCAGATCGCGGTCGCCGCCGGTGGCCAGGCGGAGATGGCGGGAGACCTGCAGGTCGTCGCCACGGCTGCCGGGGAGCGGGTCACGACCGGGACGGGGGGGCCCAATGGCACGCTCTGGTACGGGGACTCTCCGAAGGAGTCCTTCGACGAGGCCGCCGAGGCCGACGGGGCGGAGCCCACCCTGCTGAGTGCCAGCCTGAACTGACCGGGAGCTCGAATACCCTTCCGGGCCCCGGTCAGCCCTGGTCGGCGGGCTCGGGGTGGGCGACCCCGGCCGCGTGCCGGGACGGCAGCGACCGCCGGATCTTGAACCGGAAGACGATCAGCTCCTTGATGGCACGGGCGATGGCCCGGGGCCGGGCCCCCGAACGCCGGCCGGCCACCCGCGGGTGGTGGGGGACGGCGACCTGGGCGATGCGCCAGCCCGCGTAGCGGGCCTTGTAATACAGCTCCGCGTTGATCAGGGCGCTTCGAGCCTCCAGGGTGATCGACTCGAGGACCTCGCGGCGCATCAGCTTGAGCGCGCAGTCTACGTCCCGGTACGGGAGGCGGTAGAGGACGGCCACCAGGGTGTTGAACACCCAGCTGACCACCTCCCGGGGCCAGGCGTCGCGCCGCTTCTCCCGCCAGCCGGCGGCGAGGTCAGCCCGGTCCAGGAGGGGCAGAAGCAGGGCGAGGTCGGCGATCTCGAACTGGCCGTCGGCGTCGGTGAAGGCGACGAAGTCGCCGCGAGCGACCCGCAGGCCGTCCCCCACCGTGATCCCGTAGCCGCTCTTCTGCTCGTGGCGGACCACCTGGAGGCGCATCCCCAGCTCTCCGGCGAGGCTGGTGGCCAGCCTGCCGCTGCCGTCGGTGCTGCCATCGTCGACGATCACCAGGTCGTACGTGACCGCCAGGCCGGGCAGCACCTGGGCAGCGTGAGGAAGCAGCCAGCTCAGGTTCTCGGCCTCGTTGTGGACCGGGAGGACCAGGGTGAGGCTGCTCAGCGGGGGATGACTAGCCACCGCTGCCGGTGAGCGCCGTCAGCGCCGGCGCATGCCCGGTGGAGTAGACGGCACCGCCCTTGCGCCAGTCGATGGTCGCCTCGATGGTCTCGTGCCGGACCCGGGAGACGTTGGCCTCGACGGTCCCCACCACGGTGTCGATGAGGGTGTCGCTGAGGTTGTGAGGCTCGAGGCCGAGGTCGAGGAGGTGCTGGTGCTTGGCGTTGTAGTAGTGATCCTCCTTCTCCCGGCGCGGGTTGGGGACGTGCTGGATGGTGGTGGGCAGGCCGTGCGCGGCGCGGGCGTGCTCCACCTTCCGGGCGAGCTCCAGGACCGAGAACTGCTCGGTGAACTGGTTGAAGACCCGGAACTCCCCGGGCGCCGCCGGGTTGAGAGCGGCCAGCTCGATGCAGCGCACCGTATCGCGGATGTCCAGGAAGCCGCGGGTCTGGCCGCCCTTCCCGTAGACGGTGAGCGGCTCGCCGACCGCCGCCTCGACGCAGTAGCGATTGAGCACCGTGCCCCAGATCCCGTCGTAGTCGAAGCGGGTGATCAGCTGGGGGTGCTGAGCCGTCTCGTCGGTGGTGGTCCCGTAGACCACGCCCTGGTTGAGGTCGGTGACCCGCAGATCCCAGACGCGGCAGCCGAAATCCAGGTTGTGGCTGTCGTGGACCTTGGAGAGGTGATAGATGGATCCCGGCTGCTTGGGGTAGAGCATCCGGTCGTGGCGGCCGTTGTGCTCGACCTCGAGCCACCCCTCCTCGATGTCGATGTTGGGCGTCCCGTACTCGCCCATCGTCCCCAGCTTGATGATGTGGCAGTTCGGGGCCAGGTCGCGGATCGCGAAGAGGAGGTTGAGGGTGCCCGCCACGTTGTTGATCTGGGTCTCCACGCCGTGCCGCGGGCTGATCATCGAGTAGGGAGCCGAGCGCTGCTCGGCGAAGTGGACGACGGCGTCCGGCTGGCTCACCCGGATCAGGTCCTCGACGGCCCGGGCATCGCAGAGATCGATCTGGTGCCAGGCGATAGTCCTGCCGCTCACCGCCTGCCAGCGGGCCAGCCGCTCCTCGATCGACGCGATCGGGGTCAGGCTGTCGGTACCGCATTCTTCGTCCCAGCGCCGCCGCACCAGGCTGTCTGCACCGATGACGTCGTGGCCGCGGGCGGAGAGGTGAAGGGCGGTCGGCCATCCCAAGTAGCCGTCGGCCCCGAGGACCGCGATGCGCATTGCTATCTCCCCTTGTGAGCCGGGCGATCCCCGGCCGCAGCTGTCCGTGCGATCTGGCTCTTGAAGTACCGGTGGGCCAGGGCGAGGCCCTCGGCGAGTGAAGTTTGCGGCTTCCAACCGAGCAAACGCTCGGCGCGCCGCGCGTCGAGGCAGGCGCGGGCCACCTCCCCGGGGCGAGCCGGCTGGAACTCGGCGGTGATTCCGCCCCCCGCCGCCGCGATCAGCCCCTCGACGATCTGCGAGACGCTCGTCTCGCGCCCGGTCCCGATGTTGACCGGTCCGTCCAGGTCGCTGCGGAGCGCCGCCCGGGTGGCGGCGGCCACGTCGGCGACATAGACGAAGTCACGGGTCTGCGAGCCATCCCCGTAGATGACCGGCCGAAGCCCCTGCGCCAGCCGGGTCGAGGAGATGGCGACCACCCCGGCCTCGCCGGTGCCGTCCTGGCGGGGGCCGTAGACGTTCCCGTAGCGGAGGGCGACGGTGCGCACGCCCCGCTGCCGGTAGGTCCAGAGGTAGGTCTCCTCGCACAGCTTCTCCGCCCCGTAGGCGGACCGGGGCGCTGGGGTCAGCTCCTCGGAGGCGGGCAGATGGGCGGGGTCACCGTAGACGGCGCCCCCCGAGGAGGCGATGAGGAGCGCCTCGCAGCCGGCTCGTGCCGCCGCGTCGAAACAGGCCACCGAACTGGCCAGGACGCGGCGGATGTGGTCACCGGGGTCGCGCAGGGCGCGGTTGACCCCTCCCTTGGCGGCGAGGTGGACCAAGGCCTGGGGACGGAACCCGGCCAGGGCCTCGGCGGCCTCGCCCCCCCCGGCGTCGGCCTCGACCAGCTCGACCGAGGCCGGGAGGGGCGCTCCACAGGGGTGGGAGAGGTCGTCGATGACGAGGACCGCGACCCCATCTGCGGCGAGCAGCTCGACCAGATGGCTGCCGATGAACCCGGCGCCCCCGACCACGGCGACCCGGGAGGGTGGGGACCCCGTCCCCGGCCCGCCGCGCGTGGCTGCGGGCCCGGTCTCCTCAGCGGTCACGGCTGTGCCGGCACCCCGGGTGCCTGCTCCTCGGCGATCCGGGGACGGCCCAGAAGCAGGATGCCGACCGCGCCTGCGATCCCCAAGGGGAGGGTCATGACCAGCCGCACCAGGACGGTGATGACCAGGGCGGCGGGATGGCCGACACCGCCGGCGGTGAGGAGTCCGATCGTGACCAGATCCGTCGCCCCGATGCCGAAGGGCAGCGTCGAGAGGCTGCCGGCCACCTGGGAGAGGCAGTAGGCCGCGATGGCCACGGTCAGCGCGACGCCGACCCCAAGCGCCCAGGCGAGCAGCAGGATCTGGAAGCCGCTCACCGCGAAGATCACCAGCGTGTAGCCGGCGAAGCCGGCGGTGAGCCGTGGCGAGGCCCCCAGGTCGTGGAGCTGGAAGAGGGCCCGCACCACCCCGGCGCGGAGCCCCCGCGTCGTGGGCAGCGTCTCCGGGCGGGTCCCGCGGGTGAGCACGCTCGCCCACCAGGGCAGGGCAAGGACCAGGAGGCCGGCGACCGCCAGTCCGGCGGCCGCCAGGGGCGGGAGGAAGAGGGCGGCAGCGAGAACCCCGCCGATCACCGACATCTGGACCAGCGTCACCAGACGCTCGTAGACGACCGTCGCCACCCCGGCGCTGACCGGGACCCGGTCATTGTTCCGCCAGAGATAGGGGCGGGAGAGGTCCCCGCTGGCGGCCGGGGTGAGCCAGCTGAGCGTCTGTCCGGCCAGATCCACCCAGTTCATGCGCACGAAGGGGACGTGGTGACCGAGGCGGGTGAGGAGGATCTGGGAGCGGCGGGCGCGCAGCAGCGTGGTGGGGAGGTTGAGGGCGATCGCCACCCCCACCAGGGGCCAGGAGACATGACCCGCCTGGCTGATGACCGACGCCGGATCCACCTTGCGGACCAGGCCGTAGATCACCGCGGCGCAGATCAGAAGGACCACCAGCTGGAGACCGGCCAGGAGGACGCGCCTTCGCGTCAACCACTGATGCCGCGCCCCCCGCTGCGCCTGGGCGGACGATGTCGTGATGGCGGGGTGGGCCGGCCGGTCATCGGCAGGCGCACCCTCGCGCCCGCGCCAGACCACTTCGGCCGCGGACTTCGCGGACAAGAAATCTCCCAGTCGGCCCTGACTAGATCGGTAGGATGCTGACCAGCCGAACCTTACAAGAGCGTTACCTTCTTCAGCCTGAGGCCCGGCGGTGAGAATCGGTCACCCGCCGGCAAGGTCCGGGCGCCTAGCGTCATCGCATGGCGCCGGCCATCATCCTCCTCCCCGTCGCAATCCCGTCCCGGGGCGGCTCTCCCGAACTGGCGGGCGAGCCGGGGTTCCGGCCGGGTCGCCGGCCCGCCGTCGGGCCCACACCGCCCTCCGGCGGGTGTATGAAGGACGCCTGATGCGCCTCCTGCCCCTCGGCGGCAAGCGGCCCAAGCCGCGTCCCGCAGCCGCTCTCCGGCCCGTCTGCCCGATCTGCGAGAAGCCGATGGAGCGGCGCGGCTCCACGGTCTGGATGTGCCCCGACTTCCCCCGCTGCCCGGGGGCCATCGCCGCCGACTGACCACTGCCGCGTCCCCGCCCCGCGGTGGGCTCCCGGTCAGCCAGGCGTGCGCTGCTCAGCCGCCGCCCGACTCCTCGCCGGGGCCCGGGACGCCGGCGCCGAAGGATTCCATCACCCTGCGGGCGACGGCGTTCCCGCCGGCTGCTGCGGCGGTGGTGGCGGCTCGCACCGCCAGCCTCTGCCAGAGGGGCTCGCTCTGCTTGCGGCGGCGGGCCAGCTCGTCCCTGATCTCCTCGAGCTGGGCCGCGATGTCGTCGAGCGACGTCACCGTGAGCGGCGCCGGCTCTGGGCGACGGCGCCGTGACCGGAGCACCACCACCGACACGGTGACGGCCAGCGCCGCGACGCCGATGATGGCGTAGCGCAGCCCGTCGCGCCGGAGCCGTGCCCTCCAGTCGAGCTCTGCCCGAACCCGGGCGTCCAGAGCCGTCACGTGAGCGGCAAGCGCCTGCTTGCTCAGCTCCCGTTCGCGCTCTGCTTCGGCAACTCCCTGACCCACTCCAGGTCCTCCATGACGGTGGCACCGACCCTGCGGCCTTCGGCGATTGCCCTCTTCACCGTGCGGTAGCCGAGCCAGCCCAGGGCGACCGCGATCAGCACGCACAGCCCGGCGATGATCAGCCAGCCCAGCCAGCGGTGGCCGAGCAGCCCGCCGATCGCCTCGGCGGCGGCTCCCAGCAGAAAGACGACCACGAGGAAGGCGGAAACGGCGGCTGCGGCCAGCAGCCCCACGCCGATGGCGCCGCGCTTGCCGGTGGCGATGCCCTCCACCTTGACCAGCTTCAGCTCAGCCCGGGCGACCCGCAGCGCATCGTCCAGGATGGCCCGCAGCAGGTCGACGAGTGGCGGCGACGAAGGGGCCGCGGAGGCGGAGGGGTCCCGGGAGGCCATCATCAGAGCTTCTCAGACCGGGGCCGGCAAGCGTCGCATCTGCGCGGGCTCATATCTTCAGGGCCGCGACATCGATGTCCTTGAGGCTGTCGGGAGGGGGGATGCCGTGGTCGTGGAGCGTCTTGAGCAGGGCCAGCACGTAGCGGACGCCGGTGAGGTTGACCCCGTGCTCGCGGGTGAGGGTCTGGATGGTCTGGAGCTTGTAGATGTCCCGCTGCGAGAACCGCCGGCGATTGGTCGATGTGCGCTGAGGCACGACCAGGCCAACGTTCTCGTACATCATCAGGGTGCGGGGGTGCGTCTCCAGGATCTCGGCGGCGACGCTGATGGTGTAGATGGGCTTGTCAAGGCCCGGCGAGCCGGGCAGCGGACCACTCCCGGGTCTGCCCCCGGCTACTCCTTCAGCCACTCGTTGATTCCTTCGGAGAGGGCCAGGGGCGACGTCTGGGCCTTGACCAGAAACTCCAGGGCTCCCAGCTTGAGACCGCGGTCGACCAGGTCCTTCTCCCCGAAGTTGCTGAGGATGATCACCGGGGTCTCGGCGGTGGGGCCGTGGCGCCGGAGCTCCTGGAGGACCTCGAAGCCGTCCTTCTTGGGGAGACGGACGTCCAGGAAGATGATGTCCGGCAGCAGCCGCTTGGCCAGCTCCAGGCCCTCCACCCCGTCCAGGGCGACCTGGACCCTGTACCCGTCCAGTTCCAGCTTGGTCCGGTACATCTCCAGGGTGTCCCGATCGTCCTCGATGAGGAGGACGTCGATGACCGCGTCCTCGTCCGCCATCGCCTTCGCCTTCCCTCCTCCGGGTGGGGTCGCCTCCGCTCACGCCGGAAGCCCCCGGCAGTATAGCCGGGCTGCGTGGACCCCTCCGGGCGCAGTCGTCCGATCCATGCGCTCCCAATCCGATAGCTGTGGTGAATGTCCCGGTGGCCGCAGTCGGCGGCGACCCGAGTCAGATGCGGACGTGGGCGATGTCCACGTCGGCGACGAAGTCAGGTCGCGGGACCCGGTGGGCATCCAGGGTCTGCAGGAGCCGGATGACGTGGCGGGCTGCGTTCAGGTTGAGGCCGTGCCCCCGGGTGAGCCGCTGGACCGCCTGGAGGGTGATCAGGTCGCGCTGGCTGTAGCGGCGCCGATTGGTCGGGGTCCGGTGGGGCGCCACCAGTCCCAGATGCTCGTACATCATCAGCGTTCGGGGGTGGACGGCCAGGATCTCGGCCGCCACGCTGATCGTGTAGATGGGCTTGTCGAGGCCGAGCCGGCTCGGCGGTGAGCCTTCGGGGTGGGGCGCAGAGGCCATCCGTGGTCACCTCAGTGCCGGGAGCCGCCGGCGGTCGTGACCTGGGCCTCCGGCGTTTTCCCGCTCCTCGCATGGTAGCCGCTGGTCCGCAGCCGCAAGCGAGGGCCGCCCATCGGGCGACGGGTCCCCGCCCGGGTCCCCCCCCCGCCGGTTCGGTGGAAGGACCCTCCGTCGTGGCACCATTACCGCCGATGCCCCCCTCCCCCGCCCGTCGCCACGCCGGCCCCGCCCCGGGCCCCCGCGGTGGAGTGGCATCCCGTCCGCGTAACCGCCCCGGTCCCCGCCCCGTTGGAGTTGTGTGATGGCTGACACGCCACGACCCTCCGTCCCCAGCGGCCTTGACGACCTGGCGGTTCGGGAGCGCTGGCTCAAGCGGCGCCGTGCCCGGGACTTCGCGGCGCGGCGTTCCGGGCTGATCGCCCTCTGGGTGGCGATTGCCGCGGTGGTCTTCTGGCTCTTTGTCGCCGGCTTCGCCGGCCTGGGCCACTAGCGCCGCTCACATCCGAACGCGCCGCTCAGGCCGTTCAGATCAAGGAGGCGAGCAGCACAGGGTGGGAGCGCACCGGCGTGGGTGACCGCCCGAGCAGCGGAGCCGACGCCGAGCTGGACGGAAATGAGCGGCGCGAGCTAGCCGATCAGTTCGCGCAGGTCCTGCAGCTGGTTCCCGATCCAGCGGGAGAGGTCGTTGCTCCGTATCGTGTCGCGCATCCTCTCCGCCCGGGCCGCCCGCTCCGGCTCCTCCATGATCAGCCCCATCAGGAGCGCCTCCGCCGTCTCGTCGATGTCGAAGGGGTTGACCGTGAGGGCGAAGTCCCCGATCTCCTCGTGGGCCCCCGCGTTCTCACTGAGGACGAGGACCCCGTTGCGGGTGTTGCAGAGCGGACCCTCCTTGGCGACCAGGTTCATCCCGTCGTAGATGGGATTGACCAGCAGCACGTCGAAGCACTTGTAGGCGGCGATCGCCTTATGCATGTTCTCCTCGACCTCGACCCGTATCGGCGTCCAGCCGCCGCCGGAGAAGCGCCGGTTGATCCGCGCCGCCACTGAGAGCACGCTGCCGAGGTAGGAGCGGTAGTCGCCGATGTCCTGCCGGCTCGGCTGCAGGAACGCCCAGAACTGGACCCGGCGGTGCAGATCGATGTGCATCTCCAGCATCCGCTCGTAGGCGAGAAAGCCGCGGACGATGTTCTTGCTGAGGTCGGTTCGGTCCACCCGCAGGATCAGCTTCTCGGGTCGCCACCCCTCGATCCGCCGCTCCTCGTCCAGGACGAGCGGATCGACGACCTGTTCAGCGAAGCTGGGGATGTCGATGCTGATCGGGTAGTGGCGGACCCACACCGCCCTCCCCTGGTAGTAGACGGTGCGCTCCCGGAGGTCGACCCCGAGCCCCAGGTTCTCCTCGCACGTGAGCAGGAAGTTGCGCACGTCACGGCTGGTCTGGAAGCCGATGATGTCGTTGCCGAGGAGCCCGTGGACGATCTCGTCGCGGATCGGTTTGGGCAGGATCTTCCAGTACTGCGGAGTCGGCCAGGGGATGTGCACGAAGTGCTGCAGCCGCACCTCGGGGAGGCGCTCGCGCACCATTCGGGCGACCAGATAGAGCTGGTAGTCCTGGATCAGCACAAGTGGAGGGCGGTCGCTCCCGGCCGCCTCCTCGACGACCCGGTCAGCGAACATCCGGTTGACGGCCACGTAGCCCTCGCGCCAGGCGTGGCGGGTGGACGCATCGACCACCGGTTCCCGGGCAAGGTCCCAGAGGTAGTGCTGGATGAACCAGAGCAGCGGGTTGGCGATGACGTTGTAGTAGAGGTCGTAGGCGGCAGCGTCGGGCTGGATGAAGGCCACCCGGTATTCGGTGCCGTCGTCGGTGCGGAGGTGGGCCGGATCGCCGCGCCCGGCCAGCTGCCGGTCCTGCTGGTCGCGTGCCGCCGCCACCCAGAGCGCCCCGGTCTCCGCCGCCAGCGACGAGAGCGCGGTCACCAGTCCGCCCGCCCCCTTGACCAGCCGTTCCGGCCGCCCCAGCAGCGGGTCCTCTGGCACCAGCACGAGCGGGGCCCGGTTGGCGACCACGATCGGGCTCACATGGCGAAGCAGACGCCGGGTGTAGGGTTCGAGCGCGGGCAGTTTCGGTCTCCTTGCGGCCTGTCGACCCTGCTGGGCGGTTCCGAATGCTCCATACGCCGCGGGTGCCTGCCGGAGCTTGCAGCAGCGCAGCGCCGATACGACGCTAGCAGCCTGGGACACGGTTCCGGAGAGGTCTCCGCGTTCGGGTCGGCGTGTCCCCCACGGGATTCGTCGGTCCGGCGGCCCGCCGCGCCGGCCGGGTAGACTCGCGCAGCCGTGTCCTTCTTTGGACGCCTTCTGGGCTCCGCGACGCCACCGCCCCCACCGCCCAACACGGTGGTCATCGCGGCCGACCTGGTCCCGGGGCTGACCGCCGGAGGGGCCACGCTGGAGGCGGCGGTGGACGCCACCCTGCGGCGCAGCCTGGAGGCGGAGCGGCGGGCCGCCGAGGCCGAGAAGCGGGGCGAGAAGATCCCCTTCTGGCTGCGCCGCGAGGGTGGCAGCTCGGGCGAGATGGAGGACGCGCTTCGCGACCGCATCGCCCAGCGCCGCCCCGCCGAGGACGACCACTGAGCGGTCGGGCCGTGGTGCCCCGGCCGAGCCGCGCGCCGCTCAGGCGGCGGTGAGCGCCTCCATCTCCGCCAGCGCCGCCGCCCGCTCCGGGTCGGCGAAGTGCGCACGGGCCGGCTCCAAGCGATCGATCAACCGGTCGGCCAGGGCACTCTTGGCATCCATGGGGTGGAGGGCGCCCGAGGCGTAGGCGTCGCGCACCTCCTGGATCGAGAAGAAGGTGACCGGACCTCCGTTCTCCGGCCTGCGCGCGACCCTCAGCTCGCTGTCCCCGAGACCGAAGCAGAGCTTCTCGATCCAGTCGATCACCGGGTTCAGCTCCACCTCCCCGGGAGGGCAGAAGGCGGAGCGCAGCTTGGCCCTGATCTCGTCGGGGGAGTCGTGGATGAAGACCGCGGAGCGCGGCTTCGACTTGCTCATCTTCATGGCCGCGAGCGCCTCGGCGCGCTCCTCCGGCGGCACCGGCCAGCGGTCCGGCTTGAGCAGGCCGGTCAGCAGCGGGTGGTGGGCCGCCAGGGGCTTGACGGGGGTGCCGGCGGCGTTGCGGAGTGGATTGATCCGCATCCTGGTGGCGACGTCGCGCGCGACCACGTGGGCCTTGCGCTGGTCCATCCCGGCGTGGGCGATGTGCACCCCGAGGGCGAAGATGTCGGCCGCCTGCATGGCCGGGTAGATGAGCTTGGCGAAGTCGTGCTGCTCACCCTCCCTGCGGCCGAGGATGGTGATGCTGCGCTGCATGCGGGCCACCGACGTGTGCTTGCTCACCTCGATGACGGTGGCCCAGTAGTCGCGGGCGGGGTCCGCGTAGACGTCCGAGGCCAGTACCAGACGGAGCGCCGCCGGGTCACCGTCCACGCAGAGCAGCGACGCCCGCATCGCCTCCCCGTAGTAGGAGAGAGCGAGGCGGCGGATGCGATCGCGGTCGCCGCCGAGCTTGTCGTTGATCCAGGTGTGCCAGTCGGCGAGCAGCACGGAGCAGTCGACCCCGGCCGCCTGGAAGTCGCGAACCTTGGCCATGGCCACCAGGCCGCCGCCGAGGTGCACGCGCCCCGAGATCTCATAGCCGATGTAGTGGCGGAGCGGCTCACCGCCCGCCAGCAGTCCGCTGAGCTCCTCATGGGTGAGCAGCTCGGCGAGGTTGCGCTCGATGAGCGCCGCCCGGCGGTCGATCTCGGCGGCGGTGGGGGAGGGGGTCATGGCGGGGGCCGGGATGCCTCCATGGCTCGGGGGACCGCGGTGCGGCACGCGGGGGCGAGTGGTCCCAGGGGCTGGACTCGAACCAGCGATACACGGTTTTACAGACCGTTGCCTTGACCAGCTTGGCTACCCTGGGATCGATCGGCAAGGATACTCAAGCCAGGAGCCCGCGGCCCCGGGCACGGAGCCGGCCGCTCCCGCCCCTCCCCGAAACCGGACTCAGGCCTGGGTCAGGAACTCCCGAATGGCCGCGGCACTCTGGCGGTGGGCGTTGATCCCGTAGTGGTTGACGTCGACCTCCACCACGCGCACCCCGGGCACCTCACCCGTGAAGCGATCGCGCTCCGCCACCGGGACGATGTGCCCCGCGCCCGGCTGCAGCTCCTGGGTGGCGCGCAGGAGCAGCACCGGCATCGTCAGCCGGGGCCACAGGTCGTGGGCGCTGTGCTCCTCCCCGTAGGTGAGATCCTCCAGCACCGCTCCGCGATCGCTGCGCGCGCGCACGCCGCCCGCCACCGGCTCCAGCTCGTATTCGAAGTAGCGTTCCCAGTACTCGCTCCAGGGCCGGATCGTTCCCAGGCCCCGCACCGCGGCCAGGTAGCCCTCGAGCGAAGGGTGGACGGTGCCCAGGCGCTCCACCGCGGCCCTGATCAGCGGGACCGTGGAGGAATCGGGGTCGCCGCAGATGTCGATCAGGACGAGGCGGCGGATCCGAGCCCCCGCCAGCGCGGCAGCCTCCATCGCCACCGCTCCCCCCATCGACTGGCCGACGACGCTGAAGCGGTCCGCGCCCAGCGCACTGGCCAGATCGAGGCAGTCGCGAGCGTGGGCGGGCCAGCCGTAGGTACCCAGAGGAGTGAGCTCACTCCGCCCCCTTCCGCGCAGATCGACCGCCACCAACTGGAGCCCGTCGCCGGCGACCCGCTCGGCGACGTAGTCGAAGCCGGCCAGGTTGGCGGAGAGCCCCGGGAGGCAGATCACGAGCGGGTCGTCCGGCGCTCCGAAGCGCCGGGCATGGAACCTTCCACCGGCGACCCGGAGGTCGAACTCGCCGGTCGCGGCCACCGGTTCCCGCGCGTCTCCCGCCGAGGCTGTCACCCCTTCATGCTACGGCGGCATTCCACGACGGCCTGTGGAGGCGCAAGGTCTCGGGTCGTCGCGCGACGCCCAGCCACGGGGTCGCTCCGGACGACGGTGGTCGGCAGCTCGCGCTCATCCTGGCATGGTCCACTTAATCAGTGGAGATTCACACGGCCGGAGGGCTTGCAAAGCGGCTATTCATAACGTACTCTTTATTCAAGGTATCTTTATGAAAGATTCGGTTATGCATTCGCACAGCCCGCGGCGGGCGGTCCCGGGGGCGATCGCCTCCGGTGTCTTCGACCTCTCCGTTCACTTCGAGGGGCTGGCCAACCCGACCCGGCTCGCCATCGTCGACATCCTGGCCCGGCGGGGCGAGGTCCGGGTCTCGGAGCTGGCCGCGCTCTGCAAGGCCAGCCAGCCCCGGATGAGCTGGCACCTCCGCATCCTCCGTCACGCTCAGATCATCTCCACCCGCCGCGAGGGGCGCGAGGTCCTCTGCCGCCTCGACCGCGACGCCATCAACCGCAACCTGGACAGCTTCGTCCAGATCCTCGGAGGTGGCGCCGACCGCAGCAACGCCCCCGAGCTCAGCCATACTACCGAGGCGCCGAGCGCGCCAGTCAGCGAGGGAGTCACATGAGCAACAAGGTCCGGGTGGCCATCATCGGCGTCGGCAACTGCGCGTCCTCCCTGGTGCAGGGCGTGGAGTACTACAAGCACGCGGAGCCGGGCGAGCAGGTCCCCGGTCTCATGCACGTCGACCTCGGCGGCTACCACATCTCCGACATCGAGTTCTCGGCGGCCGTCGACATCGACGTCGAGAAGGTGGGCAAGGATCTCTCCGAGGCCATCTTCAGCGGTCAGAACTGCACCCCAAAGTTCTCCGACGTCCCCGCCAAGGGCGTGAAGGTGGTCCGGGGCATGACCCACGACGGCCTCGGCAAGTACCTCAAAGAGGTGATCACCAAGGCCCCGGGTTCCACCGCCGACATCGTCCAGGTGCTCAAGGACACGGGCACCGATGTGGTCATCAACTACCTCCCGGTGGGCAGCGAGGAGGCCACCAAGTGGTACACGGAGCAGATCCTGGCCGCCGGCTGCGCCATGGTCAACTGCATGCCCGTGTTCATCGCCCGTGAGGACTACTGGCAGGAGCGCTTCCGCAAGGCGGGCGTCCCGGTCATCGGCGACGACATCAAGTCCCAGGTCGGGGCCACCATCATCCACCGGGTCCTGACCCGCCTCTTCCAGGATCGCGGGGTGCGCATCGAGAACACCTACCAGCTCAACTTCGGCGGCAACACCGACTTCCTCAACATGCTGGAGCGCGAGCGCCTGGTCAGCAAGAAGATCAGCAAGACCAACAGCGTCCGCTCCCAGCTCGACCAGAAGCTGGACGACCGCAACATCCACATCGGCCCGTCCGACTACGTGCGCTGGCTCGACGACCGCAAGTGGTGCTACATCCGGATGGAGGGTCGCTCCTTCGGCGACATCCCCATCAACGTGGAGCTGAAGCTGGAGGTCGTCGACTCGCCGAACAGCGCAGGGATCGTCATCGATGCCGTCCGCTGCTGCAAGCTGGGGCTGGACCGCGGCCTGTCGGGGACCCTGGAGGGGCCCTCGTCCTACTTCATGAAGTCGCCGCCCAAGCAGTACTCGGACAACCGGGCCCGCGAGCTCACCGAGGCGTTCATCGCCGGCACCGGTGCCGCACCCACGGGGGGCACCCCGCCCACCGGGGGCAACGGGCACGCCAAGCCGGTGGCGCCCAAGTCCCTGGTCGCCCAGCCTGTGGCCGACCCCCCCGTCGCCTGATAGCCTGCACCCCGTAGCAGGAGCCTCACCGGGGTGGCGATGACCAGCGTCGGCCGTCACATCGAGCACGGCCCCAGCGGCGAGGTCCCCGCGGGGGCCGTCGCTCCCGTTGGTGACGACGGTGGTTCCATGCTGCCCTACTACGCCTATCGGGTCGGCGAGAGCATCGTCCGCGTGCTTCCCCGGCCGGCCGCCTACCGCGTGGCCGTCGCCTGCGTGGAGGTCCTCCGCACCGTCCGGCCGGGGGCTGTCCGCGGGCTACGCGCCAACCTCGCCCATGTGCTCCCCGATCTCCCGCCCCGGGAGCTCGACCGGGTGGTGCGGCGCAATCTGCGCGACGTCGCCCGCGCCTGGGTCGACGTGATGGCGATGCGCTTCGAGGGCGACGCCATCAGCAAGGGGCTGGTCATCGACCACATGGAGCGCTACATCGAGGCGGCCGCCAGCGGCCGGGGTGTCGCAGTCATCTCGCTCCACCTCGGCTCGTGGGAGAAGGGGCTCGCCGCCGGCAACAGCCTCGGCTACCCGATGGCCCTGCTCGCCGAGTACCTGCGGCCCCCCCAGCTCTTCGAGCGGGTGGTGGGTTCGCGGCGCGCCCAGGGGGTGCGCATCGTCCCCATCGACATCGCCGCCATCAAGGGTGCGGACGAGGCCACGGCGAGACGGCTCGGCGCCTCCGCCATGCGCGACGTGCTCCGCATCCTCAAGAGCGGCGGTGCCATCGCCCTTGCCATGGACCGGGACCTGATCGGCAACGGCGAGCTCTACCCCTTCTTCGGGGCCGAGGCGCGCTTCCCGGTCGGGGTCGTCGACGTGGCCATGCGGGCGGGGTCGGTGATCATGCCCGTGATCCTGCCCCGGATCCCCGGAGGGATCGGGGTGCGCGTCTACCCGGAGATCGCCTACGACCGCACCGCTCCCCGGCACGAGGAGCTGCGCCGGGTGGTGCTGGAGATCCTCGCCATCTTCGAGGCGGAGATTCGGGAGCACCCCGAGCAGTGGCACGTCCTGGACCCCATCTGGGACGAGGGCCGATGATCGACCGGCCGGCCCCGGCCCGCCGCGCACCCGGTGGCCTCGCGACGCGCGCCCGGGCGGCAGCGGGATGAAGGTCTGCCTGGTCTCCCCCTACGACTTCGCCCACCCCGGCGGGGTGACCGAGCACGTTCGCCACCTCGCCGAGGAGCTGCGCCGCCGGGACCACCAGGTCACCATCCTCGCCCCCTCCAACCGGGTGGCGGACACGCGGGACATCCCCGGTTTCGTCCGCATCGGAGGCAGCGTCCCGCTCCGCGGCAACGGCTCGGTCGCTCGGATCGCCCTCTCCTTCCATCTGGTCCGCCGGGTCCGCTCCCTGCTCGACCGCGAGGACTTCGACGTCGTCCACTACCACGAGCCGCTGGTTCCCGGGCTGCCCATCACGACGCTCCGCTTCCACCGCGGCGCCAACGTCGGCACCTTCCACGCCATGGCCCGCCGCAACCTCGGCTACTACTACGGCCGGCCGTTCCTGCTCCGCTACTTCCACCGCCTCCACGGCCTGATCTGCGTCAGCCAGCCCGCCCGCGACTTCGTCAGCCGCTACTTCCAGGGCGACTACACGATCGTCCCCAACGGCATCGACGGAGCTCGCTTCCGGCCCGACCTGGAGCCGCCCCCCGAGTTCCGTGTCCCGGGCGTCGCGACCATCCTCTTCGTGGGCCGGATGGAGCAGCGCAAGGGCCTGCCGATCCTGCTCGCCGCCTACGCGGAGCTCCGCCGCCGGCGAGCGGGCTGCCGTCTGGTGATCGTCGGCGACGGCCCGATGCGCTGGGCGTACGAGCGCCAGTGCGAGGCCAATGGGGTCCCCGACGTCACCTTCCTGGGGCACGTCTCGGGCCAGGTCCTGCCCCAGATCTATGCGGGCGCCGACGTCTTCTGTTCGCCCGCCACCGGACGGGAGAGCTTCGGGATCGTGCTGCTGGAGGCGATGGCGAGCGGGCTGCCGGTGGTGGCCTCGGCGATCCCCGGATTCAGCCAGGTGGTCGATCCGGGCGGCGATGGGCTGCTGGTGCCACCGGGCAAGCCGGAGGGCTTCACCCGTGCCCTGGAGTCCCTCATCGACGATCCCGGGCTGCGCCGGAGCATGGCCGGCCGCGGCATCGAGAAGGCGCGCCGCTACGACTGGCGGGTGGTGGTCGAGGGCATCCTTGACGTCTACGAGACGGCCCGGGAGCGCGCCCGCGCCAGCCTCGCCCCGGCGTCGCGCTGAGGGCGGAGCCGGGATGTTCACGCAACGCTTCCAGGAGTGGGTGCGCCGCCAGGCACGGCGCCTGGTCACCGCGATCCACCTCCGCGGCGTCACCCCCAACGATCTGACCCTGACCGGCCTGGCGGTCACCATCGGCGCCGCCGTGCTGATCGGCTTCGGCCTGCTCATCCCGGGCGGCCTGGTGCTGCTCTTCGCCGGTTTGTTCGACATCCTGGACGGTGCGGTGGCGCGGGCCACCAACCGGGTGCACCCCTACGGCGCCTTCCTCGACTCGACCACGGACCGCTACGCCGAGATCGTCACCTACGCCGCCCTCCTCTACCACTTCGTTTCGCGGAGTGGGGGCGAGCTGCCGGCGATGCTGGTGGTGGTGGCGCTGGGCGGCTCGCTGCTCGTGTCCTACGTGCGTGCCCGGGCGCAGTCACTCGGTTTCAAGTGCGACGGCGGCCTGCTCGCCCGCCCCGAGCGGGTGGTGATCACGGTGGCCGGGCTGGTCGTCCCCCTCCTGCTCATCCCGGCGCTCTGGGTGCTCGCCGTGCTCACCAACGTGACCGCTCTGCAGCGGATCTGGATGGTCTGGCGGGACGCCCGCCGCATCGCCCCCACCGATTCCTGAGCGCCGCGCGCGTCCAGGAGGAGCGGAGCGACCCGGGCACGATGGGGACTCGGGAAGCGGACCCGGGTTAGACTGCCACGCGCCGTGACCGACACCGATAACGCCGCGCCGCAGCGGGCCGGACCGCTCGCGCTGATCCAGGGCCTGGCCGGCACCACCCGCGCGACCGTCGTCGCCGACGTCATCGCGGGGGCAACCCTCGCCGCCGTTGCCATCCCCGAGTCGATGGGCTACACGAAGATCGCGGGGATGCCGGTGATCACCGGCATCTACACGCTCGCCCTCCCGGTCATCGTCTTCGCCCTGATCGGGTCGTCGCGCCATCTCGTGGTGGGGGCGGACTCGGCGACCGCCGCCATCATGTTCGCGGCGCTGATCGGCATCGCCAAACCGGCGAGCCCGGAGTACGTCGGGCTGGCCTCGGTGATCGCCCTGCTCGCCGCCTTCTACCTGCTGGTCGCCCGACTGCTCCGGCTCGGCTTTCTCGCCGACTTCCTCTCCCGCACCGTCCTGGTCGGCTTCCTCACCGGGGTCGGCGTCCAGGTCGCCCTCACCCAGCTGCCCGGCATGCTCGGCATCCACGCCAGCGGCAGCGTGATCAGCCAGGCGGGCAAGGTGCTGGGCTCGCTCGGCCACATCGTCGTCCCGGCGGGGATCCTGGCGGTCGCCGCGGTGGCCGTCCTCCTCCTCCTCGAGCGCGTCTCCAAGCGGCTCCCCGGCACCCTGCTGGTGGTGGCGGCCTCGATCATCCTGACCGCCGCCCTCCGCCTCGACCGCGTGGGCGTCGCGATCGTGGGGTCGGTCCCGGCGGGGCTCCCCCCGATCGCCCTCCCCCATTTCGCCTGGGGTCAGGTCCCGGGACTGGCCGCCGTCGCCGCCTCCATCTTCGTGGTCGTCCTTGCCCAGAGCGCGGCCACCGCGCGCAGCTTCGCCCAGAAGCACGAGGAGCCGCTCAACGAGGACCGCGACCTGCTCGGACTCGCCGTCGCCAACCTGGCCGCCGGGGTGACCGGCACCTTCTGCGTCAACGGCAGCCCCACCAAGACCGCGGTGGTGGACCAGGCCGGGGCGCGCACCCAGCTGGCCCAGCTGGTGATGGCAGCGGTCGCGCTGGCCGTGCTGGCTGCGGCCACGGCCCTGCTCCACTTCCTCCCCGACGCGACCCTGGCCGCGGTGGTGTTCGTGATCGGCATCCACCTGGTCGACGTCCGCCATCTGCGCGAGCTGTGGCGGCTGCGCCGTGACGAGTTCGCGGTCGCGGCCATCACCGCTCTGGTCGTCGTGCTGATCGGTGTTGAGCAGGGGATCGCGCTCGCGGTGGCGCTCTCGGTCCTCGACTTCGTCCGCGTCGCCTACCGGCCCCGGGATACCGTGATGGTGATGAACGAGGCGGAGGGCGGCCTCGTTCCCGAGCCCGCCCGCCCCGGGGTCGAGACCCTTCCGGGTGGCATCGCCTACCGCTTCGACGGCAGGCTCTTCTTCGCCAACGCCGACCGGTTCCGGGAGCGGCTGCTGGCCCTGATCGCCGCCGCGCCGGACCCGGTCAGCTGGGTGGTCCTCGACCTCTCGCCGGTCGCCGACATCGACTACACGGCCGGCCAGGTGCTGCTCACCCTGCTGCGCGACCTCCGGACCCGCTCGGTGAGCGTGCACCTCGCCCACGTCGAGGACATCCACGACCTGCTGCAGAGGTACGGCGTCCTCGACCTGGTGGGTGCCAACCACGTCCACCACGGGGTCCGCGACGCGGTGGCCGCCGCGGTCGCCCCCGACACGGCGGACTGATCCGCCCCAGCCGGTCAGAGGATCTGCACGATCTCGATGAGGTTGAAGAGGCCGTGCACCACCATCCCCGGGAGCAGCGACCCCGAGTACTCATAGAGGAGTGCCAGGCCGGCCCCCAGGACCGCCAGGGGCAAGAAGATGACCGGCTGGAAGTGCACCAGGGCAAAGAAGCAGCCGGAGAGGATCGCCGCCACCGGCACGTTGAGGCGGCGGCGCATCCAGCCGTAGATGAATCCCCGGAAGAAGGTCTCCTCGACGATCGGGGCCACCACCGAGACGGCGGGGATGGCGAGGCCGACGTAGTGCCCGTACTCGCCCTGCACCTCGGGCACCTGACCGTTCTGGGCGGCCGGGAAGAGGGCCTGGGTGAGGTCGCCGATCCCGGTGATGATCAGGTAGGCGGCGCCGGCGACGGGGATGGCCAGGGCGATCCAGCCCAGGTGCGGGATCCGCCAGCCGAGCTCGGAGAGCGGCGCCCGCCGGCGGATCACCACCAGTCCGAGGATCACCGCGATCCCCACCAGGTAGAAGGCGACCTCGAGCACCAGGCTGCCGACGGCGGTCTTCTCCGCCGCGCTCGCTCCACGGAGCAGGCGGCTGCCGAAATCCGACACCTGGGGGTCCTCGAGGATGCTGTCGACGATCACCAGCGCGGTCAGGAAGAGGGCACAGAAGAGCGCCACATCGGTCCAGTCCCAGGGCACCGTCCAGCCGGACCGGCTTCGCCGAGCCAGCGGGGACGGCGGAGGGGTGGCGCGCGGCTCCGTCGATCCCTCGGGCATCGCAGCATTGTGGCGCGGAGAGGCGGTGGGGCCCGCGATCCGGGTGCCCTCTCCGCCGCGGCTACACTGCCCGGGTGGAGCTCGCCGACTTCCTCGGCAACCCCGGAGCCGTGGCGGGACTCCGACGCGCCCTGGACACCGGCGAGCTCGGCCATGCGCTGCTCGTCACCGGGCCGGACCAGGTGGGCAAGACCACTCTGCTGCGCGGCCTCGCCGCCGAGCTGCTGCCGCGTGGATCCTGGCCCGGCGATCTCTCCAGCCACCCCGACCTCTGGATGGAGGACTCGACAGAGGAGCGGATCTCGATCCGCCGGATGCGGGCGGGGGGGGACCCGGGGAGCCTCCAGGAGTTCCTCAGCCTGCGGCCCTATGCCGGCGGTGCGAGGGTCGCGATCCTCGCCCGCGCCGACAGGCTCACCGAGGAGGCTGCCAACTCCCTGCTCAAGACCGTCGAGGAACCGCCTCCGCGCACCCATCTCCTGCTCACCGCGCACAGCCCCGAGCGACTCCCCGCCACCATCGTCTCGCGCTGCGTCCAGCTCCACCTGGGTCTGGTGGAGGGCGCGGCGATCGAGGCCTGGCTGCGCGAGCGTCACCGCGTGGACGCGGCCACCGCGGAGCTGGCCGCCGAGCTGGGAGCGGGTCGCCCCGGCCGCGCGCTCCGGCTCACGGGGGATCCCGCTGCGTTGAGCGGCGAGCTCGCTGTGCTCGATCGCTTCCTCGCCGTCGCCGGGGGCGGAGCCCCGGCCGCCCTGGCGGCTGCGGCTGAGCTGGCCCCCGGGTCCGGAGGCGAGGGCCGGGAGCGCCTCCTCCTCGACCTCTCCATCTGGGCCTCGTTCGTCCGCGACGTGGCGGTCCGGGCAGCCGGCGCCCCCGAGCTGGCCCGGCTGCGCAGCCGGAGCCGCGAGGCGGAAGCCTGGGCGAGAGCGCTTCCACCGGGAAGGCCCGGGCGGATCCTGGACAGCCTGCTCCGGGCGAGCGTGGAGGTGGCTGCGTACGCCCAGCCGCTGCTGCTTCTCGACGCCCTCTTCCTCGACGCGTTCGGCGGGTTCTCCGCTCCCTCGACGACCTCCTGAATTGGCGGGGAGGCGCCCCCCCGGGGATGCGGAGCGATGGGACCGCTCGCGGCGCCTGCCGCCCGTGCCCGTGGGCCGGCCGGTTGACAGTTCCGTTCGCGGCGTCTAGAGTGTGGAAACGCTCTCACCGAGGTGGCCTCGTCGTCGCCGGATGAGAACGGAGACGATTCCCAGCCGGGGAGGGCTGAGCGACAGACCAGCCCTCGTCGCGAAGCCCTCCCGCCGGCGGGAAACCAGACCGTGACGGCAGCTCAACCGCGTGCCCACGGGCGGGTCGCGGCGGGCAACCGACCCGTGACGAACCGGCAACCATCGTCAATCGCCGTCACCCAGCTTCGGCATGGTGCATCGGCGCTGTCACAGGGCCCGCGGGATGATGCGGCCGTCAGGGCTTGGCCGCAGGGAGCCGGGCCTGACTGCAGTCGAGGTGCGGGTAAGCCGACGTGGACATTCTGAGGAGCGCGGTGGCCAGCTTCGACAGCCTCCGCGGCCGTTACGTCGTCCGCTACCTCGCGGGTGTCCTCGCCATCTGCGTGCTGGTGTCGGGCTCGATGGTCCTCGTCCTGGCCAACATCGCCGAGGGGAGTCTCACCACCTCGACCTCCAACGGTGTGCAGAGCGTGGCCCAGGAGGTGTCCAGCAAGGTCGAGTCCTGGGTGCAGGATCGGGAGCGCGAGCTGACCCAGCTGGCCAACCTCATCTCGACCTCCGGTGCCAACTCGGCCCAGACGGGCATCGAACTGCTGGCCCGCGCCACGACCAACGACCCCTTCGACGAGATCGAGCTGGTCGATGCCAACGGCAACACCGCCGCCTCCACCGGCGCCGCCGGCGCCGTTTCCCTGGCCGGCCAGCCATGGGTGACGGGGATCGCCGAGAGCGATCAGCCGTACGTCGGCGACCTCACCCTGAACGCGACCGGCGACGATCTCCAGTGGCTGTTCGCGGTGCCGGCCAGCACCAACAACAACGCCTTCTACGGCCTGCTGGTGGGCGCCGTCGGCCTGGAGCCCTGGACGGGGCCCGGTGGCGGCAGCAACCAGCTCGCCGGCCTCTTCTCCGGGGTCACCGGGTCGGGCGGTGTCACGACCTCGGTCACCGCCGTCGACAGCTCGAAGAGCCTCATCTACAGGACTTCGATGGGCAGCCCGGCCACGCTCACCTCGGCGCGGATGCTGGCCCTGGGCGCGCTGCGCACCCGGATCAGCAATGCCGCCGTTGTCGACGCCCTCAAGGGTGGCTCCGGCTCGGCCCGCATCACCATCGACGGCACCGACACCATGACCGGGTACGCGGAGGTCCCCTCTGTCTCGTGGGCAGTCCTGGTCAGCGAGCCCGCCGGGCAGGCACTGGCGGGCGTCGACAGCCTGCGCAACTGGGGATTCATCCTCCTGGGCCTCGGACTGGTGCTCGCCGCGCTGTTCTCCTTCGTGATGGCCCAGCTGGAGGTGCGTCCCATCGATGCCCTCTCCCGGGCCGCCCGCCGGGTCTCCGGAGGTGACCTCACCGCGCGCGTCTCCCCGGCAGGCGCGGAGGAGATCGCGAGCCTGGGGGAGGCGTTCAACCTGATGGTCGCACGCCTCGAGTCGCTGATCGGCCGGGTGCAGGGCACCAGCATCGACCTCTCCGATTCGGCGATCCGGCTGGCGGCGGCCTCCAACCAGCTGGCCGCGACCACGGCCCGGCAGAGCTCGAGCGCCACCGAGACATCCGCGAGCATGGAGGAGCTGGCGCGCACCTCGGGCCAGATCGCCGAGACCGTGGACCGGGTCGCCGCCCAGGCGGCCGAGACCCGGGACCGGCTGGAGCGGGCCCGCGAGGACATCCTCGCCTCGAGCGAGCGGACCCTGAGCCTCACCGACCGTGTTCGCGACATCGCCCGGATCCTCTCCATGATCAATGACCTCGCCGACCAGACCAACCTCCTCGCCCTCAACGCGGCCATCGAGGCCGCCCGCGCCGGCGAGGCGGGGCGCGGCTTCGCGGTCGTCGCCGACGAGGTGCGCCGTCTCGCGGACCGTTCCAAGACGCTGGCCGCCGACATCGCCAACATCACCCAGAACGTCCAGGGTGAGGCCAGCGCCACCGTGCTGGCGATGGACAAGGGGGCCGAGCAGCTGAGGGACGGCCTCGTTCTCATGGAGCGCGTGGCCGAGGCGAGCTCGGGCATCCGGCTGGCCACCCAGCAGCAGCAGTCGGCGACCGAGCAGGTCGTGGAGGCCATGGAGCAGGTGCGCGTCGCCAGCCAGCAGGTCTCGACCACCGCCCAGGAGCTGGCCCTCGCCTCGGGGAGCCAGGCGGCGATGGCCGGCGACCTCAAGCAGGTCTCCGCCGTCGAGACCACGGTCCCGAGCGGCAACGGGCACCGCCCGGGGGCGGACCGGGTGGTCGCGGACGGAGGGAGTCGGGTTCGGGGGGCTGACGGCCACGCCGAGCCACTGGCCCCGCGCAGCGCTCCGGCCGCCGGGTCGCGGCGCCCCGAGCCCACCAAGGTCGGGATGGCGCCACCGAGGAACGCCCGTTCGGACCACAACTGACGGGTGGGAGCGCGCCGGCGCCCGGCCTCAGGCCGCCCCCGGGTTCGGTGCTCCCGCGTTCGGGATCAGCTTGTCCCGGCTGCGTGAGGCGGCTCTGGCCGCGGCATCACCCAACGGGGTGAGTGCCACCGCCAATCACCCGTTGGGGTGATTGACACCCCATCAGGGCCCTCCCTAGAGTGTGGAACCGCTTCCAATGAAGGAAATTCACAGCCCGAAAGTGACCCTTGAAGAAGTGGCGCAGGCGGCGGGCGTCTCCCGTGCGACCGCGTCGCGAGTCCTCACCTCCGATCCCCGCGTGAGCCCGGACGCGCGCCGTGCCGTCGAGCGCGCAGCCAGCAAGCTGGGCTACGTGCCCAACCAGGCGGGGCGGGCCCTGGCCACCGGGCGCAGCGATGCGGTGGCCCTGGTCGTGTTCGAGCCGACCAGCCTGCTGTTCGGTGACCCGTTCTTTCCCCGCCTCATCCGCGGGCTGGGCGACGTCCTCACCTCACGCGACATGCAGCTGGTCCTGCTCGCCCCCCAGTCCGCCCCTGAGGCCGACCGGGTGGAGCGCTACGTCGCCGCCGCCCACGTCGACGGCGCGCTGCTGGTCTCGCTGCCGAGCTCGCACCCCCTGCCCGCGCGGCTCGCCGCCCGGGGCATCCCGCTCGTGATCGGCGGCCGCCCCACCGAGGCGGACAAGTTCAACCACGTGGATGTCGACAACGTCTCCGGTGCCGCCCACGCGATCGCCCATCTCGTCTCCGGCGGACGGCGCACCATCGCCACGGTCACCGGGCGCAAGGACGTTCCCGCCGGGCAGGACCGCCTGCGCGGCTATCAGGAGGGTCTGAAGGCCGCCGGCGTGCCCGCCGACGACGCCCTGATCGAGGCCGGCGACTTCACCCGCGACGGGGGTGCTCGGGCGATGCGCTTCCTTCTGATCAAGCGGCCGCGACTCGACGCCGTCTTCGTGGCCTCGGACCTGATGGCCGTGGGTGTGCTCGCCGCGCTCGCCGAGGCGGGCCGTCGCGTCCCCGAGGACGTTGCCGTGGTGGGCTACGACGACGACCCGATGGCGGCCGGCCTCCAGCCGCCCCTCACCAGCGTCCGCCAGCCCATCGAGGAGATGGGCAGGGAGATGGCCCGTCTGCTCATGGACGCGATCCACGCCCCGGACCGGCCGCCCCGCAAGGTGCTTCTCACCACCCGGCTGGAGGTCCGTCTCTCCTCCGCCCCCATCGCTCCCAGGCTGGCCGGGGAGGCCGGCTGACGTGCGTTTCATCCTGCGGCGCATCGGCTTCTACATCATCGCCGCCTGGGTGGCGGTCACCGTCAGCTTCTTCCTGCCCCGCATGGTCCCGGGCAACCCGGTCGCGGGCATCATCGCCAACGCCTCCCAGCACGGCTGCGACCCCTACTGCGTCAGGTCCCTGATCGCGGAGTTCGGTGTCGGCAGCCACACCCCCCTCATCCTCCAGTACCTCGGGTACCTGGGCGGCCTGTTCCAGGGCAACCTCGGCGTCTCCTACTTCCAGGGCAGCCAGCCGGTGAGCACCCTGATCGGCGAGTACCTCCCCTGGACCGTCGGACTGCTCGGGGTCGCGACCGTGATCAGCTTCGTGCTCGGCACCACGATCGGCATCGTGCTGGGCTGGCTGCGCGGCTCCCGGCTGGACTGGTTCGTGCCCGCATCCACCTTCTTCCAGGCCATCCCCTACTTCTTCCTGGCCATGGTCCTGATCGAGCTCTTCGCCAGCATCCTCAAGTGGTTTCCACCCGAGTACGGCTACGACATCACGACCACCCCGGGGATGAACTGGCCCTACATCTCGAGCATCATCGGCCACGGTCTGCTTCCCGGTGCGACGGTCGTGCTCGCCTCCATGGCCGGCTTCCTCCTGGGGATGCGCAACCAGATGCTCACCACCATGGACGAGGACTTCGTCCTGGTGGCGCGGGCCAAGGGCCTGCCCTCGCGCCGGGTGGTGTGGTACGCGGCCCGCAACGCCATCCTGCCCAGCATCTCCAACTTCTCGCTCGCCATCAGCCTGGTGGTCGCCGGGCAGCTCCTGGTCGAGGTCGTCTTCGACTACCCCGGGGTCGGCCACCTCCTCTTCCAGGCGGTCATCAACCACGACTACCCGCTGGTCCAGGGGGTGTTCGTGGTCATCGTCCTGGTCGTCCTGATGGCCAACCTGATCGCCGACGTCGTCTACGCCTTCATCGATCCGCGCGCCCGGCAGGAGGCCTGATCCGATGAGCACCGGTCTCACCTCCCTGGCCAACGCCGGGGTCGCCCCCGCCTCGGAGCCCCCGCCCGAGGGCCGCCCCTCCCGGGTGCTCCGGATACCGCGCTCCCCCAAGGTCATCATCGGGCTGGTCATCCTCATCGTCTTCGCCATCGTCGCCATCATCGGCCCGATCATCGAGCCGTACAGCCCCAATGCCATCCACCTGAGTTGGCTGAAGATCGTCTGCCAGCAGGGCCCCTACGCCTGCATCAGCACGCCCAATCCCATCACGCACGTGTCTGGGACCAACCTCGCTCTCGAGGTCCCCTTCGGACCCTCGGCCAGCCACCCGTTGGGCACCACGCTGCTGGGCGGTGACGTCTGGTCCCAGCTGCTCGCCTCGACCCGGCCCACGCTCGTGGTCGCCTTCCTCGCCGGTCTGGTGGCGACCGCGCTATCAATACTGGTCGGGGTCAGCGCCGGATACCTGGGCGGCAACGCCGACGAGGGCCTCTCGCTCCTCTCCAACGTCTTCCTGGCCATCCCCGGGCTGCCGCTGCTCATCGTGCTCGCCACCTACGTGCCGGGGGCGGACACCAGCGTCATCGTCATCGGTTTGATCGTCGCCCTCACCGGCTGGGCGTACGGCTCCCGCGTGCTGAGGGCGCAGACCCTCTCGCTGCGCAACCGCGACTTCGTGGAGGCCGCGCGGGTCTCGGGGGAGAGCCGGTTGCGGATCATCCTCGCCGAGGTGATGCCGAACCTGTTGCCGATCATCGCCTCCTCTTTCCTCTTCACCACCCTCTACGCGATCGGCGCCTACATCTCGCTGGCCTTCCTCGGGTTGGCAGGTGTTCCCACCTCCTCGCCGCCGGGTCCCTGGAACTGGGGCATCATGCTGGAGCAGGTCTTCGACAACGGCGCCGTCACCAGTGGCTACTGGTGGTGGTGGGTGCCTCCGGGAATCTGCATCGCCCTGGTCGGCACCGCCCTGGCCCTGCTCAACTTCGGGATGGACGAGTTCATCAACCCGCGGCTGCGGGCCGCCGGGCTCAGCCGCAAGTCCGCTCGCAAGGCGGGGATCAGCTTCCGGCCGACGCTCGGCTTCACCCCGGTGATGGGCACCAAGAATGCGCGCGCGCGCTCCGCCTCGGCGCTCGCCGCCCGCGACGGCGCGGGAGGGCCAGTTCGATGACCCTGAGCCCGCGCCCAGCCTCGCCTCCGCTCGTCTCCGAGACGCGGTCGATCAGCCAGGCCGAACCTGTGCTGGAGATCCACGACCTGAGCGTCGACTACGGCTTCGGTACCGAGGCCGTGCATGCGGTGGTGGACTGTGACCTGGTGCTCCACAGGGGCCAGGTTCTGGGGCTCGCCGGAGAGAGCGGCAGCGGCAAGTCCACCCTGGCGATGGCCGCGATCCGGCTGCTCCGTGCCCCCGGTGTGATCACGTCAGGAGAGGTGCTCTTCCACTCCAAGCCTACGAGCGGCAGTGGCGCGCGGGAGACCGTGGACCTGCTGCGGGCGGATGAGGCGGAGCTGCGCAAGGTGCGCTGGTCGGAGATCTCGGTCGTCTTCCAGAGCGCGCTCAACGCCCTCAACCCCGTCATCTCGATCGGTGCCCAGTTCGACGACATGCTGAAGGTCCACCGTCCCCAGCTCTCATCGGCGGAGCGCTGGGAGAAGGCGGGCCAGCTCCTGGAGATGGTCGGGATGACCGCGGACCGTCTGCGCAGCTACTCCCACGAGCTCTCCGGGGGTATGCGCCAGCGGGCGATGATCGCCATGGCTCTCGCCCTGGAGCCCCAGGTCATGATCCTGGACGAGCCGACAACGGCCCTCGACGTGGTGACCCAGCGGGAGATCCTCGAGGAGCTGATGGGGCTGCGCGACCGGCTCGGATTCGCCGCCCTCTTCATCACCCACGACCTCTCCCTGCTGGTCGAGCTCGCCGACGAGATCGTGGTCATGTACGCCGGCCGGCTGATGGAGCGCGCGCCGGCGACCTCGCTCTTCCGGGCTCCCCGGGTTCCCTACACCCACGGCCTGCTCCACTGCTTCCCGCCGATGCACGGGGAACGCCTGCCGATGGAGGGGATCCCCGGGTCGCCGCCCGACCTCCGGGCGCTGCCGTCCGGCTGCGCCTTCCACCCCCGCTGCCCCTGGGCGATGGAGCGCTGCCGCAAGGAGGTTCCTCTGCTCACCCGCCTCGACGGCTCCGGCCGGGAGGCGGCCTGCTGGCTGCACTCCGGCGACGCCACCGTTCCGGCCGAGCTGGCCCTTCCCGATCCGGGCGCCGGGGCGCTGCGACTGGGCGCCCTGCCGTCCTCGGGCCGGAGGATCTCCAAATGAGCGCCGGCGCGCTGCAGACCCCGACCGATCCCGCGGCCGTGCGCCCCGTGCTCGAGGGGCGCGAGATCACCAAGTACTTCTCGGTCCGCCGCGGCAGGGGCCTGTTCTCGGGGGAGGCACGCCTTTTCGCCGTGGACAGGGTGTCCGTCGCCCTGGCCGCCGGGACCGTGACCGCCCTGGTCGGGGAGAGCGGCTCTGGCAAGACCACGGTCGCCCGCATGCTTGCCAAGATTATCAACCCGGACAAGGGCGAGGTCCTGCTCGACGGCGAGCCGGCGCCGAAGGGGCGGCCGCGCAGCTACGCGCGCCAGGTCCAGATGGTCTTCCAGGACCCGTTCGCCTCGCTCAACCCCATCCACCGGGTCCGCTACACCCTCATCCGGCCGCTCAAGATCCACGGCCTGCACGGCGAGGATCCGGACACCGCCATCGCCGAGCTGCTCCACCGCGTCCACCTCGACCCGGCCGAGCAGTACAGCCCGAAGTTCCCGCACGAGCTCTCCGGCGGTCAGCGCCAGCGCGTCGCCATCGCCCGCGCCCTGGCGGCCCAGCCCCGGGTGCTGCTCGCCGACGAGCCGGTCTCGATGCTCGACGTCTCGATCCGCCTCGGCCTGCTCAACCTGCTCGCCGACCTGCGCGACCGTGAGCACCTGGCCATCCTCTACGTCACCCACGACATCGCCTCGGCGCGCTACCTCGCCGACACCATCTGCGTGATGTATGCGGGCCAGGTGGTGGAGGTGGCGCCGAGCGCCCGCTTGACCGACAACCCGGCGCACCCCTACACGCAGCTGCTCCTCTCCGCCGCCCCCGACCCGGATCGGCTCGAGCCGCCGAGCCTGGCCGGCAGCGGCGCCCCGCCCAGCCTCATCGCCCCGCCGAGCGGCTGCCGCTTCCACCCCCGTTGCCCCCACGCCATGGCGATCTGCAGTGCCAAGGCTCCCCCGAGCGTGAGCGTCGCGGCCGGCCACGCCGCCAGCTGCTGGCTCCACGTGGACCCCGCCCAGCGGCGCGTCGAGGACGGCGCGGAGCCGCTGGCAAACACCGATGCACCCACCGGCGGCCCGCGGCCGCGTCAACCGATAAGCACCACCTAGAGGAGGACTGAGGAGGAACGGAGCATGGGATAGCTTCTCGGGCCTCGCCGGCCCCGAGGGGCGAGCGGAGGCAGGGTCGGCCCCTCCCGAAGGGGATGGTGCCGCTCCCAGCGGTCTCCGTGGCGCCCGATCCGTCGGCGTATCTCATCCGCAGTGCCCGGTCGCAACCGGCCGGGCCTCATGGAGATCGTGTAGCTAGATGAAGCCAGGAAAGCTTGCGGTAGTTGTCGGATCCGCCGCCCTCCTCGTGTTGGCGGCGGCCTGCGGCAGCTCCTCAACGACAACCTCGTCCAGCGCGGCCCCCAAGACGGGACCGGCTCTGTACGAGGAAGCGACCACCGGGGCGACGTTCACCCAGGACTTCAACCCGTTCGACAGCGGCTCGACGGGAACTGGGCTGAACCTGCTCTCGCTGGTCTACGAGCCGCTCTATGAGATGGACGCGCTCAACCCAGCCTCCTCGGGGATGCACCCGTGGCTGGCGAGCTCGTTCGCTTTCGAGAACGGTGGCTCGGAGTTGGCCATCACGGTGAAGTCGAACGTCAAGTTCAGCAACGGCACCACGTTGACCGCGAATGACGTGGCCAACACGTTCGATCTCATCAAGACGTTCGCGGACGCTGACTACAGCGGTGTTCCGACCCAGAGCGCTGCCCCGTCGGTCAGCGGTCAGGTCGTCACCCTGACGTTCGCGACGCCGCAGTACACCAACCTCTGGTCGATCCTGGGCAGCACGTACATCGTGCCGGCCAGCGCCTTCCCGATCGGGACCGACCCCTCCAAGGTCACGGTCGCGAACCCGGTGGGCACCGGACCGTTCGAATTCAGCAGCTTCAGCACCCAGGCGATCAAGTTCGCGCCCAACCCGCACTACTGGGGCGGCACTCCTCCGGAGTCGGAGGTCATCGTCCCCAACGAGGCGACCAACAACGCGGCGACCGAGGCCCTGGTTAACGGGACCCTGGACTGGGCCGGCAACGACATCCCGTCCGTGGTCGCCAACTTCATCAACCTGAACCCGAACACGAACCACGTCTGGTTCGCCGCGGGCAACACGGTTACCCTCGACTTCAACCTTGCCTCCGGCAACGGTGGAGCCACCGGCATCGGTGACTCGGCGGTTCGCCAGGCAGTCAGCCTGGGCATCGACCGCGGCCTGCTCTCCTCCATCGGAGAGTCGGGTTACGAGGCGGCGGACCTGTCGGCGGGTGGGCTCATGCCCGGCCAGCTGACCGCATACCCGGACGCCACGTACACCAACGACCTGCCGGCCGACTCGGCAGCGACTCCGTCCACCGCCCCCGCGGGGTGGACCGGCGCGACCGTCCAGAGCGTCCTCGAAGCGGACGGCTGGACTGCGCCGAGTGGCTGGGGCACCTCCACTGAGGGCAACTGCACCGGGACCGCCACCATCGCCAACTGCTGGACCAAGGGCGGCCAGATCATCTCGTTCTCCATCTGGGACCCCGAGGCCTTCTCGGACTACTGGGCGGACGCAACCGAGATCTCGGGCACCCTCCAGGCTGAGGGCATGGACGTGACCACCGACAACGCGTCGGGCGGCTACACCCAGTGGCAGAACGCCATCAACGTGGGCCAGTACCAGACCGCGCTCCACTGGGGCAACGGTGGGAACATCCCGTTCGTTCAGCTCGACAACTGGCTGGACTACAGCATCAACTGCACCGCCGCTCTGAACTGCGCGGCCGGTGACTACGCTGAGTTCAACTCCTCGGCAGCCCAGGCTGCTCTCACGCAGTACGAGGGTGCCGACCCGACCACCTCGGCCGGGCAGTCGACCATCGCCTCCGCCATCTCCACCCTTGAGGGGATCATGGCGACCGAGGTTCCGTACGCTCCGGTGCTCTACGGTGCTGACTGGAACGTCTACAGCAGCGCTTCCTACACCGGCTGGCCGAGCGCGGCCAACCCGTACATGGACCCGTCCCCGGACGACCCGCAACTCCCGTACATCCTCATGCACCTGGTTCCGGTCGCGTCCTAAGGGATCATCTGAGCCTGCTGACCCGCTGGTCGGCACCGACAACTGAATAGGTCCCACCTCCTGAGGTGGGCGGGCCGGGGCCCGGCCGGCAGTGTGCCGGCCGGGTCACCGACCCGACGACGTGACGGCCCCGCGGTTCCGGTGAGCCACGGGGTCGTCTGTATGTCACCCAGGGCGGCTCCGGCTCGGTGAGGGGTCGCCACTCCTGCACAACCCGTTCCACACCCGTATCCCGCGTGGGAGGCATCTCCGGCGGCCGGCGGTAGCGCTCAGTTCGCCTGCGGCCAAATCACTCGCATCCACAGGAGCTGGTAGTGAGATTCGGACACTTTGACGACGACCGCCGCGAGTACGTGATCTCCCGGCCCGACACCCCCCTGCCCTGGATCAACTACCTGGGCATGGAGGAGTACTTCGGGATCATCTCGAACACCGCCGGCGGGTACTCGTTCTATCGCGACGCACGTCTGCGCCGAGTGAGCCGCTACCGCTACAACAACGCCCCGTTCGACGTGGGCGGACGGTATCTCTACCTTCGCGACGACGCGAGCGGTGACTACTGGTCGCCCTCCTGGCAGCCCACCCCAACTGCGCTCGACGACTACGAGTGCCGTCACGGCCTCTCCTACACGACCATCGCCTCGAGCCACGGTGGCATCCGCGCCGAGACCCTCTACTGCGTCCCCCTGGGCCAGAACCTGGAGGTGTGGCGGTTGCGGCTCAGCAACCTCACCGCCGATTCAAAGCCTCTCTCGGTGTTCTCCTCGGTGGAGTTCTGTCTATGGGACGCGCAGGACGACGCCACCAACTTCCAGCGCAACTTCTCCACCGGCGAGGTCGAGGTGGAGGGGAGCGTGATCTACCACAAGACAGAGTACCGGGAGCGTCGCAACCACTTCGCGTACTTCGCCTGCTCCGAGCCCCTGGACGGGTTCGACACGGTGCGGGAGACCTTCCTCGGCCCCCAGCGTGGCTTCGACCATCCGCTGGCGGTCGAGCGCGGAAGTGCCGGCAACTCGATCGCTCACGGATGGGCCCCCCACGGCTCCCATCACGTGCGACTCGAGCTGAGGCCGCACGAGGAGCGCGAGATCGTCTTCTGCCTCGGCTACTGGGAGAATCCGGTCGCCGAGAAGTTCGACCCGCCGGGCAGCCAGGTGATCAACAAGCGCACCGTCACGCCGGTGATCGAGCGCTGGCTCCATCCCGAGGCGGTCGAGGAGGGCATGCGCGGCCTGCGCGAGCGCTGGGACGAGCTGCTCGGCAACGCTCAGATCACCACCCCCGACGAGCACGCCAACCGGATGGTCAACACCTGGACCGCGTACCAGTGCCTGGTCACCTTCAACCTCAGCCGGTCGGCCTCCTTCTACGAGTCGGGCATTGGGCGTGGAATGGGGTTCCGCGACTCCAACCAGGACCTGCTCGGTTTCGTCCACATGATTCCGGAGCGCGCCCGCCAGCGAATCCTCGACATCGCCGCCACCCAGCTCGCGAGCGGTGGCGCCTACCACCAGTATCAGCCCCTCACCAAACGCGGAAACAACGACATCGGCTCGGGCTTCAACGATGACCCGCTGTGGCTGGTGCTGGGGGTCGCCGCCTACCTGCGCGAGACCGGCGACCAGACGATCCTCGACGAGCCGGTGGCGTACGACAATGCCGTGGGTTCCGAGGCTCCGCTCCTCGATCATCTGCGGCGCAGCGTCGCCTACACGCTGGACCGGCTCGGACCTCACCGGCTTCCCCTGATCGGCCGGGCCGACTGGAACGACTGCCTCAACCTCAACTGCTTCTCCGAGACTCCGGGTGAGACGTTCCAGACCACCGAGAACCGCAGTGGTGGTGTCGCCGAGTCGGTGTTCATCGCCGGCCAGTTCGTGCTCGCCGCCAAGGAGCTGACCGGAATCCTCAGCCGGCGCGGCCACACCGACGAGGCGTCCCGGCTGTGCGCCGGCGCGACCGAGATGGCATCGGCCATCACCGCGCACGGCTGGGACGGGGCCTGGTTCCGGCGTGCCTACGACTTCTTCGGCAACCCGGTGGGCTCGGCCACCTGCGAGGAGGGCCAGATCTTCATCGAGCCCCAGGGTATGTGCGTCATGGCCGGGGTCGGGCTCGATGACGGCCGGGCCCGCCAGGCGCTCGACAGCGTTCGCGCACGGCTGCTCACCGAGCACGGGGTGGTGCTGCTGCAACCGGCTTACAGCCGTTACCACATCGAGCTGGGCGAGATCTCCTCCTACCCGCCGGGGTACAAGGAGAACGCCGGCATCTTCTGCCACACCAACCCATGGATCATGATCGCCGAGGCGATGACCGGTGATGGCGATGGCGCCTTCGACTGCTATCGGCGGACCAATCCCTCCGTGCGCGAGGCGATCAGCGATCTGCACCGCTGCGAGCCGTATGTGTACGCGCAGATGATCGCCGGACCCGACGCCCCCAGCCATGGCGAGGCCAAGAACTCGTGGCTGACCGGGGCGGCGGCCTGGAACTTCGTGGCCATCACCCAGTGGATCCTGGGCATCCGGCCGGAGCACGAGGGGCTGCGCATCGATCCCGTGATCCCCTCTTCCTGGCCGGGCTTCAGCGCCACCCGGCGTTTTCGTGGCGCCACCTACCGGATCACGGTCCGCAAGCCGGCGGGGACGACCGGGCGCGTCCAGCGTCTGACGGTGGACGGCGCCCCCTTGGAGGGCAACCTCCTTCCCGTTGCCGCCCCGGGGGCCACCGTCGAGGTCGAGGCGGTCGTCGCCTAGTCCGGGGCGCCCGCAGGGGTACCTCAGCGCCCCGCTGGACCGGCGTCGCTGCCGGCTCCCGCATACTCCCGGGTCATGTCCGGTCACCGGCGCAAGTCCCTGGGCTCCGATTTCGGCTACACGCCCGGTGAGCAGCCGCCCGACGCCGCGGGGTGGATCAAGCTCAACACCAACGAGTCGCCGCTCCCGCCCTCACCCGCGGTGGCCACCGCTGTGGGCGAGGCGGCGAGCTCGCTGCGCCTCTATCCCGACCCCCGGGGGGAGCCCCTCCGCACCGCTCTCGCCCTCCACCACGGGGTGCGACCGGAACAGGTGGTGCTCGGCAATGGGGCGGACCAGATCCTCGAGTGCTGCTTCCAGGCATTCGTCGATCCCGGCGACGGCGTGGTCCTGACCCGCCCCACCTACACGCTGCTCGCCGTGCTGGCCCGGCTCGCCGGCGCGCGCGTCGAGTACGTGGGGGTGGGGAGGGGGGAGCGTCTTCCCGTGGCGCTGGCCACCACCCCCGGGGTGCTGCGCGTGCTCTGCAACCCCAACTCACCGACCGGCACCTGGGTGCCGCCCGCGGAGGTCGCCCGCCGCCTGGGTGCGGTGCGCTCCGTGGTGGTCATCGACGAGGCGTACTGTGACTTCGCCCCGGAGTCGTGCGTGCCGCTCCTCGCCGCTCAGGACAACTGGCTGGTGGTCCGCACCTTCGCCAAGAGCCATGCCCTGGCCGGGCTGCGCGTCGGCTATGCGCTGGGACACCCCGACCTGATCGCCGACCTTGCCGCCGTGCTCGAGTCCTACCCGGTGGACCGGCTGGCGATCGCCGGCGCCACCGCCGCCCTGGCGGACCGGGAGCACCACCGGCGCATCGTCGACATGGTCGTCGCGGAGCGCGAGCGGGTGACCGAGGCCCTGCGCGGCGCCGGTTGGGACGTGATCTCCTCGCAGGCCAACTTCGTGCTCGCCCGCCCAGCCGGGGGGGACGCGGCGGGAATCGCCGCCGAGCTACGCCACCAGCGGATCCTGGTCCGGCGCTTTCCGGAGGGCGAGCACGCCGACCGGCTCCGGATCACCGTCGGGACCCCGGCGCAGAACGGCGAACTGCTCACCGCCCTCGGCATCGGGGACTGATCGGCCGCCCCGGGCCCCGCCGGGGGTACCGAGGCCGACCGCTGCTACTGCTCCCTCTGCCCCGGATGCCGGACCACGACGATGCGCGGTCCCTGGCGAAGGAGGAGGACGGCGATGACCCCGAGCAGCACCGCCGGCACGAGCCACGGCCGCACGCCGAGGAACTCCTCGAGCCGGGCGCGGGGACCGTCCTGGCGCGGGAGCACGATCGGCCGCTCGGTGACCAGCTCCACCGTGCCATGGACCTCTGTCTCGTCGAGCGGCTCGCTGGTCGCTGCGGACGTTGTCTCCATCGATCTTCTCCCCAAGCGCTGCGGGCCGCGCAATCCTACTCTCCCCACGCGGCAGGCCGCGTGGGGCCCCTCCTTCCCACAGGGGCTCGCCGCCCCTCGGTGGCCCGGCCCAGCCGGGCTCATCTCACCCCGCCAATGGAACGCCGCAGGCGGCGTGGGGGCCCGCCTTTCTCACAGGGGCTCGCCGCCCCTCGGCGGCCCGGCCCAGTCGGGCTCATCTCACCCCGCCAATGGAACGCCGCAGGCGGCGTGGGGACCCGGCGCCTCGCCCGCCGGGAAAGTCGATTAGACTGGTCGGGTTTCGGTGACGATCACTGATGAGAGGAGAGCCACGGTGACCGATTACGCCCATCCCGAGGTTCTTGTCAGCACGGAGTGGCTGGCCGAGCACCTGGAGGACCCCGCCGTCGTGGTCCTGGAGGTGGACTGGGACCCCGCATCCGCGTATGAGCTCGGCCACGTCCCGGGAGCTGCGCTGGTCGATTGGAAGCGGGACATCAACGACACGGTCCGCCGCGACATCCTGTCTCAGGAGCAGTTCGCGAGCCTCCTCGGCCGGCTTGGGGTGAAGCCCGACACCACGCTGGTCCTCTACGGCGACATGCGCAACTGGTTCGCGGCGTTCGCCTTCTGGACGTTCAAGATCTATGGGCACGGCGACGTGCGGCTCCTCAACGGCGGCCGACGCAAGTGGTTCGAGGAGGGGCGGCCGGTGACCGAGGCCATTCCCCGGCGGGCCGCCACCACCTACACCGCCGCCCGGCCCACCGCCGGGCTCCGCCAGTTCCTCCCCGGGGTTCGCGAGATCCTCGGCCGCTCGGATCACGCCCTGGTGGACGTCCGCTCCCCCGCGGAGTACTCCGGCGCCATCTCGGCCCCGCCCGAGTACCAGAACGAGGGCGCCCAGCGCAGCGGTCACATCCCCGGCGCGGCCAACATCCCCTGGGCCCAGACGATCCAGGACGACGACACCTTCAAGCCCGTGGAGCAGCTTCGCGAGCTCTACGAGCCCAACGGGGTGACCCCGGACAAGAGCGTGGTCACCTACTGCCGGATCGGCGAGCGCTCCTCGCACACGTGGTTCGTCCTCACCTACCTGCTCGGCTACCCGCGGGTTGCCAACTACGACGGCTCGTGGAGTGAGTGGGGCAACGCGGTGGGAGTGCCGGTGGAGAAGGCGGAGGTGCCTCAACCGGTTCCGGCCTGACCGCGGACGTAGACTCCGAACCGACATGGAGCCCGGGCACCTCGATCTCACCTCCGCGGAGGACGACTGCGGCGACAGTGCCCTGGGGCGGGTGCGCCGCGCCTACGCGACTCTCGCGCCGGGTCAGTGCCTGGAGGTGGTGACGGGGGTCGCCGAGCACGTCTTCGGGATCCAGGCCTGGAGCCGGAGGGTCGGGGGCGAGCTGACCGAGGAGAGCCGGGAGCCAGGAAGGACCCGGCTGCTCCTCCGGCGGCCGGCCGGCTGAGGCCCGGCCGTCGGTGGCCACCCCAGGCACCCCCTCCCCGCCGCCGGGTTCCGCACCCCCACGTCCGGCACCGGCGGTACGTGCCGGCGCGCGGCCGCCGTCCCGGATCCCCCCGGGCTTCCTGCTCGGGACGGCCAGCGCCGCCCACCAGGTGGAGGGTGGGCTCTGGAACGACTGGATGCGCATGGAGAGCGAGGAGCCCTGGCGGATCAAGGACGGCGCCTCCGCGGCCATCGCCATCGACCATTACCACCGCTACCGCGAGGACCTCCGGATGCTTGCCGGCATGGGCCACACCGCCCAGCGGTTCTCGGTGGAGTGGGCGCGGGTCGAGCCCGAGGAGGGCCGCTTCGACGCCGCCGCGCTCCGCCACTACGCCAGCGTCGTCACCACCTGCCGCGAGTTGGGGATGGAGCCGGTGGTCACCCTCCAGCATTTCACGCTCCCGGTGTGGCTCGCCGATCGCGGCGGAGTGCTGGCGCCCGAGGCGCCGCGCCTGTTTGCCCGCTTCGCGGGGGCGTGCGCCGAGGCCTTCGGTCGCGACGTCCGCTGGTGGGTGACCCTCAATGAGCCGAACGTCCTCATGATCCTGGCCTACGCGGAGGGCCACTGGCCGCCGCACCGCAGGTCTCAGGCCGCCGCCCTGCGGGCGGGGGTGGCCCTGCTCCGGATGCACGCGGCTGCTTCTGCCGCCCTCCATCAGGCGGGCCGCCGGCAGGGCCGCCCGGCGATGGTCTCGATCGCCCACCACGAGCGGCCGTTCCGGCCGCGGCCGGGCTCGCTCACCCTCCGGCTGATCACCCGGGCTCCCGACTGGATCTTCAACCGGTGGTTCCTCGCCTGCTGCAAGCGAGGCGTGGTTCTCCCTCCGGCGGGAACCGGCCAGGCGGTGCCGGGCCTGCGCGGCTCCCTCGACTACCTGGGGCTCAACTACTACACCGAGGAGCAGGTGCGCTTCGACCGCCACGCCGCGTCCCGACTCTTCGTCGGCCCTGATCCGGAGGCCTCGCTCCCGCGCAACAGCCTCGGCTGGGGCATCGACGCCGGCGGCCTGCGCCGGGCACTGGTGAAACTGGGTCGGGATTTCCGGCTGCCCCTCCTTGTCACGGAGAACGGGGTCGCCGACGAGGACGACGAGCTGCGCTCGGGATTCCTCGTCGACCACCTGCGCGCGGTGATGGAGGCCATCGCCGATGGTGCCGACGTGCGCGGCTACCTGTACTGGACGGGATTCGACAACTTCGAGTGGTTGGAGGGCTACGCGGCGAGGTTCGGCCTCGTGGCGGTGGACCGGACCACCCTGGAGCGCCGTCCCAAGCCGAGCGCCGAGGTCTTTGCTGCGATCTGCACAACGGGTGTGATCCAGGGAGTGTCGGGGACGAGAGCCGTGGCCGGCTAACTCGGGGACCGCCCGCCCGACGAGCGCCGGACCTGCATCTCGAGATCGAAGCGTGGGTGCGCGGGCGGCCGCCCGGGGTCGGCGCTCCGCTCGGGCGGGGCCGTGACATCGCGGCCCCGCCCCACGACCTGACCTACCGAGTGGCGGCGATCGCCTGGAGCACTGCGGGCTCCCCTTCCAGCTCGCGGCTCGGAGGGGTGACCGACTCGGGCTTGCCGAAGAGGAAGCCCTGGGCGCGGTTGACGCCCAGCCGGATCAGCTCCGCCGCGATGCTCAGCCTCTCGATGCCCTCGGCCACGACGTCGGCATTGATCTGCTCGGCGAGGGCGATGCACTCGAAGATGAGCGACCTCGCCTCGACCTCGAAGCATCGGTTGGTGACGCTCGCGTCGATCTTGATGACGTCGGGGCGGGTCGCGTAGAGCAGGTCGAGGCCGATCCCGGGCCGGCCGGTGTCGTCGATCCCGATCTTGAATCCGGCGCGGCGGTAGACGTCGACCCGAGCGGCGAGCTGTCCGAGGTTGGTGAAGCGGTCGGCGTCGGCGATCTCGAGGACCACGTTGGCCGGCGGCCTGCCGATCCAGCGAAGCAGGCTGCGCATCTGCTCGACGTCCTCGTCGACGTCCGAGACCGCGGAGAGGTCGATGTTCAGATAGAGCTGAGCATCGCTGCGGATGCCCTCGGCGCCGCGGACCACCGCGCGCCGGCAGATCCAATCCAGCTCGTTGGTCACCCCCAGCCGCTGCGCCGTGGCGAAGAACTCCTCGACGCTGTCCGCGCCGTCCAGGTTGACCGGGCGGGAGAGGCCCTCGTAGGCGACGATGTGCGCGTCGGGGAGGGTGACGATCGGCTGGTAGACCGGGTGGATCTGCTGAGAGGCGAGGGTGCGGCTGAGCAGCGTGGTCCAACCCCGCCCCGGGGCGGCGGCCGGGCGGCCGGTGATGGAACCGGCCACCCGATTGCGCCCCTCGCGCTTGGCCCGGCCCAGCGCTTCGTCCGCCCGAGCCCACACCGCGGCGGGATCCTCGCCGGCGGCGCCCACCGCCCAGCCGACGCTGACCCGAGCCGGGAAGGCTCCGCTGACGAGCTCGGAGACGGCGGCGCGCACGCGTTCGGCGACGCTGCCCACCACGGCGGTGGCCGCCCCGATGGTGAGGATGGCGAACTCGTCGTCGCCGGTGCGTCCGACGACGTCGTTCTCGCGAGTGGTCGCCTGGAGGGCCCGGGCCACCGAGCGCAGGGCCTCGTCGCCTGCCTCCCGGCCCAGGGCGCTGTTGATCTGATCGAGCTGGTCGATGTCGACGGAGAGGATGGCGAAGGAGTCGCGGACCTCGCGGCAGCGGTGCTCGAACGCCGCCCGCCCGATCAGGCCGGTGAGCGGGTCGGTCAGCTCCCCCTGGGCGGCGGCGATCCCCCGAGCGCGCACCAGGTTGGAGACGGCGAGCGTCGCGATGCCGCTCAACCCCTGAACCAGCGTGATCTCCGTGTCCCGGAACGCGCGGTCGCGCCTCTCGGCCAGGATCACGGCGCGGGTGGCGCTGCCCGCGTGGACCGGGCTCGCGATCCGGTGAGGGGTCGGGCCGGCCTCGGCCAGGGTGTGGTCCCCGGTGACCGCAGCCAGGATGAGTGGATCGGAGCTCAGGAGACTGCTCTCCTCGACGGCTTCACCGGCGGCTGCGCCGTGCTCGCTGGCGACCGCCATCGTGTCGCGCTCGATCCTGTACACCCGGGTGGTCACCGGGGACGCTGTGCGAGTCGTGAGAAGGTCGCTGACCGCCTCCCCGACCGTGGAGAGCACCGAGTCGACATCCGCCGCGGAGCTGACCCGGGTCATCGCCTCGAGGATGCGGTCCAGCCGGTCGCCGCGGCGGGCGCCACGAGGGCCGCCCCCGCGCCCGAGACGGCCGTGCTGACCGCGTCCGGGGCGGAGCGGCCGGTGCGACGCTTCGGTCGCCGCGGTCCGCGTCCGGGTGACGCTCCAGACGCCCGCGGTGGCGATTGCCGCCAGGGCGGCGGCGGCGAGAGCAACGGCCTGCGTGGCCCCCAGGCTGCCGCCGGTGAGAGGGCGGAGGTCGCTCCCGACCAGGACCGCCGCCAGCAGCGCCGCCACCCCGACGGCGAGGGAGAGGGATGCCGCCCTGGCGCGCCCTGATCTGAGGGGGCGCGCGCAGGGCGGGGAGAGTGGGGGGCGGAGGGGGAGAGGACGGTGGAGCACAGTCTTCTTGGTGGTGGGTGGCGGTGGGATGCCCTGATTCTCGGCCGGCGATCTCCGCCGACCAAGAGCAACGGGCGTCAAGTTCTGCTAGTGCACGTGCACCCTTTGATGCGTTTCGTCACGCGCGCGGTGTCGGGGTGTAACCGCCTCCCTTTCGCTTGTGCATGGCGCACTGGTTATCACCCACGAAACTGCGAGACATCGGGACCGAGACCTGGACAATCGCGGCCTCACTCCGATATCCTCATGCGCAGCGTACGAACCGCTGGCTCCGAACTGGGGCCGCCGCCACCCCGAGGTGCCCATGCCCTCCCCTCGTCCCCGCCCCGAGATCCCCGACGTTGTCACCAGGGCCCAGGCGGCGGGCATCCGCCATCTGGATCTTCAGTTCACCGACGTGACGGGGACGGTCAAGACGGTGACCATCCCCGCCGAGCAGCTCGCCGCCGCGCTCGAGCACGGGGTCTGGTTCGACGGCTCGTCGGTGGAGTCGGTCGCCCGCACCGCCGAGTCCGACATGTACTTGATGCCCGATCCCGGCACTTTCGCGGTGCTTCCCTGGGCCCAGGCTCCGACCGGGCGGTTGATCTGCTGGGTGACCACCCCCGAGGGCGAGGCGTTCCCGGGCGACCCGCGCGGGGCCCTGCGGCGGGCGGTCGAGCGCGCCGCCTCCCTCGGGTATGCGTACCGGGTGGGGCCGGAGATCGAGTTCTACCTGCTCGAGCGGGACGAGGCGGGTCGCCCCGTGCCCCCGCCCCACGACCGGGGCGGGTACTTCGACTTCGCCACCGACCCGAGCGTCGCGGTGCGCCAGCTGATGGCGGAGCAGCTCGGGGCCATGGGTCTGGAGATCAACACCCTTCACCACGAGGTGGCCGGGGGCCAGCACGAGATCGACGTCAGCGCCCAGGAGGCGCTCAAGGCGGCCGACGACGTGGTCACCTTTCGCTACACCCTCCGGGCGATCGCCCAGCAGCATGGGCTGACCGCCACGTTCATGCCCAAGCCCTTCTTCGGTCAGCCGGGGAGCGGCATGCACGTCCACCAGTCGCTCACCCGGCTCGGCGACGGCAACGCGTTCGCCGGCGAGGATGACTATGGGCTGAGCGACATCGCCAAGCACTTCATCGCCGGCCAGCTCCACCACGCCGCCGGCATGTGCCTGGTGCTGTCCCCCCTGATCAACTCCTACAAGCGCCTGGTGCGGGGGTTCGAGGCTCCCGTCTTCATCTCCTGGGCGCGGACCAACCGGGGCGCTCTCATCCGTGTACCCCATGTCGGCCGCCCCGAGGTCACCCGGGTGGAGCTGCGCAGCCCGGACCCCTCCTGCAACCCGTACCTCGCCTTCGCCGTGATGCTGCGCTGCGGCCTCGACGGGATCGAGCGCCGGCTCCCGCTGCCGCCCCCGGTGGAGGAGTCCCTCTACGGCTTCGACGACGTCGAGCTGGAGCGGCGCAACGTCGGCCTCCTGCCGGACAACCTCAAGGACGCCATGACCGCACTGGAAGCCGACGAGGTGGTGCTCGACGCCCTTGGGGACACCCTCGCCGAGCGGTTCCTCGAGGTGAAGCTGCTGGAGTGGAAGGAGTACCGGGCGCAGGTCACCCCGTGGGAGCAGGAGCAGTACCTGGAGCGCGTCTGATGGCCGGCGGAGTGCGTGGCGGGCTCCTGGCAGGGTGCGGAAGAACCCCGCCGGGAGAGGTGGTCCCGTGATCACCGTCAAGGATGTCTGGCGCGGCGCCCTGCCTCCCGGCACCGAGCTGCTCGCGGGCCAGGCGGGCCTGGAGCGGCAGGTCGACTGGGCCACCTCGCTCCGCACCCGCCCGCCCGCGTTCGAGGCGATCAAGGGAGGCGAGATCGCCTTCATCGCGGTGCGCTCGATCAAGCTACTCGACGAGCGGCTCGACCTCACCCGGGTGCTGGACAGCTTCGCCGAGAAGGGGGGAGTGGCGGCAGCCGTCGTCGGCGAGGTGCTCGATCCGGCCATTCAGCTGGCCGACCAGCTCATGCTTCCGCTCCTCCGCCTGCCCGAGCATGCCCACCTGGCCGACGTCCAGCAGGCGACGACGCGCTTCATCCTGGACCAGCGCACGACGCTGCACGATCGGGCTCAGGAGCTGCAGACCGAGCTGATGGAGCTGGCGCTCAACGGTGCCGGGCCGGCCGGGATCGTCCAACGGCTCGCCGAGCTGCTCGACCTCCCCGCCGCCTGGCAGGATGAGTCGGGGGAGCTCCGCCACACCGCCGGAACGCTCCCTCCCGGAGTGGGCGACGATCCCTGGACCGAGGAGATGGCAGCGGTCCGGCGCTTCGCCGACTCGTCGGTGGTGCTGTCGGCCAACCCGCCCGTTCGCGAGTTCTCCGCCGGCGCCCCCGGGATCGCCCGGGTGGTCGCACCCATCCCCCTGCGCGACGGCATCGGCGGCTTCATCTCGGTGCTCGGCAGCGAGAGCGGGCTGGGTCAGCTGGCCCGGCTGGGGTGCGCCCGGGCGGCGTCGGCGTGCGCCATCGAGCTGGATCGCGAGCGCGCGGTCATGGCCGCGCGCGACGACCTCGAGGGGGAGTTCGCCACCGCTCTCCTCACCGGGGCCTACAGCTCCGAGGCGTCGATGCTGGAACGGGCCCGGCGGGTCGGAGCGTCGCTCGAGGACGAGTGCGTGGTGCTGGTGGTGCGCCCGTCCGCCCGCGCCAGCGCTCCCGATCCCCAGGGCTGGCCGGAGAGCGGCGTTCGGTCCGCCCAGCGCTGGGCCGTGCGGCGCAACCTCTCGGCGCTGGCCGCCGCCCATCAGAGCGCCGTGGTGGTCATCGCGCCGGCCACGATCGGGGACCTCCGGCGGGCGGCCGCGGAGCTGGCCGCCGATTGCCGGCTGGCAGCAGCGGAGACTCCACTGGCGGTGGGCATCGGCCGGCCCAAGCAGGGTCTCGGCGGCATCCGCACCTCCCACCGGGAGGCCGAGCAGGCCCTCGGCATGGGCCTCCGCCTCGACGCCACGGCGACGGTGGTGAGCTTCACCGATCTTGGCCTGCACCGGCTGCTCTACTCGATGGCGCAGCACCCCGAGCTCCACGAGTTCTACCGGGACAGCATCGGCCCCCTGATCGCCTACGACGAGAAGGGAGGAGGAGACCTGCTGCGCACCCTCGACGCCTTCTTCCGCTGTCACGGCTCGCCCACCGAGACGGCCCAGCAGCTCAAGCTGCATCGCAACACCGTCCTCTACCGGCTCCGCCGCATCGAAGAGGTGGGCCGCCTGCAGCTGAGCGATCCCGATACCCGGCTCAACCTTCAGCTCTGCCTGCGCATCCGGGACGTTCTCCAGGCGGCCGGCTAGCCGTCGGCCTGGCCCCCGCCCCGCCGCGCGGTCATGGGCCCGGGCACTTCATCCATCAGACTGCGCCGCTGTGCAGCTCTGCAGCTGTGCCGCTGTCCCGCTGCGCCTCTCCGGTGCCGCCGCGCCTCCAGCGCCCTGGGTCCAACCTCGGACGGCGCACAACCCGGGCCGAAAGACCTTTGTGCTCAGGGCCCATATGACCTCCCAATCAGGGCCGATAGGCTGGCGTGAACTATTCATCCGCGTCCAGACCGGACGGCACGGGAGGTCCTTGATCGCATGCTGCTGGCACAGTTCGTACCAG
>CAZDTK010000001.1:0-400824 GCA_964508345.1 uncultured Actinomycetes bacterium | reverse complement strand
CCTCGGTGCCCATGGAGACGCCGTCGCTGACGGCGATGGTGTTGAACTCCATCGGAGTGCCACCGGCGGCGCGGATGCCGGCCTTGACCTGCTCGGCCAGCACCCGGTGGTTCCAGTTGCAGGGCATGGTCTCGATCCAGGCGTGGCCCACGCCGATGATCGGCCGCTCCAGGTCCTCGCGGCTGAAGCCGATGGCGTGGAGCATCGCCCGGGCGGCGGCGCGGTCGGGGCCGTGCAGCATCACGGCGCTCTTGCGGGGGTGGCCGTTCTGGGTCATGGCCCGCAAGGATACAGGGCTCAACCGCCGCGCTCCAGTGCCGTCGATGCGGCCTGGCCTCCTCGGGCGGGAGCGCCCGCCCTCGCCGCCCTCCCCCGCTGTTAACGCGATCGTCACCCGGGATCGGTTGACGCGGCAACCGCCCCCACGATATGCTCCGGGGCCACGATGACCTACGCCGCCGCCCTGGTACTGCTGCTGGGCCTGCTCCTGATTAGGAGCGGGGCTTCCAGGCTTCAGGCCGGGTTCGTGCGCTCGTAGGCCACAACCAGACCGGAACAAGCCAAGGGGCCCCCTCCCAGGAGGGGGCCCCTTCTTTTGTGTCCGGGCCGAGCAGGAGGCAGGATCATGGCGAGCAACGGACAGGGACCGAGCCCACGCCCAGGGGGCGGTGAGCGACGCCGGCACGGCCGGGGAGCAGACGTGCGCCGGCACGACGCCGGCTCCCAGTGGGGCCTGCTCGTCGCCGCCTCCCGCCGCGACCGGGGCACGGCTCCGGCCCGCGCTCGGTCGTGGCGGGCGCGAGCGCGCCGCGACGACCCCGGTGCCGACTTCGTCCTCCAGGCGATGCAGAGGGCCTTCCAGTGATCGATACGCGTACCCAACCCGCTCCGACAGCGGCAGCGCCGGACGGCGGAACGCCGAGCGCCACGCCCCGCCGCATGACCGGCGCTGAGATCTGCCTGGAGTCGCTGATCCGCGAGGGCGTCGACACCATCTTCGGCTACCCGGGCGGGGCCAACCTCTGGATCTACCGCCGCCTTCCCCAGTACCCGCAGCTCCGCCACGTCCTGGTCCGGCACGAGCAGGGTGCCGCCCACGCCGCCGACGGCTACGCCCGCAGCCGGCCGGGAGCGGTCGGCGTCTGCTTTGCCACCAGCGGACCGGGCGCCCTCAACCTCGTCACCGGCCTGGGCACGGCCTACGCGGACTCGGTCCCGGTCATCGCCATCACGGGCCAGGTGGCCGTCGGCGCCATCGGCACCGACAGCTTCCAGGAATCCGACGTCATCGGCTCGACGATGTCGGTGGTCAAGCACTCGTACCTCGTGACCCGGGTCGAGGACATCGCCCCGACCATCAAGGAGGCCTTTCACGTGGCCCGCTCGGGCCGTCCCGGCCCGGTGGTCATCGACTTCCCCAAGGACCTCCAGGCCGCCCTCAGCGAGTTCAACTACCCGGAGGAGCCGGTCCGGCTGCGCTCCTACCCGGCTCCGCCGGCGCCCGACCCCGCCAAGCTTGCCCGCATCGCCGAGCTCATCAAGGGCGCGAAGCGCCCGGTGATGCTGATCGGCCGCGGTGTCCTCATCTCCCAGGCCGAGGAGGAGGTGATGGAGCTCGCCCACAAGGCCCACATCCCGGTCGGCTGGACCCTGCTGGGCACCGGGGCGTTCCCGGTCCAGGACCCGATGGCACTCCAGATGGTCGGCTTCATGGGCGCCGGCTACACCAACAAGGCGGTCTGCGACGCCGACGTCCTGATGATGGTGGGGATGCGCTGCGACGACCGGGTCACCACCCGGCTGGACTCCTTCGCACCGCGTGTCGAGCACCTCATCCACATCGACATCGACCCCGCCGAGATCGGCAAGAGCGTCGTCCCCCACGTCTCGGTGGTGTCCGACGCCAGGACCGCACTCCGCCAGCTGATCCCCCTGGTGGAGCCCAAGCGCGAGCACGCGTGGCTCACCCAGATCGACCAGTGGAAGGAGGAGCACCCGGTCCACTACGTCCGCCGCGAGGGCTTCCTCCAGCCCCAGGAGGTGCTGGAGGAGATGTACGCGCGCTGCCACGACGAAGCGATCGTGCTCGCCGACGTCGGCAACAACCAGATCTGGTCGGCCCTCTGGTTCAACTACGCCAAGCCCGGCCGCTTCCTCAACTCCGGCGGGATGGGCACCATGGGCTACGCCTTCCCCGCCTCCATGGGTGCCAAGTTCTCCAACCCCGAGCGCACCGTCTTCTGCGTCACGGGCGACGGCGGCTTCCTGATGAACATGCAGGAGATGGCGACCATGGTCGAGAACAACATCGACGTCAAGGTCATAATCCTCAACAACAACTCGCTGGGCATGGTCCGCCAGTTCCAGGACGACTTCTACGATGGGGTGCAGAGCGCCGTCCAGCTCACCTGCACCCCCGACTTCGTCAAGCTCGGCGAGGCCTTCGGGATGAAGGCGTTCCGGACCGACCGGCGCGAGGAGGTCGGGCCCCTGCTCGACCAGGCGCTGGCCCACAAGGGGCCGGTGCTGCTCGCCTTCGACATCGACCCCCGCGCCAACGTCTACCCCATCGTCCCGCTGGGCAAGGGGATGCTCGACTTCGTGGAGGCGAGCTGATGAACCCCAGCCGCCTCCTCTCCGTCCTGGTGGAGAACCGGCCCGGCGTGCTCAACCGGGTCGCCTCCATGATCCGGCGCCGCGGCTTCAACATCGACTCCCTCTCGGTCGGACCTACCGAGGACGAATCGGTGTCGCGGATGACGATCGCCGTCCACGTCGGCCGCCAGCAGGCGGAGCAGGCCACCAAGCAGCTGACCAAGCTGATCGACGTGATCAGCATCGACGACATCACCGAGCTGCGCGGGGTCTCCCATGAGCTGCTCCTGATCCGGATGAACGCGCCGGTGGGGCAGCGCACCGAGCTCCTTCAGGTGGTCAACGTCTTCCTGGGGCGGATCGTCGACATCGCCACCAGCTCGCTGATCGTCGAGGTGACCGGGACCACCGAGAAGATCGACAACTTCGTCGAGCTGATGCGCCCCTTCGGGATCAAGGAGGTGGCCCGCAGCGGCGCGGTCGCCCTGGTCCGGGGCGATCAGGCTCGGCTTAGCCTGGTCGACCTCGGGATCGACGCCGAGCCCGATGGACGGCCGGCCCTGGTCCGGGCGGCCGGTGACCAGACCACCGGAGACATCTAGGTGCGAGGCAGAATCCACGCCGTGATCAGATCCACCGGCGGTCACCGGACCCCGGCCACCGCGCCCCAGGTACCCGGAGGAACACCCCCGCTATGACCGCCCGCATGTACTACGACGCCGACGCCGATCCGGCGGCCCTCCAGGGTCAGCCGATCGCGATCCTGGGCTACGGCTCCCAGGGCCACGCCCACGCCCTCAACCTGCGCGACACCGGGTTCGACGTCAGGGTGGGGCTGCCCGAGACCAGCAAGAGCCGGGTGGCGGCCGAGGCCGAGGGGCTGCGGGTGCTCACCCCCGAGGCCGCCTGCGCCGAGAGCGACGTGATCATGGTGCTGATCCCGGACACCCGCCAGCGCGCCCTCTACGACAGCGCCATCGCACCCAGCCTCAAGCCCGGCGACATGCTGATGTTCGCCCATGGTTTCAACATCCGCTACGAGCTGATCAAGCCCCCCCAGGGCGTCGACGTCAGCATGGTCGCCCCCAAGGGTCCCGGCCACCTGGTCCGGCGCACCTACGTGGACGGCCAGGGGGTGCCCTGCCTCTTCGCGGTGCACCAGGACGCGACCGGCACCGCCCGGGCCCGCACCCTCGCCTACGCCCGTGGCATCGGCGGCACCCGGGCCGGCGTGCTCGAGACCACCTTCGCCGAGGAGACCGAGACCGATCTCTTCGGTGAGCAGGCCGTGCTCTGCGGCGGAGTTTCCTCGCTGGTCAAGGCCGGCTTCGAGACCCTGGTGGAGGCGGGGTACCAGCCCGAGCTCGCCTACTTCGAGGTGATGCACGAGCTCAAGCTCATCGTCGACCTCATGTACCAGGGCGGGCTCTCCTACATGCGCTACTCGGTGAGCGACACGGCCGAGTACGGCGACTACGTGAGCGGCCCCAAGGTCGTCAACGAGACCAGCCGGCAGGCGATGAAGGCGCTGCTCAAGGACATCCAGGACGGCAGCTTCGCCCGGCGCTGGATCGAGGAGAACGAGCTGGGGCTGCCCAACTTCACCGAGTACCGTGACGAGGACCGCCACCACCCCGTGGAGAGGGTCGGCGCCGAGCTGCGCTCCAAGATGAGCTGGCTGGGGGCCAAGACCGCGCCGGGGATGGAGGAGGTGCTCGCCGCCGAGGCAGAGGGCAGCGCACCGAGGGCAGGGGCATGAGCGCACACACGAGCGGATCCGCCAAAGGAGGCGGTGGCGTACCCGCAGGGGGGGGCGCGCAGGGGGCCGGGGCTGGTGATTCCATCAGCCTGGGCAACCCTCTCGTCCATCGCCAGGCGCCGGAGAACCCGGAGCCCCTGGTCATCCTCGACACCACCCTTCGCGACGGCGAGCAGTCGCCGGGGGTGACCCTCACCGCCGAGGACAAGATGGCCATCGCCCGCCAGCTGGCACGGCTGCGGGTCGACATCATCGAGGCCGGCTTCCCCTACAGCTCCCCCGGTGATTTCGCCGCCGTCAAGGCAATCGCCGAGCAGGTGGAGGGCCCGGTGATCGCGGGCCTTGCCCGCTGCTTCGAGAACGACGTCCGGGCCTGCGCCGAGGCGCTGGCCCCGGCCAAGCGGGCGCGGATCCACGTCTTCATCGGCACCTCGCCGATCCACCGCGAGGGTCAGCTGCGGATGACCCAGGCCGAGGTCTACGAGCGCTCGGTGAGCATGGTCCGGCTGGCCAAGTCGTTCCAGCAGGACGTCGAGTACTCGCCCATGGACGCGAGCCGGACCGAGCCCGAGTACCTCGCCGACATCGTCAACGGCTGCATCGAGGCGGGCGCGACCACCATCAACCTGCCCGACAGCGTCGGCTATGCCACCCCCGACGAGTGGCGCCAGCTCCTCGAGTGGCTCTACCAGCGGGTCCCGACGATGCGGAGCATCACCCTCTCGGTGCACTGCCACAACGATCTGGGCCTGGCCACCGCCAACTCCCTGGTCAGCGTGCTCGCGGGCGCCCGCCAGATCGAGACCTGCGTCAACGGCATCGGCGAGCGCGCCGGCAACGCCAGCCTGGAGGAGGTGGCGATGTCGCTCCGGCTCCACCCCGAGGTCTACGGCGTTGCCACCGGGCTCGACCACTCCCAGCTCTACCGCAGCTCGCAGATGGTCTCGCAGCTGACCGGGATGCTGGTCCAGCCCAACAAGGCGGTGGTGGGGGCCAACGCCTTCGCCCACCAGTCGGGCATCCACCAGGACGGGATGCTCAAGGACCGGCGCACCTTCGAGATCATGGAGCCGGGCGAGGTCGGAGCCGGCTCCAGCCTGGTGCTGGGCAAGCTGAGTGGCCGCCACGCGCTGCGCGAGCGGCTCGCCCAGCTCGGTTACGAGCTGGACGACGAGGAGCTGAAGCGCGCCTTCGTCCGCTTCAAGGAGCTGGCTGACCGCAAGCGTGAGGTCACCGATCGCGACCTCGAGGCGATCGTCGCCGACGAGCGCCCGGGGACCGCCGAGACCTTCCGCCTCGAGCACGTCCAGGTGAGCTGCGGCACCAACCTGCGGCCGACCGCCACGGTGCGGATGCTGCTGCCCAACGGCGAGAGCCGGGAGACGGTGGCGCTGGGCGACGGCCCCATCGACGCCACCTACCGGGCCATCGACGCGCTGGTCCAGGTCGAGGGCGAGCTGCACGACTTCGTCATCCAGGCCATCACCGCGGGGATGGACGCCGTCGGCGAGGTGACCGTTCGGCTCCGCCACGAGGGCAGGCTGAGCAGCGGGCACGGGGCCGACACCGACATCATCGTGGCCGCGGCCAAGGCCTACGTCCACGCCCTCAACCGGGTGGTCGCCACCAGGGCCAGCGGCCCGCGGACGACCCCGGAGCGGATGGGCGCCGAGCGGGCCACCAGCGAGGCCGGGCGGTGACCGGGAGCAGGCGATGAGCGCCCGGACCCTCTTCGACAAGATCTGGGACTCCCACGTGGTCGCGGAGGAGCCGGACGCGCCCGCGCTCCTCTACGTCGACCTCCACCTGGTGCACGAGGTGACCTCGCCACAGGCCTTCGAGGGGCTGCGCGCCGAGGGTCGCAGTGTGCGCCGTCCCCGTCAGGTGGTCGCCACCATGGACCACAACGTCCCCACCACCGAGGACGTGCTCGGCGGCGCCGACGAGATCAGCCGGACCCAGATGGAGACGCTCCGGCGCAACTGCGACGAGAGTGGGATCACCTGCTTCGGCATCGGCCACCGCTGGCAGGGGATCGTCCATGTCATCGGCCCCGAGCTGGGTCTGACCCTGCCCGGTACGGTGATCGTCTGCGGTGACTCCCACACCGCCACCCACGGGGCCTTCGGCGCCTTCGCCCTGGGGATCGGCACCTCCGAGGTCGAGCACGTGCTGGCCACCCAGTGCCTGCGCCAGTTCCGGCCGCGCACCCTGGAGGTGAGGATCGACGGCTCACTGCCGCCTGGCGTCACCGCCAAGGACGTCGCCCTCGGGGTGCTTCGCACCATCGGCACCGCCGGCGCCGCCGGCCATGTCGTCGAGTACACGGGCGAGGTTGTCCGCGGCCTCTCCATGGAGCAGCGGATGACCCTCTGCAACCTCACGATCGAGGGCGGCGGTCGGGCGGGGATGATCGCCCCCGACGCGACCACGATCGCCTATGTCGAGGGCCGTCCCTACGCGCCGCGGGGCGCCGACTGGGAGGCGGCCGTGGCCGCCTGGAGCGAGCTGCGCAGCGATCCCGGCGCCACCTACGACCGCACAGTGGTCATCGACGCCGGCTCGCTGGAGCCCACCGTCACCTGGGGGACGACGCCCGCCCAGTCGGTCCCGGTCACGGGCCGGATCCCCGACCCCGAGACGTTCCCGGACCCCGCCGCACGCGAGTCCGGCCGGCGGGCGCTCGCCTACATGGACCTGGTCCCGGGGACCGCCATCGAGGAGATCCCGGTGGACGCCGTCTTCATCGGCTCGTGCACCAACGGGAGGATCGAGGACCTCCGGATCGCCGCCTCGGTGCTCGACGGCCGCCGGGTCCGCGACGGTCTCCGCATGCTGGTGGTGCCGGGCTCCGCCCAGGTCCGTGCCCAGGCCGAGGCCGAGGGCCTCGACCGTGTCTTCCGCGCCGCAGGCGCGGAATGGCGCAACACCGGCTGCTCGATGTGCCTGGGCATGAACCCCGACATCCTGGCGCCCGGGGAGCGCTGCGCCAGCACCAGCAACCGCAACTTCGAGGGCCGCCAGGGCCGTGGCGGTCGCACCCACCTGGTCTCCCCGGCCATGGCCGCGGCCGCCGCCGTCGCCGGCCATTTCGTCGACGTGCGCCGGCTCGGACCCATCGCGGAGGAGCAGCGTTGAGACCCTTTCATTGCGAGCACGGGGTGGTCGTCCCGCTGGACCGCTCCGACGTCGACACCGATCAGATCATCCCCAAGCAGTTCCTCAAGCGGGTGGAGCGCGCCGGCTACGGGGAGTTCCTCTTCAACGACTGGCGCTACGACGAGCAGGGAGCCGAGCGACCCGACTTCGTGCTCAACCGGCCCCCGTACCGGAACGGCACGCTGCTGGTGGCGGGGCGCAACTTCGCCTGCGGCTCGTCCCGCGAGCACGCCGTCTGGGCGCTCAACGACCAGGGCTTCCGGGCCGTGATCGCGCCCTCCTTCGCTGACATCTTCCGCAACAACGCCTTGAAGAGCGGGCTGCTCCCGGTGGTCCTGCCCGAGGAGCAGGTCCGGCAGATCCTCGACCTCGCCACCGAGGAGCCCGGGGTGGTGGGCATAGTCGACCTGGAGGAGCAGACGGTCGCGGTCGGGGACCTGACCTTCCGCTTCGAGATGGACGGCTTCGAGCGCCGCTGCCTGCTCGATGGCCTCGACGACATCGGCCTCACCCTCATCCACGAGCGCGAGATCAGCGCCTTCGAGACTGAGCGTCCTGCGTGGATGCCCGACCTCGCCCGCGTCGCGGAGGCCGGCTGATGGGGGCACACGTCGTCTCACTGCCCGGCGACGGGGTCGGACCCGAGGTCACCGCGGTCGCGCTCACGGTGCTCACCGCGGTCTGCGCCGAGGGCGGTCTCGACGTGGAGGTCGAGGAGCAGCTGATCGGGGGCCGGGCCATCGACGCGACCGGCATGCCCCTCCCCGAGGCGACGCTCACCGCCTGCCGGACTGCCGACGCGGTCCTGCTCGGCGCCGTTGGCGGTCCTCAGTGGGACCACCTGCGCGGCGCGCAGCGCTGCGAGGCGGGCCTGCTCGGGCTGCGCCGCGGCATGGGCGTCTTCGCCAACCTCCGGCCGGTGCGGGTCCATCCCCGCCTCCTTGACCGGACCACGGTCCGGGCCGACGTCGTGCGTGGCACCGACATGGTCATCGTCCGCGAGCTGACCGGCGGCGCCTACTTCGGTGAGCCGCGCGAGCGCTACGGGAGCGGACCCGAGGAGACCGCTCGTGACAGCACCGTCTACACCGCCGCCGAGATCGAGCGGGTGGCCCGGGTCGCCTTCGCCCTGGCCGCCGGCCGGCGCGGGCGGCTCACCTCGGTCGACAAGGCCAACGTGCTCATCACCAGCCAGCTCTGGAGGGACACCGTCAGCCGTATGGCAGATGAATTCCCCCGGGTGACGCTGGAGCACCAGCTCGTGGACTCCTTCGCCATGCGACTGGTGCAGCGGCCCGCCGACGTCGACGTGGTGGTCACCGAGAACCTCTTCGGCGACATCCTGAGCGACGAGGCGGGGGTGCTCGCCGGCTCGCTGGGGATGTTGCCCTCGGCGTCACTGGGAGAGGCGGGTGCCGGCCTCTACGAGCCGATCCACGGCAGCGCGCCCGACATCGCCGGGCGTGGCATCGCCAACCCCTACGGGGCGATCCTGTCGACCGCTCTCCTGCTCCGCCACTCGCTGGGCCGCGAGGACCTCGCGGCGGCGGTCGAGGCGGCGGTCGACGAGTGCATCGACGACGGCGTCCTCTCCGCCGACCTCGGAGGCTCGGCGGGCACTGACGTCATCGGCGCCGCCGTGCGCGAGCGCGTGGCACGGCGTCTGGCGGCCACCGGAGCCGCGCGATGAGCGGGCTGCAGCTCTACGACACGACGCTGCGCGACGGCGCCCAGGGGGTCGGCATCAACTTCTCGGTCTCCGACAAGCTCCGCATCGCCGAACAGCTCGACCAGCTCGGGGTGGCGGTGGTGGAGGGCGGCTGGCCGGGGTCCAACCCCACCGACACCGAGTTCTTCGCCGAGATGCGCGGCCACCAGATGAGCCACGCGGTGCTGGCGGCATTCGGGGCCACCCGCCGCGCCCACGTCCGGCCCGGCGACGACCCCCAGCTCCGCGCCCTCCTCGACGCCGGCACGCCGATGGTCACCCTGGTGGGCAAGAGCTGGGACCGGCAGGTCGCCGACGTGCTGCGCACCACCAAGCCGGAGAACCTGCTGATGATCTCCGACTCGGTGCGCTGGCTCGTCGAGCAGGGCCGCCGGGTGGTCTTCGACGCCGAGCATTTCTTCGACGGCCAGGTGAGCGACCCCGACTACGCGCTGCGCTGCCTGGAGGTCGCGCTCACCGCCGGCGCCGAGGCCGTCGGCCTCTGCGACACCCGCGGCGGGATGCTGCCCGACCACGTGCAGCGCGTGGTCGCCGACGTCGTTGCCCGCTTCGGCCCGGTGGCGGGCATTCATTGCCACGACGACTCGGGCTGCGCCGTGGCCAACACCCTGGCGGCGGTCCGGGCCGGCGCCACCCAGGTCCAGGGCTGTGTCAACGGCTACGGCGAGCGCACCGGCAACGCCAACCTCTGCACGCTCATCCCCGACCTCCAGCTCAAGATGGGCATGCCGGTGGTGAGCGATGAGCAGCTCCGCCGGCTCACGATCATCGCCCGCGATGTCGCCGAGATCGCCAACGTGGCCCCGCCCCACTCGGCCCCCTACATAGGGACCTCGGCCTTCACCCACAAGGGCGGCCAGCACGTGGACGCGATGGCCAAGGCCGGCTACACGTACCAGCACATCGATCCCGAGGTGGTCGGCAACCACCGCCAGACGGTGGTCAGCGAGCTGTCCGGACGGGCGACCGTGCTCACCAAGGCGGCCGACTTCGGCGTCGACCTGGGCGACGACCAGGCCCTGGTCCGGCGGGTCGCCGAGGAGGTGAAGCAGCTGGAGCACCGCGGCTACTCGTTCGAGGGCGCGGAGGCGTCCTTCGAGCTGCTGGTGCACCGCGCCCGGGGTCACCGGCCGCCCTTCACCCTCATCGACTACATCACCCTCATCGAGCAGCGCGAGGGGCGGGCGCTGGTCTGCGAGGCGACCGTCAAGGTGCAGATCAACGGCGGGGCGGTGCACACCGCAGCCGAGGGCAACGGCCCCGTCAACGCCCTCGACGCCGCCCTGCGCAAGGCCCTCACCCCGGCCTTCCCCGAGATCGGCGGCACCCAGCTCTTCGACTACAAGGTGCGCGTCCTGGACGGCCAGGACGGGACCGCCGCTGGCGTGCGCGTGCTGGTCGAGAGCGGCGACCACCGGCGGCGCTGGAGCACGGTCGGCTGCAGCACCAACGTCATCGAGGCGTCCTGGATCGCCCTCGCCGACGCCTTCGAGTACGCCATCGTGGAGTGCCGCCGCCGCGCCGAGGCGACCGCTGTGGCGGAGCCGGAGGCCGCCGTCAGCCAGTAGGCCGCGATCACGGGTCGGAGGCGCGCCCGCCGGGCGAGCGCGCCTCCGGCGTCAGATCACTCCGCAGTGTTCAGAACGGCCGGCCACCGCCCAGAAGGCCGCCCATCATCCCGCCGGCCGCGCCGCCCGCGACGCCCGCCTCGGCGGTCTGACCCTTGAGGTACTCGCCGATGGCGTGGGCGAGGACCGGCATGGTCATCGACTGCAGCCAGACCCGGCCCGGGCCCTGGAGCTGCGCGAGGAAGAAGCCGTCGCCGCCGAAGAGCTTGTTCTTGATGCCGGGGACGGTCGTGATGCCGAACTGCACGGTGTCCTGGAAGAGGCCGACATGGCCGGGGTGCACCCGCATGACCTCGCCCTGCTGCAGGTCGAAGGTGACGATCTCCCCGGAGAGCTCGATCCAGGCACGGCCCTGCCCGTGGATCTTCTGCAGGATGAAGCCGTCTCCACCGAAGATCCCGGCGCCGAGGCCCTGCTGGAACCCGATCCCCAGCTCCACCCCCTGAATGCCGCACAGGAAGCCGTGGCGGTGGGCCATGAAGGTCATGCCCGGCTGGGGCGCGACGTCGACGGGGAAGATCGTCCCGGGCAGCTTGGCGGCGAAGGCCACCATGCCCGGCGCACCCGCGGCGGTGTACTCGCTCATGAAGATCGACCCACCCGCGATGGCACGCTTGAAGACGCCACCGATGCCCCCGCCACCGCCGGCCTGGGTGGAGGTCTTCATCTGGATCGACGCGGTCATCCAGGACAGCTCCCCGGATTCGGAGAAGACCGTCTCCCCCGGGTTGAGGGCGACCTCGAGGACGGGCATGGTGGTGCCGACGATCTGAGCATCCATCTGGCTTTCTCCTGACCGGCAATCGCGGACGCGGCCCGGTGCCGGGACCGGCCATCCGATGCCCACCCCGGTGCGCCCGCCTCGAGGGGACGCGACCCCCGGTCCGTCGATGGTACCCGGGATGGCTGCCGGGTGCGGAGCTACGCTGCCGGCGGGGCCGGCAGCCGCTCGATCTGGGTCACGACCCAGCCGCGGTGGGCGACCAGCCAGCCCTCGTCACCGAACCTGAGGGTGTGGCTGAGGTCGCTCCGGGAGCTGTCCACGGAGGGATCGCGCTCGAAGCGCCAGCGCTCCGACCAGTGCCGAACGGTGGTGTCGCCGGCGACGACGGCGGTCGTCGCGTCGTCACGCTCCAGCTCCTCGCCGGCGACGTCGAGACGGACGTCGACGACCTCGCGACCCCCGGCCACGGTGGCGGCAACGATGGTCGCAGCGTCCACCTCGAGGCCGGGCAGGAGGTGGTGGCGGTGGGCGGCGACGTCCCCACTCACCTCCTGGCGCACCTCGGCCTCCATGGCCGGGCTGAGCAGGGCGTCGGCGTCGTCCAGCCGCTCGGTGCTGCGCGCCTCGCGGACCTTGTTGAAGGTCTCCCGGGCAATGGCGCGGAAGGTGACGTCGTCGAACTGCGGATCGACGGCCCGGATCGTGCTCAGGTCGACGCCGGCGTCTTCGGCCGGGGGCTGATCGTGGAACTCCCTGCCCAGGTCGACCTCCATCTGCGCGGTGCGGCGGTCGTCCTCGCCGAGGTCGGCGGCCACCTGGTTCATCTCGCGGACCATCGAGGAGCCGAACGGCACCAGGTGGTCGGCCTCGCGCACGACCGCGGTCCGACTGAGCCGGGTTTCGCGATCGTTCTCGCCCGCCTGGGCGTCGACGGCGTCGGGCATCTGCGTCTCCTGAACAGCCGAAGGAAAGCCAGGGTGAGGATAGGAGGAGCGCTGGTGACCCACGGCGCCGCGTCAGGGAACTGCGACAGGACCGATGCCGCGACGGCCGGCGCCGAGCCAGGGCTGCGCTCGGCCGGCATGCGGATCTCCATGCCGGGCGCCTAACCTGTGGGCACCATGCGGATCGCGATCACCGGCGGGAGCGGCTTCGTCGGCTCGCACCTGGCCGCCCACCTGGCGGCGCAGGGCCACGAGGTCGTCCTGGTCTCCCGCGGCAGGCGCCGGGCCCGGGGCGCCCCGTCCGGAGCCGGGGTGGTGACTGCGATCGCCGACGTGGTCACGGGCACCGGCCTGGTCGAGGCCTTCACCGGCTGCGCGGCCGTGGTCAACCTGGTGGCGGTGATCGTGGAGCGGCGGCGGCAGAGCTTTGAGACCGTCAACCACCGGGGTTCCGCCCACGTCGCGCAGGCGGCGGTCGCCGCCGGCGTCGGGCACCTGGTGCAGCTCAGCGCGCTGGGCGCCGACCCGGACCCGCGCTTCGCCTACCTCGCCAGCAAGTGGGGTGGGGAGCAGGCCGTGGCGATGAGCGGCGTCCCCCACACCATCCTGCGCTCGAGCCTCGTCTTCGGCCCCGGCGACGGGTTCTTCGTCAAGCTCGCCAAGCTGATCCGGCGGACCCCGCCGTACTGCCCGCTGCCCATCGCCGGCACCGGCCGCACCGTCTTCCAACCGATCGCCGTCGACGACGTCGCCCGCTGCATCGGCATCTGCCTGGAGCGGGGGCCGGAAGATCGCACCATCGCGATCGGCGGCCCCGACCACCTGAGCTACGAGGAGATCATCGACATCATCCAGCGCACGGTGGTGTCGCTGCCGCGGATCAAGGTGCACGTGCCGGTGTTCGCGATCCGCCCGGTCGCGGCGCTGATGACGGCGGTGATGCGCGACCCGCTGGTGACTCCCGCCCAGCTCGACCTCCTCAGCCGGAACAACATCACCCAGCCCGGCGCGGTGAGGGTCGCATTCGGCTTCGATGCGGAGCGGTTCGCCGACCATTGCGCCTACCTGCGGAGGAGGAGACCGTGACCGTGAGCCAGCGCCTCGCCGACCTGGGCATCGCCCTGCCGCCTCCCACCGCGCCGATCGCCAGCTACGCGGCGGCCCGACGGAGCGGCGGCCTCCTCTACGTCTCCGGCCACCTCGCCAAGCGGGACGGCCGGGTGGTCACCGGACGGGTGGGCGCCGACGTCGACGTCGACACCGCCCGCGCGCTCGCCCGGCAGGTCGCCCTCGACCTCATCGCGACGGCGGCCGAGGCGGTGGGCGGGGTGGACGGCCTGGCGGGGGTGGTCAAGCTGCTCGGACTGGTCCGGAGCGCCCCCGACTTCGATCAGCAGCCGGCGGTGATGAACGGCGCCTCGGAGCTGCTGGTCGAGATCTTCGGCGACGCCGGACGCCACGCCCGGAGCGCCATCGGGGTGAGCGAGCTCCCGCTCCGTGCGGCCCTCGAGATCGAGGCGATCTTCGAGCTGGGGTGATCTCCGCGGGCGGCTCCGCTCCCGCAGTTCTGCGTCATTGATTGGAAAGACACAGGCGGTAGAGTGGGCTCACCGTGATGAACGACGACACGACCCCACCCCCCGACCCTGACCAGACAGGCTCTGAGAACCCGTCGCCGGCACCCGGTCCGTCCGCTGAGAGCCCCACGCCACCGAGCCAGCCCGCCGCCGCGGGAGGCTGGGGATGGGGCACCCAGCAGTGGGGACCCGGGACCGGCACAGCCCCCGGCTGGGGCCCGCCGCCCAGCGGCTATGGCCCGCCGCCCAGCGCGTATGGCTCACCGCCCAGCGGCTATGGCTCCCCGCCCAGTGGCTATGGCTCCCCGTACGGGTGGTCCGCTGACCCGTGGGCCGGCTATTCCGGCTATCCGCCGCCGCCTCCAGCCCCCACCGACTACCCGCCCTCCGCACCCAGGGGGAGCCGCACCGGCCTGATCGTGCTCTCCGTGGCACTGGCGGTGGCGCTCGCGTCCGGCGTGACCGGCGCTCTCGTCGGCGTCGCCCTCCGGCCCTCCTCCACCACCTCGTCCTCCTCCGGCCCGGGCGGCTCGTCGACCGGCGGCAGCACGTCGGGCGGCAGCACGTCGGGCGGCAGCACATCGGGCGGCAGCTCGGCGACCGGCACCCTCAACGCCTCCGCCATCGCCTCGGCGATCGACCCCTCGGTGGTGGACATCATCAACACCCTCGCCGGCAACTCCGGCCTCGCCGAGGGCACCGGGATCGTCATCAGCTCGTCGGGCGAGATACTGACCAACAACCACGTCATCGATGGCGCATCGAGCGTGACTGTCCAGATCGACGGCCAGGGGCCGCAGCTGGCGGCCACCGTGCTCGGCTACGACCCGGTTGACGACGTCGCCCTCATCAAGATCAACAACACCTCCGGTCTGAGCCTCAAGGTGGCCCCGCTCGGCAACTCCGACACCGTCAATGTCGGGGACGAGATCGTCGCCCTCGGCAACGCCGAGGGACGCGGTGGCGCTCCCGCCGAGGCGACCGGCACGATCACCGGCCTCGACCAGTCGATCACCGCGAGCGACCCCGGCGGGGCCTCGGAGAACCTGACCGGCATGATCCAGATGAACGCCGACATCGTCCCCGGTGACTCCGGTGGCCCGCTGGTCGATGCCGCCGGCCAGATCATCGGCATGGACACCGCCGGATCGACCAACGGCACCGGCTTCGGCACCAGCGGCACCGCCACCCAGGGCTTCGCGATCCCCATCAACACCGCGGACCAGATCGCCAAGCAGATCGCCTCCGGCCAGGCCAGCGGCAGCATCCAGATCGGCGGTGGCCCCTACCTGGGCATCGAGGTGCAGGACAGCAGCTCGGTGTCGGGTGCCGTCATCAGCCAGGTCGAGCCCAACACCCCGGCGTCCAGCGCGGGGCTGCAGGCGGGCGACGTCATCGTCTCCGTCAACGGCAACCAGATCACCGACAGCGGCGACCTGAGCGGCGCGCTCGAGGACCTGCACCCCGGCGACACCATCCAGCTCGGCTGGGTCGACGCCTCCGGACAGCAGCACACGAGCTCGATCACTCTCGGCTCCGGCCCGCCCCGCTGACGGGGCGATCAGGGGCCGGCTCGCTCACGGGCGGAGCCGACCCCGGTCGGGCGACCGGGAAGGTCGTCCCACACACGTCGCGTGCGGCCCTCAGGCCTGGATCGGTCAGACCGCGGTCCGTCTCCCGGCCCTCAGGCCGGCGCCCGACAGGCGGGGACGCGAGCCCATCCGGAGCCTCCGGATCGCGGCGACGCGGTGCGCACGCCGTTCTGCGCCGGCCGCTGACGACAGCTCGCAGGCGATCAGCCGGAGGGCCCTGGCGTCGGGCGACCAGGCGCCGCGGCGCCCCGGCGTCCGCTCACTCTCATCCCACATGCCGGCAGGGTAGGCGCAGGCGGGGAATCGGGCACGGGATGCAGCCGAGCCTGCCGACGCTCGTTACGAGAACGCCGCCGGGTCACGCATTCCGCCACCGCACATCGGCAAAGTCGTTACCGCGCAGGGCGCCGGGCGCCGGCCGAGGGACCCCGCTCAACCCCCGGTGGGCAGCTCGGCGTGACCCCCGAACTCGCGTCGCATCGCCGACAGCAGGCGGTCGGCGAAGTCGGCCTCGCCCCGCGAGCTGAAGCGGTCGTAGAGGGCGGCGCTCAGGAGGTGGGCGGGCACGCCCTCGTCGACGGCGGCGAGCACCGTCCAGCGGCCCTCCCCGGAGTCCGATACCCGGCCGGCGAGGTCGCCCAGGTCGGGGGAGCGCTGCAGCGCGCCGGCGGTGAGGTCGAGCAGCCACGACGCGATCACGCTGCCCCTGCGCCACACCTCGGCCACGTCGGGCAGGGGGAGCTCGTACCGGTAGTAGCGGGGCTCGCGGAGCGGCGTGCTCTCCGCGCTCGCCTCCTGGACGTGGTTACCGGCATCGGCGTGGCGGAGGATGTTGAGACCCTCGGCGTAGGCGGCCATCAGGCCGTACTCGATGCCGTTGTGGACCATCTTGACAAAATGTCCGGCACCGTGGGGGCCGCAGTGGAGGTACCCCTGCTCGGCCGGGGAGGGCTCCCCCGAGCGGCCGGGGGTGCGCCCGGCGGCGGCGACGCCCGGCGCGATGCTGCGGAAGATGGGATCGAGCCGTTCCACGACCGGGGCCTCGCCGCCGATCATGAGGCAGAATCCCCGCTCCAACCCGAACACCCCACCGCTGGTGCCGACATCGACGTAGTGGACGCCCTGCGGCGCCAGGCGCTCGGCGCGCTCGATGTCGTCCCGGTAGTAGCTGTTACCGCCGTCGATGATCACGTCCCCCTCCGCCATCCGGGCGGCGAGGGCGTCGACGGTGTCCCCGGTCAGGGCGGCCGGCACCATCACCCAGGCCGCCCGGGGCGCGGTCAGTGCCGCCACGAACTCGTCGAGCGAGCCGGTGCCGGTGGCGCCCTCGGAGGCCAGGAGGGCGACCACCTGTGCATTGACGTCGTAGACGACGCAGTCGTGCCCATCTCGCATCAGGCGGCGGACGAGGTTTGCCCCCATGCGCCCCAGACCGACCATTCCCAACTGCATGTTCGGCTCCTTTCGCGCTGCTCTCCGATCCCGGCTCCCACCGCCACCGGGCCTCCGAACAGTATCGTTGAGTGGCGACATCTGACGGCGGCGGCGTGGCGGGAGTGAGGATGGCGACGAGCCCGGCGCGTGACATCCGGACCCTCCGTGGTGGGCTGGACCTCGGGGGTACCAAGATCCAGGCGGTTGTGGTCTCGCGGTCCAACCGCGTGGTGGGCGAGGCGCGCATCCCGACGCCGCTCGACGGAGGCCCCGAGGCCGTGACCGAGGCGCTCGCGGAGGCCATCGCGGTGGCCGCGGACACCGCGGGGGTCGCCATGAAGTCCCTCATCGGGGTGGGGGTCGGATCACCGGGAAGCATCGATGCGGTGGCCGGGACCGTCTCCCAGGCGGGGAACCTTCCGGGCTGGGACGGCGTCTACCCGCTCGGCGATCGGCTCGGCAAGCTCCTCGGCTGCCCGGTCCGGCTGGGCAACGATGTCCAGGTCGCCAACCGCGCGGAGATGCGCCTAGGCGCCGGGAGGGGGCGCGGCTCCTTCCTCGGCGTCTCGTGGGGGACGGGGGTCGGCGGCAGCGTGGTCCTCGACGGCCGGCTCTGGCTGGGCCGGGGAGCGGCGGGCGAGATCGGCCACACGCTGGTGGCCCGTGACGGCGCTCCCTGCAGCTGCGGCCGTCGCGGTTGCCTCGAGGCCTACGCGGGACGCGCCGCGATGGAGCTGACAGCCCGGAAGCGCGCCGACCGAGGCGAGAAGACGGTGCTCTTCCGGCTGATGAAGCAATTCGGCCGCAGCCGGCTGACCAGCGGCGTCTGGTCCAGGGCCCTCGACGAGGACGACCCCATGGCCCACGAGCTGATCGACCGCGCCGTCGCCGCGCTGGGCATCGGCATTGCCAACGCCGTCAACCTGCTGGACATTGGCACCGTCATCGTCGAGGGCGGGCTGGGCGTGCGGCTCGGCCAACCCTACGCGGACCTGATCGCCGCGGCGATGAACCCCTACCTCTTCGTCCCCAGCCGGGCGCCCGAGGTCCAGGTGGCGGCCCTCGGCGATCTCGGCGGGGCGATCGGAGCGGCGCTCCTGATCAGCGCGGGCTGACGCCCGCGGGGCCGGATCGGTCCCCGGGCTCGGCCCCGGGGCGACCCCCCGCGCCAACCACCCTCCGGGTCAGATGGTCACGACGGCCCAGCTGCTGCCTCCGTTGTGAGTCATCAGCAGCAAGCCCGTGGAGCTCGCGAGCGAGGCTTCGATGGCCACCCCCTGGCTCGTGTTCTCGAATCCGACGAAGCTGATGCTGGTGTTGGAGGAACCCGTGAAGACGGTGGCCCAGCTGCCGCCCGAGTTGGACGTGGCCACGATCTGCGCACCGCACCCCGCAGCCGCGATCGCCGTGCTGGGACTCCCGACCGTGTCGCTGCCCTGGCAGACGGCGGGCAGGGCGGTCGAGAGCTGGGTGAATCCGGTGCCTCCGTTGCCGGAGGTGAAGGCGTTCTCCACCGGCGGGCCGGAGGTCCACGCGCCGACGTCACAGATCGCGAGGAGGTTCGTGGTGGAGGAGGCGGCCAGGGCGGCGGACCCCCCGACCGTGCTGCAGGCCGGGGTCCACGAGCTCCAGGCGCCGGACTGGTAGCGGGCGCCGCCGACCACGGTCCGGTCGTTCTCCAGCACCCAGGCCGACGAGCCCTGGACGACCAGCTGGGCGGTGGGGATGGGCCCGGCCCCGAAGCTGATGCCGGTGGACGAGGTCACCCAGGAGTTGCTCGCCGTCGGGCTGCTGGCGAGGGAGAACCCGGAGGAGCCGAAGTACACGGCGTAGACCTCGCCGGCCGCCGTCTCCACATCCTGGATGGGGGTCATCCCTCCTCCCGAACCGAGGCCCGGAAGGGTGACCTGGGTCCAGCTCGTGCCACCGTTGTGGGTGGCCCAGAGCTGGCTGCCGAACGCCCAGCCGTCCTGCTGATCCGCGAAGCGGATGCCGGAGACGCCGCTTGTCGACGACCCGCTGTAGAAGCCGGTGGGGGGCGGGGTGATGCTGGTCCACTGGGCGCCGCCGTCCTGGGTGCGGGCAACGGCGAGGCTGCTTCCCACGGTGCCGAGGACCCAGCCATCGTTGGACGAGACGAAGGTGACCGAGGCCGCCATGAAGCCGGCGATGGGGGTCGGCGCGGGGGCGGCGGGCGAGCTGGTCGCGGACGAGGAGGCGGAGGTGCTCGGCGAGGCCGTCGGCGCCGAGATCATGGTGCCACCCGATCGGCTGGGGCTCGGCTTGGCCGAGGTGGTGCCGCAGGCGACCAGCAGCGCCCCCACGGCGAGCGGGGCGAGGGCTCCGCCCCGGCGCAGACGGGTGCGTCGTGTCATCTCCCGGATCTCCTCTCGAGCGGCGTGGGCTCTCGCGGGGCCGGCACCGGGGCCGGCAGGCGCTGCCGCTGCCGTACACCGTACATCCAAAGGGGCGCTCGGGCACACCCCAGCCCACATCACCCGGCGTCCGCACCTCGCTCCGTCGCGCCTGGTAGCCTTGCGCGGTGCGGCCCTATATGCGGTTGGGTGAGCTGCCCAGGAAGCGTCACATGCGCTTCGACCTCGATGGCGCTCCCCTCTACGAGGAGCTGTTCAGCCGCGGCGGCTACCTCGGCCCATCGTCTCTCCTCTATCACCGGCACATGCCGGAGGCGGTCCAGGACGTCGTCGAAGGGGAGGGGGACGACATCTCGATGGAGAACGAGAAGGTCCACGAGCACGCCCTCCTCCAGGGGTTCCGGCTCCCGGCCCATGGGGACGCGGTCACCGGCCGGCAGTGGCTGCTGGTCAACGACGACATCCGGATCGGCCTCGTGGTCCCGCAGCGACAGCAGGCCGCCTTCTTCACCGACGCCTCGGCGGACGACGTGCTCTTCGTCCACAACGGCTCAGGGACCCTCCACACGCAGTTCGGCCGGCTCCCCTTCGCCCACCACGACTACGTCGTGATCCCGCGCGGGACGGTGTACCGCGTGGAGTTCGACCACCTGGAGGACACCCGGGTGCTGGTCCTGGAGATCGCCGGGGCGGTCGACTCCCCGGACCGCTACCGGGCACCCAACGGCCAGCTGAGCGAGCTGGCGCCGTACAGCGAGCGGGACTTCCGGGCTCCCGAGGCCCTGGAGCAGGGCGAGGGCTCTGCCCAGGTCTGGCTCAAGCGGGCCGGCCAGATGTCCTGCTACTCGCTGGATCACCACCCCTTCGACGTGGTCGGCTGGGACGGCACCGTCTACCCGGTCGCCTTCAACATCCACGACTTCGAGGCGCGGGCGGGGAGCTTCCATCTGCCGCCCTCGATCCACCAGACATTCCAGGCCGACAACTGCATGATCTACTCCTTCGTGCCGCGCAAGCTGGGCTGGGACCCGGAGGCGGTCATCCTCCCGTACCACCATTCGAACCTCGACTGCGACTCCGTCCTGTACTACGTGGAGGGGAATTACGCGTCCCGGCGGGGGGTGCAACAGGGTTCCTTGACCCATCATGTGAGTGGGCTTGCGCACGGGCCGCAGCCGGGGGCGATGGAGGCGGCGCAGCAGCGGCCACCCGAGACCGATGAGCTGGCCGTGATGATCGACACCTTCCGCCCCCTCCACCGCACCCAGGTGGCGCGCCAGGTGGTGGACACCGCGTACCCCTTCTCGTGGCACGAGGGGGGCGGCAAGGGAGCGGGATCCAAGCGGTGAGCCGGGCCACGCGGGCGTCCCCGTCGTGACGCCACCGACGAGCGCGCAGGACACCGGCCACGCGCTGACCGGGTGGGTCCGCGGCGAGGTCGAGGCCGGTGGCTGGGTCCGCGCCGGGGCCGCGACCGCCCAACGGTTGCGAGACGTTCACGGCGCCGACGCGGTCGCCGACCTCTCCCTCGGCCAGCCCCTGGAGGCTCCGGAGACGGTGCGCCAGGCGTTCCAGCGGGCGGCCGCAGCGATCCGGCCGCGGCGCTTCGGCTACATGCCCAACCTCGGCTACCCGGAGCTGCGCGAGCGGATCGCCGAGGACGTCGAGGTGGCGGGGATGACGGCGCAGTCGGTGGCGGTGACGGTGGGCGCGGCCGGGGCCATCTCGCTGGCGCTGCGGGCATTCGTCGAGACGGGCAGCGAGGTCCTGGTGACCGCCCCCTACTTCTCCGAGTTCCGGCTCTACAGCGAGGTCTGCGGGCACCGGCTGCGAGTGGTGCCGGCGGCGCCCGGCGGCGGGCTCGACCTCGAGGCCGTCGCCAGCACGCTCACCGCCACGACCGGGGCACTCATCCTCAACACGCCCTGCAACCCCAGCGGGCACGTCACCACCGACGCCGAGCTGCGCGACCTGGGTGCGCTGCTCGACGCCCACCACCGGGGTGGCGGCCGCCGGGTGCTGTTGGTCGTCGACGAGGTCTACCGGCGGCTCATCTACCCCCCACACCAGCGCGCCGAGCCCTTCCACCACTACGAGCACAGCGTGCTCTGCCGTTCGTTCTCCAAGGACCTGGGCGTGGCCGGTGAGCGGATCGGGTACCTGGCTCTCCATCCGTCGCTCACCGGCGCGGAGAGTGAGGCCGGTCTGGCCCTCTGCCAGCGCGCGCTCGGCTTCGTCAACGCGCCGGCGACGCCGCAGCTGGCCCTGTTGGAGCTGTCGAGCTGGGAGGCGGACGCGACCCCCTACCGGAAGCGCCGCGACCTGATCGCCGACGCCGTGGCCGCGGCCGGGCTGGAGGCCGAGGAGTGCCAGGGTGGCCTCTACCTCTGGGTGCGCAGCCCCTGGGCCGACACCATGGCCTTCGTGGCGGCGCTCGCGGAGCGGCGAACGGTGGTCGTGTCCGGGGTGGCCTTCGGGGTCCCCGACCACTTCCGCATCTGCTTCAGCGTGGACCGGCCGGCGCTCGCCATCGCGGCGGAGGCCCTGTCCGATGCGGCCGCGGCGGAGCCCGGCTGAGCAACCCACCAGAGCCCCGCACCCGGGAGGAACCGACATGAGCGAGCCTGGCGACAACCTGGCCCGGCTGGTCGCCGCCTGGACCGCGATGCTCCGGTCCGGGGAGAGCTCCGCGCTGGCCGGCCTCCTCGACGAGGGGGTCGTCTGGCAGGGGCTGCTGCCGGAGATGGTGTGCAGCGACCGGCAGCAGGTGCTCCGCATCCTGGGCCGGCGTGGCAGCCGTCCGCTGCGCATCACCCGTGTCGAGGCGGAGGAGTTCGGCGAGCGGGTTGCGATCAGCGTCGAGGGTCCTGACTTCGCCGCCCTGGCCGGCGAGGCCGAGGCTCCGCTTCTGGCGGCGGGCGCTGCGCGCTCTCTGGTCTTCACCTTCCGCGACGGCCGGGTGGTGAGGATGGAGAGCCTGCCCAGCCGAGAAGCCGCCTTTGCGCTGGCGGCCGGCTGAACGGGCTCGACCGTTCAGCGGGCTGGCTCCAGGGGTTTCCCCAGAAGGCGCGTGCTCAGAAGTCGGAGCGCTTCCTGCGTCGCAGCCCGAGCAGGGTGACGGCTCCCAGCACGACGAGCAGCATCCCGGCGCCGAGGCTCGTCCCGAGCTGGCCCGGGCCCATGCCCGTCGTCGGGGTGGGGACGGTGGTCGGGGGGTCCGCGGCCGGGGCGACCGAGATGCTGACCGTGCCGACGCCGAGCACGCCACCCGCGTCCTCCGCGGTGTAGGTGAAGCTGTCGGGGCCAGAGTATCCCGGTTCCGGCGTGTACGTGAACGACCCGTCAGGTCCGGCGCTCACGCTGCCGTGAGCGGGCTGGGTGTACGAGACCACGGTGACGTCCGAGCCGGTTACCCAGCCGAGAAGACCGGTGCCCGTGGGCACCGCGAGGCTTGCGTTCTCGGTCGTCGAGTAGGAGAGATCGAGGGTCGAGGCGGGCGGTCCGACCGCGAAGGTCACCATCGCCGACGCGCCGAGGTCGTCCGCGTCAGTGATCGTGTAGTCCAGACCTCCCGATGAGGCACAGCTCCCAGCGGCGGGCGTGAAGGTGAACGCTCCATCCACCTGCCAGTTCACGCTCCCCAACGAGGCGTCGCTGCTCACCGCCGACACTCCGAGGGAGGTCCCCAGGTCGGAGCTCAGCAGCCCGCCCGCAGCCGAGACGTTCAGCACCGCACCGCAGGGGGTGGAGTAGTCGATGTCGTTGGCCACCGGATCGACGGTGATGGTCGCCTCGGCAGAGCTGGTCTGGTCAAACGGATCGGTGATCGTGAAACCGAAGGAATCCGACCCGGAGAAGCCGGCCTCGGGGAAGTACTCGAAGCTGCCGTCCGCATTGACGGAGAGGCTGCCGTGCGACGGTGTCGTGGTGGTCGCCACCTGGACGGAGTATCCCGTCGAGCCGCTGAGCAGCCCCGCAGCGCCGACCTCCAGGGTCTGCCCGGCGGCTGTCGTGTAGCTGGAGTCGGCCGCGGTGGGGGCGGCGGGCTCACCCACGTCGATGGTCACACTGCCGTTCGTCGACTGTCCCGAGCCGTCCTCGAAAGCGTACGTGAACATGGCCGGGCCGGCGAACCCGGCGCCCGGCGTGTAGGAGAGGGTGCCGGACTCGTCAAGGCTCCAGGTGCATTGGCTGGGCGCGCTGAGGTCGCCCTGGACCCACAGACCGGATCCGATGTCAGCGGTGAGGACGTCGACGCTGGTCCCGGTCTCGAAGGGGGTGTCGAAGGTCTGGTCGACGGCCACCGGGGCCACGTCGATGGTCACCTTCCCCGTGGCGGTCTGATCGAACTCATCGGTGATGGTGTAGGTGAAGGAGTCGCTCCCGGAGAAGCCGGTGTCAGGGACGTAGGTGAAGGCTCCGTCGGCCGCCACGGTCGCCGATCCGTCGGAGGGATGGGAGCTGGTGGTCACGCTGATGGACAGACCCGAATCGTCGGAGAGGACGCCCTCGGCGCTGCTCTCGACCAGGCTCGAGTCGGCCCCGGTCGTGAAACCGTAGCTGGAGGCCTCCGGGGTCGGGGGCGCGCCGACGCCCACGGAGAAGGTCCCATCGACAGTCTGCGAGTCACCATCCTCGGCGACGAAGGTGAACGAGTCGGTGCCGCTGTGGAAGCTGGAGTTGGGGGTGTAGGTGAACGACCCGTCGGGGCTCACGGTCACCGAGCCATGGAGGGGCTGCCCATACGAGGAGACCGTGAGCCCGGACCCCACCGCACCGGTGAGGACCCCAGGGGCCGACTCGGTCAGCTGCGTGTCATAGGCGGTGGTCGCGCTGCCGCTCTCCACCGTCGGCGTCACCGCGATGGTCACGTCGGCCGTGGCCGTCTGGCCGACGGCGTCCTCGATGGTGTAGCTGAAGCTCTCCGAGCCCGAGCTGCCGGCGGCTGGAGCGTAGCTGAAGGAGCCATCGGAGAGCAGGCTGAGGCTCCCCGCCGCAGGGGATGTGTGCGACGTCACGGCGATGCCGGCTCCCGTGTCATTGGCCAGCAGGCCGTCGACGGCCGGCTCGGCCAGAGTGGACCCAGCCGGGGTCGTATAGCTGTCGGCGTTGGCCTGCGGTGTGGGGGGATCGCCCACGTCGAAGATCACCGTCCCTGTCGCCGACTGGTCGCTGCTGTCCATCATGTCGTAGGTGAACTCCGCCGGCCCGGCGAAACCCGCCGGGGGCGCGAAGTTGACGCTCCCGAAACCTGAGATGGACCACACCCCCACGCTGGGGGCGGTGATGTCGTACTGGATCGACAGGCCCGACCCGATGTCGTCGGTGAGCACGTTCTTGCCGATGGACGTCTCGTAGGGGGTGTCGTATGTCTGGGTGACGGCCACCGGGGTCACGTCGATGCTCACCGTCCCGCTGGCCGTCTGGCCCACCGCGTCGGTGATGGTGTAGCTGAACGAGTCATGTCCCGAGAAGCCGCTGTTCGGGGTGTAGGTGAAGGCGCCGCCCGCGCTGACGCTGACCGAGCCGTCAGCCGGGCTGGTGTGAGAGCTGACGGTGATCGACGCGCCGGAGTCGGCAGAGAGCAGGCCGGTGGTGCTGGTCTTCTGCAGGCTCGAGTCGGCGGCCACCGTGAAGCTGTACCCGGAGGCATCCGGAGCGGCCGGTGCCCCGACCCCCACCGAGAAGGTCCCGTCGACAGTCTGCCCGTCGCCGTCCTTGGCCACGAAGGTGAACGAGTCGGTGGCGTCGAACGCCAAGTCGGGCGTGTAGGTGAAGGAGCCGTTAGACGCCACCGTGACGGAGCCGTGGAGGGGTTGTCCGTATGAGGACACCGCCAGCCCCGACCCCACCGCGCCAGCGAGCACACCGGGGGCCGAATCCGTGAGCGGCGTGTCATAGGGGGTTGTCGCACTGCCGTTCTCGACGGTGGGCGTGACCGCGATGGTGACGTCGGCCGAGGAGGTTCGGCTGAACGCGTCGTCGATGGTGTAGCCGAACGTTGCGGTGCCGGAGCTGTTGGCCACCGGCGTGTAGGTGAAGGAGCCGTTGGAGTTGAGGGCGAGGCTGCCGTGAGTCGGTGTCGTGTTCGACGTGACGGTGATGCCCGTCCCGGTGTCATTGGCGAGAACCCCGCCGGCCGCCGTCTCGGTCAGTGTGGTGTTGACCGGCGTCGTGAAGGTGTCGTTGTTGGCGACGGGCGCCGCGGGAAGGTCGACGTTGATGGTGACTGTCGCCGAGCCGGCACTGTCCCGGCTGTACTGGTCCTGCACGTCGTAGGTGAACGAGTCGGTGCCGTGGAATCCCGAGTCCGGCGCGTAGGTGAAGGAGCCGTCGCCGTTGAGCGTGAGGGTGCCATCGGAAGGGTTGGTGTGGGAGAGCACGGTGAGGCCGGCCCCGGAATCGTTGGCCAGGACGCCGTCCGCCGCGTCCACCGAGAGGGTGACATCGGTGGTCGCCGTGTAGGTGTCGGCGTTGGCCACGGGGAGGACGAACGGGCTGGCCGCCTGCTTGCAGGCCGCGCCGTCGTTGTCGCTCGTCTCGTCGCCGGTCGCCACCTGGGTCGCCGAGGGGCTGCTCCCTGCGAAGCCGGTGATCTGATAGATGTCCCCGTCGGCGTTGTTGGAGATGAACATGTCACTGGGCTTGTCCGACCAGGCGGCTCCGTAGCTGGCGCTGCTGGGAAGCCCGCTCACCGTCGTCGAGGTCTCTTGATCGGTGGTCAGGTCGATGGCGTAGAGGGTGTCCCCACTGGCGAAGTAGAGGTAGCCGTCGATCCATACCGTGTCATTGCCACTGCCGGCGTCCCCCGTCACCGTGAAGGAGGTGGCCGTGTTGGCGCTGACGTCGATCGCGTACCAGGTGGTTCCCGTGTACTGGACCAGGAGGTTGCCGCTCGCGTCCATATCGCCGCTGATGTAGTCGTGGAGGGGCAGATCGGTCGGTTGGCCGAGATCGGTCACCGAGCCGTCAGCCGCGATCTTGAGCAGGTGCGCCTCGACGGCGCCGCTGCTCCCCATCGCATACAGGTAGTTGTCCAGGACGTTGTAGCCCATGGCGTTGTAGCTGGTCGAGTAGGCAGACCCGATCTTGGTGTAGACATCGGTGACCGGGTTCAGCTCATAGAGCTGCCCCGACATCACCTGGTAGAAGCCCGGCTGGCACTGGAACGGGCCCGCGGTGGCGTCGACCGCCGCCGGCGCCAGGCCTCCCCTTCCCAACGCGCCGCCCACCACCAAGGCGATGCTGAACAGAAGAGCCCCACGGGCGAACGACGAGCGGTTCATTCGACCTTCCAGTTCAGATTCCGTGCCGGGGGCTCCATGGGAACGGTAGGGCGACTCGGAAGCGCGCTTTGTCGCAATCGGTGCGTTTCCGGTGACGCTGTGCTGAAAAAGCAGTGGCGACCGCCGGAGGCGCCGCCCAGCCCGGATCCCGACCTGTCGCAGCTCCGGTCCGGCCGGCCGCACTCTGCAGGTGGCGGCGGCGCCGGTTTCCCGGCAGGGCCCTCCACCTCCGCGCGCGGCCGCTCACCGAGGCAGCGGCCGCTGGCGGGAAGGGAGGGATTCGAACCCTCGGAGGAGCTTAACACCCCTCACCCGCTTAGCAGGCGGGCGCCTTCAGCCGCTCGGCCACCTCCCCGGGTCCGGTCAGTATACGGGCCGCATCCGCGCCATCAGCGGGCGATCGTGCAGAATCCACACACTCGCGACCGCCTCGCCGGCCCCGCGATCCCGCACCCTGATCCCGCGCCACCGAGCACCCCCGGACCCCCGTGAACTCCACCTCCCCCGACCCCGAAGCCGAGTTCCAGCGCCGCCTGGCCGCGGTGGAGGTGCGCCTCCGGGACCTCTCCCAGAGACGGCTGGAAGGCCTGGCGGACCCCGACCCGACCACCGGCGAGCGCTGGGAGGCGGGCCAGATCTGGGCCCACCTGGCAGAGTTCATCCCCTATTGGATCGCCGAGGCGGAGAGGGTGCTCGCCGAGGACTCCGCCGATCCGGTCCCCTTCGGCCGTACGCGGTCCAACCCGGAGCGGAGCGCGGCCATCGAACGCGACCGCCACCGGGGCACGACCGCGCTCTGGCACGACATCCGGGAGGACCTCAACGACCTGCGCGCCTTCCTGGGTGAGATCAGCGAGCGAGGCTGGCGGGCGCGGGGGCTTCACCCACTCCAGGGCGCCATGCCCGTCTCCCAGATCGTCGAGGAGATGCTGGTCGGCCACCTGGAGGAACACGCGAGCCAATTGGAGCGCATGCGCCGGAGCTGAGCGCCGCCTCGGGCGGCCGGTCGCGGGGCGGCGTGGGACACTAGGTGCCGCCCACGGAGGGATGCCGGAGTGGTTGATCGGAGCGGTCTTGAAAACCGCAAGGGCCGCCAAGCCCTCGGGGGTTCGAATCCCTCTCCCTCCGCCAAGGGTCCTCGGCACCGGGGACTCGTCGTCTCCAGCACCCAGGATCGCCTCGGCGCTGCGGATGGCTCGACGCGTTAATCCATCAACCGATTCAAATCGAACCTGCGCGGCAGGTCAGGGGCCACACGGGCTTCTCCCCACGAGATCAGGGCGAATCCGCACGGGGGCAGCGGGAAGCGACCCGATGGCCAAATGGCGGACCTCATCCCAGGTGCCTCTCACCGCGTCGCAGGTGTAGGAGCTCGCCAGGACCTCCACCATGCTGTCGTGAAAGGTGACGACGAAATGGCGGGGACGATGGGCCACCGGTAGGGCATCACCAACCTTCGCGTTCCTGTTCCAGGTGACGGCGGCCCAGCGGGAGTTGAAGACCTCGTGCGCCGAGTAGTGATGCAATCCGCACCCGTAAAGGCGGTGCATCTGCAGCGCCTCGTCGTTTGGTCCCGAGAAATGGACGCGCGCGCCGCGGCGGAATCGCAGCAGGCCAAACAGCTGAGGGGCGTTCACCTCGAGTTGCTGAGCGATCTCATCTGGGCGGTGCGGATCCTTCAGCGGCGGCTCACTCGCCAGGTACATGATCGTCACGCCACCATCGTCAGCAACGATCCACGGCATGGGGGCGCCCGTGTCGGAAGCTGTTACATCGCTCAGCTGAACTGCGTACTCGTCCCCACGCAGGCGGGCGAGTTGCACGCGGGCGCTCTCCGCGGCCAGCCGCGCATTCTCCCAGCCAGACCGCGCCTTGCGGATCTCTTTGAATGCCGCCGCGGAGGCAGCCTCCGCTTTCACGAGAGCTTCCTCGGCGCTCTGGACTTCGGCACTCGTTCCGTGGGGCCACTCGTCGGAGGTGAATGGCGCGATGAGCACCCAGCGTCGCTGCATCAGTCGACCTCCTCAGGGCGCCATGTGCAGACGAACATCGCGCGAGCCGCAGTGACCCAGGGCTTGCGGTCCACCGTCTCTGCTACCGCTCTCGAGTCCTCGGCTTAGCTGCTGGAGCTCGGGCATTGCGCGGGACAGTCCGTGTCGCGGCAGCGGCGCGCCGCTCTAGGCCAGAAACCGACTCCTCCAACATGCGCTTCATCAGGCGCTGATAAGGCACACGCCGCCTCGACGCGATCCTCTGGATGCGATTCAGGAGGTCTTCCGGCATTCGGATGGTGATTGACCGTGTAGGCCCCTGCGAGTCGCTGAAGAGCCGGTCGACGTAGGAGCCGAACTCCTCGTCGTTCATCGCGTCGTAGGGATCCTGGAAAGAGTCGCCAGAGAAGATCTGCTCATCCTTCGTCTTCTGTCGTGCTGTCATCTCTGCACCCTCGTGTCACTGATATGTCCGCGGCGGGCGTGAACCGGGAACGCGTCCCCATCGGCGAGCTCGACGAAGGCCACCACGAACGCCTCACCCCCGCGGTTGTGGCCTGCCGCCACGACGGTCCCATGGGCAAGGTCATCCGCTTCCCGCCGGGCCGGATCTGCGAGCACCTCTTCCACGTCCTCCTTGGTGACCCGTCGCTCGGGGTGATCCTCGGTGAGATGCCGCAGGTTGTGTTCCCTCCAGACCACTCGGCGCGGCAACACCTCCTAAGTATGAGGTTTCGTACATACGTCAGTCAATAACCACACCCGGAGCGACAGCTCATCCACGGTCCTGTTAGGCGCCCGCAACTACCCCCAGCAGTACCCCCACGGCGGCAGCACGAGGCGGTACAAGGTGGCACTCAACCACCCCAGACCTGCCGTGATTTACATTCGCGGCAGCACCCAGCGGCACAGGACAACACGCCAAACGGGGCACTTGAAAACCGCAAGGGCCGCCAAGCCCTCGGGGGTTCGAATCCCTCTCCCTCCGCACACCTCTCCCTCCACCATGGCCCTCTGCGTCGACCGGACCCGCTCGGGTACCGTTGAAGGCGTGGAGATCGTCGAGCCAGCAAGAGTGGAGGAACGTGCGGAAATCCCCTACGTGGGGATTCGTGTCGTAACGCCCTTCCGTGGGATGCTCGCCGCCCGGGACCAACTTCTGACCGAGGTGCGGGCCGGGATCAAGGAGGCGGGGATCGAGACCGTCGGCTATGGCTTTCTCCGGCTGCACGTTATCGATATGGACGGGCCGATGGACCTCGAGGCGGGTTACTTCACGCCTGAGCCCCTGAAGATGGAGCATCTTAGAATCCGGCCTGGTTCGATGGCCGCCGGGCGTTATGCAACGATGAGATACCGAGACCACGCCCGCAGAGCGAATCAGGCCTTGCAGGACTGGGTGCGGGACAGCGGCTTGGTGCTCGCCCGCTGGACGGTCCTCGAGGGCGATGCATTTGCGTGTCGCTACGAGGCCTTCTGGACCGATCCGGCGGTCGAGCCGCGCAAGACCAGATGGACGGTCGAGTTGTCGATGCTTCTGGCTGAGTAGTTTCAGGCGGGCGCGAAGCGCGCCTGGAAGAAGCGCAGCTCCGTGGGCTCGTAGGTGAAGACGAGGCCGCCGATCTGCTCACGCGTCTCGTACACCGCCTCCACCGACTCGGCGACGACGTCCATATGGGCCTGCGTGTACACGCGCCGCGGGATGGCGAGACGAACCAGCTCGAGCTGAGGGTGGCGGTTCTCCCCGGTTGCCGGGTCGCGGCCCGCCGAGACCACCCCGCGCTCCATGCTCCGCACTCCGGACTCGACATAGAGCGCGGCAGCCAGCGACTGCGCCGGCAGCTGATCCTGGGCAAGGTGGGGGAGGATCCTGCGGGCGTCGAGGAAGACGCCATGCCCGCCGATGGGGAGGACGACCGGGACGCCGGCATCGATGAGCTTGTTCCCGAGGTACTCCACCTGGCCGACGCGAGCCCGGACGTGGTCGTCCGTCTGGACCATCTCGCGGATGCCGAAAGCCAACGCCTCCATGTCGCGACCGGACATCCCCCCGTAGGTGTGCAGGCCCTCGAAGGCGACCAGGAGCGCTCGGGCGCGCTGGGCCAGGTCGGGATCGCGCAGGGCGAGGAAGCCCCCTATGTTGACCAGGTTGTCCTTCTTCGACGAGACCGTCGCGCCGTCGCTGAGGTCACAGATCTCGCGCAGGATCTCGGCCACGCTCAGGTCGGTGTACCCGGGTTCCCGCTGCTTGATGAACCAGGCGTTCTCCAGGGCACGGGTCGCGTCCAGCATCAGCAGGATGCCGTGCTCGCGGCACAGCTCGTAGGTGGCGCGGAGGTTGGCCAGGGAGAGGGGCTGCCCGCCCGCCATGTTGACGTTGGTCTCCACGGAGATATACGGGATCCGCTCCGCCCCTACCTCGGCGATCACGCGGCGCAGCTTGTCGAGGTCCACGTTGCCCTTGAACGGGTGGGCACTGGTAGGGTCGTGGGCCTCGTCGATGATGACGTCGGCAAAGGAACCACCCGCATATTCCTGATGGAATCGGGTGGTGGTGAAGTACATGTTTCCGGGGATGACATCGCCCTTGTGGATGAGGATCTGGCTCAGGATGTGCTCAGCGCCGCGGCCCTGGTGGGTGGGGATGAGCTCGGGATAGCCGTAGACGTCGTGCACGGCGTCCACCAGGTGGTAGAAGCTCCGGCTGCCGGCGTACGCCTCGTCGCCGATCATCATTGCCGCCCACTGGCTGTCCGACATCGCCGAGGTACCCGAATCGGTGAGCAGGTCGATGTACACGTCGTCTGACGCCAGCAGGAAGGTGTTGTACCCGGCCTCGCGGATGGCCGCTTCCCGATGCGTCTGAGTGGTCAGATGGATCGGCTCCACGACCTTGATCCGGAACGGCTCGGCCCAGCTGCGACGCTGCTCGCTCATCAACGATCCTCCGACTCCAGCCCGGAACCGTCATCCACAACCGCCGACCAGGACTGGTCGATTTCAGATGCCCAACGTGGCGAGACGCAGAATTCGGGGCAGCCCTTACGCCTCCCCGCCGACGAGGGCGCGCAGGCTGGCCATGGCGGCGTCGTCGGTGTCGTCCGGAAGCGAGCACCCGGGGGCGACCACGAACCGCGGCCCCAGATGCTCCACCAGAGCGGCAATGCGCGCCACCGTCGCTGCATCGGCGGGGCCGGACCTGATCTCGGCGATTCCACCCATCACGATCTTGCCGGCCAGCTCCCTCGCGCCCGCCTCGAGAGTGATCGAGCTCTCCACCTCGCTCCAGCCCACCACCTGGACCGGGTAGCGCGCGTAGCGGTCGAGGCCGCCGTCGACCGCGCCGTGGAGGTGGAGGAGGCGGAACTCCGCGCCTGCCGCACCGCGCAGACCGGCCAGGTCGTAGGGGACACCGAGCTCTGCGTATTCGCTCGCATTCAGCACGTCCTGTCCCCAGCAGGAGTAGTAGACACCATCGGCCCCGGCGTTCACGCACGCGTCGGCGAGGTCGTGGACCACCCCGGCGAGGGCCCAGAGCACGGCGTGAGCGACCGGCCGCTCCCCATCCGCCATCTCGCGCAGCCCAGCCGGGCCGCACCAAAGGCCGATCAGCGCGAGGGGAGAGAAGAGGGTGACCAGCAGCACGTCGTCGCTGCCCAGCTCCCCTCTCGCCAGCTTGACCGCACGCACGTACTCCGCCGCACGACCCACGCTCATCACCGGCCCGAATCGACGCAGCTGGGCGACCTGCGAGAAGGACGAGAGCGCGCCGTCCGCGAAGAGGAGCGGGATGTCGGGCATGAGCTTGGCCGCCGCCAGGCGGTGGTCGCGGTAGAAGCGCACCGTCCGGCGCGCCAACTCGCGCGGCTCGTCGATCCGGAAGTGCTTCCAGAGCAGGATCGGCGGCTGGTCCAGATGCTCGGACCGGATCAGCGAGCGCAGGGGGCTGGTTCCACCAGAGAGGGTCACCATTCTTCTCCTGCGTCAGGCCGGCGCCCGCCGCAGCGCCCGGCCGATCGATGGTTCCGACCAGAAGGTACTCCCCTCCCGGGCCGGCGGGCGGAGCCCCGCTTCGGCCCACCGGCGACGGGGGGCGCGGATCCGAGGCGAGATTCTGGTCTCGCTGCCCGGCCCCGGGCCGCGCCATGGGCTGCGACCATACGCGGCATGCTCATGTTCCTCGACGACTACTCGGAAGGTGCCCATCCTGCGGTGCTCGAGGCGCTCGTGGCGCACAACGGCGGCCAGGAGCTCGGCTATGGGGAGGATCGGTACTCGCGGCTCGCGGCTGAGCGGATCGCCGCCCAGGTCGGGCGCGACTGCGAGGTCCACCTGCTGGTGGGCGGCACCCAGAGCAACCTCACCTGCCTGGGAGCATTCCTGCGCTCCCACGAGGGCGTGGTGGCCGCGCAGACGGCGCACATCAACGTCCACGAGACGGGTGCCATCGAGGCCACCGGCCACCGCATCGTGCAGGTACCCACTCCCACCGGCAAGCTCGACCCCGGCCTCGTCGACGCGGCGCTGGCCCAGCACGCCGACGAGCACAGCGTGCGCCCGGCCGGGATCTTCCTCGCCCAGGCCACCGAGGAGGGCGGCGTCTACAGCGCTGACGAGCTCGGGGCGATCTGCGCCCACGCCCACGCCCACGGCCTCTGGGTGTACGTGGACGGCGCCCGGCTCGCACCGGCGCTGGCCGTGCAGGGAGCCCGGCTGGACCTGATCGCGGCCTGCGGGGTCGATGCGTTCTTCGCCGGGGGCACCAAGAACGGGGCCCTGTGCGGAGAGGCCGTGGTCCTGGTCAACCCTGAGCTGCGGCGCGACTTCCGTTACCACATGAAGCAGCGTGGCGCGCTGCTCGCCAAGGGGCGGCTTCTGGGCATCCAGTTTGCCCGCCTCTTCGACGGCGACGATCTCTGGTACCGGCTGGGGGCCCACGCCAACGCCGCCGCGGCGCGTCTCGCCCGCGGGCTCAGCGAGTGCGGGGTGCCCCCCCGCGCGGCCGAGGCCAACCAGGTCTTCGTCGAGCTTCCCGGCGACGCGGCCACCCGGCTGGCCGCGGCCGTGCGCTTTCATCTCTGGTCGCGCGGCGGGCACGGCACGGTGATCCGGCTGGTCTGCTCCTGGGCCACCGACGACGCGACGGTCGACCAGCTGATCGACGAGGTCCGGGTGGCGCTGGCAGCGTCCGACGCCACCGAGGTTCCGCCGGGCGCGGTGCGAGGCGCTGCCGGCATCGAGGGCTAGGATTCCGACATGAGCGACATCGCCTGGGAACCACTGCGCCGACTCCCTCAGGGCAGCACCGGGTTGGAGCGCGCCGCCCAGGTCATCCGCGAAGCCTCCTCGCGCCACACCTCCGTCTATCTGTACGGCCTGGACGGTGACACCCTGGTGCTCCGCACCTTCAGTGGGCGGCCGACCGAGCACAGCCGGATCCGGGTTGGCGAGGGCGTCTGCGGGCGCGCGGTGGCCCGCGGTGTGGCTGAGATCGTCGCCGACGTCACCGCCGACCCCGACTACATCTCCTGCAGCCTGGAGACCCGCTCCGAGTGCGTCGTCCTGGTCCGGCGCGAGGGGGAGGTCGTGGGTCAGATCGACATCGACAGCGACGCCCCCGCCGCCTTCACCGAGGCCGACATCAGCAGCCTCGAGGAGGCGGCACGGCTGATCGCCCCGCTCTTCTGATCCAGGGAGGAGCGCGCTCGCGCCGCGGCCGGCTGCCCGGGAGGGGGAGGTCCGGGGCGGCTCGATCTGTCACCGGCCGCTCGTGGGTGAGGCGATAGAGTCCGGTGGTGCCACTCGCGCAGTCCGCCGCTCGTGCAAACGCACGGCGCCTGGTCGTGGTCCTCGGCCTCTCGCTGGCGGTGCTGGCCATCGAGATTGCCGGCGGCGTCGCCTCCCACAGCCTCGCCCTGGTGGCCGACGCCGCGCACGTGTTCACCGACGCGGCGGGCATCGGCCTCGCGCTGCTGGCCATCTGGGTCGGCTCTCGTCCCGCCAACGCCCAGCGCACCTATGGCTACCTGCGCCTCGAGATCCTTGCCGCCGTCGTCAATGCGGTCCTCCTGCTCGGAGTGGCGGCTTTCATCGTGTACGAGGGGTGGCACCGTCTCTCCGCACCACCCCAGGTCGCCTCCCCGCTCATGCTCGGCGTCGCCCTGGTCGGGCTGGCGATCAATGGCTTCTCGATGGGGCTGCTGCACCGCGCTCAGGCGCACAGCCTCAACATGCGGGCCGCGTACCTCGAGGTCATGGGCGACCTCGCCGGCTCGGCGGCCGTCATCGTCGCCGCGGTGGTCATCCTGGCCACGGGCTGGGCCCGCGCCGACGCCGTGGCCTCGATGGCCATCGCCGTGCTCATCCTGCCGCGAACCTGGGTGCTTCTGCGCGATGCCACCGATGTGCTCCTCGAGGCGACTCCCAAGGGGGTGAGCATGGACGAGATCCGAGCCCACATCCTTGCAGCCCCGGGCGTGGTTGGCGTCCACGACCTGCACGCGTGGACCATCACCTCGGGCGTGAACGTGCTGTCGGCACACGTCGTCCTCGAGGCGGAGGCGGATGGGCCCGCCGCCCTCGATTTCCTCTGCGGCTGCCTGGCGGGGCACTTCGACATCGAGCACTCGACGTTCCAGCTGGAGTCCCCCGACCGCCGCCGGCTGGAGGGTGCCGCGCACGGCTGAGGACGGCCACGGCGCCTGCCCCGCGGACCGGCGGCCGCGGGCCGCGGCGTATAACGGCTGGCAGAGCCCACCGCCTCGCGAGGAGTGCCCGGGTATGAAGGATTACCCGCTCGACATCGCCCCCGTCAACCACGTCGAGCCCGTGCCGCGCCGTATCCGGGCGACGCTCGCCGGCCAGGTCGTGCTCGACACCACGCGCGCCCGCTACGTCTGGGAGTGGCCCGCCTACCCGCAGTACTACATCCCCGTGGACGACGTCAGCGCCGGCCTGCTCGTCCCCGAGGGGCACACCCAGCAGAGCTCGCGCGGAGCCGTCGAGGTCCACGGCCTGCAGCGAGGCGAGGTGCACCGGCCCGGCGCCGCCAAGGTGCTGGCGTCATCCTCCATCGAGGCCCTGAGCGGCACCGTCCGCTTCGACTGGGCCGCTCTCGATGCCTGGTACGAGGAGGACGAAGAGGTCTTCGTCCATCCCCGCAACCCCTACGTGCGGGTCGATGCGCTGCGATCCACCCGGACGGTCCGCGTGGAGCTGGAGGGCACCGTCCTGGCCGAGACGCCGTCGCCCATCATGGTCTTCGAGACCGGCCTGCCCACCCGCTACTACATCAACCCCACCGAGGTCGATTTCGAGCATCTCGTGCCCACCGACACGGTGAGCGCGTGCCCCTACAAGGGGAGGACGACGGGGTACTGGTCGGTCCGGCTCGGCGACACGGTCCACCGCGACCTGGCGTGGTGCTATGGCTTCCCGACACGGCAGCTGCTGCCCATCGCCGGGATGATCGCTTTCTACAACGAGCACCTCGACATCACTCTCGACGGCGAGCGTCTCGAGCGCCCCGTGACCCACTTCTCCGGGTCAGCTCACTGAGCCGAGGGAGCGGCGATCCGCCACCCCGAGGGCTCGACGGGTGACGACGCACCAGCCGCCGATTCGCGGACGGAACCCGCGCCGCGCGGTGCGTCGTGGGTCATCACCTCGCGCCCCGTCTCATGACGGGGAGATGACCACGTCCGCGGCCAGCACCCCCACGCCCGCGGAGGGCTCGACCTGCCACGTGCCGGCGCCAGCGCCGGATGCCGCGGCCATCGCCGCAGCACAGTCGCGGGCGGCGGTGCGGTCAACGATCGCCAGGGCACTGCCCCCGAAGCCGGCGCCCACCAGCCGGGCACCGTAGCAGCCGGGAACCCGGCGCGCCGCGGCCGTCATGGCGTCCAGCCGCGCCGTACTGACGCGGAAGTCCGCGCGCAGCGATTCGTGGCTCTGGTTGACGAGGGCCCCGAGCCGGGGGGCGTCGGCCGCTTCCAGGGCGGCGACGGCGGCGTCCGTGCGCCGCGTCTCGGTCGCGATGTGCCGGCCGGCGGCGCGCAGCTCGGCGGGAAGAGCGCTCCAGCGGTCCGCGATCTCCTGGCAGCCGGCCGCCCCGAGCGCAGCGCAGGAGCGCTCCGCCAGGTCGCGGCGGGCGCGGTACCCGGCTCCCTGCACGTCGTGCGTCTCGCCGCTGCTCGCGACCAGGAGGCCGACCTCGGGCCAGGGCCAGGGCCGATACTCGCGGGAGCCGGTGGCGCAGTCGAGGACCAGCACCGAGCCCGCCTGACCGTGGACGACGGCCAGCGGATCGAGGTCGCCGCAGGGGACGCCCACGATCTCCCGCTCACCGATCAGCGCGGCGGCGACCAGGTCGTCGGCGCTGAGCTGAGCGCCGCTGAGGCGGAGCATGGCCACCAGGCTGGCAGCCGCCAGCGCGGCAGACGAGCTCAGGCCGGAGGAGCGGGGGATCCGGCTCGCGACTCCGATTTCGAGTGCGGACAGGTTGACGCCGAACCTGCGGAGCGCTACGGCGGCCGCGAAGACGCGGTCGCCGATGTCGCCCGCCATGGAGGGCCGGTCGCGCTCCACACGTTGCCGCTCGCTCGCCACCCGCCAGCGCCCGTCCGCCGACGGCCGCACGCTGACCGCCAGGTGGAGGTCGATCGCCATGCAGGCGACCCGGCCACCGACATAATCGACGTGTTCGCCCAGGAGCGTGACCCGACCCGGAGCGACACCGCTCGCGGCTGGGGGACCAGACCCGAAGGCAGCCTCCAACTGGTCCGCGGCATCCCACTCCGCGTCGGTCATCTCAGCAATCGGGCGATGGGTCAGGCCGGCTCGAGGATGACCACGGGGATCTGCCGGGTGGTCTTGGCCTCGTAGCCGGCGAACCCTGGGTAGTCGTGTTTCTGCCGGGTCCAGATCGGCTCTCGTTCGTCGGCGGTGGCGGTGCGGGCTCGGAAGCCTCGGGTGTCGGTGCCGATCTCCGCGGAGACATCGGGATTGGCGACCAGGTTGTGGTACCAGCCGGGATGGGTGGGGGCGCCGGCTTTGGATGCGAAGACCGCGACCCGGCCGCCGCCGAGATCCTGGTACATGATCGGGGTGACCCGCTCCTCACCGGTGCGAGCGCCGACGGTGTGGAGGAGCAGCAGCGGGGCACCGGCGAAGTTACCTCCGACCTTCCCGCCGTTGGAGCGAAATTCCTCGATGGTCCTGCGGTTCCAATCGTCCATGAGCGAACTCCTCCCTGTCTCCTCGCGTCTGCCTCTGAGCCGGCGCGCCCGGGCCATCGTACGGGGTCGTCGGGCTCACTCCGCCGCCACCGGGACCGGAGCTGGTGTCGCCTCCGTCGCGGAGCGGCCCAGGTCCCGCTCCAGCTGCCACAGCGCGTCCAGGTGCTGGCTGGCCCAGAGCAGGTCCAGCGCCGGGCGCAGCTGGGCCCTCTCGCCGCCGGCCAGGGCGTCACTCACGCACTCGAGCAGGCGCTGCCGGCCGGCGGCATCGCGGGTGTGAGGGGGCGGGACCACGGTGTCGTCGACGAGGGCGTTGCCGAGAGCCGCGTACCAGGAACGCAACGCGTGCACCTCGGTGTCCAGGTTGCCCCCGCAGTGCTCGATCGCGGCCCCGCCACCGGCCCTGCCGGAGAGCGCCACCAGCGACTCGGCGGCCCGGCGGACACGGGCCGCGCCGGCCACCAGGCGGGCGATCCGGTCGGAGGCCGCGGGCCCCGCCGAGCGCTCGGAGAGGTACTGGCGGTAGGCCTCGTCGAGACGATGCTCGGCGGCCGCGGCGTCGTGTTCGGCAGAGTCGGCCGAGACCGCGCCGGCCCGGCCCACCAGCCGCTGCTCGGCGGCAACCACGTAGTCGGCGTTGGCGGCGAGGGTGGCGCCGAGATTCCGCAGCAGCAGCGTGGCCACTCCGCGCGGCCAGAAGAGGAGGCCCACCCCGAGGCTGATCGCGAAGCCGATGGCCACATCCTCGATGCGCACGATCCCCACGCCCCAGCCCACCGGCCGGATGATGTTGAAGAGCACGATCAGGACCACGGTGAAGCCCGCCTGTCCGGCGGCAAACGAGATCGCACGCGGCGCGTAGGAGGCGAGCAGGACCGCCAGCGGCAGGGCGGCCCAGAGCAGCGGCTGATGCGTCCCGAGGGGGATGACCAGCGCCGTCCCGATGAGGATGCCGACGGCGGTGCCGCCCAGGGCGGAGACGATCGACCAGCCGGTTCCCAGCGCGTTCGAGCGCAGCACCGACAGCGTCCCGAGCACCACCCAGAATGCGTCCTGAACGCCCAGCAGCTGGGCGATGAGGACGGCCAGGGAGACCCCGACCGCGCCCCGGACGCTGTTGCGGAACCACACGGAGCGCGGGGTGGCGTGCTCGGCGGTGAGGTGCTCGGTCAGGTGCAGGGCGGAGCCCAGGGGCCGGGTCGCCGCCCTCCACCGCCCCGGAGCGCCGTCGAGGCCGGGGGAGGGCCGGCCACTCGCCGCCCTCGCGTAGCCGGCGACCGCCTCGGCTCCGTACGAGAGGACCCGGATCCGGAAAGCCGGCTCCACCTCCGCCACCAGCTCCTGATGGCCGGGGAGGGTGGGCAGGGTGGGCAGCCGCTGCGCCAGCGCCTCGGCCACCGCAGCCCGCGTCCTGCGGAGCCGTGCCAGGTCGGGGTCGCCGGCGCCGCCGGCCAGGCAGGTGGCGGACGCGCGAAGGACGGCGATCGCCGCTCCGAGGGCCAGTGCGTTCTCCTCCTCGCAGAGACGCAGCGCGGGCCCCGGATACGGCGGGGTGAGCCACGAGAGGAGCCACTCCAGCTCCTCGACCAGGGAGTTGAGCGCAGCCTGCCTGCCCGTCGCCACCGCGGGTCGGTGGGGCAGGGCGAGGAAGCGCCGCCGCAGCGTGCGGACCGCCCCACCCGCCTCGCGCCGGCCGGCCTCGATCGCACCGGCATCCTGCCGGAGCACGGCGGAGGCGAGATCGGCGAGCGAACCGCACGCCCGTGCCGCCTCGCTGCGCATCGATGCCTGGGTGCGCGACGGCCAGAGCAGCAGCTGCGCCGCCGTCCCGGCCGCGACCGCCAGCGCCCATCCTTCGAGGCGAGGGCCCAGGGCCGACAGGGGCGCTGGAATCATCACCGCCAGGACGAAGGGGAGCATCGCCGCCGTCCCCGCGACGGCGAAGTAGCCGTTGATCAGCCCGGAGAAGAGGATCGCGAACGCCACCGGGGCCATGACCCCGGCGGCCAGCCAGGGGTTGCCCGAGCAGAGGGTACCGAGCACGATGTCGGCGGCACCGGCGCCGGCCAGGGCCAGGTAGGCGACCAGGCGGCTGCGCATCGGACCGGTGAACTCGGCCAGGACCAGCGTCGCGAAGGATCCGAAGGCCGCGAACGTCGCGAGAGCGGGATCACCGATGACCCTCTCCGCGATCGCGAAGACCGCGGGCATCACCACCGCGGCCCTGGCCGCGTTGCGCAGCGAGGTCAGCCCGGGGTCGTGGATGGAGAGCCGAGCCACCCTCGCCGACACCGGTCGATCATAGAGGCGGGCCGAGCCCGGACAACCCGGATCGGCCGGAGGCGGTTCGCCGTCCCCCGGCGGCCCCTCCTCGCGGCGGCACAATGCGCCCATGGCAACCCTGATCGTGCACGGCGGAGCCGGGCGCTGGGACCAGCGGATTCCGCGGGTGGAGATCGACGCCGGCCTGGACCGTGCGCTCGAGGCCGGCTGGCGCGCTCTCCAAGATGGAGCGCTCTCCGCCGTGGAGGCGGCGGTCAACGTGCTCGAGGACGACCCCCATTTCAACGCCGGCATCGGAGCGGTTCGCAACGCTGACGGCGAGGTCGAGCTGGACGCCGGGGTGATGACCGCCGAAGGGCTGCGGACGGGTGCCGTTGCCGGCATCACCGACTCGGCGAGGCCGGTGAGCGTGGCGCGGGCCGTCCTGGAGGACGGCCGCCATGTCCTGCTGGCGGGCTCCGGCGCCTCCCGCTTCGCCGCCGAGCAGGGCCTGCCCCTCGCCGGGCGTGAACGCCTCCGGGACGCGGCGAGGGCGCTCCCGGGCAGCGCGGGAGGGACTGTCGGAGCCGTCTGCAGGGACGACCGCGGCGGCCTCGCGGTCGCGGTCTCCACCGGCGGCCTGAGCGGGAAGTTCCCCGGGCGGGTCGGCGACAGCGCCGTCTGCGGAGCCGGTTTCTACGCCGACGCCCCGGGCGCGGCCTGCGCCACCGGGCAGGGCGAGGCCTTCATCCGTCTGGCCGGCTGCCGGCGGGCGATCGACCTGCTGGCCGCCGGGCTGGACGCCCCCACCTGCGCCGCCCGGCTCATCGAGGAGCTCGCCGAGCGGGCGGGCGGTGAGGGCGGGATCATTGTCGTCGACGCGACCGGCCGTCCCGGCGTGGCTCGCAACACTCGGGAGATGCCCTGGGCCTGGCGCACTGACGCCGGGATCGAGCGCTGGAGCCCGGAGTAACCGCGCGTCATCGGCCCCGGCGGCTCCTCAGGAGATCACGGTCACCGGATCGGTGCTGATGTCCGCGTTGTAGTTCTGCATGGCAGCCCAGAGCGCGGCCAGCGAGATGGTCTCCACATCGGGGCCGTTGTACCCCGCGACGGAGCCCGCGCTCTCCGCGTAGGTGACAGTGTCGCCGGCAGGCGTGCCAGCCGCGAAGTCGTAGCCGAAGACCGCGATCATGTGGTGGGCCTGATACCCGCCCCACCCCGGCAGGGTGGCGGTCATGACGTGGACCAGGACCGGGCTCCCGTGACCCGCGGTCATCAAGCGTCCCAGCCCCGAGAGGTCGCTCTCCAGCTCGGACTCGAATGTCGGCAGTGACGTGACGTGGGTCCCGATGTACGCGTACGCGCCCGTCCCCGTGAACTGCTCCAGGTATCCGTTGATCGCCTGCACCGCGTTGACTCCGATCGTCCCGTAGGACTCGACGACGTCCGCCGCGACGCCGATGGCATCGATCGAGGGCACGGCCGTGGTCCACATCGAGAGGAGGGCCGCGATCGCACCCTCGGCGCAGTAGTTCCGGTGCGCATAGTTGTTCGGTTCAGGCTCGACCTGGACGGAGAGCTGGACGGCCGTGCTCGGCGTCGGTGCCGGAGTCGGCGTCGGGTTGGAAGTCGGTGTGGTCTGGCTGCTCTGCGCGCTCGATGTCGCCAACGGTGTGTCCGCGGGTGTGCCCAGGGCTGACCCCTGGCCGCAGGACGCGAGGAGCAGGACGAGGACCGGGAGCGCGAGCAGGATCCGGCTGCTGGGCCGGCGGCTCGCCGACCGCGCCCTGGCGCGGCCGCTCACGGGCTCCGGCCGCGGCGACCTCGGGTGGACGCGGGAATCGTTCAACCCCCCCATGTTCCGCTCAGCGTCCCCTCCGAGAGCCGGTCAGAATACGAGCGATGACGCCAGGCGCAGGGACCCCGACGCCCGGCCCTCGCTCTCCCGCGCCGGGACGCGGCCACTACGGCATCGACGGCGGATACATGGGCGTGCCCTTCTTCGTGGTCGTCGAGGGGGCGCTGGTGGGCGTGATCGGCTGGGCGCTGCGGCGTCGCCGTCCCCTCGTGGCGAGCCTGGCGGGAGTGGCCGGCCTCGGCCTGTCGGTGGTCGGGGCGGGCTACCTGTACTCCTCGGGGAGGGGCAAGCTGTCGGCATGGGCGGAGATCCTCGACGAGCTCGATCTGTCGGGGAGCGAGCACATCCTGGATGTGGGCTGCGGGCGCGGGGCCGTGCTGATGCTCGCCGCCCATCGCGTGCCGGCGGGCAGGGCGGTGGGAGCGGACATCTGGCGCCTGCGGGACCAGAGCGGCAACAGCCGCGCGGCCGCCGAGCGCAATGCGGTCCTCGAGGGGGTGGAGGACCGGGTCAGCATCGTGGAGGCGGACGCCCGCTCCCTGCCCTTCGCTCCGGAGACGTTCGACGTCCTGGTCAGCAATGTCGCCATCAGCAACATCCCCACCGCGGTGGGCCGCGAGCAGGCGCTGTCCGCGTCCGTGAGAGTGCTGAAACCCGGCGGCCGCATCCGCATCGTCGATGAGGGAGCCCGGCGCTATGTGGACGTCCTCAACCGGTTGGGCTGCACCGAGGTCACCCTCCGCCGGCTCGATTGGCGCACGGCCTACGGCATCCCCGGCAACCAGATGCACATGGTGTCGGCGCGAAAGCCCACGCCACCGCGCACCTGACCGTCGCACCCTGACGTGACCCGAGCGCCCGCCTGGCGGGTTCCGGCTCTGCTCCTCGCCCTCTACCTCGGGCTGGCCCTGGCCCTGCTCGGCGGCGCCCTTCTCGGCGGCCGGGGCAGCTTTCCGGGGGCGGGCACGGACCCCGCGATCTTCATGTGGGACCTGGAGTGGGTGCCCTTCGCGCTCGGCCATCATCTCGACCCGCTGGTCACCAGCTACATCCAGTACCCGGCCGGCGCCAACCTGATGTGGAACACCTCCATCCTCTTCCCCGCCCTGCTCATGGCGCCGGTCACCGCCCTCCCCGGCCCGGTCACCAGCTACGGCATCCTGACCATCCTCGCCGTCGGTCTCAGCGCCTGGTGCGGCGCGCTGGCGATCCGCCGCCACACGGCGCGCTGGCTGCCGGCCGCGATCGGCGGCCTGCTCTACGGCTTCAGCCCCTACATGATGTCGCAGGCGCTGCGCCATCCCCAGCTGGACATCGCCGTCTACCCGCCACTGGTGCTGCTCCTCGCCGACGAGATCCTGGTGCGACGGCGCCGGTCACCGCTGCTCCTCGGCACGCTGCTGGGCGCGGCGACGGCGGCGCAGCTGCTCACCGGCGAAGAGGTGCTCGGCCTCACCGCGCTGATGGCGGTGATCGTGCTCGTCGCCCTGGCCCTCACGCGACGGCACGAGGTCGCCACCGCGCTCCAACGAGCCCTCCCGGCGGCGGCCGCGGCGTTCGCCAGCTTCGCCGTTCTCGCCGGCTGCCCGATCTACGTGCAGCTCCTCGGCCCCCAGCGGATCAGCGGCCTCTCCCGGGTGCTCGACATCTACGCGGCGAGCCCGGGACAGCTGATCGATCCCTCGGCCATGCAGGAGATCGCACCCTTCGGGCACAGCGGCTTCATCGACACCAGCGTCTACGTCGGCGTCCCCCTGATCCTCCTCGCGCTCACCGCGGTGGTCGTGCTGCGCCGTCGCACCGTGATCCAGCTGGCGGCGGTGGCGCTGGGCGCCGCGATCGTGCTCTGCCTCGGCACCGCGCTCCGGGTCGGCGGCCTTCACATCCCGCTTCCGTGGACGCTGATCACCCACCTGCCGATGCTCAGCGACGCCGTCCCCCTCCGGATCATGCTGTTCGGCTACCTCGCCCTCTCCCTCCTCGTCGCCGTCTCCCTCGACGCCGCGCTCGGTCACGCCGACGTGCGGCTGCGCCGGGCGGGGGCGGTCGCCGTGGTGGTCGCGCTGCTCCCGCTGTTCCCCAGCCTCCCCTACCCCACCGGCCGCTTCGCCATCCCCGCGTTCTTCACCGACGGATCCACAGCACAGATCGGGGGCCCGGGGTCGGTGCTGATGACCCCCTACCTGGGGGTCGAACCCCTGGTCTGGCAGGCGGCCAGCGGGATGGCCTTCCGCACCGAGCAGGGTCTGGTCTTCGTCCCCGGCTCCGGCCTGCCCCACTGGAGCGCCCCCGACGATGCCCTGGGGACCGAGCTCACCGCCCTCGGCACGGGCGCGCAGAGCGCCCCGGCAACCCTCAGCCCCTCGATGCGAGAGACGTACCTGGCCGACCTGCGTGCCCACGGGGTCACCAGCATCGTGGTCGGCCCCTCGGCCGGCGAGGCCGGCGTGGTGCGCTTCGTCACCGAGCTCACCGGCCGCTCCGGCCAGAGCAGTGGAGGCGTCGTGGTCTGGTCGCAGCTGCCGTGAGCTGTCGTGAGGACAGCACCTGGCTGCGGAGGAGGCCCACCCGGACGGTGAACGTCATGCGTGGCCGTCACCACTCACCCACTCCGCTCAGCCGCCGTCGCGGAGGTGGCTACTCCGCGGGGAACATGCTCATCGCCGTGCGGAACGATCTGCTCGCCTGCTCCTCGAGCGGGAGGTGCCGGAACTCCTCGGAGAGGATCTCCACGCCCCACGGTCCCGCGTACCCGGCGGCTTGGAGGGAGTCGACGAAGCCCGTGACGTTCTGATCTCCCTCACCGCACAGCCGCCGGAAGTCGAGCGTGTCCTCCCACAGGGTCGCGCCGTGGATCTCGTTGTCGGCGTCGTCCAGCTCGACCGCGAAGATGTAGCGGGCGGGGAGATCTCGGATCTCGGCGAGGTCCACGCCACCGCGGGCCACGTGCCACAGGTCCAGCATCAGACCACCGTTGGGCTGTCCCGCATCATCGACCAGGCGCCGGCCGGCGGCCGGATCCCGGATCTGTCCGAAGGGCATCGGCTCGAGCGCGATGCGCGTGCCCACCTCGGCCGCCTGACGGCAGAGCTCGCCGAAGTCCTCCACCAGCTGATCCCATGGCCACTCGTGACCGTCGATCTCGCCGCCGACCTTGATCTGCCGGGGATGAAGGTGTTCGGCGGCACGGAGCAGATCGCGCCGGACCCGGTCGCTCGCCTGGCGCCGGGCACCGATCGCGAACCAGTCGCCCAGCATCTCCAGCTCGAGATGAACGATGCCATTCGATTCGAGCATCGCCGTGATTGCGGGGAAGCCGAAATCGACCTCGGCTGCGGCCAGGTCCGCATGCACGATCCCGAAGCCACGGTAACCGGCACGGGCGGCCGCCTCGATGCGCGAGGGCAGCGCGAACGGGCTGCGCTCGCTGCCGCGCGACGGGCCCGCATCGCCCGCGGTCGTCCAGCAGGAGGCGAGCAGCTCGACGGGGTGGGTCGATGGCATGGTCACTCGTCCTCTTCAGTGAGACAGAAGGCTGTCGTAGCGCTGCAGGGTTGCCGGGTCGAAGGCGACCAGCACGATCCTCTCCCATACGGAGACATCGGCCGCGCTCACGGTGTCGACGGCGATGCGGGCGGCCCGTGCCTCGGGGAACCCGTAGGCCCCGGTGGAGATGGCCGGGAAGGCGATCGAACGAGCCCCGGCGCCCTCCGCCACCTCGAGTGAGCGGCGGTAGCAGGATGCGAGCGCCGCGTCCTCGCCCTGCTCGCCCCCCCACCAGACCGGTCCGACGGTGTGGATGATCCAGCGTGCCGGCAGCCCGTGTCCCCGGGTCAGCTTGGCGTCGCCCGTCGCGCAGCCGCCGAGCCGGCGGCATTCGTCGCGGAGAGCGGAACCGGCCGCGCGATGGATCGCGCCATCCACCCCGCCGCCTCCGAGCAGGGAGGAGTTGGCCGCGTTCACGATGGCGTCCACCTCCAGGGTGGTGATGTCGCCCCGCCAGGTCTCGACTCTCACGGTGCGGCTGCGCATCCTCCATCGCCTGCCGGCGGTGTGCCCGGCCGGGGTACGACCCGGGCCGCCTGTCGCCTTCCGGCCTGGCCGACGGTATACCTTCTCATCAGGGGAAGACGGAGCGGATCAAGGGAGATCAGCGCCACGGGATTCTGCAGATCCAGGTCGCGGGCGGGGGCTGGGCTGGTGGGCGTCGCGTGCCTCGCCATCTCGGCGGCCGGCTGCGCGTCGGATGCCCCCGGATCACCACGGAGCAGCGGCGCTCCGACCGCGGCCGCTTCCACCCCCGTCGCCGTCACCAGCCCGGCCGCTCCGCCGTGCACCAATCTCGGCGTGATCGCGTCGTGGAGCGTCAGCCGGCTCGCCGCCCAGCTGGTCGTGGTGCCGGCCGCGGAGACCGACGTCGCCGCCGTCGCCCCGTCGGTGGCGGCGGGCGCGGGCGGGGTCATCCTCTACGGCAGCTCCGCCCCCGCCGACCTCGGCGCGCAGCTGCAGGCGCTGGACGCCCAGGCGCAGGGAGGTCTCATCCCGGTGGTCATGTCCGACGAGGAGGGCGGGGGCATCCAGCGCATGGCCAACCTGGTCGGGAACATGCCGTGGCCGGCCACCATGAGCGCGACCATGACCCCGACGGCCGTGTACCAGCTCGCCGAGCAGACGGCCAGGGCGATGGTCGCCAACGGGGTCACGATGGACCTGGCGCCGGTGCTCGACCTGGCATCCGGACCGGGGCCCGACGCCACCCACATCGACGGCCCCCGCTCCTTCGGCCTGTCGCCCACCAGCGCCACCACGTACGGGCTGCAGTTCGCCTTCGGGCTCGAGGCCGGCGGGGTCACACCGGTCGTCAAGCACTTCCCCGGTGAGGGCACGGCAAGCGCCAACACCGACGACGCGCCGGCGACGACCGCTCCCCTCGCCAGCCTGGAGAAGGCCGACCTGCTGCCCTTCGAAGCGGCCATCGACACCGGCATCCCCGCGGTGATGGTGGGCAACGCCGCGGTTCCGGGCCTGAGCCCGGGACCGGCCAGCCTCTCGTACGCCGCCGTCACCGGGCTGCTCCGGCAGCAGCTCGGCTTCACGGGTCTGGTGCTCACCGACTCGCTCTCCGCAGACGCCGTCAGCGACATCGGCCTGAGCGTCCCCCAGGCGGCCGTGGAGGCGGTGGCCGCCGGCATCGACATGATCCTCTACGACACCGCGAGCCCGAACACCACCTTTCAGCAGACGGTCACGCAGCTGGTCGCGGCGGTCTCGGATGGCCAGATCTCCACCGCGACCCTGGATGCGGCGGTGATCGAGGTGCTGTCCGCCAAGAGGGTGGATCTCTGCGCGGTGGCAGGCCCGAGCCCCGCGCCCGGCTGAGGCCGCGGGGCGCCCTCTGACGTGAGCCCTCAGCGAGCCGCCAGCACCGCGGCGCGCTGCTCGTCCGAGAGCGGCTTCACCGCCTCACGGATGGTCACCCCCGAGGCCCGCCGCGCTCGGAGCAGCAGCCACTCGCAGACCAGGTCCGGGCGCTTCCTTGCCGTGTCGCGCAGCACCCAGCCGATCGCCTTGCGGATGAAGGGCTCGGTCTCCTCCAGCATGGCATCCGCGTAGCACGAGAAGCGGGCGAAATCACCGTCGCCTCGCCGGAGCGGCACCAGCAGGGCGAGCAGCGCGGACCTGCGGATCCAGTGGTCCTCATCCCCCGCCCAGCGGTCGAGCACCGTCGCCAGGTCGGGATGACGCTCCACCAGGGTGCCGGTGACCACCGCGGCCAGCTCGTCGCTGAGCGCCCAGGTGTGGGCCTCGCGGATCAGTCGCTCGACCAGCCCGATGTCGACCGGTTGGAGCAGCGCGCCGCGCAGCTCGAGGAGCTCGACGGCGACCCGCCGCCGCTCGTAGACGGGCCCGGCCCACAGCGCCTCGACGAGCTCGAGCAGCTCCTCCCGTGGGAGCGGAGGGCGCCGCTGGGCGAACTCCCGGGCCAGCGCGCGCAGCGCGGGGACCCCCACCCCGTAATGCTCGAGCTCACTCCTCAGGTACGCCCTCTCGGCGGCACCTCGCTCCGGCGAGGCCTGCCCGCGCAGCCGCCCGTCGACCTCGGCCACGAGCTGCCGGGCCAGCACCGCGCTCACACCCGCCGCTCCGCCAGGCAGCAGTGCTTGTACTTGCGGCCGCTGCCGCAGGGGCAGGGGTCGTTGCGCGAGGCCGCGCGCCAGCGCCGCCTCTCCTCGTGCTCGTCGGCCTCGAGCGCGCCCATGATCGCGGCGACACCCTGGCCGGACCGGCCCAGGCTGACCATCCGCTCGAGGTGGGGCAGCATGTGCTCGTAGGATCGCCGGTAACCGGCGCAGAGGTGGTTCAGTCCGGGCTCCTCACCGGGGGCGGTGGCGAAGCGGTCCTTGGGGCAGCCGCCGTTGCAGAGGAAGAGCACCGGGCAGGATCGGCACACCGAGGGCAGGGCGGTGCGCTTGGCGGCGCCGAAGGCGACCTGCGCGGGGGCTTCGAGGAGCGCACCCAAACCGGAGTCGTTGATGCTGCCCAGGCGGTGGTCCGCATCCACGAAGTGGTCGCACGCGTAGACGCCACCATCGTGCTCGAGGGCGAGGACGCGGCCGCAGGTCTCCGACATGACGCAAAGGTTGGCGGGGGTTCCGCCCACCACCAGAAGAGCCTCGGCGAAGTTCTGCACGGCGATCCGGCCGACGTCGTGGCGCACCCACTCGTCGAAGACCGTGCAGAGGAAGCGGGCCATCGCCTCGGGGGTCACCGAGTGCTCGGTCACCGAACCGCCGGCTGCCCGCTCGACCACGGGGAGGAACTGCACCCAGCGCACCCGCTCGTCGAGGAAGAAGCGGTACACCTCGAGCGGAGCCGCCGCGGTGCGCGCGTTCAGCGTGCAGAGGACGTCGGGCTCGATGCCGTGGGCGCGCAGGCGGGTCAGCCCGCGCATGGTGCGGGCATGGCTGGGCCGGCCGTGGCGGTCGGGACGGCTGCGGTCGTGCAGCCGGCCGGGTCCGTCGATGCTGATGCCGACCGCGAAGTGGTTCTCGGCGAGGAACGTGCACCACGGGTCATCGAGGCGGGTCCCGTTGGTCTGAAGGTTGTTGACACAGCTCCAGCCCGCGGGCTGGTAGCGCTGCTGCAGCTCGACAACGCGCCGGTAGAAGTCGATGCCGGCGAGCGTCGGCTCCCCGCCGTGCCAGGCGAAGACCACGGTCGGCCCGGGGCTGGCCGCGAAGACGGCGCGCACGTGGGCCTCCAGCACGGCGTCGCTCATCCGGTACCGCTCACCGTCCGGGAAGAGGCCGGTCTTGCCCAGGTAGTAGCAGTAGTCGCAGGCCAGGTTGCAGATCGGCCCGACCGGCTTGGCCATGACCACGAAGGGCTCGGCCACGCTCTCCGCGAGCGCCATCGTCAGCGGAGCGCCACGACTACCGCCCCACGGCCTCGGCCAGGCCCTCCGGCGCGTCAGACCTCGCCTGCTCCTCGTTCTTCTTGGCCTCGGCCACCTCGATGAGCAGGCTCCAAGCGGTCTGCGCGCTCGACCCGAGGAGGACGAAGACGGCCGTCATCAGCCAGAGCTGCGCCCCTCCGTTGCGGGTGAGGAAGAGCACCCCCACGAAGATCAGGAGGGCCAGTCCCGCGAAGCGGAGGCCCATCTTCTGGACCGCCCGGCGGGCGCCCAGAAGGAGGTCGCTGCCGAACATCCGCCGGGCCGCGCCACTGGCCCCGACGATCCCGGCGCTGCCCAGTCCCACCAGGGTCCAGCCCAGGCTCTGCCCGTCGATCTGCGGCACGAGCGCCACCAGCGAGACGATGAGGACGGCGATCAGGGACTGGAAGGCGCCCCGGGCGGTCGCCCGCACGTCGAGCCGGGTCACCACGGCGTCGAGGTGCATCGAGACCCCCACGAAGAGCAGCCCGACCAGCGCGGCGGAGGCCCCGCCGGCGGTGGCGTAGAAGTCGTGCCAGATGTCCATGGCTCGCGCTGGTGGCTCCTCGCTGTGGTGCGCCGCCCGGCCGCACCGCCTGCCAATCCTAGTCAACCGCCATCCCGGCGGCGGGTCGGGGAGCGCGCCGGCTAGGCGGCCGCCGCCGGCGTGCGACCCACGCAGGCGCGGAGGCGCAGCGTCTGCCGCCCCTCGCGCCGCTCCACCCAGCGACGCATCTCGCGCTCGGCATCGGCCCGCTCGGTCTCGGTGAGGACGCCGTCGGCAACCAGCTGGTGGCCCCGGGTCGCGGCCACGTCGCACCAGAGCGCCGCATGCGCGGGGTAGGCGGGGTCCGACGGGTCGGTGGACTCGCTCTCGTCGGAGTCGGAGACGTCGAGCAGGCCGCACTCCCGGAACATCGCGGGGAGCCGCTCCGCGATGGCGTTGTCCATGCCGGCGTCCGACCGCCAGGCGAGGAAGGCCGCATAGAAGCGGGCGAAGGCGGGCGGAGGCGCAGGCTCCCACTCCGCCTTGAGGTGGTCGTAGTCGAGCACGACCACCCAGCCACCGGGCCTCGCCAGGCTGACCATGGCCCGCAGCGCGGCCAGCGGGTGGGCAAGCCACTGGAGGACGCGGGCCGCCGTGACGACGTCGAACTCGGCGCCGTACGGGGCATCCAGGACGCTCCCCACCTCGAAGCGGAGGTTGGGCTGCCCGGTGGAGAGCTCAGCCGCACGCTCCACCAGGTGAGGGCTCAGATCCAGGCCGACGACCTCGCCGGCCGGCCCGACGGCCGCCGCGATCCCCCGGGTGATGGCGCCTGATCCGCAGCCGACGTCGAGCACGCGCATCCCGGGGCGGAGCAGTTCCGCGAGCCGGCGGTGGCTTGCCGCCAGCGTCCGCGTCTCCAGCAGCACCTCCGTGCCCACCGGCATGGTGGCGCGGCTCAGGGCGACGGGATCGCCGGCAGGCGGGGATGGGTCCGGCATGGGCAGGCCCATCTTGGCGAATCGGGGTCGGGACTCGACCGCCAAGATTCTGATAGTCGCTGCCTCTTGACATGCACATGCTTGGAAGTTACTCTCTGATGGAAGTCGATAGCAAAAGGAGGAAGCGGCCATGAACGCACCGGCTCCCGTCCTGGCAGGCGGCGCCCAGCGGTGGTGGGCGCTGGGCGGCGTCATGCTGGCCGTGCTCGCCGTGGGCCTCGACGCGACCGTCCTCAGCGTCGCGCTCCCCACCCTGGCCATCCAGCTGCATGCCTCGGAGTCGGACCTGCAGTGGTTCTCTTCGGGCTATCTTCTGGTCCTCGCCGCGCTCATGCTTCCCGCCGGCCTGCTCGGCGACCGTTTCGGCCGCAAGCGGGTCATGGTGGGTGCGCTGCTCCTCTTCGGCGTGGCCTCGGCCGCCTGCGCCCTCTCCAAGACCCCTGCCGAGTTCATCGCGGCCCGGGTCCTGCTGGGCTGCGCGGGTGCGCCCCTCATCGTGATGGCCATCTCGGCGCTCGCCGTTCTCTTCACCCCCGAGGAGCGGCCCAAGGCCGTGGGCATCTGGGCGGCGATCAACTTCATCTCCTTCCCGATCGGCCCCATCCTGGGCGGCTACATCCTCAGCCACGCCTGGTGGGGATGGGTCTTCCTGATGAACGTGCCCGTCGCCCTGCTCGGTCTGATCGCGGTGGTGGCGCTGGTCCCGGAGTCCAAGTCATCGAAGACCCCGGGGCTCGACCCGCTGGGCGTCGGCCTCTCCACCGCCGGCCTGGTGGGCCTCACCTACGGGCTGATCCAGGCCGGGCAGAGCGGGTGGGGCAGCGCCATGGCCATCGGCCCCATGGTGGCCGGGGTCGCGCTGCTGGTGGCCTTCCTGGTTTGGGAGGCACGGCTCAGCCGGCGCCCCGGCGGTCAGCCGCTGGTCGACCTTGGGCTCTTCCGCTCGCGCACGTTCACCTGGGGGACGCTGCTCCTCGCCGTCTCCGGAGTCGTGATGATCGGCGTCATCTTCACCCTCCCCCAGTACTTCCAGGGCATCACCGGAGTGGACCCGATGGGCAGCGGCGTCCGGCTCCTCCCCCTGCTCGGCGGTCTGCTGCTGGGCGCCCTGCCCTCGGCCCGCCTCATTCGGTGGGTGGGCGCCAAGGTGGTGATCAGCGTCGGGTTCGTGATCCTGGGGATCACCGGCCTCATCGCCGCCTCCACCACGCTCAGCTCGGGGGAGGGCTTCACCGCGTCGTGGATGGTGATCGGCGGCCTGGGCATGGGCCTGGTCTTCGCCCCGGCGGCGTCGGCGGCCCTGGCCCAGATCGACGCCGAGCGCAGCGGGGTGGCGAGCGGCGTGCTCCAGGCCCTCAACAAGGTGGGCGGTCCGCTGGGCGCGGCGGTCTTCGGGAGCGCGCTGAGCTCCGTCTACCGGTCGCAGCTCTCCCTGACCGGCATCCCCGGCGCCACCCTCGCCACCATGAAGGAGGGGCTGAGCCAGGGCCTGGCCGTCGCCCGCCTGCTCGGCTCCCCGGCGCTGACCCACGACGTCCAGGGGGCTTTCGTCCGGGGCATGGACGCGGCCTTCGTGGTCTCGGCCGGCATCGCCGGGCTCGGCCTGGTGCTCACGCTCCTCTTCATGTTCATGCCGCTGCGCACCCCCGCACTGGCACCCCCGTCTGCGGCGGGCGCCGCCGACCCGGCCGGGGGAGCCGTGCCGTCGATGGCCGGCCCGGCGACGGCCACACCAACGGCCCTCTGAGCGTCTAGGATCGTGGCCGGATGGACCCAGCGCGCCGCATGAGGATCGGGTAGAGATGACGTCATCAGAGCCGGCCGACGAGCGCCAGCCCGGGCTCCGCGAGCGCAAGAAGGCGAAGACCCGGGCGGCCATCCAGCAGGAGGCGATGCGCCTCTTCCGTGAGCGCGGTTACGACGGCACCACGGTGGAGGACATCGCCGAGGCCGCCGAGGTCTCGCCCAGCACCTTCTTCCGCTACTTCCCGACCAAGGAGGACGTGGTCCTCCGCGACGACTACGACGAGCTGATGGTGGAGGCATTCCTGGGCCAGCCGCCAGAGCTGACGCCGCTGCAGGCGGTCCGCGCGGCGATGCGGAGCGTGGCCACCATCGCCGAGGGGCTCTCGGCGGAGGAGCGGGAGCTGGAGCAGGTGCGGATGGCTCTGACGTTCTCGGAGCCCGACGTGCGCTCGCGCTGGATCGACGAGCTGACCCGCTCCACGCGCGGTTTCACCGAGATGGTGGCCGCGCGGACCGGCCTTGCCGCTGATGACGTCCGGGTGCGCACCTTCGTCGGCGCCACGCTCGGCGTGATGCTGGTGGTGATGGAGCCGGTGGTGACGGATCCGACGCGGGCCTGGACCGAGTTCCTGCCCGCCATCGACGAGGCGCTGACGTACCTGGAGCAGGGCCTCCCCCTGTAGGACGCCCGCCGGCACCGGCGCGGGACCGGCACAGAGCTCCCACCCCCGGGGCTGGCTCAGCTCCCGGCCAGCTTCCCGGCGAGGAAGTCGTCGTAGGCCTGCAGGTCGAGCAGACCGTGCCCGGAGTAGCCGAAGAGGATCACCTTCTCCTTTCCCTCCTCCCGGGCCTGGATGGCGGCGTCGATGGTCGCCCGGATGGCGTGGGCGGTCTCGGGCGCCGGGATGGGCCCCTGGGTGCGCGCCCACTGGAGGGCGGCCTCGAAGACCGAGGTCTGGGTGCAGGCGGTGGCGCGCATCCGGCCGGTGCGCACCAGGTTGCTGATGATCGGGGCGTCGCCGTGGTAGCGGAGCCCTCCGGCGTGGATCGAGGGGGGCACGAAGTCGTGGCCCAGCGTGTACATGGAGAGGAGCGGGGTGAGCCCGGCGGTGTCGCCGAAGTCGTACTCGAACTTCCCCGTGGTCAGGGTGGCGCAGCTGCTGGGCTCGACAGCCAGCAGCTCGACGCCCTCGTCGGGGACGAAGGGCAGGGCGAGGCCGCCGAGGTTGGAGCCGCCCCCGCAGCAGCCGATCACGAGGTCCGGCTTCTCCTCGCCGGCCAGCTGGAGCTGCTGCTTGGCCTCGAGGCCGATCACGGTCTGGTGGAGGAGGACGTGGTTGAGCACCGATCCCAGCGAGTAGTGGGTGTCCTCGCGGCCGGCGGCGTCGCGGACGGCGTCGCTGATCGCCATGCCCAGCGAGCCGGGGCTGTCCGGCTGGTCCACCGGCGAGGGCACGACCTCGCCGCCCCAGGTCTCCATCATCACCCGCCGGTACGGCTTCTGCAGGTAGGAGGCCCGCACCATGTAGACCTTGCAGGTGAGCCCGAAGAAGGAGCAGGCGAGGGCGAGGGCGCTCCCCCACTGGCCGGCGCCGGTCTCGGTGGCGATCCGCTTGACCCCCTCCTTCTGGTTGAAGAACGCCTGGGGGATGGCGGTGTTGGGCTTGTGGGAGCCGGCCGGGGAGACCGACTCGTCCTTGTAGTAGATCCGGGCGGGGGTGTCGAGAGCCTTCTCCAGGCGGCGAGCCCGGACCAGGGGGGTGGGGCGCCAGAGCCGGAGGATGTCCAGGACCTCACCGGGGATGTCGATCCAGGGGTCGGTCGACACCTCCTGGAGGATCAGGGCCATGGGGAAGAGGGGCGCCAGGTCCTGGGGACCCGCCGGCTGGCGGGTGCCGGGGTGGAGCGGCGGCTCGATGGGCTCCGCAAGGCGCGGCACGACGTTGAACCAGGCTTCGGGCACGCTCTCGGGCGGCATTGTCCAGCGCATGGAACTTCCCCAACGTTCGGGCGGACGGTAGCCTGGAACTCTAGCGAAGTGTCCGGGGCCGTGTGGGCACGGGGATCGCGAGACGCTGCCCCGCCGGGCGCTGATCGGGTCGCCCTATCCGGCCGGGACCCCCGCTAGGTCCCCTCCTCGATCAGCGCCGGGCCCGACCCGGGCTTGCTTGCCGTCTCCGATCCGACCCCCCAGCAGAGGCTGGCACTCACGCAGCTGATCGCGGAGAGCTGGTTGGAGGTGCTCCCCGGGCCTGCGGGGCCGGCCTGGATGACCCAGCCGGCACCGCTGTCCCGCTCGATCAGCGGGCGCCCGGCGCCGCTCGCCGTCAGCGCCTCGCCGACCGCCCAGCACTCGGTCGCCGTGAGGCAGGTCAACGCGGAGAGCTGGCCCCCGGTGGCTCCCGAGGGCAGCGGGCTGGAGACGATGCTCCAGCCACTCCCCCCCTCGTGCTCCAGCAGCGGCTGGGCGGTGCCGGTGGCGTCGTCGAACTCGCCTGCGGCCCAGCAGTCGCCGTGGCTCACGCACGTCACCGTCCCCAGGCTGCTCGGCTCGTCGTCGCTCGCCGACGGGCTGGTCACGACCGTCCACCCGCTCCCCGTGTCCTCCAGGGTGAGCACCTGGACGGCCCCGCTCGCGTCGACGAGATCGCCGGAGGCCCAGCAGTAAGCGGGATCGGCACAGCTCACCGCATCGAGCTCACTGGTCACGCCCGAGGGCGCAACCGGGGTCGGGACGATGCTCCAGCCACCGCCGGTCTCCTCCTCGACGAGCGTGCCGCTGTTCCCGTCGCTGCCGTCGACGGAGCCGGCCGCCCAGCAGTCGCCGGCCGCGTCGCAGGTCACGGCGTTGAGGAATCCAGCCTCGCCGGCGGGCTGGGCGGGGCTGGCGACGATGGTCCAGCCGCTCCCCGTCTGCTCCTCGATGAGGGTGGTGGCAGTCCCCTCGGAGCCCACGTCGTAGCCGGCCGCCCAGCAGGTGCCGGCGGCGGTGCAGCTCACCCCCTCCAGCACCGAGAAGCTGCTGCCGGGGGGTGTGGGGCCGGTGACCAGGCTCCAGCCGGCGACGGTCAGCTGCTCGATCACGGCCTGGCTGTTGCCGCTCGCGTCCTGGCCGCTGCCGACCGCCCAGCAGTCGGTGGCGGAGTCGCAGGCCACCCCGTCCAGCGAGAGCCCGGTCAGCCCCGCGGGTGCCGGCGGGCTGGTGGCCAGGCTCCAGGTGAGCGGCGGGGGCGGCGACGTCGTGGGGGGACCCGAGGGCGAGCCGCAGCCGGCGGCGGCGCCCAGCGCCATCGCGATGACAGCGATCGACAGCTCCCCCGCAGCGCGCACGGCGTCAGCACCTCCACGCCCGTGATGGCGGGGCGGTGACCCGGTCAACGCCCCGATGAGACCCAGTGTTGCAAGTCGGGGACCGGATCCGTCCGCACCCGCGGCGGACGGCCCGGCACGGGATTCAGAGCGTTTGACAGGAGAGCAACGATCCTGATACCGTTTGTCATATCCCACGAAGGGGTGTGCCCGGGGGGGCAGACGCTGATCAGGGGGAACTTTCGAGTGTCGCTGCTCAGGCGCCGAACCGCCGACGAGACCGAGCTCGTGGGGGTCCCCGCCTCGCTTGGACAGCCGACCACACAGCCCTGCTCGGAACCCGGATGCGACGGTCCGGACCGGGTGATCTGCGAGTACCGCGACCGTCGCGGGACCCCCTGCCCGACGGCCTGGTGCCCCCAGCACATCGTCACGGTGGGCACCTCGCACGTCTGCCGCCGCCACGCCCGGGTGGTTCAGGTCCTCACCCCGGTGGAGTTCCGGCCCGAGTTCCCACCACCTGACCTCAACAACCGCGCACCCTCGCTGGCCTCCTTCCTCGGCGATGGCCTCGACCAGCGCATGCGCGGGTTGCTCGACGAGCTGTGCCATCCGGCCAACGGTGAGCACGTGGGAACCGAGGCGCTCAACCTGGTCACCTCCCTCAACCTCGGCCGCCGCTGGGCCCAGGGCTGGAAGCTCTTCGACAACACCGGCCCCCTGATCCGCATCGACGTCGAGGTGGACGAGAGGGACGATCCGGAGTGCGCCATCCGGCTCAACAGCCGGGTCGTCCTTCGCTGCGTCCCCCCCTGGATCGAGGAGCGCCTGGCGGGCGCGCCGGCGCGTGCCGCGGACGACATGGAGCAGCGGCGTCAGGCCTTCTACGACACCCTGATGGAGCAGTACATCCGGCCTGCGGTCATCGCCGAGGAGCACTGGGTCCGGCGCTGGGAGCGGTCGCCCACACTCGCCACCCGGTCCTGAGCCGCCCCGCGGCCGGAGCGTCGCTCCCCCTCCCCTGACCGCCGCCGAAGGACGGACCCGCGGCTCACCGCCCCAGGTCAGAGGTCGGCGATCTCACCGACCTGATGGCCCAGGGCCTGCAGCGCGCGGCGGTACTTGGAGGTGCTCTCCGGCGGCCCCGCGCCTGCCTCGCGCAGCCGCGCCGCCACCCGGTCGGCGAGGGCGTCGGCACCGTCCTCCATCTCGACCTCGAGCTCTCGAAAGCGGTCGGCGACCGACCCGTCCGGACCCTGGACCTCGACGGTGTCGTCCATGACCTGAACGGCCGGCCTCGGCCCCGCGCTCGGCGAGGTGTCGTGCAGGGTGAGGACCCGCCGGGTGGCCCGCAGCAGCGCCACCGGGTGCAGCGCGGCCACGCCGGTCCCCGCCGGGAGCCGCTCCAGCAGCGCCGCGGGCGGCGCCGTGCCCGGAGCCTCCAGCTCGTGCTCGCCCCGCACCATCCGGTCGCCCTCCAACCGGCCCGGCGTCTTGAGCGTCCAGACCCCGGGGGCGCCCGGCCGGTCGAGGCGGCGGCGATGGCGGAGCCCGAAACCCTGGCGGACCAGCGCGAGCGTGGCCGTGTCCCAATACGTCGACTCCTGTGGCTCGGGGCCCGAGTCGTGCACGGCGCCGTCACCGAGGTCGGTGAGGCCGGGCAGCACCAGGTCCTCGGCCGCGCTCAGCTTGATCTCGCGCTCGACCCCCTCGGGCACGGTCAGCCCTCCTCCGGGACCAGGCGGGTCGTCCCCGCCATGTAGGGCCAGAGGGTGTCGGGCAGCTCGACGCTCCCGTCCTCCTTCTGGTAGGTCTCGAGGATCGCGTCGAGGACCCGGGGCACGGCCAGGCCGCTGCCGTTGAGGGTGTGGACGAAGCGCGGGCGCTCACCCGGCGCCGGCCGGTAGCGGATGTTCGCCCGGCGCGCCTGGAAGTCGCCGAAGGCGCTGCACGAGGAGACCTCCAGCCACCGCTGCATCCCCGGTGCCCAGGCCTCGATGTCGTACTTCTTCCACTGGGCGAAGCCCATGTCGCCGGTGCACATCGACAGCACCCGGTAGTGGATGCCGAGGCGCTGGAGAAGTGATTCGGCGTGACCTGTCAACAACTCCAGCTCCTCGAGGGACGACTCGGGGGTGGTGAAGCGGACCATCTCGACCTTGTCGAACTGGTGCAGGCGGATGTAGCCGCGGGTGTCCTTGCCGGCCGCCCCGGCTTCGCGGCGGAAGCAGGCGCTGTAGGCGACGTGGCAGATGGGCAGGCTGGCGCCGTCGAGGATCTCCTCGCGGTACATGTTGGTGACCGGGACCTCGGCGGTGGGTACCAGGTAGAGATCGTCGTTGGTCTGGTAGGCCATGCCCTCCTTGTCGGGGAGGTTGGCGGTGCCCACCATGCACTCGGTGCGGACCAGGTAGGGGGGCAGCACCTCGGTGTAGCCGTGCTCGCGCACGCCCACGTCCAGCATCCAGGTGATCAGCGCGCGCTGCAGCCGGGCGCCGTCGCCGCGCAGGATCGCGAAGCGCGCGCCGCTGATCTTGGCCGCGCGCTCGAAGTCGAAGATCGCGAGCCGCTCGCCCAGCTCGTAGTGGGGCAGCGGCACGAAGTCGAACCTCGCCTCCTCCCCCCAGGTGCGCACGGTGACGTTGTCGTTCTCGTCGCCGCCGACCGGCACCGACTCGTGCGGCGGGTTGGGCACGTAGAGGAGCAGGTCGCGCAGCCGCGTCTCGATCTCCGCCAGCTCGGCCTCCCCCGACTGGACCTGGGCGCGCAGCTCGTTGAGGCGCGAGCGCTCGTCGTCGGTGGGCGCGCCGCGACCTCCGGAGGATGCCCGGCGGCGTTCCGCCTGGGCGGACTCGACCTGGGCCCGGAGGGTCCGGGCGCGGGTGTCCAGCTCCAGGATCTCGTCGATGGGGGCCGACTCATGCTTCAGCTCGGCACCGCGGCGGTAGCGGTCGGGATCCTCGCGCAGCTCCTGGAGAGGGATCACTCGTCGACCTCCGCGCCACCCGCCGGGCGCATGGTGGGAAACAGCAGCACGTCGCGGATCCCGGGGCTGTCGGTGAGCAGCATGCTCAGCCGGTCGATGCCCAGGCCGAGGCCCCCCGCTGGGGGCATCCCCGCCTCGATCGCCTCCAGGAAGTCCTCGTCCAGGGGGTGGGCCTCCGCCTCCCCCAGCTCGCGCTGGCGCGCCTGCTCCTCGAAGCGCGCGCGCTGGTCGATGGGGTCGTTGAGCTCCGAGAAGGCATTGGCAAGCTCCCGTCCGGCGACCACCAGCTCGAAGCGCTCCACGAACCTCGGATCATCGCGCCGGCGGCGGGCCAGCGGGCTGACCTCGGCGGGGTAGTCGAGGACGAAGGTGGGGTCGAAGAGGGTGCGTTCGACCCTCTGCTCGTAGACCTCGTTGAAGACGGTGCCGCTGCCCATGCCCGGCTGCAGCTCCACGCCGGCCTGGCGCGCGCGGTCGCCGAGGCTGCCGTCGTCCCAGGCCCGGACCGGGTCGAAGCCGCAGACGTCCTCGATGAGGTGGGCCATGGTGACGGCCGGGAAGGGAGGGGTGAGGTCGAGGGCGCGACCGCCGTAGCTGCGATGGAGCGGGTCGGCGCCCGCCGGCTCCGCGCCCTCGGCCGGGGGCAGGGGGACGGCGCGCGCCGCATCGACCACGATCGCCTCGGTGAGCGCGCGCATGTCCGAGTAGTCTGCGTAGGCCTCGTACGCCTCGAGCATGGTGAACTCCGGATTGTGGCGCGGGGAGAGGCCCTCGTTGCGGAAGACGCGGCCGATCTCGTAGACCCGGCGGTAGCCGCCGACCAGCAGGCGCTTGAGATGCAGCTCGATGGCGATCCGCAGATAGACGTCGGTGTGCAGTGCGTTCCAATGCGTCCGGAATGGCACCGCATGGCCGCCGCCCGGGATGACCTGGAGGATCGGCGTCTCGACCTCCAGGAACCCCCGCTCCTCCAGGGTGCGCCGGACGCTGCGCAGCAGGTCGGCCCGGGTCCGGAAGTGGCGCCGCTGGGCGACGCTCGACATCAGGTCGTAGTAGCGCTTGCGGTAGCGGGTCTCCTGGTCCTGGAGCCCGTGGAACTTCTCCGGGGGCTGGCGGAGCGCCTTGACCAGGGGGGTGAGCGAGCTGGCGAGGACGGTCGGCTCTCCCCGGCGGGTCCGCATCAGGGTGCCCTGCACCCCGACGATGTCGCCGAGGTCGAGCAGCTTCACGGCCTCGAACGCCGGCTCACCGAGCTGATCCTGCCGAAACCACACCTGCAGGCGTCCGCTCTCGTCCTCCAGGTGGGAGAAGACGCTTCTCCCCTGGAGCCGGTGGAGCATCAGCCGCCCGGCCACCACGACGGGGGGCCCGAGGCTCTCCGGGGCGGGACCGCCGGCCTCCCAGGCGAGGAGCGCCTCGACCGCCTCGCCCATGCTGTGGTCGGGGCGGAAGTCCACGTTGTAGACGGGGAGGCCCAGGGTGGCGAGGGCCTCGGCCTTGCGGCGGCGTTCGGCCATCAGGGAGTCGTCGGGCATGCGCGCGTACATGGTGCCGGAGCGGAAGCCGTTTCCGCGCAGACTGGGCCCGTTCGACGCGATCCCGGGCGCCGTTGTCAGCGGAGCGCGACCACCTGGACCTGACGGGTCCCGCCTGGGCTCTGCACCTCGATGCGGTCGCCGATCCGGCGGCCGAGAAGCGCCTTGCCCACCGGCGACTCCATCGAGATGCGGCCGGAGGCGACGTCAACCTCGGCCGGTCCCACGATGGTGAAGGCCTGGGTCCCGTACTCGTCCTTGACCTCGACCGTCGATCCGACCTGGACGACTCCGCCCTGCTCGGCCTGCTCGATGATCACGGCATTGCGGACCATCATCTCCAGGGTGAGGATCCGCCCCTCCAGCATCCCCTGCTCGTTCTTGGCGTCCTCGTACTCGGCGTTCTCGGTGATGTCGCCGAAGTCCTTTGCGTACTTGATCCGCTCGGCGATCTCGGGGCGCCGGACAGTCCGGAGCTCGTCCAGCTCGGACTGGAGCTTCTCGAGGCCTTCCTTGGTGAGCAAGACCGGCTTGTCCATGGCTATGGGTGACCTTCGTGGCGTGGGTGAGGGACCCGCCGAGCGCCGGGAGACGGCGCATCAGGGGGGAAGCCGGGAGTATAGGTGCTCTGAGTGAAACGATGGTGGCCACGTTGGAGTAACAAACTGGCCTCACCTGGTTGACCCCGATCTGATAACCTACCTATCATCCAGACCAGCGGTCGGGGACCGCACCCAATAGCCCCCCCTCTCGGGGCGTCTCTGGTCTTCCAGGGGCGCCCTCTTTTTTTGTCCCGACAAGGAAGGCGGCGGTCCGCCGGTCAGCCGTCGCCGCTGCTGAAAACCGGCTGGAACCATCCGCCCGGACCCAGTCCGGCGGCCAGCGCCTGCCCCAGGAGGGCGTCGAGGTCGGCCCGTGTGGTCAGGCCCTGAACCATCGCCCGGAGCCGGGCCGCCCCATTGCAGCCCTTGATCGTCCAGGAGACGTACTTGCGGCCGACCACCAGGGCCCGGGCCTCGCCGTAGTGCTCGATGAGCAGGTCGAGGTGGCGGCGAGTGAGCTCGATGCGCTCGGCGAAGCCCAGATCGGGGAGCAGCTCCCCGGTGGCGACGTGGTGGACCGCCTGGCGGATGAACCAAAGGTTGCCCAGCGCTCCCCGGGCGATCACCACCCCGTCCACCTGGCCATTCAGGATCCGGCACCGGATCTGGGCGGCATCGGAGACGTCGCCGCTCCCCACCACCGGGATCCGGACCGCCTCCTTGACCCGGGCGATCTCCTCCCAGTCGGCCCGGCCCAGGTAGCGCTGGGCGCGGGTGCGGCCGTGGACGGTGACCATGGCGCAGCCCACGTCCTGGAGGGCCCGGGCCAGCTCGGGGGCGTTGATCTGGTCGCGGTCCCAGCCCAGGCGCATCTTGGCGGTGACCGGGACGCCGGCCGCCTCGACCATCGCCCCGAGCACCCTTGCGGTCGCCGCGGGGTCGCGGGCCAGGGCGGCGCCGCCACCCCGCCCGGTGACCCGGGGCACCGGGCAGCCGAGGTTGACGTCCACCACCGTGGCCCCGCGCTCGGCGCAGATCACCGCGGCCTCGGCCATCACGGCCGGATCGCTGCCGACGAGCTGGGCGGCCACCGGCCACACCGCCGGGTCGAAGCTGATCTGCTCGAGGGTCCGGGGGATGAGCCGGACCACCGCCTCGGCGGCGGTCATCTCGGCGGAGACCAGCCCCGCCCCCAGCTCGCGGGCGAGCCGCCGGAAGGGGGGGTCGGTGATCCCGACCATGGGGGCGATCAGCACCGGGGAGTCCAGCTCCAGCGGGCCGAAGCGGAGCCGGGGCGCAGCTGCGAGTGCCACCGCGGGCACGGCGGTGGCCGTGGACGCGATCGGGACTGCGGGCGCGATCGGAGCGGGCGCGGCGCGGGCCAGGGTCATGCCGGCCATGGTAGGGGTCAGGTGGCGTTCAGCTCGTGGATGAGGCGGAGCCCGACCAGGGTGAGCCGCTCGTCGGTGATGTGGACGCTGGAGATCAGCTCGCTCATGAGAGGGGCCAGCCCGCCGGTGAGGATGAGCTTGGGGTCACCGTCCATCTCCTGGCGCATCCGGGCCACCAGCCCCTCGGCCAGGCTGGCGTAGCCGAGCACCAGCCCCGCCTGCATCGAGGCGCGCGGATTGCGCCCCAGGACGCTCCCCGGCGCGGCGAGGTCGATGTGGGAGAGGCGGGCGGCACGCTCCACCAGGGCGTCGTGGCTGACCATGAGGCCCGGGGCGACCGCCCCGCCCAGGTAGTCGCCGGCGGCGTCGATGGCGTCGACCGTGGTCGCGGTGCCGAAGTCGCAGATGATCGCGGGGCCGCCGTAGAGGTGCTGGGCGGCGATGGCGTTGGCGATCCGGTCCGCGCCGACCAGCGACGGATCCTCGTAGTGGATGCGGATCCCGGTCCGCACCCCCGGCCCGACCACCAGCGGGGCCTGGCCGAATCGCCGCCGGGCCATCTCGTCGAGGCTGCGGGAGAGCTCGGGGACGACGTTGCTGATCGCGACCGCCGAGATCGCCTCCGGCTCCAGGGCAGCGGAGCGGAGCAGGGAGGTGAACAGCAGCCCCACCTCGGCCCCGGTGGCCCGGGGCTCCGTGTGGATCCGGAAGTCGACCACCAGCCGGTCCCCGTCGAAGACCCCCAGCACGGTGTCGGTGTTGCCGACGTCGATGGCGAGCAGCATGGACGGCGATTGTGACGCGCCGCAGTTGGCCCGCGCGGCCGACGACAGCGGTGGAGCGGGCGGGTAGGATCGGTGCCGCAGTGAAACCCGTCCACCTCGTCTGCGACAGCACCGCCGACCTCGGCCCGGCGTACTACCCGGCCCACGACGTGGAGATGGTGCCGCTCCACATCATCTTCGGGGAGGAGGAGTTCCGCGACCAGCTGGATCTGTCGACGACCGACTTCTACCGGCGGATGCGCGCCGGGGGCCCCCACCCCCGCACCTCCCAACCTTCACCCGAGGACTTCGCCGAGGTCTTCCGACGGCTCGGGGGTGACGGGGGCACCGTCATCTGCACCACCATCTCGTCGGACCTGAGCGGGACCGCCGGGTCGGCGATGCAGGCGCGCCAGGCGCTGCCCGACCTCGACATCCGGGTGGTCGAGACCAAGTCCTGCGGCCCTGCCCACGGCGCCTCGGTGGCCATGGCCGTGGCCATCCGCGACCGGGGAGGCGACGCGGACGAGATCGTCGCCGCCGTCGGGCGCCTGCGCGAGACGCAGCGCCTGGTCTTCACCGTGGAGAACCTCGAGTATCTCCGCCGCGGCGGGCGCATCGGCGCCGCCCGGGCGCTGGTCGGCACCGTCCTCAGCATCAAGCCGATCCTCGGCTTCGACGGCGGCAAGGTCCACGTGATCGACCAGGTCCGCACCTACACCCGGGCGCTGGAACGCCTGGTCCAGGAGCTGGCCTCCGCGGTCCATCTCTGGGGTCCCACCGTGGCCACCGTCGCCCACGCCGACGACGCCGAGGGCGCCGAGGCCCTGGCTGTGAAGGTGGCGGCCGTCACCGGAGCCCCTCCCGAGATCGTCCAGGTGGGCGCCGTCCTCGGCTGCCACGTGGGTCCGGGCGCGTTCGGCTTCTTCTTTCACCCGGTCGCAGCCGTGGGGGCGTGAACCGCCTGGAGGGATCGCCGCGCTTGTGGAGCTGGACTCGGGGCGCGGACGGTTAGGATCACTGCCTCAGTGAACCTGATCCACGTCGTGTGCGACAGCACCGCCGATCTCGACACCGAGTACGCGACCGCCCACGACGTCGCCATCGTCCCCCTCCGGGTCATCTTCGGCGAGACCGAGTTCCTGGACGGGGTCGACATGTCGACGGCCGAGTTCTACCGGAGGATGGAGGTAGATCCCCACCATCCCCGCACCTCCCAACCGACCCCGGCCGAGTTCGAGGCGGTCTTCCGCCGGGTGGGGGGCGACGGGGCGGCCATCGTCTGCACCACCATCTCGGCGGAGCTGAGCGGGACCTACGGGGCGGCGCTGCAGGCCCGTGCGGCCGTGCCCGAGCTGGACATCCGGATCGTCGACAGCCGCACCGTGGGGCCGACCCACACCGCCGCGGTCGAGGTGGCCGTGGCCCTGAGGGACAAGGGCGCCGATGCGGACGCGGTGGTGGCCGGGCTGGCCAGGCTCCGCGACGCGCAGCGGCTGATCTTCAGCCTCGAGACCCTCGAGTACCTGCGCAGCGGCGGGCGGATCGGGGGCGCCCAGGCCTTCGTCGGTACCGTCCTCAGCATCAAACCCATCCTCACCGTGGTCGACGGCAAGATCGAGCCCCTGGACCGGGTGCGCACCTACCCGCGGGCGCTCAACCGCCTCGTCGAGGAGGTGGCGACGGCAGCGCGCACCTGGGGCCCGACCAAGGTCATCGCGGCCCACGCCGCCCGACCCGAGCAGGCCAAGTTCGTGGCCGAGCGGGTTGCCGAGATCACCGGGGAGCTGCCGCGGGTCGTCGAGATCGGGGGCGTGCTCGGCTGCCATGCCGGCCCCGGCGGCTTCGGCATCGGCATGCACCCCGCCTCCGCGGTCGAGGTCTGAACCCTCCGTCCGTCAGGTGCTAGCATGTTGGTCGGACGCCCAACCAGCAGCCGGAGAGAGCCGGAGATGAGGCACGCCGTGATCGACGAGGTGGCGCCCGCCACCGGCGGACGGGCCGAGGAGAGCCGGCGGCGGCGGAGCGCGATCGTCGCGGCCGCGGCCACCGTGCTCGGCCGCCAGGGCTCTGCCGAGACCTCCATGAAGGAGATCGCCCGCGAGGCGGGGGTGGCCCCCGGCCTCCTCCACTACTACTTCGAGTCCAAGGACGATCTGCTGGTCGCCGTGGTCACCGAGCTGGACCGTCGGCTGAGCGACGCCTGGGCCTCCTCGCTCCACGGGATGAACGACCCCCTGGAGCGGCTGGTGGCGGGGCTGGACGCCGTCGCCTCGCACTGCGCCCGCCATCCCGAGACCTGGCGCGCCCTCTCCGACCTCGGTCTGCTCAGCCTCTCCGCGCCCGCCCTCGTGGAGCCCTGCCGGGCCCTGCGCGCGCGCCTCGCCGCCGCCATCGAGGCGGAGGTGCGCGGCGCCCTGGGGCAGCTCCCCGCCTACACGCTGGTGGCGCCGCGGGATCTCTCCCGGGCCATCGCCGCGACGATCGAGGGGGCGGCGACGTCGGCGCTGGTCGAGGGGCGAGAGAGCAGCGCCGAGTTCCGGGCGCTCAAGGTGATGCTCCTCTCCCTGGTCGTCACCGCCCACGTCACCGCCGGGCAGGAGCCGCCGATCGCCCGGCTCGCCGAGCTGCTCCGAGGTCACTGAGGTGGCCAGCCGCGACCTCCGCTGCCCCGCCGGCTGCACGGGCGGACGCTTCGAGGCGCTCAACGCCCCCCTCTACGTGGACTCGCGGGGCCGCTATCTGGAGCACGACGAGAGCCTCGCCACCTTCGTCTGCGCCGAATGCCAGGCGGTCGCGATCGACCTCGCCGCCGCCCGGGAGGCGATGCGCCGCGATGCCGAGATCGAGCCCCAGGTGCTGGTCTGCCCCCAGTGCGGGACCCAGATGCTCCCTCCCCTGGACGACGAGCTGGCCCCCTACGTGGAGTGCCCGATGTGCGAGACGCGCTTCGCCGTCGAGGAGGAGATGCCCCATCTGCACGGCACTCCCTTCGACGGCGGAGAGGACGGCTAGGACGCCCCCCGGATCAGAGAAGGAGTCCGACATGTCGGTGATCGACGAGATCGTGGACGAGAACCTGATCCTGGCCTCACGCTTCGCAGAGCCCGCCCTCCCCCTCGCCCACATCCCCGCCCGTCACCTCGCCGTGGTCGGCTGCATGGATGGCCGGATCGACCTCCTCGCGATCCTCGGGCTGCGCACCGGTGACGCCCACCTCATCCGCAACGCGGGCGGGGTCGCCACCGACGACGTGATCCGCTCCCTGGCCGTCTCCCAGCGCCTGCTCGGGACCCGCGCCGTGATGCTGGTGCACCACACCGAATGCGGCATGCTGACCTTCACCGACGACGCGCTCCGCGCTCAGATCGAGCGGGAGACCGGGATCCGCCCGCCCTTCGCGTTCGAGGCGTTCTCGGATCTCGACGTCGAGGTGCGCCAGTCGGTGGCGCGGCTCCGGATGAGCCCCTTCCTGCCCCACCGCGACGAGGTGCGCGGGTTCGTGTACGACCTGCGCAGCGGCCGGCTCCGCGAGGTGAGGACCGGCGCCTAGCCCGACCCCCCCCGCAGGACGCGCTCTTTGCCGCGCAGGAGTCTGCGCCTGCAGCCGCGTGCGCGTCAGCGCGCGGCGATCACGCGAGCCCCGGCGGCAGCGGCGGGAGGAGCGCGACGGTGGCGCCCACCGGACCGGCGTCCTCGCCGGGAGCACGACCCCAATAGCGGGAGAATCGGCCGTCGTAGCCGATCACCCGTCCGCCCTGGCGCACATCGGGCGTGCTCTTCCAGTGTGGGGTGTGGCCGTGCACCACCCGGCGGGCACCGAACCGGCGCAGGTGCACCTCCAGCCGCTTCCGGTCGTCGAAGGCGTGCCGTCCGATGATGTGCCGCAACAGGCGGACCACCCCTCCCGGCTCCTCGCCCAGCAGGGCGGCGGCCGCCCGGTTCACCTCCGCCACGCTCTCGCCGAGGGCGGCGTAGTCGTCGTCGTCGGTGTGCTGGACCAGGGTGCCGTCGTCGAGGAGGAGCATCACCGGCAGGTGGCGGAGCCAGTCCTCCAGTCCAGGGTCTTCCGCCAGCGCCTCGAGGTCGGCCGGGTCGCCCCGCCGGCGTCGCCAGATCGTCTCCAGCAGCTCGCCATCCCGCGCCCGCAGCCGCTCCCCGCCGTGGCGCCGCTCCTCGACCAGCGCCATCAGGAGCAGGTCGTGGTTGCCGAGGATCGCCCGGCTGTGGCGCCGCTCCATGGCGATCCGCGCCGCCCGGTGGCCGCCGGCGGCGCCGAGCCTGCCGCCGGTGAAGAAGTCGCCGAGGAAGACCGTCTCCACGCCGTCATCCGGGTAGGCGGCGAGCGCTCCCGCCAGCCGCTCGTGGTCGCCCTGGACGTCTCCGACGATGAGCACCGGCGGGGTCATCGGCCCAGAGTAACGGGCCGCGCCGGGCCTGGCCGCGTCCGGAGCGGCGTCGGGGAGAGGGCGAGATTCGTGGGGGAGGGGCGATATTTCGTCACGAACTGTTCGTGACGAACTACCTGGCAATCCCGGAAAACGTGCGGGGCACCGGCGAGGGCGTGATCGTCGAGCCCCCGCCGCAGCCCTCACCGCGCGAGGGTGGCGGCCAGCTTGCGGGTGCGGGCGACCTGGGCCCTGGCCCGAGTCAGCGCGCGGGCGACCGTCCGGGGGCCGGGCCCGCCGGGCAGCTCGCGGCGGCGCAGCGCGCCGTCGACGTCGAAGAGGGCGAGCACCTGCTCGTCGAAGAGGTCGGAGAGCTCGCGCCACTCCTCCAGGCGCAGGTCGGCGAGGGTCCTGCCCGCGGCGACGCAGCGACGCACCGCGCCCCCGACCAGGATGTGCGCTTCGCGGAAGGGCATCCCCCGCGCCACCAGGTGCTCGGCCACGTCGGTGGCCAGCAGCATCGGGTCGGAGGCGGCCCGCCGCATCGCGGCGGTGTCGAAGCCCAGCCGGGCGACCACGTCGGCCACGACCCCCAGCGTCGCGAGGCAGGTGTCGACCGCGTCGAAGAGCGGCTCCTTGTCCTCCTGCAGGTCGCGGTTGTAGGCGAGCGGCAGCCCCTTGAGGACGGTGAGCAGCGCCACCAGGTCGCCGATCACCCGTCCGGACCGGGCCCGGGCCAGCTCCAGCACGTCGGGGTTCTTCTTCTGGGGCATCAGCGAGGAGCCGGTGGCGTGGGTGTCGGGCAGCTCGGCGAAACCGTACTCGGCCGTCGTCCAGAGCACGATCTCCTCGGCGAGCCGGGAGAGGTGGACCATCAGCAGGGCGCAGGCCGCGACCAGCTCGACGGCGAAGTCGCGGTCGGAGACGGCGTCCAGGCTGTTCGCGCTCAGCTCGGCGAAGCCGAGCGCGCGCTGGGTGCTCGCCCGGTCGATGGGCAGCGTGGTGCCGGCCAGGGCGCCGCTCCCCAGCGGCATCACGTCGCAGCGCCGGTAGCCGTCGTGGAACCGCTCGACGTCGCGCTGGAGCATCTCGACGTGGGCCAGCAGGTGGTGGGCGAGGGAGACGACCTGGGCGCGCTGCGTGTGCGTGTAGCCGGGCAGCGGTGTGCCGCGGTGCTCGGCGGCGCGGCCCAGCAGCGCCTCCTGCAGCCCGGCGCAGCCGAGCATGAGGTCGACGATCCGGCGGCGGCACCAGAGGCGAAGATCGGTGGCCACCTGGTCGTTGCGACTGCGAGCGGTGTGCAGCCGGCCCGCGGCGGCACCGATCAGCTCGTGCAGGCGCCGCTCCACCGCGGTGTGCACGTCCTCGTCGGCCGGGTCGGGGGTGAAGTCGCCCCGCTCCAGCTCGTCACGGACGGTGAGCAGGCCGACCTCGATGACGCGGTGGTCGGCGGCCGAGAGCAGCCCCACCTCGCGGAGCATCCCCGCGTGGGCCAGAGACCCCTCGATGTCCTCGACGAAGAGCCGGCGGTCGTATCCGAGGCTGCCCGTGTACTCCTCGACCCGGCGGTCGGTGTGCGCACCCAGGCGCCCCTCCCAGACCTTGGCCGGGTGCTTCCCCGCTGCCATCAGCGCCGCTTGACCCTGCGCTCGAGGCTGAGGGGGGCGCTGTCCTCCAGCGCCCCCTGGATGCGGGCCTGGGTCCGCAGCGGCAGCCCGAACAGCTCGATGAACCCCCGGGCCGCGGTGTGGTCGAAGGTGTCCTGGCGCCGGTCATAGGTGGCCAGCTCCTCGCGGTAGAGGGAGCCGGGCGCCCGCCGGCCGGCGATGCCGATGGTGCCGCGGCGAAGCCGGAGCTTCACCTCCCCGCTCACCGGCTCCTGGGTGACGGCGACGAACGCCGCCAGGGCGCTGCGCAGCTGGCCGAACCAGAGCCCGTCGTAAACGAGCCGGGCCCACTCGTCGCCGAGGCGGCGCTTGAGGTGGAAGACGTCCCGGCCCAGGGTCAGCGTCTCCAGGGCGGTGTGGGCGGCGTGGAGTACCACCGCCGCCGGGGCCTCGTAGATCTCGCGTGACTTGATCCCCACCAGGCGGTTCTCGACGTGGTCGATCCTGCCCACCCCCTGGGCGCCGGCGATGGCGTTGAGGCGGGTGACCAGCACGTCGCCGGTGAGCCGCTGCCCGTCGAGCGTGACCGGGATGCCGTGCTCGAAGCCGAGGTCGATCACCACCCCGTCGGCGGGCGCCTCGGCGGGGTCCGCCGTCCAGGCGAAGACGTCGGCGTGGGGCTCCTGCCAGGGATCCTCGAGCTCGCCGGCCTCGATGCTGCGTCCCCAGATGTTGGCATCGACGGAGTAGGGGGACTCCTGGGTCACGGGGATCTCGATCCCGTGCTCGCGAGCGAACTCGATCTCCTGGGGACGTCCCATCTCCCAGTCGCGCACCGGGGCCACCACCTCCAGCTCCGGCGCCAGGGCGGCGGTGGCGACGTCGAAGCGGACCTGGTCGTTGCCCTTGCCGGTGCAGCCGTGGGCGATCGCCTCGGCACCCTCGTCGCGGGCGACGTCGACGAGGATCTTGGCGATCAGCGGCCGGGCCAGGGCGGTCGCCAGCGGGTAGGCGCCCTCGTACATCGCCGAGGCGGCCAGGCTCGGGAAGCAGAACTCCTCGACGAAGAGCCGGCGGGCATCGACCGCGTAGGCGGCCAGCGCGCCGGTGCGCAGGGCCCGGTCGGTGACCGCCTCGATGTCCTTGGCCTCGCCGATGTCGGCGGTGCAGGTGATCACCTCGTAGCCGAGCTTCTCCTGCAGCCAGCGGATCGAGACCGAGGTGTCGAGGCCGCCCGAGTAGGCGAGGACGCAGCGCTTGGACCGGGTCACCGTGGACCTCCGTGCCCGCTGGTCGGAGTGGCGGCGGGGGTGCGGGCGGCTCCCCCGGTCATCGCCTCACGGAGGCGGTCGGCGAGGCGGCGCGCGCTCGGACGGGAGCGGACCACCACCAGGACGGTGTCATCGCCGGCAACGGTTCCCGCCACCTCCTCGAAGTGGCAGGAGTCGAGGACCGAGGCCACCAGCGGGGCGCTGCTGGGGCGGGTGTGGACGACGCCGATGTTCTCCACGAACTCCATGGAGCGGACATGCTCGCGCATCACCGCGCGCAGCCGGGTGCTCACCGGTGAGGCCTCGTCGCCGTCGCCGCCGGCGACGTAGCGCGGGCCGTCGGGGTCGTGGACGCGCACCAGGCCCAGCTCGCGGATGTCGCGGGAGACGGTCGCCTGGGTGGCATCGAGCCCGCGGCTGTGGAGGGCGGCGACCATCTCCTCCTGGGTGCGCACCTTGCGGCCGCGGACCAGGTCGAGGATGGCCTGCTGCCGCTCCGTCTTGACCACGGGAAGCGGGGCGGAGGTGACGTTCACCGCGCCACCTCACGGGCAGCAGCGTCCCCACCGGCGGCGCAGCAGGCGATACCGCTGACGCCCCCCCTCATCCCTGACCCGCCTCGTCGAGCGCCCGCTCGAAGGCGACCGCCAGCCGCTCCACGGCCAGGTCCGCCTGCTCCTCGGTGAGGATGAGCGGGGGGATCAGGCGCAGCGCCGACGCGCCTGTCGCGTTGACCAGGAGGCCCGTCTCCAGGGCGGCCCGGACCACATCGTGTGCCACCGGCTCCCCGAGGATGACGCCCAGCATCAGTCCCCGGCCGCGCACCCCGGTGATCGGGGCTCCGCGCTCGCCCAGCTGGAGCAGACCGCGGCGCAGGCGCTCCCCCACCCGCGCGGCGGAGGCGACCAGGCCCTCCGCGTCGATGGCCTGCAGGACGGCGGCCGCGACCGCGGTGGCCAGCGGGCTGCCGCCGAAGGTGGAGCCGTGATCGCCGGGCTCGAAGACATCGGCGCGGGGGCCGGCCAGCACCGCGCCGATGGGCAGTCCGCCCGCCAGCCCCTTGGCCACCGCCATCACGTCGGGGACGATCCCCGCGTGCTGGTGCGCCCACCACCTGCCGGTCCGGCCCATCCCGCTCTGAATCTCGTCGAGGATGAGCAGCAGGTCGTGCTCGTCGCAGAGGCGGCGCAGGCCGCGAAGGGTCTCGTCGCGCATCGGGACCACCCCGGACTGGCCCTCGATGGGCTCCATCAGCACCGCCACGGTGCGCTCGTCGATGGCGGCCTCGACCGCGCCCAGGTCGTCGTAGGCGACGTGGGCGAAGCCACGGGGCAGCGGCTCGAAGGGCTCACGGTAATGGCGGTTGGCGGTCGCCGCCAGCGCTCCCAGGGTGCGGCCGTGGAAGGCGCCGCGGGCGCAGATGATGCTGGAGGCACCGCCCCGGTTGAGCTTGCCCCACTTGCGGGCGATCTTGATCGCCGTCTCGATCGCCTCCGCGCCGCTGTTGCAGAAGAAGGCCCGGCTGGGAAAGGCGGTGGCCACCAGCCGCTCCGCGGCGTCCAGCTGAGGCTCGGAGAAGTAGAGGTTGCTCAGGTGCACGACCCGCGACGCCTGCTCAGTGATGGTGCGCAGGACGGCGGGGTGGGCGTGGCCCAGCACGTTGACCGCGATCCCCGCGACCATGTCGAGGTACTCGCGCCCGTCGACGTCGGTGACGATGCAGCCCCTCCCCTCCCGGATGGCAACGGGCAGCGGGACGTAGGTGGACATCAGCACAGTGGCCGCCCGCTCCTCGATGGCGGAGAGCGCCGCGCTGGCCTCGCGCGTGGGAGCGCTCACCGCGTCACCATGGTGCCGACACCGCTCTCGGTGAGCAGCTCGAGCAGGAGCGAGTGGGGAACCCGCCCGTCGATGATGTGCGAGGCGGTCACCGCCTCCAGGGCGTGGAGCGCCGCGCGCACCTTGGGGATCATCCCGCCGCTGATGGCACCGCTCGCGATCAGGCGATCGGCGCCGGCCGCGTCGAGGACGCTGACCAGCTCGCCGTCGGGGCCGTGCACGCCCTCGACGTCGGTGAGCAGGACCAGCTTGGTGGCCTTGAGCGCCACCGCCAGCTCGGCGGCCACGGTGTCGGCGTTGACGTTGTAGGCGTCGCCGTCGACGCCCAGGCCGATGGAGGCGATCACCGGGATCCGCCCCTGGTCCAGCACCGCCTCGACGGGCTCGGCGTTGACCTGGTCGACCTCGCCGACGAAGCCCAGGTCCTGACCATCCTCGGGGCCGCGGGGCCGGACCATCAGGGTGGGACCGTCCTCGCCGCTCATCCCCACCGCCTGACCGCCGAGCCGGTGGATCCGGGCCACCAGGTCGGGACCGATCTTGCCGGTGAGCACCATCTTCACCACCTCCATGGTGGGAGCGTCGGTGATCCGCAGCCCGTTGACGAAGCGGGGCTCGATGCCCAACCGCTTCTGCCACGAGGAGATCTCCGGGCCGCCGCCGTGCACCAGCACCGGGCGCATGCCGACGAAGCGGAGCAGGACCACGTCCTGGAGGAAGGCGTCGACGTCCTCGCCCAGCGCCGACCCACCCAGCTTGATCACCAGCGTGTGCCCGAAGAAGCGCCGGATGTAGGGGAGCGCCTCGACCAGGATCTCGGCCCGGCGGATGCGCTCGTCCATGGTCTCGACCCGTGTGCTCATGTGGTGTACTCCGCATTGATCCGCACGTATCCGGCGGTGAGGTCGCATCCCCAGGCATGCCCATGGCCGTCGCCGGCGCCGAGATCGATGTCGATCTCGCTGCGCGGCTGGCGCAGCGCCTCGACGACGGCATCCAGGTCGGTGTCGACGGGGGCGCCGCGCTCGAAGACGGTGGTCCCGGCGATGGTCACCCGGACCCGGTCGAGGCTGAACTGGGCGCCGCTGCGCCCCAGCGCCATGACGATCCGCCCCCAGTTGGGGTCGGCGCCGTGCACCGCAGTCTTGACCAGCGGCGAGACCGCCACGGTGCGGGCGGCGAGGCGTGCTTCGGCGTCGTCGCGACCGCCGCTCACGGCGACCCGGAAGTGCTTGGTGGCCCCCTCGGCGTCGGCGACGATCTGCTCCGCCAGCGACTCGCAGACGCCGAGGACGGCCTGGCGCAGCGCCCCGTAGCCGGCCTCCCCGGGCTGCAGCGCGGGCCCGCCGGCCGCGCCGTTGGCCAGCACGAGGAGGGTGTCGTTGGTGGAGGTGTCACCGTCGACGGTGATCGAGTTGAAGCTGGAGGAGGCGACCTCGCCGAGCAGCGCCTGCAGGTCGGGCGCGGCGACGGCGGCGTCGGTGGTGACGACCGCGAGCAGGGTCGCCATGTCGGGGTGGATCATCCCCGCCCCCTTGGCCATCCCGCCCACCCGGTGTTCGACGCCGTCCACGCTGAAGGTCGCGCTCGCCGTCTTGGGCACGGTGTCGGTGGTCATGATCGCCCGGGCCGCGGCCTCGCCGGCGTCCGGGCTCAGGTCGTGAGCGGCGGCCCGCAGACCCTCGCTGACCCGCTCCATGGGCAGCGGCCGGCCGATCACCCCGGTGCTGCACACCAGCACCTCGACGGGGTCGCGCCCCAGAGCCCCCGCGGCCAGCGCGCACATCCGAAGCGCGTCGCGCAGCCCCTGGGCGCCGGTGCAGGCGTTGGCGTTGCCGGCGTTCAGGATCACCGCGTGGATCGGCGTCCCGCGGCGCAGGGTGAGCTGGGAGATGACGACCGGCGCGGCCTTGACCCGGTTCTGGGTGAAGACGCCGGCGGCGGCGCAGGGGCGGTCGCTGGCGACCACGGCGATGTCGTCGCGGCTCATGTCGCCGTCACCGCGGATGCCGGCGGCCGCCGTCCCGGCGCTGAAGCCGCGCGGCGCGCAGACGCCGGTGCCCGCCTCCACGTCCGTCTGCGAGGCGCCGGCCTCGCTCACGGCCACGGGGACGCGTCCAGGAGACCGGCGGTCTCGTCCAGCCCGAAGCGGACGTTGGCGGCCTGCACCGCCTGCCCCGCCCCGCCCTTGACCAGGTTGTCCTCGGCGACGGTCACCACCGCCACGCCGTCCTGGCCGGTGACGTTGAGGGCGGCGACGTTGCTGCCGGTCACCGACTTGGTGGCGGGGGGAGCCTCCTCGTAGCGGAGGAAGGGGTTGGCGGCGCAGAGGCCGCGCATCAGCTCGGCGACATCGGCGACGGATCGCCCCGCGACCGGGTGCAGGTAGGCGGTGGCGAGGATCCCCCGGGTCATCGGGATCAGGTGGGGGACGAAGGTGAGCCGCACCTCCCGGCCCACGGCCGCGCTCAGCTCCTGAAGCATCTCGGCCTTGTGGCGGTGCCCGTCCACCCCGTAGGCGCGCACCGATTCGTTCACCTCGCTGAAGTGGTAGGCGAGCGAGGGCGACCGGCCGCCGCCGCTCACCCCGCTCTTGGCATCGACCACCACCTCGGGCTCGACCAGCCCCTCGCGGAGCGCCGGCAGCGTGCCCAGCAGCGTGGCCGTCGGGTAGCAGCCCGGGATCGCCAGCAGGTCGGCGGTGGCGATGGCGTCGCGGTGGAATTCGACCAATGAGTACACCGCCTCCCCGCAGAGGTCGGGCGCGGGGTGCTCGACCCCGTACCAGCGCCGGTAGGCGAGGGGGTCGAGGAGGCGGAAGTCGGCGCTCATGTCGACCACGACCCGGCCCTCGCTCAGCCACTCCCGCGCGTGGCTGGCGGCCACCGTGTGGGGCAGGGCGGCGAAGACCACCTGGGCGTCGCCGGGATCCAGCCCGTCCTCGACCTGGAGGGTCACGCGGCTCCCCGGGACCGCGGCGGCGAAGGGCCGGCCGGCCGAGCTCCGGCCGTGGAGGCTCACCAGCTCGACGCCGGGGTGGCGGTCGAGGATCTCGACGCACTGGACGCCGAGGTAGCCGGTCGCCCCACAGACGGCCGCGCGCAGGGGAGCGGGGGTCATGGCTGCGGGATTATACGAGCCTAATGCATGTTTATGCAAGGATCCCGCGCCGGCCGCAGCCCCTGGCGGAGGGCTTGCAGGCCGGGGCGCGTGGTCACTCCGGCGACCCCGGTACGCCGAGTCGCCGGTGCCAGGCACGTTCGATGTTGACGGCGGCGCCGATCAGGGCCAGATGGGTGAACGCCTGCGGGTAGTTGCCGAGCAGCTCCCCCGTGCTGAGGTCCGCCTCCTCGGCCATCAGCCCGAGCGGCGAGGCGAAGGGCAGCAGGCGCTCGAAGCGCCGCTGCGCCGCCTCGACCTCTCCGATGTGGGCCAGGGCGTCGACCAGCCAGAAGGAGCACATGAGGAACGCACCCTCCTCGCCGTGCCGGAAACCATCGTCGGTCTCGTCGGGCCGGTAGCGCCGGACCAGGTCCCCGCTGCCGAGGTGACGGGCGACCGCCCGCACCGTGCCGACCAGGCGCGGATCGCGGGGGGCGATGAAGCGCACCTGACCGGCGCGCAGCAGGGCGGCGTCCACGCTCCGCCCCCCCAGCGTCTGGGTGAACGAGCGCAGGCCGCGGTCGTATCCCTCCGCGGTGACCTGGCGGTGGATGGCGCGGCGCGCCGCTTCCCACCTCTCCCGGTCACAGCGGAAGCGGAAGCGGTCGGCCAGGCGCAGCCCGCGGTCGACGGCCACCCAGCACATCATCTTGCTGTACGTGTAGTGCAGCTCCTGACCGCGGCTCTCCCAGATCGATGCGTCGGGCAGCCGCCAGCGAGCGATGGTCAGGTCGACGACGGCGTGCAGCTCGCTCCAGAGCTGCTGGCCGATCTCGCCCCCGAAACGGGCGTAGAGGTAGGCGCTGTCGAGCAGCTCGCCGTAGACGTCGAGCTGGAGCTGATCGACGGCTCCGTTGCCGATCCGCACCGGCCGCGAGCCGCGGTACCCGCTCCAGTGGCCGAGCACCTGCTCGGTGGCGTCCCGGCCTCCATCCACCCGGTAGAGGTTCTGGACCCTCTCGCCCTCGCCGATCCCGGTCCGGCGCAGCCAGTCGAAGAAACCGTGGGCCTCGTCGTGCAGGCCCAGCTGGAAGAGACCGAAGAGCGTGAACGACGCGTCCCGCAACCAGGTGAAGCGGTAGTCCCAGTTGCGCTTGCCGCCGAGCGCCTCCGGCAGCGACGTCGTGGGCGCGGCGATGATGGCCCCGGTGGGGGCGTAGATCATCAGCTTGAGGGCGAGCGCCGACCGCCACACCGTCTCCGGGAAGGCGCCGGCGTAGCGGACGAGTCCGATCCAGCGCCACCAGAAATCCTGGGTCTGGCGGAGCAGGCGGTGTGCCCGCTCCACCGTCCAGGCGGCCTCCGAGGTGGAGCAGCCGCTGGTCGCGTGCTGGCAGCTGATCGAGAGGGCGACGGAGTCGCCCGCCTCCAGGTTCAGGGTCGCGTGCGGGCCTTCGATCTCCCGGGTGGAGACGACGCAGAGATGCACGCCGGAGGCGTCCCCGTGGAAGCGCCGCCCCTCGGCGGTGAAGGTGTCGGGCGCACGGCCGTAGTCGGGGCGCATCTGCACGTGGTGCTCCATGGCGACACTGCCGGCGAGGCAGTCCACGATGCGCACCAGGCGGGCACGGCGGTGGGGCCGGGCGTGGTGGTCCACGGTGGCCGCGTCGATGGGCATGAAGTCGCTGACCCGGACCAGGCCGCCGGGCGTCGTGAAGATGGTGCGCAGGATGTTGCTGCGGTCGCTGTAGCGCTGCTCGGCGCGGTACGGACCGTGCGGGCAGAGCTGCCAGTAGCCGCCCTGGTCGGCATCGAGGATGCGGCCGAAGACCGACGGCGAGTCGAAGCGCGGCAGGCAGCACCAGTCGATGCTGCCGTCGACACCGACCAGGGCGGCGCTGCGGCAGTCGCCGATCAGCCCGTAGGCGCTGATGGGGAGGAAGCCGCGGGTCCGGTGCACCCCTTCGATCATCGGGCCGGCACCGTTCCACCGGCGACGTCCCGAGGCGGGGTGAGGCGGGCGCGGCCAGGTCGCTCCTCGCGGCGGCGGCGAGCCCCTCTCACGATGGGGGCGCCTCGAAGCACGAGCGCGCCCCGGTGTGGCAGGCGGGACCGGCCGGCTCGACCCGGAGCAGCACGGCGTCGCCGTCGCAGTCGACGCGCACCTCCACCACCCGCATGGTGTTGCCGCTGGTCTCCCCCTTCTCCCAGAGGCGCCCCCGGCTGCGGCTCCAGAACGTCGCCCGCCCGGTGGCGAGCGTCGTCGCGTAGGCGGCGCGGTTCATGTGGGCGACCATCAGCACCTGGCCGGTGGCGGCGTCCTGGACCACCGCGGTGACCAGGTCGCGGGAGAAGTCGGCCTCGCGCCCCGCCGGCGCCACGATGAGCGGCAGCGCGGGCTCGAGCGCCGGGCCGCTCGCGCCACCCGGCTCGAGATCGGCGCGGCTCACATCCGGACCTCGACGCCGTGTCCGCGCAGATACGCCTTGGTCTCCGGGATGGAGTGCACCCCGTCGTGGAAGATCGACGCTGCCAGGGCGGCGTCCGCGCCCCCCTCGTCGAGCACGGCGCGGAGGTGCTCGGGTTGGCCGGCGCCGCCGCTGGCGATCACCGGGATGGTCAGCCGGTCGCTGACGGCCCGGGTGAGCGGGAGGTCGTAGCCATCCTGGGTGCCGTCCCGGTCCATGCTGGTGAGCAGGATCTCACCGGCGCCCCGCTCCGCGGCCTCCTGGGCCCAGGCGAGCGCGTCCCGCCCGGTGTCACGGCGGCCGCCGTGGGAGAAGACGTGCCAGCCGCCGTCCTCGCGGCGGGCGTCGATGGCGACCACGATGCACTGCACGCCGAAGCGCTGGGCGCCCTCGGTGATGAGCGCCGGGCGGTCCAGGGCGGCGGTGTTGAGCGAGACCTTGTCGGCGCCGCTGCGCAGCATCCGGTCGATGTCGCCGAGGCCGCGCAGCCCTCCTCCCACGGTGAGCGGGATGAAGACGGAGTCGGCGGTGCGGCGCACCGCGTCGAGCAGGATCCCGCGGTCCTCGCTGCTGGCGGTGATGTCCAGGAACACCAGCTCGTCGGCGGACTCGCGGTCGTAGCCGGCGGCGAGCTCGGCCGGGTCACCGGCGTCGCGCAGATTGACGAAGTGGACGCCCTTGACCACCCGGCCGTGGTCCACGTCCAGGCAGGGGATGATCCGCTTGGCCAGGCTCACGAGGCGAACCGCAGGAGAGCGGCGCGCAGGTCGAACGCGCCCTCGTAGATGGCCCGGCCCACGATCGCCCCGGCCGCGCCGGCCCCGGCGCAGCGGACGATGTCGTCGACGCTGCGGATGCCGCCACTGGCGATCACCGGCCCCGGGAACGCCCGCACCGTCTCCTCCAGGCCGGCGAGGTCGGGGCCGCTCATCATCCCGTCGGCCAGGACGTTGGTGCGCACCAGGCCGGCGAGCGGCCAGCCCGACCAGCGCTCGAGGTGGGCGGCGGCGCTGCCCGCGCCCTCTGTCCAGCCCTGCGCCTGGGCCGAGTCGCCGCGGACGTCGAGCGAGATCAGGCAGCGTCCGGGCAGGGCGGCGCAGATGGCGGCGGCCGCCTCGGGCTCCTGGACCGCCACGCTGCCCAGGACGACCAGGGTCGCCCCGGCGGCGAGCCAGCTCTGGGCATCGGCCAGGGTGCGCACCCCGCCGCCGACCTCGATCTCGACCCGAGCCGCGCCCGCCACCTCCATGACCCGGCGCGCCGCGACCGCCGAGGCGGCGTCGGCCCGCCCCCGGGCCGCGTCCAGGTCGACCAGGTGGAGCCGCGGGGCGCCGCTCTCCACCAGGCGGTGGGCGACCACGGCCGGGTCGTCCTCGTAGACCTGCTCGCGGCCGTAGTCACCCTGGATCAGGCGCACGCAGCGGCCACCCCGGATGTCGATGGCGGGGATGACGATCACGGCAGGGACGGCTCTGCCGGTCTCCGCTCGCCCACACAGGCGGCCACCAGGTTGGCGTAGATGCGCAGCCCGGCGGGGCCGCTCTTCTCGGGGTGGAACTGGGTGCCGCTGACCGTGCCGCGCTCGCAGACGGCGACGATCTCACCGCCGTAGTCGGCGGTGGCGACGATGTCGGCAGCGTCGGCGGCGGCGGCATAGGAATGGACGAAATAGCACCACGCGCCGTCCTCGAGCCCGGCGGTGATCATCGCGGGCCGCCGCAGCCGGAGCCGGTTCCAGCCCATGTGGGGCACCTTGAGCGGGGCGGCCTCGATGCGGCGGACGCGGCCGGGGAGCAGACCGAGCCCGGCCCCTCCCTCGCCCTCCTCGCTCTCGTCGAAGAGGAGCTGGAAGCCGAGACAGACCCCGAGCACGGGGCGGCCGCGCCCCGCCGCCTCGCGGACGGCGTCGCCGAGGCCGGAGCCGAGCAGGAGCTCCGCCGCCGGGGCGAAGGCGCCGACACCGGGGAGCACCACCCCGTCGCAGCCGGCGACGGTGGCGGGGTCGGGGGTGATCACGACCTCGGCCCCGGCGCGGGCCAGGGCACGCTCCACGCTGCGCAGGTTGCCGACCCCGTAGTCGACGATCGCCACCCGGGGCATCAGAGCACGCCCTTGGTGGAGGGCACGCCGCCGCCGATGACCGAGAGCGCCTCGCGGCTGGCCAGCCCGATCGCCTTGAAGGCGGCCTCGGCGACGTGGTGGAGGTTGACCCCCCGGATGAGGTCGACATGCATGCTGATCCCGGCTGATTGGGACAGAGCCTGCACGAACTCATGGAGGACGCTCACGTCGAAGTCGTTGATGCGGCCCTGGAGCGCTTTCATCTCCCACTCCAGGTGAGGACGCTTCGAGTAGTCGAGGGCGCAGCGGACCAGGGACTCGTCGAGGGGGGCGTAGGCGTGGCCGAAACGGCGGATCCCGGAGCGATCGCCGAGGGCCCGGCCGATCGCCGTCCCCAGGGCCAGGCCGCAGTCCTCGACCAGGTGGTGGGCGTCGACGTCGACGTCGCCCGCGCCCTGGAGGCGGACGTCCATGCCGCTGTACTTGACCAGCGATTCGAGCATGTGGCGGAAGAAGGGCAGCGGCACCTCGATGGCGGCGCTGCCGCTGCCGTCCAGATCCACCTCGACCTGGATGCGCGTCTCCTTGGTCACCCGCTCCAGGGTGGCGGTCCTTCGCGGCGCGTCGCCGGGGCGCTCGCCGGCGGGGGTGGCGGGGCTCTCACTCATGGGCGTGACGATCATCCATCCTGAGCCGGATGGCGCGCTCGTGCCCGAGCAGACCCTCGGCGGCGGCCAGGGTGCAGGCGACCGGGGCCAGGGTGTCGAACTCCTCGCCGGTCAGATCGACCACCGACTGCCAGCGCTGGAAGTCCATGACCGAGAGCGGCCCGCGGTGGCGGGCCGCGCCGCCCGTGGGCAGGGTGTGGTTGGGGCCGGCGACGTAGTCGCCCATCGACACCGGCGAGCGCCGCCCCACGAAGACGGCGGAGGCGGTGTGGGGCGCGTCGCGGAGGGCCTCGGCAGCCCGGCCCTGCAGCGAGAGGTGCTCGGCGGCGAACTCGTCGGCGAGAAGGCGGGCCTCCTCCAGGCCGGCGGTGACGACGACGGCGCCGTGCCGCCCGCTGGCCGCGGCGATGATCCCGCTCCGCGCGGCCTCCGCCGCCTGCTCGGAGAACGCCGCGCGCACCCCCTGCGCCAGTGACGCCGAGTCGGTGAGGCAGACGGCCCAGGCCAGGGGGTCGTGCTCCAGCTGGGAGACCAGGTCGGCGGCCACCAGCACCGGATCGGCGCCGTCCGAGGCGATGACCACGATCTCGCTCGGTCCGGCCACGCCGTCGATGCCGACCTCGCCGAAGATGGCGCGCTTGGCCAGGGTCACGAAGAGGTTCCCCGGGCCGGTGATCTTGTCCACCTGGGCGATGCTCGCCGTGCCGTAGGCGAGGGCGCCGACCGCCTGGGCCCCTCCCACCGCGTGCACCTCGGAGACCCCCAGGTGGTGGGCGCTGGCGAGCACCAGGGGGTGGACCGAGCCGTCCGGACCGGGCGGTGAGACCAGGGCGATCTCGGAGACCCCCGCGATCTGGGCGGGGATCACGTTCATCAGCACCGTGCTCGGGTAGGCGGCCCGGCCGCCGGGGACGTAGCAGCCGGCCCGGCGGAGCGGCAGCGGCCGGAGGTGGGCGCTGGCGATGCCCCGGAGCGCGATGTCGCGCTGCCGCTCGTGGATCTCCCGGATGCGGGCGGCCGCGGCCGCGATCGCCCCGCGGACGCCCGGGTCGGTGCTCTCCCAGGCGCGGGCCAGGGCGCCGGCGGGGACGCGGGTCACCGCGACGTCCACCCCGTCCAGCCGCTGCGTCCAGAGCCGGACCGCCGCATCGCCGTCACGCAGGACGTCGTCCAGGATCGTGCTGACCACCGTGGCGGCGCTCACGGGCAGCTCGAACCATGCCCCCAGCGGGCCGGCGCTCGCGCCGTCCAGGAGCGGCACCGGGCTGCGCCGCTCGGCACGCACCTGCTCCCGCCACTCCTCCGGGGTGGGCGACCGCAGCTCGGGGATCACCCCGGGCCTTCCCCTGCCGCCGCAGCCGCCGGGGCCGGCGCCGCCGTCACGGTACGGCGGAGCGCCGCGGCGAGCTGGTTCACGGCGGTGCTGCGGGTCTTGAGCGATGCCTGGTTGGCGATCAGGCGCGCGCTGGAGCGGCCCGCCTCGGCGATCTCGACCAGGTGGTTGGCGGTGAGGGTGCGGCCGGTCGCGGTGATGTCGACCACGCAGTCGGCGAGGCCCATGGCCGGGGCCAGCTCGACCGAGCCGTGGAGCCTGATCAGCTCCACCGCCAGCCCCAGCGAGTCGAAGAAGCGGCGGGCGGCCACCGGGTACTTGGTGGCGGCGCGCAGCGACCGGGGGAAGCGTCCCGCGGCGAGGGGCGAGCCCTCGGGAGCCGCCAGCACCAGGCGGCAGGCGCCGAAGCGCAGGTCGACCAGCTCGTAGCAGTCGAGGGGCTGCTCCCAGAGGATGTCCTTGCCGACGATGCCCGCATCGCAGGCGCCCATCTCCACGTAGACGGGCACGTCCGTGGGCCGCATCTTGGCCATGGTCACCGGCCCGGCGGAGACGCTGAGCCGGCGCTCGAACTGCCCCGGGTCCACATCCGCCACCCCGGCCTCCCCGAGGAGGCGGCAGGCGTCTTCGAAGAGCGCTCCGGCGGGGAGCGCGAGGCGCAGCCCGACGCTCATGGGGCGACCACGGTGGGAGGAACGGGACAGAGTCCGCCGGGCACAGGACGCAGCCCGCCGGTCATCGGACCGCCTGGGTGCGGGCGGCGACCAGGGCATCGACGCCGGTGCCGTCGCGCCCCGCGCAGCGCCAGCGCAGTCCGCCATCCTCGAGGCGGGCGGCGCCGTCCGCGACCGGCTGATCGCCGTCTCCGCTCGGCTCCAGATCGAGGGCAACGGCGACTCCCGCCGCACGCAGGCGGACGGCCAGGGCCGCGGCCTGCCGCGCGCTCCCGGCCGGATAGCCGAGACGGAGAGCCTGCGCACCCTCCTGCTCCCCGGCGCCACGCAGCAGCGCGTCGCAGCAGCGGTCGACGTGGAGGACGAAGCCGGTCGCCGGGGCCGGGGCGCCGAAGGCCGCCAGCAGGCGGTCGTAGCGACCCCCGGAGCCCAGCGGCCAGCCCAGGTCGGCGCTGAAGAGCTCAAAGGTGGGGCCGGTGTAGTAGTCCCAGTCGCGGACGGCGCCCAGGTCGAGGTGGACGCTCCCCGTGATCCCGTGGTGGTCGAGCACCTCCCAGAGATCGGCGAGGTCGGCGAGCACCTGGCGCGGCCGCCCCTCCCGGATGCGCTCACCGGCTGTGTCCAGGATCTCGCGGCCGCCGCGCAGGGTGGGGAAGGCGAGCAGCAGCTCGCGCTCGGCCTCGCCCGCCTCGCTGCCGCCGAGCGCCTCCTCGACCGCCACCAGGTCGCGGTCGCGGAGCGCCGCGGCCACGCGCGAGCGGGCCTCGGGGTCGAGGCCGGCCGAGTCGAGCAGAGCGGGGACGAAGTCGGCGTGACCGACGTCGATCTGGACGCCGGAGATGCCCGCGCGCTCGAGCGCCGCGGCGGCGAGCGCGATGCACTCGGCGTCGGCGGCGAGACCGGGGTGCCCGATCAGCTCACAGCCCGCCTGCATCGCCTCCCGGCGCCGCCCGCCCAGCGGGGGACGGTTGAAGAGCACCGGGCCGGCGTAGCAGAGGCGCAGCGGCGGCCGGGCGCCCTGGAGCTGGGTGGCCACCACCCGCGCCACGCTGACGGTGCGCTCCCCGACCAGGGCGAGCAGGCTGCCGTCGGCGTCCATGAAGCGGAAGAGCTGGGTCTGCAGTCCGCCCCCGACCCCGGCGGCGACCGTCTCCAGCGGCTCCACCAGGGGGGTCGAGAGGTACTCGTAGCCCCAGGCCGCGAAGGTGTCGACGAAGGCCTCGGTGACGGCCCGGCGCCGTCGCGCCGCAGCGCCGATCCAATCCGCGAAGCCGCCCGCGCGGCCGCGCGCCGGTGACTGCTGGGCGCTCATAGGGGCGAAGTCTAGACAGGCTTCGCCCCGGTGAGGCCCGAAGGCCGCCATCCCACCGGGGACGGCGACCCTCGTGGCCTCCAGCCTCTAGGGCTGGGTCACTGCTGTGGGTGGGTTACTGCCCGGCCGGGGGCGGGGTCTGGCCCTGGTTGAAGTTCATCGGTGCGGTCGCGGGCTGAGCGTCGGTCTTGGTCAGGTAGCCACCGACCGCGATCGCGGCGGCCGTGATCAGCCCGATGAAGAAGCCGATGGAGATCCCCTCGGAGTAGCCGGGGCCGGAGACGCCCGCTCCGCCGGCGTAGGTGATGAAGAGGATGACCATGAGCAGGATGAAGACACCGCCAACGGTGTAGATCATCCAGTCGGTGAACGGGAGGGCGGGCAGCGCCTGGGGGGCGAAGGTGCGGACCGCGAAGAGGACGATCAGGATGAGCAGGGCGATGAAGCCGAGCCAGCCTGACCACGAGCCGAGGCCGCCGATGCCGCCGCTCGCGCTGTAGCCGGCGAAGCCGGCCTCACCGGAGTAGCTGAAGCTGTAGGCCCACCACCACGGGATGAACCAGTTGATGAGGGCGAGGATCAGTCCAGCGCCCAGGATCAGCTGGCCGTTGGAGTAGGTCTTTCCACCTATTGCTGTAGGCATTTGAGGTACTTCACTCCTTGCTAGTCGGATGTTGAAATGGACGACCAACGGGGGCCGCCGCGGCGGCCCGGGCGACGAAGTTCACATACGCGGATGTCGCAACCCCTGGACGGCAGGCGGCTCCCACCCCCCGCGGGAGCGCCTCCCGTCATCGACTCCAGCGCCGGCGGCGAGGAGCACCCTCCCGGAGCGTCCACCCCCCCCTCTCGGAGCGGCTCCGCCGTCCGGCCTTGGCATCTCAGTCCACCTCCCCCGCGGGGAGCGCAAGCAGGGTGTCGAGCTTGGCCTGGGCAAGCTCCAGCAGGTTGGGCACCGCCTCCACCGGAAGCGCCAGCTGGCGGGCGATGGTGGCATGGTCGGCGCCCTCGTCCCGCAACCGTAGGGCCTCCGCGTATGCCGGGGTCAGCGTTGCGAGCGCCGTTTCCCGGTTCATCGGGCTCAGGCTAGGAAGCCCGGGGGGCACTGTCATGAGTACCGCTGTACCCAGGAGGGGGGGGGTTCCGGTCCCCGGTACTCAGTGCCGCCTGGCGGTACTCAGCTCCTGATCGCGCTCCGAAATCCCGCCCAGGAGCACCGCCAGCTCCGCCCGGGAGCCGACCCCGAGCTTGGAGTAGGCCTGCTGGAGGTGGTTCTCGACGGTGCGCACCGAGAGCCCGAGCTGGGCCGCGATGTCGGCGCTGCTCGTGCCCGCCGACGCGACGCGGGCCACCTGCAGCTCGCGGTGGGTCAGGCTGCCGCCGGTGGAGACGCGCTCCAGGGCGGGGGAGCGGCTCTTCTCACACAGCGAGGCGAGCGCCGCGCTGCGCAGCATCGGGACCCGGGCCCGGTTGGGATTCCCCGCCCGCCGGTGGGCCTCGGCCGCCACCGCCGCCGCCTCGGCGGCCAGCAGGGTCAGCCCCAGGCGCTCGAACTCCGCGGAGGAGCGCTCCAGGCCGGGGGCGTCGCCATCCAGAAGGGCCCGGGCGTCGGCGGCGAGGGCGGGGACCAGCGAACCCTCGCCGGCGGCGGCGAGCACCTCGAGCCGGGCCACCCCGGAGAGGTCGCCGAGGCGGGCGGCGTCGTGGAGGGCCCACGCCTCGGTGGGGGCGAAGCCGACCTGGCGCCAGCCGTCGGCGGCGCGCAGCGCGGCCGCGGCCGCCTCCGCGGTGTGGCCGTGGCCCCAGAGCACCCACGCCTCGGAGAGGTCCACCCAGGGCACCTCCGTCACCGGCGCGGCCACCGCGGCCCGGGCCGTGGCCAGCGCCGACTCGGCGCGGCGGAGGTCGCCACTGAGGACGGCGGCCTGGACCAGCACCCCCTCGAGGGCCGCCAGGTGCCCGCCCGCGGCCATGTAGCGCTGGCAGATCGCGACCCCCTCCTCGAGCCAGGAGCGGGCGGTGCGCGTCCTCCCCGAGAGGAACGCCGCCCAGCCCACCAGCCCGGTCCAGTAACCGCGGAGGGGCTCGAGGCTGTCCTCGACCAGGCGGTCGTGGACCTCCTCGGCGAGCCGCCCGGCCTCCGGGACCAGGCCGGCGAACCAGAGCGCGTACCAGCGGCCGGTCAGCAGGTTGGACCGGGTGGTGAGCAGCTCCGGGGTGTCGCGGAGCAGCTTCATGCCGTCGTCCAGGACGGCGACCGCCTGCAGGGGGCGTCCCGAGAAGGCGAGGGCGAGGCCGCGGACCCCGATGCCGCCGATCCGCGCCTCGAGCGGCGCCCGCTCGTCGTCGCTCACGACCTGACTCAGAGCATCCGCCACGTCGAGACGGCCCGCGGAGAACTCGAAGAGGGCCTGGGTCACGGCCAGCTCGTGGGCCGGCTGATCCTCGGGAAGGATGCGCGCCGCCTCGCGGAGGACCTCCAGGGCCCTCTCCGCGCGACCCAGGCCGAAGTGCAGGTTCTGGGCGCTGGCCAGGGCCAGCTCCGCCCCCTGATGGGGGCCCTCGGGGTGGGCGGAGTCGAGGGTCGCCTGGGCCTCCTCCGGGCGTCGCAGCCCGGTCAGGGCCCGCGAGAGGGCGATCTCGGCCGGGAAGCCCGCGCCCGAGTCGATGGCGGCTCGGGCCAGCGCCTCGGCGGTGTCGAAGCGGCCCGAGCCCAGCATCCAGCGGGCGGCCGCCAGCGCCGTCTCGAGGGGGATCGGCTGGCCCGCCTCCAGCCGGATCATGGCCAGCCGGCTGGGGTCGTCGCCCCGGCGCAGCGGGGTGGCCTCCAGGGCGTCGCCCAGCCGCCCCAGCAGCTCCCGCCGGCGCAGCGGCGTCAGACCGCCGCGCAGCGCCTCGGCGTAGAGGGGATGGGCGAGGCGCACCTGCCAGCGGCGGTGGTACTTCTCGATCGCCGTGCCGGTGGTGATCACGGCGGCCGCCTCCAGGTCCCGGATCACGGCCGGCGCCACCAGCCGCTCCAGCACGTCGAGGGGGAGCGGCTCGGCCAGCGCGAGCGCCTCGGCCGCCTCACGCTGAGGGAGCGAGAGCGGTCGCAGCCGCTGTTCGATAGCCTCCAGGGGGCCGCCGGCCACCACCTGCTCCCCCTCCCAGCGCCAGACGCCGTCCCGCGAGGCCAGGGCCCCGGAGCTCAGCCCGATCTCCACCAGCTCGTGGAGGAAGAGGACGTTCCCCTGGCTCAGCCGGCTCAGCTGGTGGCGGGTGCCGGCGTCCAGGTGACCGTCCAGGACCTGGCCCAGCAGCGCCTCCATCTCGGTGGCGGAGAGCGGCTGCAGCTCGATCCAGCCGATCGCCCCCTCCTTGCGCAGCCCCATGATCGGGTCGGGCAGGACCATCCCCGAACGCGCGGTGAGCAGCAGCGCGGCGGTCTGGGTGCTCGCCAGTTGATGCAGAAGGGCGGAGGAGGCGGCGTCGAGAAACTGGGCGTCGTCCACGGACACCACCAGCCGCCCGTTGCCGCGCTCCTGACGCAGCTCGCGGAGGCTGTGGCGGAGGACGTCGAGGGGGGCGAGTGAGAGCGCCTCGGGGAGAAGCGGAGCCAGCGGCCCGAAAGGGATGGTCGCCGCGGCGACCGTGGCCGTGACCTCGCGCACCAGCCAGCCGTCCCGGCGCAGGCGGCTCAGGGCCTCGGCACGCAGCCGGGTCTTGCCCACTCCCGGGGCGCCCGCGATGATCACGCCGCACGAGGCAGGACGCTCCATCTCGCGGGCGAGAAGGGCGAGCTCCTCGTGCCGTCCGACGAGTGGCCAGGGTGACCGGCTGGCTGTGGGCGGCATAGGGGTGGGGACGATTGTGCCAGCCATCGGGGACCGATGGGGTGACGAGCCGGTCAGTACTGATCCTCGGGGCGGGCATCCTCGTCGACGTCGTCGGCCTCCTCGGTCTCCTCCAGGGGCGCCGGCTCCTCGAAGTCCTCGCCGGCGGCGAGCTGCTCCAGCTCGTCTCCGGGCTCGGCGACGTCGGGCGGCTCCCCCTCCTCGTCGCCGTCCCCCAGGTCGGCGTCGTCGACCCCGCGCTGGGCGAGCAGCGACTCCTTGGCGTAGGGGCGGAACTCCTCGCGCTTCTGGCGGCTCACCGGGAAGGACGACTTGCGGGCGTTCTCGGCCGACTGGAACGCCTCGCGGACGATGATCTCGATCTGGCTCTCCTCGACCCGGGCCACCACCGCGGTGTAGCGGTTGCCGCTGCCGATCAGCGGCACCAGCCGGCGGGCGATCTTGCTGTCGACGTCGCCGAGCACCACGCCGCGCGCGGTCTGGGCCTGGAGGCCCCCGTCCTGGAGGTGGAGCTCGACGACCTCGCCGGGAGCGACCGCGATCACCACCCCGGACTTGGGTGGGTTGAGGACGGTCAGCGCGCTCTTTCCCGGCTCCTCGGCGAAGAGGTCGACGTCGATCGCCCCCTTGGCGCCGCCGAGCTTCTCGCGGCTGTCGAGGAGGAGCTGGAGCTTGCGCACGTTCTTCTGCGCGATGACGTTGAGCGGGTTGAGCTGGAGGGCCTGGGTGTAGGCGTCGAGCGCCTCCTGGTGCTCGCCCAGCTCGGTCAGCGCCTTGCCGATGCGGTTGCAGGTCTCGTCGTCTGCGCCATGGCGCTCGACCAGGGCGCGGTTGATGGCCACGGCATCATTCCATCGGCTCTCCAGGGCGGCCTGGATGGCCTCCTCCACGTAGATGCTGCGCGGCTTGACACGTTCGGCTTCGGCCACCGGCGAACTCCCTCAGCTACGAGTCATGCGCGGAGCAGGCTGCCCATCCAGCTTTGGCAGCGTGCGGGGTCCGCTATGATACCGGCTCAGTGCGGCGCATCTGTTCGACGGGCCCTTCGACCCCAGCCCCGGACCTCGACAGCCTGTGACGCGGGTCATCTCGATCGCCAACCAGAAGGGTGGCGTCGGCAAGACCACCACCGCCGTCAACCTCGCCGCCGCGCTCGCCGAGGCCGGCTCGCGGGTGCTCGCCATCGACCTGGACCCCCAGGGGCACCTGACCATCAACATGGGGGTGCGCCGCCCCGACGAGCTCGAGGTCACCGTCTACAACATCCTCACCGAGCCGACCACCGCGGCAGCCGAGGCCCGGCTCCGCTCCGAGCCGATCGGGGTCGACTTCCTGCCCGCCAACATCGAGCTCTCCGGTGCCGAGCTGCAGCTGGTGACCGAGTTCGGACGCGAGTCCGTCCTCCAGGAGAAGCTTGCGCCGCTGCTCCCGGAGTTCGACTTCGCTGTGATCGACTGCCCGCCGTCGCTGGGCCTGCTCTGCGTCAACGCCCTGGTGGCCTCCACCGAGGTGATCATCCCCCTCCAGTGCGAGTACTTCGGGATGAAGGGGATGCAGCAGCTGCAGCGGACCATCGACCGGGTCCAGGCCAAGCTCAATCCGGGGCTGCGCATCGCCGGCATCTTGCCGACCATCTACAAGCCGCGCACCCTGCACAGCCAGGAGGTGCTGGAGCTGGTCCGGGAGCGCTACGCGGACGAGGTCTACGACATCCGGGTCGACGCCTCGATCCGCTTTGCGGAGACGCCGCTGGCCGGCCTCTCCATCCTCCAGTACGCCCCCGAATCGCCGGGCGCCCGGGCCTACCGCGACCTCGCCCAGGCCGTGATGGGGCAGGCCCACGGGGAATCCGCGGCCACGGGGAGGGCGGCGCCGGTGCGCTCCGGGGCTCGCGCCGCACACCCGTGATGCCCGGGTTCCGCCGCGCCCAGCTGCGCGGCTCGGACGAGCTGTTCCGTCCCACGGAGGAGCCGGTCGCGGCCGTCCCGGACCCCGCCCAGCCTCAGCCGGCGGTCCACCCGGTGCCCACCGCCCCCACCCACGACCTGCGCTCGCTCCGCCTCACCGAGGAGGAGATCGGGATCCTGGCCGAGGCGGTCCAGCACCTCAAGTTCCCGGGCAAGACGACGGCCCGGCCCTCGATCGGGGACTTCGAAGCCCTGGAGGCGCTCCGCCAGAAGCTGCTCCGGATCCTCTAGCGGCGGAAGCCACGGCCGGGCGCCCCTCCCGCGAGGGGGCCGTTGGTCACGGCCACCCCTTCCCACGCGCGGTCCCGTCTGCTACGTTTGCCCGCAGTCCGGCGCCCGATGCGAAGGGTGGCGGGGCATGGGAGGAAGAAGGATGAGACCAAGGCGTGGATCCGCGCTCGCCCAGATGGTGGCCGCGGGCGCTATGACACTGCTGGGAGGAGGGGCGGCGGCAGCGGCTGTACCAGCCGCGGTGGCCGCCGTCCGGCTCCTGCCCGACTCGACCGGGCACGTGCTGTTCGCCAGCAACCTGGCCCAGCCGCCGACCACGGCCGAGTGCGAGTCGAGCTACGGGATCGCCTGCTACCAGCCCTTCCAGCTGCGCAGCGCCTACGATCTGCGGCCGCTCTACGACCAGGGCATCAACGGCCGTGGCGAGACCATCGTCATCGTCGACGCCTTCGGCTCGCCGACGATCCAGAGCGACCTCGCGACCTTCGACCAGGCCTTCGGCCTGCCCGCTCCGCCCTCCTTCCGGGTGATCCAGCCGGAGGGGGCGGTGCCCTCGTGCACCGCCGATCCCTTCGGCGCCAGCGACTGCTACGGGTGGGGCACCGAGACCAGCCTGGACGTGGAGTGGGCGCACACCATCGCCCCGGAGGCCAACCTCCTCCTGGTCGAGACGCCCACCTCCGAGACCGAGGGGCTGCAGGGCTTCCCTGACATCATCGCCGCCGAGAACTACGTGGTCGACCACCACCTCGGACAGGTGATCACCCAGAGCTTCGGCGCCACCGAGCAGACCTTCAGCCCGGGTCAGCTCACGCCGTACAGCCAGCTGCGCAGCGCCTACGAGAACGCGGAGGAGAACGGGATCACCGTGCTCGCCGCGAGCGGTGACCAGGGATCCACCGACTACCTGGGCAGCTCCACCTGCTGCTACTCCACCCGCGCCATCGACTGGCCGAGCTCCGACCCGCTGGTCACCGCCGTGGGCGGCACCCAGCTCCACATCAACGGCAACGGCTACGTGACCTCCCCGGCGAGCGTCTGGAACGACTCCAGCACGACCGTCGGCGTCCCGGGCCCCGCCTACACCTGGGGTGCCGGCGGCGGCGGGCTCTCGACCGTCTTCTCGCGTCCGGACTTCCAGGACGGGGTCGCCCGCATCGTCGGCAACAGCCGCGGAACCCCTGACATCGTGATGAGCGCCGCGGTCAACGGGGCGGTCGACTTCTACCAGTCCACGGCGGTCTACGGAGGCGTGACCTTCACCGGAGGCTGGGGCATCGTGGGCGGCACCAGCGAGGCGTCGCCGCTCTTCTCCGGCATCGTCGCCCTCGCCGACCAGTACGCGGGCCACAGCCTCGGCTACATCAACCCCGAGCTGTACAACCTCGCCGAGCAGGGCGGCTACGGCAACGGGATCGTGCCGATCACCCAGGGGAACAACACATACACGTTCTGCATTGCCGCCGACGTCGACCCCAACACGGGTGCGTGCGCCAGCAGCAGTGACCTGGTGACCGTCCCCGGCTTCAACGCCGACGGCTACTACAGCGACGCCACCGGCTGGGGCACGGTGGACGCGGCCCAATTCGTCCCAGCACTGGCCCGGGGCGCGGGGCCACCCAACATCTGACCTCAACGTTGACAGGGGCTGAGGCGGCCGTCCTCGGGGCGGCCGCCTCTCGCCCCCTCCCCGGGTCGGCGGGCCGGGCGCTGCAGAACCCCTCGCCGGGCCGGCGGAGCAGGGGCCGGGAGGCTCAGAGCGGGTGCCGGTCTGCTAGCTTGCCGGGGATGGTCATCGGAACCCTGGTGCTGCGCCTCCAGGTCCCCGAGAGCGGCTCGCTCAAGGAGAAGCGGCAGGTGGTCCGCTCCCTGGTCGCCCGGGTGCGCAACACCTTCAACGTCGCGATCGCCGAGGTCGGCGACCAGGACCTCTGGCAGGCGGTGGAGCTGGGGGTGGCCTGCGTCTCCGGCGACGCCCGCCACGCCGACGAGGTCTGCCAGAAGGTGCTCAATTTCGTCGGCGACTACGGCGAGGCCCTGCTCACCGACTCGAGGTTCGAGCTGCTGCGCCTGTGAGCCTTCCGTGAACTGCCTGTGATGGCGGAGCTCGCCCCCGCCCGGCGGCTGACCCTCGGAGACGCGGCGGGCCGCTGGGTGCTCGCCGCCACCATCCTCGGGTCCGGGATGGCCCTCCTCGACACCACCATGGTGACCGTCGCCCTGCCCGCCATCGGACGCGCCCTGGGCGGCCACTTCTCGACCCTCCAGTGGGTCCTCGAGGCCTATCTGATCAGCCTGGCCGGGCTGGTGCTGCTGGGCGGCGCCATCGGCGAGGCGGCCGGTCACGGCCGGATCTTCGTCATCGGGACGCTCGGCTTCGGCGCGACCTCTCTCCTCTGCGGGGTGGCCCCCAGCGCAGCGTTCCTGGTGGCCGCCCGGCTGCTCCAGGGAGTGGCCGCCAGCCTCCTCGTCCCCGGGTCGCTGGCGATCGTGTCGACGAGCTTCTCGGCGGGCGACCGGGGACGGGCGATCGCCATCTGGTCGAGCGTCGCCGGTGTTGCGACCGTGGGGGGCCCGCTCCTGGGCGGCTTCCTGGTCGACCACGCGAGCTGGCGATGGGTCTTCCTGATCAACGTCCCGCTGGCCGTCCTGGCGGTGCTCGCCTGCATCAGCCACCTGCCGGCTCGCGAAGCGAGCACCCGCGACCTCGGCGAGGACGTCGACTGGGGGGGCGCGCTCACCGCGACGCTGGGGCTGGGGCTGGTCGCCTTCGGGCTCATCGAGGGACCGCTCCGGGGTGGGCTGGTCGGAGTGGGCACGGTGCTGGTCGGCGTGGGCGTCCTGGTCGGCTTCTTCGTCATGGAGTCGCGGCGGGAGCGGCCCATGCTCCCGCTCGGGCTGCTCGCCATCCGCGGCGTCGCGGTCGCCAACCTCACCACCCTCTTCGTCTACGCCGCGCTCAGCGCCTCGCTCCTCCTGATCGTCCTCGAGCTGCAGTGGGAGGGCGGCTACAGCCCGCTGGCATCGGGGGCCGCGATCTTCCCCATCACCCTGCTCCTGCTCGTGCTCTCGTCGCGGCTGGGGGGGCTGGTGAGCCGTTACGGTCCCCGTCGGCTGATGAGCCTGGGACCGCTGATCGCGGCCGTCGGGCTGCTGCTCTTCCTGCGCGTGCCCGGCGCCACCTCGTATCTGACCGCGGTGCTGCCCGCGGGCCTGATCTTCGGCGCGGGACTGGCGATCACGGTGGCCCCGATCACGACCACCGCGCTCGAGGCCGTGCCCTCGACGCGGATAGCGATCGCCTCGGGGGTCAACAACGCGGTCACCCGCGTGGCCGGCCTGCTGGGGATCGCCCTGGTGCCGCTGCTGGCGGGACTGGGAGGGAGCCTGGACGACGCCTCCACGTTCAGCGACGGCTTCCACCAGGGACTGGTCGTGGCGGCGCTCCTCTGCGTCGTGGCCACCGTGGTCGCCCTCGTCGGCCTGCCCCGGCGGCAGCCCGCGGGCGAGGCCGGCGCGGACAGCGGGTGAACGCCCGGCCGCGGCCGCCGGCGGCGTTCCGGCCCGGCCCGGGGGCGCCGAGCCCCGAGCTGCTGGCCGCCGCCTTCAGCGCCCACGTCGGGCTGACCCTGGACCCCTTCCAGCTGGAGGCGATCGACAAGCTGGAGCGCTCCCGGGGCGTGCTGGTGAGCGCCCCCACCTCGAGCGGCAAGACGCTGATCGCCGAGTACGCCATCTGGCGCTGCCTGGCCGCGCCCGCAGAGCTGCGCGTGGAGCCGGAGCGCGCGCGCCGGGTCATCTACACGACCCCGCTGAAAGCGCTCAGCAACCAGAAGTTCCGTGACCTCGGCGGACGCTACGGGCGGGAGAACGTGGGCCTGGTCACCGGCGAGCACACCCTCAACGAGGACGCCCCGGTGGTCGTGATGACCACCGAGATCCTGCGCAACATCCTCTACGACGAGCCCGGGCGGGTCGATACGGTGGGCGACCTCATCCTCGACGAGGTCCACTACATCGACGACTATCCGCGGGGCACGGTGTGGGAGGAGGTCATCATCGAGGCCCCCCGGCACATCCGCATCACCGGGCTGTCGGCGACCATCAGCAACGTCGACGAGGTGGCGGCCTGGATGAGCGGGCTGCGCGGCGGGATCGAGGTGGTGACCCAGACCGAGCGACCGGTCGCCCTCGAGCTCTGGCTCTGCCTCGACAACCAGCTCTGGCCGCTCTTCGACGAGCGCGGCCAGGTGGCCCGCCGCACCCTGGAGCGGGCCCAGAACCTCTCGGTCGGCGACCTCCGCCTGCGCTACGCGCGGCGCGCCCCCGAGAACGACCTGCTCCAGGTCGTGGAGCGGCTGCGCGCCGGCGGCATGCTGCCGGCGATCTACTTCATCTTCTCCCGGCGAGGCTGCCGCGAGGCGCTCTCCCGCTGCGCCGTGCACGGGCTGGACCTCACCACGGCGGACGAGAAGCGCGAGGTCGATCAGGAGATGGAGCAGCGGTTCCAGGGGATCGCCGACGACGACGAGCGCCAGGTCTTCCTCGATGCGGTCGACACCCGTCTGCTCCGCCGCGGGGTGGCCATGCACCACGCCGGCATGCTCCCCTACGCCAAGGAGACCGTGGAGGTGCTCTTCCAGCGCGGTCTGGTCAAGGTCGTGTTCGCCACCGAGACCCTCTCCCTGGGGCTGAACATGCCGGCGCGCGCCTGCGTCGTCTCCTCCTTCACCAAGTTCGACGGCACCGGGTTCCACGCCCTCACCCCGGCCGAGCTCACCCAGCTGATGGGCCGGGCGGGCCGTCGCGGCATCGACACCCTCGGCCACGGCATCATCCTCAAGGAGTCGGACGTCGACGTCCGCGACATCTACGACGCCGCCATCGGCGGCGAGATGAGCGTCGAGTCGAAGTTCGCGCCCACCTACACGATGGTGCTCGCCCTGCTCAAGACGCGCAGCCTGGAGCGGGCCGAGGAGCTGCTCGACCGCTCCTTCGGGCAGTACCAGGCGCTGATGCGCAGCGACCACTGGGTGCACCGCAAGGCCAACCTCGAGGAGCTGCGCACTGACCTTGCCCGGCGCGTCTTTCGCCACCCGCGCCAGGCCTGCACCGAGGCGACGCTCACCCGGCACCTGCGCCTGGCCGCTCAGGTCGAGAGCCTGGACACCGAGGTGCGCCGGGCGCAGCGCCAGCACTGGCGGGACAGCCATGCGGGCCGCTACGGCGGTCGCGGCGCGGACCCGGGGGGCCGGTTCGAGACGATGCGACGCTCGCTGAAGGCGTCGCGCGCGCGCCTCCAGGAGAGCCCGTGCACCGGCTGCCCCTACCTCAGCGAGCACCGCGCCCACCGCCACGAGACCGAGGAGGTGGCGGAGACGCTCCGTCACGGCGAGGAGGAGCTGCGCTCGGCGCGGGGTCGCTACCGCCGCGAGTTCCGGGCCCTGCGCGGCGTGCTCCGGGAGGCGGGCTTCCTGGAGAACGACCAGCCGACCTCGCTCGGCCTGCTCGCCGAGTCGCTCTTCGGGGAGAGCGCGCTGCTGGTCGCCGACGCCATCGAGGCCGGCTGGCTGGAGGAGCTGTCCCCGCCCGAGCTGGTGGGGGTGCTGACCATGCTGGTGGCCGAGGACCGCGGCCGGGAGCGGCCGCAGCCGGCCCGCCGGCAGTGGCCGAGCCGGGGGGTGGAGCGGGGCCACCGGATGCTCCGCGCCGACCTCCAGCGCCTCGCCGCGATCGAGGAGCACCACGGCGTCGCCACGCTGCGGCCGCTCTCCTTCGACTTCGTGGCGCCCGCCCACCAGTGGGCCGCGGGGGTGCCGCTCGCCGAGATCGAGATCCCCCCCGGCTCCGACGTCGGAGACCTGGTCAAGGCGGTCAAGAGCCTCTACTCCCTGCTCCGCCAGATGGAGCAGGCGCTGCGCGAGCACCCCCTGGCTCCGCTGGTGCGGCATGCGCGTCAGGCCATCGAGCGGGAGATGATCCGCCGCATCTGAGGGAGGCGGCGCCACAGAGAGGGCTGCCACCACGGGCTGAACCCGGATCGGCATCCGCCGGCCCGCCGCGGCGTACCGTTGGGCCACGGACGCGATGCGATGAGCGACATCGACCTGACCGGCAGCGAGGGAGAGCCCCCAGCACCCCTCTCCGACCGAGCCGCACCCGGCGGCCCGGACGACGACGCGCGCCACCCGGCGCAGCGGCTGCGCCGGGCCCTCTCCGCGGCTCCCGGCGACCCCGCCGGGCTGTCCGCCCCGGGCAGGATGGCCGAACCCGGCCTCGATGACGGCGACCCCGGGGACTTCGAGGCGGACCCGCCCGCCCAGCGATCGCGGCGCATCCCCCGGCGCACGGCGGTCATCGGCGCCGCCCTGGCGCTCCTGGTCGCGGCGGCGACCACCACGCTCGCGCTCTCGCCGGTCTCCCGCGGTTCGGTGGCGACCGCCCCGACGCCGGCGCCGCTCGCGGTCGCCCTCCCCTCCGCGCCCCCCGTCCGCCCGTCCGCGCGCGATGACGCGGCCATGGCCTACGACCCCGCCAGCGGGGACGTGATCCTCTACGGCGGGCTGCTCCTCAGCAATCAGGGGCCGGCCGCGCTCGCCGGCACCTGGAGCTGGAACGGCGCGCAGTGGACCGAGCTGCAGCCCGCGGTCTCGCCGCCCCCGCTGGCCGGGGCGCTGCTCGGCTACGACCCGTCCACCCAGCGCCTGGTGCTAACCGGCGGCGACACCTCCCACGCCGGCGGACCGCTCATCGGGTCGGACGACAGCTGGACGTGGGACGGGTCGTCCTGGAGCCCGGTGCCGGCGGGCGGTCTGCCCGCCGCAGACCAGCCCAACGCCCTGGCGACCGACGACTCGACCGGGCAGCTCATCCTGGTAACCACCACGGCGGGGTGCACGGGCACCGACACCTGGCGGTGGGGGAGCACCGGCTGGGTGCTGCTCCATCCCGCCGCATCCCCGCCTCCGGCGGATTCGGACGGCCTCGCCTACGACCCCGGCTCCGCGAGCCTGGACCTGTTCACCACCCCCGGCGGCTGTGACGGCGCCCAGGAGGCGGCCGCCACCACCCCTCCCGTGTGGTCGTGGAACGGCACGACCTGGAGCCCCGGCGCGATCCCGCTCGCGTCGGTGCTGAGCGGCGCCTGGGAGCTGGCCACCTCGAGCCGGGGCGACCTGCTGGTCACGTCCCAGGCCACCTACCTCTGGAGTGGCGGGCAGGACGCCACCTGGACCCAGGTCTCGTCGAGCCCGGTGGTCGGGGACTCCGCGATCGCCTACGACCAGGGCGACGGCCAGGTGGTGCTCTTCGGGGGGATGTGCTCGGGCTGCGGCGGGGATCCGGTCCCCGACACCTGGACGTGGACCGGGAGCTGGGCGCTGCGCGACACGACGGTGGCGTCGACCCCGCGGCCCTCGCCGTAGGGCGGGGCCACAGGGAGGATGAGGGGAAGATGGCGGAGATCGACGTGCACGGCGAGGGCGGTGCCGCCTACAGCGTCTCGGTCAGCGGGCGGCACTTCGCGGTGACCGCGGCGCAGACGCTCAGCGCGGAGCTGGGCGCTCCCGACGCGGCAGCGCTGATCCGTGCCTCGTTCGGATTCCTCCTCCAGCGAGAGCCGGTGGGATCGATCCTGCCGCGATTCGACCTCTCGGTGATCGAGCGCTACTTCCCCGAGTGGCCCGAGGTGATGCGGCAGCGCTTTCGCTAGCAGGTTGTGGAGCGTACCCTCAGCCAGCTGCCCACCAAGAGCATGGCCGACCTGATCACCCTGGTGATCGCCCCGGCCACGTGGGTCGGGGCCTTGCCCAGCATGTGCGTCATGCCCGGCACATGCACGGGCACACGACGCCGGGTTTCTCGGGTCGACATGGCTAGGCTGGCTGGCCGGATACCATGACCAGCATGGATCCCGCGGTTGCTCGGGACTTCGCCGAGAGGTGGGCCAACGCTTGGAATGCTCACGACCTCGAGGAGCTCCTGCGCTACTTCGCGAACGACATCGTCTTCACGTCGCCGATGGCGGCCCAGCTACTCGTCGGTAGCGACGGGGTCGTTCAAGGCAAGGCGGCCCTGCGCAAGTACTACACCGAGGGTCTTCGGCGTTTGCCCGATCTGCACTTCGAGGTAGTGAGCATCTACCTCGGGGTGAGCACGCTGGTCATCAACTACCGCAATCAGAAGGGCGGCCTGGTTAACGAGGTCCTGATCTTCGAGGGCGCGGTGGTCACCCAAGGACACGCAACTTACCTCGTCAGCTGAACCTGCCCGCCACTACCGTTTGGATTCAGGGGACGGCGTCGAAGGCCTGCCAGACCCAGCGCGCCAGCACCTCGCGCCGCGCCGGATCGGTCCGCCGCAGCCACGCCTGGGCGTCGTCGGGGAGGCGGAGGCGCCGGGACCAGTCGTGGAGGAGGCGGGCGTCGACCTCCACATGGAACTGGAAGCCGTACGCCCGGCCCAGCCGGAATCCCTGGTTCGGGTAGGTGCCGCTGCCGGCCAGATGGGAGGCGCCGCGCGGCAGGTCGAAGGTGTCGGCGTGCCAGTGGAGCACCGGGAGGATCGGGCCACAACCTGCGAAGACGGGGTCGTCGCGCCCGGACGGGGTGAGGGCGACCGACCCCAGGCCGATCTCCTCGCCCCGATCCCCGGCTCTCACCTCGGCGCCACAGGCGGCGGCGAGGAGCTGGGCGCCCAGGCACACGCCGAGGGTTGGCAGGGAGCGGGTCACCGCCTCGTGGAGCAGTGCCACCTCGTCGAGCAGGCGCTGGTCCGGCGCGTGCACGGACTGGGGCCCGCCCATCACGACCAGCGCCACGACCTGGTCGAGGTCGGGCAGCCGCTCGGCCGGACCGATCCGCCTCACCTCGGCGCCGAGGGCGGTGGCGATGGCGCCGATCAGACCCGGGCCCTCATCGTCGGTGTGCTCGATGACGGCCAGCACGGGAGGCCCCGAGGCCTCCGCCCCAAGGGTCATTCCTCGCGGACCATCGCCTCGGACACCGAGACCACCCGGTAGGGGAGATCGTTGATGTCGTAGTAGCGGACCGGCTTGTGCAGCCGCTTGGCGATCCCCACCTGCACCTTCACACCCAGCGAGATGGTGCCGAAGACCCACATCTCGTCGGACTTGACGATCAGGTTGTTGAAGGCCTCCCGCACGGTCTCCTTGGGGACGGTGTGGAGCAGGTAGTAGTCAAACAGCATGAAGGGGACGATCGGCACCGCTCCCTCATCGAGGACGAACTTGCTGATGTGCTGGCGCCAGTAGAAGTTGCGATTGCTGATCGCGCAGTAGACGACGCGCCGCGGCCGGCGCAGGACCCGCTCGGCCTGCTCCGCGGGGCTCGCCTTGGGGCGCGGCGTGAAGATCCGTTCGAGGATGTCGTCAGCGTTCTTGACGTCTCCGCTCACCGTCGGGGTCGGCGTGGATTCGCTGTCGGGCACGGAGGCGCGCTGTCTCTCACCATGCGGCTGCACAAACAGCGACCGATCATAACATCGCCCGCTCATCCGGATTCCGCCCAGCGGATCAGATCGGGAAGTCGGGAGAGGGCGCGCTCCAGGCGGACCGCGTGGGCGGGGTCATTGAGCCAGCGGCTCTGTCCCGAGGGATGCGGCAGGGGGAGCAGCGCAGGGGCGTCACCGGCTGTCTCGATCTCCCTGCCGGCGCCATCGAAGAGGCGGCCGATCGCCTCCTCCATGCCCCGGCCGGGGAGGAAGCGCGCCAGGGCGAGGCCCCCGATCGGGATCACCAGCCGGGGCGCCAGCAGCTCCAGCACCTGGTCCAGCCACCCGGAGCAGAGGGCGACCTCACGGGCGCTGGGCCGGCGGTCACCGCGGCCGTCGGGGGTGCGCCCGGGGAAGCAGGTGGTCATCGAGGTCATGTACACCCGCCGGCGCACGTCCTCCTCGCCATCGAAGCCCGCGCGCGTGAACCAGCGCATGAGCTGGCGGCCGGCACGCCCGGCGAAGGGCCGGGTGCGATCACGCTCGACCGGTCCGGGCGCCTGACCGACGAGCAGCATGCGCTGTCCCGGCCGGCCGCTGAAGACGGGGTGGGCGGCGGCCAGGAGGCCGGCCTCGACGCAGCGCGTGCAGGCGCGCTGGGCCCGCTGAAGGGCCTCGAGCCCGGCGCCCGGCTCGGCCCCGTCGCTCTGGCCCCGCGGGCTCCCCCGGGGTATCATCGAAACGGCTCCGCCATTTGTCTCCTAGTCCACGCCGGCGGACTGGATGTCGTGCGCAGTGGGACGTGATGCCTGACGACAAATACCATCCGACCCACGGACTCCCCCCGGAATCCCGCCCGACCAACGTGCCTCCGGAGTGGTGGTCCCAGCTGGAGCGCCGCGACCTCCCCGAGGGCGGCGGCGAGCCGGGGGCGCGGCATCCCCGCTTCTCCAGGAAGCGCGATCACGAGGTCCCGCGGGTGCCGAGCCCACGCCCCGCTTTCCAGTGGCAGCGCTGGGTCTCCACCCTCGCCCTGATCGTGATCGCAGCCCTCCTGCTGACCGCCGGCCTGGGGGGGACGGCACCCGAGGGGATCGCCCCCGTCCTCTTCCTGCTGGGAATCCTGACACTGGTCGCCGTGGTGGTCATCCAGGTGTCGGGCAGCACCCGTCACCGCCCCTAGCCACGCCGTCGGCCCCCGACGCGCCTGAGGCCGCCATCGGGCGGGGGGCGCCGCGGGGCGAGCCGGACTAGCATCGTCGGCATGGACGCGGAGCCGGAGCCCATGGACGCCGAGGCGGAGCTGCGCCGGTATCGACGCCACCTCGACCCCGGGGCGGGACGGCGAGGGCGTCTGGCCGCCGACGTCAGCGCCGAGTCGCTGCTGCGACGCTTCCGCCTGGCGGCCGAGGACACGGCCGCGCTGGCGACCCCGGCCGAGGCCGCGATCCTCGAGCAGCTGGCCACGGCGCCGGTGCACGCGGTGGGCCGGGTCGTCGACTCCAGCAACGCCGTCTTCCTCCTCGAGCTCGACGCGCCGGATCCCAACATCGAGGGTCAGCCGCTGCGCGCCATCTACAAGCCGGCGCGCGGGGAGCGCCCGCTCCATGACTTCACCCGCCACACGCTCCACCTGCGCGAGCGCGCCGCCTACCTGCTCAGCGCCGCGGCGGGCATGGGCGTGGTCCCGCCCACCGGCCTTCGCGACGGGCCGCTGGGACCGGGGAGCGTCCAGCTCTACGTCCATCCCGCCGAGGAGCCCCTTCCCGAGGCCGAGGCGGAGGGCATCGAGCTCCAGCTGCACCGGCTGGCCGCGTTCGACGTCCTGGCCAACAACGCCGATCGCAAGCAGGCCCACCTCCTGCTCGACACGCGGTCACACCTCTGGGGGATCGACAACGCCCTCACCTTCCTCCCCTACCCGCGCCAGCGGACGGTGCTGCTCGGCCTGGGCGGCGACGACCTGGACGCCGCGGACGCCGAGCTGGTCCGCCGGCTCCGTGACGGCGACGCCCGCCCGGCGCTCCGCGAGGCGCTCGGCAAGCTCCTGAGCGCCGCCGAGGTCGACGCCTTCGAGGGCCGGCTCGAGGAGCTGGCCGAGCACCCCTGGTACCCGCGCCTCGACGAGTGGGACGGCCGCCCCTTCGAGTGGTGGTGACGCCGGCCGGATCCCTCCCTGCGGCGTCCTGACGCACGGGGCCTCATCGTCCCTGCCGAGAAGGTCATACATTACAACAGCGTTATAATGAGTTATGATATCGCTGATGCCGAAAGCGTCCCAGAGAGGGGCAGGCACCGGAGGTTCACAGCGATGATCATGCAGGGATCGCGCGAGATGCGAGGAACGACCGACAAGGAGGGGGAGCCGGCGCCGGAGCGCCTGGAGTCCCCCGCACCGGCGGCCGTCCGCCAGCCGGCTCGGGAGACCCAGCAGCCCGTCAGGGAGGTGCAGGGCGCGCCCCAGCGGACACGGATCCTGCTGGCGCGAACGATGGCGGAGCAGCGCATCCGCCAGGGGATCTACCTCCTCGTGGGGCTGATCGACGCCGTCGTCGGCCTCGACTTCCTCTTCCGCCTCATCGCCGCGGCCAACACCGGGTTTGCGCACCTCATCTTCGTCGCGGGCTCGTGGCTGTCCGGGCCCTTCGACGGGATCTTCGCCTCGGTCCCGCGAATCTCGGGGCTGACCCTCCGCTGGAGCGACCTCCTGGTCATGGTCCTGGCCACGATCATCGGGTGGCAGGTGGTGAGGGTCTTCGGGCTGTCGGGGAGCGGCCGGCGCCAGCGCGTCGTGGAGCGCGTCCTGGTCTGAGGCCATCCCCCATCGGAGCCGCACGCGCCGGGGAGATCACCCGGCGCGTGCGTGCGACCGAGGGCCGGCACGCACCGACCGTGTGATCGGATCCGTGGCTCTGCTGTGCGGTGGTACGCCCGGAGGGACTTGAACCCCCGCACCCGGCTCCGGAGGCCGGCGCTCTATCCAACTGAGCTACGGGCGCACGCTGCAATCGAGTATACGGCCGCAGTGCCAATCCCCCCTGGAGGGCGTCCGGGCGACAACCCCGCCGACTGTGCAGACTTGGCGGCAATCCCATGAGCGACCAGGCCCCGCCGCCGCCACCTCCGTCGGACCCCCCGCCCCTTTCGAAACCGCCTCCCGCTCCTGCGGAGTCGCCTCCCCCACCTCTGGAGCCGCCTCCCCCACCTGTGGAACCGCAACCGCCTCCCTCAGGGCCGGCTATCCCTCCCTCCCCGCCGCCCGGCTGGACGACGTGGAGCCCACCCCCCAGCCCTCCGGAGCCTTTCGGCGGGATGCCGTTCCCCCCCGAGGGCGAGCCTCCTCCGTCCGGCGGGGAGCCGGACAGACCGGCGCGGAGGCCGGCGGGGTGGAGGATCGGGCTCGCAATCCTCGGCGGGGTGGTGATCGCCGGCGCGGCCGGCGTCGGCGCCTACCTGCTGGTCAGCGGCGGGGCGAGCCGCCCGACCGCCGCCACACCCACACCCGCCCCCGCGACCGCCACGCCCCTGCCTCTCCCCGACATCTCGGCGCCCGCCATCTCGGGGGAGCCGCCCATCCAGCCCGCCGACTGCAGCGGCGGCAGCCCACCGGACGCCTACACGGCGGCCGCATTCGCCGACATCTGCCAGGTTCTCACCCCCCTTGCGGAGATGGACCCGGCCTGCGCCACCGCCTCGGGGCTGAGCTGCGAGAGCGCGGCGCGCGCCCTGGCCCTGGCCGCGGAGGCATCGCTGACCGACATCCGCGCGCAGACGCCGGTGACCGCGGCCGAGAAGGCGGCGGACCCGGAGCTGCGCACGGCCTTCCGCGATGACGCGACCGCCGGCGCCGATCTCGCCGAGGGCATCGCCGATGGAGACGCGGCGCTCGCGGCCAAGGGGCTGACCGTCCTGGCCTCGGGGACCGACGCGCTCTCTGCCGCCGGGGTCGACCTGGCCGGTTGAGGGCCGGGCGGGCGGACCGGGTGCCGGCCGCGAACGGCTAGCGGGACAGCCGTCCCGAGACGACCCGGGTGATCCCGCCGGGGTCGGACGAGACGGTCACCTCGAGATCGGCGCGGCGCATCAGCGCCTGGATCGGGCGGCTGAGAAAGGGGGCGACCTCGACCAGGACCCGGCCGCCGGGTTGGAGCCATTCGGGAGCCTGGTCGACCAGATCCCGAACCATGCCCAGCCCGTCGGGCGACCCGTCGGTCAGGGTGTGGCGGGGCTCGAAGCCGCGGATCTCCCGGGGCAGGCTGCGGATGTCCGCCCGGGCCACGTAGGGTGGGTGCATCGTGAAGACGCCGACCCCACGGCGAAGGCGCCGAGGCAGCCCGTCGAGAAGGTCGGAGACCGCGAAATGGGCGTTGGCGAGGTGATGGCGGCGCGCATTGGCCCGGCTCAGGGCGACCGCGGCCGGGTCGATGTCCAGCCCCCAGACCTCAGCCGTGGGCAGGGCGTGAGCGACCGTGCAGGCTACCGGCCCCGCCCCGCAGGCGACGTCGACCGCCACCTTGACCGAGCGGCGGCGCAGGGCGGCGACCGCGGTCTCGGCCATCAGCTCGCTGGTCCGGCGGGGCACGAAGACACCCGGGCGCACCTGGAGGGTGAGGCCGGCGAAGTCCACGACGCCCCGGATCAGGGCCACCGGCTCGCCCCCCGCTCGACGCTCCACGTAGTCGCGGTAACGGCGCTCCACGCGCGCTGGAACCGACGCCTTCGGGTCGAGATCGTCGACGTCGACTCCGATGGCCAGGGCGAGGAGATCCGCGGCGTCCTCGCGCGCGATTGCCCCTCGCCAGTGGTCGATTGCCTTCGAGGCCCTAAGACGAGTTCGCCCTTCGGTTAACAGGTGGCTCACTCTGGGCGCGGCGAGGGTCATTCGTGCTTGCATGGGGCGGGATGGTAGCCGTGGAACCCCGACCCTGGCGGATCGCAGCGTTTTTCGACGTCGATCGGACCGTCGTTCGGGGCTCGTCGATGATGGCGCTGGCGGGTCCGCTGTGGCGGGCGGGGCTGATCTCGAGCGGCTCCCTTTTCCACGCCGCGGTCCAGGGCCTGCAGTTCAGCGCCCGGGGCTTCAGCGAGCAGGAGGTCCAGCAATCGGTCCGGGCCATCGGTGACGCGGTCCGCGGCATGGAGGTGGCCGAGCTGCGCCGGGTGGCGGAGCGGACCATCCCCCGGGTGCTCGGCCCCCGCCTCTACGCCGAAGCCCTGGACCTGATCGCCTGGCACCGCGAGCGCGGCCACCTGATCTTCCTGGTCTCGGCCTCCACCCACGAGCTGATCGACAGGCTGGGTGGGATCGTCGGCGCGGATGGCGTGGTGGCCTCCGAGGCGGAGATCGTCTCCGGCCGCTACACGGGCTTGGTCTCCCTCTGCCACGGCAACGCCAAGGTGGACGCGGTCCGCCGCCTCGCGGCGGCCCACCGCGTCGACCTCGAGGGCTCCTACGCCTATGGCGACGGGGTGGGGGACATCCCGATGCTCCAGGCGGTGGGCCACCCGACGACGGTGAACGCCGACCGGCGGCTCAGCAGGACCGCGGTGCGCCACGGCTGGCGGCAGCTCCGCTTCCGCTCGCCGGACCGCTGGTCGTGGCTCACGGGCCCGCCCTGGCCGGCCACCTCCCGGTGGATGACGTCCCCGCCGCGCGGGCGCGAGGTGAGCTGGCTGGGTGCATCCTCCCGGCGCGGCGAGGGCAAGGAATCCCTGATCGGTACCGAGGGGCAGGGTCAGGCGGAGAGCGCGGGCACCGTCGCGTACTGACCGGCAGGGGCGGAGGCCCGGGCCGGGAGCCGTTTACAATCCGCCGGCACCTCCGCTCTCCACGGACGAGGTCCCATGGACCAGTCTCCCCCACCTGCGCCCCCGCCTCCGCCCTCGGGCTGGAGCCTTCCGGCGGCCGCGGCTCCCCCTCCCCCGGCGTGGCAACCGCCCGCGGGGCCGCCACCCACATGGCCGCCGCCTCCGGGACAACCGCCCGCGGCACCGCCACCCGCATGGCCGCCACCCCCGGGACAGCCACCGGCATGGCCGCCCGCTCTGCAGGGGGCACTCCCTCCGCCGCCCCCGAGGGGCGCACCTGCCAGCGGGTTCGGGATCCGGGAGCTCCAGCTCGCCGGATTCGGGCGGCGCCTGGGCGCCTTCGCCCTGGACTGGGTCTTCATCGCCATCCTCGTGGTGATCGGGGTGGTGGCCGGGGGCAGCATCGTGGAGGCGGCCATCGCCCCGGCCACGGTCGCGACCACGGCGGATGCGAACCTGCCCGGCTTCCTGATCGGGGAGCTGATCGCCCTGCTCAGCCTGATCGCCATCCCCTTCGTCTACCCGGCGCTCGGCTGGCACTCGGGGGCCACCCCGGGGATGCGCGCCCTCGGCCTGCGCGTGGTCGACGCGAGGAGCGGCGAGCGGCTCACCTGGGGGCAGACGATGCTCCGCACCGCCGGCTGGTGGTGGAGCCTGCTCACGGTCGGCATCGGCTTCATCCCGGGGCTGGCCGACCCCTGGCGGCGCGCGCTCGGCGACCGGATGGCCAGCAGCCTGGTGCTCGCGGTGCGGCCGATGCCGATGGTCTGGGCCCCCGGCCCCTACGGCTGGACGGTGGTCCCCACCCGACCGCCGGCAGCCGCCCCGCTCCTCCCCTCGGCGCGCTCGGCGGCGGAGGGGCCGCCCCCCCGGACGTCGTGGACCTGGACCGACGTGGCCCCGGTGCTGGTCACGCTGCTGCCCATCATCCTGGCCGCCAATTGGGTCGCGGGGGTGACGGCCCAGGGATTGGGGATCACCGCCGGAAGCGGAGGCGCCGTCGCGCTCTCCTACGCGGACGAGATCGCGGTGTATGGCGGCAGCCTGCTGCTGATCGCGCTCCTGGTCGGGCTGCGCCGCCACACCTCGCTGCTGGCGCTGGGCCTCCGCCTGCCGTCGTGGCCGTGGCTGGCGGCGGGGATCCCGCTGGGCTTCGCCGCGCTGGTCCTCCAGGACGGCGGCGGGCTGCTGAGCAGGGTCATCTTCCCCGGCGCCAACTCCACCAACCAGTGCGTCGGCATCCGGGGCGAGTTCGGCAGCTCGATCGCCCTGGCCCTGCTCGCGGTCGCGGTCATCGCGCCGATCTCGGAGGAGATCATCTTCCGCGGCTTCACCTTCGGCTGGCTGCAGGGACGGCTGCCGCTGTGGGGCGCGGTCCTCATCAGTGCGGCGATCTTCTCGGCCGCCCACGTGGGCTGGGCGGAGCCGACGCTCTTCCTCCCCGTCTTCCTGAGTGGAATCCTGCTCGCCTACGTCTACGCCAAGTCGAGGTCGGTGTGGCCGGGGGCGATCATCCACATGACCATCAACATCGTCGGGGTCCTCCTCATCCTCACCGCTCCGGGCTGCTGAGGGAGAGATCCGCCCGCACTCCTGCCCACGCCGCTAGACCACCCAGATCGTCTTGACTTTGACGAACTCGCGGATGCCGAAGGCGTGCAGCTCGCGGCCGTAGCCGCTGCGCTTGACACCGCCGAACGGCAGCCGCGGGTCGGAGTGGGTCATGCCGTTGACGAAGACGCCTCCCGTCTCCATGCGGCGGGCGAATCGCACTCCTCGCCCCACGTCCCCGTCCACACGTTGCCGCCCAGACCGTACGCGGAGTGGTTGGCGGCGCGCCGCGCCTCCTCGGAAGCGCTCAGGTCAGACGCGAGGATCCGGGGCGGCCCGCGGCGGCCACCGCGTCGGCCACCGCCTCCGCCTCGACGGGGTCGAGACCGGCGCAGGTGATCCGGATCGCGGGCCCGGTGGCGATCCGGAAGCGCTCACCGGGAAGGGCCGCGTAGCCCGCGTCGGCGAGGGCGTCGAGCACGGGGGCCTCGGCCTCCACCGGGACCCAGACGTTGAAGCCGGTGGCGCCGTGGGCGGCGATGCCACGCGTCTCGAGGGCCTCGAGGAGACCCTCGCGTCGCTGGCGGTAGATGTCCGCGGCGTGGGCGAGGAGGAGGTCGAGTCCGGGGCGCGACCAGAGGCTGATCACCAGACGCTGGAGCAGGTGACTGACCCAACCGGCGCCCACCGACAGCCGTCCCTCGACGCGCGCCACCGTCCCTTCGTCGCCGCAGATGACGGCGAGGCGGAGGTCGGGGCCGAGGGTCTTGGAGACCGACCGCACCACCGCCCAGGCCGGGGCATCCGGGAGCGACACGCCGACCACGCTCCCCCCGCCGACCGCCTCGGCGTGATCGTCCTCGACCACCAGCGCCTCGGGATGGCGGGCGAGGACGCGGCGCAGCTCGGTGCGGCGCAGGTCGTCGAGGGCTCCGCCGAACGGGTTCTGGCTGCGCGGGGTCATGACCACCGCCCGGGCGCCCCGCCGCAGGGCGCCGTCCAGGTCGTCGGCGAGCATGCCGCGCGAGTCGACCCGAACCGCCAGGCTGCGCAGGGACATGGCCCGGAGCAGGTCGATGATCGGAGGGTAGATGGGATCCTCGACGGCGACGCCGTCGCCGGGGCGCAGGTGGGCCCCGAGGATCCGCTCGATGCCGTCGACAGCCCCGCTCACCACGGTGAGGTGGGTGGCGTCGAGGCCGTCGGCCCGGAGCCGGTCCCGGGCCAGGTCGGCCAGCTCGGGGTCGACCATCGGGGCGCCGTAGAGGAGGGAACGCCGGGGCAGCGTGGCGAGCGCCCGGCTCCAGTCGGGGAGCAGCTCGCGGTCGGGCTGGCCCTGTGCCAGGTCGCGGAGCCCGGGACGGAGCCGGGGCCGGACCGAGGCGTGGAGCGGAGGCCGGGGGGATACCGAGGTCCCGGAGCGGCCGGCCCCGACCGCCAGCCCGCGGCGGCCCAGCTCCCGGTAGGCGGCGGCGACCGTCGCCGGGCTCACCTCCAGCTCGGCCGCCACGGTCCGGACGGTGGGCAGACGCTCCCCCGGCTGGAGCCGGCCGTCCCGGACCGCGGCCTCGACCGCGACGGCCAGGTCGGCGGCACGCCGCCCGCTCATGTAGAATAGTTCGGTAACGTTCATCAGTTTGTATTATAACATATAGAGGGCAGAGGCATGGCCGCTGATGTGGCGCGGGATCAGGGGGAGGCGGCGGAGATCGCAGGTCCGGCGAGCCCCCGCGTCCAGGTCCGGCGCCACGCGGATCGCGCCCGCTACGACCGGGCGACCATCCACGCCATCCTCGACGCGGCCCTGATCTGCCACGTGGGGGTGATCGTGGACGGGGAGCCGCTGGTGCTGCCGACCGGCTTCGGCCGGGACGGCGACACCCTCTACCTCCACGGGGCGGCCGCCAACCGCAGCCTCCAGGCCGCCCTCCAGGGTGTCTGCGTGACCGTCACCCACCTGGACGGGCTGGTGCTCGCCCGCTCCGCCTTCGGCCACTCCATGAACTACCGCAGCGTGGTGGTGAGGGGACGGGCCCGCCCGGTCACCGACCCCGAGGAGCGCGGGAGGGCCCTGCGGGCGGTCGTGGAGCATCTCGTGCCGGGACGGTGGGCGGAGGTTCGCCAGCCCAGCCCGAAGGAGCTGGAGGCGACCGCCGTGATCGCGGTGGACCTGGCCGAGTGCTCTGCCAAGGTCCGCACCGGCCCGCCGCTCGACCCCGCCTCCGACCGGGCCCTGCCGGTCTGGGCCGGCGAGATCCCGCTCCGGACGGTGGCCGAGCCACCGCTCCCCGACGTCGACCTGGGCGCCGGCATCGGCCAGCCCCCGAGCGTCACCGCCATCCGCAGGAGGTTCCCGGCTCTCGTCAGCGGGGACGGAGCCGGGGGGTGATGACGCGGGCACGGCCGGCGGTCCCCCTCGTGGTCGCCGCCTTCGCGGCCGTGTACGTGATCTGGGGCTCCACCTACCTGGGGATACGGGTCGCCATCGAGACCATCCCGCCGCTCGCCATGGCGGGGGTCCGCTTCCTGGTCGCGGGCGCGATCCTCTTCCCGGCCGCCTACCTGAGCGGTGACCGCAGGGGGGACCCGATCACCCCCGTCCACTGGCGCTCGGCCCTCGTCATCGGCGGCCTCCTCCTGTTCTGCGGCAACGGCGGGGTGACCTTCGCCGAGCAGCACGTGCCCTCGGGGGTGACCGCACTCCTGGTGGGGACCGTGCCGCTGTGGATGGCGGTCTTTGCCCACCTGCGCGGGGCCCAGCGGCTGAGCCGGCTGGCCTCGCTGGGCCTGGTCGCCGGCTTCGCGGGCGTGGCCCTGCTGCTGCGCACCGGTGGCGGGGGAACGGCCTCGCCGGGCTTCTACGCCGTCGCCCTGCTCTCCCCGGTCTGCTGGGCGGCGGGCTCGATCTACGCGCGCGGGGCGCGGGTGCCCCGGCGCCCGCTGGTGGGCGTTGCGATGGAGATGCTCTGCGCCGGCGTCCTCCTCTGCGCCTTCGCCGGGATCCTGGGTGAATGGGGTCAGATCCATCCCGGGAGGATCTCGGCGGTCTCGCTGTTCTGGTTCGCCTACCTGGTGGTGTTCGGATCCCTGGTCGCCTACACCGCCTACGTCTACCTGCTCGGCAAGGTCTCGCCCCGGGCGGTGTCCAGCTACGCGTACGTCAACCCGCTGGTGGCGGTGCTGCTGGGCTGGGCGTTCCTCGGCGAGACGGTCACCGCCGGCACCCTGGTGGCCGCCGGGCTGATCGTGGTCGCGGTGGCGGTGATGCTGGCGGGAGGGCGCCGCCCGGCGAGGAGCGTGGCCGGAGACGCCGCGGTCACGGAGGGAGACGCCCCACCCCACGCGGCGGCCGCGGAGGCGGAGACCGCCTGACCTCGGCCGGTGAGGACAATGGCCGGGTGAGCTCCGAGCCGGCCGCCCCGGCCCGCGACCCGGACCCGGCCCGCGACGCCGAGGGCCTCCGGCCGTCGCCGGATCTGACGGCGCCCGCGGCGGTGCCCTCCGGCGCGCCGGCCAGCCTCGAGGCACCTGCTCCCCTCCACCCCGGCGAGCGCCTGCTCCGGGGACGCTGGGGCTGGCTGGACTTCCTGATCGTGGGCCCGGTGCTGGCCGCCTCCATCTGGTACTACGTGGGCACCCCGATCGCGACCTGGATGATCCTGCACCGGCAGGTCATCCAGGCATCGGCCATCCGGGCGGCGGCGGCGGCGGAGATCGTGAGCGGAGCCGAGGTGCGCACCGGCCAGGTGGCCATCTGGATTGCGCTGCTCGCCCCCCTGCCGATCAGCTGGTGCACCGACCCCTGCTACTACTTCGGAGGCCGCCGCTACGGGCGGGTGCTGATCGACTTCCTCTGCCGGACCGACCCCAGCTGGACCCGGCGGGTGGCCAGGGGCGAGCGGATATTTGCCCGCTTCTCGGTGTGGGCGGTCCTGCTCTCGCCGACGCTCTGGCTGCCCGGCGGCGTCTTCTACTTCCTGGCCGGCGAGACGCGGATGCCGTTCTGGAAGTTCATCACCCTGGACGGCCTGGGCGAGCTGCTCTGCATCGGCGAGATGGTGGCGATCGGCTACTTCATCGGCAAGCCGGCAGAGACCTTCGTCAACAACCTCTCCGACTACTCGCTCTGGATCATCCTGGGGGTGGTGGCGCTGCTCCTGGTGCTCTCCGCCCGGCGAGGACCCCGGAGCCGCAGGGCTGAGCCGGGAGCGGTGGTGTGACCGTCGCGGCCGGTTCGGCGACAATCACGGGCGTGGCTGTGAGCCCGCGTGAGTTCGTGCTCGGCGTGGACCTCGACGGCGTCTGCGCCGACTACTACCCCTTCATGCGCCGGGTGGTCGCCGAGTGGCTGGGGCGCGACCTGGAATCGCTCCCCCCCGACGTCGGCTGGGAGATGGCCGAATGGGGCATCCGGCCCGGCGAGTTCCCCAAGGTCCACCGCTTCGCGGTGGTGGAGCGGAAGCTCTTCCTGGAGATGGACATGATCGCCGGCGCCGGCCCGGCGCTCCGCCGCCTCTCCAACCTGGGGCTGCGGATCCGCATCATCACCCACCGCCTGGTCATCGAGCACTTCCACCAGATCGCGGTGGCGCAGACGGTGCAGTGGCTGGACAAGCACGGCATCCCCTACTGGGATCTGTGCTTCATGGGTGAGAAGGGCGCCGTCAACGCCGACCTCTACATCGAGGACTCACCGCACAACGTGGAGGCGCTGCTCGCCGACGGACGCGACGTGATCGTCTTCAGCCACGCCGCCAACACCCACATCGAGGTGGGGCCCGAGCAGCGCGCCCGTGGCTGGGCCGAGGCCGAGCCGCTCATCCTCCAGCGCTTCCATGCCTGGCAGGAGCGGGGCGGAGAGGAGGGTGAGCCGGCGGCGGAGAACCGCGCGAGGTGACCGGGGAGAGCATCGAGGTCGATGGCCACGACCTCGCCATCAGCAACGGTGACAAGGTCTTCTTCGCAGAGCGCGGGATCACGAAGCGCCGGCTCATCGACTACTACATCGCCGCCGGTGAGGGGGCGCTCACGGGCTGCTTCGACCGTCCCAGCGTCCTCAAGCGCTACCCCAACGGGGCGGCGGGCCCCTTCTTCTTCCAGAAGCGGGCACCGGTCGGCGACACCGGGTACCTGCGCACCACCACGGTCCACTTCCCCAGCGGCCGCTCCGCCGACCTGCTGGTCATCGACTCGCTGGCGGCGCTGATCTGGTCGGTGAACCTGGGCTGCATCGACATCAATCCGTGGCCGGTGCGCAGCGGGGACACCGACCATCCCGACGAGCTGCGCATCGACCTCGACCCCCAGCCCGACATCCCCTTCGACGACATTCGCAGGGTGGCGCTGGTGGTGCGCGAGGTGCTGGACGACATGGGGCTGCACGGCTTCCCCAAGACCTCGGGGTCGCGGGGCATCCACATCAACGTCCGGATCGTCCCCGAGTGGGGCTTCACCGCCGTCCGCCGGGCGGCGCTGGCGCTCGCCCGTGAGGTCGAGAGGCGCGCGCCCACGCTCGCCACCAGCAAGTGGTGGAAGGAGGAGCGGCACGGCGTCTTCATCGACTACAACCAGAACGCCCGCGACCGCACCGTCGCCAGCGCCTACTCGGTGCGCCCGGTGCCGGACGCGCGGGTCTCCTGCCCGCTGGAATGGGACGAGGTGACTGACGTCGAGCCCGCGGAGCTGACCGTGGAGACGGTGCCGCGCCGGCTGAGCCAGAGAGGGGATCCGGGTGCCGGCATCGACAGGGTCGCCCACCGGCTGGACACGCTGCTGGAGCTGGCCGACCGTGACGAGCGCGAGGGGCTCGGCGACGCGCCCTGGCCGCCCCACTTCCCCAAGGGCGACGACGAGCCGCGCCGGGTGGCCCCGTCCCGCGCCCGCAAGGGCTGAGGGCCGACGAGCTCCGCGTCGCACGCCTCGATCCGCCCGATCGCGCGGACGGGGCAGGGACCACCCTCTCACGGCTCGCTCCGCCCGATCGCTCGGCGGGGCAGGCACCGCCCTCTCACAACCGGTTTCGGACACGAAAGTCCGAAACCACCCGGTGAGGCATGCAGGGGCCTCCGGGCGCGCTCATGGGCAGCGCGTGACCGGCCCCCGGATACCGCCGGGCCCTCGAGCCGGGGCGGGCGCGGAGCGCGCGCGAGCGCCGCGGGATCTCAGCGACGCGCGGGGCGCTTCGCGACCACCTCCTCGTCGAGGCACTCCTCCCACGTCCGGCGGCCCAGGGTGGCCCCCTCGGGGGCGAGGTTGCCGCCGCCCCGGATCGCGCGGGCTGCACCGCCGGGCATGTGGACCGGGAGGAGCGCGCGATGGCGGTGGCTGGCCCGCAGGTAGCCGCGGAGCAGATCGCCCATGGCGTACACGCGCGGCCCCGCCATCTCGGGAACCAGGCCGGCCGGCTCGCCGAGGGCGATCTCCGCGACCCGTGCCGCGACCTCCCGGTGTCCACCGGCTGGAAGCGAACCCCGGCCGCGACCGGGATCACCGGCAGCGGTGACATCGCCCGGCACAGCCAGACGAAGGCGTCCTGGAACTGGCTGGCGCGCAGCGTCGTCCAGGGCAGGCCGGAGCCGGAGATCACCCGCTCCGCGCCCAGCTTGGCGGCGAAGTAGCCGAACATGGCGCGGTCGACGCGGCTCCGCACCGGCACCCGGCCGGCGCCGACCACGGAGATGTTCACCAGGTGGGTGGTCCCCGCCCGCGCCGCCGCCCGCACCAGGATCTCGGCCATCCCCTGATCGCCCTTGGGACTGCCGGCGCAGTTGACGACGGTCGCGACCCCCGCCAGGGCTTGCTCGAGGCCCTCGCCGGTGCGAAGGTCGCCCACCGTGTGCTCGATGCCGTCCTCGGGGCGACCCTCGTGGCGGGTGAGCACGCGCACCGCGCACCCGGCGTCGCGGAGCAGCGCGACCACGGGACGCCCCAGCCGCCCGGTGCCGCCGATGACCAGAATCGTTGCTGTCATGGCTCCTCCTGCTGGGCGGGCTGATCCGCCGCCCGTCACGTCTCCTCGATCTCGCGGGTCTACCCCTCAGACACGCCAGGAAGGAGCTGTGTGACCGGTGGCTGATCAGGAGTGGCTGGCGGACCGTTTCGAAGAGCACCGCACCCATCTGCGGGCGGTGGCGCACCGGATGCTGGGATCGCTCACCGAGGCCGACGACGCGGTCCAGGAGGCCTGGCTGCGGCTCAGCCGGGCAGGGGCGAGCGAGGTGGAGAACCTCCAGGCGTGGCTGACGACGGTGGTCGCCCGCGTCTGTCTCAACACGCTGCGCTCCCGCAACGTCCGGCGCGAGGAGTCGCTCCCCGTGCACGTGCCCGACCCGGTGGTCGCCTCACCGGAGGAGCAGGCGCTGCTCGCCGACTCGGTGGGCCTGGCCCTGCTCGTCGTGCTCGACACCCTGGCCCCGGCGGAGCGCCTCGCCTTCGTGCTCCACGACATGTTCCAGCTTCCCTTCGAGCAGATCGCTCCGGTGGTGGGGCGCACGCCCGTGGCGGCGCGGCAGCTCGCCAGCCGCGCGAGGCGGCGGATCAGGGGCGCCGAGGTGCCGGCTCCCGATGCCGATCTCGCCCGCCAGCGGCGGGTGGTCGACGCCTTCTTCCAGGCGGCGCGCGACGGTGACTTCGAGGCCCTGGTCGCGCTGCTCGACCCCGAGGTCGTCCTCCGTCTCGACGCCGGTGCAGGTGCCTTCGCCCCGTCCATGGAGCGCCGCGGCGCGGCGGTCGTCGCCCGTCAGGCTCTGCGCGGGCTGCGCTCCGCGCTCCCGGGTTCGCAGGTGCGCCCCGCGCTCGTGAACGGCGCGGCCGGGGTGATCGTCGCCGTGGACGGGCGCGCGGCGACCGTCATGGGCTTCACCGTCAGCGACGGCAGGATCGTCGAGATCGATGCCATCGCCGATGCCGAGCGCGTCGCGAGGATCGCCGCCGCCCTGCTCCCGATCGAGTAGGCGGGCGCCGGTCGCTACGCGCGGCTGTTCAGGATCACCCCCAGGTCGAAGGGGTGGGGCGGCAGGAGCTGGTCGTACCCGCACTGGTCCGGGGCGCGGTCGGGGCGCCAGCGCAGGAAGCGGGAGGCGTGGCGGAAGCGGTTGCCCTGCAGATGGTCGAAGGCCACCTCGCAGACCAGCTCGGGGCGCACCGCCACCCAGTCCGTCTCCCGCCCCCTCGTCCATCGCGACGGGCCTCCGGGTGTGCGCCCCTGCCCGAACGAGGTGCCGCCCTCCAGCGGGCGGAGCCGCTGCAGCAGCTCGCGGCGCTCGGCGGCCGAGAACGACGCGGTGTGGCCGACGTGGTGGAGGACGCCGTCGGTGTCGTACAGGCCGAGCAGCAGCGACGCCACCGCCTCGATCTTGAGGTCCCTGCGGTAGCCGCCGACCACGCAGTCGACGGTGCGGAGATGCTTGACCTTGATCCAGCCGCGATCGCCGCTGCGATACGTTGAGGTGAGCGGCTTGGCGACCACCCCGTCACAGCCGGCGCCCTCGTAGCGGTCGAACCAGGAGGCCGCCTCCTGCGGGTCCGTGGTCTGCGGGGTGAGCGCGACCTGGGGGTTTGGGACGAGCACCGCGCGCAGACGTGAGGCGCGGTCGCGGAGCGGCAGTTCTCGGAGGTCCTCGTCGCCGGCCGCGAGCAGGTCGAAGGCGATGAACGTCGCCGGGCTCTCGGCGGCGAGCATCCGCACCCGGGATTCGGCGGGATGGAGGCGGAGCTGGAGGGCGTCGAAGTCGAGGCCGCGCGGCCCGGCGATCACGATCTCGCCGTCGACCACCGCCTGCTCGGGCAGCGCCGCGCGGAGCGGGTCGAGCAGCTCGGGGAAGTAGCGCTGGAGGGGCAGGCTGTTGCGGCTCTCGAGGTGGATCGAATCGCCGTCGCGGAAGACGATGCAGCGGAAGCCGTCCCACTTGGGCTCGTAGACCAGGCCCGAGGCGGCCGGGATCTCGGTCGCCGAGGCACAGAGCATGGGCTGGAGGGGTGGATGGAGGGTGGGCATGGGCCCGATGCTACGTCCGATGCCGTGGGGAGCGGACCACCCGCAGCGCAGGCCGTTCGACCGCCGACGGCTGCGTTCCGCCGGGTGACGCGGAGGTCAGCACTCCGCCAGGAGGCTTCGGGTTCCGGCGGCCGCAGCGGGCAGAAAGCCGGCCACCAGCCGAAGGACCGTGCAGCCCTGGTCACTCCGGGCGGGCAGCCGGGTGGCTCCGACGGTCACGTCCACCGCCCGCCCGCAGGTCCCGCCCACCGCCACATCGGTCGGGCCGGAGCCCGATGCGGGGTGGAAGGTGATCGTGTAGAGCGCGGATGCTTCCATGCACCCCATCGCTGCCGCCAGCGGGAGCGTGTTGATGGCGTTGGCGAGCCGGGCGCTGTCCGTCTCACCGAGGTCGACCGTCAGGGATCCGCTCGGTGGGCCTGCCATCGAGATCGTGGTGTACCCGGTGAGCACCGCGCTGCCCGGCGGCGGGAGGGCGTCGGACGGCGCCGCATCGGGCACCCACACCACCTGGGCGTCGATGCGCAGGACGTAGCTGCCGTCCGCGAGCTGGGTGGTGGCGTAGAGGAGCTGGGCCTCACTCTCGTTGGGCCCGGAGGTGGGCAGGGAGACCACGAACCCGATCCAGGATCCTGCCGGCCCGAACCCGTTCCCGGCCGTTCCGACCGTGGATCCCTGGGGCAGGCCGGCCAGAACGTAGCTCTGCAGGGCCTGGCCGGCCTGCTCGTTCACCTGGTACAGCGCGTCGAGGTCGGTCAGACCGCTGACACCGATGCTCACGAACGGGGCCGTCAGAGCCGCGGGCGCGGCGGCCGTCCAGAGCTGGGCGCCGGGCGGGATCGGAGCCTCGCTCAGCACCTGGGTGGCGAACTGCACAGCTGCCGAGTCCGAGTCCGGTGAAGCGCTGACCACGGGGCCCGGTGCGGGGCTGACCACGGGGCCCGGTGCGGTGCTGAAGTCGGAGCCCGGCGGGGCGTACGGCAGCGGGGTGGCGGCCTGGGACCCGGAGCTGGGCAGGGCCGCGGCCATGGTGGCGAGCACCATCACCAGACCGACGATGGCCACCGCGATCCTGCGCATCCGCACCATGATGGAACGCGGCGGCTGGGGCCGGGGTTCCTCAGCCGGCGACGGCTCCCCCCGCGGCCGGCGTCCGCAGCCGGATCAGGTTCACCACGTCGGCGTCGCCACGGGCGCGCTCGACCACCTCGCTGGCGCGGCGGATCAGGTCGAGCGAGGCCACCTCACCGCGGACGATGACGCTCTGGTCCTCGCCGGGGATCACCCGGAGCGCGAACCCGTCAGCACCGAGTGCCTCCAGCAGCGCACCCTCGATCCGCTCCCTGGCCTCGACCGTGCCGCTCAGCGCGCGCCGGCGGCGGCTGCCGGTCAGCGAGGTGACGCCCGCACCCTGGCGGAGCAGCTTCTCGCCACCGCGGCGGACCGCCTGCCGGCGCTCGCGCCCCTTGTGCGGGTGGAGGAAGAAGGCGGCGATGGCGGCGAGCAGGGCGCCGAGGCCGACCAGACGCATGCGCTTCTTCATTGACTCACCTCAGGTTGAGGAGAGGGCCGGTGACGGCGAAGGGGACGTGGCCCGCCGCCCCGAACAGTGCGAAGAGGGCGAGCCCGGCTCCGAGCAGGGTCACGTTGCGATAGAAGGCGCCCTCCTGGGTGCGCCGCGCCGCCGGGTCCGAGACCGTCCAGAAGCGGTGGAAGAGGAAGCCCGCGGGCAGGACGAACGCGGCGATCATCAGCGACCCGATGTCCGGCCAGATGCCGGCGATGACCGAGACGGACGCCGCCAGCAGGTAGAGGCCGGTGGGGATGCCGGCCAGGAAGGGGAGCGGGAGCTTGCCCCTGGCGACCCCGGCGTACTGGGCGTGACGCTGAAGATGCCCCCGCGCCGAGAAGAGGAAGAGGGCGACGAAGAGCACGCGGCCGGCCAGAAGGAATGCCCCACCAACTGCTGTCATGGATCGATTGTTGCGCGATCGGAGCCGTTGACCGTGTAGATCATCGCGTTCTACCATGCGGGAATGGAGCGACGGGTATCTGTCCGGCAGCTGAATCAGCAGACGAGCGCGGTGCTGGCCGAGGTCGCGCGGGGAGGCGCGGTCACCATCACCAGCGGGGGCCGCGACGTCGCCCGGCTCGTCCCCGCGGTGGAGGCTCCGGCAACCCTCGCCCGGCTCATCGAGAGGGGGGCGGTGCGAGCTCCCACGCTGGGGGGAGCCGTCCCCCTGCCCCCGCCACCGGGTGATGCGGAGCGCGACGTGGCAGCCCGGCTGGTTGCGGATCGCGACGCCGAGCGCTGGTGATCTATCTCGACACGTCGGCGCTGGTCAAGCTGGTCCACCGGGAGGCGGGGTCGGTCGAGCTGGTGGCCTGGCTGGCCGAGAGGCCCGACCAGGCCCTGGTGACCTCGGCCCTCGCCGAGGTGGAGCTGGTCCGGGCGCTCCGCCGTCACGCGCCGGATGCCCTGGCCGGCGTCCCCGGGCTGCTGGCACGTCTCTACGTCGTCGAGATCGACGCCCCGGTGAGGGCCACCGCCGCCGCCTTCGAGGATCCCCACCTGCGCAGCCTTGACGCCATCCACCTCGCCACCGCACGCCTCGCCGGCTCTGAGGCCGACCCCGTCGAGGCGCTGGTCGCCTACGACGAGCGCCTGCTGTCCGGCGCCGGGGCCACCGGTCTCCCCGTGGCGAGCCCGGGAGCGCGGTGAGTCAGCCGTCCTCCACCAGATCCTTGGCGAAGAAGAGGCAGGGGAAGCCGAGGACCTCACCGCGACCGGTCTCGATGAAGCCCGCGGATCGGTAGAGGCGCAGGGCCGCGACCTGCCGTTCGGTGGTGTCGAGCACCAGGCGCCGGTAGCCGAGCTGGGCGGCGCGCTCCTCGAGGCGGCGCAGGATCGCCCGGCCGTAGCCGCGCCGCTGCAGCTCGGGATGGACCCGCATGCGCTTCAGCTCCGCCACCTCCCCCTCCCCCGGGCGCAGCGCGCCCATGGCCACCACCCGGCCGGCCAGCGTGCCGACCAGGAACTCCCCACGGCCGGCCAGGTAGACATCGGGGATGTGATGCAGGTCGTCGTCCCAGACGCCGTTGCCGGCGTGCGCCCCGACCTGGTGCAGGGCGAGGTTGTGCAGCTCCCAGACGGCGTCGCGGTCGGCGTCCTGGTAGCGGCGGATCTCGAGGTAGGGATCCGCCCTCGCCGGATGCTGCGGGACGAGGTCGTCGATGACGCGGATGCTAGGGGCCGGAGGCGTCCCGGTGGCGCCGGCCGCGGAGCCTCAGTTCTGGTGGGCGGGGCCGGCAGACAGTTCGCGGGCGATCTCCTCGCCCCAGGCGTCGATCGCCGGCCAGTCCCGGAAGTCGCCCTCCGGCAGCAGCGGGCGCCCGGCCGGCGTGGCGCGGAGCATCCGCTCGCCACCCCTCAGCCGGCTGGGGTCCAGCCCGCCGAAGAAGACGCGCAGGTCGCGCGGCTTGACCAGATCCCGGAACTCGGCGAACTGCCGCGGCTCGGCGGCCTTCAGGACATCGCGACCCTTGGCGTCCGTCTTCGCCGTGCCCAGCGGACCGCTGCTGAACAGCCAGAGGGGGCGGGCGGAGAGCGCGTCCCTGTGGAGCTTGACGAATTCAGTCGCAGGCGGGAGCCACTGGCCCATGTAGGCAGCGCTGCCGATGACGCAGGCGTCGTAGCCGGAGAGGTCGTGGACCGAGGCCAGCGGGCGCTCGTCCACGGTCCGCCCCGAGGCCCGCAGCGTCGCGGCGAGCCGGTCGGCGATCCCCTGGGTGAAGCCGTGCCGGCTGGCGTAGGCGACCAGCACATCCGCACTCCCCCGCTCGCCGGGTCCCGCGGCGGCGGCGGACGCCGCCGCCCGAGCGGTGGCGGTCGCCGACACCACCATGTGGTGGATCGCGGAGAGCAGCCACATGAGCGCCGTCCCGATCATCAGCGCCGCCAGCACCCCCCAGCCATCGGTGACCAGGGTGGCGATGCCCAAGGCCAGGGTGGCGGCGCCGAGCATGCCGATGAACCCGGTCCAGAGACCCGGCCGGCCGTAGTTCGCGGACATCGGACAGAGGAAGACGGTGCTGATCAGCACGATGGAGGCCATCGCGCGCGGGTCCTTGATGAAGCCGACGCTGCCGTTGTGGAGCAGCGCCGCATAGACCGCCAGATCGGCGAGCACCACGATGAGGGCCACGCCGTCCCGCCCGCGCTGCCCGGCTGCGTTGTTGCTCATCACTGTCACCTCACACCCACGGAAGGGCCCATCCTCGGTGTTGACGATGGACCATCGGGGGAGCGCCTGCCAGGGACGGTGGTCGGGTTGCGGACGTGCTCTCCAGCACCGGGGGGTGGGGCCCACGGCCCCGGGCGGCGAGAGGGGCCCGGCTCAGCGCATGACCACCTCGAAGTCGAGCGCGACGCAGGGCTCGTCGCCGATCACCCAGGCGTCGTGGCCGGGGCCGGCCGAGAACGCCTCCCCGGGACCGACCGTGACCTCCCGCCCGTCGGCGCCGCGCACCGCCATCTGACCCGCCTCCACGTACCCGGTGTGGGCCTCCGAGGGCACGCCGGTCTGGGGGCCGGCGTGCAGCGACCATCGCCACCCCGGCCGGTACACGCCGCGACCGATGCGCAGCGACGGGAGCTGGGCCGTCCAGCGCCGGCTCCCATCAAGGAACTCCCGGGAGGAGCCCGCCCCGCCGAGGGCGACCGTGATCACGCCGTCCATGGAACCCTCCCCTGAGATCGCACCCTCCGCCACGTGGCGGCAGGATGCCCATCATCCTCGGGGCCGCGGGGTCTCGCCCGATCCATCAGCTCCCGAGGACGATCTCCGCGACCTGACGCAGCGCGGTCGGGTCGGGCGGGAGGTGCACCAGCAGCGTGGTGAGCAGCGACGCCCGCCAGGCGGGCAGCTCCTCGCGGATCTTGGCGGGGGGCCCGACGAGGGCGAGCTGCTCGATCACCGCCGTGGGGATCGCCGCCGCCGCATCGGCCGTCCGCCCCACCACCCAGAGGTCGCGAACCCGGGTGGCGACCTCCTCGAAGCCCATGCGCGCCCACGCGTTGTAGTGGAAGTTGCGGCCCACTGGGCCCATCCCCCCGATGAAGCGCGCGAAGAGCCCGCGCAGCTGATCGGCGGCGGCCTCGACGTCGTCGTCGAGGATGACGGGCACGGTGGCGACCACCTCGAAGCTCCCGTCATCCGAGCGAGCCCCGGGGCGGGCGGCGCCCTCGGCCAGCGCCGCCCGGTGGTGAGCGTCGTGGTGGGGGGAGTAGTAGGTGGCGATCCAGCCGTCGGCGATCTCGCGGGCCAGGGCGACGTTGCGCGGTCCCTCGGCCGCCAGCAGGATGGGGAGGTCGGGACGCAGCGGCCGGACCATGGAGCGGAAGGGCCTCCCCAGCCCGGAGCCACCGGGAAACGGGAGGACGTAGTGCTGACCCCGGTACTCCAGGGGCTCCTCGCGGGCCAGCACCCGGCGGACGATCTCGACGTACTCGCGCGTGCGCGCGAGCGGAGGGTCGAAGGGCTGGCCGTACCAGCCCTCGACCAGCTCCGGCCCCGAGACCCCGAGCCCCAGGACGAAGCGGCCGCCCGAGAGGTGGTCGAGGCTGAGCGCCGCCATCGCGGTCGCCGCCGGTGCCCGCGCGGCCATGTGCAGGATGCAGGTCCCCAACCGCGTCGTGACGGTGTGGGCCCCGACCCAGGCGAGCGGCGTGAGGCCGTCCGACCCCGAGGCCTCGGAGGTCCACACCGAGGTGTAGCCGAGGGATTCGGCCTCGAGCACGGTCTCCAGAAGCCGGGGCGGTGGACCGTTCTCGCCCCAGAAGCCCAGCAGCAGCCCGAGATTCATGCGCCGTCGAAGCTACTCCCGCGTTGCATCGTCGCGCACCGCGCCGGGCGGGAGGCGTTCGAAAGTGCGCGTGACCCATTGTCGCGAAGCACATGCGACTGTGGTCGATGTGTCCGGATGGGGGTCATAATCCGGGCGCCGGCAGTCAAGGAGGAGCCCCCAGCAGTGACCAACGATTCTGGCTTAGCGAAGGTGGGAAAGGCCTCCGGGGAGATCCCCGAGGTCACCACCGTGCTCCTCCTCGACGATCACTGGGTGATGCTCGAGGCGGTCCGCTCCCTCATCGAGTCCGACGACAGCCTGGCGGTGGTCGGCACCGCCAGCCGGGTTCCCGACGCCATCCAGCTGGCCAGAAAGCTGCAGCCCCAGGTGGCGGTGATCGACGTCCGCATGCCGGATGGCGGTGGCTGGGCCGCGGCGCGCGGCCTGCGCGAGATCTGCCCCGAGATGCGGCTGGTCGCCTACTCGGCGGTCGAGGACGCCCTGGTGACCCGCTCCATCGCGGCCTCGGGCATCGACGCATTCGTCCCCAAGGGGTCGGACATCCAGCTCCTGCTGGCGGCGATCCACGGGGAGAACGTCATGCCGTCGCCCGAGCACCCGAGGCCACCGGTTCGGCGGATGGCGGCTCCGACTCCCTGACCTCGCCCCGGCGCCGGAGGCGCCGCCACGAGGTGCTCCCCTTGCCGTGGCCGCTCGCCGCCGTCGTCTCGACCGTGAACCAGGGGGCGAATCGGGTCTCGACGTCGGAGGTGCCCGCGCCGTTGGCGCCGATCAGGCGCCAGCTGGAGGGCACGGCGGTGAAGCCGAAGAGGAGGTAGGTCGCCCCCGGGGCGGCGGCCTCCGCGACCGCGGCGGCATACCGGCACCGCCCCGCCTCCGAGAGCCCGTGGTAGCAACCGAGGTCGAGGATGAGGTCGAAGGGGCGGCCGTCGAGCTGGCTGTCCAGCCGCGTGACGTCGCCGACGCGGAAGTCGGCGCTGACCCCGGCCTGCCCGGCGCGCCGCCGCGCCCTCTCGATGGCGGAGGGCACGTAGTCGATGCCGACGACCTCCCAGCCGAGGCCGGCGAGGTGGACCGACGTGGCCCCGGTGCCGCAGCCGAGATCCAGGAAGCGCCCCGGCGGCAGGTCGCGGACGGCCTCCAGGACGGTCTCGGGGGGGACGCCCGTGTCCCAGTTCGGCTTCCCGTGCAGGTAGCTCAGCCAGTAGAAGAGCCGGCCCATTCGCTCGCCCATGGTCTTCCGAACCTCCATCGGTACACTAGTGACTGACGGTCAGTCATAGAGTATCGCGCCTTGGGCGCGGAGGTCAACCCCTCAGCCCGCCTGGCGAATCTCAGCTAGACTGACCGTCAGTCAGATGCCAGCAGAAGCCCGACGCAGGGGACCCGCCCGCCGGGTGCGTCTCGACCCCGAGGCGCGGCGGGAGGCCATCCTCGCCGGCGCCCGGCGGGCGCTCCTGCGCGGCGGCCTCGAACGGACGACCATGGACGAGGTCGCGGCCGCCGCCGGCGTCGCCAAAGGCACCCCGTACCTGTACTTCAGCTCCAGGGCGGACCTGGTCGCCGCCGTCCGGCGCCAGTATGGCGACGGCATAGTCCGGCACGCCGGGGGCCTGCTGGAGGCCAACCCGCCCGCCGGGGAGCCCGCCGCCGTCAGGCTGGAGCGCTTCGCCGCCTCGATGTTCGACTTCGCGGTCGAGAACCGCGAGCTCCACCACCTGCTCTTCCACGATACCGGCGCCTCGGAGAGCGAGCAGCTGGAGCCGGTCGTCGGCATCGTCGCGAGGTACCTGGAGACCGCCATGGCCGCAGGGGAGCTCCGGTCCGGGGATCCCCAGTTCCTGGCGAGGGTGCTTGTCGCCGGAGCCCACGCGGCCATGCTCCCCGCCATGCACGGGGGCAGCCCCGATCGCGATGCCTATCTCGCGCTCACCCGCGACCTGATCGACCGGCTCTTCGGCTGATGTCGGCGCCAATGGCGGCCGGCGGCGAGCTCAGCCGCGGGAGGTGGGCAGCTCGGAGGGGTCGAGAACCAGACCGGTGCGATCTGCGCCGTGGCGCAGCCGGCCGTCGGCGGTGAGAACCTGGGCATCCTCGAGCCGTGCGAGGGCCAGGAACTCCGCGTCGTAGGTCTTGGCCCAACCGAGCTCGGTGGCGAGCCGGTAGGCCTCGGCGTGGAGCCGGGCGGGATTGCGGCGCCGAATGCCGAGCTCCCCCAGGGCGCGGAGGACGGCCTCAGCTTCGGCGTCGTCGATCTCGCGGCGCCACACCGCCTCGTGCACCGCGGAGCAAGTCTCCGACCACATCAGAGGCGGAGCCAGGAGCTCATGGTCCACGATCTGCGCGCGCGCTTCCTCGGACATGCTCGCTCGCAGCGCGGCGGAAGAATCCAGGACGAGACGCATTCGTATCGTCAGTGCGCGTCGCGCCCGTCGCGCACCAACTGCTCCCAAGCGGGCATCGCGCGCCCCCCGTCGGCCCGGCGCCACGCGTCCGGCAGCTCGATGGCATCCGGGGCCGCGAGCGCGTCCACGGAGGCCTCGTCGACCAGATGCTGGGTTCCGATCTTCTCGGACCGCAGACGTCCACTGCGAATCCATCGCCGGATCGTCTCAGGGTTACGACCGCTCCGGCGGGCGGCCTCGGGGACGGTAATCATAGTTGTATACTACAACACTTGGTGGTATCAGGGGCGGGGCCATCCCCGACCCACACGCCGGAGAGCGCGCCGCCTTCAGCCGGTCAGTGACCGACCTCCTCGGGGGTCTCGTACCAGCGGACGCGCTCGCCGACCCGGCTGCGCATCTTCCAGGCCACGGTCTTGGGGGCCGCCTCGATGGCAGCGCGAAGCGTGGCGATCTGGGCGCCGACGTTGAAGGGCGCCGCCGGGAGCGGCTCCTCCCCCCACAGGTCGTCCAGCCTCTCCAGGTTGCGCTCGGTGGTGTGGCAGAAGCCCCAGTCTGTCGCCAGCACCTTGCGCAGGCGGGGCAGGCTCACCGAGTCGGCGTCGCGGTCGTCCTCGCTGATGCCGTGGTCGGCGAGCAGGCAGAGCGCGTCGCCCAGGTCCTTGCGGTTGATCTCCCAGACCTGCAGCTTGCTGAGCAGCAGGTCGGCGAGGCTGATGGTGGGGGCCGGGCCGTCGAGGCGGCCGCGGAGGTCGAGCTTGTGTGACATCACCAGCTCGTCGATGACGACGTCGATCGACCAGCGGCTGTCGGGGGCCTGGTAGTAGAGGCGGGTGTCACCGTGGAGGCCGTTGAAGAACTGGTCGCCGACGTAGCCCTCGGCGACGAGGAACGCCTTGAACCCTGAGCCGGCGCCCTTGGCGATCGCGAAGTCCAGGTCCGCGTAGCTGCGAGCGAAGTGGCTGGTGCGCACGCTGGGGCAGCGCAGCCAGACGGCCAGGCCGCCCAGCAGGCGAGCGTGCAGCCCGGCTTGCAGAACTGCCGTGGTGAGGCGCGTCGCCTCGTCGTGGATGTCGGGGAGGATGCGGGTTCCGTTCTCGGGCATCGGATCCGGGCCGGGGGTGGGGGTTCCGTTCTGGGTCATGGGAGCAATGCTGGGGGTTGGGCTTGCGTCTCTGCAACGCGAGCAGGACCGCGGGCCGGGTCTCCGTTCTCCGACATCTGCGGGGCTGGATGGTAACGCGATGGGCCAGGGCGGCCGGTGGCTAGCCGGCCGTCCTGACCCGGGAGTGGGGGCCGCCCCGACCTACTCGGGCGGCAGTTCCTTGTAAACGAAGCTGACGTTGATGCCCTGCCGGGCGCGGATGAACTTCGGCACGTAGTAGAGCAGGCACCCACCGACGATGAGGCCGCCGAACCAGGCCGGAATCCACCACCAGTCCGCAGAGTTCCCGTTCATCACCAGCGCCGGGTAGTGGGTGGAGACGATCGCCAGCACCACGAAGACGATGATGGAGAGCGGGGCGACGATCCAGAGCACCGGGATCCCCAGGAAGTTCACGTTGGCCGGGGAGGCCTTGTACAGCTCGGGACGCCGGAACGGCAGCGCGATCGCCGCCACGGCGACGATCACCACCGCCAGGCAGCCGGCCAGGACGATAAGTCCCAGCACGAGCTGGAAGACGTTGGAGTACACGCTCCAGATGGTGAGCGCCGCGATGATCGCGTTGGCCACCAGGATCGCGTTGATCGGGGAGTGGGTGCGCTCGTTGACCGTGGCCAGCCCCTCCGGCATCAGCCGGTCGAACGACCAGGCGAAGAACGACCGGATGGGCATGAAGGTGTTGGCGATCATCGACGGCAGGCTCCAGAAGAGGAAGCAGCCCAGGATGATGATCGTGAGCACCGGGGTGTTGAAGGCCAGCGCCGCCAGGAAGGAGTAGAAGGGCCCCGAGGGGATCGCGTAGTTGTGGGGGGCGGCGTTGAGCGCGTAGACGAAGTTGTAGCCGGCGGTGTGGAAGAGGACGAAGGCGCCCAGGATGAGGAGCACGACGTCGAAGACCAGCGCGCCGAACATGACGGTCAGCTGGCGGGTGCGGTTGGAGGCGCTCTTCAGCTCCCCCGACATGTACACCGACCAGAAGTTCCACATCATGAAACCTTCGACCGAGAAGAGCGCGGGCAGGGTGGCGTTCAGGTTGCCCAGGTTGGGAGCCGCGTGCTGAGCGCCCGCGGCCGCGATCACCTGCTGGACGGTCCCGCCGCCGAAGCTCTTGTTCAGGGTGTCGAAGTTGGAGAAGAAGGTGTGCTGGCTGACCACGCCCAGGCAGATGAAGGCCACCACCATCCCGATCATGCCGATCAGGAAGGCCCAGTTCTGCGCGCGGAAGGTCGCCTTCGTCCCCCGGATGAGGATGGCGGTCACCAGCACGACCATGAAGAGCGACGCACCCAGGATCCAGCTGGTGTTGGTCTCGAAGGAGGAGCCCCAGCTGATCAGGGTGCTGTTGGTGAACAGGGTGCCGAACGCCACCAGCGCCGGCCCCGCCGCAAAGACCGCGAAGAACTTCGCGAAGTAGGCGGCTCCCAGCAGCCCGCCCATGATCATGCAGAGGTTGGAGATCAGGGCCAACGGTGGGGTGAGAACGCGGCTCACCCAGACGTAGTCACCTCCGACCCTGGGCATGCTCGCTCCCAGCAGGGCGAACATGATCAACACCGGGATGTTGATGATCAGGGTGATGAGCAGCACGCCGATCGGGTCAGCCCCCGGGAAGGCGACCAGGGTGAAGAAGATCGACCAGGCCAGGGTGGACCCGATGGGTGCCGAGATGACCGCGTTGAAGATGGTCGCGTCGAGCGCCGAGGCGGAGCGCACCAACCCCGTGCTGTTGCGAACGAACAGCCGGCTACCCGGCCGGGCCTCTGTCGCCATGGCATCCCTCCATCAACCGTGCCGCAACTCCCCCGCTTGACAGCTGCGCTGGGGCGGGCTAAAGTCGAACACAACCGAACACGAATGTCAAGTGTGAGAACATCACCTCACATCGAAGGGCCGCTCCGGGACATCCCGACGGACAGGACCGAACATCGGCTCGGCACAGACACGGAAAGGCGCTCAGAATCGGACACGTCGGAGAATGGCAGGTTGAGGAGGAACGGGTGCTGGCGGTCGAGCGGCGCCTGAAGCTGCTGGAGCGGGTGGCGGCGGACCAGGCGGTCGAGGTGAGCAGCCTCGCCCGTGACTTCCAGGTCTCCGAGATGACCATCCGCCGCGACCTCGGCCGGCTGGAGCGCGACGGCTTCGTCCGCCGGACCTATGGCGGCGCCACCACCCGGGTGGTGCGCGCGGTGGGGGCCTTCGAGGTCGGCCAGAACGCCCGGATGCTCCACCACGCCCAGGCCAAGGTGCAGATCGCCCGCCGGGCCGCCCAGCTCACCGCCGGGGTCCGGGTGATGTTCGTGGGGGTGGGCTCGACCGTGGAGCAGTTCGCCCGGGCCATGCCCCCCGCCGAGGACCTGGTCGTGGTCACCCCCTCGCTGGCGGTGGCCAGCATGCTGGGCACGCGCCGGGTGCGGGTGATCATCGCCGGCGGCCTGGTCCGCCAGGACGAGCTGAGCTGCGTCGGCGCCTCGGCGGTCGAGGGCGTGCAGCGGTACAACACCGACATCGCCGTGATCGGGGCCGCGGGGGTGACCGCCCATCGCGGCATCACCGACCTGGACGACCGCGAGGCCGAGGTCATCCGGGCCGCCCTGGAGCACACCGAGCGGATCATGGTGGTCGCCGACGGGTCCAAGTTCGGCGACGTGGCCATGAGCACGGTCTCCCCCATCGAGCGGGTCGCGGTGATCGTCACCGACCCCAGCGCCGATGCCAACGAGGTGGAGCGGATCGAGCGGGCGGGGGTCGAGATCGTCACGGTGGTGCCCGAGGCCCACGCGGTGGCAACCGACACCGCCGGAGAGAACGGCTCTTCGGCACACGAGCTCGAATGAGCTCTGAGGAGCTGGGATGACGTCTGGGGCCGGGATGGGCGCCGCGGCTGCACGGGGCTCCGAGGAGCCGGCATGAGCCCACTGCTGCGCGACCTCTTCGGGGTCGACAGGCCGATCGTGGCGATGGTCCACCTCGCCGCCCTGCCGGGCCGCCCCGGCCACGACCGGGTGGCGGGGATGCCTCCCATCGCCGAGGCCGTCGCCCGTGACGTGGAGACCCTCCAGGCCGCCGGCGTCGACGGCCTCCTCTTCTGCAATGAGGCCGACCTCCCCTACCAGCTGCGGGTCGGTCCCGAGGCGGTGGCGGCGATGGCGGCGACGATCGGCGAGCTGCGCAGCGTGCTGCGGCTGCCCTTCGGGGTCGACCTGGTCTGGGACCCGATCGCAAGCCTGGCGGTCGCCCGGGCGACGGGGGCGTCCTTCATCCGCGAGGTGGCGACCGGCGTCTACGAGAGTGACCTCGGCCTGATGCGGCCTGACATGGGCGCGGTCGGCGACCACCGCGCCCACATCGGCGCCGCCGGGGTGGCCGTCTTCAGCAACATCACCCCGGAGTTCGCCAGTCCGCTGGGCCACCGCACCGTCGCGCAGCGGGCCCGGAGCGCCGTCTATCTGGGGATCGACGCGCTCCTCATCAGCGGGCAGATCACGGGGACCGAAACCGACATCGAGGATCTGCGCGCCGCCAAGCATGCGGTGCCCCAGGTCCCCGTCCTCGCCAACACCGGGGTGACTGCGGAGACGGTGGCGGGGATCCTCGCCGTCGCCGACGGCGCCATCGTCGGCACCCACCTGAAGCGCGACGGCATCACCTGGAACGAGGTGGATCCGGAGCGCGCGGGCAGGTTCATGGAGGCGGTGGGCAGGGTCCGCGAGCCCGCCGGAGCGCGCTGATGGGCATCGCGACGGGTCCGACCCGGACCGCGCCGCCGACGGACAGCAAGCTCGTCCACGGAGCGCGCTGATGGCCAGGAAGACGCTCATCTACTTCGTCAGCGACCTGCACGGCTCCAGCCTCTGCTTCCGCAAGTTCATCAACGCGGCGAAGGTGTACGAGCCCAGCGTCATGATCCTGGGTGGCGACCTCGCCGGCAAGGCGATCCAATCCATCGTCAAGGGCCCGGGCGGCATCTGGGAGTGCAACTTCGTCGGCACCCCCTACAGGGTGCAGGAGGGCCCCGAGCTGGAGGAGCTGGAGCGGCTCATCAGCGACCACGGCTACTACCCGTACCGCGCCGAGCCCGGCGAGCTGGAGGCGATGGAGAAGGCGGGCACGCTGGACGCGCTCTTCCTGCGGCTCATGAAGGAGCGGCTCACCGACTGGCTCAACCTCGCCGACCAGCGGCTCCGCCCCCTCGAGCTCCCCCTCTACATGATGCTGGGCAACGACGACCCGGTGGAGCTGGGCGAGCTGGTCGACACGGCGCCGTGGGGCGTCCACGCCGAGGGCAAGGTGGTCTGGATCGACGACCAGCACGAGATGATCAGCTGGGGTTACGCCAACACCACCCCTTGGCACACCTTCCGCGAGCAGGACGAGCAGCAGCTCGCCTCCGTCTACAAGTCGATGGCCGACCAGCTGCAGAACCCGGAGCGGGCCGTCTTCAACCTGCATGCGCCGCCCTTCGACACCCAGCTCGACGAGGCGCCCGAGCTGGACGCCAACCTGCAGGTGCAGGCGACCATGGGCCAGGTGAACATGAAGGCGGTGGGGAGCACCGCGGTGCGCGACATCGAGCTGGAGCGCAGGCCGCTGCTCGGCCTGCACGGGCACATCCACGAGGCCTCCGGCATCCGCAAGCTGGGGGATCGCAAGACCGTGATCCTCAACCCGGGCAGCGACTACACGACCGGCGCGCTCCTGGGTGCGCTGATCACCCTTGACCGCGACAAGGCGAGCGCGCAGCTGGTCCGCGGATAGGCGAGCCGCGCGCCATGCCCATCCCCCGCGCGCAGACGACCGGCGCGGCCACGCCGGGCCGTGAGGTGCTGGTCGCCGTCGACGTCGGGACGTCCGGGGCCCGGGCCTCCGCCTTCGACGTCGCCGGGGCTCCGCTCGGCGAGGTGCGCCGCGCCTACCCGACCGACCTGCCCGCCGAGGGATGGGCCGAGCAGGACGCCCGCCGCTGGCAGACCGCATCGGTCTCCGCGCTCTGCGGCCTGGTGCGCGAGCTGGGCCCCGGCTGCCGCGTCCTGGCCATCGGCCTGACCGGCCAGTGCCCCAGCGTCGTGCCGATGGACGGTCACGACCTCCCCCTGCGTCCCGGGATCATCTACAGGGACAATCGGGCGACCGCGGAGGCCGCCTGGATCTGCGAGCGGGTGGGGACGTCCGCGCTGCACGCCCTCACCGGCCACGTGCCCGCCGCCTTCCACGTCGCCGCCAAGGTGCTGTGGATCCGGGCCCACGAGCCGGAGGTCTTCCGCCGGACGCGCCACTTCCTGCAGCCGAGCGACTGCGTGATCCTGGCGCTCACCGGGGAGACGGCGACCGACTGGACCATGGCGGCGGCGACCGCGCTGCTCGACCAGAGGGGGCGGCGCTGGGCCACCGGCCTGCTCGCCGACCTCGACCTCGACGCCTCGCTCCTGCCCCCGATCCATCCCTCCTGGGGTGTGGTCGGTCATCTGCGTCCCGCGCTGACGCGCCGCCTGGGGCTCGCCGGCGAGGTCCCCGTCGTCGCCGGCGCGGGGGACAGCATCGCCTGCGCGGTGGGCGCGGGGGTCACCGCGCCGGGGCCGCTCAGCGAGATGGCGGGCAGCTCCACCTGCCTCAACTCGGTGGTCGCCGAGCCGCTCGAGGACCCCGAGGTCACCCACTACCCGAGCGCGGTCGCCGACCACGGCTACATGACCGAGGTGGGGATCAACACCACCGGGGAGGCGCTCGACTGGGTCGCCCAGCTCCTCTACGCCGGGCCCGACCGGCGGCCGCGCGCCGCCGACTACGTCCGCATGGACCGGGACGCCGCCGCCGAGCCGGCGGGTGCCCACGGCCTCCTCTTCGCGCCGGTGCTGGGCGACGGGGAGCGCGACGACCCGGCGCTGCGCGGCGCGGTGACCGGGCTCTCGCTGCGCCACGAGCAGCCCGCCTGGGCCCGCGCGGTGATGGAGGGGCTCGCCTTCGGGATCAGGGCCCGCGTTGAGACCCTGGAGCGCGCCTCGTCGCCGTCCACCGAGCTGCGCGTCTCCGGCGGCGGGGCGCTGCTCGACGCGTGGAACCAGATCAAGGCCGACGTCCTCGGCATCCCCGTGGTGCGCGTGCTTGGCGACGCCACCGCCGCCGGCGCGGCGCTGCTGGCCGGGATCGGCACCGGTGTCTACCGCGACGCCGCCGAGGCGACCGCGGCCGGCTACCGCCCCGGTGTGCGGATGGAGCCCATCCGAGAGAACCGCGAGCGATACCAGCAGATCTACGCCCGCTACCGCACGCTCCTCGCTTCGCCGGTGGTGCGCGTCGAACCCACAGGAGAGGTCTGAGATGCGTGCGCGGCTCGGCATCAACAACTGCTTTGCCCTCAAGCGCTGGCCCCGGCCCGAGGACTGGGCGCGGGTGGTGAGGGACGATCTCGGGCTGCTGCTCGTCGAATTGTCCCTGGACCTCGTCGAGGGATTCGACGACCCGGTGGAGCGCCATCGCTCGGTGGAGCTGACCCGGGCGGCCCTCAGCCATCACGGCCTGCGCGCCGAGACGACCTTCACCGGGCTGGCCGCGTACGGCACCAACCTGCTCATGCACCCCGACCCCGAGCGGCGCCGGGCCGCGCTGCGCTGGTTCCGGAGCGTGGTGGACGTGACCGCGGAGCTGGGGGCCACCGCCACCGGCGGGCACGTCGGCACCATGAGCGTCCCCGACTGGTCGGACCCGACCCTCCGCTTGGAGCGCTGGTCCGACCTGAGAAGGGACCTCATCGAGCTGGCCGGCCACGCCCGCGACGCGGGCCTCGACCACCTGCTCATCGAGAACCTGGTGGCGGTGCGGGAGCCGTCCACGATGGACGTGGTCGAGGGGCTGCTCAGCGAGGGGGACCTGGCCCACGTGCCGGTCCGGCTCTGCCTCGACGTCGGCCACCAGTGCGTGCCGGGGACGAGCGGCGACGAGCGCGACCCGTACGCGTGGCTGCGCCACTTCGGCCGCGGGCTCGTCGAGGTCCAGCTCCAGCAGTCCGACGCGCTGGGGGACCACCACTGGCCCTTCACCCCCGAGCGCAACGCCCAGGGGCGCATCGACCCCGGGCGGGTGCTCGACACCCTGGCGGAGGCGGGCGCCGGCGACCTGCTGCTCATCCTCGAGATCATCCCCGGCTGGGAGGACGACGACGGGGCGGTGCTCGACGGGCTGCTGGAGTCCGTCGAGCTGTGGAAGGATGCGATGCAGGAGCGAGGTCTCGGATGATCGAGGGCTCCATCCACACCGGCGCGCTGCACCTCCACTACCGGATCCATGGCGACGGCACCGAGACGCTGGTCCTGGTCAACGGGGTGGGCGACGACCTGGAGGCATGGGCCAACCAGGTCGATGCCTTCGTCTCCAGTGGCCTGCGCGTGGTGAGCTTCGACAACCGCGGGGTGGGGCTCTCCAGCCAGCCCCCCGGTCCGTACACCAGCGCCGAGATGGCGGAGGACCTGCACGCCATCGCCCGTGAGCTGGGGCTGGCGCCGTTCCACCTCGCCGGCGTCTCCATGGGCGGCGTGATCGCCCAGGAGTACGCGATCGCCCACCCCGGCGACCTGCGCTCCCTGGTGCTCGCCAACACCTACGCGACACCGGATCCCTTCACCCGCGCCGCGTTCCTCGGCTGGGCGGAGGTCGCGGAGGCGGCGGGGATGGCGATGATGGTGCGGCTGCAGGCGCCCTGGATCTACAGCCCCGCCTTCTACGCCGCCCATCCGCAGCGGGTCGAGGAGCTGATCGCCGAGGCGCAGAAGAGCACCCAGCCCGCCGCCACCTTCGCCGCCCAGACGGCCGCGCTCGTCGACCACGACGCCATCGGCCGGGTGGCGGCGATCACCGTGCCGGCGTTGGTGATGGCCGCGAGCGACGACATCATCATCCGGGAGGAGCTCTCCCGCCGCCTCTGCGAGGCGTTGCCCCACGCCACCTGGAGCAGCGTGCCGGGAGGGCACGCCGCCTTCTGGGAGGATCCCGGGCCGTGGAACCGGGCGGTCATCGAGTTCGTGAGAGCGCACAGCGCACTCTGATTCAGGAAGGAGTCCGTCATGACCATGTCGCTCGAGCAGAGGTTCGGTGTCTCCAAGCCGGTGATCGCGATGCTGCACTTCCCCGGACTGCCGGGCCGGCCGCGGCATGATCGAGAGGCGGGGCGCCAGCACCTCGTCGACGTGGTCGGCAAGGACCTCCTGGTGCTCCAGGAGGCGGGCGTCGACGCGGTGCTCTTCTGCAACGAGGCCGACATCCCCTACCAGCTCGCGGTCGGTCCGGAGATCCCGGCGGCGATGGCGGCCGTGATCGGCGAGCTGCGCTCCTCGATCCGGGTCCCCTTCGGGGTCAACATCCTCTGGGACGCGCGGGCGAGCCTGGCCCTGGCCCGGGCGACGGGGGCGACCTTTGTCCGCGAGGTCTTCACCGGCGTATACGAGAGCGACATGGGCCTCTTCGCCCCGGCGCTGGGCGACCTCGCCGCCTACCGGGAGAACATCGGCGCGGGGGACGTCGCCCTCTTCGACAACATCACCCCGGAGTTCAGCAGCACGATCGGCACCCGCACCGTCGCCGAGAGGGCCAAGAGCGCCGCCTTCCTGGGCGTCGACGCCATCCTCATCAGCGGCCCGGAGGCGGGGGTCCCCTTCGCCATGAGCGACCTGCGCCAGGCCAAGGAGGCGGTCCCGCAGACGCCCGTCTTCGCCAACACCGGGGTCCAGGCCGACCGGCTCACCGAGATCCTCTCGATCGCCGACGGGGTGATCGTGGGCACCAGCCTCAAGGTGGACGGGATCACCTGGAACCCGGTGGACCCGGCCCGGGCCGAGAAGCTGGTGGAGAAGGCGCACAAGATCCGCGCCCTTTGAGTCGGCCCCCGATCGAGGCGGTCATCCTCGACATGGACGGCCTGCTCATCGACACCGAGCCGGTGTGGCGGGTGGCGGAGGAGCGGGTCTTCCGCGAGCTGGGGGTCGAGCTGACCGAGGAGGAGTGCCTCGGCTCGATAGGGCAGACCATCGATTCCGTGATCCCGGTGTGGCGGCAGCGCGAGCCGGCCACGCCCGACGGGGTGCGCCGGCCGAGCGACGCAGAGGTCGCGGAGCGGATCATCGACCTGGTGGCGGCCGAGGTGCGGGCCACCGGGGTGGCCATGCCCGGGGTGGCCGAGGCGCTCGCGCTGTTCCGGCGGCTGGGGCTGCCCGTCGCCATCGCCTCCGGGTCACCGCCGCGGATGATCGAGGTGGTCTGCGAGCGTCTCGGCCTGGAGTCGATCGAGGTGCGCTGCTCGGCGATGGAGGAGGTGCGGAGCAAGCCCGCCCCGGACGTCTACCTCACCGCCGCCCGGCGCCTGGGGGTGCCGCCCGAGCGCTGCCTGGCGATCGAGGACTCGCCGAGCGGGGTGGCCTCGGCCAAGGCGGCGGGGATGCGCTGCATCGCGGTGCCCGACCCGCTGGTGGCGGGGGACCCACGGTATGCGGAGGCGGACGTGGTGCTGGGGTCGCTGACGGACCTGGATGAGGGAATGCTCGGGTTCGTTGGAGTGCGCGGCGGGTAGAAGCGCATCGCCGCTTCGTCGGCTGCGGGCACCTCCGTCGGCAGCGGCGCCCGACGCCGCCGGCTGGCGGAATCCGGCAGTAGTGGGCGCGCAGCGGGACTGTCTCGCGCTGCCGCTAATCAGCCGCCAGTCCGCGAGGTGGACGCGGTCGCTGCCTCACTCTGGCTTGTCCCGGTCGGACTGGCGTGCGTTACGACTGTGTAGCGGGGTCGAAGCACCGGTGCGGAAGGCCTAACGTACTGGTCGTGACGATGGGATTCTCGCCTTCCAACTACACATGGCACGGAAGCGCGCCTAAGCAGCCAGACCGGCCGAGCCGCTGCCGAGGCAGCCCGATTTCTGCTCCTGTGGTGACATGAGCCAGGAGCCCGACAAGAGCCGCCGAACCAATCCCGTCGTGCTCCGAGTCCGGCTCGGGACTTCCCTGGAACGGCTGGAGCAGACAGAGATCGCGGCCAGACGCCGACGGCGGCTCCGCGAGTTTATGGTGCTGCTCGCCATGCTCTCGATCACCATCGCCGTGGAGAGTTACGTCCTCCCAGTGCCACGCCGTGTGCTAGGCCTTGGGACCCCACCGACGTGGGGGACCAGTTGGCAGATCGCCAGCGTCGGAGCCGGCTTCCTCGGGGCGCTGCTCCTGATGGTCGAATACTACGAGCAAGCGCTCAGAGGGCTCCTTGAAGTGCTGGCGCCCCTACTAATCGTCGCAGTGGAGGTCGGTGCAGCGATGACTGCTAGTCAACAACCGGTGATCGCGGTGGCGGTCTCTCTGGCCCTCTCCGTGGCCGTCCTCCAGTACGCCTCGGTGCTCGCCGATTCGGACGGCGCGCCGATGGCCTGGCAACGAGGAATCCACACCCGCCGGAGAACGACAACCCGTCCACATGCTGCGCCCTCAACTGTCCAACTCGCAGCCGCAGGCCACTGGATCTTGATAGTGTTCGGCGCCGTGGCTGCGCTTCTCTTCGCCAAGGGATGGTGGGTCTACCTGGCTGCCACACGCGGTTTCTCTCGCCCGGTCCTCATTTCTTGGACTGTCTCTCTCACCGTCATTACCCTTATCGCGGGCATCCTAATCCACGCAATGCAAGACAGGCGGTCCGGCCACTAACAGCAGTAGAGGAACCTGTTACCCAACTCCCCCGTGGCTGAATCCTGATCATAATCGCGGAGCTCCTCTCGTCCTGCCTCGCACCGCCTACTCTTGCAATACGTGAGCGACGCGATCAGACCAGCTTGCTTGCGAGTCACGGCCTCTAACCTACGCGCGGATCCCGAGCACGCTCCCCATGGCATCGCTCGAGTTATCGGACTGGAGAGGGTACGGAGATCCTCCGCCGACAAGCCCAAGCGCTCGCTTAGCCGTTCCTTGAGCGCCTCTTGCCACACGTCAACGAACGACTCAAACCCGTGATAGGTCAGAGGTGAGCGTTCAATCGCGGCATGTCTAAGAGTATTGTCCTCGACATCCCGGAAGAACTTGTTCGGATCCTTCGCGCTCATGTTGCAGTTCGTCCCTCGCGCCAGAATCCAGAGATTCGCAATCTGGTCCACCTCCCCGGGGTTTCTGGAGAGCTCCAGATCTGCAGGAAGGCAAGTCACGGCGAGGTCGCGTGACGGAATCCAACCTCCTCTCGGAAGATTGACTCACTCAACACCTCCGCCTCTGCAGGCAGGTACTCCAAGAACGGTACCACGCTCCCATCCTGCAGCACGCGAATTACCCCGCGTGAGTCGTTCGGAAAAACCACCGATCCGAAAAGATGCTTGAAATCTACTAACTTGAACCGGTGGAATACCTTTCCCCCCCCTCCCGTTTGTCGATCCAGCACGTAATCCCCACTCGTGTAAAGAAACCCGCGGTCAATTGCCGCAAGCATGCGCGCGAAGCTCATGCAGTAGATCTCGTCAAAGAGCACCTGGAAGAATACCACTGGCAAGCCAGTCTCTCTCTCCCAGTGCTCGAAGTCTGCAAGTTCCTCCTCTTTAGCAGTGACCGCAAGTGGCGATCCTCCCGCTTCTCGTCTCTTTGCGTAATGCCATGTGCTGCACTTAACCTCAGCCCCACACATCCCCCGTCTCACTATCGCCATGTCCTCTTCAACAAGAAGCCGTTCCGGCCAACTCTCCGTTCGCCGGATGTCGCCCGGGGCGAGGCCGCTCCACACAGCCCCATCGAAGGCCAGAAGGTCGGGTCGCTTCCCCTCCACCAGCACGATCTCTCGATAAGCGGCCGTTAATTCGCGGTATCGGTCATCGCCTGGCATCGCCGCGCTCGAAGGGCCGAACGGAACGAAGACGATGTCATCGAGCCGCCGCGTCAGCGACAGAACCACACGCTCAGCCCACTGACCCCTCAGCTGGTTGTTCAGGAAGTCACCCGCTCTCGGTGAGGCCACCTTCAGCGCGGCCCTTGCCCCATACCGAACGAATGCGATAACGAGTTTGTAGTCGGCTAGGGCAGGGAGGTTAAACCGCCGGCGCCGGCGCGAACCGTCCGAGTACAACATGGAGTCAAGGCCCTGTTGCGCTAAGTCCTGGAGACGCCGGAGTCGCTTGCTTTCTCCTCGATCGAGGCCTTCGCACGCGCGGAGCGTCTCTAGGGCTTTGGACTCTCGCTTCATCCTAGCCGTGAAGTCTTTCGCGGTCCCCTTAAGAGCTTCAGCAAGAGCGCCCCAGTTCTTGGGGTCCGTAGCTGAGTCGGTTGCCGTAGCTTCAAGGAACGCCCCCTCGCCCGCGCCCTCTTCTGGTTCCTCGGAATCTAATTCGTCAACCATCATGCCTCGAGGTCATCACCGTTCCCGAGGGTGATCGCCTCTTCCTTGACGACAACACTGTCAGCGCTTGGGATCCGAAACTCACATCTCCGACGACCACAAGGGGAGGGTAACCGAGGCTTCGCGGTGACGGTGGCCGTCCTGCGCGCCAAGTCCCTTGATGTCCGTCACGGCGTGGCCAACACGCGTCAACTCTCTGACGCGGTCCCGACTCGCCTTGTTGGCCCGGTGCTCGCGAATTGTGTAGTTGATGGACTCCGTGAACGCGGCCGGAAACGGCCTTGACACGGGGGCCTCAACCGGCTGGGGGCGATTCAGCGTGCTCAAAATCGCCTCGCCCAAGACACGACCAAAAGCCACCGGCACAGCGTTTCCCACCTGCCGGAATCGGCTCGCGCTGCCTCCAACAAACTCCCACTGACTGGGAAAGCCTTGAAGGCCGGCCACCTCTCGAAGCGAAAGCCTCCTCAGCGAGCTATCTGGCATGCGGATCCAGTCCTGGCTGGTTGCGGCTGTGACCGTTCTGGCGGGCAGTTGGGGGTCCGCAACGAACGTACCCTGCTTGTAGCCCCAGTGGCCACCCGGACGAGTTGCCTCCCGAGCTCCGGCGCTCTTGATCCCCGAACCAGGGGGAAGCGACGCGAGCTGCTCAGCTAGGCTAGGCGACGGCCGAGCTATCTCAGAGTCCTCGACCACAGGAAAGCGAGCGAGAAACTTGTGGAGAGTGACGTGTGGCTTGAGGCCTGCTCGATCGGCTCGGAGAGGCGCAGCCGTATGCGTCGGCCGTGGGAAGTCGGGTAGATGTCCGGCTCTCGTCCCGAGCATGAAACAGCGGACGCGTCGCTGCGGGACGCCGTAATCGGCTGCGTTTAGCAGAGCGAAAGTCGTGGCGTAGCCAATGTCTTCGAATGCCTCACGGACAAGAGCGATCGCCTCTCCGGGGATACCTTTCGGACCTATCGCTGTGACCAGCCCGCGGACATTCTCGAAGAGAATATACCGTGGTCGCAAGGCGTCCGCGATGCGAACGAAGTGCTCGAAGAGTCGGCCTCGAGGATCACTCAGTGCTTTCATGTTTCCAGCTGAACTGAAAGGCTGACAGGGTGGGCCGCCACACAAGAGATCAGGAGCCCAGAACAGATCGGCGTCGTTCGCGAGTAGCTCGGACGGATGCACAGTGCGGATGTCCGCCTCGATGATCTTTGTGCCGTGTAGGTACTTGCGCCCTCGTTGTCCAGGAATCGAAATGGAGGAGAGCTGGTTGTGGCGAAGTGTGTGGATGCAGTCGCGATCACAGTCTGTCGCTGCGACAATGCGGAACCCGGCCTGCTCCAAACCGATGTCAAGCCCGCCAGCGCCGGTGAACAGTGACACCACGGAAGGTCGTCGCAGCGGAGCTGGGCGTTGGGTGCAGGCCTGCCTGAGCATCGGCCACCATCTTATCAGCGCCTGAACGGATGTGCGACCCCACGGGAGGGCGTCGGCTCGAGTGGCTTGGGATGTGGAGTAAGCAGCGTGAGAAATACATGATTGGTCAAGCGCCGTCAGACCGCATAGACCGCACCACGGAGCGCTGCAAACGTGCTAAGTCAGCCAAGTGTGAGGGCCTTGGGTCGGTGGCGCCGCCCCGCAGTTGACCGAAATGGGCGGGACCCGATCGACCTCGACGAAATACAGAGCGTCCCGTGGCGGCAGGGGGAGAGGCCGGTTCAGATGGCCCCGAAGCCGCGCGACGAGTGATTGTCATCGGCACGCCGCCGGCCGCAAACTGGGTGGCGATGACCCCGAATGGTTCACGGCCCACACCTTCGACCGTTCACGACCGCAGCGGGTCCTGAACGCGCGGCCAGCCCCGTGAACGACGACGATGACCCCAACAGTCTTGCCGCTCCGCGAGGCGCGGTTCCGCGGAGCCCGCGCCTCCCCGCGTTCGTAACCCGTGGTAGGTCGTGGGCAAAGTCCGAGTCAACCCGGCGGTCGATGCGCGCCTGTGTGTCTTCCGGGACGGCGCCCGAGAGAGCTCTGCGGTCGGAGCTCCATCGACTTGGCTTGCGGTATCGGGTGAACGCGCGCCCCTTGCCCGAACTCAGACGCACCGCCGACATTGTATTTCCTAGATTGCGCATCGCAGTGTTCCTTGACGGTTGCTTCTTTCACGGGTGTCCCCGACATTTCGTGCCACCAAGAACTAACCGCGAATACTGGCTTGCCAAGATCGAGTACAACCGAAGAAGAGACAAGGAGCTTGACGACCTACTGGCGCAGCGTGGATGGCTCTCACTGCGCGTCTGGGAACACGAGGACACCGAGTCGGCTGCATTGCGCGTTCGCGACGCTGTGGGTCAGTCCCGGAGAACTTGAGTCCAAGTTCCCGATCTGGCACGTATGCGCCCGGTCGGTGCGCTGCGGGGTAGCCGTAACCGCCTCGCTCAGGTACCCTTCCGCGGGGTATGCGACTAAGCGCTGCGGCGAATTCGTCCATCTCGCGGCCGGATCGGCGGGCTGGGAGGCCGCCTAGATCGCGGGAATCTTGCCTTGAACGAAGTCCATAGTAGAGTGCCACTTGCTCGCTGTGGGTTCTGAGTGAAGGTAATCTCCACCCCACATCGGTCGGCCACAAGCTGCGAGAGGGCTAGTCCAAAGCCCGTGCCTTCGCCGGTACCAACGGTAGCGTTTCTTCCTCGATAGAACGGCTCGAAGATGCGCTGGCGCTCGTCATCGTCAATCCGCGGTCCGAACGAGCTGACCACGAACTCGATCCAGTGCTCGTCCTCGTGGAAACTAAGCTCAACGCGCTCTCCCCTCGGCGAGTACTTATAGGCGTTATCAATGAACGTCTGCGGAATTACACCAAGGGCGTCCCCATTTCCCCACATCCCTCCGAGGCTCTCACCGGTCTCGATTATCCGGAGTCCCTTAGCATCGAAGGCATGAGAGTAGATCTTCCGGTACTTGATGACTAGTCCGTGAATCCGGATATTCTCGCTATCGGCAGGGTCATTGATCTTCTCCGGGTGCACGAAGAACAGCGCTGCTTGAAGCTTCTGCTCCATGAGGCGCGCCGCCTGGTAGATCGCCATCTCCTCATGGCCGATTAGCGGCAGCGACTCGTCCACTGGCATACTAGGATGCGCTCGTTCAGCGATGACGTTCATGTTCTGGATGATCTGTGTGACGAGCTGACGGTAGTCGTGAACTTGGCCCAGGGCAGTTTGTATCTCGCTCTTGAGGTGCCCACACAGCAACTCGACGTATCCCCGCGAACCACGGAGGGCTTCGAGCTCCTCCATTAGCCGCGCAGATGCGTCGTGCTTCACTTGCACATCGACCGCTGGCCAGTGCTCAATGATTGACAACACATGAACCCGGCGCAAGTGTTTGACGCCCGGAGCCCGTAGCATTCTTCTGCGAGCGTCAGAAACGCTAGCCTCTGAGAGGTCCGTAACCACGAAGCCTAAGGCAAGGAGGTCGGAAGACAACCTAATGTAGTTGACGCCGAACCTGCATGTGCTGAGCGCACCAACTGCCCCGCGCTCGCACTCTCGATCCCGACATTCAAGGCACTTCCGTGGCCATGGTGCGTCAAGTCCATCGCCCCTCCGCCCTTGATAGACGTGAGGGAGGGGAAAGAAGGGAATCCCTACTTCCACACAGATGCCGCGAAGCGCGCGGCCTCAATGATAATCAGGATGCGACGGATGGTCTTGTCGTCGATCTTGTCTTTGAGAAAGGCCCTGAGCTTCGCTGGTCTGCCGGAGATGATTGCACGCTGAGCCAGGTCGGCCAAACGAGCATTCTCTCTGCCGGCCAGGCCGGCCTCCACGGCGATTCGCCCAACGTAAAACCCGACAGAGAATCGTGATTGAAGCAGCTCATCAACCTTCTCCTTGAACGCAATGTAGTCAGCACTCTTCTGAAGGACTCCGTCGGCGAGGCGGAAGAAGGGCTGCGCTTTCAAACCGAATGTTGCCTCAGAGTAAGCAATGACCATCTGCGCTGGACGAACTTCTCGCAGGTGCCTGAGAACTCCGAGTCCTTCATCAGATGACTCCTTCGAGCCGACACCTTGAAGATCCAGAAGAATTAGGTCGTAGTCTCCGTCCTCGAGATCGGACAGGCTAGATACGTCGTCCTCCTTCGTTAGGCTATAGCCATCACGTGCGAAGAGCGCCTCGTATGGAAAGGCCTGATCGTCGATAACGAGGATCCGTGCCCGTTTGCGGATCTGCTCGAAGGAGGGTGTTGGCCATGCGCCACGTCTGCGTAACATGTGGCTACCTACCTGCGCGTGGAGGTTGATCGGAGGCACTCGCAAGGTCGCCTCAACCCCGACCATGGAGCCCCGGGCGAGCCTTTTGACGTGGTTACTGAGGGTACTCCGCACTCGAGGCATTGGGGGAGGGCTACCGGAAATCGGCGGCCGACTCCCACCAGCGGGCTGAGCGACGGCAAGGAGGTCGCCAGGCGCTCGATATCACCACGGCCCCTCAGCCAGCAGCGAACGCATGAGCGCGCCGCGCGTCGCGGGCGCCGGTGGGGGTGAGGTGAGGCTAGGACCTGGTCGATCACGGCTAGGCTGCTGTGCCACGGTCCCGGCCACGTCACTGGTCTTGCGAGAGGCACCGCCCGCCCGTTTGTCGTCAAACAAGACGATGATCCGGGCTCGAGGGGGGACGGCTCCGGCACCACGGTCAGACCGCTTACCTTGGACGCCTAGATGCTCCGAACGAGCGCGCTCATGGAGCGTCTGCTCATAGTTCAGGGGTACGAAGGTCGGAGCGTCTGCTTGAGCGGCCCCGATATCAGGCAGACGTGGCGTCTGAACTCAGAATCAGACGTCTTGTCGAGGCGCTCTCAAACTCGACCTGAGATCTCCTCCTACCAAAGCAAGCGCGCCGTCGGGCACACCCAGCCTTATGGCGCAGTGGAACGACACACCAGCCGCCCTGACGGCCCGCGTCCACCAACCGGACGAAGGCCAGCGATTGGCGCGCCCAAGAGGATTTGAACCCCTGGCCTTCTGATCCGTAGTCAGACGCTCTATCCGGACTGAGCTATGGGCGCGGACCCTTGATGGTAGCAGCCGGGCCGTCCCCCAACTCGCGGAACCTCCCGGGGGAGGCTCCCCGGCCCCGCCGACCGAGAGCTGCTTAGGCATAGCCTCGCTCGGGCCGGGAGCCGACGCCGATCGGTTCCACAGGCCGGTGGGCCCCCTCCCAGTCGTGGCACTCGTGACCGGCGCCCAGTTCGGACCACCACATCCAAGGCAGGCGGACCCGCGGGGCACGGGCTGTGCGCTGCTGTGACAACGTCGATCCCGAGCCGGGGGTCTCCCATCGAGCCATCTGCCCCTTCACGCCCGGGAGGCATGGCAACCCAGATGAAGTGACTATGCGGCCGGTCCGCCTCACGACGACCGCGGCCGCGAGCTGCGAGTGGGGTGGGAGGAGCCAGTCCGATGATCGTGGCGGCACCCTGCTGAGCCGGCCGCGATTCCGGGGCCGAACCGGGGCGCCTCGAGCCTCCTCTCGCCGTTACGGCGAGATCCAGGGGAGCGGAGACTTGTCCACGGTGGTCTGCGGGCCCGCTCCGCCGGATGCCGGGGCCGCGAACCGCCCTCCCCCACCCCGAGCGGTGCCTTGGCCCTGAGAGCCGGAGAGAGCCGGCGCGCCCTGGCCGCTACGGAACCGTGACCGGGGCACTCGCGGCGCTCTGCCCGCCCGACCAGCTGTCCTGGACCGGCGTGTCGGTGTAGACCCAGGTGCCCGCGGGGACGTTGGCCTCCGTGCAGATCGTCGTCGTCACCACACCACTGCAGCCGGGGCCCACCGTCGCCTCGGCGCCGCCCGTCGCTGCGAACCGGTGGATGACGTAACCGGCGACGCCCTCGTTGCCGGGGAGGAGTGCGGCCGTCCACCTGAGCGACACGCTGGTGCCGGTTGGGCTCGCGCTCGGCTGGCTGCCCGAGGGCATCGTGTCAGCGAGGGCGCTCGCGGTCCCCGCCCCGGTGGCGCTCCACGCCGCCTCAGTCAGCGGCGCCAGGACGACGCCGAGCAGCAGCGTGAGGCAGAGCGACGCCAACATGCCCTGAAGAAGGGAGATCCGTCTCATCTCACGGTCTCCATCCGACGCCGCTGTAGACGAGCGGGAAGGTGGCCCCGATGCAGGCGTTGGGGGCGTCCGCCACCAACCTCACGGGGACCGATGTCGTGGCGGAGCCGCGGGCCGGAACCAAGAGCTGCCCCTCGAACGAGCCCACCGAGAGGTCGGATGCCGGGCAGCTGCCGCTGGCAGCGTGCACCGTCGTCGTCACCGAGCTCACGACGATCGCGAACGCCTGCGGGTTGGTCACCGTCAGCACCAGGGTGGTGGAGAGCCCGGGGTACAGGCCGCTCCTGTCACCGGCGATGCGAAACGATCCCTCGCCGCCGGCCGGCGGGGCGGGCGCGAAGCTCGAGCCGCCGGCGATCGACACGGGGCCCGAGCTCCCGGAGCCCAGGAACACCAGCCGGTCAGTGTGGAGATCGGCTGAGCACCCGCAGAGCCCGATCATCACCACACCGAGAAGAGCCGCCGGACCCATCCGGCCGGCGCGCAGGGCCCCTCGCCAGGAGCCCCGCGCGCCACGTGTCGCGAACATGAGGTCGCTCCGCGCCAGCAGGCTCAGGGGAGCTGCTGACCGCTGATGGTGATCGGCACGGTGAACGAGTTGCCCTGGCATGCGTCGGTCGCCGACGAGGACAGGTCGAGGACGCCGCTGACCTCGAGCAGCCCGGAGGTCCCACTGGCCGGTATCGTCAACGAGAGGCCGCTCGTCGGAGCGCTCGCGTCGATGCTGATCACCGAGCTCGGGCAGGCGCTGGGGTTCCCCGAGACGGGCGTCCCCCAGGCGATGTTGGTGCCCTTGATCGCGTACGGGTTGGGGTTGGTGACCGTGAAGTAGACGTTGCCCGCGGGGCCGCCCGGGTAGAGCGACGCCGACGACGAGGTGAGCGCCACCGCGTTGACCGTCACGGTCTGCTCCGTGTCGGCGATGGCCGAGCCGCTCCCGGACCCTGAGGCGGACCACGCTGCGAAGGCGATCGCGCCGCCGGCAAGCACCGCGGCGGCCGCCGCTGCTCCGGAAAAGATGAGCTTTCTGCGTGTCATGACTGTTCTCCTTGAGATGGTCTTTCGAAATGAGGTTTGGGAATCACGGGAGGTCACGCCGGTGCCTCCCGCTGCTCGAGGTGAGCCCGTCGACGGAGGGGGACGTCTCCCCGGGGCGGAGGGCGACGCCGGCCGTCGGCCGTCACCTCGGCCACGTGCTCGAATCGCAATCCCGCCCGTGTCGCGGTCTCGCGAACGGCATCACCGGTGTGCGCCCGGAAGAGGTAGAGGCATGTCTCGTCCTCGGGAACAAGGATGGAGCGGACCAGGCGAACCGGCCTCCCCTCACGGGTGATCTGGGCCGCAACCCTGGAGACGTCCCGCGTGGGTGATGCCGCCGTTAGCGCATCCGCCCGCGAGACGTACACCTCGACCATGAACTCGGGCATGCTCACGACGGTAGGGGCGGCCACCCGCGAGCACAATTAGGGATACCTGTAGACTTTGGCCGTCCTGGAGGAGCGCGAGGCCACAGGGGTCGGGGGTTATGGGGTCGCACCAGCAGGAGGCAGCATCAGAGCGGCAGCACCTGGTCGGCCGTGCGGCCGATCTGCTCGCCCTGCGACAGTTCCTCGACAGTGGCAGCCCGGCTCGATGCCTCGTCATCTCCGGCGAGGCGGGGATCGGCAAGACGACCCTGTGGGAGGCCGGCGTCGAGACTGCCGCGGCCGAGGGGTACCTCGTCCTCTCGACCCGATCCACTCAGGCGGAGGTTGAGCTCTCGTTCGCGGCGCTGGCGGACCTCGTCGACGATGTCGACCCGGGCGTGCTCGCTGGGCTGCCCTCTCTCCAGCTCCAGGCGCTCGAGGCCGCGCTGCGGAGGGGGGAACCCCTCGCGGCACCGCCCGACCCCTATGCGATCTCCGCCGCGCTGCTCTCCACCCTTCGGGCCCTGGAGAAGCGCGGTCCGCTGCTCGTCGCCATCGACGACGTCGCCTGGTTGGACCGCTCCTCCGCGGATTCGTTGGTTTTCGCTGCGCGCCGGCTCGCCCGCGGCGGTACGCGGTTCCTGGTCACGCGACGCTCCGGCCGGCGATCCGATCTCGAGCGAGCGATGCAGCCCGACGACCTTCGCCATATCGAGGTCGCCGCTCTGAGCTTCGGCGCCATGCGCGATCTGGTGTCCGAGCGGAGCGGCCTGACGCTGACGCGGCACGTACTTCGCCAGATCCATGAGACCACCCAGGGCAACCCACTCTTTGTGCTCGAGCTCTGCCGCCTGCTCGCCGCTCAGGGGGTCCCTGAGCTCGGCGCCGAGCTCCCCGTTCCCGAGGTCGTGGACGACATCTTCGACAGCCGGATCCGCGGACTCCCCGCGCCCGAGCGCCGCGCGCTGCTGGCCGTGGCCCTGAGCGGCAGCCTGACCCGGGCCGAGCTCTCGGCTCTGGTGGATCCGCTGGCGCTCGAGGATGCCATCTCATCCGGGCTCCTGGTCATCGAGCGCTCGCATGTGCACGTGGCACATCCCATGCTCGCCGTGGCGGCGAGGCGGCACTCCTCCGCGCGGGAGCGGAGGGACCTCCACCTGGAGCTGGCATCTGCCGTCGGTGACGCGACGCTGCGCGCTCGGCACCTGGCCATCGCCACCGTCGCCCCGGATGCGGACGTGGCCGGTGCCATCGCGGCGGCAGCTGAGCTGGCAGCCAAGCGCGGCGCGGTCCGGGACGCTCAGGAGCTTGGCACGCACGCACTCCGGCTGACGCCACGGGATGCCCCAGGGCACACCGATCGCGTGCTGGCACTCGCTCGATTCCACGTCAGAGCGGATGACATGCCGCGCGTCACGGAGCTGCTCACCGCGGAGATGAGCGAGCTGCCGCCCGGCCGAGCTCGCGCCATCGCGCATCTTGTCCTGGGCGAGGCTGCAGATGTTGTCGGAGACCAGGCCCATGTCGAGTTTGCCCTCACCGAGGCCCCTCGAGACCCCGAGGTGCGGGCTCTCGCCCTGGCCAAGAGGTCACGGTTCCTGACGGTCGGCGCGGTCGAGCGCATCGACAGAGCGGAGACATGGGCGCTCGAGGCCGTGTCCGCCGCTCAACACGCCGGCTCCGATGTTGGGGATCGCGTCCGCACCGCGCTCGCCTGGGCCCGCATCCTGCGTGGTCGCCCCATCGACGACCTCAGCCCGTCGCAGCTCCTGTCCGACCGACCCCAGAGCCTTCCCGAGAGCTCGATGGATCGGATGCGCGCCATACGCCTCGTCTTCAGGGGCGAGCTCGGCGATGCCCGGATGATCCTGCGGCAACTCCTGGCGCTCGCCGACGAACGCGGCGACCTCCAGGGAAGCAGGATCGAGCAGCAGCTGCTCTGCGACCTCGAGCTGCGGGCTGGCAACCTGCAGGAGGCGGGTGGGCTGCTGAACGAGATCTCCCACGACCAGCCGTGGACGGACAAGGTGCAGGCCCGCCTGCGTGCGCGGGAGGCAGCGGTGACGGGTGCGCCGTCCGACGCCAGACGATGGGCCGCGGCGATCCTCGACACGGGTTCGGGTTATGTGCAGGGGTGGGATCGGTTGGAGGCCCGGCAGGCGATCGGCGTGGCCGCGCTGTTCGAGAACGCTCTCAGCCGAGCCGTGGAGAGCCTGCAGGCCGTGTGGGCGCACACGCTCCGCGAGCAGGTGGACGATCCCGGTGCGTTCCCGGTGGCGGCCGATCTCGTCGAGGCGCTGGTGCAGTCGGGCGACATCGACTCGGCCGCCGGCGTGACCAACCGGCTTCGCCGCTCCGCCGTCCGGCAGCAGCACCCCTGGGGACTCGCGTCGGCCAGACGCTGTGCGGCCGTGGTGCGGCTCGCCGGGGGCTACACCGATGCAGCCGCATCGGCGCTGGGGCAGGCCGCTGCCGACTACGGCGCGCTCGGGTTGCACTTCGACCGGGCGCGAACGCTGCTCATGCTCGGCGTGATCCAGCGGCGGTTCCAGAAGCGTGCGGGCGCGCGCCAATCGCTCGAGGACGCGTCGGCCCAGTTCGACGAGTGCGGCTGCACCGGGTGGGCCACCCGAGCGCGCTCCGAGCTCAGCCGGGTGAGCGGCCGGCGATCGGGGGCAGAGGGACAGCTGACACCGAGCGAGCGCAGCGTGGTCGAGCTCGCGGCGAGAGGCATGTCGAACAAGGAGATTGCCAGCCACCTGTCCGTCACGGTGTTCACGGTCGAGGCCCACCTCTCGCACACCTATGCCAAGCTCGGGATCCGCTCGCGCAGCCAGCTCGTCCGCAGCTTCGGCGGCTCGGCGCCGGAGTGAGCGGCAGGAACGCGGAATCACAACCGGGACGCGACGAGCTCCCCGGGCCTCGGTCGCCGGAGGTCACTCCGCTAACGCGCCCGCCGGGGTGGGGACGGCCGTGGGGAACCCGGTGGCCAGCTCGCTGAAGATCGGGCTCCCCCAGCCCGCCGGGACGTTGAATCCCGGCCCCGCGCTGTATCCCTCGGTCCCCGCCGGGTAGGCGTTGTTCCCCTGGGTGACGTTGGAGAAGCCGCGACCGGCGTGGCCCAGGGCGTAGGCGGGGTCCTGGATCCGCCCCAGGCGGCGGCCGAGGACGGCCGAGATCGCGACAAAGCCGGCGGTGAGCAGCGGCGCGACGGCGCTGGTCCCGCCGACGGTGGTCGTGGTCGGGTTGCCGGACGAGTCGATGCCGGTGACCACCGCGTAGCCGGTGACCGGGTCGGCGTCGGCGGCCATGTCCGGCTCCGACCTGCCGGTCGCCCCGTTGTTGAGCGACTTCTCCGCGATGCCGTTGGCCGACTGGTAGGCGGGGACGGGGAAGTACATGGAGACGCCGCCGCCGCCGGCCCCCTCCTTGAGGGTGGCCTCGTTCCACACCACCTGGCTGCTGATCTGGTCGCCGCTCACCGTCAGCCTGGTGCCGCCGGCGCCCAGCACGTTGGGGCAGGAGGCGGGGCAGTCGGCGTAGACCTTCCCGTCGGTGGCCCCGTCGGCGGCGCCGTTGTCACCGCTCGCGGTGATCTGGAAGATCCCGACGGCCAGGCAGGCCTGGGCCGCCGCGTCCATCGCCGACGCCCCCTTCTCCGTCCACTGGTCCTCGGCCTCGCCCCAGCTGGTGGAGACGCCCACGAAGTCGTAGGTGGTGTCGCTGGCGAAGGAGTTCCAGAGGTCGGCGAAGCCCTGCTCGGTGTTGGGCCCGTAGCGGAGGACCAGCCGCAGCGTGGCCTGGGGCGCCGCCACCAGCAGCGCCTGGGCGATCACCTGCCAGTCGAGGGCGACCTCGACGTCGGAGCCGCCCGGGTCGGGCTGGGGCAGGGGCCCGTCGACGGAATCCTCGATGACCTGGACGTTGGGGTGGGCGGCCGTGAACCAGCTCACCACCGCCGGGTCCACCCGCCCGCCCAGCTCGGCGATGCCGACGTCGATGGTCAGGCCGGCCCCGCCATTGGCGACTGCCGGGAACCGGTAGACGGCGGCGAGCTGCTCCGGGGTGAAAGTCTCCTCGACCGTCGCCATGTCGGCGATCCAATACTGGGCGCGGGCCACCGGACGGTCGCTGAGGCCGCCGGCGTGCTCGACGATCCCCTGCAGCTCGGCGGGGACGGAGACCGGGCCGCGGTGGCCGCGATAGGTGAGGGGGGCACCGCCGGGGAGGGTGGTCTCGAAACGCTCGAACTCCACCCCGAACGCGGCCGCCAGCAGCTCGCAGGTGCCCCAGAGCCTGACCCGCCGGGTGGCCGTGTCGACCGCGGTGGGGTGGAGCCCGGCGCTCCGCAGCCAGGCGCTGACCCGCGCGACGTCCTCGGCGGTGCTGCCGTGGGCCGCGGCCAACTCGGCGTGGGTGAGGTGGCGCCGGCGGCCCACCGGCTGGGCGCTGATCGCCTCGATCGTCTCGGCGAGCGCCGGCCCGTCGGGGTTCTCGCGGAGGAGGAGGGTCACCTCCACGGTCTCAGCCGCCTGCTCCGCGGAGAGCGGCCCGAGAGAGCGGGTGTGTTCCAACTCCCTCGCCGTCAGCTCATGAGCGGTTCCCGGCAGCTGCACAGAGTCCGCCATGGCCGGCCCTCCGTCCGTGGGGTGATCGGTCGTCGGTGCGGCCCATTCTCCCAGAGAGTCCCGAGAGGGTTCGGGCGCGGTCTCCGGCGGTGCGGTGGGAGCGCGTGGGTCCCGGCGAGGCACCCCCCACCTCGGTCATCATGAGAGGGGAGGGGCTGGCCCGCGCGCGGGCATTCGACCGGGCTCTGAGCAGGAGGACCTCCAGATGGCGGCGACCGGACAGGCAGCGGGTCTCGTGGACCTGGACACCCTCCACGAGGTGGCTCAGCAGATCCGGATCGACGCGATCCGGTGCAGCACCCGGGCCGGGTCGGGACACCCGACCTCCAGCATGTCCGCGGCCGACCTGCTCGCGGTCCTCGGCGGGCGCCACCTCCACTACGACTTCACCCGCCCCGAGCTGCCGACCAACGACCACCTCATCTTCTCCAAGGGCCACGCCTCCCCCCTCCTCTACGCCTTCTACAAGGCCTGCGGGGTGATCGACGACGCCGAGCTGATGACCTACCGGACCTTCGGCTCCAAGTTCCAGGGCCACCCCACCCCGGTCATCCCCTGGGTGGACGTCGCCACCGGCTCGCTGGGCCAGGGGCTCCCCATCGCGGTGGGGGTGGCGCTCGCCGGCATGTATCTGGACAAGCTCCCCTACCGGGTCTGGGTGCTCTGCGGCGACAGCGAGCTGGCCGAGGGCTCGATCTGGGAGGCGCTGGACAAGGCGAGCCACTACCGGCTGGACAACCTCACGATCATGGCCGACATCAACCGGCTCGGCCAGCGGGGCGAGACCGAGTTCGGCTGGAACCTGGAGGCCTACCGCCGCCGGGTGGAGGCCTTCGGCTGCCGGGCGCTGGTGATCGACGGCCACAACCTGGAGGAGATCGACGGCGCCTTCGTCGACGCCCGGGAGACGGTGGGCCGGCCGACGGTCATCCTCGCCCGGACGATCAAGGGCAAGGGCTTCTCCGAGATCGAGAACAAGGAGGGCTGGCACGGCGTGGCCCTCTCCCCGGAGATGGCGGCGCGGGCGATCGCCGAGCTGGGCGGCGAGCGCGACGTCCTCCTCGACGTCCACAAGCCGGAGCGGGGCACCCCGGCCATCAGCCCCGAGCGCGTCGAGGTCACCCTCCCCACCTACACCCTGGGCGACAAGGTCGCCACCCGCAAGGCGTACGGGGACGCCATCACCGCCCTGGGCGCCCGCCCCGAGGTGGTGGCCCTGGACGGCGAGGTGAGCAACTCCACCCACGCCGACGAGTTCAAGAAGGCGCACCCCGAGCGCTTCTTCGAGATGTTCATCGCCGAGCAGCAGCTGGTCTCGGCCGCGATCGGCCTCCAGGTGCGCGGCTACATCCCCTTCGCCTCCACCTTCGCGGCCTTCGTCTCCCGTGCATACGACTTCATCCGCATGGCGGCGATCTCCCAGGCCGACATCCGTCTCTCCGGCTCCCACGCCGGCAGCGAGATCGGCGCCGACGGCCCCTCGCAGATGGCGCTGGAGGACATCGCCTCGCTGCGCGCGGTCCACGGCTCGACCGTCCTCTACCCGAGCGACGCAGTGAGCTGCGCCAAGCTGGTCGCCCAGATGGCCGACCGGCCGGGGATCTCCTACATCCGGACCACCCGCAACGCCTACCCCGTGCTCTACGACAACGGCGACGCCTTCCCCATCGGCGGTGCCCGGGTGGTGCGGCGCAGCGACGCCGACCGGGCCGCGGTGGTCGCCGCCGGGGTAACCGTGCACCAGGCGCTTGCCGCCGCCGACAAGCTGGCCGGCGAGGGCATCCCCGTCCGGGTCATCGACTGCTACTCGATCAAGCCGATCAATGCCGAGGTGCTCCGCCAGGCCGCCCGCGACTGCGGCGGGATCCTCGTCGTGGTCGAGGACCACTACCCCGAGGGGGGCCTGGCCGCCGCGGTGATGGAGGCGCTCGCCGGGGACGACCATCCGCCGCGGATCTTCCACCTCGCCGTGCGCAGCGTCCCGGGGAGCGGCAAGACCAGCGACCTGCTGGCCGCCGAGGGCATCGACGCCGAGGGGATCGCCAAGGCCGCGCGCCACGCCGCCAAGACCACCGCAGGGGGGCACTGACACCGATGCCGGCTCTCAACCCGCTCCAGCGGCTCGCGGACCACGGCCAGTCCGTGTGGCTCGACTACATCAGCCGCGACCTGGTCACCGGGCCCGAGCTGGCCCGGCTGATCGCCGAGGACAACGTCACCGGCATGACCAGCAACCCGACCATCTTCGAGAAGGCGATCGCCGACGGCACCCACTACGACGAGCAGATCCACGAGCTGCTCGGCCAGGGCGTGACCGACCCCCAGGAGGTCTTCCTCCGCCTCGCCATCAGCGACATCCGGCACGCCTGCGACACTCTCCGCCCGGTCTACGACCGCACCCAGGGCGCGGACGGCTACGTGAGCCTGGAGCTGCCCCCTCCGCTCTCCCACGACACCGAGGGGAGCGTCGCCCTCGCCCAGGAGTACTGGAAGCGGGTGGAGCGGCCCAACCTCATGGTGAAGGTGCCGGCGACCCCCGAGGGCATCCCCGCCGTCGAGGAGCTGATCGCGGCCGGGGTCAACATCAACGTGACCCTCATCTTTGCCCTGGATGCGTACGAGCGCGTGATCGCCGCCTACCTCCACGGGTTGCAGCGGCGCCTGGATGCGCATCAATCCCTGGCGGTCCACTCGGTGGCCTCGTTCTTCGTGAGCCGGGTCGACACCGCCGTGGACGCCCTCCTCGACGAGAGGATCAAGGCGGGCGGTGACGCCACCCGCCTGGAGGCGCTGCTCGGCAAGGCGGCGATCGCCAATGCCCGCCTCGCCTACGAGGCCTTTGAGAAGCACTTCCGGGGCGACTCCTTCAAGCGCCTGCGCGACGCCGGCGCCCCCGTGCAGCGGCCGCTGTGGGCGAGCACCAGCGCCAAGAACCCCAAGTACCGCGACGTGGTCTACGCCGAGGCGCTGATCGGGCCGGACACCGTCGACACCATGCCGCCGGCCACGGTCGAGGCCTTCCGCGACCACGGCATCGTCGCCGGCGACACCGTCCGCGAGGACGTCGACGCCGCCGAGCAGACAGTCTTCGACCTGGAGGCGGCCGGGATCAGCGTGGCCAAGGTCACCCAGGACCTGCTCACCGCCGGCGTCAAGTCCTTCGCCGATTCGTACGACCAGCTGATCAGCGGGATCGCCGGCAAGCTGGACTCCTTCCGGGGCGGGTACGGCAAGCGCGTGACCTTCCACCTGGCGCTGGGCGGGGAGAGCATCGAGGACGCCGTCGCCCAGGCGGGCCGCGACCGGATCGCCGAGCGGATCTGGGCGCGCGACCCCGACCTCTGGAAGCCGGGCGACCCTGCCGCAGCGGCGGTGATCGGCAACCGGCTGGGCTGGCTCGACGTCCCCGTCACCATGCGCCAGCGCGTCGGAGAGCTGACCGCCTTCGCCACCGAGGTGCGCCAGGCCGGCTACACCGACTGCGTGCTGCTCGGCATGGGCGGCTCCAGCCTCTGCCCCGAGGTGCTGCGCACCTCCTTCGGCAGCGCCGCCGGCTTCCCCGTCCTCCACGTCCTGGACACCACCGACCCCGAGGCGATCACCCAGCTGGAGAGCCGCCTGGAGCTGGAGCAAACCCTCTTCCTGGTCGCCAGCAAGTCGGGCACGACCCTGGAGACCTCCTCCCACCTGGCCCACTTCTGGGAGGCGGTGACCGCCACCGGCGCCGCCCACCCCGGTGAGCACTTCGCCGCCATCACCGACCACGCCACGCCGCTCGCCAACATCGCGGCCGAGCGTGGCTTCCGCCACCTCTTCGAGAACCCGGGCGACATCGGCGGGCGCTACTCGGCGCTCAGCTTCTTTGGCCTGGTGCCGGCGGCGGTGATGGGGCTGGACGTCGGGCTGCTCCTCGACCGCGCCATCGCCATGCGCGCCACCTGCGCCGCGGCGACGCTCCCCGAGCTCAACTGCGGGCTGGAGCTGGGCGCGGCGCTCAGCCTGGCCCACGCCGCCGGTCACGACAAGGTCACCATCCTGGCGCCGCCGCAGATCGCCTCCTTCTCCCTGTGGGCGGAGCAGCTGATCGCCGAGTCCACCGGCAAGGAGGGGAAGGGCTACATCCCCATCGGCAAGGAGCCGGTGGGCAAGCCCGAGGACTACGGGGACGACCGCCTGGTGGTCGGGCTGTGCCTGGGCGGCGAGCCCTGCCACGTCGACGGGCAGGTGGAGACGCTGATCGCGGCCGGCCAGCCCGCGGTGGTCCTCGAGCTGCGCGACGCCTACGACCTGGGCGCCGAGTTCTTCCGCTGGGAGTTCGCCACCGCGGTGGCCGCCGTCTCGCTCCAGATCGACCCCTTCGACGAGCCCAACGTCAAGGAGTCCAAGGACAACACCCAGGCCGTGCTCGCCGCCTACGAGAAGAGCGGCAGCCTGCCCGAGGAGGAGCCCGCGGCGAACGCCGGCGGGGTGCGCGTCTACGGGGGCGGTCCGGCGGCATCCGCGGAGGCGGCGCTGCTCGCCCACCTCGCCCTGGTCAAGCCCGGCGACTACGTCGCGATCATGGCCTACGTCAATCCCTTCACCGCCGAGGAGGGCCCGCTCGACGAGCTGCGGACCGCGATCCGCGACCGGTACCGGGTGGCCACCACGCTCGGCTTCGGGCCGCGCTTCCTCCACTCCACGGGACAGCTCCACAAGGGCGGGCCCAACACCGGGGTCTTCATCCAGGTGACGGCCAACGACTCCGTCGATGTCACCATCCCCGGACAGCCGTTCACCTTCTCGGTGCTCAAGCAGGCCCAGGTTCAGGGCGACCTGCAGTCGCTGCGCAACCATGGACGGCGAGTGATCCGGATCCACGTCGACGACGACCTGGACCAGACCCTGGAGGCCCTGGCCCGCAGCGTCCGCGAGACCGCCGGAGCCCCCGCGGGCTGAGCGGAGCGCACCGGGCGGTGGAGCCGCACCCATGACCCCGACCGCCACCGGCAGCGTGGACCGGCTCCCGTGAGCGTGACCATCGCCGGCACCGGGACCGAGGAGGTCTCCCCGGAGCGGGAGGTGGAGCCCGGCGGGTCCGGCGACGGCGACGAGGAGGTCCCGGCGCCGCCACCGAACGCGCTGGTCATCTTCGGGGCGACCGGCGACCTGACCAAGCGCAAGCTGATCCCCGCCCTCTACGCGCTGGCGGTGGACGGGCTCCTCCCCGCCGGCTTCGCGGTCATCGGTGCCGGCCGCCACCCCATCGGCGACGAGCAGTTCCGGGCCGGCATGCGCGACGCGGTGTCGCGGTTCGCCCGGCTGCGCCTCGACGAGGAGGTCTGGGAGGGCTTCGCCGCCGGCCTGAGCTACGCGCAGTTCTCCGACCAGGACGGCGGGCTCGAGGCTGTCAAGGAGGCGCTCGACCGCGCCGACCGGGAGCGGGGAACCGCGGGCAACCGCATCTACTACTTCGCGATCCCGCCCAGCGGCTTCGCGCCGCTCGCCGAGCGCCTGCGCCGCGAGGGGATGAGCCGGGAGACGGACCGCACCTGGTTCCGCCGGCTGGTGGTGGAGAAGCCCTTTGGCCGCAACCTCGCCACCGCCCGCGGGCTCAACACCGCCCTGCATGGCGCCTTCGAGGAGCCGCAGATCTACCGCATCGACCACTACCTGGGAAAGGAGACGGTCCAGAACGTCCTGGTCTTCCGCTTTGCCAACGGCATCTTCGAGCCGATCTGGAACCGGCGCTACATCGACCACATCCAGATCACCGTCGCCGAGGAGCTCGGGGTGGAGGGGCGCGGTCCCTTCTACGAGGAGACCGGGGCGCTGCGCGACATCATCCAGAACCACGTCATGCAGCTCGCCGCCATCGTCGGCATGGAACCCCCCAGCAACTTCGAGACCGAGACGGTCCGCGACGAGAAGGTCAAGCTGCTCCGTGCCATCCGCCCCATCCACCCCGAGGACGCGCTGCTCCACACCGTGCGCGGCCAGTACGGGCCGGGGACGGTGAACGGCGAGCGCGTCCCCGGCTACCGCGAGGAGCCCGGCGTCCTTCCCGAGTCGCTGCGCGAGACCTACGTCGCCATGAAGCTCGACATCGACAACTGGCGGTGGGCGGGCACCCCCTTCTACCTGCGCACCGGCAAGCGCCTGCCCAGCCGGGCGACCGAGATCGCGGTCCAATTCCGCCGCGTCCCCCACTCCCCCTTCGGCGGCCACCAGGCGATGCCGGGAGGCGCGCCGCCGCCCGACGCCATCGAGCCCAACCTGCTGCTGCTGCGCATCCAGCCCGACGAGGGCATCCAGCTCCGCTTCGGCGCCAAGGTCCCCGGCCAGTCGATGAAGATCCGCAGCGTGGCCATGGACTTCTCCTACGGCTCCAGCTTCCAGCGCGCCTCGCCCGACGCCTACGAGCGGCTGCTGCTGGAGGCGATGCTCGGCGACGCCACCCTCTTCGCCCGCGAGGACGAGGTCGAGGAGGCGTGGCGGGTGTGCACCGCCATCCTCGACGGCTGGCGCTCGCACCCGCCGGATCGCCTCAACTGTCCCAACTACGAGGCCGGCAGCTGGGGGCCTCCCGAGGCCGACGCCTTCATGCGCCGGGACGGCCGGGAGTGGCGCCGTCCGTGAGCGATGCGCGGAGGGAGACGGGCGGTGCGCGGAGGGATGTGAGCCGTGGATGAGCACCTCATGAGTGGGACCGCCGAGCTGCCCGGCACGGTGAGCGTCGCCGCCGACCCGGCGGGGGTCGCCGCGGCCGCCGCGGACTGGCTCCTGGACCTGGCGGGCGACGCGATCACCCGGAGCGGCCGCTTCGCGATCGCGCTCGCGGGGGGCAGCACCCCGCGCAGCCTCTACTCGCTGCTGGCCACGGCGCCCCGCCGGGAGCGCACCGACTGGGCGCGCTGGGAGTTCTTCTTCGGCGACGAGCGCGCCTGTCCCCCCGACGACCCGGGCAGCAACTACCGGATGGCCCGCGAGGCGCTGCTCGACCACGTGCCGGTCGCCGCCGGGCGCGTCCACCGGATGGAGGGGGAGCGCGAGGACCTGGACCTGGCCGCCGCCGACTACGCCGCTGTCCTCGCCGCCACCTGCGCCTCCGGCGCGGCGGGCGACGCGCCCCGTCTCGACGCCGTCCTGCTCGGCCTCGGCGAGAACGGCCACACCGCGTCGCTGTTCCCGGGTGACCCCGTGCTCGAGGTCACCGACCGCTGGGCGGCGCGAGCCCGCGCTGACTACGCCCCCTTCGACCGCATCACGCTCACCTTCCCGGTGCTGAACGCCGCCCGCAACGTCGCCTTCCTGGTCACCGGCGCTGCCAAGGGGGATGCGCTCCGCGGCGTGGCGGCGGGCACGGTCCCGGCCGCCCGGGTGCGGCCGGCGGAGGGTGACCTGCGCTGGTTCCTGGACACCGCGGCGGCGGCGAGCATCTGAGCGCGAGCGTGCGGCTCCGCTGGGGAGCGGCGACGGTGGAGCTGGGCCTGCCGATATTGACCGTATCTACTTGACGCGATTGCGGCTCCTGGCTGTCGAGTGGTAGTAGACGGTGACCGATGGCCAGGCCCCGTCGGGTGTGATCTCCGTATGCATGACGAGATCTTGAACCTCAATCTCACCCAGGATCGCAAGCGTGTTGGCGACACGCCGGAGAAGCCGGGGAACGTTGCCCTGTCCGCGGCCGCGCGGGTTGGCTTGTGAGAAGTGTTTCGCGTTCCAGTTGGGGTTCGGGACGTGGTTCTTTGGCATCAGCCAATTCTGGTGGACGCGCCGGTCGCCGCCGTTGCGACTAGGGGTGACGAGCGTCCCCAGTACAAGACAGCCCTAGAGAGAATCTCGGCCTGCCGAGGTCGCCCGTCGCCAGCGGCCCGATGAGCGAGTGGGCGCCGGTGTAGGCTCTGAGGTCTTGACTCGCGAGGTGCCCGAGCGGGCATTGACCGCCACTGAGCTTGAGGTGCTCACCGAGCTCCTCGGCATGGAGTTCACGGGCGCCCAGGACCTGCGATCGCAACTACCTCACGCCACCGTGGTCGGTAGGTGCGAGTGCGGCTGCGCGACGGTCGACCTCCACGTGGACCCGCAAGGGGCGCCACCAGCTCCGGCCTCCAAATCGCCCATCCCCGCAGAAGCCAGGGTGACCGACGACCGGGGCGGGGAGATTGGTGGGATTCTCGTCTTCCTGGATCACGGCTACCTCAGCAGCCTGGAGATCTACTCGGCCGCGGACCCGATCGCAGCCTGGCCTGACGCGGCTCACCGCCACCTCATGGTGGTGTCTCGGTGAGACCAAGTTGAGATCAGGGCAGCGCCTACATAGAGAAGCTCGGCCTACCGGCGCACGCCATCGCCCCGCCGATCAGGCGACAGCGTGGGCCTGCGCTCGGTGGTAGGGTGCTTTCGAGATGGCCACGACGCCCGCCGTCAGCTATGCCATCGGTGGGCACCCGACAACTCCCATCGAGGCGACCGGAGACTCCTTCGCGGTGCGTGAGTGGACCGGGAGCGGGCCCAGGGAGCTCCACGTCCACCTCGCGGACGATGAGGCGTGGCACGTACTGGCCGGAGCTTTGAGGTTCCGCCTCGCCGATCGCGAGCTGGAAGCACCGGCGGGGTCGACGGTCTTCGTTCCGGCCGGCGTGGCTCACACCTTCGTGGCGCTGACTCCGGACACGCGGTACTTGATCATTCTGACCAAGCGTCTCCTCTCATTGATCGAGACCCTGGACAGCGGGCAGAGGCGCGAAGCCAAGAGTGAGGTGTATCGAGCCCATGCCTCGAGGCTCGTGGAGTGATCGATCCTACGGGCGATGCCAGGGCTGCCTTTGCAGCCGGCCCGGGGTCGTTCTAGTCTTATTCGGAATGTGGGGGGTGCTTCTTTCAATTGGCATGGCCCTCAGAGCCCACCCCGACGCTGCGCGACCTTCCGATTCAAACTGAACCGTCACCGCATTGGCGCTGCCCTGAAGAAGGGTGCCTGGCAGGTGGCCGAAGCTAAGCTCCCAAGCCGTGGCCACTGACCTGCCTGAGCTGATCGTCGAGAACGCTGACGCGTGGCGATCCTGGCTCCGCCGCCATCAGGCCGAGGCCGCCGGCGTCTGGCTCGTGCTCGCCAAGAAAGGCACGAAGGAGCCCACCCGACTGAACTACGACGAGGCCCTGGAGGAGGCCCTCTGCCACGGCTGGATCGACGGCCAGCTCAGAAGGCGCGACGAGGTGACCTACTGCCAGCGCTTCACCCCACGTGGTGCCCGCAGCCGCTGGTCGAAACGGAATGTGACAATCGCCGAGTGGCTCATCGTGGAGGGGCGGATGCAGGAAGCGGGCCTCGCCGCCATTGAGCAGGCCAGGGGCGACGGCCGCTGGGAGTCGGCGTACGCGGGCAGCCGGGATATCGAGATCCCCGACGACCTGGCGGCAGCGCTGCGTGCGAACCGGGCGGCCCAGGCGATGTTCGATCGCCTCACATCGCGAAACCGCTATGCGATTCTCTACCGGATCGGAAGCGCCCAGCGCCCCGAGACGCGTGCCCGCCGCGTGGCACAGTTCGTGGAGATGCTCGTCCGCGGCGAGACCGTCTATCCGCAGGGGCCACCCGCGAAGGCAGGATAGCGTTCGCACCGGCCACATCGGACGACGCCTTCAGCGCACCGCTTTCTTCACAAGCGCGGTGATCTTGGCCTCTTCCTTGGCAGTCAGGTTGCTGAGTGCGTACTGAATCGGCCACATGGCACCGTCGTCGATCTTCGCCTTGTCGCTGAAGCCGATCGTTTGGTATCTGACCTTGAACTTCCCCGCGTTTTGGAAGAAGCAGATCACATTGCCGTCCTTGGCGTATGCGGGCATTCCGTACCACGTTTTCGGTGTGAGAGCCGGGGCTGCGGCAGTGATCAGTTCGTGGACCCTCTCGGCAATCGTGCGATCCGGCTCCTGCATCCTGGCGATGGCGGCAAGCAGCTCTGTCTCCCCATCCGCCTTGGCCGCCTCGGCCTTGAGCTCCCGGACACGCTCGCGGGCGGCCGCCTTCTCCTCAGCGCTGAATCCCGCGGATGCCGTGCCGCTCGCGCTGGTGCGAGTCGCACGCTTCTGTGTGCTCTTGCTCGCCTTATTGGTTGGGGCCACCCTTCGCCCTCCTGTCCAAGTGTTGACGGGTCAGTCCCGAGTCTATTGCCTGGCAGAGCCGTGCTGAAGAGGTTGTGGCCGGGCACGGGATCAATCTGACGGACCCACGGAGAATCTCGGCTGCCCAGCCGCACGATGCCCGGAGGCGCGGTCCGCTCGGGCTACGTCACCGTCGAGCGGCCCTCGCCTCGCGTCAATCTGTCGTGTCTGCGGAGGGCCTGGAGCCCCCTACATCGACATTCGAGCTGTGGTCGCCGAGGCCTGCGGTACTCGTGCTCCTCACCCCGACGATGAGAAGGTAGCCGACCATCCACGTCTCCGCGACCGCCGGCACGATACTGGCGAGGGTATGAATCGACTTGTCAAAACCGGGGACGAGGAACGCCGCGAGCATATCGAACAGGTAGGAGACACTCGCCGCGACGAGCAGGATGGCCAATGCCTTGGGGAACCGCCCCGACTTGTAAGCGAGGTACCCCAGCGGCGCCAGCCACAGTCCAAAGAAGATCTGAGCGATGAGCAACCCATAGTGCTGGGAGTCCAACAGGAGCAGCACCAGAGCATTCGAACCGGCAGTACCCAAGGCGGCCACGTTGACGGCTCCGGTTGCGACCCGCAGCCCTTCGAACTCGAAGAGTGCGCTGAGGCAGGTGATGCCGGCGGCCAGGGCGACGAGGATCAGCATCCCTCTCGCCACGCTCTTGTGCACGTCCTTCAGCAGGATGTAGAGGGCCATCGCGAGGATTACGAAGACCGTCCCATCCAATAGGTCTGCCACCACACCGATGCGCATCAGGCCGGCATTCGCGACCACGTTGCCCGCGGTGGCCGCCGCGTGGCCGGCAACGTACATCTTGGGTTCCACGTACCCCTCGGCAAACCCGCCGAGGATGCCGACCAGCAGGTAGAGGACCCCGGCCACTCTCGCGAGACGCTTGGACGAGGCGACCCGATTCTCTCCCCACACGACGTCTCCCGAGCTGGAGTCGAGCCGGGAATCCACCTGGACGGCGCCTCGCCCCTGGAACGTCCGCGCTACTGTCGACATGGTTCTCCTCGGAGGCGGGGTCCCGAGGAGCACCCTAGCCGAACGTGCGTAGGGTACTTGGGCCCTTTGGTCCTAGGTCATTGAGCCTCCTCTACAGGACGCAACAATCTCAGCAACAACACCCTCGTGTCGCGATTGCTGTGCGCGTACCCGGATCACCAGCGAACACCCGCAGAGAGAATCTCGATCTGCCCAGGTCCACGCCTCACCCCCGGACCGCCTCATCCCCGACCGTCGGAGGCTGTGCGCGACCGCCAGCGTGATGACCACAGCTACGACCTCCCGCAGAAGGCGCCGCTCCCTCGAGGCTCAGGTCAGGAGCGCCGCGGTGAGGGTGTTGGCCACCTGCGGGATCGTCGGGACGTAGGCGCTCCCCAACACCTGCACGCTCACCAGGTTGGTTCCCTGGATCGCGATCGTCCCCTCCTCGTAACTGACGCTGTTGGTCGCAGTGGGGGTGATGCTGTAGCTGTAGGCGACCGCCTGGTCTCCCAGGCCGCTCTGCGGGATGAAGGTCTGGGTGCCGGTGGGGGTGCCAAAGCCCTCGGGATGGGTGACGTCCTGCTCGGCGGTGCTGAAGTCCGCGGCCGGGAAGCCGGTGGCCAGGACGATGATGATGATGATGTTGTCCGCGTTGGTGTAGGAGCACGAGCCGACCGCGAGGTCACTGGGTAGCGGGGCAGCAGGCGGGGGGCCGTTCGGCTCCAACTCGTTGGCGTTGCCTCCCGCGCCCTGGAGAATGAACGAGGGTCCCCCGGCGTCGGTGCTGACCTCGCTCGCCGAGGGGCAGGAGAGGCTGATGGGGGCGGTGGTGGGTGTCGCCGTCGGTGGGGGCGATGGTGTCGGCGTCGGCATCGCGGTGCCGGTCGCGGTGGCAGCGGAGCTGGGTGTCCCCGTTGGGGTCTGCCCCGTCGAGGTCCCGCATGCGACCAGCAGCAGGGCCGCCGCTCCGGCGGATGCCACGTGAGTGAAGCGCACCATGACCTTCCCCCCTTGACGGGCCACGGGCTTGGGCCAGCCCTCTGCCCCGCTCGGAAGGCATTCTAATCCGCTGTGAGCTCCTCGTTTGGAGCGGTCCTCCGCAGCGGCGGCGAGCATCTGACTGGTGAGGTCCTGGCCCCGCGTGAGCGGCGAGCGCCGGAGATGCGTGGCGGAGGCCGCTACTGCATGGAGATCAGCGGGCGCAGGGCGGACCACGTCTGGCCGCCATCACCGGTCTCCAGCAGGTAGCTGCGACCTCCGTCGGACTGGTCGACGCCGGTTGACACCCACCCCACCGCGGGGGTGAGGAAGTCGAGCTGCAGCCCCATGTACACGTTCCACCCGATGTCGGGGAGGGCGTGCAGCACCGACCAGCTTCTGCCCCCATCGCCGGTGACGTCCAGGTCGGGCGCTGTGGCACCACTTTCAGGAGAGGAGATGGCCAGCCAGCCGTGATCGGTGTCGACGAAGTCGGAGCCGAAGGGCGTCCCCGCGCTGGAGTGGCGGAGCGACCAGGTCCGCCCACCGTCGGTGGTGGCGAACAGGCCGGCGCTCACCGGCGTCGCACCGACGTCCTCGGTGATCAGGGTGCCGTCCTCGGTCGACGTGAAGCTGGGAGGCGAGGACTGCTCTCCGTACAGGCTGCCGGGAACGGGTGCCAGCGGCTGGTCCGCCCAGCTGAGGCCCCCGTCGTGGCTGACATAGAGGGGCGGCGGGCCCGTCGAGCAGCTCCCGCTCAGCCAGCCGGTGCCGGGGCTGACGAAGGCCGCGATGAGCGCGACGCACCCGGTCGGGGCCTGCGTGCTGGGCGCGGCGCCGGCAGGTCCGCCCGTGCCCACGAACGCGATCTGGGTCCAGTCGGCGCCACCGTCCGTGGTGCGGTAGAGCTCGGTCCCGGTCACCCCGGGGTCGTCCTGGAGTTGGGAGAACCATCCGTGGAGGGGATCCACGAAGTCGAGCGTGCCGATCAGCGTCGGTGAGAAGCCCACTACCGAGAAGCTGCCCTCGCGATTCCAGGTGGCTCCCCCGTCACCGGTGGCCCACGACTCCACGGTGGTCGCGCCCTGGGCGCTGGCCGGGACGGTGAGCGCCCGTGCCGTCCGCACGTCAACGTACGAGACGGCGATGACCGTCTCGAGCGTGGGCGGTGAGGCGACGGTCCAGCGCAGCACGCCCCGGGTGGTGTGGAGGATGGCCCCGTCGCTCTGGCGCTCGGCCCACCCCGTGCTCTGGCTGAACATGCGGAGGTTCCCGATGGCGTCGGCGGGAACCTGGGACGCGATGGAGGTGGGCGGAGCCGGCTGCTCCCCGTGCAGGGTGGCTGCGCTCCAGGCGGCCGAGACCGCCAGCGTCAGGGCCACGCCGGCGGTCAGGCGCAGCCGCGTGCGCCCCCTGCGGGGCGGGGCGTGCGGGGTCACCGGTGGCGGCGGGACCTCGGGGGGGATCCGGCCGCCGGCGGGGGGCGCAGTGACGCCGCTCAGCGCTCGCCGGAGGTGCCGGACCGGATGCAGCGCATCGTCATGGCCGGCCGGCGGATCGCCCTCCATCTCACCATCCTAGCCCCGGCCGCCCGCAGGCGACGAGCGATGCACGCGCATCTCCGGGCGGGATCCTGAGAGTGCCGGGAGACTGCCGGCGCACACCATCGCCGGTTGGAGGACTCGTGACAGATTCGGCTTGACTGACGTGTCCGTATCGTTTCGCGGCGCATCCGGGCATCGCGCATCGATGCCTGGCTGATCGACGAGAACGTCGCCCCCACCGGGCCGCTCTGCCCTTGCATCTCGCCGAGGTTCCGCGCAGAGTCTGCTCGCTGAGCCGGGGCTTCACCGAGTTCGCAGGTCGAGCGGCGGGGAGGGACGCGGCCAGGGACGTGGCACCCGCACCGCCCCTCGACAGTCCCGGCACGATGGGGGAAACGCGATGACAAGCGAGCACATGACCACGCGCGGATCCGCTGACCCGGGAAAGCCATCCGTCCCCGCACCCGGCGGCGGGGGACCGCCTGTGCGATCCGACGAGGCGGCAGGCGCCCCGTCGCATTCGACAGTGACCATCGCACCCGCCGACGGGGGCCTCACCACGGACGGCACCTGCTGGTGGGACGGCAAGAGATGGCAGCGGATCGACGGTGCCATCACCGGCGACGGCAACTCCTGGTGGAACGGCGAGAAGAAGCAGTGGCAACGGATGCACAACAAGGTGGGCGACCACGGTGTCTACGTGGCGGTGGTCGCGGCACTGATTGGGGTTGCCGCCGTGGTGCTGGCCGGTTCCATTGCGGCGGTCTTCCTCAACAAGACAGTTCCCACCGCGGTGATCGCCATCGGCGCGTCGGCCATCTCCGGTCTGGTCGGACTGCTGGCTCCGTCGCCGCTGAGCAGGGGTGGGGCGACGGGTACATCCCAAGCCAACTCCGGCGCGCCACCGTCATGAGCAATGCGGCCGATTCGCGGCCTCCGGCACGCGTCGTGCGAGCGGTCACCTGGCGGTGATCACCGGTCCCGCGTGATCACGGGCTGAGGGCGTGGGCCTCCCGGCCGCCTACCCGCTCGCGCTCGGCGTCGCCGTCGGTGTGGGGGTCGCGGTCGCCGTTGCCGCCGCCGAAGCCGAGGGCGTCTCCCCGCTGCCGTAGCCGTCCGGAGGCGGCGACGTGGTGAGCGTCGACCAGGCAACCGCCGTCGCCGGCACGTTGACGGATGGCGCCGTCCCCCAGTTGGTGAAGGTGGTGGTGTTCACGGTGCCGTCGCTGTAGGTGATGACCTCTGAGGTGGGGAGGTCGGTGCTCGGTGAGACGTCCATCACCACCGTCGCGCCCTCGGAATCCGAACTGGATGCGATGGTGCCGTCGATCTCGGTGAGAGTGGCCCCGCCGCTGGTGACCGTCTCGCTCGAGGTCGCGGTGAAGTCGCCGAGTCCCGCCTCGGTGGAGACGGTCAGCCCGCTCTCCTCGATGCTGTACGGCCCGTCGCTGGTCGAGAGCGAGATCCACTTTCCGGCGAGCGCCGGTGCCGCACTCGCCGACACGCCCAATTCGTCCTCCAGGGCCGCGACGTTTCCCTCCAGGTAGAGGGTCTGGTTGGAGGCGAGGAGGACGTCGAACTGCTCGTTGCCGAAGTCGGTCGGATCGGTGGCGGTCTGGGTGCCGTCGTTCTGCCCGGCCACGCCGGAGTAGGTGGCAGTCGGCTCCCCGCCTCCCGTCCAGGTAGACACGTAGTCGACACCGGAGGAGTTGCCGGCCGCCGTCATCGAGTTGTTGAAGAGGTTGGTGGCCTGCGATGACCCGCTGGAGCCGCTCACGATCACGAACACGATGACGATGACGATGACGATCAGGGCCAGGACGGAGCCCCCCACCACCCCTCGGCCCCGGCGTCCCGACCCCCAGCCATACGAGCCGGAGAAACCGGACCAGCCGCCCGGCGTTCCGGGCGGTGGGTAACCCGGAGGGATCTGCCCGCCGCCCGGGGGACCGGGCGGTCCGTAGCCGGGAGGGAGCTGCCCCCCGCCGCCGGGGGTCCCCGGCGGTGTGTAGCCCGGTGCGTCGTAGCCGGAGGGGCCGCCCTCCCACCCCGGGGGCAGCCAGCCGGAGGAGGGGTCGCTGTAGCCCGGAGGGACCGCATTCGGGTCCGGCGGCGCGCCCGGGTCCGGTTCACCGGAGGACGCGCCCGGACCCGGTGCTCCGGGGGGCGGGTAGTAGCCCATCGTCCAGACCCTTCAGGTCACGCCGGGTACGGACCCGTGTGGCCCGGGCGCTGCGCTCCCCGGGCCGGCCGGAGCCGCCTTCTCTGGGGCGATGGTAACGCCGCCACAGCCGGACCCGTTCCACGTGGGGATCCCCTCTCCACAGCCTGTTGACGGGGTAGCTGCGCTGTGCTCGTGCTCAAGGGCGTCCGGGAGCCGGAGTCTCCCGACGACCGCGGACATGCCTGGGCGACGCGTTCGGAAGTCCGGCGAGGCGGGCGCTCTCGGGTGCCGATGGTCACCGTGACGGCCGCCCTGCTCGTGGCCGACCTGGCCATGGCCGTGTGCGTTGGCACCGGTACGCCCCGCGGCGCGCCTCGGCTCGCGGCGATTCCGCATGGGGTTGCCCTGGTGCGCGTTGGCGGCCCAGCGGGGCCGGTGACCCCACCGCCTGCGCCGTCCGATTCGACGCTCGACCCCATCGGCGGGGCGGTGGTCCTCGACAACGATCGCACCGTCGTCGTCGACAGCGCATGGGGAGACAACCCCCACCGCCCCTGGCTGGTCATGACAACCCAGAGCTCGCAGGTCACGCTGGCAGTGGTCCAGCCGCCCATGCCACCCGGACCGGGGAATCTGGTCGGCTACTGGGGCCCGCTGGAGGGGACCGTCGATGCCCCGGTGGGTGCCAGGCCACTGGTGAACGCGAGCACCGGCCAGCCGGTCCCCACCGTCCACGAGCAGGCGATGGCCCGGGTGACCGTGCTCCCGACCGGCTACCGGTTCTCTGCCATCGCCCCCGGAACCATGATCGGACTGGTGAATGGGGAGCCGGCGGCAGCAGGCGTGCGCATCTACCTTGACGCCGAGGGCGGCGGCGCACCGTTGCAGGTGGCCCAGTTCGCGGGCACCGCGGCCGCCGAAGGCGTCACATACCTGGGCCCGGAGCAGCCGGCCGAGGTCGACGGCTCGGCGGCCATCTTCCAGGCGCAGGAGAACGCCGGAACTGCCTTGGTGACATCGCTGAGCTGGTCGGAGGACGGCTGGGTCTTCGTGCTGTCGAGCTGGCCGTCCTCCGGAGGTCAGCTGCCGCTCGGCGAGGGCGAGCTGGTGACCGTCGCGGACGGGATGCACCCCTTCGAATGGGGGCCAACGGACCCGACCTCGAGCTGGTAGCAGACCGGCGCCCCCCACCTCCGGCGCGGGTTCGCGTACGCTGCGGGCCATGCCCCGCACCTGGCCGCGATGCCTCCACGGCGTGGTCATCGCCCCCTCGCTGCTCGCCGCCGACTTCGGCCGGCTGGCCGAGGCGGTCCATGCCCTGGAGGGGAGCGGCGCCGACCGGCTCCACATCGACGTCATGGACGGCTCCTTCGTCCCCAACTTCACCTTCGGCACCGACACCCTGCGGGCGCTGCGGGACGAGACCGACCTCCCCTTCGAGGTCCACCTCATGGTCGACGAGCCCGACCGGCACCTGCGCACCTTCGCCGAGGCGGGGGCCGACGCCATGACCGTGCACTGGGAGGCGTGCCCGCACCTGCACCGGACCCTCGGGAGCATCCGGGCGCTCGGCTGCCGCGCCGGCGGCGCCATCAACGTCAGCACCCCGGCCGAGTGCCTGTACGACGTCCTCGACGTCATGGACCTGGCCCTGGTGATGACCGTGGACCCCGGCTTCGGCGGCCAGTCGCTGGTCCCCCGTGCCCTCGCCAAGGTCGCCGAGCTGCGCCACGAGATCGACGCCCAGGGCGTGGAGGTGGAGCTCGAGGTGGACGGCGGGGTCGAGGCCCACAATGTCGCCATCTGCGCCGGCGCCGGGGCCACCGTCATGGTCGCGGGCACGTCGGTCTTCCACGATCCCGGGGGACCGGCAAGGGGGGTCGGGCGTCTGCTCGAGGTGGCGGCACCGTCCGGCTGACCGGAGCTGGAGAACCTCGGCGAGCCCAGAATCGCGGCATACGCTTCCAAAGACGCGATCGGTAGTCATGGACATGACTCAAATCGTTCACGGCGCCTGCCGCCCCAGGCCCCATCGTGAATCTTGCCATGGGTTTGTCTGCACTGGTGCGATTGCCGGAGCCCCTGCAGGCACGGTTCCGCGTCGCCACCCTCCTCATCGTTCTCCCCCTCGTCACGGTGGTGCTGGTGGCCGCCGCGGGCTCGGTGATCAGCACGAGTGCAGGCTTGGCACTTTCCGCGCAGAGCGACGATTCAGCCCAGATCGAGGCGCTGCAGGTGCGGGTTCAGGACGTCGCACTGGACGGGCTGGCCGTCATCACCACGGCGCAGGTCGATGAGCTCACCGCCATGCAAGCGGACGCCGCGGCGGTCGCGAGCGCACTGGTGCGCGTGGCCGCCCTGCCGACCCTGAATGCAGCAGAGCGCACGGGACTGGCCGACGCCAAGCAGGCCTGGGGCAGCTCCATACTCGTTCAGAACGAGATCGAGTCGCTGTCCCCCATCTGGGGCAGCACCCTCGACACCGGCTCGCTCGCCTTCTACTTCAGCTCCGCCATGTCGGCCGTCGCCTCGCCCCTGGGGAGCGCGCTCCAGTCCAGCCGCGCCGCGGTGACCGCTGACCAGCAGACGCAGCAGAATGCCCAGACGGCCTGGGAGATCAACGTGATGGCCGTGTTCCTCGTCGGCGTGGCGTGGGCGCTCTGGACCTCCCGCCGCCTGACCCGGTCGATCGTCCCGCCGCTGCGCCTCCTGCGCGAGGCATCCGAGCGCCTCGCCGGCGGTGACCTCGCTCATCGCGTGGACATCGACCTGAACGACGAGATCGGGGAGGTGGCGCGGGGCTTCAACGTCATGGCCGACCAGCTGGCCGAGCAGCGCGACGCAATCCTCCACCGGGAGGAGCGGTTGATGGCGCTGGTGGAGAAGTCCAGCGACAGCATCGTGATCGTCGACGCCGACAGGCAGGTGGTCTTCTCCACCCCGCGCTTCGGCAGCGAATACCTGAACATCCCCGGCTCCGACGCCAGCGCGATGCTGGACACGGTCACCCACCCCGAGGATCGCGAGGCGGTCCGCCGCTGCTGGATCCGGGTCATCAGCGGCGACACGGGCACCACCTCCGCGGTGGAGGTGCGCTTGCAGCGCCGGGACGGCGAGTGGCGCCACATCCGGATGCGGCTGACCAACCACCTGCGCGACCCGGCGGTGGGCGGGGTGGTCGCCAACCTGAACGACGTCAGTGAGCGCCACGAGTACGAGGAGCGCCTGAACCACCAGGCTCTCCACGACGGCCTCACCTCGCTGGCCAACCGAGCCATGTTCATCGGCCGTCTGGAGGGCGCGGCATCGGACGGGCGAGGTCGAGGTTCGCGCAGCGTCCTCTACCTCGACCTCGACGACTTCAAGAGGGTCAACGACAGCCTCGGCCACCAGGCCGGTGACGCGCTCCTGCGCGCGGTGGCCCAGCGCCTGGTCGCGGCCGTCCGTCCGGAGGACACCGTCGCCCGCGTCGGCGGCGACGAGTTCGCCATTCTCCTGGAGCAGACGGGACCGCGCGAGGCGGTCACCACCGCCCAGCGCGTCCTGGCGGCGCTGGCCCGTCCGCTCGTCCTCGAGGGGCGGGAGGTGCAGCCGAAAGCGAGCGTCGGGGTGGCATCGTCCAGCAATGGGAAGGCCGGCACGCTGATGGTCGACGCCGACCTTGCCATGTACTTCGCAAAGCACGACGGCAAGAACCTCTACCGGGTCTTCGAGCCCGCCATGCGCACCGAGCTTCTGGAGCGGATGCAGCTCGGCCAGGACCTCCGCGCCGCGCTCAGGGAGGGCGACGTGAGGGTTCATTACCAGCCGGTCGTCGATCTCCGCACCGATGCCGTCGTCGGGGTCGAGGCGCTGGCCCGCTGGCTGCACCCCTCCCGAGGCCTGCTCGAGCCGGCTGTCTTCGTTCCCCTGGCCCAGGAGATCGGCGTGGCCATGGAACTGGATCTGTACGTCGTGGAGCGCGCCTGCCGGCAGGTCAAGATGTGGAACGACGCCGGGATCCCCCTCCTCCGCCTCGCGGTCAACCTCTCGGGGAATGACCTCACCTCACGGGACCTGGTCCCCGGCGTCGCGCACATCCTGGCGGCGACCGGGCTTCCGCCGGATCAGCTGGAGCTGGAGGTCACCGAGAGCGCCGCCGTCGCCGAGACGCCCGGCGTCCAGGAGATGCTCGCGCAGCTGAGGGAACTCGGGGTGCACCTGTCGATCGACGACTTCGGCACCGGCTACTCGGCGCTGGGCCGCCTGCGCAACCTCCCCTTCGAGCGGCTAAAGATCGACCGGTCGCTCATCAGGGAGTTGCGCAGTGCCGCCGGCAAGACCTCGCTGGTCGACACCATCCTCGAGCTGGCCCACGTCATGGGACTTCAGGTCGTGGCGGAGGGGGTGGAGTCCTCCAGCCAGCTGGACCAGCTTCGCGACTGGCGGTGCGACCTGGCCCAGGGGAACCTCTTTGGCGAGCCGGTCGAGGCGGCGGCGCTCGAGTCGCGGCTGCTCCAAGGGGTGGTCGCGGGCCTCAGCGCCTAGCCAGGGGACGCCGGGGATCCGGCATCCGGGTGCCGGCCCCGGCCGCCGGCGCCACCGCTCAGGCGTCGGGCAGCGCGCCCGGGTTCACCTGATACCACACCACCACCCCGCCGACCGAATCGCCGGGGGTGCCGAACAGCAGGGCGAAGAACTGCGCCACCTGGGCCTGGTGGCTCTCCGGGCCGACGACGACGCTGCGCACCCCGTGGTGCGCCAGCGCGTCCAGGTAGACCTGGCGGGCGGCGGGGACGAGCTCGGCGGGGACCGGGGCACCCAGACGCACCTGGGCGAGCTCGAGGCCGAGGGCGCCCAGGTTGGTGCCCCACTGCCAGCCCCCCGGACCGGGGGTGAACACGGGGCCGGTGGCGCTCCTGTAGGGGAAGTCCGCCTCCGCCTGCCAGACGCTGCTCGGATAGCCGGGGTACGACGTCACCAGCACCGAGCCGGCGCTGGACAGACGGTCGACGTCGGTGCTGGTGAAGAACGGCGGCGTGCTCCAGCGCTCGGAGGGGAACGGCATGACCGGGAGCAGCGGAACCAGGGCGATCACGACGGCCACGGCGCCCGCCACCCTCCAGCGGGCGCGCGGACTGCGCAGCACCCGGTCGAGGAAGACCGCCACCAGGATGCCCAGGGCGAGGTAGCCGAAGAGCATCACGCGGATGGGCAGGATGTCGTTGAAGAAGGGAGTGGCGTCGAGGATCTGCCAGGGCAGCGGGACCTGGGTCGCACCGCCGGCATCGGTGACGTGGAGGTACCCGCCCAGGGAGAAGATCATGGCGCAGACGAGCGTCACCGCCGCCACCACCACGACGCTGCGCCGGCGCAGCCAGACCACGGTGGCGACCACCAGCAGGAGCAGGGGGATGCCGATGTACACGCTGGAGTCGCCGAGCTCGGCGCGGTGCCCGATGACCAGCAGCTGCACGGGGGAGGGGACGACGAAGCGCTCCAGGGTGCCGACGTAATAGTCGAGGAACCAGAACGGACCATGCACACGGCGGGGCCCGAAGAAGAGGACGTACAGCGGGTAGCCGGCGAGCACCAGGAAGCTGGCCAGTGCGGCTCCCCCCACCCCCAGCGCGTAGTCGAGACGTCCGCGGATCAGGTCATGGCGGACGATGGCGACGGCGACGAGCGCCGGCACCGCCATCACCAGGGTCATGGCCAGGATCTCCGTCGAGGTCATGAACTGCACGGCGGTGGCGACCCCGAGGAGCAGGCCCAGCACCCAGGCCCGGCGGCGCTCGCGCACCAGGATCTCGTCGGCCAGGACGACCATCAGCGCCGGGTAGAAGGCGGGGGTGAGCATGGCGTGTCCCAGGCTCTGGGAGATCATGTAGGGGCTGAAGCCGTAGAGGAGGCCGCCCACTGCGGCCGCCACCCAGCTCTGGGTGAAGCGGCGCGCGGCCAGGTAGCCGCACCACGCCGACGTGCCCACCGCCAGGACGCAGAGCACGTTGTAGGCGGTGATCGGGCCGAAGGCCAGCGTGACCGGCGCCAGCAGCAGGGCGGGAAAGACGATCGAGGTGTTCCACATCAGGTTGGCGCCGCGCGGATAGTGGAGGTAGGTGGTCAGCAGCGGGTTGAGGTGGTGGCCGAGGGCGAACGGGAGCCACTGCAGGTACCAGATGAAGAGCGGCGGGTCGCCGTGGTTGCCGACGATGGTCCCGCCACCCGTGAAGAGGCCCCTGTTGAAGAGCGCCACCGCGAGCAGGAGGTAGACGGCGAGGAGCGCGGCCCCCAGGGCAGGGGCGGAGCGCCGGGTGGGCGCGGCCTGCTGGGCGGGTCCCTCCATCGGCGCCGATGCTAACAGCGCCTCTGCAGTGACTTCCGACGAGATCGAGGCGATCCGCGGGCGGCGGAGAGGCGCCCGAGAGCGGCCTCCGCCCCTTCTCGTGTGCCGGCGGCGGGGCCGCGGACCGGCGACCCGACCGGGTGTGCGATGCTCGACTCCGACCGGCTGCACTCAGAGGGAAGGAGAAGCGAGATGGGACGGGTCGTGCACTTCGAGATCACCGCGGACGACGTCGCCCGGGCCAGGGCCTTCTACGAGATCTTCGACTGGAAGATCACCGACTCCGGCACGCCCGGCATGGACTACTGGCTGGCCCACACCGGGGAGGAGGGGGAGATGGGCACCAGCGGGGCGATCATGCCGCGCAGCTACAACTCGCAGCCGGCGATCCTCTGGATCGGTGTGGACGACCTGGATGCCGCCACCCACAGGGTGGTCGCCGCCGGCGGGAGCATCGTCGGTGAGCGGCAGACCGTTCCCGGCACCGGCGACACCATCTACGCGAAGGACACCGAGGGCAACACCTTCGGGATGATCCAGCCCCTGCCCCGCAGCTGATCCGGAGACCAGGAGCCGGAGATGACGACCAGCGCGCTGACCGCGGACGGGCGGTCCCGGGTGCTCGCCGACGGCAACCAGATCCCGCTGCTGGGCCTCGGGGTCTGGCAGATCCCCGACGGGCCGGAGTGCGTGGACGCGGTGCACTGGGCCCTCGAGCTCGGCTACCGGCACATCGACACCGCCCAGGCGTACGGCAACGAGGAGAGCGTGGGAGCGGCCCTGGCGTCGAGCGGGGTGCGGCGCGAGGACGTCTTCCTCACCACCAAGTTCTATCCCGGCCAGCGCGACCCGGTCGCCGCGATCGAGAAGAGCCTCGAGCGGCTGGGGGTGGAGCAGGTCGACCTCTACCTCATCCACTGGCCCCAGGGCGGACCCACCTGGGCCTGGCCGGGCATGGAGAGGGCCCGCGAGCTGGGCCACGCCCGCTCGATCGGGGTGTCCAACTTCAACGTGACCCAGCTCGGCGAGGTGATCGCCACCGGCACCAGCCCGCCGGTGGTCGACCAGGTGGAGTTCAGCTCCCTCAGCTACCGGCGCGCCCTGCTCGACGCCTGCACGGCGCAGGGCATCGCCCTCGAGGCCTACAGCCCGCTGGGGACCGGTCGCCACCTCCGCAACACGAGGGTCGCAGAGGTGGCGGAGAAGGTCGGGCGCACCCCGGCCCAGGTGCTGCTCCGCTGGTGCGTCCAGCGGGGCATCCCGGTGATCCCCAAGTCCACCCACCGCGAGCGGATCGCCGAGAACGCCGACATCTTCAGCTTCGAGCTGTCGGAGGCGGAGATGGCCGAGCTGGACGTTCTGGACAGGACCTCGGGCACCGACCGGGCACTCGAACACGCCTGGTGGTGAGGGCGGGCAGCTGATTCCACTCGGGTAGGCCGGCCGGGCTGACTCCGGAAGAACGGCCATGCAAGGCTGTAACCTCTGGTTGCGCTGGCGCGTTGACCAGCCGATGGCAGCCACCCCGCAGCGGAGGCAACCCGTGCCAGTCAGGGCACCCGCCCATCGTGGCCCTCAGCGGAGCCGGCCGCGCCTGCGCGCCCTGGCGATCCTCGCGGCCGCGATCGCCATCCTGGCCACCGGTTGTGGAACGGCGACCCTCCGCCCCAGCGCCTCACCGAGCGCGACCAGCCGGTCGAGCGCCCCCCCGTCGAGTGCCACCCCGACCTCGCAGTCCTCCGACCTGCTGGCGGGCGTCACCGTCAGTGCGTCCGACGTCCAGGCGTCCGCCGATGGCGGCAACGCCCTCACGATCGACCTGCTGCAACAGCTCGCCGCGAGCCAGCCCGACGCCAACTTCGTCGATTCCGCCTACAGCCTCGCGACCGTCCTGGCGATGCTGGAGCTGGGCGCCACGGGCGACACGGAGACCCAGATCGCGGCGGTGCTGGGCAGCGCCGGGGTCAGCCCGGAGGTGCAGGCGGCCGCCTGGAAGCAGCTGGACGCCTCGCTGCTGGCGACGGCCCAGGGCGACGGCATCACCCTGGATGACGCCAACGCCATCTGGCTGCAGCAGGGCAAGCCCTTCAACCAGACGTTCCTCAACACCCTGGTCCAGGAGTTCGCCGCACCCTCCAGCCAGGTCGACTTCAGCGGCGACCCGCAGAATGCCGCCGACCTCATCAATCAATGGGTCAGCAACGCCACCGACGGGATGATCCCCACGGTGGTCTCCCCCGCCGACCTCCAGTCCTGCCTGATGGTGCTGGCCGACGCCATCTACTTCAACGCGGATTGGCAGACTCAATTCCTCGGCGGAGGCACGATCCCTGGACCCTTCACCCTGGCCGACGGCAGTCAGGTCACGGCCCAGATGATGCAGTACGCCGATCCTGTGCCCCTGTCCACATACGTTGACAGCTCAGTGACCGCGGTCGAGCTGCCGTACGTCGGAGGGCATTACGTCGCCGACGTGATCATGCCCACCTCGGAATCCCTCGGTGCCTTCATCGCCGGCATGACCCCGGCGAAGCTCACGGCCATCGAGCAGGAGCTCACCTCAACCCCCGCAGTGTTCCTCCAACTGCCGAAGTTCGACATCTCGTCCGACGAGTCGTTGATACCGCTGCTCCAATCCCTGGGGATGACGGACGCGTTCGACGGTGAGGCGGACTTCAGCGGCATCGATGGCGGCAGAGACCTCCAGGTCGGCGCTCTGAAGCAGGACGCCGTCATTCACGTGGACGAGGTGGGCACCACCGCGGCGGCCGCGACCATCGCCGAGGGGCTGGGCGGCGGAGGCGGCCCGGTACCCACCTACATCACGATCAACCAGCCCTTCCTGTTCGTCATCCGCGACACCACGACCGGTGCCATCGTCTTCACCGCCCAGGTGGTCGATCCCACCGCCACCTCCTGATCGAGAGGCCTCCGCGATGTGGCCCACGGGCTGAGGCCGGCAAACGATGGGGGGGGCTCTCGCCTGGATCTACCTCAGGCGGTGGATGTCGCGGGCAGGGTTCGCCACGCTGCTCAGCGGTGTCCCCGTGGCGCTGGCGAACCGGCCCATCGGTTTCGGCGTCGCCCTGGTGGGGGGCCTGGTGATGCTCGTCCAGCCGACCCGCTCCGTCTTCCACGCCACCTCGACGGTGCACTCAGAGAGGCACCGATCCGAGGACGTGCTGACCGACTACCTGAGGTCGTAGGCCTCGTCGACGTAGTCGAACACCATCCGGGTCGCGCAGAACCGCGGCCCGATGGTCATCAGCGAGCGCTTGACCATGGCGATCCAGCCGTGGGGCACGCCGTCCGCGCCGCGGTCGTAGAAGAGCGGCACCACCTCGTGGAGCAGGACGTCGAAGAGGGCGGCGGCATCGCGCTGGTCCTGGACGTGCGCGTCGAAAGCGACGTCGCCGGACAGCGCCCAGCCGTTGCTGCGGTCGTAGCCCTCCACCCACCAGCCGTCCAGGACCGAGAGGTTGAGGCCGCCGTTCAGGGCGGCCTTCATCCCGCTGGTCCCGCTCGCCTCGAGCGGCGGGCGGGGGAGGTTGAGCCAGAGGTCGCACCCGGAGACCAATTGGAGCGCGATGCCCAGGTCGTAGTTGTCGAGGAAGGAGATCCTCTCGGCGGAGCGGGGGTCGCTCTTCAGCTCGAAGAGGCCCTGCGGGGAGTGCTTGCCCTCCTCGTCGCTGGGGTGGGCCTTGCCCCCCACCAGGAGCTGGACCGGATGGTCGGCGCCGTCCAGCAGCTCGCGGATCCTCGGGGGGTCGTTGTAGAGCAGGTACAGCCGCTTGTAGGTGGCCAGGCGCCGGGCGAAGCCGATGGTGAGCGCGCCCTCGGTGAGGCCGCGCTCAGCCGCCTCCACGTACTCGCGGGGGTCATTGCGGTCGAGGCGGTTGGCGACGGTCCGATCCCGGGCCGCCGCAACCAGGGTCGCGCGCTGCCGGTTGCGGACCTCCCAGAGCTCGGCGTCGGGGATCCCCTCCACCGCCGCCCAGGTGTCCGGCTCGGACGCCCGCTCGGTCCAGCCCTCGCCGAGGTGGCGGTCGAGGAGGCGGCGCATCGGGATGGCCATCCAGGTGGGCAGGTGCACGCCGTTGGTGACGTGGCTGATGGGGACGGTGTCGGCGGGGCGCTCGGGGAAGAGTGGCTGCCACATCTGGCGGGCCACCTCGCCGTGGCGCTTGCTCACCCCGTTGGCGAAGCGGCTCATCTTGATCCCCAGCGGGGTCATGACGAAGGGCTCGTGGGGGTTGTCGGGATGGGTGCGCCCCAGCTGCAGGAAGCCGCCGTCCTGGAGACCCACCTGGGCGGGGAAGTCGCCGAGGACGGATTCGACCTCGGCGACGTCGTACCCCTCGTTGCCGGCCGCGACCGGCGTGTGGGTGGTGAAGACGGTCCTTTCGCGGGCCAGCGAGAAGGCGGTCGAACGGTCGTGCCCGCCGAGGATCTCGGTGCGGGCCAGCTCGAGCGGGGCCAGCCCGCCGTGGCCCTCGTTGAGGTGGACGATGCAGGGATCGATGCCCATCGCCCGCAGCGCGCGCAGCGAGCCGATCCCGAGCAGCGCGTACTGGGCGAGCCGGATGGTCCGGTCGGCGACGTAGAGACGGCCGGTGATCCAGCGGTCGACCCGGCTGTTCTCGGGCCGCTCGGCGTCGAGCAGGTAGAGCGGGGTCCGGCCCACATTGACACGCCACACCTGGACGACCAGCTCGCGGCCCCGCAGCGGCACGCACACGGTGAGCGGCTCGCCGTCCTCGCCGGTGACCAGTGCGGCGGGGAGACGCTGGGGGTCCAGCGGCCGCCAGTACTCGTGCTGATACCCACTCTGGTCGACGCGCTGAAAGAAGTAGCCCTCGCGGTAGACGAGCCCCATGCCGACCATCGGGATGGCGCGATCCGACGCCTCCTTGAGGATGTCGCCGGCGAGCACCCCCAGGCCGCCGGCGTAGATCGGCATCGAGCGGTGGATGCCGAACTCGGCGCAGAGGAAGGCGACCGGATGCTGCGCCGAGGCCCGGCCGGGCATCAGGGGCCGCTCCATCTCGGCGGTGATCCGGGCCAGCATCGCGTCGGCGCGGCGGAGCAGCTCCGGGTCGTCGACGACCCGCTGCAGCGCGGCGGCCGAGGTCTCGGTGAGCAGCCGGACCGGGTTCCCGTTGCAGAGCTCCCAGCGCTGGGGGTCGATGACCTTGAAGAGGTCCTGGGCATCCTCGTCCCACGACCAGCGGTAGTTGAAGGCGATCTCGGCGAAGGGGGCGAGGCGCTCGGGAAGCCGCTCGGCCAGGGCGCTGACGGCGGCCTGGATGTCCGCGCTGCCGTCGCGCAGGGTGGGCGCAGCGCGAACAGCCGACTCCATCTGCGGGGATGGTACCGACTCCCCGGTGGCTCCCGGGTGAGGCCCCGGGACGGGGGGCTGGTGACGCTTCGGTGCTGGTTTGGGCGTGGAATTGACGGGCTGTGCGCAGCCGCGCGACAGCCGATCACAGGCGGGTGATGCTGGTGCGCCTGCTCCATGTAGTGCGATTAGCCTACGAGGGTGAGCCGTTCCCCGTCCGCCCTGCGCCGCCACCCACCGCTGACCCTGGTCGGCGAGGTGGACCCCGGCTGCCCGCCCGAGAGCGCCCAGGTGCGGGGCGACGCCCTGGCCCAGGCGTCGCTCCGGCTCGCCCGCTCGGCGGAGGAGGGAGAGGTGGTCGCCGCGATCCGCACCGCCGCCGAGGCGCTCGTCCCCGGGAGCGCGGTCCGGGTCGCATCCTCGGCTCCCGGCGGCCGGCACCTCATCCTGGACGAGGACACCCAGGAGGAGGCCGTCCTGCGCATGCCTCTCCGGGCCGGGGCGATGCTCCTCGGCGAGCTGACGGTGCTGGGGGCGACGCCCCTGCCCGCCGCCCAGGCCGCCGCGGTCGCCGAGCTCGCCTCCCACGCCGCCCTGGCCCTGGCCCGCCTCGAATACGGCCAGCTGATCAGCGGGGTGACCCCCGCCGTGGACCCCGACGCCTTCGGCTCCACCTCGTTCCGCGACCCGCTCACCAACCTGCCCAGCCCGATGCTCTTCCACGACCGGGTCGAGCACGCCCTGCACCGGCGCTCCCGGCATCTCCACCCGGTGGCGGTCCTGGTCATCGACCTGGCCGGGTCGATCACCGCCGTGAAGGAGGGGATGGGCGAGCCGGCGAGCGACCGGCTCCTCGTCCAGGTCGCCAAGCGGCTCCAGCGTCTGGTCCGCTCGGCGGACACCCTGGCCCGCTTCCGCGACGACCAGCTGGGCGCCCTCCTCGACGACCTCGACAGCGCCGAGGACGCCGAGCTGGTCGCCGAGAGGCTGCTGGCGGCGCTCACCGAGCCCTTCGTCCTGGAGGAAGGCCTGCCCGTCTCGCTGCAGGCCCACGTCGGACTCGCGGTCAACAGCGGCGCCGCCGAGTCCGCCGTGGAGCTGCTCCACAAGGCGGGCAGGATGGCCGAGGCGGCTCGCTCCCACGGCGTCGGCTTCGACGCCAACCGGGGCCGGCCCCGGCTCCGCATGGGGGCCCAGCCGATCGGAGCCTGAGGGGGGCCGCGGAGTGGCCTCCGCTGCGGCGAGTCGAGTAGGCTCTGCGGCGGCGCGTGTTCGATTGCACCACCCCGCAGCGAGGACCGATGACCTTCGACGCCTTTCTCCAACAGCTCCCCGACGCCGATCCCGACGAGACCGGGGAGTGGCTCGAATCGCTCGACAACCTGATCGCCAGCGAGGGGGCGAGCCGGGCCCGGTACGTGATCGGCAAGATGCTGGCGCACGCCAAGCATCTCCAGGTCGGCATCCCGGCGATGGTCCAGAGCGACTACATCAACACCATCCCGCCCGAGGACGAGCCGTGGTTCCCCGGGGACGAGGAGATGGAGCGCCGGATCCGCCGGATCGTCCGCTGGAATGCGGCGGTCATGGTCGCCCGGGCCAATAAGAAGTACGACGGCATCGGCGGCCACCTCTCCACCTACGCCGCATCGGCCTCCCTCTACGAGGTCGGGTTCAATCATTTCTTCCGGGGCAAGGACGACGGCCGCCCCGGTGACCAGATCTACTACCAGGGCCACGCCGCGCCGGGGATCTATTCGCGCGCCTACCTGGAGGGGCGGCTGACCAAGGAGCAGCTCGACCACTTCCGCCGTGAGACGGCCGGGCGAGGGTTGAGCTCCTACCCGCATCCCCGCCTGCTCCCCGAGTTCTGGGAGTACCCCACGGTATCCATGGGGATCGGACCGCTCAACGCCATCTACCAGGCGCGATTCAATCGCTACCTCTACAACCGCCAGCTGGTCGACACCTCCGAGTCGCATGTCTGGTCGTTCCTCGGAGACGGCGAGTGCGACGAGCCGGAGGCCATCGGCGCGCTGTCGCTGGCGGCGCGCGAGGGGCTGGACAATCTCACCTTCGTCATCTCCTGCAACCTGCAGCGCCTGGACGGACCGGTGCGGGGCAACAGCAAGGTGATCCAGGAGCTGGAGTCGATCTTCCGCGGCGCCGGCTGGAACGTCGTCAAGGTGATCTGGGGCAGGGAGTGGGACCCGCTGCTCGCCCGGGACGTCGACGGGGTGCTGGTGAACCAGATGAACACCACCAACGACGGCCAGTTCCAGAAGTACGCGGTGGAGTCCGGGGCCTACATTCGAGAGCATTTCTTCGGGCCCGACCCGCGGCTCCGCAAGCTGGTAGACCACCTGAGCGACGACGATCTGCGCCACCTGCGCCGCGGCGGCCACGACTATCGCAAGCTCTACTCCGCCTACAAGCTGGCGCTGGAGCAGAGGGACACGCCCACGGTCATCCTCGCCCACACCATCAAGGGGTGGACCCTCGGCCAGCAGTTCGAGGGGCGCAACGCCACCCACCAGCTCAAGAAGTTCACGGAGGCCGAGCTGCGCGCCTTCCGGGACCGCATCCAGCTGCCGATCACCGACAAGCAGCTCTCCGAGGGTCTGCCGCCCTACTACCACCCCGGGCCCAAGTCGCCCGAGGTCGAGTACCTCATGACCCGGCGCCGCGCCCTGGGCGGGCCGGTGCCGCGCCGCAACACCCAGGTCCACCATCTCGAGCCCCCGGCGGAGGCCGCCTACGCCGAGGCGTTCGCGGGTTCCGGAGGCCGTCCCGCCTCGACCACCGCCGCCTTCACGGCACTGCTCCGCCACCTGCTCCGCGACCAGAGCGTCGGCGGCAGGATCGTCCCCATCATCCCCGACGAGGCCCGCACCTTCGGGATGGACGCGCTCTTCCGCGAGGTCAAGATCTACGCCGCCCACGGCCAGCAGTACGAGCCGGTGGACGCGGAGATGGTGCTCAGCTACAAGGAGGCCCGCGACGGCCAGATCCTCGAGGAGGGGATCACCGAGTCGGGCTCGATGGGATCGTTCACCGCCGCCGGCACCGCCTACTCGACGTTCGGCGAGCCGATGATCCCCTTCTACATCTACTACTCGATGTTCGGCTATCAGCGGACCGGCGACCTGATCTGGGCCTTCGGGGACTCGCGCGGCCGCGGCTTCATGCTGGGCGGCACAGCGGGGCGGACCACCCTGAACGGGGAGGGCCTGCAGCACCAGGACGGACACTCGCCGCTGCTCTTCTCCGCCCTGCCCCACGTGCGCATCTACGACCCGGCCTACGCCTACGAGCTGGCGGTGGTCGTCCGCGACGGCATCCGCAAGATGTGCGTCGAGGACGGGGACGCCTTCTACTACCTCACCCTCTACAACGAGAACTACGCCCAGCCGCCCAAGCCGGACGGCGTGGACGAGGCCATCCTGCGCGGCCTCTACCTCTGCCACCCGTCGGCCAACGGGCGCAAGCACCGGGCGACCATCCTGGCCAGCGGCACCGCCATGGGAGCGGCGCTCGCCGCCCAGCAGCGGCTCGCCGAGAACCATGACGTGGCCGCCGACATCTGGAGCGTGACCAGCTACCAGCAGCTGCGCAACGACGCCCTCGAGGTGGAGCGCTGGAACCGGCTGCACCCCGAGCTGGAGCAGCGCACCTCGTACCTCGCCGAACAGCTCAAGGACGCGCCGGGCCCGGTGGTCGCGGTCACCGACTACCTCAAGGCGGTGTCCGACCAGGTGGCCCGCTTCGTGCTCCAGGACTTCATCCCGCTGGGGACCGACGGCTTCGGCCGGAGCGACACCCGGGAGGCGCTGCGGCGCCACTTCGAGACCGACAAGGAGCACGTCATCGTGGCGGTGCTGGATGGCCTGGCCCGTGCCGGTGAGATCCCGCGCCACGAGGTGGCCGCCGCCCTGGAGCAGTACGAGATCGACACGGAGTCGATCGACCCGCGCCTGCGCTAGGGATCGAATCCGGGGCCGGGCCGGGCCGGGGCGGGGCGGCCGGAGCTGCCCACCGGGGAGGTCCCCACCCCTCACAACCCCTTTCGGACTTTTCTGTCTGAAACCACCTTGCCGCGCCAAGTCAAGAGCAGCGGCGTGGTCAGAGCGGGCGCGTCATCTCCAGCTCGAGCCGAGTGGGGTCGTCGTCGCGCATCGGCTGGGTGGCCCCGGTACGGGTGAAGCCGAGGCGTGCGTAGAGGGCCTCGGCGGCGTGGTTGCCCACCGCGACCCAGAGGTCCAGCGCCCGGTAGGGGGCCGTCGCCGCCCACTCGATCACCGCCGAGACCAGCCGACCGCCGACGCCCTGGCGCCGCCAGTCGGGATGCACCCACATCCCGACCAGCTCGGCGTGGCCCGGCACGTCCCCGGGGATGCCGGCGGCCGTTCCCACCAGCCCGTGCGGAGCGCGTGCGGCGAAGGTCGAGCGGCGCTGCAGCCGCGTCCGCCAGTCCGAGGGCGTCATCGCCTCCTCGCGGGCGATGTCCGTGCCGAAGGCACCGGGAGCGTCGGCGAGCGCGGTCAGGCGGATCTCCCGGTACTCGGTCCAGTCGTCGGGCCAGAGGCGGACGACGGTGATGGCGGTCACTCTGCCGAGTCTAAGGTCGCGAGGGGTTGCGCCCTCGCCGATCGGCGCCCACCGGCGATCCACGCGGCAGCGGTAGACTCCGCCGTCCATGGACGGCCCCGCCCCCCTCACCCCCACCGAGATCGCTAGCCTGCTGCGATCGAGTGGCGGCGCCATCGAGAGCGAGGTGCGTGCGGCCTCTCTCGACCTGCTGAGCTGGCGCCCCTCCCCGGAGGCGTGGTGCATCAAGGAGGTTCTCGGCCACGTCATCGAGGCCGACCGCCGCGGTTTCTCCGGGCGCGTTCGTGAGCTCCTCGAGCGGGATGGGCGCGAGCTCGCGGCCTGGGACCAGGACGAGGTGGAGCGGGCGCGCCACGACAGGGACCGCGACGCCAGGGAGCTGCTCGAGGAGTTCCGCTCCGTGCGCGAGCCGGGGCTTCAGATCCTCGAGCGCCTCAGCGCGGCCGACCTCTCACGCAGCGGCCGGCATCCCAAGGTGGGCGACCTGAGCATCGGCGACGTCATCAACGAGTGGATGCACCACGATCGCAACCACCTCAAGCAGATCCTCTCCAACAGCCAGACGTACGTGTGGCCCCACATGGGAGCGGCCCAGGGCTTCAGCGGCTCGTAGCCGGGGCAAGCGCTCGCGACAGCAAGCACCTGGCGTCTGAGCGGACTGGGAGCGCCCCTACGGACGGGCGATCGGGGGGCACTCCGGTGTGGCGTCCGCTGTGTCAGCTCAGATTGACAAATCAACGATGTCAGTCTAAACTGACAGACATGGACATCGAGAAACTCAGCGTGAACCTCTCGTCGGATGACCCGGCAATTGGGCTTCGCGCCTCGCTGGCGCTTCATCGCCTGGCTGAGAGGGTCGAAGCGAACCAGGTCGCGTCGGCCCGGGAGAAGGGCTGGTCGTGGCAGCAGATCGGAGACGCCCTGGGCGTGACCCGCCAATCCGTGCACACCAAATACAACAGGGAGTCATCATGACCACGGAAGCCGTTGTGCCGGAGATGCTCCACGTCTGGGCCGTCTCTTTGCGGGCCGGTGAAGAGGCTCGCCGCCGAGGTGATCGCCGAACGGGCACCGATCACATCCTGCTCGCCCTGTTGGAGGATCCCTCGATCGAGGTCATGCTGGGCGTGAGCCTCCCGCGAGCTCGCCAGGCCCTTGAGTCGCTCGATCAGGAAGCCCTGGCCGCCCTGGGCATGGGGCCCGGCACCGATGCTCCCCCACTGCCAGTGCGCGCGGTGTCGAAGAAGCCGAGGATCAGAGACATCATGCAGAGAGATCGCCTCCGCATGGCGCCCGCCGCCAAGAGGGTGCTCGAGGAAGCATCCAAGCCCAATCGCCGGAGGCTCTATGTCACGGCCCAGCAGGTCCTGGTTCAGATCCTCGCTCTCCAATCACCGAATCCTGCAGCGGTGCTGCTCGGCGCTCTCGGCGTGAACGCGTCGGAGGTTCGACGCCGATTGGATCTGGGCACGCCCGAGAGCTGAGCCCCAACGTCATCGGCGCTCTCAGGCCGCAAGCCGGGCCAGCGTCAGCACGGTGATCCCCGGGATCGTCACCGCACCGCCATGCGCCACGATCACGTCGCGCACGGCCTCGAAGAGATCGTCCCGCTCCGCCGCGGGGAGAAGCCGGTGGTTCGACTGGGTGGCCAGCCGCTCCAGAAACCCGCCGGAGGTGAGGTGCTCCGACCACGGGTACGTCCGAACGGTCGCGTCACGGAAGCGGCCCGGCTGGGCGATGTCGACCGCCACCTCAGCGTCACCGCTGTCGGGGTGCAGCCCCGGGAACCCCGGATGGCGCGCGAGCAGCTCGGGTGCAACGCGGCTGTAGACATCCTCCAGCTCGTCGCGAAGCGGCTCCCCCTGCCAATGGACGTGATGTCCCATGAGTGCGAGCGTGGCTCCGGCCTGCAGCACCTGGGCGGCCTTGACCCAGCGCACCTCCGGATCCACCCAGTGCCAGGACTGGGCGGCGAGGAGCAGATCGAAGCGGCCCTCCTCCACCGGCCAGTCCTCGAACGTCGAGCGCACGATCCGCACCCCGGGGAAGCGCTGGCAGTTGCGCAGTGCGACGGCCCCCATCGCCGGGTCGGGCTCGAGGGCGAGGATCTCGAGACCGCGGGCGGCAAACGCCACCGTGGCCTTGCCGGTGCCGGCGCCGACCTCGAGGACGCGCAGCCGGTCGGCATCCCGTCCCACGAAGCTCAGCACGTCGTCGACCAGCTCCGCCGGGTAGCCGGCACGGGCGCGGTCGTACAGCTCGGCGACCTCGCCGAAGACGAAGCGCTGCTCTCTGGCCTCAGGCTCCACCTGTCAGCCCCTGCTGGGAGTGCGAGGCGCGCCGGCAGCGGCCAGCAGGTTGCTGCCATCCGGCCCGACGCCGAGGATCCACCCCTCCTCCTCCGATCCGGGAGGCGCCGCAGCGAAGATGCGGAGGAGCAGGTCTGCGCGATCGAGCTCGCGAAGGCGCTCGGCGAGGCGGATCACCTGAACCCTGTCCTTCACCTCGTGGTCCGGGACGTGGAGGGGGACCAGGCTGGGCCAGACCTCAGCGTGGATCACGGCGGGCATTCGCTCCCGCAGTCTAGGTTCCAGGACCTCGAACGGCCAGACGCGGCTCGTCTCCGCCAGCGCCGGATGCCGGCGCAGACGTCGCACCACCGGGATTCCGGTGAGAGCCTGACCACCGACGGAACCGGCGCCCAGCAGCTGCCACGCGGAGTGGGGATGGAAGCCAACCTTTCGGAGCAGGCGCTCGACCTCGCGCCACTCCGCCAGCCCCGCCGTCTGCCCATCGGTCGGGCCCGTCCGTTCATCGGCCCGGTACTGAACACGGCCCTTGCGCGCGGAGAGATCCCTCCCCGCCCGCCGCGGCGGGCAGCCCCAGAACACGTGGTGACCCAACCTGGCGTTGATCGCCGCCGCAACCTCGAAACGAGTGTTCCCGTTGGTCGCGTCGTCGTCCCGGAGCGACGTCTCGAGGTACTCCGACACCGCGTTCCATGAGGTGCCGTCCCCACCCAGCGCGGTCGCAAGCCCCCGAGGAAAGGCGAGCGGGAAGTCGAAGCCGACGAGCACACGCTCCGCGCGCCGTGTCGCGTCCACCAGCTCGTCACCGAGCTCAAGCGCGGCCGCTCCGCGCGTCGGCGGATTGCGCGTCGCGGCGACACCCCGCGATCCGAGGCTCGCGATCCAGACGGAGTCCGGGCCGACCCGTGGCCGGCCTGCCGCACTCCAGTCCACGATCACGTACCGATCGAAGCTCGCCACACACCACCGTGATCAGGCAAGTCGGAGGCGTCGGGAGACGTCAACGACGGGTGTCTCGCTCGCGCCGGAGAAGCTCAGCGGCGTCGAAGGATCCGGCGGTGGCGAAGCGCTCCTCCGACCTCGCAACGGCGGCCGCGATCGCCTCGGGGTCGGGGCGATTGAGCTCGCGACGCGCCGCGACAGCGATCAGCGCGCCCCGGCTCAGAGACCGCCGCAGCGCATCGGCGTCCAGCTCCTTCACCAGCCCTTCAGGGAGGGACACCCTCACCTTTGCCATCTCTCCGCCCAAGCCCCCTTGCTCCTATCTTGGCAATGCAGGTCGTCGACAGGTGGTCGGTCACCGCCTGCCCGCGCTGCGAATCGTGGAGAGTATGCGGATGGAGACGGCCTTCCCGGTGGCGGGGAAGGGGGCAGGCCCCGGCTGGCTGCCCCCGGCGCTGAGGGTGCGGAGCTATCGCTGGTACTGGTCGGCCCAATGGCCGGTCCTCCTCGGCACCTGGATGCAGACCGTGGCGCTCGGCTACTTCGTCTACCAGCAGACCCACAGCGTCAACGCGGTGGCGTTCGTGGCCGCGGCATCCGGCCTCCCCGCCCTGGCACTCTCCGTGGTCGGTGGGGCGCTTGCCGATCGCTACCCGCGGCGCCGCATCCTCCTGGTCACCCAGTCGACCCTCGGCCTCGGGGCGGCGACGCTGGCGCTCCTCGCCTCGACCGGTCATTTCAGCCTCGTGGCCATCGTGGTGGTCGCGGTCGTCTTCGGGAGCAGCGCGGCGGTCGACCTCCCCACCAGCCAGGCGCTGGTCGCCGACCTGGTGCGCCGCGACCTGGTGCTGAACGCCATGGCGCTGGCCGCCTCGGCGATGAGCGTCTGCCGCATCGTGGGGCCGTCCGTTGCCGGGGTGCTCTACGCGGTCGCCGGACCCGGCGCCTGCTTCGCCTGCCTGGCCATCGCCTATCTCGCCCCCATCTCGGTGCTCCTGATGGTCGTCCCCGACATCGTCCCCGCGGGCCGGGCCGGATCACGGCGCCTGGTGGCAGACGTCGCTGCCGGTTTCGCCGCCGCCTGGCACGACCCCCTGCTCCGCGGGGTGATGGGGGCGGGGGGCATGCTCTCGCTGTTCGGCGTGTCCTACATGCCCTTCCTCCCCGTGCTGGCCTCGAGCCGGCTCCACGTCGGCTCCAGCGGGCTCGGCTTGATGTACAGCGTGGGCGGGGTGGGCGGTCTCACCGGCGCTCTGCTGCTCAGCGTCCTCGGCCGCGGGCGGGGGCGCCGCTGGTTCCTGGTCGGTGGGGGCGTGCTCTACGCGCTGAGCCTGGCGACAGTGGCGCGTTCTGCCTGGTTGGGCTGGACGTTGCCGGCGCTGGTGGGGGTGAGCCTCGCCTTCGTGGCCATCAACACGACGCTCATCACCGTGATCCAGACCGACGCCGACCCCGCCGTCCGAGGCCGGCTGCTGGGTCTCTACGCCACCCAGGCGGTCGGCCTGCAGCCCCTGGGCACGCTGCTCTACAGCGTCCTGGGATCCGCCCATCTCTTCGACGGCGTCACCGTCGGAGCGCTGCTGGTGGGCGGGTGCGCTGTCGCCGTGGGACTGGGCCGGGGCCTCGCGACGAGGGGACCCGGTGCGGTGTCGCCTCCGACGACAGGGGCCTCTCCCCGCCAGGGCCCCCCGGGGAGCAGCGGGGCGCGACCGGTGGTCGCCCCGCCCTCGCAATCAGCGGCGGGGCCGGTGGACCGAGCTGAGCGTCAGACGGACGCTGATCCCAGCGGCTTCCCGACGTAGTCGGCGTAGCTGACGTCAATCCACTCAGGCTCACCCTCGAGATACTCCAACTGCCGCCGGTGGTCGGTGTCGGTCTCGGGGCGGTTGGCATTGGCCAGGTAGCTCTCGTGATCCTTGAAGTGGATGATCAGCACGATTCGGTCGGGATCCTTGTCCTCCCAGGCGATCTCGTACGAGCACGCCGCCGCGGCCCGGGGCGGATGGGCTCCCCAGTCGGACCAGCGATGAGCACCCTCCTCACTGGTTGAGAACCGCCCCGCTCAACCTACCTGCGCGACCGCCGCTCGCATCCGGTCGACGATCTCGGCGAGGATGTCGGGATGGGTGGCGAGGGTCAGCCGCGCCCAGCCGGTCCCCAGCGTGCCGAAGTCGGGGCCGCGGCGGAGGGCGACCCGGCCCTTCTGCAGGAACACCTTGGCCGGCTCTGCGGAGAGGCCCAGCCGGGTGCAGTCGAGCCAGGCCAGATAGGTGCCCTGAGGCGGAGCGTATCCGACCTCGGGGAGCCGCTCGGCGAGCAGGCCGGCCAGCAGCCGCCGGTTCACGTCCAGGAGGGCGAGCAGCTGGTCCAGCCAGGGTCCGCCCTCCCGGTAGGCGGCGATGGAGGCGATGACGCCCAGGTGACCGGCGCCGAAGCCGAGCTCGGTGGGTAGCAGCCTGGCCAGCTCGCGCATCGGCGCCGACGCGATCACGAGCTGGGCGCACTTGAGCCCGGGGAGGTTCCAGGCCTTGCTGGCCGAGACCAGGGAGATGCCGTGGGCTCTCGCCTCGGGCAGCGAGAGGTAGGGGACGTGGCGCGCTCCGACCAGCGTGAGCGGTGCATGAATCTCGTCGGTGATCACCAGGGCATGGAAGCGCTCGGCGAGCTCGGCCACCCCCTGCAGCTCCGCCGTGCTGAGCACCAGCCCGGTCGGGTTGTGCGGGTTGCAGAGGAGGTAGGCCGGGGCTCCGGCGGCAAACGCCGCCTCGACCGCGTCGAGGTCGAGCACGTGGCCGGCGCCGGCGCGGGCCAGGGGCGCCTCGACCACCCGGCAGCCGGCCTCCGCGATGTGGTCGAAGAAGGGCGGGTAGACGGGAGTGTTGATGATCACGCCGCTCCCCGCGGGCACGGCCCGGCGGAGGATCTCGGTGACACCCGTCATGACGTCGGGGATGAGGTTGACCGCGGCCGGATCGATCTCCCATCCGAAGCGCTGGAGGTGGAAGCCGGCGACCGCGGCAGACAGCTCGGGGTCCGGGGTCGCGTACCCGGTGTCCCCGGCCGCGACCGCCTCCTGCAGGGCGCGCGTCACCGGGTCGGCGAGCGTCACGTCCATCTCGGCGACGAAGGTGGGGAGGACGTCGGGCGGATAGGCGTGCCACTTGTAGCTGCGCCGGCGGCGCAGCTCGTTCAGGGGAAGCCAGCGGGGTGGGGAGTGATTCAACCTGCAATGGTCCCCGCAGAGGTCGCCCGGCTGTCCGCGGCGATGCCGAGGGGGAGGCGCTCACGCACGTGATGCCCGCCGCGGGACTCGTAGAGGACGACCTGCTGAGCGGTGAAGGCGGGGATGTCGAAGGGCGTGGCCAGCTCGTCCCGCCACGCACCCAGGTCGAAGCGTGGCCCGGGGCGGCCCAGGGTGACGTGGGGACGGAAGGGGCGGGGATCGAGGGCGAAGCCGCAGCCCGCCATCGCCGCCTGCACCCCCGCCGCCAGGTCCGCGAGCGCCGGGGAATCCGCGATCAGCCCCACCCACAGCACTCGCGCGCGCGCACCGCCGGGGAAGCTGCCCAGGCCGCCGAGCTGGAGCGTGAACGGCGCCTGCCGGATGGCGACCGCGCTCACCGCCTCGACCACGGCGCCCGTGCGCTCCGCGGGCAGCTCCTCGAAGAAGTGGAGGGTGAAATGGATGCTGCGGCTGTCCACCCAGCGCACGCCTCCCACCCGCTGGCGCAGCGCGTCGATGCGGGCGGCCAGCACCGGGTGTGCCGGGACTTCGACGGGGACGGCGAGGAAGGCTCTCAGGACGGCTTCCCGGGGCGGAGACGGCTCATCGAAACGCGGAGGCGGCTGATGCCAACGCGGAGACGGCTCATCGGAGCGCGAAGATGGCTCATCCAGACGCAGTCTACCGGCCCTCGGAGGATGGCTCCCCGCCCCCGCGGCGGCCGTTCCAGGCGTGTAGACTGCGCCCCGCCGGGCCGGCCGATCCCGGGAAGGGCGGCGCGGCCGGGCTGGAGGGAAGGCGATGTCCGAGCCCATCCGGCTCCAGCGCATCCGGTTCATCTGCGTGGCGGCCGGTGCCGCCACCGTTGCCCTGCTGGCATCCGCTTGCGGTGGCAGCACGGGCGCCACCGTCAGCTCGGTCGCCTCGGAGTCGCCCTCCCAGGTCCTCGCCGCCGCGGTGTCCGCCACCAAGGCCGCGACCAGCTACGAGGTCAGCGCCAGCGGCACCTTCAGCACCGGGATCACCAGCTTCGACCTCAAGGTCGTCGGCGCCGACATCAGCGGCTCGTACGTCCTGAACGGGGCGACGGTCGACCTGGTGGACAGCGCCGGCACCATCTACATCAAGGCGCCCGCGTCCTTCTACACCACCGAGGGTGCCAGCGCCGTCGAGGCCGCGCTGCTCGCCGTCGGTTGGGTCGAGATCCCGTCCAGCTCCTCGTACGCGGCCGATTTCTCGAGCCTGTCCAACTTCACCGACGTCGCCTCCCAGCTGGAGGCCGCCGGGACGGTCACGTCCGGTGGGACCGGCAGCGTCGACGGCCAGGCCGTCGACATCCTCAAGAACACGAGCGGCAGCACGCTGGACGTGGCCAGCTCGGGCACCGCCTACCCGGTGCAGGTCACCGAGACCGCCGGCACCGAGGCGGGGACTTACAAGTTCTCCGACTGGGACGGCGTACCCACGTTCACGGCTCCGCCCAGTGCCCTCCAACTGCCGAGCTGAGGTGACCGCCCATGCGTCGGCGTAGTGTGATCGCCCGATGAGCAGCCCCATTTACGACCTCTGCGACACGTACATCGAGCGCCTGGCGTCGCTCGACCCGACAATGGCCACGCAGCGCGGCCTGGTCGGCCACGACGACGAGCTCACCGACTACTCACCCGAGGGCATCGCCTACCGCACCGACCTGGACAGATCGACGCTCCGGGCGCTACCCGCCGTGCCGCTGCAGAGCGACCGCGACCGGGTGGCGGCGGCGCTGCTCTCCGAATGGCTCGCATCGCGGATCGCCAGCGATGAGACCGGGGAGACCGCGAGAACGCTGTGCGTCCTGGGAACGCCCTGGCAGTCGACCCGCCAGGTCTTCGACCTCATGCCCCACGAGAGCGCAGAGGACTGGGAGCGGGTGGCGGCGCGCCTGGAGCGGCTGCCCGCGAGCCTGGAGGGGCTGCGCACCTCGCTGGGCGAGTCGGCCCGCCGGGGGATGGGCCCGGCCCGCCGCCAGGTGCTCGCCTGCGCCGAGCAGGGCGCGACCTGGGCCGGGGAGCGGGGCCGGCCCTCGTACTTCACCGGCCTGGCGGCCGGGTACACCGGCGATGACAGCGGGCTGCGGCGCCGCCTGGAGGCGGCGGCGATCTCGGCGGCCGCGGCCTACGAGGTGGCCGGCGACTGGATGCGGGAGGAGCTGGCCCCCGTCGCCGTAGAGCGTGACGCGGTGGGCCCCGACCGCTACGCGCTCACCTCTCGCCAGCATCTGGGCGCGACGGTCGACCCCCAGGAGACGTACGGGTGGGGCTGGGCGGAGCTGCATCGCATCGAGGCCGAGATGGCGCAGGAGGCCGCCCGGATCAGGAGCGGCGCGACGCTCGACGAGGTGATCGATCTCCTCGAGACCGACCCGGAGCGCGCCATCGAGGGCGAGGATGCCCTGCGGGCGTTCCTCCAGGACCTGCTCGACGGGACCATCGCGGAGCTGGACGGGACCCACTTCGACATCCCCGCGCCGCTCCGGAGGGTGGAGGCGATGATTGCCCCGCCCGGAGGCGCCGCCGCCCAGTACTACACGGGGCCCTCGGAGGACCTTCAGCAGCCGGGCCGCACCTGGTACCCGACCCAGGGGAGAAGCGTCTTCCCCGTCTGGGGGGAGGTCTCGACCTGCTACCACGAGGGTGTGCCCGGCCATCACCTCCAGATCGGTCAGGTGCGCTACCTGAAGGAGCAGCTCAGCCGTTTCCAGCGTACGGTCTGGTTCGCCGGCCACGGCGAGGGATGGGCGCTGTATGCGGAGCGGCTGATGGACGAGCTCGGCTATCTCACCACGCCCGACCACCGGCTGGGTTTCCTGCGCGGCCAGCTGCTGCGGGCGGTGCGCGTCATCGTGGACATCGGCATGCATCTGGAGCTGCGGATCCCCGCCGGCGAGGGGGACCACGCGGGGGAGACGTGGACCCCCGAGCTGGGCCGTGAGTTCCTTTTCAGCCGGGCGCGCCACCCCCGGGACTTCCTGGCCAGCGAGCTCGACCGCTACCTGGGACGGCCCGGTCAGGCCATCGCCTACAAGGTGGGGGAACGGGCCTGGCTGGCGGCACGCGAGCAGGCCCGGCAGCGCCTCGGCGGGCACTTCGCCCTCAAGGAGTTCCACGCCGCCGCCCTCGATCTCGGCCCGCTGGGCCTCGACCAGCTCGCCAGCGAATGCGACCGCTGGTCGGCGCGCGCGAGGGGAGCGGAGGCGGAAACGGCCTGACCGCGGGCGGGGCCTGACCCGGATTCTCGCGGCCGGCAGAGACCCGCGGCTCAGGCGGCCGCCGTCCTCCCGGGCAGCGGCTGACCCTCGAGAAAGGCGTCGAGGATGTCGAGCTGGCGATGGATGAAACCCTCGTTCCAGCCGTGACCGGCGTCGCCGATCGAGGCGAAGCGGACCCGCGGCATCGCCTCGACCTCGCGGAGCAGGACGTCATGGCGAAGGAGCAGGTCGTCACCGGCGACGATGATCAGGCTCTCGCCGGCGCGGTCGGCCAGGAGGCGGGCGTCGTGGCGGTGCAGGCCGTCCTTCACCCACTCGCGCTGGGCGCGATGAGAGGCTCGGAACTGGTTGCGGAAGTTCATCTCGGCCTGGGCGGAGTCGACGTCGTCGCCCTCGACGACCACGCGCTTGTAGAGGTCGCTGACCCAGCGCCGGCGGGCCAGGAAACTGACCACGGGGAAGACCGGCGCGGAGAGCAGCACGGTCGCCTGGAAGTGAAAACGGGCGCCCACCACGGCGGGGTCGAGCAGCGGGGTGTGGAGGACCAGCCGGTCGACCCGCTGCGGGAAGCGGGCCAGGAGCTCGAAGGCAACCCCCGAGCCCAGGCAGAGGCCGCCGAGATCGAAGCGGTCCAGCTCCAGCTCGTCGAGGAGGGGCACCAGCGACCGGGCGAGCGCCGCGCAGGTGTGCCTGCCGGCGAGCGCCGGGCTCTGCCCGCATCCGGGCAGGTCGGGGACGATCAGGGTCCGGTGCCGGCCGACGCCCTCGAACCAGGTGGTGAAGTTCTCCGCCGACCCCAGCCAGCCGTGGCAGAGCAGGAGCGGGGGGCCGTCGCCGCCGATCAGGTAGCGCAGCGGCCGGGGTGCGTCGAGGAAGCGCTCCTCCATCACGCCGCCGATGAGGGAGTCGGGTTCCTGGACGAGGGCGGGCGCACCGGGCGCGGGCCGCGGCGAGACGGCGCCGGTCACGCCCCGGCCTCCCCCAGCGAGGCCTCGAGGATGTCCAGGCCCTTCTCCAGCTCCTCCTCGGCGATGGTGAGAGGGGGGATCAACCGGATCACGTTCTCGCTGACCCCGCAGGTCAGAAGCAGGAGGTCGTGCTCCAGGGCGGCGTCGAGCACCCGCTTGGCGATCTCGGGTGCGGGGTGCCGCCCCTCCATGAACTCGAGGCCGATCATCAGTCCCCGCCCGCGCACGTCGCCGAGCTCCGGGTGGTGGGCCTGCCAGCCGCGAGCGCGCTCCAGGACGTGCGCACCCAGCCGGGCGGCGCGCTCGGGAAGGTGCTCCCGGACCATGGTGTCGATCACGGCCACGGCGGCCGCGCAGGCAACGGCGTTGCCGCCGTAGGTGGTGCCGTGCTCACCGGGGTGCCACTGCGACCCGACCGAGGGCTTGGCGACCATGGCGGCGATCGGCAGGCCGTTGCCCAGCGCCTTGGCGACGCACATGATGTCGGGCACCACACCCGTGTGCTCGACCGCGAACATGCGGCCGCTGCGCCCGAAGCCGGTCTGCACCTCGTCGGCCACCAGCAGGATGCCGTGGGCATCGCAGATCTGGCGGAGCCGCGGCAGGAAGCCCTCGGGCGGCACCACGTAGCCGCCCTCGCCCTGGATCGGCTCCACCACGATCGCCGCGACCGAGTCCGGTGGCACCAGCATCTGGAAGAGCAGGTCGAGGTCCTCGCCCGAGGCGATCGGGCAGGGCTCGTACGGACCGTGGCTGCACATCCGGAAGCAGTACGGGTACCGGACGTGGTGGACCCCGGGGAGGAACGGGCCCATCTGGGCCTTGTACTTGGCCTTGCTGGAGGTGAGCGTCACCGCCCCGTAGGTCCGGCCGTGGAACGCCCCCAGGAAGGCGATGATCTCGCTCCGGCCGGTGGCCCGGCGGGCCAGCTTGAGCGCCGCCTCGACGGCCTCGGCCCCGCTGTTGCCGAAGAAGACCGAGCTGAGGCCGGCGGGGAGGACCCCCACCAGCGCCTCCGCGGCGGCGGTGAGCTGGGGGTGATGGGCGGTCCCCGAGACATGCCAGAGCCGGTCCACCTGCTCATGCACCGCGCGCACCACGGCGGGGTGGCGGTGACCCAGGTTGGTGACCCCGATCCCACAGGTGAAGTCGAGGACAGAGCGGCCGTCCAGCGTGTGCAGCCACGCGCCCTCGGCGCTGTCGACCACCAGCTCGCTGCTCCTCGAGAAGGCGGGCGAGATCAGCTCGCGATCCTTCTCCAGGAGGGTGGCGACGGACATGCGGCCATCGGCTGTCGAGGGGTTCAAGGGACCAGCTCCATGCGCGAGGGGGAAAGACGGCGGCTCAGGATGCGCCGACCCCCGCCCGAGGCAGGTTACTCCTCCCCGGGGATGGCAGGCCGACCCGGTCCAGGGAGAGGAAACCGGCGAACATGACCGCCATACCGATGGCCTCGTAGATGCCGAGGTGGTCGAGCGAGGTGGCGGCGCAGGTGCCGGTGGCGCTGCTGACCTTGGCGGCGCTGAAACCGACGGCGACGACCAGTGCGCCCGCCGTCAGCAGGACGTTGCAGACGATGCGGTCGAACGGGGCGCGCTCGCGGATGAAGCGCCACGCCGACCAGGCGGCGCCGCCCACGAAGACGAGCGTGCCGATGATGTTGAGGAACACCGCGGCCAGCGCCACCGGGGCCGCCGCGCTGTAGGCGCCACCGAAGAGACCGCAGGGGGTGGCCAGCTTGGCGCTGTCGACCGGGGCCAGGAAGGCGTCGATGGCGACCCCGGCCGTGAGCACGAGCAGCACCGCGGCGCAGACGTCGGCTGCCCGCCGGGGAGCCAGCAGGTAGACGGTGCCCAGGGCCAGGTAGATCACCCCGAGGGCTCCGCCCAGAAGGTAGAAGAGGCGGAAGAGCAGCACGTGCTGTTGGAAACCCTGGGTCTCCCCCAGCGATTGGGCCGCGGCGGCGGCGGCGAAGATGAGCAGGCCGAGCGCCCAGAAGGCGAAGTGGAGGCTTCGGCTGCCCACCCACCGGTAGCCCACCACCAGGGCGAAGACGAGGCTCAGGAGGCTGGCGAGACCGGCAACGTTGATCACAGGCGTGGCGTGCCCCCTGACGGCTGTTTGACCCCTCGGGGGGGGTCAGGCGACGGCTCGATAGCTTACTCGGGCGGCAGTGGTGACTCTGCCGCGGGGGCGGGAGTCCGAGAGGCGGCGCCGCCGCGTGGATCGATTCAATCCGGGGGAACTGTGGCATCATGAATGGTGCCAATGGAGGGATCGTGAGGGAGGTTCGGGGGGACATGCCTAGCAATCCGCCGCGGCGGAATGTCGTAGGAACTCCTCAGGCAGGATACGAGCACACGCGCTCCGCGACGCCCGAGGAGACGGGCGACCTGCCCGTCGACCTGGTGGGATGGGCGACCGGGCACCGCCTCGCGAGTGAGGAGCCGGTGAGCCCGGAGCTCGCCCGCGAGCTGCTCTCCACCGCGCTCGGCGTGCACCCCGACGACCTGGCGAGCCTCGAGGACGCGCAGGTCGCATCCGGGCTGGAGCGGCTGCGCGCGCTGGTGCGCCAGATCCAGCGGCTCTCCGCGGAGGCCGCCGTCGACGACCTGACCGGGGCCCTGCGCCGGGGCGCGGGCGTCTCGCAGATGACCAGGGAGATCGCCCGCTACCACCGCTTCGGGGGCAAGGGCGTGGTGGTCATCTTCATCGACGTCGACGGCCTCAAGCGCATCAATGACACCGAGGGTCACGCCGCCGGCGACGACCTGCTCGCCAACGTGGTGGCCGCCATCCGCGAGCGCATCCGCGCCTACGACCTCGTGATCCGCTGGGGCGGGGACGAGTTCGTCTGCGTGCTCCCGGACGCCAGCCGGACGGAGGCGGAGCGGACCCTCGCCGACATCGAGCAGCACGTCCGGGACCGCACGTCGGGGCACACCGTGAGCACCGGTCTGGCCGCTCTCGAGGAGGGCGACACCGCCGCCACCCTGGTCGGCCGCGCCGACGAGGCCCTCTACGCCCACCGCGAGGAGGCCCGCGCCCGGGCCTGAGGGAGGGCGCGCGACCGGGAACGCGACACCGGACCTGCGTGAGGGCGCGCGGCCGGGAGCGGGACCGGACCTGAGAAGGGCGCACGGCCAGGATCAGCGGGACCGGACCTGAGACGGGGGCGCGCGGCCGGGGTCAGCGGGGCTGCGGGGTGGACTCCGCGCCGTCCGGGCTGTGCGAGATCTGCTCGCGGAGCAGCGCGACCATGGTCTGGAAATCGGCCGGCTTGAGGAGCAGGGTGACCCGGGGCAGGGTCAGGGCCTCCTGGAGGCGCAGGTTGCGCGGGTCGATGGCGGTGTGCAGGATGACCGGGGTGTCGCTGCTCAGTGGATTGGCCCGCACCTTGCGGCAGAGGTCCAGCCCGTCCTCACCCCGCAGCCGGAAGTCGGCCAGGATCACATCGGGCTCGAACGTCTCCAGGGCCGCCTCCAGGCCGTTGGTGTCGGTTACGAGGCTCACCTCGAAGCCCCCCTGGGGGAGCACGTCGCGGAGCAGACCTCCGAGGTAGCGGTGGTCCTCGACCACGAGGACACGCGGCGCCCGACCCACCCGGGGGCGGGGGACGATCCCGGTGGCCACCTGACGACCTACCTCCTCACGCGTGCTGCTCCCGGCCTTATGCGAGAGTGCGCCGTGAGGGGGATCGCTGGGAACTCCCCGTTGTCCCGCATCAGAGGGACGTTTGCGTCTTGGCAGGAGGCTGGGCACTGTGATACAAACTTAGCCCCCTTTCCCCCAAACGCAAGCGCTTTTGCCCAAACGCAATGCGCGAGATGCCCCAATCGCAAGAGCATCTGTGCAAACGCAAGAGGCGGGCCCCCACATCGCAAGCGGCGGTCCCTCCGCGCGACAGGGCCGCCTCAGCGGGTGACCAGGTAGACCCCGCAGAGGGCGATGACGACCACCACCAGGTGCTCCAGCGCGCCGGAGAGCCGCCGGGGTGGGAAGACGGTGCTGCCGGCGACGCCGCGCGCGCCATACCAGATCACCAGCGTGACCGCGGCCACCACCCCCGGAGTGACCAGGGCCCGCGCTACCACGACCATCGCGCCGCTCACGATCACGGCGACGAGGACCGCCAGGGCGAGGGCCTGACCGCGGCGCATCTCCTCGGACTGGAGGCTGTCGAGGGTGACCAGGCCCACCCCCACCAGGGCCACCGCGATCCGGACGTCGAGGGGCAGGGCGGTGCTGGCGGCGGCGAGCAGGACCGGGACGAGCACGGCGATGGCGGCGGCATCGCGCAGGAAGCGTGCCCCCCACCCCTCGCGCCCGGCGGCCCGGAGGCCGCCCAGGTGGGGCAGGCCGCCGCAGACGGCCACCGTGATCGCGGCGGCGACCAGCCGCGGCGGCAGGGCGACGGTGGCGGCGAGGACCAGCGAGAAGGCGCCCAGGGCCGCCACCGGCAGGGCGATCGCCTCCAGGGTCGGCCGGTACGCGGGCGGGTAGACGAGCCGGTCGTAGAGGGCGAACGCGGCCCCGGTGACCGCGCAGAGGGCGGTGACCCCCACCACCGAGGCCTGCAGTCCCACCGCGCCGGGACGGAGCGCGACGGCTACCGCACAGGCGGCCACCCCGAGCGCGGCATGGATGATGGGGAAGGGGACCTCGGCCAGGCGGGGCTCGGAGAGGGAGATGCCGAGGGCGCGCCGGGCCTCGTCGGCGTAGAAGGCGTGTCCGCGGGAGGGGTGGCGGGCGGATCCCCCACTCTCCGGGGAGCCGGCCGGGCGGCGGCGGCGCGGCGGGGAAGGCCAGCCCCGCCGTGGACGGTCAGGGAGCGGAGGTCCCTTCGCGGCCATAGCGGTCCTCCACTCTGACGATGTCGTCCACCTCGGGAGAGGAGGCCTCCAGGACGTCGGTCTCCTCCACTCCCACGAAGCGATGACGCCTCCCGGGCCGGATGCGCGCGCTCATCCCCGGGGACAGCCGGTGGGTCTCCAGCTCCCCGCCGGGGCTCTCGAGCACCAGGTCGAGCAGGCCCGAGAGCACGAGGATGGATTCATCCTTCTGGACGTGATACTGGAGCGAGAGCGCGTGACCCTCGCGCACATGGATGACCTTGCCCAGGTAGCGTTCGGTCATGGCCCAGCGCAGCTCGTAACCCCAGGGCTTGTCGACGCGACCGTGCCCGGCGGGCGACACGTCGGCGGAGTGCGCCGCCTCGTCGCTCATGCCCCCGCTCCGGCGGGCGGCGCGATCCCGACCATCTCCTCCATGGCGGCGAGCAGCTGGTCGACCCGCTCGGGGCTGGCCGCCTCCGCGTAGACACGGATCAGCGGCTCGGTGCCGCTCATCCGGACCAGCACCCAGCTGGTGTCGGCGAGCAGGAACTTGAAGCCGTCGTCGGTGCGGGTCCCGACCACGGCGACTCCCGCGATCTCGGCGGGCTGCCGGCCGTGCATCCGCTCCTCCACCTCGCGCCGCTTCTCGTCGTACTCGGAGCGATCGAAGCGGATGTCGTGGCGGGCGTAGCTGTGCGGGCCGACCAGGTCGAAGAGGTGGTGGAGGCAGCCCGAGAGCGGCATCCCGTAGTCGACCACCATCTGGGCGATGGTCAGCCCGGCGACGATCCCGTCGCGCTCGGGGATGTGGCCGCGAAAGGCGAAGCCCCCCGACTCCTCGCCGGCGAGCAGGGCGTCGGTCTCGATCATCTTGGGGCCGATGTACTTGAAGCCGACCGGGGTCTCGATGACCGGCACGCCGAAGCGCTCCCCGAGGCGGTCGAGCATCACCCCGCTGGTGAGCGACCGGATCAGGTGGCCGCGAAGCCCGCGTTTCTCCAGCAGGTACATGGCGAGCAGCGCCATCACCTCGAGCTGGGTGATGAAGCGGCCGGTCTCGTCGATGATGCCGACGCGGTCGGAATCGCCGTCGTTGGCGATGCAGAGATCGAATCCGCCCGCCGCCATCCTGGCCATGGCCTCGGGCATGTACTTGCCGATCGGCTCGGGGTGCATGCCGCCGAATCCGGGGTTGCGCTCGGAGTGTAGCGCGGTGACGGTCGTCTTCCCACCCTCCACCGCCGCCTGGATGAGCCCCATCCCAGCGCCGTACATCGGCTCGTGGAGGATGCGCAGGCCGGCCTCGCGCAGACGGGGGAGATCGACGAGCTTCCCCACCTGGCGCAGGTAGTCGGGGACGGGGTCGAACACCTCGACCAGCCCGCTCGCGAGCGCCTCCTCGATGGGGATCGCCTTCACCCCCTCCTCGAGCGCTCGGGCGGTGAGCAGCTCCAGCTTGGCGACCACCTCCGGGGAGGCGGAGCCGCCGTAGTCGGGCTTGTACTTCAGACCGTTGAACTCGGCGGGGTTGTGGCTGGCGGTGACGGCCACGGCGCCGGCCCGCTTGCGCTCGACCACCGTCCAGGTGATGGTGGGCGTGGGCACGGGGTGGTCGAGGAGCAGGACGTGCTGGCCGTTGGCCGCCAGCACCCGTGCCACCTCGCGGGCGAAGAGCTCCGCCGAGAAGCGGGTGTCGTGACCGACCACGGCGCCGCGAGCGTCCCCCTCCAGGTACCAGGCCACCCCCTGGGCGACGGCGCGAACCCTCTCGTAGGTGAAGTCATCGGCGACGACGGCGCGCCATCCGTCCGTGCCGAAGTTGATGGGCGAGGTCATGGGCAGCCATTGTGCCCCGCGGGGGGGATGCTTCGCCCGCCCTGGCGTCCGGCTATGCCGCTGCCGGGCCGGCTTCCCCGCGGCGCTCCAACCACGCCGCAAACGCAGCGGCCACGGCCCCGCTCTGCCCGGGGGCGTGCTCCAGGAAGAGATGGGGCTCGATGCATTCCAGCTCGAGCAGGAGCAGCTCGCCGGCCTCCCCCCGAGCCACGTCGACGCGCGCGTAGAGGACCCGCCGGGGGCCGCCGGGGACCGCCCCGAGGACGGCCCGGGCGAAGGCGGCGTGCCCGTCAGGGATGGGGGCGGGCGCCGACCGCTGACCGCGCGCCAGCGAGAGGTCGGCCCGGGGCGGCACCCCCGGCCTCAGCACCCCGGTCTTGGTGATCGCATGGGTGATCTCTCCGCCGATGACATAGACGCCCACCTCGCCCTCCGCATCAATCGACGGCAGATGGGGCTGGACCATGGCGACCCCGCCTGCGCCGGCGATGGCCTCGACGTGGCGTCGGGCCGCACTCAGGGCGGCGGCCTCATAGCTGGCCGACGACCGGGCCCCGGCCGAGACCGCCGGCTTGACCACGAAGCGCGCCCAGGGAACGCTGTCCAGGCTCTCCCCGGGCCCGATCCAGAGGGTGGGGACGGTTGCCACCCCCGCCTCGGCCAGGTCGCGGAGGTAGCGCTTGTCGCTGTTCCAGGCCAGCACGGCCGGAGGGTTGGCCAGGGGGATCCGCCGCGCGGTCTCCTCGCACCAGGCCAGGAACGACCGCGGGTCATCGATGTAGTCCGTCGCGGTGCGAATGACCGCCCCGTCCCACGCCGCGGCGTCCAGCGGCGTCCCCCAGCTCACGGGAACGCCGGTCACCCCGGCACGCTCCAGCGCCGGCAGGAGGAGGTCGCCGTCCCCCGTGAGGTCGGTGGTCCCCCGGGCGGTGATCAGGGCAAGGCGGCGCCGCGGCCCCTCAGAGGAGATCGGAGCGACCCTCCGCGCGCAGCCGGTCGACCACCGCCTTGACCTGCTGGGTCTGGGCCAGGGGGACCACCAGGAGGGCGTCGCCGCTGTCCACCACCGCCAGCCCGTCCACCCCCACCACCGCGACCAGGCGGCCGCCGCGAGCGAGCACGAAGCTGTTGGTGGTGTCGAGGGCGACCACCTCCCCCTCCAGGACATTGCCCTGGGCGTCGGCGTCCCCGCCGGTCACGCGGGCGGCGTGGAGATCCGTGAAGGTCCCCAGGTCCGACCAGGAGAACCAGCCCCGGACCACGGTGAGGCGCCGGGTCCTTTCGAACACCAGGGTGTCGACGGGCACAGGCCGGATCTCGGCGTAGAGGGCGGTGGCCGCCTCCTCGTCGCCACGCCGCCGTGCCTCCGCCACCGCCTCGAGCCGCTCGGCGAGGACGGGGTCGGCGGCCGCCAGCTCCTCGGCGAAGACCCGCGCGGTCCAGGCGAAGAGCCCGCTGTTCCAGAGGTGGCGGCCGCCGGCCAGGTAGCCGCGCGCCACCTCCAGGGAGGGCTTCTCGACGAAGCCGGCCGCCCGGAAGGCGGGGACGGCGAACGCCGCCTCCCTCTCCGCGGCGCCGGCGCGGCTGCCCGGAGGCGGCCGCCAGCGCTCGTGGCGGAGTGGGGTGCGCCCCACCGCCACGTAGCCGAGCCCGGTGGACGGGTAGGTGGGAGTGACCCCGACGGTGGCGAGCCCCCGGGTGACCATCGCCCAGCCGGCGGCGGCCAGGATGGCGGCGCAGTAGCCCTCGCCGTCGTCGATGTGAGTGTCGGCGTGGACCGAGGAGATCACCGCGTCGGGGTCCTCGCCGGCGATCCAGGCGGTGGCCAGACCGAGGGCGGGGCCTGTCCCCTTCGGCTCCGGTTCGGCGATGACGGCGTCGTCGGGGAGTGCGAGGCCCTCAAGCGCCCGGCGGCAGGCGCCGGCCTGGGACCCGGTGGTCACCACCCTCACCGAGTCGGCGAGGGGCAGCACTCTCTCCACCGTGGTCCGGAGCAGGGTGCTCCCCTTCTCGTCGAGCTCCAGCAGGTGCTTGGGCACGCCGGCCCGGGAGAGCGGCCAGAGCCGGGTGCCACTCCCCCCCGCCAGGACCAGGATGTGGTAGCCCACGGTGGCGCCGCCTTCAGAGGGCGACGGCGTTCGGTCTGAGCGCCGTCATCCGGCCTGGGCGGCGACGGTGAGCAGCGGCTCGACGCCGGCCTCCGCCGCCAGCTCCTTGGCACGTCCCGTCTCCTCCCAGGGGAGGTTGAGGTCGCTGCGGCCGAAGTGGCCGAAGGCCGCGACCTGGCGGTAGATGGGGCGGCGGAGCTGGAGGGCGCTGATGATCCCCACCGGGGAGAGGTCGAAGTACTCGTCGACCAGCGCCTCGATCTGGGCCAGGGGGACGCGCTCGGTGCCGAAGGCCTCGATCATCACCGACACCGGCCGGGCCACCCCGATGGCGTAGGCGAGCTGGATCTCCAGCTTGGTGGCGAGCCCGGCGGCAACCAGGTTCTTGGCCACCCAGCGGGCGGCGTAGGCGGCGCTGCGGTCGACCTTGGTCGGATCCTTGCCACTGAAGGCGCCCCCGCCGTGGCGGGCGTAGCCGCCGTAGGTGTCGACGATGATCTTGCGGCCGGTGAGGCCGGCGTCCCCCTGGGGGCCTCCGACCACGAAACGGCCGGTGGGGTTGACGAAGCGCTTGGTGTCGGCGTCGAGCCACTCGGCGGGCACTGTCGTGTTGACCACGTGCTCCTGGATGTCCTGGAAGATCTGCTCGTTGCTGACCTCCTCGGAGTGCTGGACGCTGACCAGGACCGTGTCCACCCGGCGGGGCCGGCCCTCGAGGTCGTACTCCATCGTCACCTGGGTCTTGCCGTCAGGGCGGGCCCAGCGCAGGGTGCCGTCGCGCCGGGCGTTCGAGAGGCTCCGGGCGAGATGGTGTGCGAGCTGGATAGGGGCCGGCATCAGCTCCGGGGTCTCGTCGCAGGCGAAGCCGACCATCATCCCCTGGTCGCCGGCCCCGCCCGTGTTGACCCCCTGGGCGATGTCAGGGGACTGGGAGTCGATGGCCACCAGGACCCCGCAGGCCTCGTAGTCGAAGCCGAACTTGGCCCGGGTGTAGCCGATGTCGCGAATCGTCTGGCGGACGATGCCGGGGATGTCGACGTAGGCCTCGGTGCTGATCTCCCCGAAGACGAGGACCGAGCCGGTGCAGAGAGCGGTCTCGCAGGCCACCCGGCCCAGGGGATCCCTGGCCAGCACCGCGTCCAGAACCGCGTCGGAGATCTGGTCGGCCATCTTGTCGGGATGGCCTTCGGTGACCGATTCCGAGGTGAAGAGCCGCTTCTGGCGTCCGGGGACGTGGTGGGGGGCCACAGCAATTCCTCCAATCTCACCGGCGGCCACCGGCCCGCCTGTCGCGGTGCCGGCCCACTCCTGTCCGAGATGCGGTCGATCCTACCAGGCGCAGCCCGAAACCGCGCCGTCACTAGCCGGGACCGGGTCCAGCGTGTACTGTATCCAACACGTACAACCAACCCGGCGACGGTATCAGCGCCGGACTTTAGGAGCACAGGCGTTGGCCGTCGATCAGACATTGCGTTGCCGCGAATGCGGCGTGGACTTCATCTGGACCGAGGGGGAGCAGCAGTTCTTCGCGTCCAAGGGATTGACCAACCCCCCGTCGCGCTGCCCCTCGTGCCGGGCAGCCCGTAAGGCCGCCGGGATGGGCGGTGGCGGATACGGCGGTGGTGGCGGTGGGGGACGGTCCAGCGGTCCCCGCCAGATGTACGAGGTGACCTGCGCCGGCTGCGGCGGGATCGCCCGGGTGCCCTTCCAGCCCCGGGGTGACAAGCCCGTTTACTGCAGCGACTGCTTCCGTACCTCGTCCCGGTGACGGGAGTACCGAGCGACGCGATCGCCATCGGCGCGAGGGTGAGCTTCCCCTACGGGGGCAGCCGTCGCGTCGGGACGGTCTCGGATGTCTCGATGCTGCCCGACGGCTCCGGAGGCACCAGCGTCTCCTACCTGATCGACGTGGGCAATCGCAAGGTCTTCGTCCAGGGGGACGGGGTGACCAAGGCGAGCGCCGGCCCGCTGCCGGCCTTCGACGCCGTCGCCGAGGGAGCCGCCTACGGCCGCAAGCGCCCCCGCAACCCGCGGCGGAGGTAGTCCCGGCATCCGTGCGCGGTGGGATGGCCGCGACGGGCACGGTCGCGATCAGCGAGGCCGCGTCTCCGTAGACTGACGCCGTGCCCCGCTTCCGCCTCTCCGCCTACATCACCGCCACCTTCGGGGTGGAGGACTGGCGGGGCTTCCGGGTCTGCGGGATGGACGAGGTGGGCAGGGGCGCGTTCGCCGGTCCGCTGGTGGCCGCGGCGGTGGTGCTTCCCCGCGGCTTCCGCCACCCATGGCTGCGCGACTCCAAGAAGCTGACCGCCCACCAGCGGGAGGTCGTCGCCGAGGAGGTCCACCGCCGCGCCGTCGCCTGTGCGATCGCGGAGATCAGCGCCGACGACATCAACCGGCGAGGGCTGGGCTGGGCCAACGTGGAGGTCTTCCGCCGCCTGGTCGGGGAGGTCGAGGCCGACGGCTACTGCTGCGACGGCCGCCTGCGCATCGACGCCGTCCACCCGGTGCACTGCCTGGTCGGGGGGGACGATCTGGTGCCGGCGATCTCGGCCGCCTCGATCGTCGCCAAGGTCCATCGCGACGAGCTGATGCGCCACCTCCACCTGGAGGCGCCCGAATACGAGTGGGCGAGCAACAAGGGGTACGGAGCCCCGGCCCATCGCGCCGCCATCCTCGCCCAGGGCGTCCACCCGCAGCACCGGCGGGTGTTCATCGACAACCTGCTCCAGCTCGAGCTCGATCTGCTCGGCGAGGTCCAGCCGGCCACCCCGACCGGGGTGCTCTAGCAGGCGCCGAGGGAGCTCAGCCGGCTCCGCCGCAGCCGCAGGCGCCGCCGCAGGCGCAGCCACCCGAGGAGGTCGCCGGGCTGTCCAGGGCGCCCGGCCCGCCGCCGGCGAGCACCCCGATCCGGCTGATCAGCGGCATGCTCGCCCGGCTCTCGCAGCTGGGGCAGACGGCGGCCAGCTCGCGCTCGGCCATCGGGCGCATCACCTCGTAGACGGAGGCGCAGTCGTTGCAGCGGTATTCGTAGAAGGGCATGCACTCAGGGTAGCGGAGAGAGGGTCGTTTGACATACGAACATCGGTTCGGTACCATGAGGGCATGATCGCTGACCCCACGATCGAGCTGGAGCTGCCTCTCGGTGACGGGCCCACCGGCGAGCTGGCGAGTCGCCGGGTGGGGCACCTGCGCCAGATCGTCGGCGACGACGAGGACGCCCTGATCCGGCTGGCCGCGGCCTTCTCCAGCCTGGCCGCGATCTACGGGGCATCGGAGGACGAGCTGGCCCGGGTGGTCGGTCCGGTGACGGCGGCGCGGATACGCTGGTTCCTGGACGCGCCGCTGGCGACCAGCCTTGCACCCCGGCACCTCAGGGCACTCGCCCGCGCGGCCTGATCTGCGCGGCGCCGGTCGCCACCGGCTACCCCTGGCGTGCCCGCTGTGTCAGCATTGGCCCACGGATTGAACTCGGATGACAGCAGCGTCGCCCGCGGGGCGAGGGCGGCGCTGGTGGGCGATCTCCCATGACCGGAGTCGGTTGGCGCCCCCGCCGTTGACGAGCCGCCCATCGAGGAGAAGGACCATGCTGGGTCGACGCTCCAGGTCCGCTGTGATGGACAAGCCGGTCGAGGCCGGAAGCAAAGCCGTCGAGAGGGCTGCCGAGACCGTCACCGAGCTCGCCGAGCGGGCGCTGGTGGTGGCTCGCGGTGCCCAGCGCGCGGCGACCCCGGCGCTGCGCAGCGCCGCCCACAGCTCGGCGGAGACGCTGAGCCACGCCGCCGAGAGGGCCGCCACGGCCCTGGCGGAGGCCGCCGAGCACCTCTCCCGCGAGGTGGCCCAGCTGCCGCCGCCGCTGACCGCCAAGGAGAGGCGCGCCGCCGAGAAGGCGGCCAAGAAGGCCGCCAAGGCCGCCCGTCCGCACCGCTGGGGCCGGCGGGTCCGCCGGGTCGTGGTCATCACCGGCGTGGCCGGGGGCGTGTATCTGATCATCACCCGGACCCCGCTCAAGGCGAAGCTGTCCGAGCTCGTCTTCGGCCCCCCGCTCGACGAGGAGGACCCCGAGCCGATCACCCTGCCGGTGACCAGCGCCGCGTCGGCGGCGGACGCCGAGGGGGCCGAGACCGCGGAGGGGCCCGCTGCCGAGAAGCCCGCCCGCTCGCCGCGGGGCAAGGGGGCCGCATCGACCCCGACGGCGCACCAGGACGACGGTGCCTCAGCCTGAGACGACGCCCCGCGGATCACACGGTCGCAAGTGGGTGATGCTGCGCGATGACTGACCGGCCCTTCGTACCGCGCCGCCCGCCCGACGACCGCTCGTTCTCGAGACCGCCGTATCGGGGGCCGGCGCCCGCTCCGCGGCCCAGCCCCGAGCCGGCGGCGACGCCGTCGAGCGTCCGCCTCAAGGACGGGGAGCGCGAGATCGAGGTGAGCGGAACGCCCATCTTCGTCCGCCAGGTGCTGGACGACCTCCCGACGCTCCTCGCCCGGCTGCGCGGGGAGACGCCGCCCACGCCGGCCGCCATCCGCATGCCCGCTCCGACGAGCGCTGCGCCCGTGGAACCCCTGCCGCCCGTGGCGGCGCCTCCGGCGGCGGAGCCGCCGTTGCCCGGCGACGCCGACGGGGACGGCGACGGGTCGTCGCTGGAGGCGCAGGTGCTCGCCGCCCTGCGTGGTGCCCCCCACCCGCTGGCGGTGGTGGGGATCCGCGACCGTCTCGGTCCGGGGGTCAGCGGTCAGCAGGTGCGCCGCATCCTGGAGAGGGCCGGGGCCAAGGTGGTCGCGAGCGACGAGCGGCCGATCCGCTACCGGCTCCGCTGAGGGCGGAGGCCCGGGGCCGCATCCGGCATTCGGCGCCCTCCGGCCAGGCTAGCCCTACGTACCCCTCTCGCCCACTGCCTTGAAGAACGTGTAGCAGAAGACGCCATCCTCCTCGGCGGTGCGGTAGAGGTCGCGGATGCCGGCGTCGAAGCGCCCGGCGGTGATGCGCCCGCCCGAGACGGCGGGCTCGCGGACCCCCTCGATCATCGCCGTGAACGTCCTGCGGGTGAAACCCTCGACCACGCCCGGCCGGCTGGCGTCCGCGTAGACCATGCGCGGGGAGACGCGAACCCCCTCGAAGCCGGCCTCGACGAGAAGCGGGTAGAGCCGCCGGCCGATGAGCGCGTCGCCGCCGGCGTCGCGCTGGATGTCGACCAGGCACTGGATGGCGGCGTGAGCGTCGGCGCTGTCGGGGTGGAAGTACGCGGAGCCGTGGTCGCCCTCGATCACGGTGATCGTGCCGCCGGGGCGGAGCAGCCGGCGCAGGATGACCAGCGCCTCCGAGGGCTGGGCCAGGTGCTCGAGGACGAAGCAGACGAAGACGTGGTCGAAGCTCCCCGGCCCGAAGGGCAGGTCGCGGATGTCTGCCTGGCGCAGCTCGACATTCGCCAGTCCCGCCTCGCCGACCCGGCGGCGCGCCTCGGCGATCGAGTCGGCGGAGAGGTCGACGCAGATGAGCTGCGCGCCGGGGCTGTTGCGGGCCAGCGTGAGGGTCTGGGCGCCGACACCGCAGCCCGCCTCGAGCACCCGGCTGCCCGCGGGGTAGGTGGTGTCGGAGTGGAGCAGCTCGGAGAGGATGCCCGCCTGGTCGTGCAGACGCTCGTTCTCGCGCGGGTGGTAGCCGTGCACGTAGCTCTCGCTCATCCTCCCCGCTCCCGGTGATCGGCCGCCATCAAGCGGCGAGGATAGCCGACCCCCGACCGCTCACCTCGGAGCCGAACCCGGCGGGGTGTCGGACACGGCGCGCGGTGGGTCGGGAATCGCCGGCGCCGGGGCTCCATGGCCTGCGGCGGCCGCTGCGGGGACGGCGCCTCCGGCCGGCGCCCGGGTCGCCGCGCGCGCCCGCGCTCGCGCCGCGCGCTGCAGGGTGGAGCCGGCCTCGGCGTTGACGAACTTGGAGCCGCGCAGCGCCGACGCCACCGCCGCGACCAGGCTCATCACCGCCGCGAAGACCAGGATGGGGACGAGCGCGTCCTTGAAGGCGGGGCCGATCAGCTGGGGGAAGAACTGGCGGCTGGTGAGCAGCGCGGCCTGATGGACGGGCAGGCCGGCCAGGATCTTGGGGCCGAGCAGCATGGCGATCGGGTTGTAGCCGAGGAAGGCCGCGAAGAGGTAGCCGAGCGGGGGCACGTGCGACAGCTGGGTCGCGGCCGCGACCGGGACGCCGTGGCTGGTCAGGCCGGCGTACATGGCCGCGGGGACGCTGCCGTTCAGGCCCAGGACCATGATGGTGAAGAGCAGCCCCATGGAGATGGGCATCCCGGTGTTCGCGAAGGTGACCCGCATCCCCGACGCGGCTCCCCGGTCGCGCGCCGGCACCGAGTTCATGATCGAGGAGGTGTTGGGGGCGGCGAAGAGGCCCTGGGCGATCCCGCTCAGCAGCAGCACCAGGGCGAAGAGCTCGTAGTCGAAGTTGGCGGGGAAGGCCAGCATGAGCAGGAAGGTGCCGGCCGAGACCACCATGCCGACGGTGGCGAAGGGCCGGGCCCCGTAGCGGTCGGAGAGCCGGCCGGCGAGCGGCCCGGAGAGGACGAAGCCCGCCGTCCAGGGGATCATGTAGACGCCCGCCCAGAGCGGTGTCACGGTGAAGTCGTACCCGTGCAGGGGCAGCCAGATCCCCTGAAACCAGATGATCAGGATGAACTGGAAACCGCCCCTGCCGACGGCGGCGAGGAAGCCGGCGACGTTGCCGGCGGTGAAGGAGCGGATGCGGAAGAGGGCGAGGTTGAACATCGGCTCCCTGACCTTCAGCTCGATGACCACGAAGGCGGCCAGCACCGCCAGGCCGCCGAGGATCATGCCCAGCACGAAGGGGTTCCCCCAGCCGGTGAGCGAGTGCCCGTACGGCTGGATGGCGTAGGTCACACCCACCAGCACCATCCCCAGCCCGCCGGCGAAGGCGATGTTGCCCAGCCAGTCGATGCGCGCCCGGATGTGTACCCCGATCTCCTTGAGCTTGAGGAAGGCCCAGACGGTGCCGAAGAGGCCGAAGGGGACGTTGACCAGGAACACCCAGCGCCAGCCCAGCTGGGAGAGCAGCCCGCCGGCGAGGATCCCGAAGAAGGTGCCGAACATCATGGCGACCATGTTGGTTCCGAGGGCCAGGCCCAGCTGCTCGCTGGGGAACGCGTCGGTGATGATGGCCGCGGAGTTGGCCATCAGCAGCGCGCCGCCGACGGCCTGGACCATGCGCATGATCACCAGCTCCAGGGCGCCGTTGGTGCCCGTGCTCCAGACCAGTGAGAGCAGGACCGATGCGAAGGTGAAGACGGCGAAGCCGAGGTTGTACATGCGCACCCGGCCGAACATGTCGCCGATGCGGCCGACGGTCACGACGATGGCCGCCATGACCAGCATGTAACCCATCATGATCCAGAGCAGGAAGGGGAAACTCGAGGGCTGCAGCGGATTCAGATCGATGCCGCGGAAGATCACCGGCAGGGCGATCATCAGGCTGGTCGCGTTCATGCCCGAGAGCAGAACGCCCACCGTCGTGTTGGAGAGGACCAGCCACTTGTAGCGGGGGCCCACCGTCGAGGTGCGCGGCGCGGAGAGCGCGGAGCGGACGCTCATCGGGCCGGCGGCTCCGGCCCCGCCACCCCGGCGTGCGTCTCGCCCGGGACGGGATGGGCCGCGCCACCGGCCAGCACCACTCGCTCCAGCACGTCGAGACAGGCGGCCAGATTGGCCCGCTCGGCCTCGGTGAGGAGCGCCAGACGGTCGGCGAGCCACGCGCTCCCCAGACGGCGGCGCTCGTCCATCGTCCGTCGCCCGGCCTCGGTGATCGCGACCAGGACGCCGCGCCGGTCGCTCGGGTCGCGCATCCGGGTCACCAGCCCCTCCTCCTCGAGGCGGTCCACGAGCCGCGTGGCTGCGGAGGAGGGGAGGCGCTCCGCCTCGGCGAGGTCGCCGATCGCCATCTCGCCGCGCTTGGCGACGGTGGAGAGCGCCAGGTGGTGGGTGACGCTCAGGCCGGGAGGGTCCTGACGGCGGAGCTGGCGCCCGAGGTGGATCATCGCCGCCCGCAGCCGGGTGGCCAGCGGACCGGCACCGGTGCCGTCCCCCGGGGGGGCCGGATCGGGCGGGGCGCCGTGCTGGGAGACTCTCTCAACCATGCCTGTATATGAGTGATTCTATCATAGGTACATAACTACGAATCTGGGCCGGAATCCGTGGGCGGAGGGTGGGCGAGGCAGGATTCGAACCTGCGACCCGAGGGTTATGAGCCCCCTGCTCTAACCGGCTGAGCTACTCGCCCCAGAGGGAATTCCCGCGCATCGTAGCAACGCGCGTCATGCCGGAATCCCGCGGGAAATCGTCATGTGAGTGCGGGAGCGTCGCCGGTCGGTGCGGGTCGTGATCCGCGGGTCGCCCCGCCACCGGCTCGTCCCCGGTCGTGGAGGGACAACCACCCGGGGGGTCGACTACCCCCGCTCCGGGGGCGGATCCCCCTCCCGCACGTCGATCCCGCTGACAGTGAGGTAGAGGACGCCCACCACGATGAACGCCGTGAAGAAGAGGCTCACCGTGCCGTGTCCCCAGCCCAGGTCATGGGAGCTGGTGGGGAATCCCATCCAGTCAGCGAACGACGCCCCGAGTGGCCGCGTGATCACATACGCCCACCAGAAGACGAGGATGGAGTTGACCCGCGGCACCCCGTGGAGCACGGCGGGGACCGCGATCATCCCCAGGAAGAAGACCCCCGCCAAAAGGCCGCCCCAGCCCGCGCCGAACTCCATCAGATCGCCCCAGGCGGTCCCCAGGGCAAAGGTGGCGAGCACCGCCGCCCAGTAGAAGAGCTCCCGGCGCGGGGTGGTGATGCTGTGGATGGAGAGCGTGCCCTCGGTCAGGTACCAGAGGCCGAAGACGATCACGGTGATGGCCGCGAACCCGGCGCTGGTCACCGGGTAGGGGATGCCGAGCTGGATGTGGATGGCGTCAGCGACCATGGTGCCGAAGATCGCGACCATGGTCACCGTCAGCCAGTACACCACCGCGACGTAGCGCTGGACGCGGAGTTGCAGGGCCATGACCGCGACGAAGACCACCAGACCCCCGGCGACCGCCAGGTACGGGTTCACGGCATGCACGAAGAAGTCGGAGGTTGCCTCCCCCTGGGCGGTGGTGAGCACCTTGATGATCCAGAACCAGGCGGTGATCACCATCGGCACGCGCACGGCCCCGGGGCGGGTCAGCAGGCCGGCGCCGCGGGCGGCGGCGAGGGGCATCACGCTCCGGAAGGTAGCATCGCCGGCCCTCACCCCGGGCGCGGCGTGACCGGGGGACCCGCCGGCGGCGCGCTCTGACGCCTGCGTGCAGGGAGCCGTGCCGAGCAGCCCCCCCGAACTCGAGACGAGGCCCCTGGGAGTACGCTGGCCCGACCATGAGCGACGCTCCCGCCTCCTCTTCCCGCCCCGGGCGACCCGACAAGCAGCTCTACTTCCTGCTCCTCGCCATCGCGGCGCGCAGCCGGGCGGACTGCCTGGGGCGCCGGGTGGGGGCGGTGATCACCCGGGAGGACCGCGTCCTCAGCACCGGGTACAACGGGACGCCCTTCGGGATGCCCAACTGCACCGAGGGGGGGTGCCGGCGCTGCGCCCAGCGCGACCTGGACACCTCGCTGCGCGGGGGCGCGTACGACGTCTGCCTCTGCGTCCACGCCGAGCAGAACGCGCTCCTCACCGCCGCCCGCTTCGGCCAGCAGACCCTGGGCGCCTCGATCACCTCGACCATGCAGCCGTGCTTCGGCTGCCTCAAGGAGCTGCTCCAGGCGGGCATCGAGCAGGTGCGATTCCTCCACCCCTGGGACCCCGTCGAGGCGTACCACGACCCGGGGCTGGCCCAGCAGTACGCGACACTCCGCGCCCGCTTCCAGGTCTTCGACCAGGTGGGCGACCCGGGGATGGACAGCGACGACCTCTTCGCCGGCTTCACCCGGGCCTGACGTTCCCGGAGCGCTCCGGGGCGGCGTGGCGCCGGGCGGTCCGGATGGGCTATACAGAGGGCAGCAGTCGGGACACCGGGGGTGAGAGCGATGCGCCGCGACGACGAGGAAGAGGACGAGTAGGCGCGCGCCGGGAGCCGCCGCGGCGGGCGTCTCAGCCGCGGACCGGTAGTCTCGGCGCGCTCGGCATCTGCGGGCCCCCGGTCGCCGCGTAGTTCTCCTTGCTGATCTCGGCGGCGATCTGCTCGGCGACGCCCCGGAAGATGCGGCCCATGGGCGAGCTGGGAGCCGCCGCCATCAACGGCCGGCCGTCTCCCCCACCCAGCCGGACCCCGGGATCGAGCGGGATCTCGCCGAGGAAGCGCAGCCCGTGCGCCTCGGCGAGCTGGCGCCCGCCGCCCGTCCCGAAGACGTCGGTGCGCTCCCCGCAGTGGGGGCAGATGAAGCCGCTCATGTTCTCGATCACCCCGAGCACGGGCAGGCGGAGCTGGGTGAACATCTGGATGCCCCGGCTCACGTCGGCGATGGAGACGTCCTGGGGGGTGGTGACGATCACCGCGCCGCTCAGCGGGATGGACTGGGCGAGGCTGATCTGGACGTCGCCGGTGCCCGGGGGGAGGTCGATCACCAGGTAGTCGAGCGGCCCCCACTCCACCTCGTAGAGGAACTCGCGCATCGCTTTGGCGAGCATCGGCCCGCGCCACATCACCGGCTGGCCGGGCTTGAGGATGGTTCCGAAGCTGACCACCTCGATCCCGAAGGCGGAGAGCGGGATCATCTTCCCCGACTCCGCGGCCTGGGGCTGATCGTGCAGACCCATCATGATCGGGACGTTCGGGCCATAGATGTCCGCATCCAGGAGACCGACCCGGGCGCCGGCCTGGGCCAGGGCGATGGCGACGTTGACGCTCACCGTGGTCTTGCCCACCCCTCCCTTGCCGGCGCTCACCGCCAGCGTGTTCTTCACCCCCGGGATCTCCTGGCGGCCGGGCAGGCCGCGCGCACCCGAGGTGACGTCGCTGTCCCAGGCGACCGCGACCGAGCTGACCCCCGGTACCCGCTCCAGGATCGCCGCCCGCACGTCGGCCTCGATGCGCTCGGTGAGCGGGCAGGCGGGGGTGGTGAGCACGATGCGCAGGGCGACGGCCCCCTCCTCGACGCGCACGTCCCTCACCATGTGCAGGCTCATGATGTCGCGGTGGAGCTCGGGCTCCATGACGGTGGCGAGCGCCTGCTCGACGGCGGCGATCGTCGGGGGCTCAGCCATCGCTGACCGAGTATAGCCACGGCCATTCCCGGCCCCGCCGCCAGGGCCCTCCCCGGCCTGGCCCCGTGAACGGCCGCGACGGTGGGTGTCCGCCGTCCCGCCGCCGCGGTCACAATCCTGGAGATGCTCTCCCCGGCAGCCCGCCGCGACCTGGAGCGCCAGGTCGGCGCGGCCAATCTGCTCACCCGCCCGGCCGACCTCGCCGCCTACGCCTTCGACGCCTTCGGGGCCTCCGGAGAGCGCCGCCTCCCCGACGCGGTCGTCCTGCCCGCCACCACCGAGGAGGTGAGCGGGGTCGTCCGGGTGTGCGCCGGCCAGGGGCTTCCCGTCGTCCCCCGGGGCGCCGGCACCGGCTACGCGGCCGGGGCGGTGGCGCGCCACGGCGGCGTCATCCTCAACCTCTGCAGGATGAGCCGCATCCTGGAGCTGGACGCGGATCGGGGACGGCTGCGCGCCGAGGCGGGGACGGTGACCGCGGCGATCCACCGGCGGGCGGCCGCCGCCGGCCTCCACTACCCGCCCGACCCCGGAGCGTCGAGCACCAGCACCATCGGCGGCAACGTCGCCTGCAACGCCGCCGGCCCCCACGCCTTCCGGTACGGGACGACGGCGGACTTCCTGGTCGGCGCCACCGTGGTGCTCGGCGACGGGCGCATCGTGCGGACCGGCGAGGGCGGCGACCCGTCCCCGCTGCTGGCGTTGCTGGCGGGTTCCGAGGGCACGCTGGCGGTGATCACCGAGGTGGCGCTCCGCCTCCTCCCCGCCCCCGCCGGGCGCGCCACTCTGGCCGCCCCCTTCGCGGGCCTGGAGCCGGCGTTCGGGGCGGTGTCGGCGATCGCTGCGGCGGGGATCGTGCCCGCGGCGCTCGAGTTCCTCGATGCCAGCGCGCTGGAGGCCGTGGCCCGGACCGGGCTGGTCGCCGCGCCTCCGGGGATGGCCCTGGTGCTGGTCGAGGTCGAGGGCGAGGAAGCGGCGGTGCGAGCCGAGAGCGAGGCCGCCGCCGGCGCGCTCCACGCCGCGGGCGCCGCCCGGGTCGAGCGCGCCGCCGACGCCGCCGGGGCGGCCCGGCTCTGGGAGGTCCGCAAGGCGGTGAGCGCCGCCGTGGCCACCGTGATGGTGGGCAAGATCAACGAGGACGTCGTCGTGCCCCGGGATCGCATCGCCGAGCTGGCCGCCCGCACCCAGGCCATCGGCACCCGGCGTGAGCTCCCGGTGGTCAACTTCGGCCACCTCGGGGACGGGAATCTCCACGTGACCTTCCTCATCGACCCCCGCCGGCCCGGAGAGCGGGAGCGGGGTGACGCGGCCGCCTCCGACCTCTTCGAGAGCGTCCTGGGGATGGGCGGCTCGCTCTCCGGGGAGCACGGGGTGGGGACCACCAAGCTCGCCTATGCGGAGCGCCAGCTGGGCCGGGAGGGGCTCCGTCTGATGCGGCGCATCAAGCAGCTGTACGACCCGGCGGGGCTCCTCAACCCGGGGATCAAGCTCCCCGAGCCCTCGTCGGGGCCGCCGGGGACGACCGCCCCGGGGGAGCCCCCGAGCGCGTGGGCAGGGCGCGGAGGGAGCCCGGATCAGTTGAGCTCGCCCGCCGCCGCCAGCAGCGACCCCGCGTAGTCGGTCTCGCCGATCACCGCCGCCAGGTCGCGTCCGTCGGTGTCGACGTCCAGTGCCGCCTCGTAGACGAAGCTGTAGATGCTGTCGAGGTTCCAGTCGCCGAAGCCGAGCTGCTCCAGGGCCCCGGCCAGGCGCGGATCGCGGTCGCCCTGGGCGAGGGTCTCGGTCGCCGCCGCATAGAGGGCGCGCAGGATGCGCAGCTCGGCCTCGTACTCGTCGATGACGGCCTGGTCCGCCTCCTCGACGCGGAGGCGGGCGAGGGTGCGGCGCAGCGCATCGATCTCGAGCGCGTATTCGTCCACCTGCCCAGAGTCTAGTGCGGCGCCCTGGCGCCCTCGGGTCAGGTCAGCCGGCGGCGTCCGGGCCGGCCGGTTGCGGCGCCCGGAGCGCGGCGACATCCGCCCGGAGTCGCTCGAGGGCGGGGACGCGCAGCCGGGGGAGGTTCTGGGCGACCAGATAGCCGAACCCGATGTAGCAGAGGGGGTCCACGGTGAACCGGTACCAGCCGTAGTACTGGGCGCCCTCGGTGCTCGCGGTCACGGTCATGAGCAGGGCGAAGCCGGCGAAGGCGAGCGGGATGCGCGCCGAGGTCGCCAGCGGAGAGCGCAGCAGCATGGCGGCGAGGCCGACCATGCCGATGTACCAGAAGGGATCGTTGAGGGGGACGAAGTTCCAGAGCCCGGAGTCGACGGAGAGGAGGAACTGCACGCCGGCGACGGCACCGGTGTGGCGGGCGGCCTGCACCTGCCAGACCAGGACGAACTGGTGCCAGTCCACCAGGGCGCCGTAGCCGGCGAACAGGCCGATGCCGATCGGCGCCCCGAGCAGCGCCAGCGGCGCCATCTCCCAGCGCCGCTCGGTGAGCAGCGCCACCGCGGCCGCCCCACCGACGATCACGCCCGGCACCTTGACCAGCGGGGCCAGGACGCAGAGGGCGAGAAGGGTGGCGGTGGCCAGCCTGCCTCGGTGGCTGGCGAGCACGAGCACGGCGAGGAGCATCGCCGCCAGCATCCAGTCGCTCTCCACCAGCCGGCCGGCCGGGATCATCCAGGGTGAGAGGGAGAAGGCGGCCAGTGCCACCAGGGCGGTGGCCCGCCCCAGGTGGCGGGCGGCGAGCAGGTAGAGGAGCCAGCCGCTCAGCACCGTGAGCAGGATCGGCACGAGGCGGATGGCGTCGGGGCCCACCTCGGTCGGGGTGCGCTCACCGGCCAGCAGAGCCACCCCCCCGACCACCAGGCCGAAGAGGGGCGGATTGTCCAGGAAGGGGTGCACGTAGGGCAGGTAGACGCCCTGCGACGTCTCCATCGCGGTCACCGGCAGCTGCTCCTGGAGGTAGCTCCAGGCCGCCGGCACGTGGGTGAGCCAGAGGCTCTGCCCCAGCCACGCCCACTCCAGCTCGTCCTCGTTGGCGCCGAACGCGGGGTAATGCGTGTAGCCGTTGAGGCGGAGGAGGAGCCCGGCGACGAGGAGGATCACCACCAGGGTCGGCATCCATCCCCAGGGGTTGCCGTCGATCACGGCCGCCACCTCACGGGCCAGCCGGCGGCGCGGTGGAGGGCTCATCAAGCCGGGAGCGTACCTCGGAGCAGGTCCCACCGACGCCCGCGCTCAGCCGTCCCCCCGGCCGGAGAGGTCGGGGGGCTGGCCGGCGCGGGCAGCGGGTGGGCTAGAAGAAGAGGTGGTGGACGGCGATGATCGGGGCCAGCAGGATGGCCACGATGTTCATGACCTTGATCATCGGGTTGATGGCCGGCCCCGCGGTGTCCTTGTTGGGGTCGCCCACCGTGTCCCCGGTGACCGCGGCGGCGTGCGCGTCGCTGCCCTTGCCGCCGTAGTGGCCGTCCTCGATGTACTTCTTGGCGTTGTCCCAGGCGCCGCCGCCGGTGGTCATCTGGATTGCCAGAAAGATGCCGACGACGATGACGCCGAGGAGCATGGCGCCGAGCACCTCGGGCCCGAAGAGAAAACCCACCAGGATCGGCGCGGCGATCGGGAGCAGGGCGGGAACGATCATCTCCTTCTGGGCGGCGGCGGTCACCAGGGCAACGCACTTCGCGTACTCCGGCCGCCCGGTCCCCTCCATGATCCCGGGGACCTCCTTGAACTGGCGGCGGACCTCGATGACGACGCCCCCGGCCGCCCGCCCGACGGCGAGCATAGCCAGCGACCCGAAGAGGAACGGCATGATGCCGCCGAGGAAGAGGCCGGCGATGACCTTGGCGTCGGTGAGGTTGAAGCTGAGCGGGCTCAGATGGGCGGCACTCAGCTTGTTGTTGACGACGTCGGTGTAGGAGGCGAAGAGGACCAGCGCGGCCAGCCCCGCCGAGCCGATCGCGTAGCCCTTGGTGACCGCCTTGGTGGTGTTGCCGACAGCGTCCAGGGGATCGGTCACGGCCCGCACCTCGGCGGGGAGGTCGGCCATCTCGGCTATGCCGCCGGCGTTGTCGGTGATCGGCCCGTAGGAGTCGATGGCCACGATGATCCCGGTCATCGACAGCATCGCCATGGCGGCGATGCCGATCCCGTAGAGGCCGCCCAGGCTGTAGGAGACGAGGATGCCCATGGCGATGGTGAGCACCGGGATCGCGGTCCCCTGCATGCCGATCGCCTGCCCGGCGATGATGTTGGTGGCGTGGCCGGTGCGCGAGGCCTTGGCGATCGCCCGCACCGGCCAGAACTGGGCGCCGGTGAAGAACTCGGTCGCCACCACCAGAACCAGGGTGATGGCCACTCCGATCACCGCGCACCAGAAGAGGTTGTTCACGGGATGCGTGAAGGCCTTCACCTCGAAGTCGCTGTAGAGGAAGTGGGTGATCAGGAAGAAGAGTGGCAGGGCGATGATCACCGAGACGATCAGTCCCCGGTACAGCGCGCCCATGATCCACTTGCCCCCGCCCATCCGGACGAACAGGGAGCCGACCAGGGTGGCGATGATGCTGCAGGCACCGAGCATCAGCGGGTAGGCGACGAAGGCGAAGATCGGCGTGCCGGACGCGTCGCGGTAGAGCAGGCTGCCGAGCAGCATGGTGGCGACCGCGGTGACGGCGTAGGTCTCGAAGAGGTCGGCGGCCATGCCCGCGCAGTCACCGACGTTGTCGCCGACGTTGTCGGCGATGACCGCCGGGTTGCGGGGATCGTCCTCGGGGATGCCGGCCTCGATCTTGCCGACCAGGTCGGCGCCGACGTCGGCCGCCTTGGTGTAGATGCCACCACCCAGGCGGGCGAAGACCGAGATCAGCGAGGCGCCGAACGCGAAGCCGATGATCGCAGTGAAGTCGCCGAAGGACGCGTAGGCGAAGGTGACGCCGATGAGGCCGAAGCCGACCACGAACAGGCCGGTGACGGAACCGGCGCGGAAGGCCATCTTGAGGGCCGGATTGACGCCACCGCGCGCGGCCTCGGCGGTGCGCAGGTTGGCGCGCACCGATATGTTCATCCCGATGTAGCCGGCCGCGCCGGAGAGCACTGCTCCGACCACGAAGAGGATCGCCGCCTTGAAGGAGACGATGAAGATCAGTGCGACGGCGATGATCACCCCGATGACGGCGACCACGCTGTACTGGCGGATCAGGTAGGCCTGAGCTCCTTCCTGGATCGCCTTGGAGATCTCGCGCATCTTCTCGTTGCCCTGCGGCTGGCGCAGAACCCAGACGATGAGCGCGACCCCCCAGAGGAGGGCGATGAGGCCGACGGCCGCCACCGGCCAGAGCACGTTCTCGGTCACCATTCCCAGCATCGATCCATCCCGTGAACCCGAGCGGGACGTCTGACGGCCCCGTCCGGAATTGCTATGGCCGTTGGATTGTATCCAGAGTGCCGGGCCAATCCGCGGGCACGGACCAAGGGCGGTGCCGACTCGGGACCGCGGTCACAGGCTTCGAGGAACATTGGTCCCGCGCCGGGCGTTGGCACCGCCCGCGACCGCGCCACCGGCGCCGGCCTCCGCTCTGGCACCATCGGATCCGATGCCGCTGCCGCGCACGCTGCTGATCGTCGTCGGTGACGAGCTGCTGGGCGGGTTCACGACCGACGCGAACGGAGCCCTGGCCGCCCGCCTGCTCTTCGAGGCAGGCTACCCCGTCTGCCGCATCGAGGTGGTCGGCGACAGCGTCGGCGACATCGTGGCCAGCCTGCGCCGGGGGATCGACGACCCCCAGGTGACCCGGGTGATCGTCTCGGGGGGCATCGGACCCACGCCGGACGACCGCACCCACGAGGCGGTGGCGGCGGCGCTGGGACGTGAGCTGGTGGAGGACGCCGACGCGCTCCGCCATGTGGAATCGGTGGTGGCGCGGATGCACGCCGCCGGCTGGGTGTCCACCCCAGTCCCCAGCGCGGCCAACCGCAGGATGGCCCGGATGGCGGCCGGCGGCCGCATCCTCGAGAACCGGCGGGGGATGGCGCCTCCGCTGGCCATCCGGCTCGATGGGGGTCCGGAGGGGGGTGAGGCGGACCCGGGGAGGCCGACCGGACCGTGGGAACGCTGGCTCTTCGTGCTGCCCGGGGTCCCTCGGGAGTTCCGGGCGGTGCTCGAGGAGGCGGTCATCCCCACATTCTTCGCCGCCAGCCGGGGGTTGAGCGTCACCGAGCTCCGGTACCCGGGAGCGATCGAGGCCGACTTCGCCGAGCCCATGCGGCGCCTGGAGCAGGAGTTCCCCGACGTCGCGGTCGGCTCCTACCCCCAGCAGCAGGGTCGCGACCTGATCATCCGCCTGCGGGGCGAGGACCCGGAGCGGGTGGCGGCCGCCGCCGACCGCCTGGGAGAGATCCGGGCGGGGGCTGACCCGGTCCGCGCCGGAGCGGATCAGTTGCCCAGGTAACCCACCGCCGACCGGCTCAGCTCGACCTCGGTGAAGACGCGGGCGGGGCCCGCCTCCCACAGCGACGCGTAGAAGCGCTCGCGCTCCGCCGCGTCCTCCGCGGGCGGCAGGGGAGGAACCACCTGGCGACGCCGGACGATCCACGGAGGCACGCCCTGGCCCACCTGGCTGCGCCCCACCTTGACGCAGACCTCGGGGTCGCGGCTCTCGTCGGCCTCGACCGCGACCTGCACGGTGATGCCGGTGTGATCGAACAACTTCCAGCCGCGAACCCAGCGCCGGGCACCGCCACTGGTGGGGTGGACGACCCGCAGTGGCTCGGCCGTCACCTGGTCGTTGGTCCCGGGCCGGCAGAGGCTCTCGAGGAGCTGCAGAACGCGGGGTTCGAGGGCGTCGCCGACGTAGTCGGCGAGGGAGGGAGAGCGGTTGTCGAGATCGGGGAGCGCCTGGCCCATCTGGAACTCATCGGCGGACGCGGCGGTGATCAGCCGGGCGTGGCGGCGGCAGAAGGCCCGGCCGTCGACCAGGAGCTGATGGTCAGGGCACCAGGCGGTCGGGCAGCGGTGGCCGCGCCGGTCGACGTAGGCACAGGCCGCGCCATCGTTGCGGGTGCACGCGTACTCGGAGCAGGCCAGCGTTCCGCGTACCGGGCGGGGCCCTGCGGGCAGGCTCGCAGTGGGAGGACCGGCCCCCTTGTTCCAGAAAGGCATGGCTATGGTCCGATGTTAGGGTCCGATTCGATGCGTTGCGCACGATCGTGTCGCAGTCGTGTGACCGCGACGCCCTGCGATAAGCGGACCCCGCTGTGGCGTGGCGCCTGCGTCAGGGTCGCAGGACCACAACTCGGGCACCCGGCAGGGGTCACCCCGCGGCCCTCCTTGCTGGGCCCTCCGGCCCTCGGACCTACGAACCCTTGCGGAGGTTGCGAACCCGCGGCCCCTTGGGGCTGTCGACGAGGTCGAAGGTGACGGCCTCGCCCTCCTCGAGGGAGTCGAAGTCGACCAGGGTGACCTCGGTGCGGTGGAAGAACGCCTCGGCGCCGTCGTCGGCGCGCACGAACCCAAAACCGCGGTCAGGGATGATCTTCTTGATTCGGCCAGCGGGCACTTCGCGGGTCCTCCAGGGCAGACACTGACAACGAGTCACGGAGCCAACCGCTGACGGCCGCAGTCCGGGTGAGCACCGGTTTCCACGGTCGCAGTGTCGAGCGAGGCGGTGGTTTGGACGCCCTCACGTCTCGCTGCGGTCGAGGATAGCAGGCTCGTCCGCCTCCTCGCGGCGCCACTCCGCGGCCAGGTCGAGGAGGCTGTCGGGGAGGTTGGAGTAGTAGGCGCCGGCGTCGAGCGCGGCCGGCCAGGGGTGGGGAGGGACGGTCTCCAGCTCGGCCCGCGCCGATCGCGTCCAGGGTTCGAGGGCGGGTTTGGGGCTCCCGTCGCGGCGCACCAGACCGCAGCGGAGGAGCCATCCCTGGCGGTCGAAGGGGGCGCGCTCCCCCAGGCGGGGGTGGAGGTCACGCCAGCGGGTGGCGCGCAGCGCGTCGGCTCCGGCCTCGAGGCGGCGCTCCACGAGCTGGTCGACCACTCCGGCCGCCAGCGCCTCATCGACGCCCTCGGTGTCGCCGTCGGCGGGAGAGGGCAGCGCCACGGCCAGCCCGATGGGGCCGCCCGCCAGCGCCTGGCCGAGCTGGGCGATGAAGCGGAGCGCCGGTGCCTCCGGCATGCCGAGCCTGCGGAGCTGGGCGGGCCGCACCGCGATGTCGATGCGGTCGACGCGCCCCGCAAGGGCCGCAGGCCGCACGGCTCGCGCGGTCAGGAGGTCCGCCACCCCGAGGGTGAGGCGGACCGGGGCAGCGGCCTCGCCCAGCGGGGCGGCGGCCACGCTCACCCAGGCGGGGAGGTCGCCGATCCGCCGCGGTCTGATCACGCTCGCGGGGTCGTCACCCAGGTCCCAGGCGGAGATCGCGGGGTGGCCGGCGAAGCCCGCCGCCATCGACCTCGCCCAGCGATCGGCCAGCTCCAGCATCAGGGGGTCCGTCCACACGTCGCGCGGCCCGCCCGGCTCCAGCAGCCCGTCGCTCAACACCCGGGTCCCCCGCCGGCCGCCGTCGCGGCTGACCGCGCGCCCGGGCAGCAGCACACAGTCGCCGTGGGCCTGGACGAACAGGACCGGGACCACGCCGAGACCCTGGGCGAGCGCGGCGCGGAGGAGCACCTCGAACTCGGCCAGCCTCCGCCGGTCCACACCCCGGCCGTCGGGCATGAAGCTGTCCCAGGCCAGCCCCACACGCACCTCGCGGAAGCCGGCCTGGGCGATCAGCCCCAGGTCGGTGGTGACCGCCGCCGCGTCGAACGCCTGCCAGAGGAAGGGACCGGCGTCGCTGGGCTGGTAGTCGAGAGCGATGCTCGGGGCGGCCGTCAAAAGACGAAGAGGTCGATCCCGCCGGCGACGGTGATCACCTGTCCCGTGATGTAGCGGGCCTCGGGAGAGGCCAGGAAGACCACGGTGTGGGCAACGTCCTCGGGCTCACCGGCGGCGCGCGCCGCGGTGCGGAGCACCATCCGCTCGTTCATCCGCGGGTTGCCGGCGTTGAACGCCTCGGTGCCGATGATGCCGGGGGCGATCACGTTGCTGGTGATACCGAAGCGCGCCCCCTCCAGCGCCATCGACTTGCCGAAGCCGATCAGTCCCGCCTTGGTCGCCGAGTACGAGGCCTGGCCGAAGCCGCCCAGGGTCCCGGCCACCGACGACATGAAGATGACGCGCCCCCAGTTCTGCTCCCGCATGTAGGGCCAGGCGGCCTTGGTGCAGTTGTAGGCTCCGGTCAGGTTCACGCGCAGGTCGCGCTCCCACAGCTCGTCGCTCTGGCTCTCGATCTGGCCCATGTGGTCGAGGGTGCCGGCGTTGTTGACCAGGATGTCGATGGAGCCGAAGTCGCGCTTGACCTGGGCCATCACTTCCGCCACCTGGTCGCGGTCGGTGACGTCCATCTTGACCGCCACCGAGCGGCGGCCCATCTCCCGCACCTCTGCGCTGGTCCGCTCCGCGTACACGACGCTGTGGGAGGTGAAGAGCTGCGCCAGCGCCGACTGCGCGGACTCGGCCGTCTCCTGGAGGGTCGGGTCGGACTCGAGGAGGATGTCGGTGACTACCACGTCGGCCCCGGCCTGGGCGAGGGCAAGGGCATCCGCCCGCCCCAGGCCGCGCGAGCCGCCCGTGACCACCGCCACCCGGCCGCTGAGATCGAACATCGCCACCTCCACGAGGATGAGGCCCCGATTATGGTCGCGCGGCACGGCGCGTGTGGGGTCGAGAAGCGCACCCGTTAACCGAGAAGGAGGCCGGACAGCGGTCCGGCCTCCCTCGGCCTCAGGTCCGGCGGGTGGGAAGGGCGCGAGCCCTGCTCACCGCGTCGGTTCAGATGTTCTGGATGTGGGTCTTGCGGCTCCGCCGGGCGAACACGAAGGCGAAGCTACCGAAGAGAAGGAGGGCGATGCCCAGCACGCCCAGGGTGGTTCCGGACGCGCCGGCACCGGTGCTCGGGGTGCTGGCCGCCAGCACGCTGCCGGTCGGGGTCGCGGTCGGGACCGGGGTCGGAGCGGTGGTGACCACGAGCCCCGTGTCAGGGTCCTCGCAGACACCGGTCGCGCCGATGTACGGCGAGTCCTCGGCCGGGGTGAATGTGGCCTCGAAGGAGTAGGTGCCCGCAGCCAGCGGCCCCTCGGTGTCCGAGTTGGCACCCGTCCCGTCAGTCACAGCGCCGCCACCAGCCCCGATGGCCGTGCCGCTGCAGTCCGCGGAGTCGTAGAAGCTGTACGCCACCGTACCGTCGATCGGGCCGTCGTCACCCGCCGGTCCCACCGTGGCGGTGTCGTAGACCGAGGCCCCCGCGGTTTCGGGGTTCGACCACGTGGTGCTCGTTCCGGCGTCAATCGCGGTCGTGGTGACCGCGGGAGCGACCTTGAACGGCTCGCAGGTGCCCTTGGAGCCGTGGTAGTACTTGTCGCTGTTGGGGTCCCAGTTCCAGTTGCCGTTGCCGTTGTAGGTGAACTGGAAGCCGCCATCGACGTTGTACGACCAGCCGTCACCCGAATAGGCAGCCTCGAAGGCGTAGTCCCCCGGGACCAGCGATCCCTCGGTGCCCGATGTGGCCGTCCCGTCGGTGACGGTGACAGTCCCCACGTCGGTGCCGTCCCCGGTGCAGGTCAGGTTGTCGAAGAACCTGAAGTCCACCTTACCGGAGTACCGGTCGTTGTTGTTGTCGTACCGGTTCCCGCTGGTGGTGTCCCACAGCGTGGCCACGTCGTACACGGTGGACCCCTCTGGGGTGGTGTACCCGTTGGACCCGGAGGTCAGCGCCCCGCTCCCGTTGTACACCTGCGTCGACACCTTGGTACTGTCACAGTCGTAGGCGAACACCTGGCCGGTGAAGATGATCGCCATACCGCCGACGGCGAGTGCAGTTCCCCCGCGGGCCAGCCAGCTGCGGCCCGCACGCCTTGCTCCGCTCATCCCTCGCATTCGCCTCCCCCTTCGGAGTTGACACTATCTGCGGGCCAAGGTGCCCTTGGTCCGTTTCGCTCCTTTTGAGCTGTACGGAACTATAGCACGGTCCGTTACACGTGTCACGGATCGCCGACCCTCGGCGTAGGGCTCGACGGCCCCCAGGCGCACGGACGTATGGCCCGTACACCCGTTCCCCGCCGAGAGAGCACTCCCCGGGGCCGGTCACCCCCGGCTCGGGCGCCCAGAACGAAGGAGGGCCGGGCCACCTGGCCCGGCCCCCTTCATCCGGAGCTGTCGGTGGCGGGGAGGGCAAAGGCCCTCCCCCGCCGCTCTCCGACGGCTAGATCTCGCTGGGATCGCCCCTGTTCCGGCGGTCCATCACCAGGTTGAGCAGGAAGATGGCACTGCCGATGAGCATCAGCAGGAGGCCCCACTGGGTCACGTTGACCGTCGGCCCGGCGCCCGTGCCCGGGGTGGTGATGCCCTGCACGCCACCGGTCGGGGTGGGGGTGGGCACCGCTGTCGGGGTGGGGATGCTGGCCACGGTGACCGGCTCGCTGCTGCATGCCGACACCGCCCCGCGGTTGTTGGCGTCACCCGAGTAGGCGGCCTGCCAGTAGAAGGTCCCCGCCTCATTGAAGGTGACCGTCCCCGAGTCGTAGGTCCCGTTGCCGCTGACCGAGGCCGAGCCGCCCTGGTTGCTGATCTGGTCCCCGCTGCCGCTGGTCGCCACGATCGTGCAGCTGTCGTTGCTGTAGACGGTGAAGGTCACCGATCCACCGGCGTACGAGGTCGCCCCGCTGAGCGTCGCCGTGTCGTGGTCGGTCTCGCCGACCAGGAGCGTGGACGACGCCAGCTGGGTGGTGATCGAGGGCCCGTCCTTGGCGACGATCAGGGTCTCCGACTGGCACCCGCTCTTGGCGCTGTGGTCGTTGTGATCACCCGAGTAGAAGGCCTGCCAGTAGTAGGTCCCCGCCTCGTAGAAGGTGACCGTCGCCGAGTAGTAGGTCCCCGGGCCGCTCACCGCGCCCGTGCCGCCCTGGTTGCTGATCTCGTTGCCGGTCCCGGTGGTCGCCGGCGAGCGGCAGCTGTCGTCGGTGTAGATGGTGAAGGTCAGCGTCCCGGTCGCGTCCGGCGTGGTCCCGGTGAGATCCGCCGAGTCGCTCACGGTCTGCCCCGCGGGGCTCGACGACGCGGACAGCGTGGTCGTGATCGCGGGCTGCAGCTGGGTCACCGTCAGGGTCTCCGAGGTGCAGCCACTCTTGACACTCTTGTTGTTGCTGTCCCCGGAGTAGGAGGCCTGCCAGTAGTAGGTCCCCGCCTCGTAGAAGGTGACGGTCGCGGAGTAGTAGGTCCCCGAGCCGCTCACCGATGCGGAGCCGCCCTGGTTGCCGATCTCGTTCCCGCTCCCGGTGGTCGCCGGCGAGCTGCAGGAGTTGTCGGTGTAGACGGTGAAGGTCACCGTCCCGCCGGCATCCGGCGTCGCCCCGCTGAGGTCCGCAGAGTCGCTCACGGTCTGATCCACCGGGCTCCACGAGGTCGATAGCGTGGTGGTGATCGCGGGCTGCAGCTGGGTCACGGTCAGGGTCTCCGACGTGCAGCCGCTCTTGGCACTCTGGTTGTTGTTGTCCCCGGAGTAGGAGGCCTGCCAGTAGTAGGTCCCCGCGTCGTGGAAGGTGACGGTTGCGGAGTAGTAGGTGCCCGAGCCGCTGACCGTTGCCGAGCCGCCCTGGACGTTGATCTCGCCGCCGCTCCCCGTCGTCGCCGCTGTGCTGCAGGTGTCGTCGGTGTAGACGGTGAAGGTCACCGTCCCACCGGCGTACGGCGTCGCCCCGGACAGGTTGGCGCTGTCACTCACGGTCTGGTCGACCGGGGTGGAGGACGTCGAGAGCGATGTGGTGATCGACGGCTGCAACTGCGTGACCGTCAGGGTCTCGGAGGTGCAGGGGCTGGTTGCGTCCTTGTTGTTGCTGTCCCCGGAGTAGGAGGCCTGCCAGTAGTAGGTCCCCGCCTCGTAGAAGGTGACGGTCGCGGAATAGTAGGTGCCCGTTCCGCTGACCTTCGCGTAGCCACCCTGGTTGCTGATCTCGTTGCCGGACCCGGTCGTGGCCGGCGAGCTGCAGGTGTCGTCGGTGTAGACGGTGAAGGTCACCGTTCCGCCGGCGTTCGTCGTCGCCCCGCTGAGGTCCGCCGAGTCGCTCACGCTCTGGTCCGCCGGGCTCGACGAGCTCGAGAGCGTGGTGGTGATCGAGGGCTGGAGCTGGTTGACGGTCAGGGTCTCGGAGGTGCACGGGCTGGTCGCCATGTTGTTGTTGGCGTCACCCGAGAAGTAGGCCTGCCAGTAGTAGGTCCCGGCGTCGTAGAAGGTGACCGTCGCCGAGTCGTAGGTGCCCGGGCCGCTCACCGATGCGGAGCCGCCCTGGTTGCTGATCTCGTTGCCCGACCCGGTCGTCGCCTGGGTCGTGCAGCTGTCGTCGGTGTAGATGGTGAAGGCCACCGTCCCGCCGGCGTAGGCGGTCGCACCCGTCAGCGTGGCCGTGTCGCTCACCGACTGGTCGGCGGGCAGTGAGGACGCCGCCAGCTGGGTGGTGAGGGAGGGCCCGTCCTTGGTCACCGTCAGGGTCTCGGAGGTGCAGGGGCTGGCGACCTGGGTGTTGTTGTTGTCCCCCGAGTAGGAGGCCTGCCAGTAGTAGGTCCCCGCGTCGTAGAACGTGACCGTCGCCGAGTCGTAGGTGCCCGGGCCGCTCACCGTCACCGAGCCGCCCTGGTTGCTGATCTCGTTGCCGGTGCCGGTGGTCGCCGGCGTGCTGCAGATGTCGTCGGTGTAGATGGTGAAGGTCACCGTCCCGCTCGCGACCAGGGTCGTCCCGGTCAGGTCCGCCGTGTCGCTCACGCTCTGGCCCGCCGGGGTCGACGAGGTCGAGAGGGTGGTGGTGATCGAGGGCGTGGCCTTGGTCACGGTGGCGATCTCGGAGGTGCAGGTGCTGGTGGCGGAGTTGTTGGCCAGGTCGCCGGAGTAGGAGGCCTGCCAGTAGTAGGTCGCCGCCTGGTTGAAGGTGACCGTCGACGAGTCGTAGGTGCCCGAGCCGTCAACCGAGGCGGAGCCGCCCTGCTGGTTGATGTCGGCCTCAGGTCCCGTGGTCGTGGCCGGCGTGGTGCACTCGTCGTCGGTGTAGATGGTGAAGGTCACCGTCCCGCCTGCGCCCGCGGTGGTCCCGCTGAGCGTCGCCGTGTCGCTGTCGCTGGTTCCGACCCCGATCTCCGAGTACTCCAGCTGGGTGGTGATCGAGGGACTCGCCTTGGCCACCGTCAGGGTCTCGGAGGTGCAGGCGCTCTTGGCGGAGCTGTTGTTGCCGTCCCCCGAATAGGACGCCTGCCAGTAGTAGGTACCGCCCTGGTAGAAGGTCACGGTCGCCGAGCCGTAGGTGCCATCCCCGCTCACCAGTGCCGAGCCGCCCTGGGCGTTGATCTGGTTGCCGCTGCCGGTGGTGGCCGGCGTGCTGCACTCGTTGTCGGTGTAGATGGTGAAGGTGACGCTCCCCGCGGCATTGGAGCTGGCTCCGCTCAGGGTGGCGCTGTCACTGTCGGTCTGGTCGGCGCCGATGTCCGAGTACTTGAGGTTGGTGGTGATCGAGGGCGACGCCTTGGTCACGGTCAGGGTCTCGGAGGTGCAGGCGCTCTTGACGCCGTTGTCGTTGCCGTCACCCGAGTAGGCCGCCTGCCAGTAGTAGGTCCCCACCCGGTAGAAGGTGATCGTCGAGGAGTCGTAGGTGCCGTCGCCGCTCACGTTCGCGCTGCCGGGCTGGGCGCTGATCTGGTTGCCGGTCCCGGTGGTGGCCTGCGTGGAGCAGGTGTCGTTGGTGTACACGGTGAAGGTCACGGTGCCGGTGGCGCCCGAGGTCGCCCCGCTGAGCGTGGCCGTGTCACCGGCCGTCTGGCCCGCGCTGATCGACGACGTCGACAGCGTGGTGGTGACCGACGGCGACAGCTTGTTCACCGTCAGGGTCTCCGAGGTGCACGCGCTCTTGGCACCGTCGTTGTTGCCGTCACCCGAGTATGCCGCCTGCCAGTAGTAGGTCCCCGCCTCGTCGAAGGTGATGCTCGCCGAGTCGTAGGTGCCGTCACCGCTCACCGAGTCCGATCCCGGCTGAGCGCTGATGTCCTTGCTCTCGCCGCTGCTGGTGGCCGGCGCGGTGCACTCGTTGTCGGTGTAGACGGTGAAGGTGATCGTGCCGGTGGCACCCACGCTGGCCCCGGTGAGGGTCGCCGAGTCACCGTCCATCTGGCCGACATTGATCGACGAGGTGGAGAGGTCGGTGGTGATCGACGGGGTCGCCTTGTTCACGGTCACCGTCTCCGACGTGCAGGGACTGGTGGCGCTGTTGTTGTTGCCGTCACCCGAGTAGTGGGCCTGCCAGTAGTAGGTCCCCGCCTGGGCGAAGGTGATCGTCCCCGAGTCGTAGGTGCCGTCACCGCTCACCGTGTCCGATCCCGGCTGAGCGCTGATGTCCTTCCCCGCACCCGTGGTCGCGGCGTTGTCGCAGCTGCTGTCGGTGTAGACGGTGAACGTCACCGTCCCGCTGGCGGTGGGCGTCGCGCCGCTGAGCGTGGCGCTGTCGCTGTCGGTCTGGCCGACCCCGATGGCCGAGGAGGTCAGGTTGGTGGTGACCGAGGGCAGCGCATTGCTGACCGTCAGGGTCTCCGAGGTGCAGGCGCTGGTGACGCTGTTGTTGTTACCGTCACCCGAGTAGGACGCCTGCCAGTAGTACGTCCCCGTCTGGTAGAAGGTGACCGACGAGGAGTCGTAGGTGCCGTTGCCGCTCACGGAGGCGCTGCCGCCCTGGGCGCTGACCTGCTTGCCCGCCCCGGACGTGCTCGCCGCGGTGCTGCAGGTGCTGTTGGTGTAGATCGTGAAGGTCACGCTCCCGCCGGCGTTGGAGGTCGCCCCGCTCAGGGTGGCGGTGTCCGACACCGACTGCTCCGCGGGCGTCGAGGAGGTGGACAGGGTGGTGGTGATCGAGGGCGTCAGCTTGGTCACCGTCAGGGTCTCGGCGCTGCACTGGCTGGTGACGCTGTTGTTGTATTCGTCACCGGAGTAGACCGCCTGCCAGTAGTAGGTCCCTGCCGTGTTCGCGGTCACGACGGCCGAGCTGTAGGTGGCATCCCCGCTCACCGTCGCGGTGCCGCCCTGGGCGCTGAACGGCTGGCCCGAACCCGTGCCCACCGCGCTGCTGCAGGTGCTGTCCGTGTAGATGGTGAAGGTCACATTGCCGGTCGGGGACTGGCCGCCGGTCAGCGTCGCCGTGTCGTGAACCTCGCTTCCGACCGACAAGCTGGCGGCCGGCTCGAGCTGGGTGGTGATGCCCGGCGTGTTGCACAGGCTCGAGTCCGCCGTGGCCGGGCCGAACACCCCCTCACCGGTGTCGTCGACCCACTCGGCCCAGATGTGGTTGCCGGCCGAACGGGGGGTCGTGAAGGTGAACTCCGTCGAGTCGGAGGTCGGGTGGGACACCGTCGTCGGGGAGTACTCGGTCCAGGTGGGCGAGCCGGGAAGGGTGCCCGTCGTGTCGGCGGTCCAGTAGATGTTGTAGTCCGAGAAGCCGGACTCGTTGAAGTTGACCGTCCATGTATAGGTGCTGGTGGAGGCCGAGCAGTCAGCCGTCACCTGCGGGGGCTGGTCCCACGCCAGCACGGTGGCTCCGCCGACGACCATGGCCGCCCCTGCGATCGCCGCCGCGGCGGACAGAGGCGCCACCAGGCGCCGCAGCTTCGAAGTCCCGCGCATGTCAGATCTCCTCGTGCCGGTTGCGGCGCCCAACGCGCCGGTCGTGTCCTCCCAACGAGCCCGCGCGCCGTGGGTGGAGCTGCCTCCCTCCCGGGCCCGCGTCCCGCCCCCGCCAGCCGGCTCCGACCGCGGAGCCTGCACTGCTTGTCACCTTTGGGCGATGCGTTAGCCGCGTCAAATCGTAACTGACCGCGGCACTCAGAGCAAGCGGTCGAACCTCTCGCATCGTGGCTGCCCCCTACGACCTGAAACGACCATCAGGCATCCACGGCGGGTGCCGTTTGGCCGTATCGCTCTCTTAGCTGTGTCCGAGACTATAGCACGGTTCGTTAAAGATGTAACGGAACGCCTGACGCTCCTGTCGCAGAATGCCAGATTCTGGGATCCCGCGCCGGCGCGGATCGAGTACAGCGTCGAGCACGCCGCAGCGACGCGCCGCTGGCGCCGATGCACACGGCTGGGAGAGCCTCAGCCCGCCGCCATGCCGGCCGGCGCCTGTTCCTGGCGCGCCGCCACCGGCCGGGGGAGCGGCTGCCGCTCGCCGAGGATGCAGCGGGAGATCACCAGCCGCTGGATCTCCGCTGTCCCCTCCCAGATCTGGTAGATCTTGGCATCGCGCATGAAGCGCTCCACCGGGTACTCCTTGATGTACCCGTAGCCGCCCAGGATCTGGACCGCGTCGGTGGTCGCTCGCATCGCCATGTCCCCGGCGAAGAGCTTGGCCATCGACCCCTCCCCGCGGGCAAAGGGAGCGCCCCGCTCGATCATCCAGCCCGCTCGCCAGATCAGCAGCCGGGCGGCGTCGATCTCGGTCGCCATGTCGGCGAGCTTGAAGGCGATCGCCTCGTGGCGGGCGATCGGCCTGCCGAACGCCTGCCGCTCCAGGGAGTAGTCACGCGCGAACTCGAAGGCCGCCCGGGCGATCCCGAGAGCCCCCGCCGCGACGCTGGGGCGGGTGGCCTCCAGCATCTGCAGAGCGCCGACCGCCCCCGGACCGGTCTCGGAACCGTCCGCCTCGGCTCCCAGCCGCGCCTCCTCGGGGACGAGGCAGTCCTCGAGGATCACCTGGGCGGTGTGGGAGGCGCGCACGCCCATCTTCTTCTCCTTGCGCCCCTGGCGCATCCCGGGGTTCCCCTTCTCGATGACGAAGCCGGCGATCCCCGCCGGACCCAGGGTGCGGTCGGTGGTGGCGAAGACCACCTGGACGTCGGCGATCCCGCCGTTGGTGCAGAACTGCTTGGTCCCGTTGAGGACCCAGCCCCCCTCCACCTTGCGGGCGCTGGTCTCGAGAGCCAGGGCGTCAGACCCGGAGTTGGGCTCGGTCAGTCCCATCGCCCCGATCCGGAGCTGGGAGGGGTCGGCGAGCATCCCCAGGTAGCGCTGCTTCTGGGCCTCGGTGCCCATGGCGAGGATGGCCGCGCCGCAGAGGCCCGTGCCCTGGATGGAGACCGCCATCCCGGCGTCTCCCCAGGAGAGCTCCTCGGTGAGGATCAGCTCGCTGATGAAGTCGACACCACCACCCCCGTACCGCTCGGGAAAGGCGGAGGCCGCGTCCAGCCCCAGCTCGTGAGCTATGCGCATGACGTCCCAGGGGGTCTCCTCCCGCTCGTCGTAGCCGGCCGCTCGCGGACGCATCTCGTTCACCGCGAAGTCGTGGGCGAGGCGGCGGATCTCCTCCTGCTCGGTGGTGAGGGTGAAGTCCAGTGGCATGCGAGGACCTCCTTCAGTCGCCGAGGCGGACCACCGCCCGGCCGTTGGTCAGGACCCGCTCGCCACGGCTGGAGGTGGCCTCCAGCTGCAGCGTGACGGTGCCGGAGGCCTCCTCGAGGGAGACGACCCGGCCGGTGCACGTGATGGTCTCCCCGGGCAGGAGGGGCTTGGAGAAGCGGCAGCCCAGCTCGAGGACACCCTCGTACGAGCCCACCCAGCGGCCCACCGCCTCGGCGAGGATGGCCATGTCCAGCATCCCGTGGGCGATCGTCCCTGGCAGGCCCACCCCGCGGGCGAACTCGGGATCGAGGTGGATCGGGTTGGGGTCGCCGGCGGCCTTCGCGTAGGCGGCGATCTGATCCTGGCTCACCGCGCGCGAGAGGGGCGTCATCTCCTCGCCGATCCGGATCGCGGCCAGCGGGCGGAGGCCGCTCACCGGCCGCCGCCTCGGAACAGGAGCAGGGAGCGGCCCCGGCAGACGGTGTCCCCGGCCCCGTCCACGGCGGCGAGGTCGACCGTGAGGAAGATCAGGCCTCGCTTGCTCTCCACGGCGGCCACCTCGGCCGACGCCAGCAGCGCATCGCCGGGATGGACGGGGGACGCCCACTCGAAGCTCTGCTCGACGTGGATGAGGCCGGCCAGGTCGATGCCCAGCTCGGGGTCGGCGAAGACCTGGCCGAGCGCCGGCATGAGGCAGTACACGGCGGCGAAGGTGGGCGGGACCGACCCCGCCGAGAAGACGGCATCGGGGCCGGCGACGGCCGCCGCGTACGCGCTGACGCGCTCGGCGGCTACGACCTCGGCGGGGGCCTCGTAGCGGCGTCCCACGTGGGACGGATCGAGCATCGGCGCGGGCTCCCTCCGCTCAAAAGTTGACGTCCGCGTCAGCAATCCGCATCGAATATAGCAGCCTCACGCCAGCCGGACCTGATAGGGTCGCTATCACCTTGCTTTGACGGGGCCGCCGGTCCTCTGCTAGCGTCCCCGCCGCCGAAGAGGTGCCAGAGCGCATCGAGCACACCGGCGAAGGGGCTCCGGGGAGGATGGTCATCCGCGGTCTGCGAGTTCGCCTGCTGCGCCACGCATGGGTGCTCCTGATCGCCCTCCTCCTTCCGGTCATCGCACCCCGCCTCCCCGTCGGGGCATCCGCAACGCAGCCCACCGCCCAGGTCCTGAACGCGGTCATCGAGGGCACCCCGGCGCAGGCCTCGCCGCCCGCCGGCCCGGCGCTCACCGTGATCGCCCCGGCCGGGGCCACGGTCGCCTCCCTGGCCGCCTCCTACGACCGCAACGCCGCCGCGATCACCTGGGCCAACGACCTCCTCCCCGGCAGCGCGCCCCAGGCGGGCAACGCGGTGCTGCTGCCGCCCGGACCGGGGGCGCTGGTCGAGGTGCAGGCGGGCGAGCTCCCCAGCCAGTTCGCCCTCGACCTCGGGATCGCCCCCTCGGTGCTGCTCGCCTACAACATGCTCCAGGCGAACGTCCCGCTCGCCGCCGGCACCTACCTGCAGGTGCCGCTGGACTCCGCCCCGCAGGGCGCCCTCAACTCCGCGGCCTTCGTCCCCGAGGCGGCCGGCGTCCCCGAGGTCCCCCCCGAGGCGACGAACGGTGACAGCTTCCCCTACGGTGAGTGCACCTACTACGTGGCGACCCTGCGCAGCATCTCCTGGAGCGGCAACGCCGACGAGTGGTGGGTCAACGCGCAGCCCTACCGCCCGGAGGGGGATGTCCCGGTCGCCGGCGCCATCGCCGTCTTCGACTACGCGCCGGACGGCCACGTCGGCTACGTGGAGAGCGTCAACGCCGACGGCAGCTTCGTCGTCTCGGAGATGAACTACTCCGGATGGGGCCACGTCGACCAGAGGACCATCTCCCCCGGCGACCCCAACGTGGTCGGCTTCATCTATTAGTGGTGCGTATTGGTGGTGCGCCCCCCCGGGCGCACACCTCCTCATTCTCCGTCGGCGCGGGGGACACCGCGTTGGGAGGCGCGGGGTGGCGGGAAGCGAGGGCTCTGCGCAGGCGGCAGCTGCAATGCCGCCGAGCAGAGGGCGACGAGCGCCAGTCAGGGCGCTCGGACGCCCGGGCCCGAGCGCGGTGCCACCCCGCGCCTCCGCCCCGTGCGGAGGCTACCCGCTGAAGCGGTACCCGATCCCCGGCACCGAGTGGATGTAGGTGGGCTTCTCGGCGTCGGGCTCGATCTTGCGACGCAGCCGGTAGACGTGGGCGTCGACGGTGCGGGTCTCGATCTCCACCTCGTAGCCCCACACCCGGCGGAGCAGCTCGCCCCGGCTCATCACCTGTCCCGGGCGGGATGCCAGCAGGGCCAGCAGGTTGAACTCGGTGAGCGTGAGGTTGATCTCCTCGCCGTCGCGGAACACCTGACGCCGGCCCAGGTCGATGGTCAGGCCAGGGAACTCGAAGCGGTCGCGGGGCTGCTCCTGGGAGGAGATCTCGCTGCGGCGCAGGTGGGCCCCGATGCGAGCCATCAGCTCGCGGACCTCGAAGGGCTTGGTGACGTAGTCGTCGGCACCCAGCTCCAGCCCGACCACGACGTCGATGGTGTCGGCCTTGGCGGTGAGCATCAGGATGGGCACCCGGGAGCCCTCGGAACGCAGGCGCCGGCAGACGTCCAGGCCGCTCATCCCGGGCAGGTTGACGTCGAGGATGATCAGGTCGGGATTCTGCTCCCGTGCCGCCTGCAGGCCCTCCAGACCGGTGGCGGCCTCGAGAAGGGTGTGATTCTGAGCGCTCACGGCGAGCCGGACCACCTCGCGGCTGGGGGGGTCGTCCTCGACGATCAGGATGGTCTTGCCGCCGGCGGTCATGATGCGGCCGGCTCCAGGTACGTGGCGATCCGTTGCACGAAGCTCGCTACCTCGATGGGCTTGCTGATGTACCCCGAACAACCGGCGGCGAGCGCCTCCTGCTCGTCACCCTTCATGGCGTTGGCGGTGAGAGCGACCACGGGGACGTCGGCGGTCTTGGGATCGGACTTTAGCATCCGGGTGACGGTCAGACCGTCCATCCCGGGCAGCTCCACGTCCATCAGGACCAGGTCGTAGAGCGTCGCGCGGGCCTTCTTCAGACCCTCGGCCCCGTCGGCGGCGACGTCGACGTCGAAACCGCTGCCCTTGAGCACCATCCGGGCCAGCTGGCGGTTGCTGGCGTTGTCCTCGATGAGGAGGATGCGGTTGTGGGCCCGGCCGTTCTGCTGCTCCATCCCCAGCAGCGGGAGCTGGAAGGTGAAGACGGAGCCCCGGCCCACCTCCGAGTCGACCCGGATGTCCCCGCCGTGGAGCTCCACCAGGCGGCGGGTGAGGGAGAGGCCCAGACCCGTGCCCTCGACCTGGCGGGTGGTGGCGGTGTCCAGCTGGTAGAACTCGTCGAAGATCCGCTCGTGGTACTCCTTGGGGATGCCCACCCCGGTGTCGCCGACGTCGACCACCAGCCAGCCGTTCTCGGGCCGGGCCGAGACCCAGACCCGGCCGCCCTGGGCGGTGAACTTGATCGCGTTGGAGAGCAGGTTGTAGAGGATCTGCTTGAACTTGCTCTTGTCCGCCCGGGCCTCCAGGTCCTCGGGGTCGACGGTGATCACCAGGTCGATGTCGCGGCGCTCGCTCAGCGAGCGGATGACGTTGTGGACCTCGCGCACCGCGTTGCCCACGGTGAAGCGGTCGTAGGCCAGCTCCATCCGCCCGGCCTCGATCTTGGAGAGGTCGAGGACGTCGTTGACCAGCTCGAGGAGGTGCTTGCCGCTGGCGTGGATGTTCTCCAGGCACTCGTGCCGCTGGTCCTCGGAGAGCTCCACCAGGTTGTCCTTGAGGATCTCGCTGAAGCCCAGGATGGCGTTGAGCGGGGTGCGCAGCTCGTGGCTCATGTTGGCCAGGAACTCGCTCTTCAGCCGGGAGATCTCGGCGATGTGGGCGTTGGCGATCTCCAGCTCGCGGGTCCGGTCGGCGATCTCCTTGATCTGCCGCTTCTGGGTGCTGTAGAGGCGGGCGTTGTCGATGGAAATGGCCGCCTGGTTGGCGATGATCTGCATCAGGGCCTGCTCGACCGAGGTGAAGGGCTTGACCTCCTTCCTCGCGATGGTCAGGGCCCCGACCAGGCGGCGGGGGGATTCCAGGGGCAATATCAGGACCGATCGGGGCGAGTAGCCCATCTCCAGATTCTTGAACCGGCTGTCCTGGGTGGCGTCGCTGACGGAGACGATCTTCCGTTGCTTGGCCGCCCAACCAACAATTCCCTCCCCCAGCTTGAAGCGAGCGACCTTGCCGACGTCCTCGGCGAAGGGGAAGGTCGCGATGGCGGAGAGGGTGCGGTCGTGCTCATCGAGGAGGAAAACGGTGGCCGCGTCACAGACGGCCAGGTCGCTGGCCGCCTTGAGCATGAAATCGATGGTCTCCTTCAGCTCAAGGCTGGACGTGAAAAGATTGCCTACCTGGCCGAGGAGATCGACGATGACCTTATCGTCCATCCGGGGCCGAGTATAGGGCACCCCTGCCATCTGCAATGAACCTTTGTTGCAATCCAGTCACCGAACGATGACGACGGGGGGGCCGATGTGACCCCACGTCGGGGGCGCGGCCTCCTGCGTGACCTCCTGGGGTGTGCCGGGCGGCGCTGGGGGCGCGCCGGGGGCCCGACCCGAGGGGTGCCGGGGATGGGTGCCCGGGCCGTCCCCTGGCCGGTGATCAGCCCTCCCGGGACCTCAGCTCGGCGGCCAGGGCGCGCAGGACGGTGACGGCGTCGCCGACGATGCCCAGGTCGGCGAGCTTGAAGATGGGCGCCTGAGGGTCCCGGTTGATGGCCACCACGCGCTGGGCACCCTTCATCCCCACCGTGTGCTGCATCGCCCCACTGATCCCACAGGCGATGTAGACGGTCGGCTTCACGGTCTTGCCGGTCTGGCCGACCTGCAGGGAGTAGGGCACCCAGCCGGCGTCGACGACGGCGCGGCTGGCTCCGACGGCGCCGTGGAGCAGACCGGCGACCTCGCGCAGCAGCTCGAAGTTAGCCGGGTCCTGCAGCCCGCGGCCTCCGCTGACCACCACCGGCGCGTCCTCGAGCTTCGGCCCGGCAGCGAGGTCGGGGGAGCGGTCGACCACGCGGGCCCGGCGGTCCTGCTCCTCGATGACGGCCGGGATCTCCACCAGCCGGGGTTCGGCGGTCCCGGCGGCCTCGGCCGTGAAGGACTTGGGCCGGAAGAGGGCGATGGCGGGCCGGTGGGAACCGAACTCGGTGCGCACCACCTGGGTGGTGCCGAAGATGGAGGTGGTCACCGTGATCGCCTCACCCGCCTCGACGTCGAGACCGTTGGCGATGACCGGCACGTCCAGCCTGGCCGCCAGCCGCCCGGCGACGTCGCGGCCGGCGTGGGTGCCGGCGAGGAGGACGAGGTCCGGCGCGCGCTCGACGGCCAGCGCGGCCAGGGTCGCGGCCGCCGGGCCACCCAGAAGGAGGTCGGAGAACCCGGGGTCGGTCGCGACATAGACGGTGGCGGCCCCGTGGCGGCCGAGCTCGGCCGCGGCCTCACGCGCCTCCGGACCGAGGCAGACCGCCTCCACCGCCCCCGCTCCGAGCGAGCGCGCCTTGGTCAGCAGCTCGAGCGCCCCGGTCGCGGGCCGCCCCTGGCTCAGCTCGGCGAAGACCCAGACCGTCCCGAGCGCCATCTCAGATCACCCGCGCCTCGACGAGCAGCTCCACGATCCGGTGGGCGCCCGTCCCGTCGTCGCTGACCACCTCGCCGGCCCGGCGCTGCTCGGCCGGGGTCACGGCAACGACCGTCTGGCCGGCGCTGGCTCCGCCGAGCCCGTCCAGGCCGAGGTCGGCGGGGGTGAGCCGCTCCAGGGGTTTCGACTTGGCACCCATGATGCCGCGGAGCGAGGGATAGCGCGGCTCGTTGACGCCGGCCGTCACCGCCAGCAGGCAGGGCAGGGTGGCCGCGATCCTCGCCGAACCGCCCTCGTCCTGGCGGGTCACGGTGAGGGCGCTGCCGTCGGAGGCCACCGCGGTGACGAAGGTGACCGCGGGCAGCCCGAGCAGCTCGGCGATCGCCTGGGGCACGACCCCGGTGTAACCGTCCGTCGACTCGGTGGCGGTGATCACGAGGTCGAAGGGCTCCCGGCCGATGGCCGCGGCCAGCACCTTGGCGGTGGTCAGCGCATCCGATCCGCGCAGGCCTTCCTCGCTCACCAGCACCCCGCGCGCCGCGCCCATGGCGAGCGCCTTGCGGATCGCGTCGAGGGCCTTCTCCGGTCCCATCGAGACGACCCTCACCTCGCCGCCGTGAGCCTCGACCAGCCGGAGCCCCGCCTCGATCCCGCACTCGTCCGCGGGGTCGAGCACCTGGTCCGCCAGGTCCCGGCGCAGCCGCCAGGTGGCCGCCTCCAACTCCCCTGGGGTGTTGGGATCCGGCACCAGCTTGATGCAGACCACCACGTTCACGCCCGACTTCCCTCCCAGCCCGCTCGCGGCGCGGGCCCCGACCTCACCGAGCTTAGCAGCCGCAAAGCTCGGCCCCCGCGGGCGCAACCGGCCCGTCTCTCAGGCCGGGCTCAGGTGCCGCGGCTCCGGGCGCGCTGACAATCGTCGTGGGAGCCGGCCTCAGCCGGCACCGGTCCCGCCCCAGGGGCGGACCCCACCCAGGAGAACATCGATCATGCCCGCCACCTCCACCTCCACCTCCGCCACCGGAAGGCTCGGCGCCTTTCTCGGCCGGCACGCCGTCGCCACCGGGATCTCGGTCGCGCTGGCGGCCGCGGTGGCCGGCCTCGGAGCCGGCTTCGCCATCGCCGCCCAGTCCCCCACCACCGCCGCGTCGCCCACCGCGGCGATCACGAGCGCGGTCACCAGCGCCACCACCACGGGTGGCGTGGCCGCCCACCCGATCATCCGCGGCCTGGTCGGCCTCACCATCAAGGACAGCGGCCAGACGCGAGCCCAGGTCCGCACCCTGCTCCGCCAGGGTGAGACCCTCACGGAGATTGCGGGCGGCCAGGCCTCCACGGTCGTCCAGGCGGCCGAGGCGGCGGTCACCTCGAAGCTGAACGCTGAGGTGGCGGCCGGCAAGATCACCTCCGCCCAGGCGGCGGCGCTCACCACCAAGGCGGACAGCCGGATCAACCAGGTCATGTCGCTGCCGGGTACCACGATCCTCAGGGCGCTGCGGGCCGGCGCATCGGCCACCCCGAGCGCCTCGCCCGCGGCAACGCCGAGCGCCTGATCGCCCATCCGGCTCGGTCCGGACCCCGTCCGACCACGGCCATAAGTCCTCTCCGCTCTCCCCCCCTCGACCGGCGTCCGCGCATCGGCGCCGGTCGCTCCTTGTCTAGACTTCGGTCATGCCCAAGCAGTACGCACACGCCGAGCAGGTGATCGACCCGCACGCCCGCTACCTGGCCACGCTGAGCACCACACGGGGTGACATCGAGATCGCCATGGAGGCGTCGCGTGCCCCCAAGACGGTCAACAACTTCGTCTTCCTGGCCGGCGAGGGCTTCTACGACGGCCTCACCTTCCACCGGGTGGTGGACGGCTTCGTCATCCAGGGCGGCTGTCCGGAGGGAAGCGGCCGGGGTGGCCCCGGCTACCGCTTCGAGGACGAGCCCGTCCAGGGCGATTACATCGCCGGGTCGGTGGCGATGGCCAACTCGGGGCCCAACACCAACGGCTCGCAGTTCTTCATCTCCACCGCGGACAACCGCCGCAGCCTGACCAAGTCGTACAACCTCTTCGGCCAGGTCGTGAAGGGGATGGAGGTGCTGGGCCAGATCCGGGTGGGGGACGTCATCAGCAAGGTGTCGGTCCGCCCCGAAACGCCGTGAGCGGCGCCTCCGAGCTGCGGCTGCTGGCCGTCCACGCCCACCCCGACGACGAGACGATCACCATGGGCGGGCTGCTGGCCCAGTGCGCCGACCGGGGCATCGCCACCTCGATCATCTGCTGCACCGACGGCCAGGAGGCGACCATCTTCGACCCCGAGTACGCCGCCAACGAGGCCGAGATCCGCCCCCGCCTCAAGCAGATCCGCGAGGAGGAGCTGCGCCAGGCGTGCGCCATCCTCGGCGTCTCCGAGCTGCACTTCCTGGAGTACGGCGACTCGGGGATGGCCGGCGCCGAGACCAACGCCCTGCCGACATCGTTCTGGCGGGTGGACATGGACGAGGCGGTGCGCCGGGTGGTGGCCGAGATCCGCCGCTTCCGGCCTCACGTTGTGGTCACCTATGACAGCAACGGCGGATACGGGCACCCCGACCACATCCAGGCGCACCGGGTCACCGTGCTCGCCGTGGAGGCCGCCTACCACTCCCTCTACAAGGAGCTCGGCCCCAGCTGGCGGGTGAGCAAGCTCTACTACACCGCGTTCCCGCGCTCGGAGGCGCGGCGGGTCGCCGAGCTGGCGGTGACGGCGGGGATGAAGCCGCCCTTCGGGGACGCCGACCCCGACAGCCTGGAGTTCATCACCCCCGACGAGTGGGTGACCACCACGGTCAACTGCCGGGACCAGCTGAGCCGCAAGCGTGACGCGCTGCGGGCCCACCGCAGCCAGCTCACCGAGGATTTCGCCCTGCTCAGCGTCCCCGAGGAGCTCCTTCGCGAGCACTTCCCCAGCGAGTTCTTCCAGCTCGCGCTCTCGCGGGTGCCGACCAGCACGCCGGAGACCGACGTCTTCGCCGGGCTGGAGGACGGGGGGGCGCCGGCGTCCTGAGCGGCGTGGTGGGGCGCCGAGGGCTCAGCGCACGGGGCCGGCGACGAGCTCCCCGCCGAACACCTCGCGGTACCGGTCGCTGAACTCCGCGGTCGTGAAGCGGTGGGCCTGCGGGCCCTGGTGCTCCACCGCGTAGGTGGCGGCGAGCGAGGCCATCCGCCCCGCGCCGGCGAGATCGAGGCCGCGGCGCAGCGCCGCCAGCAGGCCGGCCATGTAGGCGTCGCCCGCCCCGGTCGGGTCCACGACCTGTCGCGGCGGCACCGCTTCGACCGTCACCACCTGATCCCCGGAGAGGATCTGGCTGCCGCGCGCGCCCCGGGTGACGGCGACGATCGATCGCCGCGCCAGCTCGGTGGCATCGCGTCCGGTGCGGTTGCGCACCAGCTCCAGCTCGTAGTCGTTGCCGACCACAAGCCAGGCCGAGTCGAGCCCGGCCAGGAGCGTGTCATCCCCGATCGAGGGGATCTGCTGGGCGGGGGCGAAGACCAGCCGCGCCCCCATCTCACGCGCCTGCGCGACGTGGGCAGCCATGCCATCGGGGGAGTCCGGTGTCACCACCACGTGCTCGATGCCCTCCAGGGCGCGCAGGTCGATGTCGGCGGCACGTGCCATCGCCCCCGGGAAGAAGGCGGTGATCTGGTTGTCCTCGAGATCGGTGGTGATGAAGCAGGAGGCGGTGGGCACGTCGTCGCAGCCGAGCGTCGACGAGGTGTCGACCCCGGCCCTGCTCAGCGAGGCACCGTACTCGCTGAAGTCGCTGCCGACGGCGGCGCAGAGCAGCGGCCGCTCCCCGAGCAGGGCGAGGTTGTAGGCGATGTTGGCCGCTGTCCCGCCCCGGCGCCGCTCCAGGCGGTTGACCAGGAACGAGACGTTGATGAGGTGGGTCTTCTCGGGAAGGATGTGCTCGCCGAAGCGCCCGGGGAAGACCATGATCGTGTCGAAGGCGACCGAGCCGGTCACCGCAATGCGTCCCACCGGCCAAGGATACGGGGCGGCGAGGCGGTGGCGGGTCGAGCACCCGCGCCGGGGTGCGGCAGAATGGGCCCGTGCCCCTCCGCCACCTGCAACCTCCCTCGAGCGGCGTCGACGACCCGGCCCAGCCGGCCCTGAACGGGCGCGAGGCCACCATGGCCGAGGCCGTCGAGGTCTATCACCGCACCTACACCACCCTGCTCCGCTCCACCGGGGAGACCCCGCTGCGCGTGCTCGAGGCCTCCCACCGGGCCATGGGTTCCAGCCTGCACGGCCTGGCCGCCTCCAGCGAGGTGGACCTGGGCGCCTTCCTCTACGCGGTTCGCCGCCTCCCCCTGGCGGTGACGGGCGTGGAGCTGGTGGTCATGGGCCAGGCGGTCGAGGCCTTCGCCCGCAGCGGCTACCACCTGCCCGAGTGGGCGGAGACCTCGGCGCCGGGCCGGCGCCGGCGCTGGTACGACAACGGCCAGGGGACGCTCGCCGTGCTGATCGCCTCGGAGACCGACGTCGACGACCTCATCCCGACCCTGGTCGCCTTCCAGATCGAGTGGAACAAGCTGGGCGCGGCGCTCATCGGGGCCGAGGCACCGGCGGATCCCACCCCGGCGTCGCTCGCCGCCGGCTGCGGGGGCCGCGAGGACGACTGGGCGCAGCTCCAGGAGATGTGGGGCGACGCCTTCCGGGAGCGGCTGCTCCAGATCGCCGCCCGGAAGAAGGCGATCCGGGTGCGCATGCTCGGCGGCACCCAGGTGGGCTACGCGCGCGTGACCCGTCGCTGGTGGGAGCAGGTGACCGGGACCATGCGCAGCCAGTCGCTGCGTGACCGGCCCGTCTACTTCGTGAGCAGCAACTCGCACAGCCTCGCCAACCTGCTCACCGGGGTCGCCCGACAGCACGAGACATCGCTGGTCGAGCTGGTCGAGGAGCGGGGTCCGGACGACCTCCGCCGGGAGCTGCTGCGCTTCCGCGGCGGCCTGGCCGAGGGCGACTGGAACAACTTCCTCTATTACGCGGCCCGGCTCCACACCGGCAGCATCGCCACCGACGAGCGCGGTCACCTTCGCCACGAGGAGCGCGAGCGCGGGGTCCACGGGGTGGCCAGCCGGACCGCGCTCGACGTCGCCGCCCAGGTGATCCCCCTCGACCGGCTCGACCCGGCCCACTTCGACCCCCGCCTGGGCGCCGTCGACGCCGACCGCCTGCGCAGCAGCCAGGCGGTGATCATCAACATCGACTACCCGCTGGGGCTCGCCGCCTACAACATCCTGCGCGAGGTGGCCGAGACCGTGACCGAGCTGCGCGGCGTCTACATCCTCGGCAAGGCGGCCACGCTCAACGCCGACGTCGGCGACGTGATGATCTCCAACGTCGTCCACGACGAGCACAGCGGCTGCACCTACTGGCTCAACAACGCCTTCACGGTCGCCGACATCGCCCCCCATCTCCGCTTCGGCAGCGGCCTGGACAACCAGCGGGCGGTGTCGGTCAAGAGCACCTTCCTGCAGAACCGCGGCTACCTCGACTTCTACTACCGCGAGGCGTTCACGGTCGTGGAGATGGAGATGGGGCCCTACTGCAACGCCATCTACGAGCTGAGCGAGTCGGGGCGCTACCCGACCGGCGAGCCGGTCAACTTCTCGCAGCTGCCGCTCGACTTCGGGATCATCCACTACGCCTCGGACACGCCCTTCACCCAGGCGAGGACGCTGGGGGCGCGCGGACTCTCCTACTTCGGGATGGACTCCACCTACGCCGCCTCGGTGGCGATCATCCGCCGGGTCCTGCAGCGCGAGGGCGCGCTGTGCGCGCCGGCCGCCGATCCCGCGCAGGGGCCAGCCGCCGACCCAGCGCCTTGAGCAGGGTGCCGACGAATCCCCGGCGAGGCTCGGGGACACCATGCCGCTCCTGAGCGTCTCCGGGCTCGCCGTCGCCTACGGGGCCGACACCATCTTCAGCGGGCTCGACCTGCGCCTCGAGCGCCGGGCCCGGCTGGCGGTGGTGGGCGCCAACGGGGCCGGCAAGTCCTCGCTGCTGCGGGTCCTGGCCGGGGAGCTGGAGCCGAGCGAGGGGGTGGTCGACCGGCAGCGTGGGATGCGCAGCGCCTACCTGCCCCAGGATGCTCCGGTGCCGGTCGCGGACACCGTGCTCGAAGAGGTGATGGCGTCGCGCACCGACCTGGCCGCGATGCGCCGCGAGCTCTCCGTCCTGGAGACGGCCATGGGCCGGACGGGGCCGGAGCTGGAGGGCCACTTGAGCCGCTATGGCGACCTTCAGCATCGCTACGAGGATGCCGGCGGGTACGATCTGGAGGCGCGCGCCCGCGAGGCGCTGGGCGGGTTGGGCATCGACGAGGAGCAGCGGGGCCGCAACCCTGCCGAGCTGTCGGGAGGCCAGCAGCGGCGCGTGGAGCTGGCCAAGCTGCTGGTGGCCGACGCCGACCTTCTGTTGATTGATGAGCCGACCAACCATCTCGACCTGGAGGGCATCGAGTGGCTGGAGGACTTCATGGCCGGGGTGGGCACCGCCTTTGTGCTGGTCTCCCACGACCGCCGCTTCCTCGACCACGTCTGCACCGGGGTGCTGGAGATCAACCACGGCATCGCCGAGGAGTACCCCGGCAACTACAGCGCCTACACGCGCCTGCGTGTGGAGCGGCGGACCCGCCGCCAGAAGGAGTTCGAGGAACAGCAGGACCACATCCACCACCAGGAGGAATTCATCCGCCGCTACAAGGCGGGGCAGCGCGCGCGCGAGGCCCGGGGCCGTCAGACCAAGCTGGACCGCCTGGTCCGGGTAGCGCCCCCACCCGACGACCGCCGGCCCCGGCTCCGCTTCGCCACCGCCCCGTCGTCGCGGGTCGCCCTGAAGGCCTCGGGGCTGGTGGTGGGGCGGGAGGCGCCGCTGCTCGAGCTGCCGCCCCTCACGCTCGCCCCCGGGGACCGGATCGCCGTGGTCGGGGCCAACGGGAGCGGCAAGTCGACGCTGCTCCACACCCTGGCCGGCGAGCTGCGGCCGCTGGAGGGGCGGGTGGAGCTGGGCCCGCGCACCGAGTTCCGCCTCTACCGCCAGGACCTCGGCCGGGGCCAGGTCACCGACGCCCAGAGCTTCGCCAGCAACCAGGACAGCACGGTTCTCGAGGACCTGCTCGCCGACCACCCCATCGGCCCCGAGCGCGCCCGCAACACCCTGGGCGCCCTGCTCTTCTCCGGCGACGAGGTCAACCGCAAGGTCGGGGAGCTGTCGGGCGGGGAGCGCGCCCGGCTGCTGATGGGCAAGCTGGCGCTGGAGCCGACCAACGTGCTCTTCCTCGACGAGCCGACCAACCATCTCGACCTGCCCGCCCAGGAGGTGCTGGAGGCGGCGCTCACGCGCTACCCGGGGGCATTGGTCCTGGTGTCGCACGACCGCGCCCTGATCGACGCCCTGGCCACCGAGACCTGGGCCATCGAGGAGGGGGGCAGGGTGCGGCGGGTCGTCGGCGGCTACACGGCGCTGCTCGCCGACCGCCAGCGCGAGCGGGTCTCCGCCGGCAGGGCCCCGGCCACGCTGGTCGCGGCCGGGCGCGTCGGTGCGGCGGGCGATGGCCGGGACGGCGGCGCTCCGCACGCGGACGGCGCGCCCGGCGCTCCCTCGCAGAGCCGGCGCGAGCGCGCCGCGGCCCGCTCGCACTCCGCCGAGGGCCGCCGCCTGGAGGCCGAGATCGCCGAGATCGAGACCGCTCTCGCGCAGACGCGGCAGCTCCTGCTCGATCCCGCCACCTTCGCCGACCCGGTGGTGGGCGCCGAGGTCGGTCGCGAGCACGACCGTCTCACCGGGGCGCTCGCCGAGCTCTACGAGCGCTGGGCGGGGATCGCCGCCGAGTAGGCGAGCGGGCGGGGTGGGCGCGGGGGTGGGGAGCCCCGGTGACGCGGCTACACTGCGCGCGTGTCCGAGGAAGGTCAGCTCGCGGTCGGCGGCGTCCTCATCGACGACGCGGCGATCCAGCGGCGCGTCGACGAGCTCGCCGCCGAGATCGACGCCGCCTACCCCGCCCTGGATCAGCCGCTGGTCCTGATCTGCGTTCTCAAGGGGTCGATCCTCTTCACGGCCGACCTCGCCCGGGCGCTGACCGTCCCCGTCGAGCTCGAGTTCGTCGCCTGCCGCTCCTACGGTGACGCCACCAGCAGCTCGGGCACCGTGGAGCTGGTCAAGGACGTCTCCATGAGCCTCAAGGAGCGCGACGTGCTGATGGTCGAGGACATCATCGACACCGGGTTGACCACCTCCTTCCTGCGCAAGCACCTCTCCAGCCATCACCCGCGCTCGCTGCGCCTGGTCTCGCTGCTCGACAAGCGCAGCCACCGGATGCGCGAGGTCCAGATCGACTTCCGCGGCTTCGACATCCCCGACCACTTCGTGGTCGGCTACGGCCTCGACCTGGCCCAGCGCCACCGCAACCTCCGCGCCGTCCACATCGTCGACGTCTCGTGAACGGCGGCGCCCGGGCGCCGCTGGTCGCCGTCTGCGGAGGCGCGGCGGCAACGGGAGAGGAGGCGGCCGCCGCCGAGGTGGTCGGGCGGCTGCTGGCGGAGCGCGGGGCGGTGGTCGTCTGCGGCGGGCTCGGGGGCGTCATGGAGGCGGTCTGCCGCGGCACCGCCGCGGCCGGTGGGCTGAGCGTCGGCCTGCTCCCGGGTGACGACCCGGCGGCGGCCAACGCCCACGTCGGTCTCGCCCTCGCCACCGGGCTGGGCGAGCTGCGCAACGGCCTGATCGCCCGCGTCTGCCGGGGGATGATCGCCATCGGCGGGGGGTACGGGACCCTCAGCGAGGTGGCCCTCATGCTCCGGCTGGGCCGGCCCGTGTGCGCGCTCGGCTCCTGGCGGCTGGTGCCGCCCCAGGACGGGGACGACGATCCCGCCTTCCATCGCGCCGACGATCCACGCGGCGCCGTCGACTGGCTGCTGGACCGGATCTGAAGCACGCCGGGCCCATGGCGAGGGCACGCACCGCAGGGCACCTCTCCCGCCGGCTCCCGCTCGGCCCGCCCGCCGGCCTCCGTCACACCTCGAAAACAGACACCCGGATCGCAGTCCGTTGGGGGTAAGTTGGGTCGCATGGCGATCAGGCGTCCGTCAGGGGCTCCGCGGGGCAGGGACCTCTTCCGCGCCGAGGTCAGCTCCCTGGTCGCCGACCTGGGCGGGCTGACCGGCGACGAGGCCCCGCCGGGGCCCGGTGGCGGGGTTCCGGCTGATCGGCCACCTCGCACTCCGCAGGAGCCGTTCGCCGAGGCAGGGCCTGACGCACCCGCGGTGCCTCTGGCGCCCACGACCAGCGCAGCTCCCCCTGAGGTATCCGCGGCGGACGGCGCGCCGCCGGCCCCACCGACCCCGCCGTCCCCACCGACCCCGACCGTCCCGCCCGAGCTCGAGGACCCCCCCTCCTTCTCGCCGAGCTACCTGCCTCCGCTTCCACCCGCGCTGCCTTCGACGGCGTGGACCGCCCCCGGCACCGGTCTCGGACCTCTCTCTCCGCCGCGCCCGGCACCGGCACCCGGCCCACCCCCCTCGCCGCCCGGAGGCTGGCTGGCGGCCGCGCTGGCGGCGGGCGCGGCGGAGCGGGCAGCACCGCCGGCCCCCCGTCACGCCGTGCCTCCTCCGGAGGCCTGGCCCGAGCCGCCGGAGCCCCTCCCCCCACCGGCGCCCGCCGGCGCCCTGGTCGAGCCCGACCCCTACTGGTTGACGCCCGCCACGACCACCACCGAGACAGCACCGCCCCCGTTCGAGCCGCGAGAGGCGGGTGGGGCATCCCTCGCGGGCTTCCGGGCCCCGGTGCCCGTGGCCGGCGCGGACGGGCCGGCACCTCCGGGGTGGCAGGCCGCCTCGGCGCCGGTGGCGGTGGTCCAGCCCGACCTCTCGGGCATGCCCGGGTGGGAGCTGCCGCCGAGCCCGGACGCGTCCGGCCGACCGCAGCCGGAGCCCCCTCTGCCGGAGCCGCCGGAGAGCGGCCAGCGATTCCGCAGCAGCCCACCGTCCGGTGCCGCCGCGATCGCGGAGCGGCTCGGGACCACGACCGAAGCGCTCTCCGCGCCGCCCGGCGTGACGCCCTCCGGTCCGCTCCCCAATCAGCGCCTGGGGTTGCCGCTCCTCCCCGGGGGTGCGGCGGCCCCGGTGTCGACCCGGCCCTGGAGCCTGACCGCAGCCACCCAGCCACTGCCTCCGCTGGGGCCCTCGCCGGGGCGCCTGGGGAGCTTCCCGGCCACCGAGCCCCCGGGGCCCGCGCCGGCCCGCCCGCGGGCTGGACGCACCGGCCTGCCCTTCGCGGCGGTTGTCGCCCTGCTGATCGGAGTGCTGCTCGTCCTCGTCGTCCTGATCGCGCTGCAGCTCCGCCCCTGAGCGCAGGCGGTCGGGAGACCGCCGGCTCGCCGGAAGGCCGGCAGGGTGCGGAAGAACCCCCGGCGAGGAATGGCGTTTCCCAGGCCGGCGAGGCGAAGGAGCCGACGAGAAGGCGAGGGAGCATACCTGTAGGTATTCGACCGAGCCCTCGCAGGAAGGCGACACCCGCATCGCCGAGGATGGGGGCGTCAGGACCGTCGGGGGTTCTTCCGCACCCTGCTAGGAGACGACGGGGAGTCCCGCCTCCTCCCAGGCGTCGATGCCACCGGCGACGCTCGACGCCCGGGGCCGTCCGGACTGCCGGAGGAACTCCGCGGCGCGGCGGCTGCGCCGTCCGACCCGGCAGTGGATGTAGACGTCGCCGTCGGCGGGCAGCTCGGCGAGGCGGGACGGAAGCTCGACCAGGGGGATCAGCAGAGCGCCCGGGATCCTCCGCTCCCTCCACTCCCAGGGCTCGCGGACGTCGAGGAGGAGCGCACCGGTCCGCGTGACGGCGGCGTGGGCCTCCAGGGGGCTGACCTCGACCGGGAGATCCATCGTGAGCCGAGTATATGCGGCCCCCGGACGGGGGTCGCCGGCCCGGGGACGGCGGCACATCGTCCCCGGAACAGGCTGTTACATTGGCCCGGCCGTGACCGCCGCGCCGCCCCCAGCCGCCGCACCCCTCCCGGTCACCGAGGTCCGGGCACCCTGGCATGAGTGACGACTACGTCATCGGCGCGGTCATCGGCGAGGGGCTGATGGGCCCGCGCTACGCGGGCCGCTACCGCCCCAGCGGCCACCCGGTCGCCCTCGAGGAGGTCCCGCCTCCCCTGCTCGAAAGGCGGGACTTCGTGGAGAAGCTCGCCGGCGCCGGACGTCAGGCCGCGGGCATCACCGACTCCCACGTGGTGGCCCTCTACGACCTGGTCCGGATCGGCCCCCATCTCTACGTGGTGACCGAGCTGATCCGGGCTCGCAGCCTCTCCGCGATGCTCGGTGGGGAGCCGAAGCTGCCGCCCGCGGCGGCCCTCCTCATCGTGGACTCGGTCCTGGCCGCCCTTCAGGAGATCCACCGAGCCGGTATGGCGCACGGTGACATCTGCCCCGACGTCGTGGTGGTCACCCCGACGGGGAGCGTCCGCCTCGCCGAGGTCGGGGTCGCGGCGGTCCTGGCGTCCGACCCGGCCATGCCGGGGTGGCCGGCCGTGCCGCCCCCGGAGGGGGGCGCTCCCAGCACGGCCGGGGACCTCTACGCCACCGGTGCGCTGCTCCGGGAGCTGGTCGGCGGGCTGCGCCCGGAGGAGGAGGGGGAGTGGGCCGGTCCGGGCCGGCTCGGGGCCCTGGTCCGGCGCGCGCTGGCCCCCTCCCCGGATCAGCGCTTCGCGAGCGCCGCCGAGTTCCGCCAGGAGCTGGAGGGCAGCGCGGCCGCGGAGCTGGGCTCCGGCTGGCAGGTCCAGAGCGACCTGGCGGCCCGGGCCACGCGACCCCTCGGCCCCCAGGCGCCGCGACGCCGCCCGGAACGGACGCTGAGCGCCGGCACGGATGTCGGAACGGCGGCAACGGCGGCCGCCGATCTCGCCGCCCCCGGCGATCCCGGCGTCGCGGCGGGCGGGGCAGCAGCGGGCCTGGCGGCGGGGCCGGGCGAGGGGCCGGCCGCCACCCCCCCTGCGGCGCCGGCCTTCATGCGGGAATCCGCTCCGCCGGAGCCGCCGCCCGTCGGCCCGGTGGTCCCCCCCGCCCCCTTTGCCTCGGCCACCGGGATGGGCCCCGACCCCTTCGAGCCTCCCCCGGTGGTCTGGGGCCACCCACCGGTGATCGGGCCGTATGCGTCACGCCCGCAGCGGGTGCCGCTGCCCCGCACGTCAGGACGGCGTCGGGGGCGGCTCGTCGTCGGCCTGGTGGCGCTGCTCGTCGTGGTGGCGGCCGTCGTGGCCGCGTTGCTCCTGCTCACCCCGGGCTCCTCGAGCCCGGCCAGCACGCCGCTGCGGGTCAGCGAGGTGCGCCTGGCGGTGCAGCCCGGCAGCAGCGGGGGATGCGGCACCACCTTCACCTTCACCGCCACCGGCTCGGTCAGCGGCACCGGCCGGCTCACCTACGAGTGGCTCAAGAGCACGGCCGGCAGCACCCCCCTCTACGACCGCTACACGGTGACGATCAGCCGCAGCGAGGGCTCCTTCCGGTTCACGACGCCGCTGCAGGTGACCGGCGAGGCCACCGTCAAGAGCACGGTCGGCTTCCAGATCCTCTCCCCGCCGACCGCGGCGAAATCCCAGACGGTCAGCTACACCTGCACCCACTGACGGCTCGGCGTTGCCCCGGCGCGCCGACGCTCGAGCCGGCGGCCCCACGAACCACGAGGCCGTCCCCGCCGCCGAGCGCGACAGGAACGGCCATCGTGGCCGGGTCGGACCGGCAGGTCAGCTGGCGGGGTCCGGGGAGCGCCGCCGCCGCGCGGCGATGGCCAGACCGAGGCCGGCGATGAGGAGCGCCGCGGCCCAGGGGAGCATCGAGCCGGAGCCCCCCTCCGCGCCGCTCTCGGGGACGGGGACCGAGGTGGACGCCGGAGCCGCGGCCCCGTACTCATAGGCACCGATGTCGCAGGTGGTGTCGGAGCCGGTGATCCTCACGTAGCCGCGCTCGTCGTCGGTGGGACAGGAGGACTTGAGCGCGGCCTGGATGGCGGGGCTTCCGGTCAGCAGCGCCTCGGTCTCCAGCGGGCCCCCGTTGCTGGCCAGGGAGCCGAGGTCGGGATTGGTGGATTCCTGGTCACCGGTGCCGGTGAAGCCGCAGGTGGTGCCGTCCTCGATGTTGTGACTGGTCGTCGTGACGGCGGTGTAGCAGTTCGTGCTCCCGGTGCTGTCGGTGTTGCCCGAGACGATGGAGTTGACGATGTCGACGGGGTCGCTCTCCGGGTCCGGTCCGGGGTCGATGCCCCCGGCGGTCTCCGATCCGCTGCCGGTGTTGCCGACGATGTCGCTGTTGGTGATGGTCAGAGTGCCGGTGTTGTCGATGCCACCGGCTGCCCCCGACCCTGACCCCACGTTGTCGGCGACGGTCACGTTGACGAGCGTGAGGGTACCGTAATTCTCCACACCGGCGGCGTAGGGGTCGGATGTGTCCTGGTTGCCGCTGATCGTCACATCGGTGAGGGTGGTGTCGTTGTTGCCGCCGTTGAAGAGACCGCCGACGTTGCCTGCCTTGTTGTTGGCAATGGCGACGTCGGTGAAGCTCACGGTGTTCGCGGTGCTCCCGGCAATGACATCGACACCGCCGTCCCCGGTGGATCCGTTGTCCGAGTCCTGGATGGTCAGATTCGCGAAGTCGACGGTCGCCCCGCTGGCTTCCACGGTGACGGTGGCCCCGCTCAGGGCGAGGGTGGTCACACCGTCGATGAAGGTTGTCGCCGCCGACGCCCCGACCACGCTCATCGAGGTGGTGATGTCGGGAAGGACGGCGGCGTTGGCCAGCGTGTAGGTGCCGGCCGGGAGGTCGATGGTGTCACCGGTGTCCCCGTCGGCGACGGTGATCGCCTCGCGCAGCGAGCAGGGGCTGGCGGCCGCGGGGCAGTCCGACGTCGCCGGATCGCCGAACGTGGTCACGGTCAGGGTCTGGGTGGCGGCGTGGGCCGGCAGAGCGGTCAGCCCCGCCAGGCCGAGGGTCGCCAGTGTCATCCCACCGGTGACGGCCAGCCTCCGGAACCAGGCGCGGGCCGCCAGGAGAACCGTGGCGCGCTGGGGCTGGTTGGGTCGACCCACGAGCGATCCCCTTCAGAGTGAGTGCTCAAGCGTGTGGACAGACCTTAGCCGAAGAGGGCCACCTGGCGGGCTCTCATTGGATCGAAAGACCCGTTGGGTCGAAGGACCCGTAGAGCACTGCTGAGGGAGGGCCCACGGCCGCCGGTCCGCGGGCTCGGGTGGATGAAGCGTTCAGCCGGCGTGGCCCTCGGTGGCGGCGTCGAGCAGGGCCTCGCCCTGGTCCTGGGGGCCCACGAAGGCGAGCCGGACCTCGTCGATCCCCGAGGCGATGCGCTCGGCCACCCGTTGGACCTCGGCCACCGTGACCTTCGCGATCGCGGCGGCGCGGTCGTCGGGCGTCTCCAGCGGGAGCCGCGCCCGCCAGCGGGCGCCGTAGAAGCGAGCGCTGGCCATCGCCGTCTCGGTGGAGCGGAGCAGGCGGCCGATCATCGCCGACTTGGCCGCCGCCAGCTCGGCCGCGGGAATCGGGCGGGCGGCCATCTTGCGCAGCTCGCGGAAGGAAAGGCGGACCGCCTTGGCGGCGTCCTTGGGCCGGGTCCCGGTCGCGATCGCAAAGACCCCGGTGTCCTCCATGGGCTCATGGTGGGCGAAGATCGAGTAGGCGAGGCCGTTGCGCTCCCGCACGGTGTGGAAGAGGCGAGAGGACATCCCACCCCCGAGGATGTAGGTCATCACCGAGAGCGCCGTGCGGTCGTCGTCCAGGGCGGGGATGCCCGGCACGGCCAGGGCCATCTTGATCTGAGGCTCCTCCTCCGGCGTGAAGGGCCGTACGTTGGCGGCGTAACGCTCCCCCTGGCCCCAGCGTGCCTGCGCCCGCGGCCGGGGCCGGGCGTGGGGGATGTCGGCGAGCAGAGCCGCCGCCCGGTCGGGCTCGAGCACCGCGCCGCCGGCGATCACCAGGCACATCGAGGCGGGCGCGTAGAAGGAGCGGTGGTATTCGAGGAGCTGATCGCGGGTCGCCTTCTCGATGACCCAGGGAAAGCCCGCTGCCGACCACGACACCGGCTGGTCGGCCCCGAAGGTCACCGTGCCCAGACGATCCCAGATCCAGCCGTCGGGATCGGCGAGCCGCGCCGACAGCTCCTGCAGGACCACGTTGCGCTCGCGCTCGACCTCCTCCACGGCGAAGAGGGGCCGGCTGAGCATGTCGGTGACGATGTCGGCGAGCTCGTGCATCGCCGTGGCGGGGCCCTCGGCGTAGTAGCCGACCTCCTCGGTGTCGGTGTAGGCGTTGGTCGACGCCCCCAGGCGGTCGATCTCGCGGGTGATCTGCTTGGTGGTGGGCCGGCGCTCGGTCCCCTTGTAGAACATGTGCTCCAGGTAGTGGGCCAGACCGGCGGTCTCCTTGGACTCGTCGCGCGACCCGGCCCGCACGATCAGGAAGATCCCGACGTTGCGGCTCGCCGACGGCGCATTGAGCAGGGTGACGCCATTGGGCAGAGTGATCACGTTGGGAGGGAGCATGGCGAGGGCGGCGGCGGGCGAGGCAGGGGACAACGCTGGTGACCTCCGAACCATTGAGACCAGGGAAAGGTAGCGCGCCAGCTCGACAGGGTGCGGAAGGGTCCTCCCAGGTCCCGCTAGGACGTGCCCGACTCCCAGGAAGCCAGGTAGCGGCGCTGCTCGTCGGTGAGCACGTCGATGGCGATCCCCATGCTGTGCAGCTTGAGGGCGGCGATCGCCTCGTCGATGTCGGTGGGCACGTCGTAGACGCGGGGCTCCAGCTCGGCGTGGTGGCGGGCGACGTACTCGGCGCAGAGGGCCTGGTTGGCGAAGGACATGTCCATAACCGCGGCCGGATGGCCCTCGGCGGCGGCCAGGTTCACGAGCCGCCCCTGGGCGAGCACGTTGACGGTGCGGCCGTCGTTCAGCCGGTAGGCCTCGACCGACGGCCGCGGCCGGGTGACGCCCGAGGCCATGTCGTCGAGTGCCGCCAGGTTGATCTCGTCGTTGAAGTGGCCGCTGTTGGCCACGATGCACCCGTCCTTGAGGACCTCGAAGTGGTGGCGGTCCAAGACGTTGATGTCCCCGGTGACGGTGACCACGAAGTCGGCCTGGGGTGCGGCCTCGGCCAGGGTCATGACCCGGTAGCCGTCCATGGCCGCCTCCAGGGCCCGGACCGGGTTCACCTCGGTGACCACGACGTGGGCGCCGTGGCCGGCCGCCCGGCTGGCCAGGCCGCGCCCGCACCAGCCGTAGCCGCAGACCACGAGGGTCTTGCCGGCGAGGAGGACGTTGGTGGCCCGGATGATCCCGTCCAGCGTGCTCTGGCCGGTCCCGTAGCGGTTGTCGAACATGTGCTTGGTGAGCGCCTCGTTCACGGCCACGATCGGGAACCGCAGCGCCCCATCCGCGGCCATGGCCCGGAGCCGGATCACCCCGGTGGTGGTCTCCTCGGTCCCCGCCAGCACCTCCGGGATCAGGTCGGTCCGGCTCTTGTGCAGCTCCGCGACCAGGTCGGCGCCGTCGTCCATGGTGAGCTGGGGGCGGTGATCCAGCACCGCGTTGATGTGATCGAAGTAGCGGCCGCTGTCCTCCCCCTTCACGGCGAAGGTGGGCACGCCGTGGCGCGCGGTGAGAGCCGCGGCGACGGGATCCTGCGTCGACAGCGGGTTGCTCGCGCAGAGGCGCACGTCGGCGCCGCCGGCGACCAGGGTGATGGCGAGGTTGGCCGTCTCGCTGGTCACGTGCAGGCAGGCGCCGAGCCGGAGCCCCGCCAGCGGACGCTCCCGCTCGAAGCGCTCGCGGATCAGGGCGAGCACCGGCATCTCCCGGGCAGCCCAGGCGATCAGCCGGTCGCCCTCATCGGCGAGGGCGAGATCGGCGACGTCGTGGGGGGAGGTCCGAGCGGTGCTGGTCATGCCGTCTCCTGTCTCGCGCTGGCGAGGCTGACTGGAGCGGCCATGGTACCCGAGCGCTTCAGAAGCGGATCAGCGCGACGTGACGGCGGTCGCCCAGGGCCTCGGCACCGCCCAGGTCGGAGAGCTCGATCAGGAACGCGATGCCCACCACCTGACCGCCCAGCCGCTCCACCAGCTCGGCGGAGGCCCGCGCGGTTCCGCCGGTCGCCAGCAGGTCGTCGACGATGAGCACCCTCTGCCCGGCCCGGATGGCGTCGGCGTGCACCTCGAGCACCGCCTCGCCGTACTCCAGGGCGTAGGCCACCGAGATGGTCCGCGCCGGAAGCCTGCCCTGCTTGCGCACCGGGACGAAGCCGACCCCGAGCAGGTAGGCGAGTGCCCCGCCCATCACGAATCCGCGCGACTCCACGCCGACCACCACCTCGACCTGGGCGTCGCGGTAGGCGTCGACCAGGTCGTCGATGGCGGTCCGGAAGGCCTCGGCGTCGCTCAGCAGCGTGGTGATGTCACGGAAGAGGACCCCCTTGCGAGGGAAGTCGGGGACGTCACGGATCAGGCTGCGCAGGCGCTCCGCGAGAGGATCGGTGGTGTCGGGGCCGCTGTGCATCCTCGCGGGATCTTAACAGGCGGCCCATCCCTCCATCGCGGGCCCCTCCACCAGCGACGCTGGCGCGATTGCTACACTGCCTCGTCGGCCCTGTCCCGCCCTCGCGGTGCGGCCGCCCACCCTTCATGAACCATGACAGCCACCGCTGACGCCCGGCGCCCCGGGGCCGGCTCCGCGCCGCAGATCAGCGACTTCCATCATTACCGGCAGCTGACGCTGGAGCTGGCCATCAGCCAGTTCAAGCTCCGCTACACGCAGTCGGTGCTCGGCTACGTCTGGTCGCTGCTCAAGCCGGCGATGCTCTTCGGCGTCACCTACTTCATCTTCGTCGACCTCTTCAAGATCAACGACGGGACCCAGTTCTACGGGATGCAGGTCCTGCTCGGCATCGTGGTGTGGACCTTCTTCGCCGAGTGCACGGGGTCGTCGATGGGGGCCATCGCCGGCAGCGCGGGACTCATCCGCAAGGCCTACTTTCCCCGCTCCATCGTCGTCATCGCGGCGTCGCTCTCATCGCTCTTCACGTTCCTCATCAACATGCTGATCGTGTTCGCGATCGCCGTCCTGCTCCACCAGATCGACATCGGGCTGCGCATGCTGATCGTCATCCCCCTGCTTCTCGAGCTGTACGTTCTGGCCCTCGGCCTCTCGCTCTTCCTGGCTTCGCTGCATGTCCAGTTCCACGATGTCGGCCATCTCTGGGACGTCCTCCTGCAGGTCCTCTTCTACGGCTCCGGGGTGATGTTCAGCCTGACCTACGTGCTGCAGAGGCTGCACTACGCCCTCGCCGTCGGAGTGAAGACCCCGAGCCCACCCCGCCTCACCTGGATCATCGAGCTGATGACCGCCAACCCGATCACCCAGATCATCGAGGACCTCCGCCACGCCCTGCTGGCACCCGAGGCACCCTGGACGGAGCTGGTGGTCACCGGACACCTGGTGGCCGACCGGCAGTACGCCGCCGTGAACGCCCCCTGGCTCCTGCCGGTACCCTTCCTGGTCGTGATCGCGATCTTCATCTGCGGGTCGCTCATCTTCCGAGCGCGGGCCCGCTACTTCGCCGAGAACCTCTGACCGTGTCCGACAGCTCCGTTGCCGTCCGGGTCGACCACCTCTCCAAGCACTTCCGCATCCCTCTGGATCGCAGCGCGACCCTCAAGCACCGGGTGACCCACTGGCGCAGCGCCTCGCGCTACCGCATCCTGGACGCGCTGCTGGACGTCAGCTTCGACGTGTCCAACGGAGAGTTCATCGGCATCATCGGTCACAACGGCTCGGGCAAGAGCACCCTGCTCAAGATCCTCTCGCGCATCTACCGGCCCGACGAGGGGAGGGTGGTCGTCAACGGCAAGGTGTCACCCTTCCTGGAGCTGGGGGTGGGCTTCAACCCCGAGCTCACCGCCCGCGAGAACATCTTCCTGAGCGGTGCGATCCTGGGGCTGGGCCGCACCGAGCTGCACCGCGTCTTCGACGAGATCATCGGCTTCGCCGAGCTGGAGCAGTTCGTCGACCACAAGCTCAAGAACTTCTCCTCCGGGATGGAGGTGCGGCTCGCCTTCTCCCTGGCCATCCAGGCCCACGCGGAGATCCTGATGATGGACGAGGTGCTGGCGGTCGGCGACGCCGCCTTCCAGCAGAAGTGCCTGGACATCTTCAACCGCTACAAGCGGGAGGGCCGCACCATCGTGCTGGTGACCCATTCCATCGAAGCGGTGACCACCTACTGCGATCGTGCCCTCCTGCTCGACCACGGCCGGCTGGTCGGGGACGGTTCCGCCATCGATGTCACCGCTCAATACCGGCGCGCCATCGGCCTCCACTCCGGCAGCTCCCACCTCGCTGCCGAGGTGGAGCGGCGGGGCTCCGGGGACGTGGTGGTGACCGGCATGCGCATGCTCGACGAGCGCGGCGGGGAGGACGCCAACCCGCTGACCGGAGGCTTCACCCGGTTCGAGCTCGGCTACCGGATCCAGAACGATGCGGTCTCCGAGTTCACCTGCGTGCTCTGCATCGCGCGCGGAGACGGGCTGATCATCTCCGAGTCCACGCTCCCCGTGAGCCAGTACGCGCAGGTGGGGGTGAGCCAGCGCGGCTCCGGCGGGACGATCCTCTACGACATCCCCCAGCTTCCCCTGCTCGACGGCGACTACAGCGCCACGGTCGAGCTCCAGGGACGCCGGGACGGCGCCACCTTCGACCGCCTGGAGCATGCCATCCGTTTCCACGTGATCGACAAGCGCGCCCGCAGAGGGGCGATCGAGACCGGCGGCGTCTGGTCGGTCGTGCCCAACGAGCAACCCGCCATGTGGGCGGCCCCGCCGGCCGCCACCCCCGAGGCCACCCCGCGTGAACGACGGCCCGCCCGCCGGCGCTGACCGGCAGGCTCCCGCCTCCGCCGGGGAACCGCCGGCCCCGGACGTTGCGGAGATTGTCGCCGAGCTGGAGGCGAGGGTCGCCGCCGACCGGGCGGCGGGCGTCTACCCCACGGCCCTGCTCGAACGTCTCGACACCCCATTCCACCCCGACGAGGGGCTGGATCCCCCCGAGGCCAGCGTGATCGTGCAGAGCGCGCGGCCGATCCGCTCCCGGATCCCGGTGCTCGGTGGGGCGGCCGTCTTCGCGAAACGGGTCACCCGGCGGATGCTCGCCTGGTACGTCGCCCCCATCGCCCAGGACCAGACGCGGTTCAACCAGGCGATCCTCCGCGAGCTGCGCGCCCTGGAGTGGCGGGTGGCTCGGATCGAGGAGTCCTCGCCACATCCGGACGGCGGGGACGGAGGCGAGGAGGCGGGAGCGGAGACCCCGGAGGGGTGACCGCCGTCCACCAGCTCCTGCCCGTCCTCTCCCCGGGCGACGCCATCGGTCAGGCAGCGCGGCGGATGCGCACGGCGCTGATCGAGGCCGGCTACCGGTCCGAGATCTTCGCCGAGGAGATCCACCAGCGGCTGCTCGGCGAGGCGCGGCCGGCGGCCGAGCTGCCCGGCGCGGTGGCGCCCGGCGATGTCGCCATCTACCACCTCAGCATCGGCGCCGCGTCCGCGGGCCTCCTCGCCGGGCTGCGCTGCCGGAAGGTCATCGACTACCACAACATCACGCCCTCCGAGCACTACCGGGCGGTCAGCCCGCGGGTGGCGTGGTGGCTCGACCGGGGGCGGCGCGACCTGCGCCGGCTCGCCCCCCTGGTGGAGCTGGGAGTGAGCGCCTCCGCCTTCAACGCCGCCGAGCTGCGGGCCGCGGGGTGCGCGGCCACGATGGTGCTCCCGCCCCCCGTCGACCTGCGGCGCCTGTCGCCCCGCCCGGCCCGCGCCGTCCACCCCGCGCGCCTCATCTTCGTCTCCCGGCTCGCGCCCAACAAGCGCCAGGACCATCTCATCAGGTTGCTGGCCGCGCTGCGCGCCGGCGGTCAGCCGGAGGCCACCCTGGTGCTGCCCGGCGGCTCGGACGACACCGAGACGTACCTGGCCGGGCTGCGCCGCCTGGCCCGCGAGCTGGATGTCGCGGGCGCCGTGGAACTTCCCGGGCGTCTCACCGATCGCCGGATCGGCGATCTCTACGCGGGGGCGAGCGTCGCCGTCTGCGCCAGCGAGCACGAGGGCTTCGGGATGCCCCTCCTGGAGGCGTGGGCCTTCGACCTGCCGGTGGTCGCCCGCGCCGCGGCGGCGGTCCCCGAGACGCTGGGGGACGCGGGCATCCTGCTGCCCAGTGCCGACCCCCTGCTCTGGGCGGCGGTCGTCGACCGCGTGATCCGCGACGCGGAGCTGCGCCGGATCCTCGTCGAGCGTGGCCGGCGGCGGCTGGACGACTTCTCGGACGAGGCGTTCCGGGAGCGCATGCGCGAGCTGACCGACCGGCTCCGGCTTCACCCCTGAGCCGCCGCCGAGACGGTGGAGCCCGCCACCCATGTGCCACCATCCGAAGGCGCGGAGCATCTCCGGGAGGGATGAGCATGAATCCGAACGACGGCCCTGACAGAGGCGCGGTCCACCGCCTGTTCACACTCCTCAGCACGGTCTGGGGCACGGAGTGGTGGCGGATGGAGATGTGGGACGGGACCGCTGTGGGGGATTCCACGTCCCCTCTATTCATCCTCCATATGAACAGCCGGAAGGCCCTCGACCGGCTGATCGGCGATCTGCCGGAGCGCGCCTTCGGCCGGGCCTACGTCGAGGGCAGCCTCGAGATCGAGAATCTCCACGCCTTCCTCGAGCACGTCACCAACCTGTCGATGGTCCGGGTGGCCCGGGTGCTGCCCCGGCTGGCCACCACCGCGCTCGCCCTCGGGGCCAGACCGGATCCTCGGACCCTCCCGGTCGAGGCGCGGCTCCGCGGCCGGCTGCACAGCCGGGGGCGCGATCAGGACGCCATTCGCCACCACTACGACCAGCCGCCCGAGTTCTACCGCCTCTTCCTGGGCCGCACCCTCACCTACTCGTGCGCCTACTTCGCCACGCCCGACACCGACCTGGACACGGCTCAGGAGGCGAAGCTCGACCTGGTCTGCCGCAAGCTGCGCCTGCGCCCAGGGGAGCGGCTGCTCGACATCGGCTGTGGGTGGGGAAGCCTGGTGCTCCACGCCGCCGAGCGGTGGGGTGTGCAGGCCGTCGGCATCACCGCCAGCCCGCGGCAGGCGGAATGGGCCGCTCGCACGCTGCGCGAGCGCGGCCTGGAGGGCAGGGCGGAGGTGCGCCTCGCCGACTACCGCGACCCTCTCGAGGGCGGCTTCGACGCGGTGGCGAGCGTGGGGATGGTGGAGCATGTCGGACGGCGCGAGATGCCCGAGTACTGCGCCGCGGTCCGCCGGCTGCTCCGCCCCGAGGGACGCGCCCTCATCCACGGGATCACCAACCGGCCCGGCGCGGGGGGCAACGGGGCCTTCCTGAACAGCTTCGTCTTCCCCGATGGACAGCTCCAGGAGGCAGGTGCCATGGTCACCTCCCTCCAGGCGAGCGGGCTGGAGGTCCGCGACGTCGAGAGCCTCCGCGAGCACTACGCCCTGACCCTGCGCGACTGGGTCGACCGCCTGGAGGCGGGGTGGGCTGAGGCGGTCCGCCTGGTCGGCATCCAGCGGGCCCGCGTATGGAAGCTGTACATGAGCGGCAGCCGGCTCGGCTTCGAGATGGGGGCCGTCGCGGTCCATCAGGTGCTGGCGGTGCGGCAGGGGGCGCGCGGGGAGTCCGGCGTCCCCCTCACCCGCGCCGACTGGTACCGGGAGCGGTCGACGGCGGAGCAGCGGACCGCGGTCCTCGTGTGACCGGCCCGGCGCCGGCGGAGCGGGGGGCCGGCCCGGCCACACGGATCCCGACGACCCCGCGACCGCGGCGGCTCCGCCTGGTCGTGCCCCGCTACGGCCCGGGCGTCAGCGGGGGCAGCGAGCTGCTGATGCGGCGGCTCGCCGCAACCCTGCAGACACGGCGCTGGGAGGTCGAGGTGTGGACCACCACGGCGGGGGACGAGGCCACGTGGGAGCCGGCCTTCCCCCCGGGGGACGACCTCGACGGCGGCGTGCGGGTGCGGCGGTTCCGGGTCATGGCGCGGCGCCCACCTCAGCTCTTCCACCAGATGAGCAGGGCGATGTTCCGGCTCCCGGTGGCGCTCAGGCCGGAGACGGCGTGGCTGGTCACCCAGGGTCCGTTCGCCCCCGCCCTGGTGCGCGCCCTCGCCACCGGAGCCGACCGGCCGACCCTCTTCATCCCCTACCTCTATCACCCCACGATCTGGGGGCTGCCGGCGGCGCCCCACCCCCGGCTGCTCATCCCCGCCGCCCACGACGAGCCCGCGCTGCGGCTGCGCGCCGTGGGCCGCGCGGTGGCGGCCACCGACGCCCTCTGGTACAGCACCGACGAGGAGCGCGCCCTCCTGGAGGCGGTCCACCCGGTCGCCGCGCGGCGCCGGCATGCGGTGGGCACGGTGGCGATCGACCCGCCTCCGGCGCTCGACCGCAACCTCTTCCGCCGGGAGCGCCACCTCGGCCCCTACCTCCTCTACGCGGGTCGTGCCACGCCGGGCAAGGGCCTCGAGCTGCTGCTCGACGGCTTCGCCCTGCTGCGCCGCCGCCATCCCGAGCTCTCCCTGGTCCTCATCGGCGATCCGGCGGGGCTGAACCCGGCTCCCGACGGCGTCATCGCGATGGGGTGGCTGGACGACGACGAGCATTGGAACGCCCTGGCCGGGGCCGCGGCGGTGGTGGTGCCGAGCCGCCTGGAGAGCCTCTCGCTGGTCGCCCTGGAGGCGTGGGCTGCCGGGCGCCCCTGCCTGCTCTGCGCCGACTCCCCGGTGCTCGCCGGCCAGGCGGAGCGGAGCGGGGCTGCCCTGCTCTTCCGCGATCCCAGAGAGCTGGCCGGCGCCGCCGAGCGCCTGCTCGCCGACCCCGCGGAGGCCGGCCGGCTGGGCGACGCGGGCCGGCGATTCGTGGCCCTCAACTACCGGTGGAACGCGGTGGTGAGCCGGCTCGAGGGCCTGATCACGGCCGGCGAGAGGGGGCGGAGGGCCGGGAGCGGGGCCGAACGGCTGCCGGGCGAGCGGTGAGACCGGTTCTCATCGACGGCCGCCCGCTCCAGGGGGACTCCGCCAGCCGGGGCATCGGCACCTACCTCCGCGGGCTGCTCGAGGGGATCTCCGAGATCGGATTCGCTCGCCGGGCCGGCCTCCTGGTGAGCCGGGGGGCGCCCTTACCCGCGGAGGTGGCGGGTCTCGGGCTCGCGGTGGGCGCTCGCGTGCCCCGGCTGGAACGCCGGGCCCAGGTCCTCGCCGACCCCCTCCTGGTGGGCGCCGCCCTGCGCCACCGGCCGCCCCGCCTCTACCACGCGATCGAGGGCGGCCAGCCGCGGCGGACCGCGATCCCGGTGGTGGTGACCGTCCACGACCTCATCCCCCTGCTGCTGCCCGGCTACTCGTGGAGATCGCGGCTGCTGCGCCGGCCAGGGATCCGCCTCCTCCACCACGCCGACGCGGTGATCACGCCGAGCCGCGCCAGCGCCCGGGACTGCGCCCGCCTCGCCGGGGTCGACCCCGGGCGGATCCACGTGATCCCCCACGGGCTGGCTGCCGCCTACCGGCCACCGGCCGCGGAGGTGGTCGAGGCAGCGCTCGCGCGGCTCCGGGTGCGCCGGCCGTATCTCCTCGGGGTGGGGACGTTCGAGCCCCGCAAGGGGCTCCCCCACCTGGTCGCGGTGACCCGGCGGCTGCGCCGCGACCACGACGTCGACCTGGTCGTGGCCGGACGCCAGGGGATGTTCGCACCGGCGGTGCGCGCCCAGCTCGCCCCGCTCGGCGGCCACGCCCGCGACCTCGGCTTCGTGGAAGCCGCCGATCTGGCGGCGCTCTATGCGGGGGCGGCCGCCTACGTCTTCCCCAGCGCCTACGAGGGCTTCGGGCTCCCCCTCCTGGAGGCGATGGGCTGCGGCGCCGTGGCGGTGGCGTTCGACAACAGCTCCCTGCCCGAGGTCGCCGGCGGCGCGGCGCTGCTGGTCGGCGACGGCGACGAGGACGCGCTGGCGGCGGCGCTGGACCGGCTCCTCTCCGACCCGGGCGAGGTCGCGGAGCGGCGGCGGCGGGGGCGGGAGCAAGCCGCCCGGTTCACCTGGGCCGCGACGGCGCGCGCCACCGTGGCCGTCTACGAGACGGTGCTCGGCGAGCCACTGCTCAGCTGAGGCGCAGCGCCCGCGGGCATGAAGTTGCTCGACTCCGCCGAGCAACCGGCCCCGCCACCTCGCTCGGGCCCGCGCGGAGCCTTCGCTACAATCGCAGCCCCATGGTGGACACCCCGGTCGAGAGCTCCGTGCGATCCGCTGCGCCCTCGCGGCCACGGCTCCGGGTCCTGAGCGGCATGCAGCCGACCGGCCGCATGCACCTGGGCAACTACCTGGGGGCGCTGCGCAACTGGGTTGAGCTCCAGGACCAGTACGAGTGCATCTTCTTCGTCGCCGACTACCACTCGCTGACCACGGTCACCGACCCGTCCGCCATCCACCCGGCGATCACCGAGATGATGCTGGACTGGCTGGCTGCCGGCATCGACCCGGAACGTTCCACCGTCTTCCTGCAGTCCGACCTTCCCGAGGTCGCCGAGCTGCATCTCCTGCTCTCCATGACCACGCCGCTGGGCTGGCTGGAGCGGGTGCCCAGCTACAAGGAGAAGGTGGCGCAGTTTCCCGACAACCAGAACTACGGGCTCCTCGGCTACCCGGTGCTGCAGGCCGCCGACATCCTCCTCCCCCGGGCCGACCGGGTCCCGGTCGGCGAGGACCAGGCTCCCCACATCGAGCTGACCCGCGAGATCGCACGCCGATTCAATCATCTTTTTGGCCAGGTCTTTCCAGAACCCCAGGGCCTGTTCACCGAGATCCCCCGGGTGATGGGCACCGACGGGGTCACCAAGATGAGCAAGAGCCGGGGCAACACCATCGGCATGCTGGACAGCCCCGAGCAGGTGCACCAGGCGGTGATGACAATGGTCACCGACGTGGAGCGGCCGCGGCGCGCTGATCCCGGCCATCCCGAGCACTGCAACGTCTGCAGCCTGCACCGCTTCTTCAGTCCCGACCACTACGAGGAGATCTGGGCGGGCGAACGGGAGGCGCGCACCGGCTGCGTGGAGGTCAAGCGCCGGCTCGCCGACGCCATCGCCGACCACTTCGCGCCGATGCGCGAGCGCCGCGCCGAGCTCGCCGCCCGGCCCGGCGTGGTCGACGAGGTGCTGGCCGACGGGGCCCGGCGGGCCCGGGTCGCGGCCCGGGAGACGCTGGCGCTCGCCCGCGAGGCGTGCGGGCTCGCGACCCCGGGAACCGGCGTCCGCTGAGGCGCCCGGCCACCGCCGGCGCGCTGCACTACACTGAGAAGCACTTCCACCGCTTGCGCTGAGTTCGAGGGATTCGACGATGTCCAGGCAAGGCGTCCGCTTCGCGCCCGGGACCGTGGTCAGCCCCGGCGAGTACCGCAACGTCGAGACCGGCCAGGTCCGCTACTTCGACGGCAACAGCCCGCTGCCGGGCAAGGTCAATGCGGCCTCGTGGCAGCAGATCTCCGACCACTTCCACGCGGGGGAGGCGGGCGGGCCCAGCCGGCACCACATGCCCGACCAGGTGACCCACGGGGTCCGCTTCGCGTCGGGGACGGTGGTCAGCCCGGGCGAGTACCGCAACGTCGACACCGGGGAGGTCCGCTACTTCGACGGCAACAGCCCGCTCCCCGGCAAGGCCAACTCCGCCTCCTGGCAGCAGATCTCCGACCACTACCACGCCGAATCCGGGCATCCCAACTGAGAGGCTCGGCATCCCGGCATCCGTCACCGGCCGCCAGGCCGTGACGGAGCTGCCCGCCGAGGTCGTCGAGGGCGCGCGCCAGGCGCGTGCCGTGCTCCGCGCCGCGGTCGCCCCGGAGGGGCTGCTGGCCTCCGCGGCCCTCCCCCACTACGCGGCCGTCTGGACCCGCGACGTCGCCTTCGCCGCGCTCGGGGCCAACGCCTCCTCCGATCCCGAGCTGGTCCAGGCGGTGTCGCGAAGCCTGGTCGGCCTGGCCCAGCTGCAGGCGGCATCGGGCCAGATCCCCAACGCGTGGTGGCCGCGGCGCGGCTACTGGGACTTCCACGAGGCGGGCTGCACCGACGCGACCTGCCTCTTCGTGGTGGCCGCGGCCCAGCACCTGGCGGCGCATCCCGACGCGCGCTTGAAGAGGCGGCTGTGGCCGCACCTGCAGCGGGCGATGCACTGGCTGGCCGACCAGGACGCCAACCAGTTCACCCTCATCGACTCCCCCTCGGGGGGTGACTGGATGGACTCCACCCTGCAGCGCTCCGGGAAGCTCCTCTACGTCAACGCCGTGTACCACCGGGCCCTGCTGGGGATGGCCGGGCTCGCCGCCGGCGAGGCCGGGGCGCACCTGGCGCGGGCGGCCCTGCTCCGCCGCAAGATCAACCTCCTGCTCTGGCCGGAGCCCGGCACCGACCACGCCCTGCTCCTCGAGGGGGCGGGCCACCCCCCGGGCACGCCGGCGGAGTTCCCCCACCCGGTGGGGCCCGCCGCCCGCCGGGCGGCGATGCGGGAGGACCGCCGCCACTACATCTCCCACGTCGACGGCGGCCGTTATGTGGACGAGTGCGACGTGCTCGGCAACGTGCTCGCGGTCCTGTACGGCGTCGCCTCCCCCGAGCGGGGGCGGCTGATCATGGAGTTCCTCCACCAGAGCCCGGCCGCCACCCCCTTCCCGATGCGCACCTACACGCGCAGCTTCGAGGCGGGCGACCGCTGGGGGATGCTCCGGCCGGACCTCGACGCCCTCCAGGATCCGCGCTGGCGCAACCCCCCCGGCCGGTACCACAACGGCGGGGTCTGGCCGTTCATCGGCGGCCTCTACGTGGTCGCCCTGCACCGGGTGGGGATGGTGGAGGAGGCGCGCACCGAGATGGCCCGGGTCGCCGCCGCCAACCGGCTGAGCCGGAGCTCCGGCACCGGATGGGGGTTCCACGAGTGGATCGACGCCGATTCCGGAGAGCCCGAGGGGGCCTCCGCGCAGAGCTGGAGCGCGGGCGTCTACCTCCTCGCCATGGAGGTCCTGAGCGGGCGCCCGGTCAGCCTCTGAGGGGATGAGCCCGCCGCCCTGCATGGCGGGGTGAGGCGAGCCCGGCTGAGCCGGGCCGCCGAGGGGCGGCGAGCCCCTGTGGAGAAGAAGGGGGTCCCCACGCGGCCTGCCGCGCGGGGCACGCTCAGTTCACTCCTTGGCGGTCACGTGGTACTCGAGGTAGGCGCCGAACATGAGGCGCGTCTGCGCCTCCAGGGCGGGGATGACCGAGAGGGCGAGCCCGACCACCGGATAGAGGAAGAGCTGGACGTCGGCGTAGATGCGGCGCCACCGCCCCCACTCGGCGGGCTTGGGACACATCGACCGGTCGACGACGATCAGCACCATGGTGTTGAGCAGGGTCATGGTGAGGATGACGGTGGTCAGCAGCCCCAGCGCCGTGGCGGCCGGGGAGAGGCTGTAGTCGAGGTCGATGAGGGCGGGCAGCGAGCCGGCGACGGGCAGGAGCAGGGGCAGGGTGGCCCAGGTGAGGTGGTTGAACATCAGGTAGCGGAAACGGCGAGCGCGCAGCCTCCAGGGGATCTCGGGATGAGCGAGCAGCCGGGTGCAGACGTAGGGCACGTCGGTCGCCCCCCAGGCCCAGCGCTTGATCTGGTTGTACTGGCTGGCGTGGGTGGAGGCGTAGTCGCGGGCCCGGGGAGCGTCCCCGTAGACGGGCAGGAAGGCGGGACGCACCCGGAGCTGCGCGCCGTAATGGAAGAACGCCTTCCAGAAGAAGCGCGAGTCCTCGGGGATCACGTCGCTGTCCCAGTAACCCACCTCGCTGAGCAGCTTCATGGGCATGGTGTACGAGGAGAACATCACCAGCCGGTCGGGGTGCTGGTGGAGGAACATCTGCCACTGGGTGGCGGCGGTGGCCATCACCCGGACCGCCGCCGGCACCCGCCACAGGTTGTTGAGGAACACCGGCACCGGCTGCCAGATCGAGGTGAGCGCCTCGTCGACGTGCAGGAAGTTCCAGGTCACGTACGCGAAGTACTGGGGATGCAGCCGGAAGTCGGAGTCCAGGTCGGTGACCAGGGTCCGTGCCGGGTCCAGCCCCAGCTCGTCGCAGTGGCGGCGCAGCACCGGCCCACCGTAGGCCATCGCCGCCGACTTGCCGACCACGATCCCCGGCAGCAGCGGGTCCCTGATGTGGATGAAGGCACGGAAGTGGTGCCCCAGCTCCTCGCGCAGGCGGTTGACGTTCTCGATGCCGCCGAGGTCGGTCTCGCGGGTGATGATCGCGCACACCTTGAGGTGCTCCGGGTAGTCCTGGGCGACCAGGGCGTCGACGGTGGCGCGGAGCACCTCGTAACGCTCGGTGTAGGTGGGGATGAGGGCGCAGTGGGTGATGTCGCCCGGACCGGTTGCGCCCGCGGCGGGTTGGAATCCCTGGCACTCCGCCCACCAGTCCTGCGCCTCCACGTAACGCAGCTGGGCGAGCGTCCGCCACATCCAGTAGACGGTGACCGCGGCGCGGAGGAACCAGTAGGCGTCGAGCAGCACCGCCCCCAGACCGATGACCCAGAGGTCGGCGGGATCGTTGAGCCGGATGGCGAAGGCGATGATGAGCGGCGTCAGCAGGATGGCCCAGGTGAACGCGCCCGGGATGATCTCGAGGAGCCGCTGCTGCGCGTGGGGGGAGAGCGCCGGCCAGGTGCGTACCGCCATCGAGGCCGATTCTATGCGGAGCCGGTCACCGCCCTCGCCCGCCGCCTCGGGCACGCCGGCTGGCCGGGCGAAGCGGCACAGGCGGTATCCTCGCAGTCTCAGAAGGCTTCCTGAAGTCGAGAAGGGACCATGCCCGGCGACGATCTAGACGACGAGCCTGCCGACCTGGTGGTCGATGCCGACGAGGAGGACGACCTCGAGCTGGTCGCCGTCGAGCCCCGCGACGTCGCCGATGTGGAGATCCCCGACGTGGTAGACGTCGACCTCGCCGACGACGCCGTGCCCGTGGTGGAGGTGGAGGACGAGGAGGAGGTCGACCCGGTGGTCGGACCCGTGCTGCCTCCCCCGGTCCGACCTCAGCCCGGCCGCCCGCCGAGCGCCCGCGAGGAGCCACCCCCGCCCTTCGCGATCGGCGAGCGGGTGGTGCTGATCCAGAACACGCGCCCGCGGACGGGCACCCCCATCGGAAACTACCCGGTGGGCGCCACCGGAAGGGTCGAGACGGTGCTCAGCCAGACCGCGATCGTCCGCTTCGACATGGCCCCGGAAACCAAGGAGGTGGTCGCCTTCACCTGCCTGGAGAGCGGGGAGAAGGCGGGATCCCGGGGATAGCAGGGCGCTAAAGGGCCCCCTGGACCGTCAGAGGTCGGTGGGCGCCCTGCCGGCTCCCACCGGGGCGAGTGGCTCCGCCCCGTTGCGGCCATCTCCCGCCACCCCGGCGAGGACCGCGGGACCCGGATGCGGGGACGCCGCGGCGACGGCCGCGGCCGCGTAGACGCCCCGGTACCCGACCGGGAGCAGCCGGGCGACCTCCGCGGCGACGGCGTCGGCGATCTCCTGGTCGGTGCCTCCCGCCACGGCGACGGGGCGGCCGTAGCGGACATGGATGCGCCCGCGGCGCGGCAGCAGCCCCCGGGTCCGGTGCAGGGCCGTCTCGGTGCCCCAGATCGCCACCGGGAGCACGGGCGTGCCGGTCTGGCGGACCAGGAAGCCGGCTCCGGCCTCGGCGGGACCCATCGTGTGCTGCGGCGAGCGGTGTCCTTCCACGAAGAGGAGCAGCCGCCGCCGCTTGCGCAGGAGGCCGAGGCTGATCCGCACCGCGCGGCGGTCGGCGGCGCCCCGCTCCACCGGGAAGCAGTTGCAGCCGGCGAGCCCCCAGGCGATCGGTGCCGGATGGAAGATCTCCCGCTTGGCGATGGCGAAGAGGGTTCCCGGGAAGAACGCCCCCAGGATGACCCCGTCCCAGTTGCTGAGGTGGTTGGAGGCGACCAGCAGCGGTCCCTCCATGGGCACCGTGTCACGCCCCTCGAAGCGCAGGCGGCCGAGAAAGAGAAGCCGGACCATGACCCGGGTGACCCCGGCCGCGATCCGGTACCGCCACGGCCGGCGGCCGTCTTCGCGGACCGGGAACCTGCTGGGGAATCCGGGGACCGGGGCGGGCACGGGGAAAATCTTGCGACATCCGGTGAGCCGTTCGGCGGCGCGGCGGGCGTGCGCTGCCGGGCCGCGCCGGCCACCGTCGCTCCGGTCGCCCCGGCGGTCGCGGAGACGGCGGGCATAATGCGGTCGGAGCCGCCCCCTTAGCTCAACGGCAGAGCAGCCGGCTTTTAACCGGTTGATGCGGGTTCGATCCCTGCAGGGGGCACGCCACCGGCTGCCGGCCGGCGCAGCTCGGCCACGTTCCGTGCACCGGCCCGCTCGGCAAGCGCGATCAGACCGTCGAGGACCTCGAGCGCAGACGCCGGGTTGACGAACGTCGCGGTGCCCACCTGGACCGCGTCGGCACCGGCGATGAGGAACTCCAGGGCGTCGCCCGCATCCATGATGCCGCCGACGCCGACCACCGGGATGCTGACCGCAGCGCGCACCTGGGCGACCGCGGCGAGGGCCAGCGGCTTGATCACCGGCCCGCTCAGACCACCGGTCCCGCGACCCGGGAGCACCGGCGCGCGGATGCCGCGATGGACCTTCATGCCCACGTAGGTGTTGACCGCCGATACCGAGTCGGCGCCGGCGTCCTCCACCGCCCGCGCCACCGCCGCGATGTCGGTGACATTGGGGCTGAGCTTGACTATGAGGTGGCGGGCCGTCCGGGTGCGGGCGGCGGCCACGAGCCGGGCCGCCGCGGCCGGGTCGCGGCCGTAGTCGAGGCCGCCGGCGATGTTGGGACACGAGATGTTCAGCTCGTAGCCCGCGATGCCCGGGGCGGCGTCGAGGCGATCGAGGCAGCCGAGGTAGTCCTCGACGCTTCCGCCGGCGACGTTCACCACCACCGGGATCGCCCAGCGGGCGAAGTCGGCGGCGTACACGGAGGCGACGTGCTCCACCCCGGGGTTGTGCAGCCCGATCGAGTTGAGCATTCCGCCCCGCACCTCGGCGACCCGGGGCGGCGGGTTGCCCTCGCGGGCGCCGAGCGTCGTCCCCTTGGTGAAGAGGGCGCCGAGGCGCTCGATCTCGACCAGCTGCCGCAGCTCGAAGCCGTATCCCGCCGTGCCGCTGGCCAGGCCCACCGGGTTGGGAAGGAGCAACCCGCGGCCCAGCTCCACGCGCAGGTCGGGGGCGCTCACGCCACGTGCGCCGGGGGCAGGGCCAGCAGCTCCGGCCAGGCCACGCTCGACGCCTCCATGACGGGACCCTGACGGCAGCAGAGCGCCCATCCGCCGCCGGCCGCGGCGGACGCCGGGAGGGCGCAGCCGAGGCAGGTGCCGAAGCCGCAGCCCATGGGCGCCTCCAGCGAGACCTCCATGCGCCGCGGCGTCCGGGGCAGGCCGCGCACGCTCGCGGCGAGCGCCGCCAGCATCTGGTTGGGACCGCAGCCGTACACGACGGAGGTCTCGTCGCAGTGCTCGGCGACCAGCTCGGTGACGAAGCCGCGATGGCCCCGGCTGCCATCGTCAGTCGCCTCGAGCACACGGACCGCCTCATCCCCGCGGCGGAAGCGCTCCGCCGGGTAGAGGCGGTCGGCGCTGGCGGCGCCGCTCAGCACGATCACCTCGCCACACCCGGAGCGGCGCAGCGCGCGGGCCAGGAGCGGAAAGGGGGCGCAGCCCAGACCGCCGCTCACGATGAGGGCGCGGGCCGGGGCCGGGTCGATGCCGAAGCCGTTGCCCAGCGGGCCCAGCGCCTGGAGGCGGTCGCCCGGCGCGAGCGCCGCCAGCAGCCGTGTGCCCACCCCCACCGCCTCGAGGACGAAGGCGCAGACGTCCCCAGCGGTCCAGGCCACGCTGAAGGGACGGCGCAGCAGCGGCTCGATGCCCGCCCAGGCGCGGAGCTGGGCGAACTCCCCGGGGCGGGCGGTGGCTGCGAGATGGGGCAGGCGCACCGTGATCTCCACCAGGCCACCCCCCAACCGCTCGACGGCGACCACCTCGCCGCTCTGGTCACGGGCCCGGCCGAGGTCCGAGAGGGGCAGGGTCACCCCGGCACCGCCGCCACGGCGCCCTCCCGATAGGCGCGCACCGTCGCCACCGCCATCTCCCCGCCCACGCGCTGGCGGGCGATGGCGTCCACCAGTGCCTCGGCGGTGTCGATCGAGGTGCAGCAGGGGATGCGGCGGTGCTCGGCGGCTAGCCGGATGCGATAGCCGTCCTTGACGGTGCGCCCGGCGGCGGCGAGCCCGCCGTTCCCGGAGGGCGCGACGCTCAGCTCGTCGGTCTCCAGGTTGGAGACGGTGTTGACGACCAGCGAGACCCGGCCCTCCTCGATGACGTCGAGGACGTTGGGCCGGCTCTGGCCGATCCGGCCCACGGCGGTGGCGCTGATGCCGGCACCGCTCAGCGCGGCGGCCGTGCCCGCGGTGGCGAAGATCCCGAAGCCGAGCGCCGAGAGCTGGGCCATGATCGGCAGCGCCTCCGCCTTGTCGGAATCGGCAATGCTGCAGAGCACGGCCCCCCGGACCGGAACCGACCCGAGCGCGGCCACGAACGCCTTCTCGACGGCGGCCCCCAGGCTCGTGTCGATGCCCATGACCTCACCGGTCGACTTCATCTCGGGCCCGAGCGCGCTGTCGACCAGGGCCAGCTTGACCGTGGAGAAGACCGGGGCCTTGACCGCGACCAGGGGCAGGGAGGGGAGCAGGCCTGTCGCGTAGCCGAGGTCGGCCAGACGCTCCCCGCGCATGACCCGCGTGGCCAGCTCGACCATGGGGACCCCCGTGACCTTGCTGATGAAGGGCACCGTCCGCGACGCTCGGGGATTGACCTCGAGAACGTGCGGGAGACCCCGCCAGATCACGAACTGGATGTTGCAGAGGCCGCGCACCGGGAGCGCCCGGGCGATGTCGACGGTGTTGGCGACGATCCGCCGGGTGACCTCCGCGTCGAGCCCCTGGGCGGGGTAGGCGGCCATGGAGTCGCCGCTGTGGACACCGGCCCTCTCCACGTGCTCCATCAGGCCGGGGATGACCACCGTCTCTCCGTCGGAGACCGCGTCGACGTCGACCTCGGTGCCGAAGAGGTACTTGTCGACGAGCACGGTGCCACGCGACCCGCCCGCCCGGTCCACGTCCTCGGGGAGCGCGGCCATCGCGGCGGCGACGAAGCGCTGCAGCTGGTCGTGCCCGTGCACGATCTCCATGGCCCGCCCGCCGAGGACGAACGAGGGACGCACCAGCACCGGATAGCCGATCCGCTCGGCGATGGCCGCCGCCTCGGCGGGATCGACGGTCGCCGCCCCGTGGGGCTGGGGGATCTCGAGACGGCGCATCAGGGCCTCGAAGCGGCGGCGATCCTCGGCGAGGTCGATGGCGTCGACACTGGTGCCGAGGATGTGCACCCCATGGCGGTCGAGCGGCTCGGCCAGGTTGATGGCGGTCTGGCCACCGAACTGGACGACCACCCCGCTCGCACGCTCGGCCTCGATCACCGCCAGCACGGCCTCCTGGTCGAGCGGCTCGAAGTAGAGGCGCGTGCTGCAGTCGAAGTCGGTGCTGACCGTCTCCGGGTTGCTGTTCACCATGATCGCGGCGACGCCCTGACGGCGCAGCGCCTCGGCGGCCTGGACGCTGCAGTAGTCGAACTCGATGCCCTGGCCGATGCGGATCGGTCCGCTGCCCAGCACCACCACCGAGTCCGGGCCCGGGACCGGTCTCTCGTCCTCGGCCTCCACGGTGGAGTAGTAGTAGGGAGTGGCTGCGGCGAACTCGGCGGCACAGGTGTCGACGCACTTGAAGGTGGGGACGAGGCCCAGCCGCCGCCGCGCCAGGGCGACGTCCTCCGGCGCGACCCGGGCCAGCTCGGCGATCCGCCGGTCCGCCAGGGCCATCCGCTTGGCGCTCCGCAGCGTGTCGTCGTCGAGCCCCTGGCGCAGCCGCTCCTCGACCTCGACGACGGCCCCGATGCGGTCCACGAACCACGCCGAGATGGTGCTGCGCCGGCTGACCTCCTCCACCGATGCGCCCCGGCGGAGCGCCTCGATGACGGCGAAGATGCGCCGGTCGTTGGGATTGTCGAGGAGCACCGGGTCCAGCATGTCGGCGGGTGCCGGGGAGCGCTGCTCCAGTGAGCGGAGCGCCTTGCTGAAGGCGGCCTCGAAGCTGCGCTCGATGGCCATCACCTCTCCGGTCGACTTCATCTGGGTGCCCAGGCGCCGGTCCGCGTCGGGGAACTTGTCGAACGGCCAGCGGGGGATCTTGACCACGCAGTAGTCGAGAGCCGGCTCAAAGGCGGCGCAGGTCTTGCCCGTGACCGCATTGGGGATCTCGTCGAGCCGGCGACCGGCGGCGATCTTGGCCGCCAGCCGCGCGATCGGGTAGCCGGTCGCCTTGCTGGCCAGGGCCGACGACCGCGACACCCGCGGGTTGACCTCGATGACGTGATACTCGGAGGCGTCCGGAGCGAGGGCGAACTGGACGTTGCAGCCGCCCGCGATGCCGAGCGCGCTGATGATCCGCAGCGCCGCGCTGCGCAGCTGCTGGTGCTCGCGGTCGGTCAGCGTCTGCGCCGGCGCCACCACGATCGAGTCGCCGGTGTGCACGCCCATGGGGTCGAGGTTCTCCATGTTGCAGATCGTGATGCAGGTGCCGGCGGCATCCCGCATCACCTCGTACTCGATCTCCCGCCAGCCGGCGAGCGACCGCTCCACCAGCACCTGGCCGATCGGGGAGACGGCGAGGCCGTTGCTCACCACCTCGACGAACTGCTCCTCGGTGGCGCACAGCCCGCCGCCGGTCCCGCCCAGGGTGAAGGCGGGCCGCACCACCAGGGGAAGTCCGATCTCACCGAGGAAGCGGCGGGCGTCGGCGAGCGAGGCGACCGTGCGCGACTCGGGAGCCGGCTCACCGATGCGCTGGAGCAGCTCCTTGAACTTCTCCCGATCCTCGGCGGTCCGCACCGCGTTCAGGGACGTGCCCAGCGGTCGCACGTCGTACCGCTCCAGCACCCCCGCGTCGTCGAGGGCCACCGCCAGGTTGAGGCCGGTCTGGCCGCCCAGGGTCGCCAGCAGGCCGTCGGGGCGCTCGGCGGCGATGATCCGCTCCAGCACCGCAACCGTGAGCGGTTCGACGTAGACGGCGTCCGCCGACTGGTCGTCGGTCATGATCGTCGCCGGGTTGCTGTTGACCAGCACCACCCGGATGCCCTCCTCACGGAGCGCCTTGCAGGCCTGGGTGCCGGCGTAGTCGAACTCGGCGGCCTGGCCGATGATCACCGGGCCGGAGCCGATCACGAGCACGCACTTCGGACGCTCTGCCGTGGGAGGCGGAGAGGCGGGGGTGGTGCTCCGCGCAGGCCCGGCCGTCCGATCGCCCTGACTGGCGATCGGCACCCTTGGCTCGGCGGCATTGCTGCTGCCGCCTGCGCCAAGCCTGCACTCCGCACGCACCCCCGCCTCCCCATCGGCTGCACCGCCGTCGGTTGCGCCATCGGTGCTCAGGTGAGCGGGGCCGTCGCCGTACGCCGCGGCGAGACCGAGGAACTCGTCGAAGACCTGGGCGCGATCCTGGGGACCGGGGGCCCCCTCCGGGTGGTATTGGACAGAGATGATAGGAAGGGTGCGGTGGCGCAGACCCTCGACGCTGCCGTCGTTGAGGTTGCGCTCGCTGACGAACCAGCCGGACTCCTCGGGAAGGCTCTGGGCGTCGACCTGGAACTCGTGGTTCTGCGAGGTCACGTAGACGGCGCCGCTCGTCTCATCGCGGACCGGGTGGTTGCCGCCGTGGTGGCCGAAGCCCAGCCGTGAGGTGGTCGCGCCGGCGGCCTGGCCGAGCACCTGGTGCCCGAGGCAGATGCCGAGAATGGGCACGCCCAGCTCGAGCAGCTGGCGCGCCATGCGCACCTGACCCGGCAGCCGGGAGGGGTCGCCCGGACCGTTGCTGAGCACGATACCCTGGGGCCGGTGGCGCATCAGCGCCTCCAGGTCGGCGTCGTGGCGGACGGTGATCACCTCGGCGCCGCGGCTGGTCAGGGCCCGCAGCTGGTTGCGCTTGAGACCGAGGTCGACGGTGACGATGCGCAGGCCGGCGAAGCGCCCCACCCCGCCACTTCTCAACACCCCCCGCTCCAGCTCGGCGGAGAGTGGCTCCTCCCAACGGCTCCAGGGCTCGGTCTGGGAGACCTCGGCGACCAGGTCGCGGTCACTCACCCAGGGGGCCCTCCGGGCCAGCTCCACCTGCGCCTCCGCGGTGAGCGCGTCGGCGAGAGCCAGCACCCCGCGCAGGGTGCCTCGGTCGCGGAGATGGCGCGTCAGCGCGCGGGTGTCGATACCGCGGAGCCCGGGCACTCCCTGGCGGCGGAGCTCCTCGTCCAGGGACCTGTCCGCCCCACCGTGGCCGACCCGCTGCGACAGCTCCCGCACGATGAGCGCGCGGCAGTGCATCCGGCCGGATTCGGCGTGGTCGTCGCGCACTCCGTAGTTGCCGATCAGCGGGTAGGTCATCACCACCATCTGGCCCGCGTAGGAGGGGTCGGTGCAGATCTCCTGGTAGCCGGTCATGCAGGTGTTGAACACGACCTCGCCCGACGTCGCGGGGCTGACCGGCGCACCGAACAGCCAGCCCTCGTGGACGACGCCCGACTCGAGGGCGAGCCGCCCCCTAGGCACCGGGGGTCTCCGGGCCGGCCGCGGTCGCCGGCCAGGGCAGACGCTGACGGTCGTGGTGGACCAGGGCTCCGTCGACGAGGGTCATGAGCACCCGGCCGCGCAGCCGTGCCCCCAGGAGGGGCGTGTTCTGCGAGCCCGAGCGGAGGTGGGCGGGCTCCACCGTCCATTCGGCCGATGGATCGAAGAGCACGCAGGTCGCGGCCTCACCGATGCGCAGGCGCGGCTCGCGCAACCCGGAGGCCGCCCCGAGCACCCGGTAGGGGCCGATCGTGAGCCGGTCGACGAGGGTGGGGATCCAGTCCCCGGCCATCCCCCCGAGCGTGATGCAGGTGGCCAGCGCGAGCTCCAGGCCGATCATCCCCGGCGCCGCCCGATCGTAGGGCAGCGCCTTCTCCTCCACCCGCTGGGGAGCGTGATCGGTGGCCACGGCATCGATCACGCCGTCGCGGAGCGCCTGGATCAGCGCCTCACGGTCCTGGTCGGTGCGGAGCGGAGGGTTGACCTTCAGGAGCCCGGGAAGGCGCGGTTCGTTGGCGAATGGGAGCCACATCCCGAGGTGATGGGGGGTCGCCTCGGCGGTGACGTTGGCACCCCCCTCCTTGGCCCGGCGGATCATCTCCACGGTGGCCGCCGCGGAGACGTGCTGCAGATGGACGTGACCCCGCCCCGCGTGGGCCAGGGCGCGGAGCGCGTAGTCGACGGCCCGCGTCTCGGCCTCCACCGGCCGCAGCGGGCAGCGCTGCACCGGTCCCTGCACGTTGTTGACCTGGGCGATGACCTCCTCGTCCTCGGGATGGATCATCACCGGACGGCCGAGAGCCGCGGCGCGTCCGATCGCCTCGCTGAGGAGGCGGGGCGAGAAGGCGTTGCGCCCGTCGTCGCTGAAGGCGGCCGCGCCGGCGGCGGCGCACGCCTCCATCTCCACCAGCTCCTCGCCCTGCAGACCCTTGGTCAAAGCGCAACCGGTGAGAACCTGGACCGAAGCGGCGACGGCCCGGAACGTGGCCTCCTTCACCCGGTCGGGGTTGTCGATGGGCGGCACGGTGTTGGCCATCGCCAGCACCTGCGTGAAGCCTCCGGCAGCCGCCGCTTCCGAGCCGCTGTGCAGCGTCTCCGCGCCCTCGTCGCCCGGCTCACGAAGGTGGGTGTGAATGTCGATGAAGCCGGGGCAGAGGATGACCGGGGTGCCGCCCGCGGGCGGGGTGAGGTCGATGATCGGGAGGTTGCCCTCCCCCATGTGCTTGTAGATCGCGATGACCCGGCCCTCGCTCAGCCAGACGTCCTGTCCGAGGGCGTCGCGGCGGGCCAGCGGGTCGATGACCCGGACGCCGCGGAGGATGCAGTTCACGGGCGGCTCACCAGGAAGACGCCGCCCGCATCGGGGCCCACCCCGTGCTCGATCTCCACCCACTCCGAGGCGGAGACAGGCAGGTTCTTGCCGACGTAGGTGGGACGGACCGGCACCTCGCGCCCACCGCGGTCGACCAGCACCGCCATCTCGATCGCGGCCGCCCGGCCGTGGGACGAGACGACGTCGAAGGCGGCCCGCATGGTCCGCCCGGTCTGGATCACGTCGTCGACGAGGACGACGACGCAGCCGTCCGGGGACGGGGCCGGCTCGGGCCGGGCGCGGCCGGTCACGGGATCGACGCCCTGCCAGGAGCCGTCCAGCCCGGGCTTGCGGGGGCGGTCGTCGCGGAAGCCGCTCACGTCCACCGCCACCAGGGGCACCTCGGCAGGCCGGATGTCGCGGAGGCGGGCGCGGAGGACGCGGGCCACTCCGACCCCTCCCTCGCGGATCCCGGCCAGGATCACCCGCTCGAGGTCGTCCGGGTGAGCCTCGACGATCTCGTGGGCGAGCCGTGTCAGCGCCCGGCCGACTCCCTGCGCGTCCAGGATCCGGGTCCGCGCCCACACGGGTTCGTCCGCCCCGGGGGCGGACGTGCGCTCGACCTGGGTCATCCGAGCAGCAGGTCCAGCACGGCCATGCGCACGGCGACCCCGTTGCGGGCCTGGCGGAAGTAGGCGGCGCGGGGGTCGCTGTCCACCTCGACGTCGATCTCGTCCACCCGCGGCAGCGGGTGCATCACGATGGCGCGCTGGGGGAGCGCCCGCATGACCTCGGCGTCGATGCGTATCGCCCGCCGGGCAGCGTCGAAGTCGGCCACGTCGGTGAATCGCTCCTTCTGAACCCGGGTCTGGTAGACGACGTCGACGGAATCGATGACGTCGTCGAGCCGGTCGGTGAGCCGGAAGGGAACGCCCGCGGCGGCCATCCGATCCTGCAGCTCCGCGCCGACCTGGACGACCTCGGGGGCCACGAAGGTGAGCCGGACCCCGGGGTAGAGGGTCAGCAGCTGAGCCAGCGAGTGGACGGTTCGCCCGTAGCGGAGGTCGCCGCAGAAGGCGATGTGGGCCCCCTCCACGGTGCCACGCTCACAGCCGATGGTGTAGAGGTCGAGGAGCGCCTGGGTCGGGTGCTCGCCGGGCCCGTCTCCCGCGTTCACGACCGGGACCGAGGCCACCGCCGCGGCCCGCGCCGCCGCCCCCGCCTGGTCGTGGCGGAGGACGATGACGTCGGCATACGCGGAGACCATCCGGATCGTGTCCTCGAGGGTCTCGCCCTTGATGACGCTGGAGAACTCCCGAGCCGCCTCGGTGCCGACCACCGCGCCACCGAGGCGGAGCATCGCCGACTCGAAGCTGAGCCGGGTGCGGGTTGACGGCTCGTAGAAGAGCGTGGCCATGATCCGTCCCGCCAGGCGGGTGTCGCGGCGTCCGGCCAGCGCGTCGGCGCGCGCAAAGATGTCGTTGAGGGTGTCGCGAGTGAACTGCCGGCTGGAGATGACGTGCTCCAGCCTCCGCGTGGTGGTGGCCGGCGTCATCAGCGATGCCCTCCATCGGCTGCCCGTCAGGCGGCCGCGGAGTGGCACCGGCACAGCCGGTTCCGATCCCCTTGCCGGCCTCACGGGACCCGCTTGAAGTGGATTCGACGGCCCGCACTGTACCACGGCGGCGAACAGGCGTGCCCGCCGCCGCGGGGCCGGATGACGGCGCGCTGCGACGATCCCGCGACGTTCACGTTGCACGTGATCGGGTCCGGAGCCGCGGTTCTACGCTTCCCCCAAGTCATGAGCCAGGCCGACCCGTCGCGCCGGCGCCTCGTCACCCGGCTGCGCATCCCCCAGCTCCGCATCACCTTCGCCGCCCGCCTGCTGCTGGGCGGCTTCGTGCTGTCGCTCGTGATCATCGCCGCCGTCAGCGCCTTCCTGCTGGTGAGCCGCGATCAGCAGACCCGGGTGGGCGCCGAGACCAACGCGCAGAGCAGGGCCGAGGCATACCGCGAGCTGGTCCAGCAGGTCGCCGCTCCGCAGGCCCGCTTCGCCGCTGAGAACGTCGCCGGGCTGCCCGAGATGGCGTCGGCGCTCGCCTCGGTGGACCCAGGGACCGAGGTGGCGCAGCTGCTCATCGGCTCCACCAAGGTGATCACGGATCTTCCCGACGAGGACGTCGCCGTCTTCGACGGCGGCGGGACCCTGCTCGCCACCAGCGAGCAGGTGGGCGTGCCCCAGCTCTCCTCCGGGCTGCCGGAGGTGGAGGGGGCGCTCCGCGGCAGCCCCGCCGAGGCCATCGAGTACCTGGACCAGCGCACTCCGGTCTACGACTTCGCCGCCCCGGTCATCGCCAAGGGATCCACCCAGGTGCTGGGCGTCGTCGTCTACAGCATGCCGCTCACCGACCAGCTGCTCCGGCTCCTGGGCGCGGTCGGCCAGGGCTACACGCCCGTGCTCGTCGCCAACACCCCGGGCGCGCCCCTCTACTCGCTCTCGGGCAATTCGGCCGACCCCAACATGACGGCACGTTCCCTCCCCTCCTCGATCGCCTCCGGCCTGGGCCGGTCGACGGGCGGCTTCGAGGGCTTCTCCTCGGTCGCCGGGTCCGGTGCCACCGCCCTCGCCCTGGAGGGGATGAATCCGAACGCCGGACCGCCCGTCCTCTACGTCGGGGTCGAGACGCCGATCTCGCTCTTCACCGGGGACCAGACCACCGACGAGCTGACCGTGGTATGGCTGGCGCTCACCGCGCTGCTGCTGACCTGGCTGCTGGTGCTGCTCTTCGTCAACCGGTTCGTGCGGCGCCCGGTCGCGCAGCTCTCGGCGGGATTCGCCCGGATCGCGGGCGGCGACTACAGCTCGGACATCCCGGTGCGGTCGAATGACGAGCTGGGGGTGCTGGCACGTCAGGTCAACCAGATGCGAGCTCAGATCGCGAGCAACGTCCACCACGTGGATGCCGCGGTCGCGCGCCTCGACGAGGTCTCGCGAGCACTGACCACGACCACCGCGGGAGTGGCCGGGCTGTGGTCGGCGGTCTGCGCCGCCGCCGCATCGCTCGCCGGCCCCCGTGCGTCGGCGGTCCTGCTGGCGCGCGAGGGCGAGGAGCTGGTCGCCCGCGCCCGGAGCGCCGGCGGCTCGGCGGGACCGCCCGACGCCTCCGGAGGCACGGCGGCGGCGGACGGCTTCGCGCTCCCGGCCGCCGCGGTGTCCCAGGTGCTGGAGGGGCGCCAGGTCCGGCTGAGCGCAGGCGCCGAGGAACCGGGGGCAGCGGCGGACGGGTCGCGGACGACGCTGGTCGTCCCCATGCTGTACAGACAGCGGGTGACCGGCGCGATCGCGGTCATCAGCCCGGACGCGGTCTCCGACGCCGACGCGCGCGCCCTCTCGGCGCTCGCCGGCAACGCCGCCATCGCCGCCGAGAACACCCGGCTCTTCGAGATGGAACGGGAGACGGTGCGCCGGCTCCGCGAGCTGGACGACATGAAGTCGGACTTCCTCGCCACCGCCCAGCACGAGCTGCGCACCCCCCTCACCACGATCGTCGGGCACCTGGAGCTGATCCGGATGGTCTGGGCGGAGGCCGACGATCGGCAGAAGCTGGCCATCCTCGACAACGTCGAGCTGGCGACCGGCCAGCTCTCCGACATGCTGGAGACGATGATCGACCTCTCCCTGGTGAGCGCCGACAACCTGCGCATGAACCGCCGCCCCGTCTCGCTGGCCACGGCGGTCGACGAAGCGGTGGGGGAGGTGACGCGGCGGTTCCCGCACGGCCTGCCGGTGGAGCTGGCCGTCGACGTCCCCGCCCGCTTGCGCGTGGACGCCGACCCTGAGCGGCTGCGCCAGGTGATCCGCTGCCTGCTCGACAACGCTGTGAAGTTCACCGACCCGGGCGGGCGGGTGACCGTCTCGGCCGCCACGGCGCCCGGGGGGGACCGCTGCACCATCGAGGTCGCCGACACCGGGATCGGCATCGACCCCGCGCTGCACGACCGCGTCTTCGAGCGCTTCTTCCAGGTGGACAGCGGGGGGACCCGCGCCTATGGCGGGATGGGGGTCGGCCTCGCCCTGGTCAAGGTCCTCACCGAGGCCCATGGAGCCACGGTCACCCTGGAGTCCGTCCCCGGCCAGGGCACCACGGTGCGCCTGGACTGGCCCCGCCGCCCCTCCGGCGAGGCGGAGGGGCAGGGGGATCACCAGGTCGACCTGACCGCGACCCGGCAGTCGCAGGTGAGCGTCGACCGGGAGCGGTGACCGGCCGGATCCTCGGCGTCGCGGTGACTCCGTTGCCGGCGCGTTGCACGCCGTCACGAAGCTGCCGCTTCCGCGTCCGACATCACAGGAATGTCATCGCTCCGCGAGGCGACTGACGGTCCGGCAACCGCCCTGTGGTCCTACGCTCGGAGAGCGATGCGAGGAATGCCGGTACGCCGTCTTGCGTGGCTGGTGGGCGCCGTGGCCGCGATGCTCGCCACTGCCGCGATGGGCGCGGCGGTGGACGCATGCTCGGTGGCCACCACGGTCACCCTCACCTCCTCGGAGAACCCCGCCGCCTACGGCGATCAGCTGATCCTCACCGCGACGGTGATACCGAGCACGGGCACGACGATCCCCGGCGGCACGGTCACCTTCGTGGACGAGGAGGCGAACCTGGGCACGGCGGCCGTCGGTTCCACGGGCCAGGCGTCCCTGGTCGACTCGACGATTGGCGCCGGGACGCACGAGATCGAGGCCGAGTACTCGGGGTCGGGAACGTTCGCGTCGTCGGTTTCGGCGGCCCTCCAGGAGGTGGTCTCGGTCCAGGGATCGACGACACTGCTGCTCCCGACCGTCAACCCCGCGACCTACGGCCAGACCCTCCTCTTCGTGGTCTCGGTCGCCCCCGACGCGGGAAGCGGGACCCCCACCGGCACGGTGACCCTGACGGACGGGAGCGCCGCGATCGGCAGCGCCACCCTCTCAGGCGGTACGGCTGCGGTGGTCGTGACCTCGCTGGGGGTGGGAGCGCAGGTGATCACCGCGGACTACGCGGGGGACGGCAACTTCTCTCCCTCGGCGAGCGCTGCGGTCTCTGAGCAGGTGGACCCCGCCTCGACGGCGACAGTCCTGACGGTGTCCCCGACCACGGTCGCGGTGGGCAAGACGGTGACGCTCACCGCCGCGGTCACCTCGGCGGGCGGCGAGCCGGGCGGAAGCGTCACCTTCTCGGACGGCGGCACCGGCCTGGGGACGGCGACGCTGAGCGGCGGGACGGCCACGCTGGCGACGTGCTTCGCGAAGTCGGGCACGCAGACGCTGACCGCGGCCTACCTCGGCAGCGACGACTTCAGCGCGTCCACGTCGGCCGCGGCCACCCTCGCGGTCGCCACGGGCTCCAAGTGCTCGACCGGCTGCGGCAAGCTCCTCGCGCTGGAGCGCGAGGCGAGCGGGATCACCCTCGCCGCGCAGCCGGCGGCCGAGCCGTCCCTTGCCACCCGGGCAACCCTCCTCTCGGCGAGCTCCACGCCCGCGTCACCGCAGCTGGTCACCGTGGGTGCGGCCCCGGCCACGGTGGACGAGGGACAGAGCGTGAGCCTCACGTCGGTCGTCTTCGGGCTGAGCGGCGCTCCCTTCCCGAGCGGGACGGTGGATTTCGCGCAGGGCACGACGCTCCTCGGTGCGGCGGCCACCGCCCAGGTGGGCACCACCGTCGACGCACTGGCGAGCCTTCGGGTGACCCTCGCGGCCGGCAGCTACCCGTCGATCACCGCGACGTACCACCCGGACTCCAGCGCTCAGCCGTATTACGCCGCGGCGACCTCGGCGTCCACGGCGGCGGTGACCGTCGAGCGGGTCGCCGCGTCGACCACGCTCGACGTGGCCACCTCGGTCAACCCGACCGCCAAGGGCCGGCCGGTGATCGTCACCGCCACGGTCAACCATCCCTCCTCCAGCCTCACCCCCACCGGAACGGTCAGCTTCACCGTCAACGGGGCCGGTGCGGAGACGGTCGCCCTCGACAGCCTCGGTCAGGCCTCGCTGACCCTCTCCTCCCTGCCGGCCGGAACGCAGACGATCGCCGCCAGCTACGCCGGCGACCCGAACTTCTCGGGCTCGTCCGGGTCCACGACCGAGACGGTGTCGGGAGCGACGGCGCCGACCGCCACGCCGAGCGCCGCCCCGACGGCGGTCCCGACCGCGACACCGAAACCGGGGACGACGGCCAAGCCGAGCGCAACCCCCGCGCCCTCGTCGTCGTCCACGGCCAGGGCCGCGGCTGCGGCGCCGGTGATCGTGCCGCCGGCCACCACCACGCCGCCCAGCCGCCCGAGCGGCCTCTCCGGCTCCGCCCCGCTGAACCCGGACCAGTTCGACACCTCGGAGGTGCCGCCGATCGATGCGATCTCCCTGGTCTCCGGGATCCACATGGGAAGCGCGCCCCAGATCATCCTCTTCCTGGTCATCCTCAACCTCCTGGTTCTGGGGGCGATCGCGGCGACCTCCCGTCGCGGGCACCGCCTGACCGTGCAGACGCTCGAGCACGCGGGCACGGCTCCGGCGGACGCCCGCCCCGAGCGCCCGTAGCGCGGTGTCCCAGCCGGCCGCTCCGGTCGTCCCGCGCCGCTCCGCGGCGGCTGCAACGCCGCGTGGCGGCACGGGTCACGAGTTGGTGGCTCCGTCGGGAGAGCGGAGGCCGCGCCGGATACTGAGTGGCGTGAGAGTGCTCGACACCATCCCGGCACGCCCCGCCAGCGGGGTTGCGCTCCGGCGGCCGGCCCGGGTGAGGGTGCGGCCTGCGGAGGGGCGGGCGGGGAACCTGCGCTACCTCCTCGCAGGGCGGATCATCCCCGGCCTCCTCTACAGCCTGCTCGGGTACGGGGTGGTCCTGAACACCATCCGGCTGGCCGAGACCCTCCACCCGGCGACCTGGCTGACGGTGATGGCCGGGCCGGTGCGGGAGGGGCTCTTCGCCGCCTTCTGCCTCATCCCGGTGGTCCTCTTCGTGGTCCGCCCCAAGCCGCGGGCCGCGGACCGCCGCGTCCTGCCCCGGGTGGTGGCGTTCGCCGGGACCGCGATCCTGCTCCTCTGCGGCACGATCCTCCCCGAGGGCATCGCCCTGGTCGCCATCCCGGCGTGGGTGGGTGCGGGCTGCTCGCTGGTGCTGGTGGTGGCGACGGCAGGGGCGATCTGGGGTCTGCTCAGCCTCCGCCTCTCCTTCGGCATCTTCCCGGCCGCTCGGACCCTGGTCACGACCGGGCCGTACCGGCTGGTCCGGCACCCCCTCTACCTCTGCGAGATCCTCTGCGGGTGGGCCATGGTGGTGGCCGAGGGCCACCTCGTGCCGCTTCTCGTGGTCCTCGTCTTCTGCGGGCTGCAGCTGACCCGGATCAGGTACGAGGAGGCGCTTCTCGCCGACGTCTTCCCCGCCTGGAGGCCGTGGGCCGCCGGCCGCGCCCGTCTGATCCCGGGGGTGTGGTAGCCGGTTCAGCCGGTTGCTCTGACCCCTGCCCGCCCGGCGAGCGCGGCGGTCTCGTGGTCCAGGAGCCACCGCTTGAGGGGGAGGCCCCAGCCGAAGCCGCCCAGGGTCCCGTCGGAGCGGACCACCCGGTGGCAGGGCACCACCAGGGGGATGGGATTGCGCGCGCAGGCCGTGCCGGCCGCGCGGGCGTGGCGGCGGTCACCGCCCAGCTCGGCGTAGCTGCGCACCTCGCCGGCGGGGATGCGACGGAGCTCTCCCCAGAGCCGCCGCATCGACGGGCTGCCCCCGGTCCGCACCGGAAGCTCGTCGATGGAGGTGACGTCGGCGCCCGTGAAGTAGGCGCCGAGGGCCCGCGAGACGGGTCCGAGATCGGCCCGCAGGCGGATCTCCGCCGTCGGGTCGGGAAGCTCGTCGCGGATCAGGTCGAGGTCGGCGGAGAAGCCGCTCGCGACGAGCGTCCCGTCGTCGGTGATCGCGCTGAAGGCGCCGAAGGGGGTGGCGATGGTCACGGCGTCGTAGGTCATCTCGATTGTTCTCCCGCAGAGGGGGTGGGTGAGGTCGGGGCGGCGCCGGGTGCCGGCGTGGAGAGGCTGCTCCAGAGCTGGATCGCGGCGTAGGCGCGCCAGGGGCGCCACGCCTCGGCACGGCGGGCGACGCTCTCCGGATCGCCGGGCTCGCCGAGGCGCTCCAGGGCACGGCGCAGCCCGAGGTCGGAGACGGGGATGGCGTCGGGGTCGCCGCGGGCCCGCATCGCGACGTAGGCACGGGTCCACGGGCCGAAGCCCGGCAGCGTCGCCAGCGCCTGGTCGAACAGCTCGGCGTCGGCGCAGGCCAGGTCGACGCTGCCCAGGGCAACGGAGCGGCTCAGTGCGCGGATCGACTCGATGCGCCGTCCGGTCAGCCCGAGCCCATCCAGGTCCGCGTCGGCGAGCTGCTCCGGGGAGGGGAAGACGTGGGTCACCTCTCCGACGGGGAGAGCGAGCGGCTCCCCATGGCGGGCGACGATTCGACCGGCAAGCGTGCGCGCGGCGGCGACCGACACCTGCTGGCCCAGGACCGCGCGGACCGCGGTCTCGAACGGCTCGGCGCTGCCCGGCACCCGCATCCCGGGCCAGGTGGCGAGCAGCGGGGCGAGCAGAACGTCGCGGCCGAGGTCCGCGGCGACCGCCCGAGGATCGGAGTCGAGGTCGAGGAGGCGGCGGCAGCGCCGCACGACGTCCTCGAGATCGGAGAGCTCGCCCAGGCGGACCCGCAGCAGCACATGGCCGTCGGCAGGGTGGAGGTCCACGACCGCGGTGCCACCCGGAGTGCGCAGGGAGCGCGAATAGCCGCCGGTGGTCGCGGCCTCGGTTCCAGGGATGGCCCGAACCGACAGGAAATCGAGGAGGGGCCGGGCAGCGAACGGCTCCCGGCGCGAGAGCCGGAGCGTGATCCAGCCGTCCGACCCCTCGCGCGCGTCGGGCCCGGCCGCCGCGAGGGCTCGGCGGTACTCCCCCGGGGGGATCCCCAGCTCCTCGCGCATCGCGTCGTTGAACTGGCGGAGGGAGCCGAAGCCGGCCGCGAACGCGACATCCACGAGCGGCATCGCGCTCTCCGCGATCAGCGCCCTGGCGGCCTGCACCCGCCGGCTCCGCGCCAGCTGGAGGGGCGTCGCCCCCACCGCGGCGGTGAACCGGCGGTCGAGGGTCCGCGGGCTGACCCCCAGGCGCCGGGCCAGCTCCCCCACCCCCACCTCGTCCACGACCCCGGCGGCGATCATCGCCAGCGCCGGCGCCACCAGGCCGGCGCCGGGTTCGACGGCGGCGTCGGGGCGGCAGCGCTTGCAGGCGCGGAAGCCCGCCGCCTCGGCGGAGGCGGGGGTGGGGAAGAAGCGCACGTGCTCGGCGTGGGGCGTCCGCGAGGGGCAGCCGATCCGGCAGTACACGCCGGTGGTCGTCACCGCGACCAGGAACCTGCCCTCGAAGCGGCGGTCGCGGCTCGTCACGGCGCGGTAGCGGGTCTCGAAGTCGTCCACCCGCCCCATGGTGGCGGCAGGTGGCCGCTCCCCGCTCGCGGATTTCGGACAGGGCGGTGAGCGGCATCCACATCAGTGGGCAGGCGGGCCCGCCGCGGGACCCGCATCGCGCTGCGGGCCCCGGCTGAGCCGCCCCCTCGCGTCAGGCGTCGGCGGGTGCGCGGCCGGCCACGGGCCGGTGGAGCACGAGGATGAGCACGCCGCCCACAGCAACGTGCATGAGGGCAAGGCTGGTCCGGGCAGCGGCGGTCGTGGCGATGATCAGGGGGAGGCTCAGCGAGATCAGCGTCCCGATGGCGGCGATGCGGGTCCAGAGTTGAGCGGGGCGAGCGCTTCGCCGCTCGAGCAGGGCGAGCAGGCCCCACCCGGCGAGGGAGCCCAGCAGGCTGGCTCCGATCACATACGCGACCCCGACGGTCTGAGCCGGCCCGCTGCCGAAGCGGATGAGCAGATCGACGCCGAGCAGGGGCACGGACACAGCCCACACCGCCAGGGCGGCGACGACCGCTCCGCCGACGGCGAGGGCTCGGGTCACGGTCGGGTGAGTACGGGCGGGCGCGGGCTGACGGCGGACGGTGGTGGCGACAATCATGGCTGGGCTCCCTGTGACCTGGTGGTGATCCCCCGTCCGATGGTGGAGCGGGGGAGCTAGACTGGTTAGGCGCTGAAAGGTTCAGCGCCTAATATTAGGCACCTAAGTATCTGGGAGTCAAGCGTCGTGAACTACGATCAGGCGGACACCCTCCACGAGGCTGTCCGCGCCGTCGGCATCCGACATCGGGCCCTCTGCATCGCGGCTCTGGCCCCCCTGGGCATCCACCCCGGGCACAAGCTGCTGCTCCTCGAACTGGAGCGAGCCGGGCCGCGCACCCAGGCCCAGCTCGCCGCCGCGAGCGGCTACGAACCTCCGACGATCACCCTGAGCGTCCGCCAGCTCGAGGCTGCCGGTCTGGTCGCCCGCCACCCTTCCCCCATCGACGGGCGGGCCACCATCGTCGCGCTCACCGACCAGGGGCGGGCCCTGATCCCTAAAGTGAAGACGGCCTGGCGGCTGGCGGCCCAGCAGGTGGTGGCCGGCCTCACCTCGACCTCGGTGGAGGAGCTGGTCCGGGTACTCGATGACCTGGCGTCCAGCCTCGCCTCCATCGAGCCGGCGCCCACGGATACTCCGCACTACCCAGCCCGGAACCGGCCTCGGACTGCCGGGCGGTCCGGCCAGGATGATCTGTCACGTCGCCGCGCCCGTCTTCCCGGCGTCGGCTGAGGGCGGCTGCCGGGGGAGACGGCTGGATCACGATCCGGCTCACCGACTCCCCCGCCCTCGATCATCCCCGCCCGGTATCAGTACAAGGTACCGAGGCGTCCTCCGGCCAGGGCAAGAGCCACACGCTCTCGCCCTTCGCTCCGTCACGACTAGTAGAAGACCTCCGCGAGGTGGTAGAGCTCGGCCGGGACCCGTCGCTGCTCGCGGACCACGTCCGCGATCGGGGCGGTCTCGACCGTGCCGTTGCGCACCACGGGCATCATCCCCCAGCGCTTCGCGAGCACCAGCTCGTAGGCGACGACGCCCACCCGGGTGGCCCAGATCCGGTCGTACGCGGACGGCGATCCGCCCCGCTGCGTGTGGCCGAGCACGGTGGTCCGGGTCTCGTGGCCGAGGCGCTCCTCGATCCGCTCCGCCAGGGTCTCGCCGATCCCCCGCTTGCTGAGCTGGGCGTGGCCGAAGGCATCCACCTTGCCGTCCGCCGGGCCGGCGTCGGTGACCCCCTCCATCTCCACGCCCTCGGAGACCACGACAATGCTGAAGTCGCTGCCGCTCTGGAGGCGCTTCTGCAGACGCTCGACCACCTCGTCGAGCGTCATCTTGATCTCGGGGATCAGGATCAGGTCCGCCCCCCCCGCCAGGCCGCCCATCAGGGCGACCCAGCCGGTGTCGCGACCCATCACCTCGACGACCATCACCCGGTGATGGGACGCGGCGGTGGTGTGGAGCCGGTCGAGGGCCTCGGCGACGCGGCCCACCGCGGTGTCGAAGCCGATGCAGTAGTCGGTCACCGAGAGGTCGTTGTCCATGGTCTTGGGCACGCCCACCACCGGACCGCCGTGCTCGGCCAGCCAGGCCGCCACCGAGAGGGTGTCGTCACCGCCGATCGCGACCAGTGCGTCCAGCTCGGCCCGTCCGAGGTTGCGCAAAACCTCCTCGCGGCCGCCCTCGCGCTTCATGGGATTGGTGCGAGAGCTGCCCAGCACGGTTCCGCCGAGCTGGAGGATCCCCGAGAAGAGGCGCCGGTCAAGCTCCATGATGTCGCCGTCACCGATCAGGCCGGCCCATCCGTTCTTGACACCGATGACAGTATCACCGTGAGCCAGGGCCCGCCGCCCCACCCCCCGGATCGCAGCATTGAGGCCGGGTGCGTCGCCGCCCCCGGTGAGGATCCCGATGCGCAAGCTCAGCTCCCGTACCCCGGGTCGTTGTTGAAGGCGCTCTCCTCGCTCTGGCCGAGCACGACGAGCACCCCGTCGCTGGTCGAGCTCGCCCCCGGGCTGGGCGGGGACACCTTGGTGACGGGGACACCAAAGTATGCCGCGAACCAGGCAGCTGCCGCTGCGTCGGCGCTGCCGCCCTCATCGATGACCTCTGTCCCGGATTGAGTCGGGACCTTGCCCAGGTCCTGGGTCGTCCAGCCCAGCTGCGTGAAGATCGAGGCCCAGCGGCCGGAGGCCCCCTCGCCGGTCCCGCTGGCGTCCTCGATGCCCACGGTCGGCTTCTCGGCGAGCGTCGAGGGGCTGACGAAGACGTTCTGGATGAAGTGGGCGACGGTCGCGTAGCTGCTGTCGTGGGCGAACAGGTAGTCGGCTCCGCAGTCGGTCGGATACCCGCAGTCGTAGAGGAAGTTGGTGTCGTCCAGGCTGACGTGGAGGATCGCCGACGAGCTGACCCCACTCACCAGGCTGTAGATGGCCTCGGCGTCGTCGATGCTCATGTTGGTGTCCACGTTGTCGCCGAGTGCGCTGAGCAGGTCGGGCAGGTCGCCGATGCCGCCGATGGAGAGCACCTTCTGCTTGAGCGCGTCGACGATCTGCTGCTGGCGCCGGCTGCGCGCAAAGTCGCTGCCCTGGCCGTTGTCACCGTGCCGCGATCGGGCGTAGATCAGAGCGGTGGCACCGTTCATGTGCTGCTCCCCGGCCTGGAAGCTGATCGTCTCGTAGGGGCAGGTGTCGGCGGCGCAGGCAGGGTACTGGTTGTCGGTGAATCCGGCGGGGACGTCGACGTCGATGCCGCCAACCGCGTTCACCGCCTCCTGGAAGGCGGTGAAGTCGAGGCCGACGAAGTAGTCGATGGGGATGCCGAGCAGGTGGGTGAGCGCCGCGTCCGCCATCTCCCCGCCGGAGTCGGTCTGACCGGCGGGGAGCCCCCCCTCGCCGTAGAAGATGCCGTCCTCGTACGCCTGGTTGATCCTCCCCTCGTCGACTCTCTGGCCGGAGGGGTCGTAGATGGGGACATACCAGTCGCGGGGGATGGAGATCTCGGCGACCTGGGGCGGACCGCTCCGCTGCGGCTGGATGGAGACGATCATGATCGAGTCGGTGAGGTACTCGCCGTCGTGGCCGGGTCCCCCGTAGCCGAAGAGGGCGATGTTGATCCGCTTCTCCTGGGCAACCTGGTTGGTCTCGATGCTCGAGCCGCTCTTGCCCTTGATGAGACTCCCGATCACCGACGGCACGTTGGTGTGGAAGATGCCGGCCAGGCCGTCCAGGGTGCGGTAGCCATAGACGCCGACCACCAGCACGACCACCAACGCCGCCGCGACGATGATCCGCCGGCCGGTCAGCCAGCCGGGCAGCCACCGGTACCGCGAGCGGCGACGGCGCGTGGTCCTCGATGCCATCTCGATCTGCTCCGTTGAGGCCCGGCGATGCGGGCGAGGGGTCGCCCGACCGCGGACCCGGAGGGTGGGGTCCCTGGGTGATACGTTGCGGGGACGGGGAAGGTTGCGCTCGGCGGCAAGGGTAAACCACCGCGTGCAGAAGATGGGGCTCCGGATATCGCGGGGACAGACCTCAGGCCGACCCCGCGGCCGCGCCTCCGCCGGCATCCGGGGAGGGTCCCAGGAGGTGGCGGGCGATCACCAGGCGCTGGATCTGATTGGTCCCCTCGTAGATCTGGGTGATCTTCGCGTCACGCATCATCCGCTCGACCGGGTGGTCGTTCACGAAGCCATATCCGCCCAGCACCTGGACGGCGTCGGTGGTCACCCGCATCGCCATGTCGCTGGCGACCAGCTTGGCGATCGCCGCCATCCTGGTGATCCCCTCACCACCGTCGTCGAGCAGCTGCGCCACCTGATAGGTGAGCGCCCGGGCCGCCTGGAGCTGCGCCTCCATGTCGGCGAGCATGAATTGGATCGCCTGGAACTCGGCGATGGCCCGGCCGAACTGATGTCGCTCGCGGGCATAGGCGACGGCATGGTCGAGCGCCCCCTGGGCGATGCCCACGGCCTGAGCGGCGATGGCGGGGCGGGTGCGGTCCAGGACCGCGAACGCGATCCGCAGCCCGTCACCCTCCGCGCCCAGCCGGTTGGCCTCGGGGACGAACACCTCGTCGAGGCGCAGCTCCGCGGTGTCGCTGCCCCTGATCCCCAGCTTCCCGTGGATCGGCGTCGCCTGGAAGCCCGCCGCCTGCTGCGCGTCCTCGAGGACGAACGCGGAGATCCCCCGCGCCGCCTCCGCCGGGTCGGTCCTGGCGAAGACGACGATGGTGGCGGCGACCGAGCCGTTGCTGATGAACGTCTTGGAGCCGGTGAGGACGTAGCCGGCTCCCCGCCGGACGGCCCGGCTCTCCATCCCGGCGGGGTCGCTGCCGGCCCCGGGCTCGGTGAGCGCGTAGGCGGCAAGCCGTGCTCCGCTGGCCAGGTCGGGAAGCAGACGGCGCCGCTGCTCCTCCGTGCCGGCGAGCACGATCGGAGTGGCTCCCAGCGCCTGGACGGCGAGCAGCAGCGAGGCGGTGGCGTCGACGCGGGCCAGCTCCTCGACGGCGAGGGCCATGGTCAGGGCGCTCCCGCTCACCCCGCCGTCCGCCGGGGAGAACGGGATGCCGTAGATGTCGTGGGCCCGGAAGAGGTCGACGTAGTCCCACGGGTAGGAGGAGGTCTCGTCCACCTCCCGGGCCCGAGGGGCGATCCGGGACCGGGAGAGGTCGCGGGCCGCCTGGCGGACCGCCAGCTGCTCCTCGGTCAGGCGCGGGTCCATGCCGGGACTATGGCACCGGTCCAGGCCGCGGCGGAGGGCCCATCCGCCGGCCGGAGGCGTCCCCGCCAAGCCGTCGCGAAGCCCACGCGAACGAGCGGTGAGGAGTTGTGGAGAGATTATGACAACCCCTCGTTCACTCAGAACCGGCGCGCGCCTGGTGCCAGAATCGGGCCGAGGCTGCGCCTCGCCGGCCCTGGGCCGCCGGACGCGGCCGCTCGTGCAGCGTCGCTAGGAGAGGCCGGTGGCCGAGAGGCGGGAGGGACCGCTCAGGGTCGGCGTGCTGTCGCCACTGGTCGCCGGCAGCTACATGAGCGCCGTCCTCTCGGGGATCGCCGGTGTCGTGACCGGGGCCGGCGGCCGGCTGGTTGCGGTCCAGACCCTGGACATGAGCCGCGGCGGCATGTCGGCGCAGGTACCGCAGTACGGCCTCCGCGCCACCTGGGAGCACGTGGCCGGCTTCGTGGTGGTGGTCAACGCCGTGGACCGCGCCTACCTCGAGGCGCTGCAGGAGGCCGGGAAGGCGGTGGTCCTCCTCAGCCAGGAGGTGGAGGGGTTCCCCTGCGCGGTGGTCCGCCCGGACAACCGCAGCGGGGTCCATCAGGCCGTGGACCATCTGATCGAGCACGGCCACCGGCGCATCGCCTTCGTGGGCAGCCTCTTCCAGGCCGACATCCGGGAGCGCTACGACGCGTACCGGGAGGGGCTGATCACCCACGGGATCACTCCCGACCAGAGCCTCCTCTTCGAGACCACCGACAACCTGGAGGGGACCGGGGAGGAGGCGGGCAGGGCGCTGATCGCGGCCGGCATGCCCTCCACGGCAGTGGTCGCAGGCACCGACTACAACGCCCTGGGCGTGATGAAGGCGCTCGGCGATGCGGGACTGCACCTGCCCCGCGACCAGGCCATCGTCGGTTTCGACGACATCGACGCCGACTCCGCGGTCCGTCCCACGCTCTCCAGCGTGCGCCAGGGATTCGACGCCAGCGGGCGTCGCGCCGCCGAACTGCTCCTGGAGATGATCGGGGGGCGGGAGGTGGCGGTGGGGCGCCATCTGATCCCGACCACGTTCGTGCCCCGCGAGTCGTGCGGGTGCGCCATCGGAGCGACGGTGGCGGCGAGCGGTGAGCCGGATCCGCTCGTCTTCACGACGCCCAGGGCGCGGCTCCGCGCCCGCCTCGAGGCCCTGCTCCAGGGCGCTGAGCCCCTTCCCCCGACGACGGCATCGGCTCTCGACGGCGCCGTGGAGATGATCGCGGCGTGCGCGGAGGGCAGCCACGACGAGGCGCAACCGGTGCCCTGCGACTTTCGCGGCGCCGCCCACGCGCTGTACTCGGTGAGCCCACGCTGGACCACCATCAGCGCCACGGTCGACTGCCTGCGACGTTACCGGAAGGACCTGAGCTCGGTCCCGGGCGCCGCCGCGCGGACCGTGCAGTTCGATGCGAGCATCACCGAGCTGGCGATCGAGCTGTCCCGGTCGCTGGCCGAGCGGGAGTCGACGGAGAAGACCGACCTCCATCTGCAGATGCGCCGCGAGCACCAGCTCAGCATGGCCATGCTGAGCGGCAGCACCGGCGACCCGCGCCGGCTGGGCTGGCTCGCCCACACCACCGCGCGGGCGGCCTGCCTCGGACTGTGGACGGCGGAGCGCGAGGAGGGGGGTGGCCACCAGCACCTGCTCCGGATCTCGGGCACCTATGTGCGGGAGGGGCTGTCCCTGCACGTCCCCGCCCAGGTGCGGGTCGAGGACTTCCCCACCCGCGCCCTCCTCGAGGACGTGGAGTGGGGTCCCGGGGAGATCGCGGTGGTCCAGCCGGTGCGGACCAAGGGCATGGATCTCGGTCTCATGGGGATGGTCGTCCCGGTCGAGATCACCCACGTGACCGGACGCGACCTGCACTTCGAGAACAACGCCCTGCTCAGCGTCGCGGTCGAACGCGAGGTCATGACCGAGTGGCTCCGCTCTCAGACCGAGGACCTGGCCCGCGCCTACAAGCGGGAGCGCGACCTGGTGGAGGAGATCCGGCGCAGCGAGGAGCGCTATGCGCTGGCGGCCCGGGCCGCCAACGACGGTCTCTGGGACTGGGAGCTGGACACCTCCAGCGTGTACTACTCGGAGCGCTGGAAGGCACTGCTGGGCCACCACGGCTCGGAGATCAGCTCGAGCCCGGAGGAATGGTTCGACCGGGTGCACCCCGCCGACATCGCACGGCTGCGACAGGCGGTCAACGACTGCGTCGACGGAAGGCGCGCGGTGATGGAGTGCGAACACCGCGTTCGCTCCGCCGACGGCACGTACCGCTGGATGCGCTGCCAGGCGCTGGCGGTCCGGGCGGCACCCGACGCCTCCGCCAGCCGCCTGGTGGGGTCGCTCACCGACGTCACCGACCAGCGCGAGCTGGAGGAGAAGCTCCGCTACGGTGCCCAGCACGACTCCCTCACCGGTCTGCCCAACCGCACCCTCTTCCTCGACCGCCTGACCCAGGGTCTGGCGCGGGCCCGCCGCAATCCCGACGCCCGCATCGCCCTGCTCTTCCTGGACCTCGACGGTTTCAAGCAGGTGAACGACAACCTGGGACATCTGGCCGGCGACCAGCTGCTGGTCCTCGTCGCCGAGCGCATCGGTCAGCGCCTCCGTCAGAGCGACACCGCGGCGCGCCTCGGCGGCGACGAGTTCGCCGTCCTGCTGGAGGATCTGCGCACGCCGGAGGCGGCGGAGGCGATCGCCGAGGACATATCTCGCCGCCTCTCCGCACCGTACGAGATCGAGGGCGAGGAGGTGACGGTCAGCGCCGCCGTCGGAGTGGCGGTGAGCGTGGCCGGTCGGGAACGCCCCGACGACATCCTGCGCAGCGCCGACGCGGCCATGTACCTGGCCAAGCTGAGGGCGCGGCGCCCGTTCACGGCGGACGCGCACGAGGGCGACGCCAGCAAGAGCGACCCGAGCGCGGATAACACGGACCAGGGCGACGCGGGCGAGGACGACACCAGCCGGGGTGACGCGAGCGAGGGCGACCCGACCGAGGACGTCGCGACCGCCGAGCGCTAACGCGCCAGGCTCTGGCCCACCAGGCGGATGACGTCCTCGATGGTGTCTGCCACCGCGGCGCCCGCGGCCGCGAGGGCATCGATCTTGCTCTGCGCCGAGCCGGTGGTTCCGCTGATGATGGCGCCGGCATGCCCCATCCGCTTGCCCGGAGGGGCTGTGCGTCCGCTGATGAAGGCGGTGACCGGCTTGTCGAAACCGGTGGAACGGATCCACTCCGCCGCCCTCTCCTCGTCCGACCCGCCGATCTCTCCGACCAGCACCACCGCCCCGGTGGCCGGGTCGTTCGCGAACAGAGGAAGGATGTCGACGAACGTCGAGCCGAGCACCGGGTCGCCGCCGATGCCCACCGCGGTCGTCTCGCCGTAGCCGGCCTCGGAGAGGCCCTGGATCACCTCGTAGGTGAGCGTCCCGCTGCGCGCGACCACCCCGACCCGCCCGGGCCGGCCCACGTGGTTGGGAATGAAGCCGATCTTGGCCTGGCCCGGGGTCATCACCCCCGGGCAGTTGGGCCCGATCAGGCGCATCGATGTGCGATCCACGAAGGCGGTGGCCCGGACCATGTCCAGTACCGGGATGCCCTCGGTGACGCAGACGCCAAGCCGGAGCCCCGCCGCGGCCGCCTCCATGACCGCGTCGGCGGCGAAGGGAGGGGGCACGATGGTGAAGGCGGCGTCGGCCCCTGTGCTCGCCACCGCCTCGGCCACGGTGTCGAAGACGGGCACGCCGAGCGCCTCGCTGCCACCACGGCCGGGCACCACCCCGGCCACCACCCGCGTTCCGAAGGCCTGCATCCGCTCGGTGTGGAAGCCGCCCTCTCGGCCGGTGATGCCCTGGACCAGAACCCGCGTGCTGGAGTCGAGGAGCACGGCCATCAGCCCGGCCCCCGCACGATCGTGCCCAGCGCAGCGCTCATGCGTCACCCCCCACCAGCTCGACGATCTTGCGCGCCGCCTCGGGGGCGCTGGTGCCGGGGGTGATCCCCGCCTCGCTGAGGATGCGCCGTCCCTCCTCCTCGTTGGTGCCGGTCATCCGCACCACCAGGGGCACGCCGATGCCCAGCTCGTCGCGGGCGCGGACGATGCCCCGCGCCACCTCGTCGCCGCGGGTGATGCCTCCGAAGATGTTGATGAAGACGCCGCGCACATCGGGATCGCTGAGCACCATCGCCAGCGAGTCGCGCACCTTCTCGGCACCTGCGCCGCCGCCGACGTCGAGGAAGTTGTTGGGCCGGCCACCGACCTGCTGGACCAGGTCGAGGGTGTTCATGACCAGCCCCGCGCCGTTGCCGATGCAGCCGATGTTCCCGCCGGGAAGGTGGACGTAGGTGAGGCCGCGACGCTTGGCCTCGGCCTCGTAGGGGTCCTCCCCGGTCCTGCCGTCGGCGCCCTCCAGGTCGACGGCCAGCTCGGCGGCGAGCTCCTGATGGCGGTACTCGGCGTTCTCGTCGACCTCCAGCTTGCCGTCGGCGGCCACCAACCCACCGTCGGTGGTGATCACCAGGGGGTTGATCTCGCAGGTGACCGCGTCGAGGTCGACCGCCAGCCGGTGGAGCGTCTGGGCGAGCGGCACGAGCTGGGCGGCGAGACGGCCGCGCCTCTCGGCCAGCACCGGGGCGTGGGCCAGTGCCGCGAAGGCGAGCGCGCGGATCTCGAAGGGCTGAGGGCCGGCGAAGGGGTCGGGCCAGAGCTTGGCGATGCGCTCGGGGGACTCCGCCGCCACCACCTCGATCTCCATGCCGCCGGCGGCGGAGAGGATGAGGACGAGGCGGCGGCGATCCCGGTCCAGGGTGACGCCGAGGTAGAGCTCGTGGGCGATCTCCAGACCGGCCTCGCACCACACCGAGCGCACCGGGTAGCCGCGGATTTCCATGGCCAGGATGCGGGCCGCCTCGCGATGGGCCTCCTCGGGCGTGTCCACGACGGCGATCCCACCGGCCTTGCCGCGCCCGCCGATCGGCACCTGGGCCTTGACCGCGACCCGTCCCAGCTCCCGGGCGGCGCCGGCCGCCTCCTCAGGAGTCCGCGCCAGCCGGCCGGCGGGCACCGGGATGCCCACCCGGGCGAACTGCCGCTTGGCCTGGTACTCGAGCAGCTTCACGTCCAGCGAGTGTACGGGGGGAGATCCAGGGGACGGTGCGGGTCGCCCGTCCACAGCCCCGCAGACAATGAGGAGGTATCAGTATATGTATACTTCCATTCATGGCCAAGATGACCGTCTACCTCCCCGACGACCTCGCCGGCGCCGCTCGCGCCGAGCGGCTCAACGTGTCCGCGATCACGCAGGAGGCCATCCGCCAGCACCTCGACCTGCGCAGCGTGAGGGACTGGCTCACCTCACTCCCCGCTCGGCCGTCCGGACGGCCGGTGAGCCACGACGACGTCATTGCCGCGGTGCACCAGGCACGAGAGGAGTTCGGTCTTGACTGAGCTGCCGGAGCTGGTGGTTGATGCGTCGGCACTGGTGGATCTGTTGGTCTCACCGGAGCTCGGCCCCCGGGTCGCTGCCGCCCTTGAAGGTCATCAGCTGCACGCGCCGTGCCACATCGATGCCGAGGCGCTCTCGGCGCTGGCGAGGATGACCCGTGCTGGGATCACCGGTGAGAGCCACGTCTCACGCTGCCTGAAGGCGGTTGCGACCGCGCCGATCGAGCGCCACCCGATCCAACCACTTCTCGAGGCAGCGTGGGGCTTCCGCGACAACCTGCGTGTCCTCGACGCCCTCTACGTCACCCTGGCCCAACGCCGGGTCTGCCCCGTACTGACGACGGACAGCCGGCTCGCGGCGGCGGCCCCGGCCAGCACCCGCCTCATAGAGGCCGACTGAACCCGCGGGCGACGATGTCTGTCAGGCGGGGTGAGCAGCCGCGGCGTTCGGTGTGGTGATCCCGCCGCCTGCCATGGAGAGCTGGTGCGTGGCGGCGACCATGAGAAGCGCGAACAGGAGGGCCGCTGACGACCCTCCCTGGAGGAGCCAGTAGCCGGTGCCGCCGGCGGTGGGGCCGAAGCTCGGCGACCCGACCGCCAGGATGGGGGAGCAGGCCCGAGGAGGGCTCGAACCGAACGGCTCTCTCGGCGCGGTTGAGCGAGGCACCTGGCCGCGACGGGCGCCCGCACCCGCCGCGAGGTCGGGCGCGAGCTCAGGCTGGGCTGCCCGCTACTGCCCCGCGGGCCTCCGTGCCGGCGCGATCTCGTCCAGCTCGACGAGGTCCTCGGGGGTCGGCACCCACTCCGCCGCCTGAACGTTGGCCAGCACCTGCTCAGGCTGGCTCGCCCCGGCGATCACCGAGACCACCGAGGGTTGGCCCAGCAGCCCCCCGATGGCGACACCGAGAAGGTCGGTCCCCTTGTGCCGGGCGTAGGCGGAGAGACCCTCGACGATGTCGAAGTTCTCGTCGGTGAGGAACGGCTCACCCGCTTCCCCGGACAGCCGGCCGCCCTCGGGCGGCTCCTCGCCGCGGCGATAGCGCCCGGTGAGAAGGCCCCGCATCAGCGGGAAGTACGGGATCAGCCCCAGGCCGAAGTGCTCGCAGGCCGGCGCCACCTCCTCCTCCGCCTTGCGGTTGAGGAGGCTGTACTCGTTCTGGGCGCTGATGAAGCGGCTGAGGTGGTGGATGTAAGAGGTCCAGTCGGCGTCGGCGATCTGCCAGCCGGTGAAGTTCGAGCAGCCGATGTAGCGCACCTTGCCCTCGCGCACCAGGTCATCGAGGACCGACAGGGTCTCCTCGATGGGCGTGTCGTCGTCGGGGAGGTGGATCTGGTAGAGGTCGATCCAGTCGGTGTTGAGCCGGCGCAGGCTCTGCTCGACGGCGCTCCGGATGTGGCGGCGAGACGCCCCCGAGGCGTACGGTCCCTCGCCCATCGGACTGCCCACCTTGGTGGCGATGATCACGGAGTCGCGGTTGCCCCGCAGCGCCGCCCCCAGGAGGCGCTCGGACTCGCCGGCCGCGTAGACGTCGGCGGTGTCGAAGAGGGTCACGCCGGCGTCCAGGGCCGCGTGCACGATGCGGGCGACACCGGGGCCGTCGACCCGGCGACCGAACTGGTTGCAGCCAACTCCGACGACCGACACCTCGAGGCCGGACTCGCCGAGACGACGAAACTCCATCTGCGTGACTCCCTGGACTCGGGACCTGCGGCCCGCTCGGAACGCCCATTCTGACCGAGCGGGCGCGGCAACCGGCGTGAGCGACACTCGCCGGCAGCCGCGGCCCGGGCTGCGTCCACGGACCTGGGGCGCCGTCGCGCGTCCCGCTCCTACACTGGGCGGATGCCGGAGACGATCGCCCTGATCGGCGGCACCGGCCGCCTCGGTCCCGGTCTGGCGCTCCGGCTTGCACGCGCGGGGCGACCCATCGTGATCGGCTCGCGCGATCGCGGGCGGGCCGCCGAGCGCGCCAGCGAGATCGCCGCCAAGGTCGCCGCGGCGGGCGGCGGGGCGGCCATCCGGGGCGCCGGCAACGCCGAGGCCGCAGCGGAGGCGGATCTGGCCATCCTCACCGTCCCCTACGAGGTGCAGGCGGAGCTCCTGCCCGGCCTCGCCGCCCCGCTGGAGGGCAGGGTCGTGGTCAGCACGACGGTTCCGGTCCGCTTCGACCGCGTCCTGGGTCCGGTGGCGGTGACGGTCCCCGAGGGCTCGGCGGCGGAGCAGGCCGCCGGCCTGCTGACCCGCAGCCGCATCGTCGCCGGCTTCCACACAGTGAGCAGCGCCCATCTCTCCCGTCTGGATCGGGAGCTGGACGAGGACGTGCTGCTGTGTGGCGACGACGAGGATGCCAAGCGGGAGGCGAGCGCGGTCGCCGCACTCATCCCGGGGGTCCGGGTCGTGGACGCCGGCCGGCTCGGCAATGCCGCCCATCTCGAGCAGCTCACCGTCCTGCTTCTCAGCATCAATCAGCGCTCCCACCGCCTGGTGGGCGTCCGGCTCACCGGCCTCTGACCGGGATCGGTGCCCGGCTCACCCTGGTACGGTTGGCAGCGTGTCCGAGACCACCGAGCCGGTGACGCCGGGGGGCCGGCTCGAGAGTGGAAAGCCCGCCGAGCACGCGCCGGCGGCCGACCATCCCCACGAGCACCGGCGCGAGGTGCACCCGGTGGTGCGCGTGCGCACGCTGGTGGCGGCCGCGCTCATCGTGCTTGCGGTCCTCGGCCTCATCTACGTCCTCGCCCAGGTCGCGAACCTGGTGCTCCTCTTCCTGATCGCCGTGATCATCGCGGAGGGCCTCCGGCCCCTGGTGCATCGGGTCCAGGAGCTGCGCCTCCCGCGCGCCGCGGCCATCGGCGTGGTCTTCCTGGCACTGCTCGTGGTCCTGGGCGGGATCGTGGCGCTGCTGGTCCAGCCGGTGGTGAGCGAGGCCGAGAGCCTGGCCACCCACTTCCCCAGCTACGAGAGGGCGGTGGTCCACTTCATCACCACCCTCGAGAAGCACCTCGGCATCAGCAGCGCCCAGCTCACCGGCCAGGTGGAGGGTGCCCTGGGCCAGGCGGGACAGTACCTGCTCACGATCGGGGGGACGATCGCCGGCGTGCTCGCCGACCTCATCCTGGTGCTGGTGATCAGCTTCCTCTGGCTCACCACCAGCGGACGGCTGAAGTCGTTCGTCGTCGACCTCTTCCCGCCGCGCGCCCATGAGCTGGTCACCGAGGTGATCGGGGACATCGGCTACCGGATGGGGGGCTACCTGCGCGCGGTGGCCATCAACATGCTGGTGGTCGGGGTGGTGACCGGCGTTGCCTGCGCCCTGCTCCGACTGCCGGACCCGGTCCTGCTCGGGCTGTTCGCGGGCATCACCGCGGCCATCCCCATGGTCGGCGCCTTCCTCGGCATCGTGCCGCTGGCGCTGCTCGGCTTCACAGTCTCCCCCGAGTACCCCCTGCTGGTGCTGCTGGTGCTGGGGCTGGTCCAGCTGCTGGACGCCAACACCGTCGTACCGCTGGTCATGAACCGGGTCCTTGCCCTGCCCGCACTGGCGGTGGTGCTGGCCCTGGTGATCGGCTATGCGCTCGCCGGCCTGGTGGGCTCCCTGCTCGCAGTCCCGGTGGCGGCGGCCATCCAGGTGCTGGTCTCCCGGGTGCTGGTTCCCTACGTCCACCACACCCAGGGGCGGCCCGACCCCGCGTACCTGGCCGCCTTCGGCCCGACGCCGGTCGCCGCCGGCACGGAACCGGGGGTTGCGGCCGCGGCACCCGACTGATCGAAGCAGAGGACGGCCGGCGGCATCACGCCGCCTGGGCGGCCACGGCCTCGCGGGGCCGAGAGCGCCCCACCACCAGCAGCACCAGGGCGGCGATCACGATGAGGCAGGGCTCGACGGCCAGCGCCCGGAGCACCCCCACCCGGTCGGAGAGCACGCCGAGCAGGAGCGGGGCGGTGCCGATCGCCAGCCCGACCGCGACCTGGGTCCTGGCCATCGCCCGGTCGGTGCTGCCGCCGCCGGCACCGAGCGCCATGGCCAGGCTGAGCGGGTAGAGGTTGCCCACCCCGAGACCGGTGACGAAGATGGCCACGGCGGCGATGGCCAGGTCCCGGCCGAGCCAGAGGGTCAGGAAGCCGGCCAGGGCGACCCCCAGGGCCACGCCGATCAGCGGCACCGCCCGCCCCGGCCGCCGGGTCACCCACGAGCCCGCCAGCCGCCCGCCCAGCTCGCCCGCGATGAAGAGGCTGAGCACGGCCGCGGAGCTGGCCGTCGAGAGGCCGACGCTGATCCCCAGCAGGGGGACGCCGTAGAAGATGACGGTGAACTCGATGGCGACGGCGAGCGCCACCAGCAGGCAGGGCCCCCAGAAGGACCGGGGCAGACGGTGGCGCGCGGCGGCGAGAGGAAGGGCCGGCGCGGGGAATTTGACCCGCCCCAGCACGACGTACAGCGCTCCCAGGGTCAGCGCCGGCAGGAGCAGGGCCGAGCGCCACCCCAGGACGGTGCCGGCGAGCAGACCGAGCAGCGCGGGCACCGCCACCCCGGTTCCGCTGGCGCCGACGTTGGCCTCGACCAGGGCCCGGTCACGCTGGACCCCATGGCGGTCGGCGAGCGCCACCGAGCAGCTCGCACCCAGGTAGGTGCAGCCGACACCGAGGACGAATGCGGCGGGGAGCGTGACCGCGACCTGGTGGCCGGCGAAGAAGAGAACGGCGCCCGCCGCCGTCGCGGCCGCGGAGATCCAGAAGACGGGCCGGCGGCCCCAGCGCCGGGTGGTGAGATCGAAGGTCAGACCGGTGATCACGGCGCCGGCCGAGAAGACGGTGGAGTGGACGCTGGTCAACGTGTAGGAGAGGTGCAGCTCCTTGTGCAGGAAGGCGAGCACCGGGCCCAGCGCATAGAGGTAGAAGGCATAGCCGGAGATGCTGATGTAGGCAAGCCAGGTCAGCCGGTCGCGGGTGAAGCGAGGGGCCTCGGCCCCGTTCAGGGACGCCACCCCGAGGGACCCGACCCGACCAGGTCGCGTGCCACCCGGCGGGACTCGCGCCGGATGGTGAGGCGATCCTCCCCCTCCGGGTGCAGGGCGCCGTAGGCGAGGGTGCGCCGGACCCAGTCGACCGACCGGCCCAGCACCTCGGCGACCTGGTCGTCATCGAGGCCCCGTCGCGACTTGACCCGGCGGATCGCCAGGGCCACCTGGCCGACGTCGGGACTGTCGAAGTCGATCTCGGCGAGCACGCCGGCCGAGGAGGCCTGCCGGGCCGGTATCCCGGCCCGCGCGAGCACATGGTCGGTGATGGCCGCGTAGGCCAGCACCGCGGCGTGGAGCGGCAGATCCCGGCCGGTGCCGTACATTTCGGCGTGCTGGCGGACGGTGAGCCGTCCGTCGTTGGCCTCGGAGATCCGCGAGCTGTGGGGGATGATCACCGGACAGACCAGGTCGCCGAACCGCTTCTGGAGAGAGGCGATGACCTCGGCGTCGGCGATCCCGTTGTGCTGGCGCCGCCAGATGGCGATCTGGGAACGGCGCACGACACCGTCGGTATCGAGACCCACCCGCTGCCGGACCCGGATCGCGGTTTGGAGCATGTCCATCGCGTGGCGGGCGTCGGGGGCGCTCGCCGTGGTCGGGAGCAGGAGCTGGTCGGCGGCCACCACCACCGCGGCGATGAGCGGCTCGGAGTGGCCGGTGTCGATCACCGTCCAGTCGTAGCCCTCCGCCACCACGCCGAGCGCTCGCAGGAGGAGGAAGGGCCCGTCCTCGGCATCCGCCAGCACCCGGTCCACGTCGGCGAGCTGGGGCGAGCTGCCGAGCAGGTCCAGGTTGTCGCCGACCGGACCGATGTACGGACGGGGGTCGAGGGAGGCGGGCGGGTGGGCGAGCACCGCGTCGAGACCCAGTCCGGCCAGGCGCGGACCGCGCGCATAGCGGGTCAGGTCGGCCTGCTTGTCGGCGTCGACAGCCAGCACCCGCAGTCCGCGCCGGGCCATCTCGGCGGCGACCTGGAAGGCAAGGGTGGACTTGCCCACCCCACCCTTGTTCGCGGCGACAGCGAGGACGTGCATCACGGACGAGACTGCGAGGACGCAGGACCGGCCACCAATCCCCCTGAGCGCGCACGAACGAGGACCTTGAAAGACGCGCCACAGCGGCGCGCGCCCCGAGCCTACCCTTCCCCCTCTCCGGGTGTCAACCCGGCCGTGGGTGATCGCACAGTGGTCGGGTCGGCGGTGGCGGGCAGCCGCATCGAACGGGCCACATAGACGGCGATGTCGTCCACGGCGACCCGGTCTCCCGCCTGCCGCGCGGCGATCCCCTCGTCGAACATGGTGAGGCAGAAGGGGCAGGCCGTGGCCACCCGGGTCGCCTCGGTCTCCATGGCCTGATCGAGACGCCGGTGGTTGACGCGCGGTCGACCCTCCTCCATCCACATCCGGCCCCCACCGGCGCCGCAGCACATCCCCTCGCGGCGGCTGCGCTTCATCTCCACCAGGCGCATCCCGGGGATGCGCTCCAGGATGTCGCGAGGTGGCGCGAAGACGCCGTTCCAGCGCCCCAGGTAGCAGGAATCGTGATACGTGACCGTCTCGTCGATCGGCCTCTCCAGAACGATCCTGCCCTCTGTGATCAGCCGCTCGATGAGCACGGAATGATGGATGACCTCGTAGTTGCCGCCGAGGTCGGGGTACTCGTTGGCGATGGTGTTGAAACAATGAGGACAGCTGGTGACGATCCGGCGGATGCCGTGCCCGCCCAGCACCTCGATGTTCTGGCGGGCCCGCTCCTGGAAGAGATACTCGTTGCCGATCCGCCGCGCCGGGTCGCCGGTGCACCGCTCCTCGTTGCCCAGGATGGCGAAGTCGACACCGGCGGCCTGGAGGATGGCAGCCAGGGCGGTGGCGATGCTGCGCGCGCGCTCGTCGTAGGCGACCGCGCAGCCGACCCAGTAGAGGTACTCGGCGTCGGGCCGCTCGGAGATGAGCGGCACCCCGAGCCCGGCCGCCCAGTCGGCCCGGCTCTGCGGGGAGATCCCGTAGGGGTTGGCCACGTTCTCGATGGCGCGCAGCGCGGTCTCGGCCTGGCGGGGCATCCGGGACTCGTCGAGCACGAGATGGCGGCGCATCTCGACGATCTTGGGGACGTGCTCGATAAAGACCGGGCACTGGTCCATGCACGCGCCGCAGGTGGTGCAGGCCCAGAGCGTCTCCTCGTCGATGAGGCCGCCGATCAGGGGGCGCTCGCCGCCGTTCGCCGCCACCGCCGCGCTCACCCGCTCGGGGCTGAGCCAGGAGGGCTGGAAGCTGCCCGGGAGGCCATGGACCGCTCCCCGATCGCCGTCGCCGGTGGCCCACATCGCGCCACCATCCGGGCCGGGGCTCCCGCCGGCGTCGCCCCCCTGGACGACATGGGCGCTGTGCTGGGTGGCGGCGTAGCCGCCCTTGAGCCGCTCGTAGGAGCCGTCGCGCAGGTCGGTGATCAGGGTCTTGGGCGAGAGCACCTTCCCGGTCAGGTAGGCGGGGCAGTGGGACTGGCAGCGCCCGCATTCGGTGCAGGTGTAGAGGTCGAGCACGTCCTTCCACGAGAAGTGCTCGAGGGCGCCCGCGCCGAAGTGCTGGTCGCGCTCGTCGGCGGCCGACATCACCGCGTCGATGTCGATGGGACGGAGCCGGCCCCGGGGGCCGCGTTCGGCGAGGACGACGTTGAAGGGCGCGGTGATGATGTGCAGATGCTTGCTGTAACCGAGGTAGACGAGGAACCCGAAGACCAGGCAGAGGTGCGCCCAGAAGAACACGCCGTGGAATGCGACCAGCGCCTGACTGTCACTGCCGAGCGGCGTGAACAGGCGGCTGAGCGCTGCCGCGAAGGGCCGGTCGGCGGCCAGCGCTTCGGGAGAGTGCTCGGCGATCAGCGTCGCGTAGTTCAGCTCCATGCAGACGAGCAGCGCGGCGATCCAGCCCAGGATGAGCAGGGCGTCGCCGGTGTGACTGCCGCGGAAGCGGATCGGCCTGACCACCAGCCGGTTGACCAGCGCCAGCAGCACCCCGGTCAGCGCCAGGACGCAGAAGAGGTCCTGCAGATGGGCCACCACCGGCGCCACGACGGGGATGGTGTACAGCCTCACACCGACGACCAGGGCTTCGACGATCGCCTGGGCGATGGCGGTGAGCAGCACCAGGAAACCCCAGAAGATGAGCGCGTGGAGCAGGCCCGCATAGGGCCAGCGGAGCAGGCGTCCCTGGCCCAGGACGTTGGCGAGGAAGGCGCGCGCGCGTCCGCGGATGTCGCCGCCACGGGGGTCGGGGCGGCGGGAGAGGCGCATCAGCGCGACCAGGCGGCGCCACCTCAGCCCACTGAGGGTGAATGCGGTCCCGGCCAGCGCAACCATCGCAATGGGCGAGAGGACCGCGACGATCATCGGGGTCCGCTCCGGCGCAGAGCGTGGGGGGCGGCCGGCCTCACCGGCCGCGCCATGTCGGCGGGCGCTTCTCCAGGAAGGCGAGGACTCCCTCGCGGGCGTCGTCGGTACCGAGCAGCCGGGTGAACTCCTCCTGCTCGACTGCCAGCCCCGCCTCCAGGCTGCCGTCGAGGCCGCTGTGCACCGCCCGCTTGGTGGCGGCGACCGCCAGCGGAGGGCGCTGGGCGAGCACGCGGGCCAGCTCCAGGGCCTCCTCGCGGAGACGTTCGGCGGCGACGACGCGGGTGACCAGCCCGCATTCGAGCGCGCGGGCGGCACCGACGGGGTCGCCGGTCAGGAGCATCTCGAGGGCGGGCCCACGGCCGATGAGCCGGGGCAGCCGCTGGGTGCCGCCCCAACCGGGCATGATGCCGAGCTTGATCTCGGGCTGGCCGAAGCGGGCGGTCTCGGCGCAGATCCGCAGGTCGCAGGCGAGGGCGATCTCGCAGCCACCCCCGAAGGCGATCCCGTTGACGGCGGCGAGCACCGGCAGGCGCGACGCCTCCAGCCTGCGGGTCACCTCGACGGATCCGGCCACGTCACCGCCGGTGGGGAACTCGGTGATGTCGGCCCCCGCCGAGAAGTAGCGCTCCCCCTCCCCGGTGATGAGGAGCGCGCGGCATTCGGGATCGACCTCGGCGGTGCCCAGCGCCTCCAGGATCCCGGCCGCGACCGCGCGGCTGATGGCGTTGACCGGTGGGTGGCAGATGGTGACGAGGGCGACGGCTCCGTCGCGCTCCGAGCGGACCGACTCGGTGGTCTCGGCCATGCTGCGCACGCTACCGTACCCGGCGGGTGGTTGGGGGTTCGGCACGCCCGTGGTGCGGGAGGCCGGGGTCAGGAGAGGGGGGCGAGGAAGTGCCAGCGCTGACCGACAGCGTGCTGGTCCGCGCGCTCGGCGGCCGGGAGCAGGCTGCCGGGACGTCCCAGCGCCATCCCCTGACCCAGCAGCACACCCATCGCGATCATCTGCCCGACGGCGTAGTCGTTCTCGATGCCCTCGGCGATCACGGCTGCCCCGCTGACCTCGGCGAAGGCGACGGCGGCGCGGATGGCGGCACGGGAGCTGGAGTGGGGGGCGGTCATGGTCAGGCTGCGGGCGATCTTGATGAACTCCGGGCGCGCCGCCGCCAGCAGCTCCAGCGTGGAGTGGCCCTCGCCCACGTCGTCGAGGGCGAAACGGAAGCCGTGCTCGCGGTACTGGGCGAGGACGGTGCGCACCCGCTCCAGGTCGGAGATCAGCTCGCGCTCGGTGATCTCCAGGACGATCTGGCCGGCACGGGCTCCTGACGCCTCCAGAAGCATCAGCATCTGGTCCACGTCGTGCACGGGGTCGAGGAGCGGCACCGCGCTGACGTTGACGAAGAGCGCCCACCCCGGGGCGACGGCGGGCCAGGGGACCGAGGAGATCGCTAGCCGCCGGCAGAGCCAATCGATGTCGCGGATGCGGCCGGTGCGATGCGCCTCGCTGAAGAGGTCCTCCACGCTGTCGGCGGCGCCGAAGCCCCGGGGACGCGCGAGCGCCTCATGTCCGGCGACGGTGCCGTCGGCAAGGTGGACGATCGGCTGATAGAGCATGGTGAGGTCCCGCAGTGCGAGCACCTCGTCGATGCGCGCCGACCACTCCGAGCGGTGCGCGGCGAGCCCACCCCGTCGATGACGCGGAGACCCCACCACCCGGTCGCGTCCGGCGCGCTTGGCCTCGTAGAGGTGGGCGTCGGCGAGCTCGACGATGTCGCGCGGATCGGATCCCGCCGGGCCGGTCGCCCAGCCGACGCTGACGCTCACCTGTCCATAGGGGAGCGAGATCGCCCGGACCACGTCGCGGACGCGCTCGGCGGTACGGGCCGCGTCGTGCGCGCCGACGTCGGACATCAGCACCGAGAACTCGTCGCCGCCGGTGCGTGCCACCACGTCCCAGCCGCGCAGGGCGGCGACCAGGGTGGAGGCGACCGCGCGCAGGGCGACGTCCCCGGCCTCGTGGCCGAACTCGTCGTTGAGCCGCTTGAGGTTGTCGAGGTCCGCGGCCAGGACCGCGAAGCGCCGCCGGGGGATGGTGGCGAGGAGCCGGTCGAACTCCCGCCGGTTGCGAATCCCGGTGAGGGGGTCGGTGGCGGCGACCTCGGCCAGCCGGGCCACGCTCTCCTCCAGTGCGGCCTCGGCACGCCGGCGGCGGACGAACTGGGCAATCTGGTCGGCGACGCTGTTCACGCTCTCCAGAGCGTTCGCGGCGATGGCCGCGCCTTCCCGCCGGAAGAACTCGAGGAGCGCGATGACCTCCCCGTCGCGCCGCACCGGCAGGGCCAGGGCCGGCGCCACCGCAGGCGGGAGGGCTGCGCCATTGGGCAGGGCGCTCCCCTCCCGGGCTCTCCCCGCGAAAGCCTCGCGGGCGGCGTCCGCCAGCGTGGGCGCCGCCCAGACTCCGCTGAGGGTGAGACCGGCACCGACGCGGGACCGCAGGCTCAGCTCGGCGAACTCCATCTCGAGGGCCTCCGCGATCAGCTCGAGCAGCTGAGGTCCGGCCTCGGCCAGCGATGCGGCGTCGGCCAGCAGCCGCGTGACGGCGAACTGCATCGAGCGCAGGGACTCCGCGCGCTTGCGAGCGGTGAGGTCGGAGATCACGACTACCACCACATCGCGTTCGGCCCAGCGGGTGGGGTTGAGGGCGATGTCCGCCGGGAACACCGTGCCGTCCGCCCGCTGGACGCTGAAGGCCGGCGCAGTCGTCCCGGTGGGCCGGTGCATGGGTTTGGCCTCGTAGGTGCGGCGATGGCTCACGTGCTCGCGCCGCAGTGCGGCAGGCACCAGGACCTCGACGGGCAGCCCCAACAGTCCCTTCTCGGCGTGCCCGGTCATGGCGAGCAGCCGGTCGTTGACGAAGACGATGCGGCCCCGGTCGTCGACCAGGAGCAGACCATCGGGCATGCCCTGTGCCAGTGCCTGCGCCTCCTCGCTGAGGCTCAGCCGGGCGGCCTTCAAGGCCGGCCGGGCGCGGCGCGGTTTACCGACGTCGGCGAGCACTGCGAGCCCTCGATCTCCCCATCCTGGTGGCGAAAGGATCCCCTTGCACGGTGTGAGCCCTGCGAGCGTAGCCTGGGCTAACCTGGTCGGCTCGACGCGATCCGCCCTGTTGCCCGGTCGTGACCCAGGTTCGACACCGTTTCCGAGGCGGTGGCTTCCGATCTCATCGGGGAGCCGGCCGGCGCCATGATGGAGGTTGGATGTCCGAGCCGCCCCCGCCGACGCCTCCTCCCCCGCTCCCCCCGCGTGTCGAGCCGGAGGGGCTGCGCGACCTGGACCCGGCCGGGTTGGACGCCGAGACCGCCCGTCTGGCCGAGGTCGAGAGGGCGACCCGGACGGCCATGTCGCCGTACGATCGCCAGCTCCGCGAGATCCACGCGCGCCAGCAGGAGGTCGCCACCGAGCGGCGGCGCCGGGAGCGGGCGGAGCGGCACGCGGCCCGGATCTCGGTCCGCGAGCTGGCGGGGAGCGGAGGCATGCCCACCCTCGCCGACGCCCTGCTGGCCGAGCCCACGCCGCTCGCCGGGGAGCTGCCGCTCGGAGCCGTGCGGGCGTACCTGGCGAGCGGCGGGGAGGTGGGATTCGGCTACCCCAGCCGTCCCGGCACGCTCAGCTTCACCGACGGCCGCCAGATCAGCACCGCCTCCTCCTGGGGCGAGGCGCGGCAGCTCTACGCGGACGGTTGGGAGCCCGGCGCGCCCGGCGCCGCCGGGGTGCGCGGCGTCCGGGTCCACCTCGCCGGCACCCGGGTCGAACGGGTGGTCGGGCTGCAGGACGTGGTCGTCGAGGTGGCCGGCCCGGAGGGTGTGGGCGGCACGCCCTCCTGAGCCGGACCGGAGGGACCGGGGGAGATCAGGCCGCCCGGCGCCGGCGCCTCGTGGTCACGATGCCGGCGGCGCCCACCAGGATCAGCAGCGCCGCCAGCGGCGGCACGCCGGCGGGAATTCCCGCGCCGGTCGTCGGCACCGGTACCGCCGCGGCGCTGATCGCGAACACCTCGGTGGTCCCGTTCCACGGGTCGCCTGGGCCCGCATCGAGGCCGGCCGTACCCCCAGAGTGGCCGCCGGCGAGATCGGCGTCGAGGGTCAGCGACCCCGGCGCCTGGAAGCCGGTCGCCGCGGGTGGGGACGTGAGCGTGGCGGTCACGTCGTCGGTCCCCGCCGGGAGGGTCGAGGTCGTGCAGGCGGCCGCACCGTCCGCCACGGAGACGTCGCTGCACAGCGTGGTGCTCCCCAGCGTGAAGGTCTCCGTGCCGCCGTCCTCGGAGAGCGGCACGTATGCGGTGATGGTCACCGAGCCGCCCGCCGTGACGCTGAGGCTGGTCGCCGCCGCCCAGTAGATGGTCGCGATGCCGTCGCCCGATCCGACCCCGCCCTCGGTGGCGCCGGGAAGGCTGCTGGACACGTACCCGCTGCCGCCGCCACCGCCGCTGCCGTTGGCGTCATCCGACTCGCCGCCGCCGCCGCCGCCGTAGTAGCCGCCGCCCCCACCGCCGCCGTTGCCCCCGGCGGCACCGCCGACGGCGCCCACGCCCGGGTCACCCGTCCCATCGGCGCCCGACCCGGCGGCGCCCGGACCGCTCTGGGTTCCCGGCCCCCCGCCGGTCGTGTAGTCGGGGTTGCCACCCGTGCCCCCGCTCACCCCACCGCCCTCACCGCCGCCAGACGCGTATCCGGCCGCGCCCGACCCACCACCACCACCACCGGCCACGGCGGCCACTGAGGCGGTGGTGCAGTCGAGCGAGGCAGCGCAGGACCCGGTGCGGACATCGGTCGCGCCACCCCCGCCGCCGCCGCCTCCGACGCTGAAGGAGCCGTTGCCGCCGCCGTTGTAGCCACCGTCTCCATAAGCCGAACTGGAGGCGTTGCCGCCCTCACCCCCGACCTGGACCTCGAGCGTCGAGCCAGGCGCGGTCGTCAGGCTGGCCACGGTGAAGCCGCCGTTGCCACCGCCGGCATCGCATTCACCGCCGCAGCCATAGCCCTCACCGCCCCCGGCGCCGTAGAGCTCGACGGTGACGCCCACCACACCGGAGGGGACGACGAACGCCTGCGGCGAGCCCGTCTCCCCGAAGATCGTGCAACCGGTGGTGCAGGCGGGGATCGCACCCGCCGGCGCCGCGGTGGCGAACAGGAGGGCCACAGCCGCGGCCGGGATCGCGGGAAGAGCACGGCCAAGTCGCATCTGGAGCCTCCAGCCGCCGGGCTCTCCTGCGGGGTCCCACACGACCACGCAGGCGGCGCTTAGGTCGAGCATACAGGAGGGCGCCCGGTTTTCAGGCAGCCCGGCGTTCCCCCGTGTGGTGACGCCCGGCCGACCTGTGATCGACGCGTTTGAAGTGGGCGATCGCGCCACCGCGACGGCGCGATCTCGCACCCCCCGACGCGGAGCGGGTCAGGCAGCCCGGCGCCGGCGCCTCGTGGTCACGATGCCGGCGGCGCCCACCAGGATCAGCAGCGCCGCCAGGGGCGGCACGCCCGCGGGGACGCCGGCTCCGCTCTCCGGCACCGGGACCGCCGACGCGACGCTGACCGCCAGGACCTCGGTGGTCCCGTCCCACGGTGCTGTCGCGTCGGGGGTTGCCGTGGCGGGCGCGGAACCGCTGCCGAGGTGAGAGTCGAGGGTCACCGACCCCGGCACCCGGAAGCTCACGGGCGCGGTTGCGCTCAGGGTGGCGGTGACGTCATCGGTCCCGATCGGGAGTGCCGAGGTGGTGCAGCTGGCCTCCCCATCCGCCACGGTGACGTCGCTGCAGAGGGTGGTGCTCCCGAACGTGAAGGTCTCGGTACCGCCGTCCTCGAAGAACGGGACGTACGCGGTGATGGTCACCGACCCGCCGGCCACGACGCTGAGGCTGGTCGCGCCCGGCCAGTAGATGGTCGCGCTGCCGCTGGTATCGCCCGGCGCCCCGGCCCCGGCTTCCGAGTAATCCGCCGCGGTGGGGTCGAGGATGTAGCCGCCACCGCCACCACCGCCGGTGCCGTCATCGTCGGCGGAGAGCCCGCCGCCGCCACCACCGTAGTAGCCGCCGCCGCCGCCGCCGCCGCCGTTGCTGCCGGCGCCACCGGTGTCGCCGACGCCCGTGGACCCGCCCCCGCCTCCGGCGCCCGGACCACCCGCGGCCCCGCCGCCCCCGCCGACCGTGCCGTCGGCAGCGGTCCCGTCGACGCCACTGGCGCCACCGCCGTCACCGCCCGCGCTGGCGGTCACCGATCCCCCACCCGTGCCCCCACCGCCTCCCGCGATCGCAACGCGGGCGGCATCGCCGCAGGAGAGGGTGGTCGCGCACGACCCGGTGCGGATGTCGGTCGCACCCCCGCCCCCGCCGCCACCGAAGGCGTCCTCGCCCCCGGAGTAGTAGGCGCCGTCGCCGCCGCCGTTGTAGCCGCCCGCTCCGTCGGCGGTGCTGGTGCCGTTGCCGGCGGTCTGCCCGACCACCACCTCGAGGGTGGAGCCGGGGGTGGTCGCGAGGGTCCCGATCAGGAGACCTCCGTGGGCGCCCGCAAGCTGCGTCTCATTCGCCATGTCGTATCCGGAGCCGCCGCCGGCGCCGACCAGATCGACGGTGACCCCGAGCACTCCGGCGGGAACGGTGAGCGCCTGCGGCGAGCCCGTCTCCCCGAAGATCTGGCAGCCGGTGGTGCAGACGGGGATCGCACCCGCCGGGACGGCGGTGGCGAGCAGCAGGGCCACCAGGCCCACCGGGATCGCGGGCAGGGCACGGCTCAGACGCATGGAAACCTCCCGGCGCCGGGCTGTCCGCACGGTTCCCCTCGACCGCGCCGGCGGCGCCGCCTCGAAGCATACCGGGGGGCGCGTGGGATGTCACCCAGGGTCCGGCCGGGGTCGGGCCGCCCGGCGCCGGCGCCTCGTCGCCACGCGTCCGCCGCTCAGCCGGTGGGCGGACCCTCGGTCAAGGGCGCGGTCAGCCCCCGCTCGGCGAGCCGGAGCAGGGCCACATCGCGAAGCTCGGCGAAGACGACGGCCGGGGGACGGCTGGCGTCGATGCGCACGATCCGCTCCGGGTCCGCTCCCGCCAGCTGGACGAAGCCCTCCTGGACCGCGATGTGGAAACCGTCGGCGGCGGTCTCGAAGCGGTCGAGGGGGAGCTGCTGCGAGCGCTGCCGCTCCTCGGCGGTGGGGCGGGGCAGCTCGAGCAGGAAGGTGAGATCGGGCCAGACGTCCCGGCAGGCCTCGCGGTGGAGCCACTGCAGCGCCGGCAGCGGCAGGCCCCGACCGGCTCCCTGGTAGGCGAGGGTGGAGTCCGCGTAGCGGTCGGCGATGACGATCGCGCCGCTGCGCAGCGCGGGCATGATCCGCTCCCGGAGCAGCTGCACCCGGCCGGCGACGAAGAGCAGCGCCTCGGTCCAGGGGTCGACCGAGACCTGATGGTGCTGGAGCAGGTAGCCGCGCACCAGGTCGCCCAGCTGCGTGTCACTGGGACGGAGCGTGACCACCGGGTGGCCGATGCGGCTCAGCTCCCCCGCGAGCGCCGCTCCCTGGGTGCTCTTGCCGGCGCCGTCGATCCCCTCGAGAGAGATGAAAAAACCGGGCCAGGACGCCACGGGGACGGAGTATGAGGCCCCCGTCGCGGGCGGCGTCACGACCGTCAGCGGGGCGCCACGGCGACCGGTGTCGGTCCGTCCAGCCGCCCGGAGACGACCAGCCAGACCGCCACGGCGGCGACCGGGATGATCCCCAGAAGCCCGACGGGAGGGGTGAGCAGCGGATTGGCGTGGGTCAGCGCCAGGAGGACGAGGCCCGCCTGCGCGTTGAGGGCGCCGTGGGCGAACGCTCCCGGCCAGACGCTGCCGGAGCGGAAGCGGAGCCAGGCCAGGATCACGCTGAGGGGAATGGTGAAGAGGCAGAAGAAGAAGGGCCCCAGCCAGGGGTATCCGGAGTACTCGTAGCCGAAGATCACGATCAGAGGGGCATGCCAGAGCCCCCAGACCACTCCCACGGCCAGCGCGGCGCGCAGCCGCCCCCAGGGGGCCAGCCGGATCAGTAGGTGTCCGCGCCAGCCCAGCTCCTCGCCGGCCGCGAAGAAGCCGTTGATCGCCGGCGCCACGGTCAGGGCGGCGGCGGTCTCGATGGCCAGGAGCACCCCGGTCGGCGGCAGCGAGCGCAGCTGGGAGGCCGTGGATTCGGAGGTGAGGGCGTGGCGGAAGTTGGCGAGCAGGTCCCAGTGCTGGCCGCCGATGGCGAGGGCGAGGAGGAGCCCGGCGGCGAGCACGATCGGAGTGCCGATCCAGGCATACGCGTACCAGCGATCGGGCGACCCCGTGGACGAGATGCCCAGCCCCATGTCGCCCAGGCCCTCGCCCAGGACCCGCCGGGTCAGCAGCGCCGCGGCGGCCGGCCCGAACATCCCGATGACGGCAAGGACTCCGAAGGGAACGCCCAGCGCCGCCAGGACGATCCACACCGTCCAGCTGAGCCCGTAGGCGAGCAGCACGAAGAGGCCAACGCTTCGCCACGCCACTCCGCCGCCGCTCCCGGCCTCGGGCCGGGCCGTCGAGGGGGGAGGCCCCGCGATCACTCCTCGGCGGGGCCGAGGATCACAAGGTGCCGGTTCGGCTCCTCGCCCTGGCTGCGGGCGACCATCTCGTGCTCCTCGACCAGCTGATGCTGAAGGCGTCGGACGTAGGAGTTCTGGGGGGCCAGCTCGACCTCGGCGCCGAGCTGGCGGGCCCGATCGATCCCCTCCCGCGCCTCCTGGAGGGCGGAGTCGGTGGGGTCGGCCGTCTCCACGCCGTAGACGCGGGCGAGCGCACCCTTGATCTGGGACACCGTGTTGCTCCGCAGCACCTCGATGGGGATGCCCGACGACTCGGCGACGCGGACCGGCGAGTCCTTGCGCCGGTAGTAGTTCTTGAGGGTGAGCACGATGTCGGAGTCCTCGACGTGGTGCTGGATGCGCACCGGCAGGTGCAGCTCGCGCACCGACTGCTCGAGGTAGCTGCGCGACACCCCGTAGGGGAAGATCGAGAGCGGCTGGGCGAGCCGCGACGAGCCGTTGCCCGGCCGCTCGCCAGGCTCGCGCCGGCTGCGCTGCTGGCTGGCGGTGTACTGCTCCACGTCGAATCCGCGGTGCCGGCGATCGCGGTCGCGCCCCCGGCGCCCGCCACCCCCGAAGGGCGGGGGCTCGTACGCGCCGGGGTTGCCGCCGGTCTCGATCCGGCTGATGATCTGGCCGGACTCGCCGCGCATCCGGATCTGGGGCGGCTTGAACTGGCCGCGGAGCGCCTCGTCCACGGTTTCGTCGACGGGCATGTGAACGGCCACCCGGTCGCGCTGCTGGATCTCGACCAGGACGTCGAAGGTGGGCGGCGACTTGCGCTCGAGCACCGACTTCTGGGTGCCGCGGCGGCGCGCCTCCTCGTCGGAGAGGGTGACGGTCTGGATGCCGCCGAGCAGGTCGTTGAGGGTGGGATTGACGAGCAGGTTGTCGAGGGTCATGCCGTGGGCGGTTCCGACCAGCTGGACCCCGCGCTCGGCGATGGTCCGGGCCGCAACCGCCTCCAGCTCGGTGCCGATCTCGTCGATGACGATCACCTGAGGCATGTGGTTCTCCACTGCCTCGATCATCACGGCGTGCTGCTTGGTCGGGGTCTGGACCTGCATCCTCCGGGAGCGGCCGATGCCGGGATGCGGGATGTCACCGTCGCCACCGATCTCGTTGGAGGTGTCGACGATCACCACCCGCTTGCCCTGGTCGTCACTCAGCACCCGGGCGCACTCGCGGAGCATGGTGGTCTTGCCGATCCCGGGGGCGCCGAGCAGGAGGATGGAGCGTCCCTGGATCACGATGTCCTTGATGATGTCGATGGTGCCCGTCACCGCCCGCCCGACCCGGCAGGTGAGGCCGACGATGCCGCCGGCCCGGTTGCGGATCGCGCTGATGCGGTGCAGGGTGCGCTCGATCCCGGCGCGGTTGTCGTCGCCGAAGTCGCCCACACGCTCGACCACGTAGGCGATGTCGTCATGGGTGACCGGGACGCGGTCGAGGATGACCTCGCCGTCCACGAAGCGGGCCTCGGGCTCGCGGCCGAGGTCGAGGACCACCTCCAGGAGGTCGCCGCGATCGGCCGCCGCGGCCTGAGCGGCTGCGGACACCCGCGGGGGGAGGGCGTCGAAGAGAAGGGCCAGCTCCTCGCGCCAGCCGGCGCCGTAGGCGGCGGTTGTCTCTACGGCCGTGGCGATCGCTCGCTCCTCCGGCTCAGCACGCGGAGGCTGGGCGCTCCGTCGGCGGGCACCGTCTGCGCCAGGTGGGCGTGCACCAGCACCGGCTTCTCGCGCGAGCGCGCGGTGCGCAGCCGCACCTTGGTGGCGAGGTCGCGGACCAGCAGGACCTGGGTGCCGTAGATCGCGAAGCCGCGCTTCTGCAGGCTCCGGATCAGCTCCGAGTCGTAATGGCGCAGAACCGACGACACCGGGCCGGGGGGGAGCTCGCGGAGCGCGCTGTCGATCACCGCCTCGCGCAGCCGCGGGTGATGCCCGTCGCACATCAGGGAGAGCTGGGTGGGCCGCGTCGACGAGGCCGGGCGGATCGCGGCCCAGGCGACCACCCCGGGATTCTCGAGCACGAAGTGACGCACCTCGTCGTGGGTGATCCGGGTCATCGCGCCCTCGGCGAAACCCGCCTGCCAGACCTTGAGGGACGACCCCTCCAGGCTGGCGACGTGCGAGGGCGTGGTGCGCAGGTAGAGGAGGTAGATGGCGCCGACGTCCTCGGGCCGGGCGGGGCGGAGAGAGGGGCCGTGGCTGCCGGCATCGATGGCGGGGACGTCGTCGCTGTAGAGGATCTGCTCGGTCGCGAGCTGGACGAATCCCTGCTCCAGGAAGGTGCCGGTGAGCGGATGGTCCAGGGGCAGGCGCACCACGAAGCGGTGGATGCCGTGCTCCAGGGCGTGATTGGTGAGCTGGGTCAGCAGCTGGGCGCGAGCGAAGTGGCCGCTGGCGCTGGCGGCGACGCAGAGGTTGAGGATCTGCAGGGTGGCGGCGCGCTCCCCCGACGTCTGCGCCTGGATGAAGCCGACGATCCCCTCCCGGGTCTCGGCGACGAACAGGGTGTCCCCCGTCGTCCCCACGTTGAAGGGGACCAGTGAGGAGACCGTCTTGCTGAGCGCGTACCAGAGCCGCAGCAGGGTCGCCTGCGGCACCGGGTGGTCGGGGGAGAGCTGGAGGGCCTGCTCGTCGCCGCTGCCGGCCTCGCTGTAGAGCTGCTCGATGCGGGCCAGGTCGCGGAAGGAGGCGAGCCGGATGTTCACGCGGCGCTGTCCTCGGAGGGGAGGGGCACCTCGGCGACCCGCTCCAGGAAGAGGCGGTGGAGGCGGGTGTCGGCGGTCATCTCGGGGTGGAAGGTGAAGCTCAGGTGCTGGCCCTGGCGCACCGCCACGGGGCGGTCCTCGACCGTCGCCAGCACCTCGACCCCCGGCCCGCAGCTCTCGATGACGGGGGCCCGGATGAAGATGGCGGGGAAGGGATCGGCTCCGGCGGCGGGCAGGTCGAGGTCGCACTCGAAGGACTCGACCTGGCGGCCGTAGCCGTTGCGCCGGGTGCGCAGGTCGAGGGTGCCCAGGGCGATCTGGTCCTCGGTGCCGTCCAGGATCTCGCGGCTGAGCAGGATGGTGCCCGCGCAGGTGGAGAAGGTCGGCATCCCATCGGCGAGGCGGCGGCGCAGCGCGGCCTCCAGTCCGAAGGTGCGGATCAATCGGCTCATGGTCGTCGACTCACCCCCCGGCAGGGCCAGGGCATGAACGCCCCCCAGCTCCTCGGCGGTCCGCACCGCGACGGCCTCGGCCCCCGAGCGGCGGAACGCAGCCAGATGCTCGCGCACGTCCCCCTGCAGAGCGAGCACACCTACGCGGAGGATGGCTTCAGGTCCCCCGGACACGCGAGCCACCCCGGGGGGATGGCACCAGCGGCATCTCGGTCACTGCGGCCAGTGTACCCAAGGAAGGGGGCGCTGTCGCCGCGCCGATGTCACAGCCGGGGATGCGGCCCGGGCCGGGGCGGGCGCCCCGGCGGGGTCTCGAGGCCTGACCGGGCTCACCAGCCGCGGGTGGCGAGCAGCTCCTCCCGGGGCATGGAGGCGACGTCCAGGCCGCGCATGGCCCTGCCCAGGCCGGCGCTCACGTCGGCGATGACGTCCGGCTTGTCGTAGTAGGTGGTGGCGGCGACGATCGCCTTGGCGTAGCCGAGGGGGTCGTCGCTCTTGAAGATGCCGCTGCCCACGAAGTTGCCGTCGGCGCCGAGCTGCATCATCAGGGCGGCGTCGGCGGGGGTGGCGATGCCGCCGGCCGAGAAGTTCACGACCGGGAGCCTCCCCGTCTCGGCGACCTCGGCGACCAGCTCGTAGGGGGCGCCCAGGAGCTTGGCTTCGGCCATCAGCTCGTCGTGACGCATCGCCTGGAGCTGGCGGATGCCACCGAGCACGGCGCGCATGTGGCGGACCGCCTCGACCACGTTGCCGGTGCCGGCCTCCCCCTTGGTCCGGACCATGGCCGCCCCCTCGCCGATCCGGCGCAGGGCCTCGCCGAGGTCGCGGGCACCGCAGACGAAGGGCACAGTGAACGCCCACTTGTCGATGTGGTGCTCCTCGTCGGCGGGCGTCAGCACCTCGGACTCGTCCACGTAATCGATGCCCAGCGCCTCCAGGACCTGAGCCTCGACGAAGTGGCCGATCCGGGCCTTGGCCATCACCGGGATGGTGACCGCGGCCATGATCGCCTTGATCAGGGAGACGTCGCTCATCCGAGCCACCCCGCCCTCGCGGCGGATGTCGGCCGGGACCCGCTCCAGGGCCATCACCGCCACCGCCCCGGCCTCCTCGGCGACCTTGGCCTGCTCGGCGGTGACCACGTCCATGATCACCCCGCCCTTGAGCATCTCGGCCAGGCCGCGCTTGACCCGCAGCCCTCCGCGGTGCTCGCCGTTGGGGGTGGGTGCGTCGGTGCCGTCAGCCGTCATCGGGTCGCCTGCCTTGGTGCAGTTGGTGGTTATCCGATCCATTCTAGACGCCCGCGCCGGCCTCGCCGCCAGGGCGAGGCGCGTCCGGAAGCGGCGTGCGGCTGTGTCAGGATGGCCCGGTGGGCCGGATCGGGACCCGGCCGGCACTGAGGAGGCGAGAGTGATGGCGGCTCCGAGCATCGAGCGACCGGCGACAGCCAGTGGCACCTTCGCACTGGGGGGCCAGCTCGCCGTCCATCGCCTCGGGTTCGGCGCGATGCGGATCACGGGCCCCGGCATCTGGGGCGAGCCCGCCGACCGGGAGGAGGCGATCCGCGTGCTCCGGCGAGCGGTCGATCTGGGCATCGACCTCATCGACACCGCCGACGCCTACGGGCCGTACGTGAGCGAGGAGCTGATCCGCACCGCGCTGCACCCCTATCCCGAGCAGCTGGTGATCGCAACCAAGGCGGGCCTGGTGCGCACCGGTCCCGGTCAGTGGCACCCGGTCGGGCGCCCTGCGTATCTGCGCCAGGAATGCGAGATGAGCCTCCGGCGATTGGGCCTGGAGCAGATCCCGCTTCTCCAGCTTCACCGCCCCGACCCGCAGGTCCCGCTGGAGGAGCAGGTCGGCGAGCTGCTCGCACTCCAGTCGGAGGGCAAGATCCGGCTGATCGGGCTCTCCAACGTGAGCGTCGACCAGGTGAAGTCGGCGCGGGCGGTCGCCTCGATCGCGACCGTCCAGAACCGCTACAACCTGGTGGACCGGGGCTCCGAGGATGTGCTCGACCTCTGCGAGCGCGAGCGCATCGGCTTCATCCCCTGGTCGCCACTTGCGACCGGTGACCTGGGGCGCGACGACGGACCGCTCACCGCCTTCAGCCGCAAGCTCGGCAGCACCCCCGTTCAGGTCGCCCTGGCCTGGCTGCTGCACCGGTCGGCGGTGATGCTGCCCATCCCCGGGACCGCCAGCGTCAGCCACCTGGAGGAGAACGTGGAGGCCGCCCTGATCGGCCTCACCGACGACCAGGTCGCCCAGCTCGGCAAGCTCAGCTGACGCCCGGGGAGACCGGGGCCTGCTCGCGGAGCAGCTCCAGGAAGGCGCGCATCCAGGCGGGGTGGTCGGGCCAGGCCCGGGCCGAGACCATCATCCCGTCGACGACGGCGGCCGCGTCCACGAAGGTCCCTCCGGCGGCCTGGACGTCGGGCTGCAGGGCGGGGTAGGCGGCGGTGCGGCGGCCGCGGAGCACCCCGGCGGCGGCGAGCGCCAGCGGCGCATGGCAGATCTCCGCCACCGGTTTGGGCGCCGCGAAGAAGTGGTGGATGATGCGGAGCACGTCCGGGTCGTTGCGGATGTACTCCGGTGCCCGGCCCCCCGGGATGACCAGCGCGGCGTACCCGGCAGGATCGACCTCGGCGAAGGCGAGGTCGGCGGGCCAGGTGTAGCCGGGCTTCTCGGTGTAGGTGTCGAAGCCGTCCACGAAGTCGTGGATGACGAACTGCAGGCGCTTGCGGGTGGGACCGGCGATGTGCACCGTGTACCCCTCCTCGAGCAGCCGCTGGTACGGGTACATCACCTCGAGGGACTCGGCCGCGTCCCCGGCCAGGATCAGAACCTTGGGCATCGCCCACGCCTCCCCGGGCGACCCGCCCCAGCCAGGGGCGCGGCGACCGGCGCGTAGACCCTAGCAGGGTGCTCGTGGTCGCTCCGGCGTTCAGGCCGGGTCCGAAGCTGGGAGGGGCGGGTTCGAAGCGTCCGGGCCGACCGCTCCCTCGCTGCTATCATGCCGACGATCGGGAAGTAGCTCAGCCAGGTTAGAGTGCACGGTTCGGGACCGTGAGGTCGCGAGTTCGAATCTCGCCTTCCCGACGGGCGCCGCCTCCCTCATGACTCGCGGGCGCCGGCCTCCTCATGGCTGGCCGGCGACGTGCCGGCGCGGGGATCGCCCCGGCCGCGGGCGGTCCTGCAGGGCCAGGTCCCGCTGGGGTAGGCTCACGCCTCGTCCCGTCCGGCCGCCGCCGCGACCTTGAATCCGCAGACCCGGGGAGAGGCTCAATGCTCGCATTCAACGTGTTTGGAACCAAGGAGATCATCGTCTACGTGGTGGTGATCGTGGTCATCATCGTGGCTGTGATCTGGTTCATGAGCAGGGGCAAGGCAAAGAGCTGAATCCCACGGTCTGGCGGCGAGGTCCGCCAGCATCCGTCGCCACCCGGGTGGTGACCCCCTCGCGGCGCGCGACGCGTGCCGTGGCGGTCGAGATCGCCGGCTCGGGCGGAGCCGCTCCCTCGCAAAGCGGCCTCCGCCGAGCGGGGCGTGTCACTCTATGAGGGTGAAGAGCAGGACCGGATCGCAGATCGAGACGGTCCTCGTGCTCAGCGGCGGTGGGGGCCGTGGAGCTGCCCAGCTGGGAATCCTTCGCGCCCTGGCCGAGCGCGGGCTCGAACCCGACGCCTGCGTGGGGACGAGCGTGGGAGCCCTCAACGCGGCGGTGGTCGCCAGCCACCCGCTCCCGGTGGCGCTGGACATGCTCGAGAAGGTCTGGGCCAGCCCGCAGACCCGGGCGGTCTTCCGCTCCCACCCGCTGCAGATGCTGGTGAACCGCGCCCGGCGGCGGCCCTGGATGCGCAGCGACGACGCCATCGGCGACCTGGTCGACTACGCGATGGGGGTGACCGGGATGACCACCTTCGAGGAGCTGCGCCACCCTCTGGAGGTCATCGTCACCGACCTCCAGACGGGAGACCCGGTGGTGATCACCCAGGGCCCGCTCCGCGACCCGCTGCGGGCCTCCGCCGCCATACCGTGCGTCTTTCAACCTGTGCGCCTCGGCGACCGGAGCTACGTGGACGGCGGCGTCACCGACAACTGCAGCCTCGCCACCGCGGTCCGGATGGGGGCCGCCCAGATCATCGCGGTGGACCTCACCGCGGAGCCTGCGGTGCCCGCGCTGCGCCGCATCTCCGACGTCTTCGAGCGGGTCACCATGGTGGCCCTCCACCGCCGGCTGCTGGCCGACTTCGACCGCTTCAGCAAGCACCTCCCGGTGACCCTCATCTGCCCCCGGATCGCGAACCCGCTCAAGGTGGCTGATTTCTCCAAGGTCCGCGAGGCGGCGAGAACGGCCATGGAGTCGCTGCTCCAGAGCATCGGCCTGGCCGATGGCCTGGTCGCGCCCGGCCTCTTCTATCTCCCCATCGCCATGGACGGGAGCCCCGCCGCCGGCTGACGTCCGCGGCACCGGCGGGCCGGGACGATCGAACCGGCGTTCGGCCGCCTGGTAGGATGAGGACCATGGCCAGGGCCGCGGGCAGTTTCGACATCGACCGCTTCGACAGCGAGGAGCCGCACGACAGCCGCGAGGGCGTGACGCTGACGCGCGCTCACATCTCCAAGACCTTCCACGGCGACCTGGTGGGCACCAGTGAGACCGACATCGTCATGGTGCACACCCGGATCCCCGCCGCCTACGCGGGCATCGAACGCTTCGACGGCGCAGTGCACGGCCGCTCCGGCAGCTTCGTCCTGGAGCACAACGCGGGCAGCACGAGCGGCACGCTCTGGATGACCTGGAAGATCGTCGAGACGAGCGGGACCGGCGACCTGGACGGTATCCGCGGCGAGGGCCAGATCACGGTCGGGCCCGGCGGCGAGCACACCTATACCCTGGACTACGAGTTCTAGGAAACGGCCGGCCGGGTGGGCTCGATGAAGCCGCCGAGGGCGTCTGGCCTGCCCAACTGATCGAGGGACCCTCCTAAACTGGGCGCCGGGCCCCCGTAGCTCAGTGGATAGAGCAGAGGTTTCCTAAACCTTGTGCGCTGGTTCGATTCCGGCCGGGGGTACTTTGGACTTCGTCACGACCGCCTGCAGGGCCGGCCGTGCCACGGTCGGCATCCTGTCCTGTTGGCGGTCGACCCTGCGCTCCACTCGGGCCGCCGCGGAGCGCCCCGCGCGCAAGGGCAGGAGACACCGCTGAGCGCTGCAGCGCACGCTCACGGTGACAAATGTCACCGCGACTTCCGGAGCTGCGCCACTGACAGGTCGGAGCCAGGAAACCCTAGGCTCGGGACATGGTCGGCCGCGCACCGTCGGGGTGGCGGCGGACCAGTTGAGCCGGGGCTTACCGCGACACTTTGCCAACGGCCGAGAAACGTTTACTGGGAGGTGGGTTTGACATGGACTGGACCACTCTGCTGGGCTGGGGTTCCCCGATCGGGCTCGGCGTGCTCCTGGCCGGGATCGGCTTGATTTGGAGAGGCTGGGCGAGCCTGCGCGCTGCCTACGCACGCACCAAGGCGTCGGGCAGCTAGGCCTCAGCTGGCAGCTACGTTCTCGACGTCGACATCCGACATGCGGGGGGCGCGACGCGCGCAGGGTTGACCAGGGCATGACGCCGAGCGGGACGCCTCGAGATCGTGTGGGAGGCGTTCTCCCATGCGCTGCTGAGAACGACGAGACCCGCGATCATCGGAGCGCAGCGTCGCAGAGGAAGGCATGATCGTCTGCGGGGTCGCCGGCTGCTCCGAGGAGGCCACCGACTACGCGCTGCACGGAGGTGTGCTGGTTTGGGCCGTCTGCGCCAAGCACAGCGACGTCGACCGGTCGAGGGTCGAGCACGCCGGGGCCCTCTCGGAGCGTGGGAGTCCACCCCCTGTTACGATGCCGCCGATGGCGGACCCGCTCGCTGATGGTCCTCCGAGGGCACGCCTCGACCCAGGTCAGCGTGCGTCGCGGCGGGATCCCGCGGCCGGTCCGATTTCGGAAGGCTCGTTCGTCGCGGCGCGGCCCTCGGGGCTGCTCGACCGGTTGTCGCGAGTCGACACACCCGGGGTGCGGATCCTCTATCGCCTCTTCTGGCCCGGCATCTGGCTGGTGTTCGTGGCCTTTCCGATCAGCGAGATCCTCACCGGCGGCTGGAGCACCGCCAGAGCGGTGCTCGCGTGGGCGCTACTGTCCCTTTTCGCGGCTCTGTACCTGACCAGCATGTGGCTCGCCACCGGATTCCGCAACGAGCCGGAGCGCCGGGTGAGCTTGATCCCCTATGCCGCCTTCATCGCCGTCACGATCGGCCTCGCCCTCGGATTTGGAGCCGGCTTCGGAGGCCTGCTGATCTACGCGGGGGTCGTCACCGGGTGGACCCTGCGTCCCCCGGCAGCCACCCTCGGCGTGATGCTCCTGGCCGCCCTGACCGTCGGTGGCCTGGCGGTCGGGTACAGCCTCCCCCAGGTCGCCTTCTACGCCCTCATGACGGTCGCCCTGGGTGTCACCGTGATCTTCTACCGTGCGGTGATCTGGCTGATGATCGAGCGGCGCCGTGCGCGGGAGGAGATCGCCCACCTCGCGGTGGTCGAGGAGCGCCTCCGCTTCTCTCGTGACCTCCACGACGTGCTGGGGCACAGCCTGTCGGTGATCGCTCTCAAGAGCCAGGTGGCACGCCGACTGATGGCGCGCGATCCGGCGGCGGCCCAAACCTCCCTGGAGGAGCTCGAGGCGGTCGCCCACGAATCGCTGACCGCGGTGCGGGAGATGGTGAGCGGGTACCGGCAGCTGTCGCTGGCCGAGGAGTTGCGGAACGCCGACGAGATTCTGGGTGCCGCCGGGATCCGCGTCGACGTGCCCGGTGACTGGCCGCAGCCGCCGGCGACGGCCGACAGCCTTCTCGCCTGGGCGGTCCGCGAAGGGGTGACCAACATTCTTCGCCACAGCCGCGCCGACAGCTGTCGCATCTCGCTCGGGTGCGACGGGAGAGGATTCTGGCTGGAGATCGACGACAACGGATCTGGCCCCGGCGGAGGCGCGGACCATGTGGCCACCGGCCGGCGCGGAAGCGGTCTGAGCGGCCTCCGGGAGCGGATGGCGGCAGTGGGAGGCACTCTGGAAGCGGGTCCCGCACCGGGCGGGGGATTCCGCCTCCGCGTCCAGGTGCCGGTCGGGTGATCCGCATCCTCATCGCCGAGGATCAGGGGATGGTCCGTGGCGCCCTGGCAACCCTCCTCAACCTGGAGCCGGACATGCAGGTCGTGGCTCAGACCGGGTCGGGCGACCAGGTGCTCTCGCTGGCCCTGGAGACCCGGCCTGACGTGGCTCTTCTGGACATCGAGATGCCCGGGAGCGACGGGGTCACCGCGGCGGGGATGCTGCATGCGAGCCTGCCCGGGTGCGTGATCATCATCCTCACCACGTTCGGTCGCCCCGGTTACCTGCGCCGTGCCATGGAGGCCGGGGCGTCGGGCTTCCTGGTGAAGGACGGGCCCGTCGAGGCTCTGGCGGCTTCGATCCGGCGGGCTGTGGCGGGCGAGCGTGTCCTCGATCCCCAGCTCGCTGCCGCGGCGCTCAGCGCGGGCCCCAATCCCCTCTCACCGCGCGAGCGTGAGGTTCTGGCCGCCGCCATCGACGGCTCGAGCATCGCCACCATCGCGACACGACACCACCTCTCTGAGGGGACGGTGCGCAACTACCTCTCGTCGGCCATCCAGAAGACGGGAGCTCGCAACCGTATCGAGGCCGTTCGGGTCGCGGAGCGCCTGGGCTGGCTGTGACGGGGAGAGCCGGCCGCACCTCGTGGCCGGATTTCACCGCATCTGGCAATCCCGGATGCGGTGAGTGGTAGGTCTGGATGAGAGAGGCGGGGCGGCTTGGACCTCGGCTCGCGCTGTGACACCATCACCAGGTGCGGGTGGACATCATCGTGTACGACGGCGTCGACGAGCTGGACGTCACCGGGCCGGTCGCGGTGCTGCGCAGGGCAGGCGAGGCGGGCGCCGACCTCACCGTGCGCCTGGTGTCCCGCACCGCGACCGAATGGGTCACCGGCTCACTCGGTGTCCGCCTCCAACCCGACGGGGTATTCGAGCCGGGTGCCGACGTGGTGGTGGTTCCCGGCGGCGGCTGGGTGGCTCGACACGACGCGGGATCCTGGGGCGAGGTGCAGCGCGGTGACTGGATGCCACTGCTCGCGCGCGCCGCGCAGGGGGGCTCGATCATGGCGGGCGTGTGCACCGGCACTCTGCTGCTGGCGCATGCCGGCGTCGTCGGTGATCGAGGCGCGGCCACCCATCACCAGGCGCAGGCCGACCTCGCCGCCCTGGGCGTCGATGTCGTCGACCAGAGGGTCGTGGACGAGGGCAGCCTGGTCACCTCGGGCGGGGTCACCAGCGGCATCGACCTGGGCCTCTGGCTGGTGGCGCGTTTCTTCGGAGCCGAGCTCTCCGACCCGATCGCGGACGCGCTCGAGTACCCGCGCAGCATGCCGTCCCGCCGGCAGGAGAGGAGCGGACCCGCGCACAATCCGCGCTCGTGAGCGTCGAGGTCCGTCCCGCCGTCGTGGCCGACATTCCGGCGCTGCTCGACCTCTACGCGCAGCTCGCCGAGGGGTTCGCCTCGGGGCCGCAGCTGAGCGTGGCCGAGGCCGAGGCCAACTTCGCCGGCATCGCCGCGGACCCGGACCGCACCCTGCTGGTCGCCACGATCGACGGCTCCGTGGCGGGGACGGTCGACCTGCTCATCGTCCGGCCCAGCCTCACCCACCGAGGCCATCCGTGGGCGGCTGTCGAGAACGTGGTGACCGGCTCCCGCTTCCGCCGCCAGGGGGTGGGCCGGGCGCTCATGGAGGAGGCGGTGCGCCGGGCCCGGGCGGCGGGATGCCACCGCCTCCAGCTCATCTCACGAATGGAGCGAATGGAGGCCCACGCCTTCTACCGGGCCATCGGCATGGAGGCCAGCGCCCAGGGGTTCCGCATTTACTTCGACTTCGATCACCTCTGAATCGTCACCCCCGATGCCCGGTTACCTGCGAGAATCTTCACCCTCCCCACAATCGACCCAAGAGCTACTCCGGCCGCTCCCCTGGAGGTTCCCAGGCCATGACCACTGACGCCAAACAGCGCATCCTCGATTGGTGCAGCGCCGATAGCACCGTGCGGTGTGTTGGAGAGGAAAGCGACCCGGCCGCCGAGTTCACCCTGGTGCTCGTGAGCGGTGGCGCCGAGCTGACAGCCGGACTGCCGAGCGGGACAGACCTGCTTGCGCTGCGCAGCCTCGTGGACCTCGGCCAGGGGGTCCAGCCCGCGGGCGGCTCCCTCGCCAGCGACCTCACCGACCTGGAGGAGCGCCGTCCGGGGCCGGTCACGGTCGGTCTCGACGCTGACGCGGAGCGCGTCGAGGTGGCCACCTGGGTGATCCTCGACGGGCTCACCAAGCACAGCTTTCTCACCGCCGTCAGCGACGTCAGCCGCACCCGCCTGGCCGTGCTCCGCCTCGCCGGGCTGCCCGTTGAAGCCCCCGAGGCTGCCGGCGCCTCCCTGGCCGGCGTGGCCACGAGTTCGCTGGCCGGGGGCGACGGTGGTGCCGCGGCCGGGGTCGGAGTGACCGGCGCCCCCGCGGACCTCGGCGCCGCAGCCCCGGCAGACACGCAGGCCGGCGCGCCGGTCGCGACGCCCTGGGAGTGGCCCCCCGTCTCGACGCAACCCGCGGTTCCGGCGGCTGACCTGGCGTCGGCCGCCCCATCCGACGAACCGGCTTCGGACGCCTTCGCGTTCCGGACCGAGGAGCGGACCGCCACACCGAGCCCTTGGGCATCGGAGGCGACGGTCTTCGAGCCGGTCGCCACCCCGGCTCAGGGCGCCGCCGATCCGGGCTCGGCCGGCGGACTCGGGGCCACCCCCGGACAGGACTACGGCCAGGTCTTCACGCCGGCAGCCGAGCAGGCGCCGGCCCCGGCGCCTGGGCCGGACCAGTGGACGCCCAGCCACCGCGTGCCGCCCCAGGGGATGCAGGCGTGGGCGGCCCCCGATCCCGCCGGAGCAGTGGTCGCCACCCTCGGAGGTCACCTTCCGGTGCAGGTCACCGAGGTGCGCGGAGCCTGGGCACACATCGTCTGCTCCAACGGCTGGACCGGCTGGGTCGACGACCGTCTGCTAGTCGTCGGGGCGTGATCCGGACGCGATCAGTCACGGGGCCGGGCGCCCTGGAGGCACCCGCCGGCGGTGACGGGCGCCACCGCGGGGTCGGAGCGGGCTGACGGACCATGGAGGTCCGGGCCGAGGTGATCGGCAGCCTCTGGAGGATCGTGGCCGAGGTGGGCCAGCGGGTCGAGGAGGACGAGACGATCATGGTCCTGGAGTCCATGAAGATGGAGATCCCGGTGACCAGCCCGATCTCCGGCACGGTCACGGCCATCCTGGTGCAGCCCGGTGAGGTCGTCCAGGAGGGTCAGACGGTGGCCATCGTCGAGTAGCCGCGACCGAGCCGTCCGCCGCGCGACGATCGGAGGTGACAGCATCACGAGCGAAGTGGCAGTGATCACCCACCCAGCGCCCAATCGGTTGCGACGCACCAGGGCGATGCCGCGGAGATGACGACCGGTTACGACACCCAGCGGGTGACCACCGCCGACAACGTCGGCATCTCCTTTCGCGTCGCGGGTCTGGCCACGCGCCTCACCGCCGCGATCTTCGACGCGCTGATCCTCACCTGCATCCTCACCGTCGCCACTGTGCTGATCGTCGCCATCGCCGACGCGGCCACCGGGAACACGAGCGGCAATGGCGCGGTTGAGATCTTCAGCCTGGCCTCCTACCTGCTCGCCGCCGCCTGGCTCCTCATCGTCGTCGCCTACTTCACGGTGGCCCAGGCGGTGAGCGCCGGCCGGACGCCGGGCAAGACCGTGATGGGCCTGCGCGTGATCCGCGCCGACGGGGGGACGGCGAGCCTCGGTGAGTACTTCCTGCGCAGCGCGGCGCTGATCGTCGACGCCCTCCTCGGGGTGGGCCCTGTGCTGATGTTCTTCCACCCCCAGTCACGCCGCCTCGGCGACCTCCTCGCCGGCACCGTGGTGGTGCGGGAGCGCACACCGGTGACCCTCCAGGCGGCGACCGTGCCGTCGCCCGTCTACCTCCGCAGCATCGATCCCGGCCCGGCCATCGACGGCCTCAGCCACCTCGGCGAGCACGAGCTCGAGGGGGTCCGCACCTTCCTCAGCCGGACCGGGCTGCGTCCCGACATGCGGACCGACCTCGCCGGCCGGCTGGCGGCCCGCCTGTTCGACCGGATGGAGCTGCCCGCCGGCGCCCCGGAGCGGATGTGGCCGCCGGAGCTGTTCCTGGAGCGCCTCTACCTGCAGCTGGTGCCGCGGCTCGACAGCGGGACACCGTACCCGGTGTACCGGCTCGACCTTCAGCCCGGGCAGGCGGGGCGGCCCCCGGTCGCATCGTGAAGCTGGAGGCGTTCATCGCCGGCCGGCGTGCCCGCTGGGCGGAGCTGGAAGGACGCACCGCAACGCTCGCCGGGAGCCGGCTGCGCAGGCTCCGGGCGGAAGACGTCGAGCGCTTCGCCATCCTGTACCGGAGGACCGCCAGCGATCTCGCCATCGCCCGCCGCGACTTCCCCGACCAGGCGATCACCGAGTACCTGAACTCGCTCTGCGGGCGCGCTCACGTGCTCCTCAACCGCGGCTCGCCGCCGCGGCTGGGCAACGCCCTCGGGTTCTTCGCGACCGGCGCCCCCCGCGCCTTCCGCGCCAATGCCGGCTACTTCCTGGCCTCGCTCGGCTGCCTGGTGGCCGGGGCGGTCGCGGGCTGGCTCGCCTACGCCCTGCGGCCCGACCTGCGCGGGGTGTTGGTGCCGTCCTCGCTCTTTGCCGAGATGGCCCAGGGCACGCCGGGCATCGGCGTGCCCCAGCCCTTCCTGGCCGCGCCCAGCATCTTCCTGCACAACATCGAGGTCGCCGTCGTCCTCATGGTCCTCGGCCTCTGCCTGGGGCTGCCCACCGCCCTGCTGATCTTCTTCCAGGGGTGGAGCCTGGGCACGCTGGGCGCCGCCGTCCACGCCGGGGGGTACGACTACGCGTTCTGGTCGCTGATCGCCGCCCACGGGGTGCTGGAGCTGAGCATCATCGTCACCGCCGGAGCCGCGGGCCTTCGCCTCGGCGACGCGCTGCTGCGCCCGGGTCTGCGCAGCCGGGGCGACGCGCTGGCCCGCGCCGGGCAGGAGGTGGTGGGGCTGGCGGTCGCCGTCATGCTGCTGCTGGTGATCGCCGGGACCCTGGAGGCCTTCGTCTCACCGAGCGGCCTCCCCGGCGGGGTCAAGATCGCGATCGGTCTCGGCGTGGGCGCCTGCTTCTACGCCTGGCTGCTGCTGGCGGGACGCGGGCGGCAGGCCGTCGTCACCCTCGACCTGGATGCCGTCGCGCCGGCGGGAGGCGGCACCCACGAGCGGATGGCCGGAGCCTGATCGGGGGCAGGCGGGGAGCTCGCGTAGACTGGCCTCATGGAGGTCGTGCGGATCCGCCCCCGCGGGTACTGCCACGGGGTGGTGGAGGCGATCCGGCTGGCCAAGCAGGTCGGGGCCGAGAAACGCGGCGAGCCGGTGACGATGCTCGGCTACCTGGTCCACAACGAGCACGCCACCCGCGAGCTGGAGGAGGCGGGCGTCCGCCTGGTGGCCGAATCCGACCGCATGAAGGGCCTCTCCCAGATCACCGAGGGCACGGTCATCTTCACCGCCCACGGCATCTCGCCCCAGGTGGTGGAGGCGGCCCGGGAGCGCGGGCTGACCATCGTGGACGCCACCTGCAGCGATGTGACCCGCACCCACGACCTGGTGCGCGAGCTGACCCGAGACGGCGTTCACGTCATCTACATCGGCAAGCGGGGCCATCCCGAGCCGGCCGGGGTGATGGGCGTGGCGCCTGCCCAGACCACCTTGATTGAATCAATCGAGGACGCCGACGCCCTGCAGTTCCCCCCCGGCACCCGCCTGGCGGTGACCTGCCAGACCACCCTCTCCATGTGGGACACCCAGAGCATCATCGACCGGCTGGTCGAGCGCTTCCCCCAGATCGAGGTCCACAACGAGATCTGCAGGGCCACCCAGGAGCGGCAGGAGGCGGCGGTGCTGGCCGCGGACGACGTCGACTGCGTGGTGGTGGTGGGGAGCCGGCGGAGCAGCAACAGCCTGCGCCTCGCCCAGGTGGTGGAGGAGCTGGGCCACAAGCCGGCCCACCTGGTCGACAACGCCGCGGAGCTGCGGCCGGAGTGGTTCGAGGGCGTGCACCGGGTGGGCGTCACCTCGGGGGCGTCGACGCCGACCCACCTGACCCGCGAGGTGGTCGCCGCCCTGGAGGCGATGCCCGACCGGGAGCGGGCCCCCCTGGCTCTCTGAGGGGGCGGTGATCTCCGCCAGGGCGCGGCGGGCGGGGCCTCGCCGCAGATCGGCAACGAACTGACCACGAGATCATCCGGTTTTCGGGCCCCGGCCTAATCTCCGCCCATGAGCTTCGGCACCCGGCAGCTCGCCGTTCGCCTGCGCGCGGCGCGGGCGATCGTGTACTGCCAGGCCGCCATCCTGGTGCTGACCGCCGTCTTCGCGTACGGCGTCGCGGCCATCAGCGGCCAGACGTCATTCACCCTCTCGGGGCTCGCGTCGCATGCCTCGATCAGCGGCAGCGGCGTGCTCTCCTTCTCGCTGGTCCTCCTGGTGGTGGCCGCGGTCCTGGTGGCCGTCGAACGCTACGCGGCCGCCCACGGCGGCGGAGCCCAGGTGGCCCTGGTCGTGGCCGAGGTCGCGATCTGCGTCTACCTGGTCGTCTTCGTGGATGCCGCCCCCGGGGGATGGGCGTTCGGGCCCGCGGCGGGTGCCGCCGTGCTCCTCCTCCACCTCTGGCCGCAGCTCACCTCCCACCTCGCATCCCGGGCCGGTGCCCCAGCGCCCGCGGCCACGACGGAGGGCCGGCGGCCCGGCGAGTCCGGGCCGGACGTGGCCCCCTCGCCCCCTCTATAGTCGCTGGATGCCGCGGGCCACTCGGACCGCCGGCTCGACCACCAGCGAGGGAGCGACAGTGATGCAACGACCGCCAGTTCCCGGATCGGTCACCCTGGGCCGAGTCCTGCTGATCGTCGAGGCCGCGCTCTGGCTGCTGGGAGGCCTCGCTGTCGCGGCGGTCGGCATCTTCTTCCTCTCCGCCGGTGCGACGATCAACAACGACCTCGCCAAGATCGGCTACACCGGGACCAACGTGGTGTCCACGGCGGCCGGCGTCGTCGGCGGGACCGTGCTGGCCTTCGCCGTGGTGATCTTGATCCTCGCCGTGCTCGGGATCTGGGCCGGGGTGGCCCTGGGCCGGCTGACTAGCGGCCCGAGGGTGACCGGTCTGGTGCTGTCGACGCTGGGGCTGATCCTCGGCATCATCAGCGCCCTCAGCGGAGCGAGTCGGGTGACCGACGGTGGGACCGGCATCCACGCCAGCCCCATCCCCGGCATCGTGCTGATCGTCATCAACGCCCTGATCATCTACACGCTCGGCTTCGCCGGCAGCGCCCGCACGGCGTTCCGGGCGCTGCCCCCTCCCGCCTACCCGATGGGCGGGGGCTATGGCCCGCCTCCGGGCGGCTACCCCCAGGCCTTCGGACAGCCGGCCGGCCAGCCCGTTGTGCAGTACGGCCAGCCGGGAGCGGGTGCGGCCCCGGCAGCGCAGCCAGCTCCAGGCGCTGAGCCCGCTGCGGCCGCTTCGCCGCAGGACTTCCCGGCTCCGCCCCCGCCGCCCCCGCCGCCGCCGCCCCCGGACCTCTCCGGCGGCTTCCCCCCGCCGCCGCCCGCCCCAGAGTAGGGCGCGGACCGGCGAGGTCCGGCCCCTTCGCTGATCGGGTCAGGGCGGGAGCCCGACACCGGCGCGTGGCCTCACAGCCGCGAACGGCGCTTCAGCTCCAGGTAGCGGTTCACCAGGCGCGGGGAGAGCGTCCGCGCATCGGCGTCGAGGGTCTCCACCCCGCTCCGCCGGAGCAGTGACAGGGTCTGCTCCCGGTCGGCGATCAGCCCGGACGCCACCGCTCTCGCGTAGGTCGAGGCGGCGTCCTGGGGCCGGGCTCGGGCGGTGTCCTCCAGCGCCGGGTCGCGGACGGTGACGACGAGCGGCAGGTGCTGGCGGGCCAGCCGGGCGCACTGGCGGACCAGCGCCTGTCCCTGGTCGGGGTCGAGCACGTCGGTGAAGATCACGACGAGCGCCCGGCGGCGCTGCCAGCGGCTCAGCTCGGCGAGTGCCTCGTCGTAGTCGGATTCGACCTCGCCGGCGGTGAGCGGCCGCACCGCGTCCAGGAAGCGCCGCATCTGCAGCCGCCCCGGGCGGGCGGGCAGGGTGGCAGTGACCCGGTCGGCGAACGCGAAGAGGCCGACCCGGTCGCCGGTCGCCAGGGCCACATGGATGAGCAGGAGCCCGGCGTTGACGGCGTGGTCCAGCTTGATGAGGGAGCCGGCTCCGACCCCCATCAGGCGGCCGTGGTCGAGGCAGACGATCACCGGCTGGGCCCGCTCCGGGATCAGCTCGCTCGCCATCAAGCGGCCGGTCCGCGCCGTCGCCCGCCAGTTGATGAGCCGCTGGGGGTCGTCGGGGACAGCCTCGCGGATGCGTTCGAACTCGGTGCCCTCTCCGGGCCGCCGCTGCGTCCGCACCCCCAGCTCGGCGAGCTGGCCACGCCGGGCCAGCGCCTCGTAGATGCGGATCGCGGCCAGGTCGGCGTCGACCCGCACCGTCTCGCCCCCGCCCACCGACGACTGGCGCAGGCCGAGACGCCAGGGTCCGGGACAGCGGACCACGGTGGCGCCGAAGCGCTCCTCGCCGCGGCCCACGGGGGTGACGGTGTAGCGCAGGGTGCCGGGGATGCCGAGGCGGCCCACCGCGCCCTCGGCCGCCAGCCGGGGCGGGCTCTCGTCGCGCACCACGGCGGGGAGCGGCGGAGCCGGGGAGTTCATCCCGATGTGCACGGCGATCGGATTCGCCCGTCCGGCGGAGAGGATCTCGTCGTGCTCCCGGCTGACCGTGAGACGGTCCGGACCGGGCGCCCGTCGCGAGTCGGCGAGGACGGCGACTGCCGCCAGCGCGAACACGGCGATGCCGGGGAGCAGGAGGGCGGAGTAGGCGGCGCTGGCCGCGAGCGGCACCAGCGCGACGAGGAGGAGCGCGGCCCCCCAGCGGGTCATCGCGGGATCGGAACGCGGTTGACCGCCCGCTCCACGGCCGCCACCTCGCCGACGCCCTGGATCTCGGCCTCCGGACGCCGGATCAGCCGGTGGCGCAGCGCCGGCACGCAGATGTCCTTGACGTCCTCGGGGGCGACATAGTCCCGGCCCCGCAGCGCCGCCATCGCCTTGCCGGCGTGGAGCAGCGCGATGGCACCGCGGGGGCTGGCGCCCAGGGTCAGGTCGGGGCTGGTCCGCGTGGTCGCGACGATCTGCCCGATGTAGGCGACGATGGCATCGCTCACCGTGACCGCGGCGATCTCGGCACGGGACGCGGCCAGCGCCGCCTCGGTCACCACCGGGGCGATCCCGGCAGCGGCGAGATCATGGGGGTCGAAGCCGCGGTCGAAGCGGCGCAGCATCTCCGCCTCGGCCGCCGCGGCGGGGACGGGGACCTCGAGCTTGAGGAAGAATCGGTCGAGCTGCGCCTCCGGGAGCGGGTACGTCCCCTCGTACTCGATGGGGTTCTGGGTGGCGACCACCAGGAACCGGGGACCGAGGGGCATGGTCCGGCCGTCGCTCGTGACCTGGCGCTCCTCCATCGCCTCGAGCAGCGCCGCCTGGGTCTTGGCCGGGGCGCGGTTGATCTCGTCAGCCAGGAGCGTGTCGGTGAAGATCGGCCCGGGGCGGAACTCGAAGCTGCCGGTGCCGGGACGGTAGACGCTGGTGCCGATGATGTCCGAGGGGAGCAGGTCGGGGGTGAACTGGACCCGGGTGAAGCGCGCATCCATGGCCGCGGCGAGGCAGCGGGCCATCAGCGTCTTGGCGGTGCCGGGCACGCCCTCGAGCAGCACATGGCCACCGCTCAGCACGGCGAGGAGCAGGCCGTCGATCACCTGCTCCTGACCGACGACGGCGCGGCCGACGGTCGTCTGCAGGGCGGTGCGGAGGTCGATGGTGGCGGGCATCGGGGGGCATTGTCGCAGGCGGGCGGAGGCGGATCTCCGCCGTCAGCGGACCGCCGCAGCTCCCCACTCCGTCTCGAGCGTGTCGACGCTGCGGGCCAGGCCGAGCAGCTCCGCCTCCGTCGGCCGGCCGGAGGCCAGCCGGCGCGCCTGGTCGAGGACGGTCCCGGCGGCACGAGCCCGCTCCTCACCGTACCCGGAGAGCGCGCGGACGAAGTCGGGGTCGGGGAGGCGCGGCTCCACCCCCGTGACCCGGCCCACGCGCAGCTTGAGCTCGTCGGCGTAGCGGGAGGCGACCGCACCGCGTTCCCGGCTGCGCGCCAGCAGCTCGCCGACCGCCCCGATGTGCTCCAGGACGCTGGGGACCCGCGCCGGGTCGCGCCCTCGGAGCGGCCGCCCCAGACGCCGGCCGCTGGTGACGAGAAAGAGGAGGACGACCACCACCAGGAGCAGGGCGGCGGCGAGGAGCGGGCCCTGGAAGACGGCGCTCAGGCCCTGGTCGGACGCCCCGGCCACCCCGAGGTGATGCACCTCGTCGAAGGCGACGCGATGGCCGCGGGCGCTCTGGAGCAGGCCGAGCACGAACGCCGCCGAATCCCCGCGGCGGAGCCCGTCGTTGCTGAGCGGGTACTCGCTGCCGAGGAGGTAGAGGTGGCCGGCGCCCACCGTGACCGCGGCCGCGACCGGTGCTCCGGCCCCGCCCAGGAGGGGCACCAGGTTGCCGTCGTCACCCGTGAACGACCAGACCGCCCCGGACGCCGAGGCCCCCGGCGCGACCAGGGGCACGCCGGCGACCGCGCTGCTCCCGGGGAAGGGCTGGGCCGGGCCGGCGCTGGTCAGGTTCGAGGGCTGGGCGGCGATCCCGAGCGGCTGGAGCACGGCGTCGATCGCGGCCGGGTCCTGGTACACGGCCAGGATCGCCTCTCCTCCTCCGCGCAGGAAGGCGGTGAGGGTGGCGGCGTCGTCCGACGTGTAGGCGAAGTCGTCGAGAGGGCCGGCGGAGATGAGCACGTCGATGCCGCTCAGGTCGAACTCGGAGTAGAGCCGGCTGACGCTCGCGCCCCCGGAGGGGAGCCAGTCGTAGAGGGCAAGGGTGCCCGCCGTGCCGTTGGAGGTGCTGGAGGGGTCCTGGTCGGAGCTGGGCACCGGGGCGACGATGGCGACCGCCACCAGGGCGAGGGGGACGGTCACCAGGATCGCGACCGGGGCCAGCGTGCTCCGCCTCATGCCGGACCCCGGTGCCGGCCCGCCAGCACGCGCATCGCCTCGCAGTGGCCGCGCACCTCCTCCCACCCGTCGGCGCCGACCGGCGCCGCGGAGTACCAGGCGCGGTCGAATCCGGCGGCCGCCGGCACCAGCCGCGCCACCAGCTCCTGGTCGCCGCGGGCGTGGGCGACCAGCTCCGGGGTGGTCCACGCCGGCTGCACCGGCAGCCGGCCGCCCCGGGTAAGGCTGATCAGGGCGCTCCGGAAGGCGTGGCGGATGGCGGTGCGGAAATCTCCTCGCTGGGCGGCGTCGAGGGCCCGGCCCCACTCCGCCTCGGCATCGGTCCCGGCCGGCAGCTCCCAGGGGACGCTCCGGGGCTGGCGGCCCGAGGCCATCACCTGGCGGACCCGCCAGGCCGCGAACCCCGCCACCAGCGCGAGCAGGAGCGCGGCGAGGAAGACGGCGCCCAGCGGGCCCAGCGTGTTGACCGCCCGGCCCACGAAGCCGCCCAGGGCGTTGAGCAGCTGCTGGACCCAGCTGGGCGCGACCGGCTGACCCAGGTTGGCGAAGGCCGGTGAGGCGTAGATGGCCGCGAGCGCTCGGTGCTCGGCGGCGCTCTCCCCGCTGCAGCCGGAGCCGTTGCGGAGCTGGAGGGCGCCGGTGGTCGCGCCGAGAAGCTGCTCGGCACCGCCGAGGTCGCCGTCCTGCAGGTCGGCGATGACCGGGTCGAGGGCCGCCGCCTGATCCACGCTCGCCAGCGCCTGCAGCTGTCCGATCGCGAGCGGGATGGAGCCGCCGGCCAGCAGATCGCCGCGGACCTGGGCGAGCTGGGCTGTGTAGGTCGCGCTGCAGGTGGCGGCCGCAGCCGGGACGGTGCTGCCGAAGAGCGCGGCCGCGCCGGCCAGCAGCACGGCCAGCAGGAGGGGGCGGCGGAGCCCGGCCATCACGGCGTCAGAGCGACTGGGCGAGCATCTCGATGTCGAAGGCCTCACGCCGGATCCGGATGTCGTAGTAGATCAGGGTGAGCAGGATGAGGATGAAGGGAGAGGTGAAGATGTCGATGACGCCGGAGGCGACCAGCTCCACCGATGCCTGGGTGATGGCGGGGGCGCTGCCCACGAAGATCCCGGCCAGACCGTTGAGGATGCCGCTCAGGACGGCGCTCGCCACCGCGATCACCAGGTAGGCAAGCACGATCCGCCAGAAGGAGCGGTCGGTGAGCCGCCAGCTCCGGCGCAGGGCGGCCACCGGAGACAGGCGCTCCAGGACCACGGCCTGGATGCCCAGGCTCATCTTGATGAAGACAAAGATGACGTAAACAAGCCAGGCCAGCGTCAGCACGACCAGCAGACCGGCGCCGGCGTCGCCGCCGATCAGCAGCGCCAGTGCCACCGCCGGCACCAGCGGGCCGAGGGCGACCGTCAGCTCGAGCAGGACGTAGCCGACCAGGCCGCCGAGGCGGTGCAGCGCCGTGCCCAATCCGGCCCCCACGCTGGTGGAGCGGTCCAGGTAGTCGTCCCCGACCACCCGGATCACCGCCCCCTGGGCCAGGGGGACGAGCAGGATGTAGTAGCCGAGGCTGATGGCGAGGACCACCAGCAGGTCGGCGAAGATCGTGCCCAGCTCGTTCTGGAGGGCCGTCTGGCTGATGGTCTGAGCCTGGGACGAGAACGTGGTCAGGCTGGCCAGCGCCGACCTCTCCCCGAAGAACTGCAGGGCCAGGTAGGGCAGCTGGAAGAGGGCCATGATCGCCAGGATGGGGAGGAACTTGCGCCGGTAGACGGTGAACGTGGAGTCCAGCAGCTCGCCGAAGGACTGGGCGCGGAACCTGCCGGAGCCGGTGACCGGCTGCGCCCAGGCCCAGCTCGGGAATCCGGGCGGAGGAGCGATCCCGGGAGGCGGGCCGTACCCGGGGGGCGGGCCGTAACCGGAGGGAGGGCCGTATCCGGAGGGAGGGCGGTATCCGGGAGGTGGCCCGTAGCCAGGAGGCGGCCCGTACCCCGGAGGCGGCCCGTAACCGGAGGGAGGGCCGTATCCGGGAGGCGGCCCGTACGCGGGAGGGGGGCCGTAGCCGGGGGGAGGGGGGCCGTAGCCGGGAGGGGGGCCGTAGCCGGGAGGGGGTCCGTACCCCGGAGGCGGGCTGTACCCGGGAGCGGGAGCGTTGCCAGGAGGGGCGTCCCCGCCAGCGGCCGGGCCCGATTCGGGGGGTTTGCCCGACCCGGCAGGTGCACCGAGGCCCGGGGCCGGGTTGGCGCCGGAGGCTGGACCCGAACCCGCCGGGGGGGGCTGCGGGTCGACGGGGTCGGCCATCCTCGCCATTGTGGGATACGGCGGTGGCGCATCGGGGGCGATGCGGGCGTCCCGTTGCAGCGCCACCCGGGGCAGCGTGGGGCTCAGCGCGGTGGCGGCGGGGCTCAGCCGGGCGGGGCGTCCTCCGGCGGCGGGGGCGGCTCCGACCCCTCCCGGCGCCGCCGGTAGGCAAGCGCCTGCAGCACGCGCTTGACACCCGCGTTGTCGACCACCATCCGGGGCCGCTGCCTGCGATCGCGGCGTCGTATGCGCGCGCGTTCGCGATCGTCGAGGGAATCGGGCTCGTCGGCGCTGGCCATCCTCCGACTGTATCGCGGAGTGGCCGGCCCGACCGCAGCGGCAGGGATCCTGATCGGGGCGCTCGCCGGAGGCGGTGCCATCATGTGCCGGCTGTGCTCGAACTTCTTCGCGCGCTCCTGGCGCGCCGGCTCGAACCCGCCCACCAACTCCTGCTCGGCCAGCTGGTGATGTTCACGGGCATCGCCGCGCTCTTCCCGGTGGTGCCCCTCTACGTCCGCGCCCATGGCGGCAGCTCCGCGGACATCGCCCTCTTTGTCGCCGGTCCGCTGGTGGCCAGCACCCTGGTCCAGGTGCCCGCGGGACACCTCGTGGACCGTGTCGGGCGCAAGCCGGTGCTGATCGGGAGCCGGCTCGTGTACGCGGCCCTCTCTGGCGGCCTCTTCCTGAATTGGGGGCCGCTCTGGCTGCTGGCCCTGCTCCGGGTCGGCCAGGGCGCGAGCGGCGGCGCCTATGTCCCGGCCATCCGGGCGGCGCTCGCCGACCTCACCCCGACCGGCCAGCGCGGGCAGCGCTACGCGCAGCTCCAGGCCTGCGAGATGGTGGGGCTTCTCCTCGGGCCGGCGATCGGCGGGGCCATCGCTCTCTGGCGGTACTCGGGGATCTTCGCGGCGTCCGGCGTTGCCGTCCTCATGGGCATCGGCGCCATCGCCCGGATGCCCGAGACCCGCAGCGCGCACCCCGACAACCTCTCCGGGAGCCGTGCCGCGGCTCCGGCCCCCGCGAGATGGTGGCTGCGCCCCAGCCTTCTGGTTCCCAGCGCAGCCCTGGCCGCGACCGGGGTGATGTTCAACATGTACGACGTCGTCTGGCCCCAGTACCTGAGTGCCCGCGGTTACAGCAGCCTGGTCATCGGGCTCTCGATCTCGTTCTTCGCGCTGCCCATCCTCGTCTTCGCCCGCCAGGGGGGCAGGCTCAGCGATCGCTCTGACCGGCGGCTTCTCGTCCCCGTTGCGCTGACCCTGGTCGCCGCGTGCGCCGCCACCTATCCGTGGCTTCGGAGCATCTACCCGATCCTGGCCGTGGGGACGGTCGAGGCAATCGCCTTCATGGTGGTCGAGCCGACCCTCTTCGCAGTCATCAGCGAGTCCACGGCAGCGTCGCTCCGGGGCAGGGCAATGGGCGTCGGTGGGCTCTTCGAAGCCGGTGGCGGAGCCTTCGGAGCAGGCGTCCTGGGAGCCCTCTACGGGATCGCCGAGCCACTCCCCTTTCTCGGGGGTGCCGCCGCGTGCGTCCTGGCGGCGGCGGTGTGCGCCCGCGCCCTGCCCCGGCGCCCCACGACCGGGGCGCCGCATGAGCTCCGGCCACCCGGCATCGTCCGCGCCGAGCTGGACGTGGTCTGACCCGCACGACGAGGGAGACCCGGTCTCCTCGCTCGGCCGCCTAGGTCGTGGCCAGGTGGAGGCGGTGGCCGCGGCGCCCGATGATCAGCCGGACGCCGATGGCGGCCGCGATCGCGGTCACCGCGGCGGCGCCCCCGATCACCGCGACACCACGGCCATCGAGCCGCTGCCAGAGCCGCCGTGAGCCCAGCGCGGTCTCCAGCCGGAGCACCGCCTCCGCGTAGATGCGCTCGCGATCGGCGGTGGTGAGGCAGCCAGCGTGATAGGCGTCGCCGATCACCGTGGCCATCTCCACCAGGTCCCGGAGCGCGGGGGAGAGGTCCTCCACGCGAGCCCCGGTCCGCTGCCGGTTGAGCGCGGCATCCAGCCGCTCGACTTCGTCGCTCATGTCTCGCCTCGCGCATGTCCCGATCGGGGACTGTGGGTCCGCGGGGTGTCCGCGGCGGCCGGTGATCCGGGGGTTCGGCTCTCGTTGGGCAGGGGCGCGCCGAAGCGCTTGCGCAGGGTGGTCAGGGCCCGGAAGGTGAGCAGCTTCACCGCCCCCTCGCTGCGCCCCATGATCTCGGCGATCTCGCGGTTGTGCAGCTCGCCGCCAAAGCGCAGCGACACCGCCTGGCGCTGGTCGTCGGGGAGGGTCCGCACCGCCGCCCGCACCGCGGCGGCGCTGTCCTGCCTCTCGATCTCGTCCTGGGGCGAGGCCTCGTCGCTGGCCAGCCCGGGGCCGAGCTCGATCCACCCCGGGTGGCGTCGCTGCCGGGCGACCAGGTTGGAGGCGACACGGTAGAGCCACGACGAGTAGGGGACGCCGCGCCACTCGAAGCGCGGCAGCTCCTCCAGCCCCTTGGCGAATGTGGCGGCGGTCACGTCCTCGGCGAGCTCCCGATCCCTGGTGAGGGTGTAGGTGTAGGCGAAGATCTGATCCACGTAGCGCTCGTAGAGCGGCGCGTACGCCGCCCGGTCGCGCTGCGCGGCCAGGATCAACTGACGCTCCTCCTCGAGCTCGGCGTCGGTGCGGCGTGCGATGTCAGCGCCTCCCCCGCGGAGGTGTCACCGACCAGAAGCCCGTCGCCGTGGGGCCGTTACGCACGTTTCCACAGGGTCCGCCGGACGTGGCGACGGCGCTCGCCGGGCGCGACGCGACAGCTCCCTCGCGGCTCACCCGTGGAGCAGTCCGAGCCGCCGGCCGGCGTCGGCGAAGGCCTCGAGCGCGCGATCCAGCTCGGCGGCGGAGTGGGTCGCGGTCACGATGGTCCTCACCCGGGCCCTTCCCCGGGGCACGGTCGGGAACCCGATCCCCTGGGCGAAGACGCCCCGCTCCATGAGCAGGTCGGAGAGCTGCATCGCCACCGGCGCCTCACCGCACATGACCGGGGTGATCGGCGTCTCGCCGGTCCCGATGTCGAAGCCCAGCTGCCGGAGCCCCGTCTTGAAATGCCGGGTGTTCTTCCAGAGCCGCTCGATCAGCTCGGGCTCCGCCTCCAGGACGTCGAGCGCCGCCACGCAGGCGAGCGCCACCGCGGGTGGATGGCTGGAGGAGAAGAGGAAGGGCCGGGCCCGGTGGATGAGGTGGTCACGCACGATCTGGCTGGCCGCGACGTAACCGCCGACCACGCCCACCGCCTTGGAGAGGGTGCCGATGTTCAGCGCCACCCGTCCGTGCAGGCCGAAGTGGTCGGTGGTCCCCCTGCCGTGGTCGCCGAGGACGCCGGTGGCGTGGGCGTCGTCGACCATCAACGCGGCGCCAAAGTGCTCGGCGCGCTCCACCAGCCCGGGCAGCGGCGCGATGTCGCCGTCCATCGAGAAGACGCCGTCGGTGACCAGCAGGATGCGCCGGTACCCCTTGGCCCGGGCCTGGGCCAGGGCACGCTCGGCGTCGTCGAGGTCGCAGTGCTCATAGAGGATGCGGTCGGCCTTGGTGAGCCGGATGCCGTCGATGATGGAGGCGTGGTTGAGCTTGTCGCTCACCACCACGTCGCCCTCCTCGAGCAGCGCGCTGAGGACGCCGACGTTGACGGTGTATCCGCTCTGGAACGTGAGCGCGGCCTCGGTCCGCTTGAAGGCGGCAAGCCGTGTCTCCAGCTGCTCGTGCACCGACTGGGTGCCGGCGATGGTGCGGACGGCGCCGGTGCCCGCACCCCACGTTCGCGCGCCCTCGATGAACGCCTCGATCAGGCGGGGGTGGGTGTTGAGGCCGAGGTAATTGTTGCTGCTCAGGTTGATCAGCGTCCTGCCGGCGATCACCACCTCGTGCCCCTGCGGGGACTCGAGGACGCGGAGCGGCCGGAGCAGACCCTCGGCGCGGAGCCGGTCGAGGTCCTCGGCGAGAGAGCGGTCGAGCGCCTGGACGGTGTCGGAGGGGTGCGGGGTGACGGTCATGGCCTGAGCGACACCTTGCCACAGCGTCCCGATTTGATGAGGGCGACCGCCTCCTCGATGTCGGCCATCGCGAAGTGGTGGGTGATCAATGCCTGGGCGTCGATGGCGCCGCTGCGCAGGTGGGCGGAGGTCTCCTCCCAGGTGGCGTAGAGGCGGCGCCCGGTCACCCCGTGCAGGGTGACGCCGCGCATCACCACGTCCTGGGAGAGGTCGAGCGTGGTGGGCGCGTCACCGATGCCGAGCAGGGAGACCCAGCCCCCGGAGCGGACCACCCGGGTGGCGGCGACCACCGCGACCGGGGCTCCGCTCATCTCCAGGGCGCAGTCGACCTCGCCGCGCGCGGCCCGGTGGACCTCGGCCTCGGCGCTCTCCGGTCCCGCCTGGACCAGGGCGTCCGCCCCCATCCGGCCGGCCAGCTCCAGCCGGTAGCGGTTGGGCTCCACGGCGATGACCCGGGCGGCCCCCCGCGCCTTGGCCACCGCCACCGCGGCGCAGCCGATCGGGCCGCAGCCGAAGACGGCGACGGTGGCGCCCTTCATCTCCCCGTAGGAGCAGGCGTGGACCGCGTTGCCGAAGGGCTCCATCGCGGCGGCCACCTCGGGCGCCACCTCGGGTCCGACCGGCCAGACGTTCTCCTGGGGGAGGGCCACCAGGGTGGCGAAGCCGCCGTCGACGTCCACGCCCAGGATGCGGGTGGCGGCGCAGACGTGGAAGTCGCCGCGCAAGCAGGCGGGGCAGCGGTGGCAGACGAGGTGGGATTCGACCGCCACCCGGTCGCCGGCCCGCACCCGCCCGTCGACCCCCTCGCCGAGCGCGATCACCTCGCCACAGATCTCGTGGCCCATCACCCGGGGCAGGTGGACCCGGGCCTGGGCCCAGGGGTTCCAGTCATAGAGGTGGATGTCGGTGCCGCAGATCGAGGCGGCGACCACCTCGATCAGCACCTGGCCGGGACCTGCAGTGGGTTCGTCCACCTCGGTGATGGCGATGCCGGGCCGGGGGGAATCCTTGATGACGGCGCGCACGGCCAGCCGATTATGGGCGTCGGCTCAGGGCGCCCGGGCGGCCACCGCGTCCCGGGGGACGCGGGGCGCGGCCGCGACCCTCTCGGCCAGGGCCCGGAAGTGGAGCAGGGCGGTGGGGACCAGCAGGGGCAGGCCGACCGCGGCGTTGACGAGGGTCACGGGCCCGCCGGCCACCCGGACCAGCATGCAGACGAAGAGCACCAGCCCGGTGAGCATGGTGTTGTAACGGCCCCACGGGGTCCGCACCAGCTCGGGCCGGCGGCGGAGCAGGAAGACCACCGGCGTCAGCAGCAGCGGTGCGCAGTAGCGGAAGACGATGAGCGCCATCAGCCACCAGGTGAAGATGCCCAGCCACAGGCTGGCGATCGCGCCGACGGTGAAGTACAGGGCGTCGGTGCCGGGGTCCATCGCCTTGCCGAGCTGGGTCACCGGGCCGAAGCGGCGCGCCACCCAGCCGTCGACGGCGTCGAGCATCCCGACCGAGCCGCCGACGAAGACCCAGAGGGCGAGACCATCCCGGCCCGGGAGCGACCAGCCGGTGCAGAGGAGGAGCGGGGGGCAGAGCCAGGCGCGGAGCGCCGAGAGCCCGTTGGGGACGCCGTAGAAGTCGACCGGGGAGCCGTCGGGGCGGACGAGCATGGCAGCTCCGGCGGCCATGACCAGCCCGGCCAGCACCCAGAACCCCAGGGTGAGCAGACCAGCCACCAGGGTCCCCGAACCGTGGAGATGGGCGACCCAGAGGCTGAAGGCTTCGCTGGCGAGCAGCCCGACGGCCAGCCAGCCGGCGAGCGACAGGCGCAGCCGCGCACTCCCGCGCAGCCGGGCCGCCGACCCCGCCAGCAGGACGGCGAGGCCGGACGCGCCGGAGCGGGGCGGTGCCGCCCCCCCTATTGGATCACCAGGCAGGTGATGGTCTTGAAGACGCCCTCGGCGGCCTGGACCTTCTCGACGATCAGCTTGCCGATGCCCGCGACGTCGGCCGCCTCGACCTCGGCGATGACGTCGTACTCACCGGTGATGGCGTCGGCCTTGACGATCCCCTCCTGGCCCTGGAGCTTCCTGGCCACCTCCAGCGTCTTGCCGGCGGTGGCACCGATGAGGACGTAGGCGCGAACCATCTCTGCTACCTCCCTTCCCGACTGCGCCGCGAATGTACCACGGCGCCGCGGGCACCACCGGCCCGGACGGCGACCGCCACCCGCCGCGGTGCGGCGGGCCTCCGTACCATGGGGTGGTGCCCTGGAGCTGGATCACCAAGTTTCTCCTGCTCTTGATCGCCTGGCGGGTCATGCGCTCCCGGCAAGCGGGCAAGCCGGTGGTCGACACCGAGGCGGTGCGGACGCGGGTGGCGTCGGCGCGGGAGCCGGCGGCGATCGCCGCCCGCGTCGTGACCGTGGCGGTGCTCGCCTGCTTCTGTGCGGGGCTGCTCGCCGCCGGAACCCCGGCGCTCCTGCTCGGCCCCAGCTGGCTGGGCTGGGCGGCGTTCGCGGTGGCGCTCGTCGCCGCGCTGATCTGCGTGCCCCAGGTCGCCGGTCTCCGGCGCGCGCTGCACGCCCGGCGGCTGCGCCTGCGCGAGCGCGAGGTGACGCGCGAGCTGGAGGGCACCCGGCCCGGGTTGCCCCCGGCGCGGGCGCCGGGCGACCGGCGAGGAGCCCACAATCCAGGCCATGCGGAGCAGCCGTGGCGGTCACCTTCCGGCCATCGCCGGGGTGACGGGGGCGATCGGCGGGCCAATCGCGATCACGGCCGTGCTCAGCCTGGTCGGCCCGTCCACGGCGCGGGACTACGTCTTCGTCTACGTCGCGCTGGTCGCCGTGCTGGGCACGGTCAGCGGGCTTCGCGCCGCTCTGGGCGGAGCCGCTCTGAGCTTCCTGCTCGTCGACTGGTTCTTCGTGCTCCCCCTTCACACCCTGACCATCGACGACCCCAGCGACCTGGTGGACCTCGTCGTCCTGATCGCCGTCGCCGCCGTCGCCGGGGGCGTGGGCTCCGGACGCCGCAGCGCCCAGTTCGAGGCGGAGCGGCTTGCCTCCCAGCTGCGTCGCAGCAACGCGGAGTTGGAACGGCTCGAGCGCGAGCAGGCGGAGGCCGCCGCCATGGCGGTGCGACTGGCTCAGACCCAGCAGCAGGTGCGAGTCCTGGAGGCGGCCGACAAGCTGCGCTCCGACCTGCTCGCCAACGTCTCGCATGAGCTGCGCACCCCGCTGGCCAGCATCCTGACCGGGGCCACCGACCTGCTCGAGCGCCCCCGCATCCCCGAGGAGGTGCGCGGCGAGCTGGACTCGATCATCGGGGAGGCCCGGCGGCTGGAGCGGCTGGTCTCCGACCTGCTGGACATGGCCCGGATCGAGGCCCACGCCCTGACCCTGAACGCGGTGGAGATCGACCTGGGCGAAGCCCTGGAAGCGGCGGCTGGCCGGCTCCGCCTCTCCTCGGTGGGCCGGAAGGTGGAGATCAGCCTCCCGCCCACCGGGCTGGAGGTGCTCGCCGACTGGGAGCGGCTCGGCCAGATCCTGGACAACCTCCTCCAGAACGCCGACCGGCACGCGCCCGCGCGCACGGCGATCAGGGTCACCGCCGCCCCGGGCAAGCGCTCGATGGTGGTCATCCGGGTCATCGACCGGGGCCCCGGCGTGGCGGTGGAGCAGCGCGAGCGGATCTTCGAGCGCTTCGTCCGCGGCGTCCCCGACGGTGCCGCCCGGGAGGGGGATGGCCACGCCGCGCCCAGCGGCACCGGGCTGGGGCTGGCGATCGTCCGCGGTCTGGTCGAGGCCCACGCCGGCCGGGTGTGGATCGAGGACTCCGAGGAGGGCGAGGGGGCGCGCTTCGCCTTCACCCTCCCCGCGGCCTAGCCCAGCGGGGTCAGTCGGTCGCCGCGACCACGTGAACGTCGACGTTGGCAACCAGCCGGATCAGCTGGCGCAGCGTCCGGGAGCTGCTGTTCCTCATGCTCCGCATCACCAGGATCTCGGTGATCCGGTGGCCGCGGGCGTAGGCGGCGACCGTGGCGGCGACGTCCCGCCCGTCGATGGTCACGAACTCACCGCCGAGCTGATGGGTGAGGGTGGCGTAGCCACCGAGGATGCGTTTCTCGACGTCGCTGCGCGGCCGGCGGCGGACCGAGACGGCGGTCAGGGCGTCGTCCCGGCGCACCGCGTGGGCGGCGGCACGGCGGATGACGGCCTCCTGTCCGGGTTGAGGCGGGACCAGGACCAGCACCCGGGGACGGGCTTCCCACGGCTCGTTGATGCGAGCCGTGCTCATGTACTCGATGAGGCGCCGGTCGCAGTGCTCGGCGACCCGGCGCAGCGCCAGCTCGCGCAGGGCGGTGAGCACCTCGGGGCGGAACTCGCCCTGGAGAGCCTGGATGGCCTCGGCGGGCGGCATGATCTCGCCCTGGCGCAGCCGCTCCTCGAGCTCGGCCGGCGGGACGTCGATCAGCTCGATCTCGTCGGCGGGGTCGACGGACGAGTCGTCCAGGATGGGACGCTCCTTGGGGCGGTTGAGCAGCGGCCCCATCACGCTCACCGTGCTGCGCAGGTCGGTGAGGTGGACGGTGCCAATGACGTTGATGCCGGCGGCGCGGATCCGGGGCAGCACGTGGGCCACCAGCCGTCCGGTCGTGGTCACGCCGGCGAGGTCGTCGATCGCCACCACGTCGGGGTTGCGGCTCATCAGCGCCTCGACGTCGAGGACACCCCGCGCCGCCGGTGAGGCGTGCCCGCCGAGCAGGGGAAGGGTGCCCAGCCGCGACGCTCCTCCACCGCTCACCGCTCCGACCACGACGTCGGTGCCGCGGGCCACGCGGCGGCGGGCCTCGTCGAGCATCTGCGTGGTCGCGCCCGCCCCCCGCGCGTAGCTCATGTAGAGGCGCAGCCCGCCACGGGGCCGGGTCATGCTCAGGTCGCGGAGCAGGGAGTCGGGGTTGGGCCGGTCCTGGGGGGCGTAGGGAGTGGCGGAGTATCGCGAGATCACGTGGACGTCGGCGTCGGGCAGCCCCTCGATGACGCGATCGACGATGGATTTGCGCATCCGGCCGAAGAAGCCGCGCGGGTGCGGCTCGCCCATCACCACGTGGCGGCTACCCCGATCATGGGCGACGGCGATCAGGGCCGCGGCGATGTCGGTGGCCTCCGGCTCCACCAGCGAGGTCTGCAGCTCGGCGGCCAGCCGGCGCCAGCCCTCGTCGCTGCCGGGCCCGGGGACGGGGTCCTCCACGGTCCGGACGTGGACCACGGTGCAGAAGCCGCGCCGGCGGCGAGCCTGGCGGACGCCGCGCCGGATCAGGGCCTCCGCCGACACCCCCCCGCCGACGGCGGCGAGGACGTCCTCGGGAGGTGCCTGGACGCCGCCGCGCTGGCCCTCGACGCGCTCGGCGACCAGCCTCAGACCCAGCTCGCGGAGCGCACCGAGATTGCCCGGCCGGAAGAAGTTGCGCAGCGCCATGTCCACCCGGTCGGGCGGGTAGATGTTGCCGTGGCGCATCCGCTTACGGAGGGCCTCGGGGGTGATGTCGATGAACTGGACCTCGTCGGCGCGGTCGAGGACGCTGTCGGGCACCGTCTCGTGCACGGTGATCCCGGTGATTCGCTCCACCACGTCCTTCACCGACTCGAGGTGCTGGATGTTCATGGTGGTGATCACGTCGATGCCGGCGTCGCGGATGTCCTCGATGTCCTCCCAGCGCTTGTGGTGGCGGACGCCGGGGGCGTTGGTGTGGGCCAGCTCGTCGATGAGCGCCACCTGGGGATGGCGGGCCAGCACCGCATCCACGTCCATCTCCGAGAGCTTGGTGCCGCGGTAGTCGACGCTCAGCCGGGGCAGGACCTCCAGGGTGCCGACGGCCTCCTGGGTGCGCGCCCTACCGTGGGTCTCGATGAAGCCGACCACGACGTCCTCGCCGGCGTCGCGGCGGTCGCGTCCCTCGCGGAGCATGGCGAAGGTCTTGCCCGACCCGGGCATGGCGCCCAGGTATGCCTTGAGCCGGCCCCGCGGCGGCGGCGGCGGGCCCGCGACGTCCGCGGGTACCGCGGCCGTGGCCTCACTCGCGGCGACGGCGGCTATCTCATGTGGAGATTCGGTCATGGCCCTCTGGCCCGCCGGCCGAGCCGGCCCGGCGCGGGCTGATCCTGGGGCAAGTGTACCCGGGGAGGCTCTGGGCAACCCCGGCGGCTCTCCCCACCCGAAGTCGCCCCACGGGTCAGCCGAGCGCGGGTGGCGCGCCGAACTCCGCGTTCAGGGCGATGTTGAGCTGGAGGACGTCGACGTCCGACTCTCCGAAGATCCAGAGGATGCGGCCACTGATGTTGTTCTCGACCAGGGCGTGCACCTGGGCCTCCGAGAGGCCGCGGGCGGAGGCCACCATGTCGACCTGCGCCAGAGCCGCCGCCACGCTGATGTCGGGATCGAAGCTGGTGAAGTCACCGGTCGCCAGGTCGATGGGGATGGGAGTTGTCGTGGCCCCGGTGCTCAGGCAGTCATGGGTCGGGTCGGTGGCGGCGGCCTGGAGCTGGGCGGCGGTGAAGGAGCCGCTGGTGTCGATGCCCACGCAGTGCAGGTAGGCCGCGTAGGTGTCCACCTGCTCGACGAGCAGGGCGTTGCTCGGCGCGAGGTTGCTGCCCTCCGACGACGCCGGGTTGCAGGGCGGGTCGAGGGGAACCACTTCCACGGTCCCGTCGGGCTCGGTCACCTGGGCATACGAGGGGCGCCCCTGGAAGTAGCGGGGGTCGACGGTGTAGAAGGTGTGGCCCTGATACTGGGTGGTGGTGTAGGTCAGGGTTCCCGAGACGCTCTTGGTCTCGTAGAAGCACTGGCCGATGAGACTGGAACCGACCACAGTGCCGCTCTTGTTCTTGATCAGGCTGCCGTTGGCCTGGCTGTTGAAGGCCAGCTGGGAGAATCCGAACAGCACCAGCGGATAGACCAGGCCGCCCAGCAGGGCGATGACCAGGGTGACCCGCAGCGCCACCAGCAGCTCTTTGGGGAAGTTGCGAAACATCTCTTTTGTCCAGATCAGATCAGGTGAAGGGAGGTGATCACGATGTCCACGACCTTGATGCCGATGAAGGGGAGGATGATGCCGCCCACCCCGTAGATGAGCAGGTTGCGGCGGAGCAGCGCGGCGGCGCCCACGGCCCGGTACTTGACCCCGCGCAGGGCCAGCGGGATGAGCGCGACGATGATCAGGGCGTTGAAGATCACCGCCGAGAGGATCGCGCTTTCGGGCGTCTGCAGCTGCAGGATGTTGAGTGCCCGCAGCGGCGGGAGGGCCACCGCGAACATCGCCGGGATGATCGCGAAGTACTTGGCGACGTCGTTGGCCACGCTGAAGGTGGTCAGCGCGCCTCGCGTGATCAGCATCTGCTTGCCGGTCTCCACGATCTCGATCAGCTTGGTGGGGTCGCTGTCCAGGTCGACCAGGTTGCCGGCCTCCTTGGCCGCCTGGGTGCCACTCTGCATGGCCACGCCGACGTCGGCCTGAGCGAGCGCGGGAGCGTCGTTGGTCCCGTCACCGGTCATCGCCACCAGCTTGCCGCCCGCCTGCTCGCTGCGGATCAGCTCCAGCTTGTTCTCCGGGGTCGCCTCGGCGAGGAAGTCGTCGACCCCCGCCTCCTCGGCGATCGCCCTGGCGGTGAGCGGGTTGTCACCGGTGATCATGACTGTGCGCAGGCCCATCCGGCGCAGGTCCTCGAAACGCTCCTTGATGCCGGGTTTGACGATGTCCTTGAGGTGGATCGTCCCCAGCACGGTCCGGTTCTCGGCGACCAGGAGAGGCGTGCCGCCGCTGCGGGCGATGGTCTCGACCTGCTCACGCACGGTGTCAGGCAGCTCGCGGCTCTTCTCGCCCGAGCACCAGAAGGCGATGGCGTCGCCGGCCCCCTTGCGAATGCTGGTGCCGTCGTGGTCGACGCCGCTCATCCGGGTGTTCGCGGAGAAGGGGACGAACGCCCAGGACTGGATGTCGGGCTCTTCGGCGATGCCAATGCGGCGAGCCAGGGCGACGATCGAGCGTCCCTCGGGGGTCTCGTCGGCGACGCTCGCCAGGTCGGCCGCCTTCACCAGCCGCTGCATCTCGATGCCGGGGGCGGGGATGAACTCGGAGGCCTGGCGGTTGCCCCAGGTGATGGTCCCGGTCTTGTCGAGGAGGAGCACGTCGACGTCACCCGAGGCCTCGACTGCGCGACCGGACATCGCCAGCACGTTCTTCTGCAGCAGCCGGTCGATGCCGGCGATCCCGATCGCTGAGAGCAGCGCTCCGATGGTGGTGGGGATGAGGCAGACGAGCAGGGCGATGAGCACCACGACCGACACCGAGGCCCCGGCAAAGAGGGCGAAGGGCTGCAGGGTGACGACCGCGATGATGAAGATCAGAGTCAGGCATGCCAGGAGGATGTTGAGAGCGATCTCGTTGGGGGTCTTCTGACGCGACGCCGACTCGACCAGGCCGATGATCCGGTCCATGAAGGTCTCGCCGGGATTCTGGGTGATCTCGATCACGATCCGGTCGCTGAGGACGCGGGTCCCTCCCGTGACCGCACTGCGGTCGCCGCCGGCCTCCCGGATGACCGGCGCCGACTCGCCGGTGATCGCCGACTCGTCGACGGAGGCGATGCCATGGATGATGCTGCCGTCGCTGGGGATGATGTCCCCGGTCTCGCAGACCACGATGTCACCGCGGCGCAGCTCGGGGGCAGGGACGCCCTCCTCCTGACCATCGATCCCACCCACCAAGCGGCGGGCGATGGTGTCCGAGCGCGTCCGCCGGAGGCTCGCCGCCTGAGCCTTGCCGCGGCCCTCGGCGACCGCCTCGGCGAAGTTGGCGAAGAGCACCGTGAACCAGAGCCAGAGGCAGATCTGACCGACGAATCCCTGGTTCCCGTGGTTGAAGAACCCGGAGATGAAGACGTAAGTGGTGATCGCTGCGCCGACCTCGACCACGAACATCACCGGGTTGCGTGCCATCCAGCGAGGATCCAGCTTCTTGAAGCTGTCGCCGATGGCGGGGACCAGGATGGCCGGGTCGTACAGGCTGCTCTGGCGGCGTCGCTTATGCGCCTGGGGCAGACCGTCGGTGCCGGTGAGGGCCGTCATTTGTCTGTGAGCTCCTAGGGGTGCGAAAGGATGCCGGCGTGCAGCTGGAGCTGTTCGAGGATGGGACCGAGAGACAGCGCCGGGAAGAACGTCAGGGCCCCGACGATGAGGATGGTCCCGATCAGCAAACCCGTGAACAGCGCGGTGTCGGTGGGGAAAGTCCCCGCGCCGGCGGGGACGATCTTCTTGCCTGCCAGGGATCCGGCCAGCGCCAGCACCGGGATGATGAAGATGAACCGGCCCAGCCACATGCCGATGGCCAGCAGCGTGTTGTAGAACAGCGTGTTCCCGCTCAGCCCGGCGAAGGCGCTGCCGTTGTTGCCGGTGACTGAGCTGAACGCGTAGAGGATCTCCGTGAAGCCGTGCGGGCCCGGGTTGAGCGGGCCCGCCTGACCCGCCGGGCTGAGCACGGCGATGGCCGTCAGGCCGAGGATGGAGAGGGGCAGGATGAGGATGGCCATGGCCGCGTACTTGATGTCGCGCGCCTCGATCTTCTTGCCCAGGTACTCGGGTGTCCGCCCCACCATCAGCCCGGCGAGGAAGACGGCGACGATGGCGAAGGCGACCATCCCGTAGAGACCGGAGCCGGTCCCCCCGGGGGTGATCTCACCCAGCTCGATGAGCACCAGCGGCACCATGCCGCCGAGGGGGGTGAAGCTGTCCTGGGCGGCGTCGACCGACCCTGTGCTGGTGCCCGTGGTGGCGGTGTTGTACTGGGCCGACTGGATGGCACCGAAGCGCGCCTCCTTGCCCTCCATGTTCCCGCCCGGGTTGGTCGCGCTGGCGACCTGGCTCACCTCGGTGGTGCTGAAGGCGGGGTTGCCGGCCTGCTCCTGCTGGGCTGCGAAGGCGGCGCCGCCGATCAGGATGATGGCCATCGCGGCGAAAAGGGCCAGACCCTGCTTGACGTTGCCGACCCACTTGCCGAAGGTGACCGCGAGGCCAAAGGGGAGGCAGAGGCAGAGCACGATCTCCAGCGCGTCGGTCAGGCCGGTCGGGTTCTCGAAGGGATGGGCGGAGTTGGCGTTGAAGAAACCGCCGCCATTGGTCCCCAGGTCCTTGATGGCCTCCATCGCAGCCACCGGGCCCTGGGCGATGGTCTGGCCAACCCCGGAGAGAGTCGTGACCGGCGTGTAGGCGTTGAGGTTGTCGATCGAGCCGCTCGCCACCAGGATGATGGTTCCGACCACGGCGATCGGGATCAGCACGTAAAGGAAGCAGCGGACCATGTCCACGTAGAAGTTGCCGATGGTCTTGGCGGAGTGCCGGGCGACCCCCCGGATCACCGCCACCGCAATCGCGATGCCGGTGGCCGCGGAGAGGAACTGGTGGAACGTGAGGGCGAGCATCTGGGAGAGGTAGCTCATGGTCGCCTCGCCCGTGTAGTTCTGCCAGTTGGTGTTGGTGGTGAAGCTCACCGCGGTGTTGAAGGCGAGCGCGGGGGGCACCCCGGGGAAGTTTTCGGGGTTGAGGGGCAGGCTGCCCTGGAGGCGCAGGATCACGTAGGTGAAGACCAGCCCGACCACGGTCACCAGCAGCATCGCGACCAGATAGCCCTTCCAGCCCTGCTCGTGCTCCTCGTCGATCCCGCTCACCCAGTAGATGACCCGCTCCACCGGGCGCATCACCGGGTGCAGGAAGGTGCGCTGACCCTGGAACACCTTGACCATGAAGAGGCCGACGAACCAGGCGACGGCGAAGACCGCGAGGTAGGTGACGATGACGGCGATGATGTCCAGGGCCACGGCTCAGAACCTCTCGGGGAAGAGCATCGCCGCGATCAGGTAGACGGTGACGGCCACCGCGACCACGAAGGCGACGATATATCCGAAGGCCTCGCTCATCAGAGCTTCCCCAGGCCGTAGACGTAGAGGAAGCTCGCGGCGACGAGGATGGCCAGGATCGCGAGCATGAACAGGTCGAGCATCAGTGAGCTTGCCCGAGGCGATGGACACGGAGCTTCATGCGTGGGAGTCTCCCAATCCTGTGATCAACGTTCGGTCAACGACTCGGCCGGTGCGGGAACGCCGATCCGGTAGACGCGCCAGCCGGGGCGGCGCCACAGCCGGCCCTGATCGTCGATCTCGACGTCGTCGAGTGCCACCCGGAGCGCCCGCCATCGCGGCCCACCCTCCCTCACGAGGAGGTCGACGGCTCCATCCAGCCGCGCCAGCACCGCGGCGACGCTGCCAAGGCTTGCGCCCTCGACGTCGAAGACGGTCGCCCCTTTGAGCTCGCGCGCGTCCAGGAAGCGCAGGCCGCCGAACTGCCCGTGAGCGTCCACGGCAACGATCCTGGGCGCCCAATCATCAACGTTCGGTCAACGACCGGGCGCGCAGTGCCGAATGTCAGACGCCCGATAGGGGAACGGATTCGGCCGGCGGCCCGAAGCGGTAGCCGCGCCGGCCCGCGGTGACGATGACGTGGGGGTCCGCCGGGTCGACCTCGAGCTTGCGGCGCAGGCGCTGTGCGAAAGTGCGCAGGTAGTTGCGATCCCCGGCGTACATGGGTCCCCAGACCCGAGTGAGCAGGGTCCGATGGTCCATCACCACACCGGGATGGCGGGCGAGCTCGGTGAGCAGCACGTACTCGGTCGGGGAGAGCCGGACCTCCTGCCCCGCGCGGGTCACCAGCCGGGCGCCGAAGTCGACGAGCACGTCTCCGCAGCGGACCACCTGGGCAGCCTCCGCGGTACCCCGCACCCTGCGCAGCACCGCCCGAACCCGGGCCACCAGCTCTCCGGCCCCGAAGGGCTTGGTCAGGTAGTCGTCCGCACCGAGGTCGAGAGCGCGCACCTTGTCCCGCTCGTCGCCCCGGGCGCTGATCACGATCACCGACGGCTGGCGCTGGCCCTCCAGGGTGTCGAGTAGGCGCCAGCCATCGATGAAGGGGAGGCCGATGTCGAGCAGCACCACCTCGTAGCCACCGCGTGCCAGCTTCTCGGCGCCGACCAGACCGTCGGCGGCGACGTCGACTCGGTGTCCGGCGCGCTCCAGGGCGGCACAGAGGATCCGGCGCAACGCATCGTCATCCTCGACGACGAGCAGGCGTCCGGACGGGCCCCCAGAGGTGGACGGGTCCGACGCTGACATGGGGGGAGATTCTCTGCCTGTCGGGGGCCTTCGGGTGGTGGTCAGCCCCGGGCCAGGGCCTCCCCAACCGCCGCCACGTCGGTCAGCTGCGAGTAGACGACCAGCTCGTCACCCGGCTCGATGACGACCTCCGGTTGGGGGATCACCGGCTTTCCGCCGCGAACGATGCAGACGATGATGCCCCCCTTGGGTATGGCCACCTCGGAGATCCGCTTGCCGACGTACGCGGACACGGCGGGGAGCGCGAGGTCGACGAGACAGGTGCCCGACGCCTTGACCGCGACGCCCCGCACCAGCTCCGAACCCATCTCGGCCTCGATCAGCCCCATCAGCAGCTCGGTGGCCGAGACGGGCGCGTCGACGCCGAGGGCACGGAAGACGGCGACGTTGTGGGGGTTGCTCACCCGAGCGATGGTGCGAGGCACGTTGAATTTCAGCTTGGCCAGCTGGCAGACGATGAGGTTGTCCTCGTCGTCCCCGGTGGCGGCCACCACGACGCTCGCGCGCTCGATGCCAGTGGTGGCCAGAAAGGCCATCTCATCACCGTCGCCGACCATGATGCTCACCGTGCCGAGCTGGTGCTCGATCCACTCCGCACGCCCGGCATCCTTCTCGACCAGCGTGACCTCGTAGTCGCGCTCGATGAGGTGCTTGGCGAGGTGGAATCCGACCTTGCCGCCGCCGACGATGATGACGTAGGGCGGGTCGGGGGAACCGCTCACGAGGCGCGGACCGCGGGCCGATCGACCTCCCTGGTGGGGTGCCCCCGGTTGACCCCCTCCCGGAAATAGTCGCGGATGAGATTCGCCCCCAGCGTGGTGGGGCAGAAGGTCTCCAGCCCGAGCTCGCTGTAGACGGACTCGCGGATGGGGTCGTACACCCGGGTGATCACACGGCGCACCTTGAAGATGCGCTGGGCGATCTGGGCAGCCATCAGGTTGCGGTTGTCGCCGTTGGTCACCGCGACGAAGCAGTCGGCGGACGCGACGCCCGCGCGGCGGAGCACCGCCTCGTCGATGCAGTTGCCCACGATCATCTCGCCGCCGAAGTCGCGGCCCAGCCGCTCGAAGGCGGCCACCTGCTGGTCGACGACGGCGACCTGGTGATCCTCAGCGTCGAGCTGCCGGGCAAGCTGGGCGCCGACCCGCCCGCAGCCGACGATGATCACCTTCATTTGGGGCGATTGTACGGCTTGCCGGCCCCACCGGCCGGCCGGCGACCGGGCTAGGATTCCCACGAGATGCCCGGTTTCACGCCGCACCACATCCTCGTGCCCGTCAATGGAACGGACACCGATGAGGAGGCCATTCGCTTCGCCTGCCGCCTGGCGCTCCGCCCGCACGCCTCGGTGCTGGCGGTGACGGTCGTCGAGGTCCCCCGGGGGCTGGCCCTCAGCAGGGTCGAGAACCCCGAGGTCGAGGCCGCCGAGAAACTCCTGGATCACGCCGAGGAGATTGGCCGCTACTACGAGGTCGAGGTCAAGGGCGAGGTCCTCCAGGCGCGCGAGGCGGCACCGGCGATCGTGGACGAGATCACCGAGCAGCAGATCGACCTCGCCGTGGTCGGCCTGACCTACCGGGAGCGGTTCGGCGACTTCTACATGGGCAAGACGGTGCCCCACATCCTCCAGCACGCCCCGTGCCGGGTCTTCCTGCTCCGCCTCGCGGCACCGAGCTGATCTCCACCGCCACCTTGGACCGCCGATTCCGAGCGCGCTGAACACCGCGGCGCCTGCGGCGAGAGCTCCAGGATCGGGGCGAGACCTACACTGCCGACGCCATGGCTGACGCCTCGGCTCCCGAGCCCCCGACACCCCCGCCGACGCTCCCGGACGCCGAGATCGCCGCCCTGCGTGAGGCCGGCCGCGCCTGGACGGCGGCCCCCGCCCGAGCGGCCGGCGGTGAGGTTGCGCCCGGCCTGGACATCGCCGAGACGAGGGGACGGCCCGGCGAGCACTACGTCCGAGTGGTGCGATCCCAGACCCGAGGGTTCGAGCCGGTGGCACCCGGGTGGCTGGAGGCGACCCCGCGCGCCGCCCAAGCGGACACCCCCGTGGGGAGGTTCGAGCGGCGGCTCCGGGCAGTGCTCCTCGGAGCGCCTCTGGCCAACCGCCAGATGGTCCACGAGCGACTCAACAAGGTCAGGGCCCTGGCGGTCCTCTCTTCCGATGCCCTCTCCTCGGTTGCCTACGCCACCGAGGAGATCGTGGTCGTGCTCGCGGTCGCCGGGGCCACGGCGATCACTACCGACCTGCTGCCGATCATGAGCGTGATCGCCCTGCTCATCGTCATCGTGTGCCTCAGCTACCGGCAGACCATAAAGGCCTACCCCCAGGGTGGCGGCTCCTACATCGTCGCCAAGGACAACCTGGGGCCGGTGCCGGGGCTGATCGCCGGCTCGGCCCTGATGACCGACTACATCCTCACCGTCGCCGTCTCGGTGGCTGCGGGCTACGACCAGATCCAGAGCGTCTTCCCGGCGGCGGTCCACTATCGCGTGGTCGCCTGCATCGTGGTGGTCGTGCTCATCGCCCTGGCCAACCTTCGCGGGCTGCGCCAGGCGGGGAACATCTTCGCGGCGCCGACCTACCTCTTCATCTTCGCGATCCTGCTGACCGTGATTGTCAACTTCGTGCGTCTGATCACCGGCAGCATCCATCCCACAGGCGTCTCGATCCACGTCCCCACCAGCACCAGCTTCACCGACCTGGGAGGCATGCTGCTCGTCCTCCTCTTCCTCAAGGCGTTCTCCTCGGGATGCTCAGCGCTCACCGGGATCGAGGCGATCAGCGACGGGATCCTGGCGTTCAGGATCCCCGAGTGGCGGAACGCGCGGACGACCCTGACGATCATGGCCGTCCTCTGCGTGGTCATGTTCTGCGGCATAACGATCGGCACCGAGCTGCTCGGGGTCAGCGTCCGCAACTCCTCCGATCCCTGCTACCAATCGGTCATCCTGCAGCAGGCGGCGCATGCCTTCACGGCGCCGCTGCAGTGCATCAACGGTCACCCGGTGTTCCAGTCGGCCACTGCCCTGGGTGAAGGGCTCTTCATCTTCGTGGGCGTGGCGACCACGGCCGTGCTCCTGCTCGCCGCCAACACGTCCTTCTCCGACTTCCCGCGCCTCTTCTTCTTCCTGGCTCGGGACGAGTACGCGCCCCACCAGTTCCGCCGCCTCGGCGACCGGCTCGCCTACAGCAACGGGATCATCATGCTGGCGGCCCTCGCCTGCCTGCTCATCTTCGTCTTCCAGGGGGACGTCTCACGGCTCATCCCCCTCTACGCCATCGGCGTCTTCCTGGCCTTCACAATGTCCCAGGCCGGCATGGTGGTCCGCTGGGTGCGCCGCCGGGAGCCGGGCTGGAAGCGCGGTCTGCCGCTCAACGCGGTGGGCATGTGCATGACCTGCGTGGTCTTCGTGGTGACCGCCATCTCCAAGCTCCCCGAGAGCCTGATCATTCTGGTGATCGTGCCCTCCGCCGTGACCCTCTTCCTGGGAATCCACCGCCACTACGCCGACGTCAAGGACCAGCGCACCACCGAAATCCCCACCGAGCCGGGCAACATCCATCCGGTCTGCATCGTGCCCATCGACCAGCTCAACAATGTCGCCCTCCAGAGCCTGGCCCTGGCCCGCTCGCTCTCCGAGGAGGTGGTGGCAGTCCACATCTGTCCGAATCCCGATCACATCGCGCTGCTGCGGGCGCGCTGGGAGGCGTGGGGGAACCACGTCCCGCTGGTGATCATCGAGTCCCCGTACCGGTCGATCCTGCGGCCTCTGCTCCACTACATCGACGCCATCGACAAGCAGGTGACCGACCGGACCCTGGTGATCGTGCTACCCGAGCTGGTCGCCACCCGCTGGTGGCAACAGCTGCTCCACAACCAGTTCCCGCTCCGGCTCAAGGCGGCGCTGCTCTTCCGACCCGGGACGGTGGTGGTGAGCGTTCCGTACCACCTGCAGAAGCGTCGCGCCCGCGAGGCCGACCTGGAGGCACTCTGAGCGCGCCGGGACTGGTCGCGGACCGCCGGCGACGGCCGCGGCCGGAGGCCCGGGGTCAGCCGGCGGCGGCCCGGTAGCGCTCGGCCAGCTCGGGACGGTTGCCCTGGCGGAGCATCTCCCGCTGCGCCTCGTGGTAGCGGTCGACCGCGGCCGGGTCCTCGAGGCCGGGGACGCAGACGACCTCTCCCGAGTCGAGGGCGCGCAGCGACGCGGCCACCACCTCCTCGGGGCTCATCGCCGCCGGCGGACGCGGAACCCCGGCGACATCGTGGAACTCGGTGACGACCGCCCCCGGGCAGCAGACCTGGACCCGGATGCCGAGGTCGGCGACCTCCTGGGCCACCAGCTGGGTGAAGGTGACGATGAAAGCCTTGCAGCCGGCGTAGGTGGCGCGGTTGAAACGGCCCAACACCGCCGACTCGCTGAACGCGAGCAGGGAGGCGACGTTGATGATCGCCCCCCGCCGCCCGGGGGTCATGGCACGGACGGCGGCACCGGTGAGACGCGTCACCGCTCGCACGTGGACGCCGATCAGCGAGTCGGCGACCTCCGGCGGCAGCTGGGCGAAGGGCATGTAGCCGGCGAAGCCGGCGCAGTTGACGACCAGATCCACCCCGCGGGCGACCCGCGCCTCGACGGCGGCGAGCCCCGCCGGGTCGACGAGGTCGGCGACCAGCGGCTCGACGGAGACGCCGGCGCCGGATCGTAGCCGGGCGGCGAGGGCCTCCAGGCGGTCGGCGCGGCGAGCCACCGGGACCAGGTCCCAGCCGCCCTCGGCGAGCTGGCGTGCGTAGGCGTGGCCCAGGCCGGCGGAGGCGCCGGTGACCAGGGCCACGGGGCGGGCGGCGGATGCGGTCATGGTCATGCCTCCCCGGGGCGAGCCCCGTATTCCAGCCGTCCCAGCTCGATGAGCTGATCCAGATCCTGCAGCTCCTCCGGACCCAGCACCCGGCGGGCAACCAGACGGACCGCCTCCAGGGTGAGCGCGTCCTGGTGCCCGAGCATCCGGGCGATGTCGCCGCCGTCGACGGTCCGGCCCGCGATCATCTTGAGCAGGATGAGGTGGGGCAGGGTCGCAAAGGGCGCGCCGCCCTCCCGGCTGGCCATGGCCGTGTCCACCAGCTCCCGCCCCCAGACCCCGGGGACGGTGATCACGTCCACCGGCGCACCGTCCGCGGCGTGCCAGGCGAACCCCGTGATCGGCGGCCGAAGCGGGAGTGGACGCACGCGCTGCCACCCCGCCGCCTCCAGGGACGCGCCGGCGGCCGCCTCGTCGCGGTCACAGACGGCGAAGTCCAGGTCGCGCGTCTGCCTGGGCGGCATGAACCGGTTGGCGGCGACGGCTCCGATCACCGCCCGCGGCACCGACCCGAAGCTCGCGTCCCGCTCCTCAACGTCGTCCACCGTGACCTCCCTCTCCGCCGCCGCCGCCGTGCCCGAGCAGCGCCCAGAGGTCGCTCCCCGACCCGGCGGCGCGCCGCCGCCAGGCGATCGCGGTGATCGTGTGCAGCGGGGTGGCCTCCAGGGGGCGCGGACGGGACAGCCATCGCAGGGGCCGGCCCGGCTGGAGGGCGACGCCCCGGCGCGCAAGGCACCGGCTGACCGTCGAGGGGTGCCAGCGCCCGGCGCCGCCCGGAGAACCCACCCCGGCGCGCTCCAGCGCCTCGGCGATCTCGCGGGCGCCCAGTCCGTAGGCGCGGTGCAGCTCCACCAGCCGATCGCTCAGCCCGGCGGAGACGGAGGGAGGGCGGCCTCTGGGCATTTGCGCAACATTATACCCAATTGCGCAACATTACTGCCAGCGAGTGCCGGCGAGGGTCTGGAAGTGGGTGCAGGGCACCCCCCATGCTCCGACCACCGGTTTCGGACTTCTATGTCCGAAACCACCTGGAGAGGGATGGGGACCGGCAGGGAGCCGCCGGTACTTGGGTGGAGCCGGCGGGGAGCCGCCAGGTGCTGAGCTGGAGATGCCGGCGCGGTGGAGGGGCAGAGCCGGCGGGGAGACCGGCCCGCTCAGCTCAGATACGGGGCCAGCCCCTCGGCCTGCTCTGCCGCCTCCATGACCAGCTCGCTCACCGTGGGATGAGCGTGGATGATGTCGCCCAGCTCGTCGACGGTGAGAGCGTCGCTGATCGCCACCCCCACCTCGTGGATGATCTCGACGGCGTGGACGCCCATCACGGTCGCCCCCAGGATCTGGCCGGTGCCCGCATCCGAGCAGAGGTGGACCAGGCCGTCGGGCTCGTTCTCCCCCACCGCCTTCCCATTGCCGATGAAGCGGGCCTGACCCACCTTCACCTCGTGACCGGCGGCGGCCGCCGCCTCGGCGCTCAGGCCGACCATGGCGATCTCGGGGTGGGTATAGATGCAGGAGGGGACGACGGTCCGGTCCATCGGGCGCACCCCGACGCCGAGCGCGTTCTCGACCGCCCGGGCGCCCTCGGCACTGCCCAGGTGGGCGAGCTGGAGGCCGCCGATGCAGTCGCCCGCCGCCCAGATCCGAGGGCTGGCGGTGCGCAGCATGCCGTCGACCACGATGTGACCCTGCGCGGTCAGCTCGACCCCCGCCGCCTCCAGCCCGATCCCCGCGGTCTGGGGAGCGCGCCCGACCGAGACCAGGACGAGGTCGGCTTCGATGGAAGTGCCGTCGTCGAGGGTGGCGGTCACCGAATCGTCCCGGTACTCGACGCCCGCCACCCGGCGGCCGGTGTGGAAGGTGATCCCCTCCCTCTCCACCAGGCGGCGGAACTCACGCACCACCCGCGACTCCACCCCGGCCAGGATCTGGGGGAGCAGCTCGACCACGGTTACGGCGACCCCCAGCGGGGCGAAGAAGGAGGCGAACTCGCAGCCGATGACCCCGCCACCGATCACCAGAAGACGGCGGGGAAGGCGCTCCAGGCGCAGCACGCCGTTGGAGGTGACGACGCAGGGGTGACCCATCTCGATGCCGGGCAGCCCGCTGGGCTCGGTGCCGACGCAGACGATGAGCTGGTCGTACTCGAGGCGCTCGTCGCCGACCCGGACGGCACCGTCCTCGAGGACCCCCTGCCCCCGGACCACCCGCACCTTGCGGCGCTTGCAGGCGGCCTCGACGCCGCCCCGCATGGCGGTGACCACCTCCTCCTTGCGCTCCATCATGCGGGGGAAGTCGAGCTCCACCTCACCCACCCGGAGCCCCAGCTCGCCCGCCCGCCGGATGCGCCGGAGCAGGTCGGCGGTGGCGAGCAGCGACTTGGTGGGGATGCATCCCCAGTTGAGGCAGGTCCCGCCCAGCTCGGCGCGCTCGACGAGCACCACCTCGGCGCCCCGCTGGGCCCCGCGCAGGGCGGCGACGTCGCCAGCCGGACCGCCGCCCAGCACCACGACGCGGGGGCTCACAGCCGGGGCCCAGGGCGCCGGGGCGTCACCGGTTGCGCGGGCGTGACGCGGTCACGGGCCTCCGGTCAGCGCCGCCCGCCGCGCCGTCCCCCGTCGCGCCGTTCTCCGTGGCACCGCTCTCCGCGACGCCGTTCTCCGCAGCACCAACCTCCGCGGACGGTGGCGACTGGTCGTCCGCAGGCTCCTGCGAGCGGGAGCCGGCGGCGAACGCCTGGGCCGCCGGCGAGGTCATGAGCGCCTCGCGCAGGACGCGCTCCTGCTCGATCACGTGGGAGCCGTGGTATCCCTCGGAGGGGCTGGCCCGGCGCGGCCGGCCGATGTAATCCCAGCCCACCTCGTAGGGGCGGTTGCGTCCGATCCGGCGCTGGACGTGAGCCCAGGCTCCCATGTTCTCGGGCTCCTCCTGGACCCAGTAGGCCTTCTCCAGGTTGGGGTAGGCGCGGAACATCGCGATGATCTCGTCGAGCGGGAGCGGGTCGAGAAGGTCCACCCGGCCGATCGCCAGGTCCTCCGCGCGCTCGCGCAGCTCGTGGGCCTCCAGCTCCCAGTACACCTTGCCGGTGCAGAGCAGGAGCACGCGGACCGCCTCGCGCCGCGCCGCCATCCGGGGGTCCTCGATGACCGGCTGGAATCCGCCGTCGGTGAGGTCCTGGGCGGCACAGCTGGTCTCCGCGGCACGGAGCAATGACTTCGGCGTGATGCACACCAGCGGCCGCGGCAGCGGCGCCAGCGCCTGGTCGCGCAGCAGGTGGAAGTACTGAGCCGAGTTGGAGCAGCTGGCGACCCGGATGTTGCCGTCCGCCGAGAGGGCCAGGAAGCGCTCCATGCGGGCGCTCGAATGCTCGGGCCCCTGGCCCTCGTAGCCGTGGGGGAGGAGCAGGACCAGCCGGGAGCGCTGGCCCCATTTGGCCTGAGCGGCGACGATGAACTGGTCGATCACCATCTGGGCGTTGTTGGCGAAATCGCCGAATTGAGCCTCCCAGAGGACGAGGCAGCCCGGCTCGGCAGCCGAGTAGCCGTACTCGAAAGCCAGCGCACCCACCTCGCTGAGGGGGCTGTTGTGGACCTCGAAGGTGGCGCGGGCCCCCTCCAGGTGCTGGATGGGCGCCCACGCGGTTCCGGTCTGATCTTCGTGGAGGACCATCTGGCGGTGGCTGAAGGTGCCGCGCTCGGTGTCCTGGCCGGTGAGCCGGATGGGGACCCCGTCGAGCAGCAGTGACCCCAGCGCGAGGGCCTCGGCGTGGCCCCAGTCGATCCCCCCCTGCTCGAGCGAGGCCCGGCGCCGCTCCAGCTGGCGGGCCAGCTTGGGGTTGACGGTGAAGCCGTCGGGGACCTGGAAGAGGCCCTCGTTGATGGCGGCCAGCTCGGCCGCGCCCACCCGGGTGGGCGGGCCCGGCGGCTCGGCGACGCCCTGCTCGCCGTGGCCGTTGGAGGTGTCCTCGTCGATGAGGGTGGTGAGATTCGCCCTGATCCGCTTGTGCGCCTCGGAGATCCGGGCGGTGACCTGGTCGGACTCCTGCTTGGCCTCGTCGTCGGTGATCAGCCCCTCCTGCATCAGCCGGCGGACGAAGAGCTCGCGCACCGTGGGGTGTTCGCGGATGCGCTGGTACATGAGCGGCTGCGTGTAGCTCGGCTCGTCGGCCTCGTTGTGCCCGAAGCGGCGGTACCCGACCAGGTGGATGACGACGTCGCGATGGTGGGTGCGCCGGAAGTCATGGGCGAAGCGCGCCGCGGCGACGCAGCCCTCGGGGTCGTCCGCGTTGACGTGCACGATGGGGACGTCGAAGCCCTTGGCGAGGTCGGAAGCGTAGCGGGTGGAGCGCAGGTCGGCCGGGTCGGTGGTGAACCCGACCTGGTTGTCGACGATCACGTGGACGGTGCCGCCGGTGGTGTACCCGGCCAGCGACTGCAGGTTGAGGACCTCCTGGACCACGCCCTGGCCGCTGAAGGCGGCGTCGCCGTGGATGAGGATGGGGATCGCCGCCTCGGGGTCCAGCTGCAGCGTCGCCCCCTCGCGGTGCGACTGCAGTGCCCGCGTCCAGCCCTCGACCACCCCGTCGACCGCCTCCAGGTGAGAGGGGTTGGAGACCAGCCGGACGTCGACGCGGAGGTCGTGATCCGTGATGTAGGTGCCGGTCGCGCCGAGGTGGTACTTGACGTCCCCGGTGGGGTCGTCGGCCCGCAGCTCGCCCTTCTCGAACGACTGGAGGAGCTGCTCGTAGGGGCGGTTGACGACGTGGGCGATGACCGCCAGCCGGCCGCGGTGGGGCATGCCCATCACCACCTGGGTGATGCCGTCCTCGGCCACCAGGCCGAGCAGCTTCTCGAGCATCGGCACCAGCATGTCGACGCCCTCGCCGCTGAAGGTCTTCTGGCCGATGAAGGCGCGCCGGAAGTAGCGCTCCATGGCGTCGACCTTGGTCAGCCGCCAGAGCAGGCGCAGCTCCTCCTGGGTGGAGAGGGACTGGCGGTAGACGCCGGATTCGATCTTCTCGCGGAGCCAGTCGCGCTGCTCGTGGCTGGAGATGTGCTCGATCTCGTAGGCGACGGTGCCGCAGTAGGTGCGGCGGAGGTTGGGCAGCACCTCGGCCAGGGTCGCCCCGGGGACGTGGACGCCGAGGACGTCGGCGGGGATGGTCGCCATCAGCTCGGGCGTCAGGTCGTAGGTCTCGGGCCGCATCGACGGGTCGCCGGGCGGGGGCGTCCCCAGCGGGTCGAGGTGGGCACCGAGGTGGCCGTGGCTGCGGTGCGCCTTGACCAGCGAGGTCGCCGCGCGCACCGCGACCATCAGGGCCCGCTCGTGCTCGGGCACGGCCGCCGCGTGGAGGAGGCTGGGGGGCATGCCGGCGGGCACCTCTTCGGCGACCGGCGCGGAGAGGCCGAGGCTCCGGAAGACGTCCTGGTAGAAGTCGCCGGTGCCCGCGAGCAGCGCCTCGATGCGGCCCAGAAACTCGCCGGAGTCGGCGCCCTGGATCACCCGGTGGTCGTAGGTGGAGGTGAGGGTCACCACCCTGCCCACCCCCAGGTCGCGCAGCCGCGCCTCGCTCTCGCCGCGGTACTCGGGCGGGAAGCCGATCGCGCCGGCGGCGATGATGCAGCCCTGGCCGGGCATCAGCCGGGGGACAGAGGCGACGGTCCCCAGGCCGCCGGGGTTGGTGAGGGTCAGGCTCGCGCCCTGGAGCTCGTCGGGGGGCAGTGTCCCGGTACGGGCCCCTTCGACCAGGCGCTCGTACTCGGCACGGAAGGAGGCGAAGTCGCGCGGAGCGGCATCCCGGAGCACGGGCACGACCAGGAAGCGGCTCCCGTCCTTGCGCCGGGTGTCCACGGCGAGCCCGAGGTGGACGCCGCCCTCGACGCGCAGCGGCCTGCCGTCGGCGTCGCGGGCGAAGTGGGCGAGCATCCCCGGCATCTCGGCGGCCGCCCGGGCCAGCGCGTAGCCGATCAGGTGGGTGAAGGAGATCTTCCGCCCGCCCGGCTCCCGGCCGAGCGCCGCGTTGAGCTGGCGGCGGCGGGTGTCCAGGAGCGTGACGGGGATGGTGCGGATCGAGGTGGCGGTGGGGATGTCGCGGCTGCGCTCCATCGCCTCGACCAGCGCCGCGTGGGGCCCGCGGATCGGGGTGGCGTTCTCCCCGGGCGCGGGCGCCGGAGCGTAGCCGGCGGCGGGGGTGGCCGTGGCGGTGCCGCCATTGAGGTCGGCGCGGCGGATCGTGCCCCCGGGCCCGCTGCCGTGGAGCGCCGTGACGTCCACGCCGGTCAGCGCCGCGCGCCGGCGGGCGAGCGGGGAGAGCTCTGGGGCCATCTGCGGAGCGGCGGGGACCGCGGGCTTGACGAGGGGCAGCCTCGGGGTCGGGGGCTCGGTGGACACGGGGGGCTGAGCCGGCGCAGCGGCCGTGGGGGTCGGCGCCGGCTGGGAGGCGGGCGTGGCCGTGGGGGTGGGCGCCGCCTTGGCGGGAGCGGCGTCCGCCGCGGGCGCCGGTTCCGTCCTGGGGGCGCCGGACGCCGGCGCCGGACCGGGGACGATCAGGCCGAGCGTCCCCCCCACAGGCACCGTCTCCCCCTCGGGGGCGGTGATCTCGGTGAGCGTGCCCGAGGCGGGCGCGGGGACCTCGATGTCCACCTTGTCAGTGGTGACCTCGACCACCGTCTCGCCCTCGGTGACCGGGTCACCGGCCCGCTTGACCCAGTTGACGACGGTGCCCTCGGTCACCGACTCCCCCATCGCGGGGAGCGTCAACGGGACTGTCTCAGGCACAGGTGAGATCAACTCGTGTGGGTGAGGGAATTCCGGGAAGCTCGCGGCGCCCTCGGCGCCCGCTCGATCCCTATCCTCTCATCCCCACGTGGGAGCACGGCCGGATGTCACGTCCCGTCATGGGACGGGGCCGTGGTTTCGCACCAAAGGCGGCGAGGTACCCACCAGGTGATCCCCCCAGCGGGGACGGCTCACACTTGACGAGATGGCGACCACCTTCAAGGACTACTACGCGACCCTGAGCGTCCCGCGCACGGCGACGGAGAAGGAGATCAAGGCCGCCTTCCGCAAGCTGGCCCGCAAGTACCACCCCGACGTCAACCAGAACGACAAGGGCGCCGAGGCCAAGTTCAAGGAGCTGACCGAGGCCTACGAGGTGCTCGGCGACCCCGAGAAGCGGAAGACGTACGACGAGCTGGGCTCCCAGCCCCAGGGCTTCCCGCCCTTCCCGGGGGCGGCCCGCCCCGGGACCGCGGGCGGTCCCCAGGTCGAGTACCGGACCGTCTCCCCCGAGGAGATGGAGTCCCTCTTCGGGACCACCACCAACCCCTTCTCCGACTTCTTCCACGACGTCTTCGGCCGGGGCTCGGGCGCCTTCCGGGGCGGGACCGGAACGGCCGGGTCAGGCCGGACGCGGCAGCCCATCGCTCCCACCCCCCGCCGGGGCACGGACGTCGAGGGCGAGGCCGAGATCAGCCTCGAGGAGGCGTTCCGGGGCACCACGCGGACCCTGGAGCTGACCGGCGCCTCGGGAACGCGCCGTGTCGAGGTCCGCATCCCCGCAGGCATCAGGGACGGCGCCAAGGTCCGCGCGACCGGTCAGGGCAGCCCGGGCGCGGACGGAGGGACCGCCGGCGACCTCCTGGTGCAGGTCCGGCTGCGGTCACACCACACCTTCACCCGCGAGGGGGACAACCTCCGGGTCCACGTCCACACCCCGCTTCGCGTCGCCCTCCTCGGCGGCAGCGTCGAGGTGCCGACGCTGGGCGGCAAGCGGGTGTCGCTCACGGTCCCCGCCGGGACCCAGAACGGCGCCCAGCTCCGGCTGCGCGGCCTGGGGATGCCCCGGCTCAAGGGGGACACGGCCGGCGACCTGATCGCCGAGCTGGACGTCCGCCTCCCGACCCACCTCACCGACGAGCAGCGCCAGGCCGCGGAGGCCTTCCCCGAGCGCTGAGGGCCGGTCCCGCTCGGGTCCCATCACGGCGCCTGGGCCGACCAGCCACGACCCTCGGCGATCGGCCGCCAGCCGGGCGGCGGGGTGATGGCGTTGCCGCTCAGGTCAAGGCTGACCCGCAGCCTCTGGCCGGGCTCCGGGCCGGTGACGGTGTAGGTGAGACCCGGGTTGGAGACCTCGCCAACCTCGAGCTCGGCCCGGGTGAGCCAGGGGCGGTCGCGGCGCACGGCGATGAGCTCACGGTGCAGGCGGAGCGCCGCCGCCTGGGCCGCGTCCGCCGGCTCCGGCGAGGGGGGCAGCGGTTGGCGGACCGCGTCGTCACCGCCGGGGCCGTCCTCCCTGCGGCCCTGCCAGGCCAGCTCGTCGCCGTAGTAGACGCAGGGAACACCGGGGACGGTGAGCAGGACGGCGATGGCGGGGCCGAGGAGGGCGGGATCGCGGAGCTGGGTGGCCAGCCGGGTCACGTCGTGGTTGCCGAGGAACGTCACCGGCGTGAACGCCGCGCTGAACTCCCGGTGCCGCTTCAGCGCCCAGGCCAGCTCGAAGAGGTTGGCATCGTTGAGGGAGCTCCAGATCGCCTTGTACAGCTCGTACTGGGTGACGCCGTCGAGCCGGCTCTCCGCCACGAAGCGGGCGTAGTCGCCGTGCACCTTCTCGCCGAAGAGGAAGGTCCCCGGGTGGGCGCCGCGGACCGATTGGCTCAAAGACGCGAGGAAGGTCTCGGGGATCAGGTAGGCGACGTCGAGGCGCCAGCCGTCGGCGCCCCGGTCCAGCCAGTGCCGGCAGACGGCACTCGCCCATCCGAGCACCTCGGGGTTGCCGTGGTTGAGCGCCACCAGCTCGGGGTGGCCCTCGAAGTCGGCGTAGGCGAAGCCGTCGGGACCCCCGGTCGCGAAGTCCAGATGGAACCAGGGCGCGTAGGGCGAGGCGGCGCCGCGGGCGAGCACGTCGCGGAACGCGGGAAAGGCGCGGCCCACGTGATTGAAGACGCCGTCGAGGAGGAGCAGCAGGTCGCGCTCGTGGCAGGCGGCGGCGAAGGCGGCGAAGTCACCCTCGTCGCCCAGGCGCTGGTCGATCCGGAAGGGATCGACGGTGTCGTAGCCGTGGCTGGCGGAGACGCAGATGGGGGTGAGCAGCACCCCGCCGCAGCCCAGCCAGCGGACGTGGTCGAGCCATCGCTCCAGCCGGTGCAGGCCGTGCCCGGACGGCTCCGCGGCGCCGGGGTCGGGGTTGGCGGCGGGCACTCCGGCGGCCCCCAGGCTATGGAGGTGGTACAGGACGCGGCCCGGCACGCCGTCGGGGGGTTCAGCCATGAATGGAGCGTAGTGGGTGGATGCGGTCCTGCTGGCGCTTCGGTGGCCGAGCCGAGTACGAGGTTGGCCGTGCGTGTAGGTTGACGCAGGAACACTGACTTGTGTAGTATCCGGGCGTCGGCCCTCGGGCCGGCGGCCGGAGGGGAGGCCATCGCCAGCATCGCGCCCGGGAGGCCGCTGCGATGGGTCAGCTGACCACGCTCGTCAACAGTTGGGTGTCCGACGCCCAGGGCATCGTGGCGGCCATCGGCGCCCTGGCCCTCCTGATGGCCTTTGTCTACCGGATCGTGGCCATCGACCCGCGCAGCGCCTACGAGGCGAGGCGGTGGATCGGGCGGATCGTGGTGGGGACGATCGGGGCGGAGCTCGCCGGCACGCTGACCCACGCACTGATCGCCACCATCCCCAGCACCATGCACTGACCCACAGAGATGGGCTCTCTTATGCTTGGCGCCACGTCCTCCCTGGGCGGCCTGATCGGTCAGCTGCTGAGCGAGTTCTCCTCGAGTGGCCGCAGCGACGTGCTGAACCTGCTCAACCGCTACCTCCTCAGCACGGTGGACGTCTCACGCCCGGGGTCGCTGCCGCTGACGAGCAATCCGGCGCTGGCAGCTCTGAACCATGACTTCTGCAAGGCGGCGTACGCACTCATCGCTCTGGTGGTCGTGGTCATCGCATTGCGGGCGATCGTGGATAACGGCGTTCACTCGCAGCACGACCTGCGCGCGCTCGCGCCCAGCGTGCTGGTCGGTGTGGCCCTCATCTACGCGTCGCTGGGCGTCGTCCAGATCGCGATCGACCTCAACAACGCCCTGGCCGCATTCGCCAACAGTCCCGGTGCCAGCGGCGGCGCAATGCCGTGGACCGACCCGCTGTCTGCGTCAGCCCTCACCAGCTCGAGCCTGGCCCAGGACCTCTTCCAAATCGTCGTGGTGCTCGCCCTGGTGGTGACGGTGGCGCTCCTTGCAGTCTCCTACGTGATCCGGATGGCCGTTCTTCAGGTGCTCATCGCCACGGCGCCACTCGCCGCTCTGGCCACAATCCTTCCGGAGACCCGCGGATACGCGCAGGCGTGGGCCCGGCTTCTCGTGGTCGCCGTCTTCATGCAGGCGGCCCAGGTCGCGGTGCTCCGGGTGGCCACGGTCACCGGCCTCGCGTCCGGGAGCGGCCTGGCGGAGACCCTCTACGCGCTCGCCACGCTCTGGATCAGCCTCAAGGTGCCCGGCTTCCTGGCGTCGGCCGCACGGGTCACCGGCGGCGGCCGGACCGGACTGGCACGGCAGTTGCGTCAGGTCCCCCTCCCCCTGCCACCTCGCGGGCCTTTGATCCAGGAGCAAGGATGATGCTGCGCTCGATCGCGACCCTCACCGCGGCCCTTGCCGTGGGACTGGCAATGCTCGGGGGCCTGGCCAGTTACTCGACCGTGGCCACCGGCTACCCGGCCGGGGAGTGCACCGCCTACGTCGCGTCGCAACTGTCGTGGATTCCCGCGGATTGGGGGAACGCGGCTGAATGGCTGTCCGACGCGACCAGAGGCGGCTTCACGACCATCGAGAGCTCCGACCTCGGCGCGGTGCGACCCGGGGACGTGGCGGTGATCGCGGCCGGAACCATGACCACCCACGGCCAGGCGTCGAGCGACGGCCACGTCGGCATCGTCACCGCGGTCGACCAGGACGCGGCCACCGTGACTCTCTCATCCGAGAACTGGCCCGAGGGCGACGCCACCCCCAGATCCCTGACGTTCGCCGCCTCAGACATTGAGGGCTACATCGCTCCACCAACCGATGCGACCGCACCCATCGCAGCCAACCAGCAACCGTAGGAGACGGACATGGTCAACAGGGTCATCCTGATCGGCAACCTCACCAAGGACGCGGAGAGCCTCCCCTCGAGCGGCAAGCCGATGACGCGCATGCGGCTGGCCACCAACAGCACCTGGCGCGACGCCGAGGGAAATCGCAAGGAGGAGACGGAGTACCATGCGGTGGTCTGCTTCGGCCGCCTGGCCGAGGTCTGCGCCCTGTACTGCACGCGCGGACGACGGGTCTATGTCGAGGGCAAGCTGCGCACCCGCGACTACACGGGCGGCGATGGGCTCCGTCGGTTCAGTACCGAGATCGTCGCCGAGTCCGTCAAGCTGCTCACCGCCCGCCGACCCAACGAGGACCTCGCGAGCGATGACGTCGACGAGACCGCGCCCGAGGCGCTCCCCGTAGCGAGCTGAGGGCGCCACGAGCACTCCCACCGGGGAGCGCTCATCTCGAGCACGACCGGCGCCGGTGAGCGATCGGCGCCGGTCCGTGGAGCGGGCATTCCCCGCAGCTGACCGCGTCGGCAGACGTCTTCCTCTCTTTGACGCGCCGCGCGCGCCAGACGCGTACGGCCCGTAGCCGACGGGAGAGCGCGCGTGGTGGCGTGAATGCCGTGGGGCGGGGCGTTCAGCACTGTGACCCTGGCTCCGTCGGTCCATCTACCATACCGCCGAGCCCATCCCCGGCCAGCCCACGCCGGACGGGCCACGAACGCTCACCAACTCGTGGCGAGGGAGCAGTGACAGAGATCGACTCCGTCGACCCGTTCGCCACATGGGTTGCGGGGAGCCACAGGCCGATCCCCCTGCTTCCGCGCGGCACGGCGCTGTTCGAGTCGATGCCGGCTCGCGCGATCGTGTTCGAGGCGCTGGGCCCCGCCATTGGCAATGGGGCCATCGTCGTGCGCGGGCCGCGGGCCGTCGGGGTGATCCTGATCCGGGACGGGGATCTGATCGAGAAGCACGCGTTCGAGGGGGCGGAGCGCCTCGACGGCGAGGATGCGCGGCGGCGGATTGAGAGCTGGCAGGACGCCACGGTGAGCGCAGATCGATTCGAGCGCGTCGTGGTCAGCATCGCACCCGCGCTCCTGCGGGGCGGCGTCGAGTACGAGGGTCTCCGGCTCGGGTGGACCGACTGGGGGGAGTTGCTGGCCGATCTCCGCAGCCGGGACGGCCTGTACGCAGTCGAGCTGGACACACCGGCGGGTCGCGGCGTCACCCTGATCGGCGCTGGGCGGCAGATAGCGACGTACACGGACGCACATCCGGAGCTCGGCTCGCCGACACTGCTCGATCCCCTCGTGGCGACGCGACGCGGCACCATCCGTGTCCGGCACCAGGACGGCGGCGAGGCGCTCGCCGAGATGGGGGGCGTCGACTGGGCAACGCCGACCGTCGCCACGTCAGAGGCACCGGACGGCCCTGGGGTTCCGGCCGTCTCACAGGCGATACCGGAGGAGCTGGACGCCACGGAGGCCGCAGGTCCCGATCCCGGCGGCCCGGACGACGAGGCGTCCAGGATTGATGCGCCGGGTGGCGCACCACCCGACGCCGGGGTCTCCGCCGCCGATCAGGCCGACGCTCCTGGGAGCGACGCTAGATCATCCGAACCGGAGGTGCCAGAGGGCGTGTCGCCCCGCGACGTGGCCCAGGCCTCGGCCGGAACCCCCGGTGATCAGGGGCTGGCGGCCAGCAAAGTCCCGCCCACCGCAGCCGCCAGGGGCGCTGCCTCGGCCCCCGCCGCAGCCACGAGGGACGGTACACCGGTTCCCACCGCGACCGGGGCGCGCCGCCCTCCGGCGCGCCGGGACTTCTGGGGCGACCTCTGGTCTCGCCGGCGCGGACGGCAGGTCGCGCTGGTCGCGAGCTGCATGCTCATCCTCGCCGGCTTGGGGCTCACCGCGCCGTCGCTCATCGACCAGGCGAAGGTGCAGCAGGCCGTGGCCGCGCGCGGGGGCAACGACCTCAATGCGGTCAACAGCTGGCTGTCGGGGTCAGCATCAGCGGACCCCTCCTCATCCCAGGCGGGGGTCGTCGCGGCGACCGGGAGCACATGTGGGGGAGCCGCCAGCGAGTCCGACGCCTATGCCCTGGTCGAGTTCACCGGCCTTCCCCAGTACGGCTACGTCGGAGTGGCCGTCAACGGCAACTGGACCCAGCTCGACGACCGCTCGATGGTTCACTGGTACGGCAGCCCGGCGCCGGGTGGCGATGGCAACGTGATCATGGCCTTTCACCGCGAGCCCGACTTCCAGTACATCGACCAGCTGACCACCGGGGAGACGGTGACCATCGAGGACCGCAGCTGCCAGACCTACGTGTACACCATCACGAAGCACTGGGAGCTGGCCCCCAGCGATGTCAATCAGCTGGTCCCGACCGGCGGCCAGCAGCTGACCCTGATCACCTGCACGCCGTGGTGGCAGGACTACGACCGGCTGGTGTGGCGGGCCGATCTGACCAGCGTCAACGGCGCCCCGGTCGGCTCTTCCCCGTGAATTCCCGAATGACTTCCCGGCGCTGCGGGACAGCGGACGAGGGGCCCCACGGTCAGGTCCGGGCCGCCGCCGTGCTCCGAGGCTCCTAAGCCGTCTACGATACCGGCGATGAGCGCGATCTTCCCCGCCGACTCCGTCGAACTCCCCGCCGGCCCGCCTGGGCCGCCCGGCCCCGGATGGGGGCCCCCGCTCGCCATCCCTCCGGTACCGGTGAGGGCAGCGGAACCACCCGCACCCGTCGACCCCTACGCGGGCTGGGTGGCCGGAACCCACGACCTCATACCGCTCCTCCCGCGGGGCACGGTCCTGTTCGAGGAGATCCCGGCGCCGGCCATCGTGATAGAGGCGCTCAGCCCCGCGATCAGCAACGGCTTCCTCCTGGTTCGCCGGCCCGGCTCGGTTGGGGTGATCCTGGTAAAGGACGGGGATCTCTTCGAGGAGTACGCCTTCGAGGGCGGCAGCCGGGTGGAGGGCGGCGAGGCGCTCCGTCAGATCGCGCGCTGGTACGACGCCAGGGTGAGTGCGCATCGCTTCGAGCCCATCGTGGTCGGTGTCGCTCCCGTGCTCCTTCGGGGCAGCCTCTGCTATGAGGATCTCCGGCTCGAATGGACCGATTGGAGTGGCCTTCTGGCAGATCTGTGCACCCGCGATGGGCTGTTCGCGGTCGAGCTCGACACTCCCGCCGGCCGCGGCGTGACGCTGGTCCTGAACGGCCGGCAGGTGGCGACCTACACGGAGACCCACCCTGAGCTGGGCGACCCCGCGCTGCTCGACCCGCTCGCGGCGACCAGGCGGGGGACGATCTGGATTCGCCGCGAGCCGGGCGGGGCGGCGTTCGCTGCGTCGGCGGCGGCCGAGCCGCTGGCTGACGAGCCAGCGGCACCTGAGCCGGGGGCTGCTGAGCCCGTGGCCTACGAGCCGGCGGACACGGGCGCCCTGCCCCAGGAGGCAGGCATCGGCTTCGAGGCCAATGACATCCCGGAACCGGAGCAACCGGTCACGGAGACCGATTGGTCGTCGCCGCCTCCCTGGCGAGCGGAGGGCGTGGCGGAGACGGAGTCGCCCTACTATCCTCCAGCGGCTCCGGCAGGTCTGCCCGTGGACCCCTTCGCTGGGTTCAGCCGAGAGGACGAGGAGGAGCCCTCTGCGCCCCCGAGCTGGGGCGACTACAGCCCCACACCCTACCCGGACAGCTCGCGGGCGCCCTTCCCCCCGCCCTTCTCGGTCCCGGTCGCGCCGATCGCCACCGCTCTGAAGCAGGTGGCCCGGCTTCGCCTGCAGCGCTCCTCACCACGGGTGGAGGCGATGGTGGACGAGGCGGCGGCGCGGGACCTGGCGCTGGACACCCTCCTCGACGAGATCCGTGGCCTGGTGATCCGCGGGGTGATGCAGTCGACCCTCGATCAGGTGGTCGACGAGATGGCGGCCATCGCTTCTCCCCCCCCGGGCTGATACCCTTGATGCGTTATGAGATGGCGCTTCCGGGCGCGGCGGTTGGCCCTGCTTGCCGGGGCAGTGCTCATCCTCACCGGGCTGGGTATCACCGCTGGCGGGCTGGTCAACGACGCGAAGGTGCAGCAGGCGGTGGCCGCTCGCGGGGCCAACGACGTCAACGCGGTCAACAGCTGGCTGTCGGGGGCGGCATCGGGAGCGTCCTCGGCTGATTCCGCGCCCGCCTCCACCTCGCCGACCGACAGCACCTGCGGCGGGGGCGGGACCGAGTCCGACGCCTACGCCCTGGTCGAGTTCACCGGCCTGTCCCAGTACGGCTACGTCGGAGTGGCCGTCAACGGCAACTGGACCCAGCTCGACGACCGCTCGATGGTCCATTGGTACGGCAGCCCAGCTCCGGGGGGCGATGGCAACGTGATCATCGCCTTCCATCGCGAACCTGACTTCCAGTTCATCGACCAGCTGACCGCCGGGGAAACGGTGACCATCGAGGACCGGAGCTGCAACACCTACGTGTACACCATCACCCAGAACTGGGTGCTGGACCCCAGCAACGTGACCCAGCTGGTCCCGACGGGCGGCCAGCAGCTGACCCTGATCACCTGCACCCCGTGGTGGCAGGACTACAACCGGCTGGTGTGGCGGGCCGACCTGACCAGCGTCAACGGCGTCGCGGTCTCCTCGTGATCACGCGCGCGCAGGTCAGCGCCCGAGGTCAAACGGCAGGGGGATGACGTCGGCCCCCTGCGGCACCGAGACCGTCAGCTGCTGACCGTCGCTGCAGCGCCGCTGCCAGCTTCCCGGGGCGGCGAAGCGGAGAGTGTCGTCGCATGTGACCGAGGCGCCACCGATTTCGAACAGACAGCGCTCGCTGATCAAGGTCGCCGAGGGCGGCCCGAAGGTGCACACGCCGGTCACCCGCTGGCCATCCAGGAAGGTGACCGAGGATGCGACGACGGAGCCGTCGGCGCGGGTGACCATGAGCAGCGTGGCCGGGCCCGTGTAGAGACGCCCCACGTCCACTCCGCCATTGTTTGCTGGGTGGTGGAGTGTCAGATCACCGACGTGAACGGTGTCGCCCTCCATGTAGGCGGCGACCGGCGGTCGGGTGACCGTCACACCGGCTGCGGCAACCGCCAGGAGGAGTCCGCTGGCCGCGACCAGCTCGGCCCCACGCCGCCGCCAGAACCTCAGCGGCGCAGGCTCGGGTCGCTGTCGTTCCGGTCTGAGCCCCGCGATGGGCACGGGGAGGTTCTGTGGATCACGGTCGATCAGCCCTGCCCGGCCGGAGCGCCAGCGCACCGCGTCACCCGCGCGGTCGCCGCGGCAGGATCGCGATCACCTCGGTGAGCTCCCGATACGAGTGGCGGAGGCGCGACGAGAGCCGCTCCACGGGCACTCCCTCCATCCCCGCCAACCGGACCGCGTTGGCTTCGTCCGGGACCTCAACCAGGCTCAGCGCGCGCTGGCGGATGGCACGGACGTACTCGAGGGTCGCCGGGTTGTCGCGCAGCCGGCGGGAGTCGGGCACGATGTAGGCGACGACGGTGGGAGGAAGGCCGCCCACTTCCATGAAGTCGAGTGCCCCGTTGAAGTCGGCCCGAGCCGAGGTGGTTGGAAGGACGAGGACGTCGGCGACCTCCAGCCAGTAGGCGGCAACCGCCGCCTCGGGCCCGGCCGTCGGGTCGGGCAGCCGGTTGGACATGTCGACGACGATGAACGTGTAGCGGCGGCGCAGATGCTCGGCCAGTCGGCGGATCGCCGTGCGCGAGTATTCGATCGTCTCGCGAACCTCCGGGTAACAGGCGAGAGCCGGAGTCGCGGCGTGCACGGGCGGGGGCGTGTCCCGGTTGGCGAGCAGTGCCGAAACGGTGTCGCGGACCGTGGCCGCCCCGCCGGGAAGGTTCATCTGACCCCACGCGTCGGGATTGGCGATGTTGGCGTCGACGAGGCACGCCATGTGCCCAATCTGGTCGAGCACAGAGCCGGCGGCGATGGCAATCCCCGCGGCAAAGCTGGTCTTGCCGACCCCACCTTTGCGCGAACCAATCGCGACGATCGTGGTCCCGCGCCCGGCGAGCTGATGGGCGAGCTCGGAGTCGGTGCGCTGGTGGGACCTTCCCCGGCGACGGAGGACTCCGGAGAGGCCCCCCGTGGGGAGACGCAGCCGGGACGCTCCCGGGCGCGCCGGCGCAGCGCCAGCGGGAGGAACTTCCACGGACCAGCCCGCGGCGGACGTGTCGACCGGTGCGCGTGCGGCTGTCTCAGCAGCATCGGCAAAGGTGGTGGGCGGAGCAACCGAAGCGCCGGCGGGCATGGGCCGGCGAGTGCCAGAGCGAGTCGCAGCGCTGAGCGGGCGACCGTCGGGCAGGAGCGGCAGAGAGCCACTCAGCGCGGCCACCCTGAGGGCGTCTGCGGGATCGAAGAGAGCAGGGACTCCTCCCCTGCCCCCGCTGTGGTCCTGCACGACCGCGGCGGCGAAATCCATCGGCCCCGTCGGAACGAAGCATTGGGCCCGGCCGTCCGATGGATAGGCGGACACGCGCGAGACGTCGGCCACCCCCACGTAGAAGGTCCCGTCAACCCCCGGCAGCCAGTCCTCCAGCCCGTCCGCGTCCATCAGCAGGTAGACGGGGCGAGCGGAACCGGGAATCTCGGCGGACCACCAGGTGTCGAGCTCGGCCTGCCGCGCGCTGTCGGCAAAGAAGGCGAGGCCGCGCACGGGAGGTACCCGGAAGACCGCGGAGACGGGGCTCTCCGGGCGCCGCAGCCCGGCGAGGAGCCGGGTGAGGGCCAGCGAGTCGGCGGCATCGTCCAGCAGGGCCAGGAAGGCGTACGCGCCTGGGTCGCGGTCAGCGAGCAAGGGATACCGCCTCCCGCACCTGCTGCGGACCACCTCCGCAGCAGAACCCGCCCCCGGTGTCGAGGCGGTTGACCACGCTCAGGCCGAGGAGGACGACGCCGGCAAGCACCAGGGCGACGGCGCGAGCGGAGCGTCCAACATTCCGCCTTCCGATTGCCATCCGCATCCCTCCCGCCACTGCCACCCCGGCCCCGCCCAGGGCCACCGTATAGCAAAGCAGCGAGAGAAAGGCGAGAGCGGATGGCATCGAGGGATAGGCTCCGCCAATGAAGTCTCCGGCTAGGGTGAGGTTGGGAGGACCGAGGGCGAGTGCGGAGGCCGAGATGAGCACCCCTGCCATCACGGTGCCGCCGACGGCGCTCACGACCCCACCCCCCTGGTCAGCCAAGTCCGAGCCCTCCGCTGATGGTGGCGAAGATCGGGGCTCCGATGAGCAGTAGCAGGGGAAGAAGCATCATTGCCACCGGGATGGTGACCAGAGTCTTGGCGCGGGCTGCCTGGAAGCGCGACTCCGCCAACCGGTCCTGGTAGACGGAGTTGGCCACCCGAGTGTAGGTCTCACGTTCGCTCATGCCAACATTCGCATTGGCAGCGGCGTCGGCGACGACCGCGAAGAGCGGCACGCCGTACTGGGCGGCGATCAAGCGGTAGAGCTCGATGGTGGTCTGGTGGGGTTGGTGAACCAGACGTTGCCAGCCCCGGCCGTCGACGATCGACTGCAACGATTGGTGATCGACGCATCGGGAGAGCACGCGAACCGCGTCCTCCAGCTGGAGCCCGCGATCATCGGTCACGATAGCCACCAGCATCATCATGTCGCCGAGAGCTCGACCGGCCTCGTCCTGACGGTTACTTGCGCTGGCCCGCAGCCAGGAGATCTGCAAAGCGAAGGCCAGAGCGCCGACCAGCAGGGCGAGCGCAGGCGGCGCGGGCCAGGTCCCCGCGCCGACCAGTCCTATCGCCAGCAGGACAAGGAAGGCGGCCGCGGAGAGAAGCGCCACGAAGAACACCCGGAGAAGGTAGCCCGCCGGGGAGTCGGCCCAACCGGCGATGGCGAGCTGCCGGTTGAGGTCGAGCTCGTCTTGGAGCCGGCGCAGAGGTGGTAGAGCGCCGGCCACCCTCTCCAGCCGGCCTGCCGGGCCGGCGAAGCGGCGCAAGGCCACCAGGCGGCGCCAGGCACGGACATCATCGGGAGTGAACACCTCGAGGCGGGCCAGGCCCAGCGCCCAAATGGCAACCGCCAGGAGTCCGAGCAGCGCGAACGGGACGACCCGGCTCACATCAGCCACCGAGCCGGTCCTGCTCATCGGCTAGACGCCGGAGGTTCCAACGGGTCCAGCTCTGCGGCCGCACGATGAGGCCGAGCAGCACCACCAAAGCGGTGAAGAGCAACCCCACCACGACCAGGACCACCTGGCCGCCAAACGACTGGTAGTAGGCCCGTAGAGTGTCGACGCTCAGGGCGATGGCCAGCATCACCGCGATCAGCGAGGACATCGCGAGAGTGACGGCTCGCTGCTGAGCCAGCGTCACCAAGCTCTCCTCCTGGATGGCGAGCTGGGCTTCACCGACGGGGATCAGAACCGTGTCGATCGTCTGGATCAAGAACTCCGAGCTCCGACTGCGAGCCCAGATCAGCACCGCCGCGGCCTGCTCGACAATCGGAGAGCGAGCGCGGACCCCCATCTCGACGATGTTGGCGATGGTGGAACCACCGCGCGCCAGTGGTGCAAGCACGTTGCTGAGATCCGGACCGGGGTTGCGCCCTATTTCCTGAAGGGCGGTGTCCAGCGACTGATTGGACACTGCCATCCGGTCCCGAAGATTGCGGAGCTGGCCGATGAAGGCGCGTTCCATGCGCAGGCGCCGGCTCGCGGCGCGGCCAGCGAAGGCAAAGCGAAATCCGACCGCTCCCGCGATCGGCCCGATAAGCCAGAGGAGCGTCACTCCGGTGACCCAGGCCAGCAGCAGCCCGACGCCGATGAAGGTCACACGAAGCACGACCCAGCGCTGCCATGGCCAGCCCAACCCGGCGGCGATGTCCTTCTCCCGTTCCAGCAGGGCGAACCGTCGATCCCGCGGCGGCTTCAGCATCCCGAGATCGACGTCGAGGATCGCGGCCGCGACCGCACAGGCCGACGCCAGAACGACGATCACGCCCACCACCAGCAGCACCGGGAGTTCCGCCACCAGAGCCATCAGCGTCACAGCGGCGGCACCTCGTCACCCCGGAGCTGAGGGCGCAGCCGCACGGCCATGCGGGAGAGGTTGCCGATCAACTCGGTCTTGCGCTCCCAGCCGCCCGTGGCGGTCTGGCGGTACACCCACTTGTGATTGCCACCGCGCTCGACGGTGAGGATGCCGGTCACGCGACGCCGGCCTTCCTGGTTGGCGAGGTGTATGACGACGTGAATCGCCTGTTCGACGATCCGGTGCGCCATCTTCTCGTTGCCGGTGAAGCGGGGATTCTCCATGACGTACTGCACTGCCTGATCGAGCGCCAGCTCGGCATCCTCTGCGTGGATGGTGGTCATGGAGCCATCGTGCCCCGTCATCAGCGCCTTGCAGACGGCGGCCATCTCCTCCCCGCGCGACTCTCCGAGGACAAGGCGGTCGGGCTGGAAGCGCAGCGCGTGGCGAACGAGGCCGAACATGGTCATCTGCCGCGTCTCGGTGTCAGCGCGAATGGACGGCACCGTGGACACGGCGGTGGTCAGCCCGTGCCATGGCTCGCCGTCACCACGATCCTGGTCGAGATGGAGCTCAGCGCCATCCTCGACGACCACGATGTGGTCGGCAGGTGAGGCCAGGCCGCACAGCACCCTCATGAGGGTGGTCTTACCGGTGCCGGTCCCCCCGGCGATCATGATGTTCGCCCGAGCGCGCACGAGGGCTTCGATGAAGACGGCCATCGGCTCCGGCATGACGTGCTGCTGGACGTAGTCAGCGAGGTCGCGCACGCGGCTCCGGGCTGGGATCCGCACCGACGCCTTGACGCTGGACAGGCCCGAAACCGCCGGCCGTTTGGCCACCACGACCCGGACCACCGAGCCGAGGTTTGCCTCGGCGATTGGCATCGCGTCCGTGATCGTCTGGTCCCCGGTGACGCCGCGGAGGCGCAGGACGCGCCGGAAGTACTCGATCACGTCGTCATCGGTGGCGAAGGGCGAGTTGCCCCTGAGCACAGCCTTGCGCCCGATCGTCGAGACCATCCAATGATCGTGGCCGAGACAGGCGATGTTCTCCAGGTCCGCCCCGTAGACGAGGAGCGACAGGGGCCAGAGGTGCGAGGCCAGCATCATGGCGTTGCATTCGGTGGTCATCCGATACTGGGGGTCGCCCGCGAGGCCCGCAACGACAGGCAGGGGCAGCCCGCTCGCCTGAGGCGCCTCGATTGCCCGCCGCACCACCGCGGCCACATCCTCCTGCAGCCGCTCCTCATGCAGCACCGAGGGTGGCTCGGTGCCGCGCATCTGGGCCACCCTGGCGGCGATGACGTGGGCGATCTCGCGATCCTCCGATGGGATGCTTGGCCACTCCCGAACCACCACCGGGTCGCCCGACGGGAGGTGGTCGCCGGCCCTCGAGGCCGGAGCAGAATCATTCATAGCCGGAGCTCCTGGGCGACGCCATCCATCGCCATGGGGACGCCGCTATCCCCCATCCGTCCGGCTGCCCCCTCGTCCCAGCGCCAGGCATCGCGAATTGGCAGGTCGGGCACCTCGCGCTCGATGGTCTCGGCGATGGCCCGGAGGTGGGCGCGCGAACGCTGCCGGCAGATGACGATCTCACCGTGGGAGAGGCGTGCCGCGCGCAGCACAGCGATGCTTCGGGCAACCAATGCCGGCTCGTCACGGATAACGGTGAAGACGCGGTGAAAGGTTCCCGATACCGCGTCGGCGCTGGTTCGCGGAGAGCGAAGTCCCGGATGGGCGAAGGGGTGGCCGAGGTCGGCGATCACCACATCGGCGTCCAGGTCCGAAATCGCCGCCCCCACCCGGTGGAGGCAGTCGGAGATCTCATACCCATAGCTTCCGCGGAGGCCCGGGATGACACGCAGGTTGGGACGCTGTGGAACGGTGATCGCCTGGTCATCCACCTCGGCGGTACGGGAGGGCCGGTCGCCGAAGCAGTTGCCCAGGCCGCGATCGCCGCTGTCGAGGTAGAGGAGGTCCGCGATCGTGCCCCCTTCCATGTCGCAGTCGACGAGAGTGACGGTCCGTTTCTCGGCGAGGCTCCAGGCGAGCGAGGTGGCCCAGTACGTCGATGTCTGCCCGGCCCTGGTGGTGCAGACGCCGATCAGCATCGTCATGGTGACGGCGTCGGGCTGGCTGCCGCGGAGGTCGCAGAGGCCGGTGCCGGTACCGAGGTCGATGGGGCGGAGCTCCCGCCCGCGGCGCAGGAGGCGGGGGAGAGGTCACAGATGGCCTCCGCAACGTCGCTCGGGGGAAGACCGGTCGCTGTGCTTGCCTCCGAGACGACGGCGTGAAGAGCAGTGTTGGATGCGGCGATCTCCACCCATGCCAGCTCGTCCTGGCTGCTCACCAGCACCGTCAGCTCGCCTCCGCTGACATCGACGACGGGGACGGAGTGGCCGATGAGAACCTGGGTCTGGCCGAGCGATGCGAAGACGTCGATCGACTGCCCCGGTTGCACCGGGGGGGGCTCCGTGACGGTGAGTGTGATCTCGACCTGGGCCCCGGCAGGCACCAGGTCATCGGGGCTGAGCAGGTCGCCCGCCTGCAGCGTGAGCGCGTAGCGGGCGCCCTCGGGCACCGAGCCGGGGGCCTCGTAGTTGACGTCGCCCGGAGCCATCCGGAGGGGGACTACGTCGACATCCTCTGTCGAGAAGGCGGCACCCTCCTGAACGACGGTGCGCAGTCGCAAGACGCTGACCGTCTGGCCGCCGCTGACGATCTCGGCACCAATGATCACGCCGAGAACGGCAACCATCACCGCGCTGAAGAAGACCGCAGCGGCCACCCTACGCCGGTTCAAATTGACCCCCTCCCAACAACTGAGGAGAATGGATGGTACCGGACGGGCAGGGGGTCGGGCAGGGCCTGCGAGACGCCCCCCCCTGCGCGGAGACGGCCATCCCACGTTCCGGCTGCTGAGGAGGGACCGAGGTGAAGGCGGTGGGCGCTCCCCTTGGATTGCTCGCTGTGGAGAGCGACCGCTCCCTGGTGGTCGTCGCATCCGACGGCGAGCTGGCGGTGGGGATCCGGGACGGAGTTGACCGCGCCCGGGTGATGGTGAAGGACGCGCGGCCGGAGGAGGCCACCGCCGTGATCGCCTCGTGCCGACCGTGGCCGTGGATGGTGGTCGGATCGGGGCCCGGCCTCCCACGCGGGCTCGCCCGTGTCCTGACGTTCCACCCCGTGGTCACCCTGTGGCTCGGAGTCGAGCCCTCGGGGCTGCCCGCCCAACACCACGGTTTCGCCCACTTCGCGCCATTGCTGGCTGAGATCAGGCGGGCCGCCTGCGCGGCCGTCGACGGAATGCGGCTGGCGCCGGGCGCGGGCGTGGAACTCCCCGGCGGCGGCATCTCGGGCAACGCGGAGCTGCAAGCGCTGATCTCCGTCCGCCCCGGCGGCTTCGGCCTGCCGCTGCAGGCGTTCCGCTCCGCGGATCGGGTTCTGTCCCGGCGCGGGATCTCGCTGCGCCCTCGGCGTGATCCGGTCACAGGCGTGGTATCCCTGCGGTGAGGGCCAACGCCGAGGTGCTCATCCTCGAAGATGACGCCGAGAAGCTCGCTGAGCTCCGCGGGCACTTCGCCAGGAAGGGCCTGCATCCCCTGGCGTACCGGAGCGCCAGCCCCGCTATCGCAGCCATCCGTGAGGGCGGCCCTGCCACCCTCCCTGTCCTCGCCATCGTCGACTGGGACCTCAGCTTGGCGCCCGACCAGGCCGCGAGCAGCAGGGACGCGCTGTGCGTCCTCGCCCGCGACCTGCCCGAGTGCCTGGTCATCGTCTACACGGCGAGAGTGGACTCCTTCGCGGTGCGGAGCGAGATCCACCGCGCACATCCGCGCGCCTGGCTCCATGACAAGCTGGAGGGCGACGGCTCGCTCATGGATCGGATCGACCGGATGCTCGACCACCCCGTCGCTGACCTCCGCGTCAAAGACGGCAGCATGGTGATACACCTCCCGACCCTGGACCAGTGTCACCACCGCGAGGCGGTCCGCCTCGTGATCCGCCATCCGGAGATCGTCGCCTTCCACTCCGACACCGCGACCCGCGCGATTCGCCGATTCGGAGATTGGCTGGCCCGACACGAATCTCCCGCCAGCGTGGTGAGCCACGGCAACCGCCGATACCGGCTGGCCGTGTCTGATCTCGGCTCCGGACGGTCGGTCTCACGCCGTTGAACCTGACGATCGCCGAGATTCGGGAGCTGCCTCTCGCCGCGGCCCTGCTCGACCGCGACGAGGAGGTCATCGCCGCCACACCCGAGTGGTGCGGGACCGGGCCCGGAACGGTCCTCTACGCCCTTCGCGGAACCCGCCTCGCGGTGGCGACCGCGGCTGCGGACCGCGCCTCCGCTGCCCTTCTCGACCGGCTGCTGAGCGCGATGGAGGCGACCGCCGACGCTCTCGAGGGCACCCAACGCCTCCGCGTCGCCATGCTCGCGTCATCGCTGCGCGTCGTGGCAGGCCGCCGGATCGCGACGGTCGGAACGTCGCACGACGTGATCGATCTGGCGGTGGCTGGCATCAGTGCCCGCACTGCTCTGGAGATTCGCGTCGAGGGGCGGCCCGCCTCCCGCGTCGACGCCCCCGAGGTGGTCGCGCTCGCCCTGGTGCAGCTGGCGGTCAACGCCGAACGACACACTCGGACAACCTTCGTAACGCTGATACAGGAGGGTGGAGCATTTCACGTTGCGTGGCCCGGCGCCTGCGCCGGACCGACGCCGACCAATCAGCGCAGCCATCGCGACCGGCAGGGATGGGGACTGGGCTTCTGCCGCATCGCCGCAGACACGCTGGGGGGCGCCGTCTACCCGCCCGCTGACCGCGGTGATGGCACGGTCGCCGCCACCGTGGAGCTGGGTCTGCGGGATCTGGCGCTACCGGTGGCGGCGATACGCGGGCAGCGTGTGCTCAAGGCGACCCGGACCTGGGACGAGGAGACCGGCTGTCCGCCCGGGGCAACGGTCGAGCCGGGATCGAGGCTGGCGACATGCGTGGAGAGCGCCGGTGGCGCCCGAGGGACGGTGACGAGGCGGGACGGATGGACGAGCCGGCTGGGCCGGGGGCGCACCTGGGTGGCGATCCCCCCGGACGACATCGTGGAGCGGGCTCGCGACGTCCTCGACGGCATCGCCCACGAGCGGGCCCTCTGGGACGGCATCCCGGCCGGTCTCCAGGTGCCTGTCTTCGCCCTCACCTCGCTCCTCGCGGCCCGGCTCGGCACGCCCCTGCCCCGCGTCCCCGCACGCATCTGGAACCACCGGATGGCCGCCTTCGGATCGTCCCTCGGTCTCCGGATGGAGGTGCCGCAGCTCACCGCCCTGGGAGCGCTGGATCCGCGCATCGCCGCGTACCTTGCGGCCGAGCTGGGCGTGGCGATGGTCGCCGACGGTGACGACCTCCTGCTCGGCATACGCCCGGGTATGCAGGGGGACGTGCGGCTCGCCGGCCTGGTCCGCGTCGGCGACGCCATCCGGCTGACCTGAGCCAGACCGCTCTCAGGCCGGCTGCGGCTCCGCGGCGGGCGAGCTCCGTCGCAGGGTGATCTCGCCGTCCTCGACGTCCACCTCCACGATGTCGCCCTCCTGGTAGCGGCCCTCCAGGATGGCCATGGCGATGGGGTCCTGGAGGCGGCGCTGGATCACCCGCTTGAGGGGCCTCGCCCCGTAGGTGGGGTCGTACCCCTCGTCCGCCAGCAGGTCCAGCGCCGCCGCCGAGACGTGCAGGTCCAGCTTGCGGGCGGCCAGGCGGTCGCGCAGGCCGCGGAGCTGGATCTCGACGATCTGGCGGAGCTGGGCGCGGTCGAGCCGGGAGAAGAGGATGACCTCGTCGACCCGGTTGAGGAACTCGGGGCGGAACTGCAGGCGCAGCGCCTCCATCACCCGCTGGCGCACGTGCTCCAGCGCCTCCGGGGAGGCGTCGTGGGGCAGCTCGGCGATCAGGTCGGAGCCGAGGTTGCTGGTCATGATCACGACCGCGTTCTTGAAGTCGACGGTCCGGCCCTGGCCGTCGGTGAGCCGGCCGTCCTCGAGCAGCTGGAGGAGGATGTTGAAGACGTCGGGGTGGGCCTTCTCGATCTCGTCGAGGAGGAGCACGCAATACGGGCGGCGGCGCACCGCCTCGGTGAGCTGGCCGCCCTCCTCGTAGCCCACGTAGCCCGGCGGGGCGCCCACCAGGCGGGAGACGGTGTGCTTCTCCATGTACTCGGACATGTCCAGGCGGACCATCGCCTGCTCGTCGTCGAAGAGGAACTGGGCCAGCGCCCGGGCCAGCTCGGTCTTGCCGACCCCGGTGGGGCCCAGGAAGATGAAGGAGCCGATCGGCCGGTTGGGGTCGGAGAGCCCGGCGCGGCCGCGGCGGACGGCGTTGGCGACGGCGGCGATGGCGTCGTCCTGCCCCACCACGCGATCGTGGAGGCGCTCCTCGATGTGGAGGAGCTTCTGCATCTCCCCCTCCAGCATCCGGGTGACCGGGACCCCCGTCCAGTTTGCGACAATCTCGGCCACATCCTCCGCGTCCACCTCCTCCTTGAGCAGGGGGTGGTCGCCGCGGACCTGGCCGAGGCGGGCCTCCTCGGCGGCGAGCGCGCGCTGCAGGTCGCCGAGCTGGCCGTAGCGCAGCTCCGCCGCCCGGCCGAAATCGGCGGCACGCTCGGCGCGCTCGGCCTCGTGCTTGACCTGCTCGATCCGCTCCTTGATGTCGCGGATCGCGTTCATGGCCCCCTTCTCCTGCTCCCAGCGCTGGCGCAGGCCGCGGGCCCGCTCCTGGAGGTCGGCAAGCTCTCGCTCCAGGCTCGCCAGCCGGTCACGGGAGGGTGCATCGGTCTCCTTCTTGAGCGCCTCGCGCTCGATCTCGAGCTGGCGGATCTCCCGCTCGACCACGTCCAGCTCGGTGGGCAGGGAGTCGATCTCGATGCGCAGCCGCGAGGCCGCCTCGTCGATGAGGTCGATCGCCTTGTCGGGGAGGAAGCGGTCGGTGATGTAGCGCTGCGAGAGGGTGGCGGCGGCGACGATCGCCGAGTCGGTGATGCGCACGCCGTGGTGGACCTCGTAGCGCTCCTTGAGGCCGCGCAGGATCGAGATGGTGTCGGCCACCGAGGGCTGGTCGACCAGCACCGGCTGGAAGCGCCGCTCCAGGGCGGCGTCCTTCTCGATGTGCTTGCGGTACTCGTCGAGGGTGGTGGCGCCGATGCAGCGCAGCTCGCCGCGGGCCAGCGCCGGCTTGAGCATGTTGCCGGCGTCCATCGCCCCCTCGGCGGCGCCGGCGCCGACCAGGGTGTGCAGCTCGTCGATGAAGAGGATGACGCGCCCGTCGGAGGCGGTCACCTCCTTGAGCACGGCCTTGAGGCGGTCCTCGAACTCGCCGCGGTACTTGGAGCCGGCGACCATGGCCCCCAGGTCGAGCGCCACCACCCGCCGGTCGCGGAGTCCCTCGGGGACGTCCCCGGAGGCCACTCTCTGGGCCAGCCCCTCGGCGATGGCGGTCTTGCCGACCCCGGGCTCGCCGATCAGGACGGGGTTGTTCTTGGTCCGGCGCGAGAGCACCTGGATGACGCGGCGGATCTCGTCGTCGCGTCCGATGACGGGGTCGAGCTGGCCGCGGCGGGCGGCATCGGTCAGGTCGCGGCCGTACTTGGCGAGAGCGTCGTACTTCTCCTCAGGGTTGGGATCGGTGACCCGCTGGGAGCCACGGACCGCCTCCAGGGTCGAGTAGACCTTCTCGGGGGTCACCCCCGCCTGCTGCAGCATCCGGGCCGCCTCGCCCTGCGGCTGACGGGCGATGGCGAGCAGGAGGTGCTCGGTCGAGACGTACTCGTCCTTGAGGCGCGCCATCTCGTCAAAGGCGGACATCAGCACCGCGCGGAGCGCGCTGCCGACCGGTGGTTCGGTGACGCCGACCTGCTGGGGCCGCTGGTCGAGGGCCGACTGCAGGCGGGCGGCGAGGGTCTCGGGCTGGACCTCCATCCTGCGCAGGAAGGCGGGCACCAGCCCGTCGTCCTGGTGGAGCAGCGCGAGCAGGAGGTGCTCGGGCTCGACGGTGGGGTGCTGGAGGCTGGTCGCAGCCGTCTGGGCAGCCTGGAGGGCCTCCTGGGAGCGTTCGGTGAATCGGTCAAGGCGCATGACATCTGCATACCACGCCGGCCCGGGGGCCCAACCGCGGAGGAGCGCCTGCGCGCCGGTTCGGGGCTGCCTCTCCGCAGCCGTGGCAGCCGCCCGCCGCCGGCACGCACGGTAGGCTTGCGGGGTGCCGGTGCTCCTCTCCGTCCTCGGCAGCGGCAGCGCCTTCAGCGGCTGCGGGGGCAACGCCTCGACCCTCCTCGACGGGCGGGTGATGGTCGACGTGGGCTCACCGCCCCATGTCCTTCTCCCCCGTCTGGGGGTGGCCATCCACGACCTGGAGCTGGTGCTGCTCACCCACTTCCACCTGGATCACAGCGGCATGCTGCCCCACCTGCTGGGGGCACTCGCCTACGCCAACCCGCCGCCCCAGCCGGGGCGGCTGACCATCGCCGGGCCGGTGGGCACCCGCGAGCTGGTCGGCCGGCTGGTGGTCGCCGGCTTCGGGAGCGCGACCCAGAGGCAGGTCGAGGCGGTGGTGGCCCCCGCCTACGTGGTCCTCCAGGACGGCAGCGACGTGGAGATCGGCGCCAGCCGGGTGCGCAGCCATGCCATGGTCCACAGCACCGGGCCCTCGCTCGGGTATGCGGTGACCCGGGGCGGTGTGCGGGTCGGCTTCAGCGGCGACACCACCCCCTGCGCGGGATTGCGCCGGCTGGCCGGCGAGGTCGACGTGCTCGTCTGCGAGTGCTCCGGGATGGAGGGCCCGGTCGCGGGGGGGCATCTGTGGCGTGGCGACGTGTCCACCCTGATCGGCGAGCACCCCGACCTGCGCGTGATCCTCCAGCACCTCGGCGGTCGCACCCCGATCCCGGGGGCGCTCGTCTCCCACGACCTGCTGACCCTGGAGCTGACCCCCTAGCCGCTGCCGCCCGACCCCGCCGGGCCGTGGCGCCGGGCGCCCGGAGCGGGAGCCCGCTCAGACGGCGGGGCGTCGGCGGAGCAGGCGTCGGCGGAGCAGGCGGGGGACCGCGGGTCCGAGCGCTCGCCAGGCCTCATGCCAGAGACGGCGATCGGCGTCCTCCAGGCCGCGGGCGGAGAACTCCGCCTTGCCGCTCACCTCAGCGACGGTACTCAGCTCGGTGCCGAGCAGGGGCGGCCCGGCCCCGCCCAGGGCATGCGCGAGCCGGCCGGCGAAGTCCGCTCGGGTCTCCGCCTCGTCCCAGCGCAGCCCGGAGAGGCGGGCGGCCAGGGCGAGCCGGCGCCACACCCCCGCCAGCGAGCGGGGCCGGCGCCACCACAGGAGCTCGCCGAGGAGCAGCACCAGGATGACCGCGACGACGCCCACGGGGAGGCCGATGAGCCAGTACGGGGTGCCGCCCGAGGGCGGCGCGGAGGCGGGGAGCCCGGACGCCAGCGGCGTGGGCTTGACCGGCTTCGGGGTCCTGCTCGGCAGCGGGGCGGCGCTGGGAGTGGGGGTGGAGCCCCCGCGTGCAAACGGCAGGTAGCCGCCGTAGGTGGACTGGGGGGTGGGCTCGAAGGGCACCCAGCCGTAGCCCGGGAAGTACGCCTCCACCCAGGAGTGGGCGTCGGTGCTGGTGACCTGGAAGATCGGCTGGTGGGCGGTCGTGAACTTTCCGGTCGCCGTCCCCGGGCCGTATCCGCTGAGCAGGATGGTCGGGATCCCGAGCGAGCGCAGCATCGCCCCCATCGCGCTCGCGAAGTACTGGCAGTAGCCCTGGTGGCTGGTCTGCAGGAAGTAGACGATCGACCACTGCCCGGCAGGGGTCGCCGGGGGGGTCAGGGTGTAGACCCAGCCCGCGCCGCGCAGGTGGTTCTCGATGGCCGCCGCCTGGTCGTAGGGGGTGGTCGCCCCCTGCGTCCACTGTTTGGCCAGGGCGGCGATGGCGGCGGCCTGGGCGACCTCGGCCGCGGAGGCACCCTTGGCGACCAGAGGAGTGGCGTCGGGGAGCACCCAGGACGGGTAATCGGTTCCGGCCGCCTCGAGCTGGGCCACCGAAGCCGTGCTCACCGAGCCGCCGGTGGTGTAGGCGTCCACTTTCCCCGGGGGAAGGTCGACCTCGTCGACGCTCAGGAAGACGGGGGAGGAGCCCCCCGACGGGCAGAGGTCACCCACGCACTGGTAGCCGGGAGCGGGAGACGGGGTGGGGGAGGGCGCGCTGGTGACCACGGCGCCGACGACGGTGCCCGCGATGCTGGTGGAGGTCGGGTCGCCGGGGTAGATCCCCAGGCTCCCCCCCGAGATCCCGGTGGCGGCGGTGCTCGAGGAGCTGAAGTTGATGTGGACCGTGGCCGTGGTCCGCGAGCCGCCGAGCGCGACCGGGTCACGGGGGATGGCCCCGGGGGCCACCGTCTGCCCCACCGCGGTGTCGAAGTCGGGGATCCAGTCGCCGGCGCTGAAGACGCTGTCGTCGACGGCCTGGAGGTAGGCGTCCTGGCCGGAGTCGGTGTAGTAGGTGAGGATGTTGGTGGGGTCGTTGACCAGCGAGCCTCCTGGCGCCACCACCGTGCTGAACCCGACCGGGGAGACACCCTGACCCGGCCCCGCTCCAGGGCCGCCGCCGGCACCGCCGAAGAGGTCGGACGAGATGTCCGTGGAGGTGACGGGGGGGATGAGCAGGCTGGCGGCGACCACCCCGATCGCGGTGACGGTGACGGCGGTCGTGAACCGCGCCCGGAGCCCCTGCAGGGTCGGCACCCGCCGGGACCGCCAGCCCGATGAGAGCGCGCCGAGCTGGACGATGCCCACCACCAGGATCGCGGCGAGCAGGGCGACGACCTCGGCCAGCCCGATCGAGGAACCCGGCCCCGAGTGGAGCGTGACCGAGGGGGCGTTGAGGACGTTGACGGCGAGCACCACCAGGGCGGGGAGCACGGCGAGCACCCCGCGCTGCTCGCGGAAGCCGACCCAGCCCAGCCAGAAGCCGCACAGCCAGATGACGGTCGCGAGCCCGACCATGAAAGCCCAGCGGACGAAGTCGCCACCACCGCTGGCGAACAGCCCGGCGATGGCCTGGAGGATGTACTCGCCCACGATGTGCTGGAAGCCGTGGGCGGTCACGGCGGCCGGCAGCAGGCTGATCGTGGTCGGGACCACAACGGCGGCGCAGAGCGGGATCGCCAGGCCGACCGCGGCCAGGCGCCCGACCCCGGAACGGCCGAGCAGGATCGCCTCGACGACCGCGACCACGGCCACGAGAACGGTCGCCTGGGCGCCCCCGATCCAGCCCCCGGCGAGCACCGAGACGGTGGTGGCGACGATCAGCAGCAGCGCGATCAGATAGGCGCCGATCCCGGAGGGGGCCACCGGCTCCGCGCTCGCGGCGATGGCGCCCGGCAGGGGGAGGTGGCGAGCTCTCCCGGCGCCCGCCCGGCGCGCGACGGAGGGGGGGCGCCCGGCCAGCCCCGTCCGCGCCGAGCCGGCGGGGGCGGTGGCCCAGCTCGGGCCCGAGGGGGGACCGGGTCCGATGCCGCTCACAGGGCCGCCCGCGCCATCGCCGCCCGGCTCACATCCCGGCGGCGCGGGTGTGGCGGGGCGCGGAGAGGACGTCGCCCCGCCGGACGATCCACCAGTCGAGGGCCAGCCGCCAGGCGGCGCTCACCCGCATCGGGCTCCCTGGGGCGCCGAAGCTGGTGGGGTCGACCATCACTGCCAGATGGCGCTGGCCGCGCGCCCCGGCCTCGACCAGGGTCTCGACCCAGTCGGGGTCGCGGTCGCTGGTGATCACGATCAGGCCGCCCCGGCCCTGCCAGCCCCGCCCGTGCTGCTCGATGGTGGCGGAGATGGACCGGCGCCCGTTCGCCTGGGCGGTGGCCAGGAACTCGAGGATGCGAAAGCGCTGGGCCTCGCCCCGACCGGGACCGATCGCGGTGGCCACGCGGTCGTTGGTCACCAAGCCCACCGCCTGACCACGCGCCAGCGCCGCATGGCAGATGGACGCGGCCAGCGACACGGCGTACTCCAGGGTGGACTCGGGGGGGTCCCCGAAGTGGCTGCCGCGGCTGAGGTCGAGCAGGACCATGACGTCGGAGCTCTGGCGGGACTCGTAGAGGCGGCTCATCATCCGCCCCGCCCGGGCGGTGGACGGCCAGTGGATCCGGCTGAGCCCGTCATCGGGCGAGTGCTCGCGGACCGACGAGATGTCCGGGGGGACGTCGAGACCCCGGCCGTGGCGGGCCTCACCGAAGGACCCGCCCACCCAGACCGGACCCAGCACCCCGTCCACGGCGTGGATGGCGGGGTAGATGGTGACCGAGCCCGTCTCCTTGATCCGCACCGTCCTCGGCCAGAGGCCGAAGGGGTCGCCCAGGCGCACCTCGAGCGGGCCGAACGCCAGCTTGCCCCGCTGGGTGAAGACGCCGCGCGCGATCCAGGCCACCGCCCCTCCGGGGTTGAGGGCGCAGGCACGCCCGGGCGCGTATCCAGGGATCGCGCTGCGGTCGTGGACCTCGCAGTAGGGGAGCGTCAGGATGCTCCGGTTGCGAAGGGTGAAGCGCTCGGCGAAAGCCTCCCCGACCATGTGCGCGCCCTCAGGCGGATAGCGGCGCACCTCCAGCCGGCGGACCAGGACCGCCGACCAGATGAAGGCCACGGCGAGCAGGAGCAGGAGCGCGTAGGCCAGCGTGTAGGCGAGGTGGACGCCGGTGATGCCGGCGAAGAAGCTGAGGACGATGAGGACGGCGAGGAGCGGCGTGCGGCTGCTCATGCCAGACGCCGCGTCGCCGTCGGGACGGCCTCGGCGGCGAGGATCTCGTCGATGACGCTGGACGCCGTGACCCCGCGCAGCTCCGCGTTGGGGGTCAGGATCACGCGGTGGGTCAGCACGCCCGCCGCCAGTCCCCGGAGGTCGTCGGGGAGGACGAACTCGCGGCCGGCGGCCGCGGCCCGCGCCTGCGCGGAGTGGAGAAGGCCCAGGCTGCCCCGCGGCGACGCGCCCAGGGCCACGTCGGGGTGCTGCCGGGTCCGCTGGACCAGGCGCACGCAGTACTCCTTGAGGGCGGGGTCACAGTAGACGGCCGCGCACGCGGCCTGGCACTCACCCAGCTCCTCGGGGGTGGTGACGGCGAGCAGGTCGTCGAGCGGCGACGAGGCCTGGAACCGGTCCAGCATCGCCACCTCGTCCTCGAGCGGCAGATAGCCCAGGTCCACCTTGAAGAGGAAGCGGTCGACCTGGGCCTCGGGCAGCGGGAAGGTCCCCCCCAGCTCGATCGGGTTCTGGGTCGCCAGGACGATGAAGGGCTCGGGGAGCCGGTGGGTCTGGCCGTCGACGGTGACCTGGTCCTCCTCCATCGCCTCGAGCAGCGCTGATTGAGTCTTGGGCGACGCCCGGTTGATCTCGTCGGCGAGCAGCACCTGGGTGAAGACGGGGCCCCGCCGGAACTCGAACCCGGTGGTGCGCGGGTCGAAGATCGAGACCCCGGTGACGTCGCCGGGGAGGAGGTCGGGGGTGAACTGCACCCGTTCGAAGGTGCAGCCGCTGGCCCGCGCCAACGCCTTGGCGAGCATCGTCTTGCCGACGCCCGGGACGTCCTCGATGAGGATGTGGCCCCGGCAGAGGAGGGCGAGCACGCACAGCTCGATCTCGGCATCCTTGCCGACGATCACGGTCCCCACGCTCTCCACGAGCCGAGTGACGAGGTCGCGCACCCGTGCCGACATCCACTGTCCTCCCGGCCGCCACAGGGCCGACGACTGCGTCAAGTCAGTATAGGGGCCGCTCCGCCGGCGCCCGGATCTGATTTGGCGGGGCGCGCCGCTCCGTCGTTGGCGGCCCCGGTTGCGCGCCCCGACAGTCCCGCCGAGTGGGGACTGGGGAAAACGTGACAAGCGCGCCAAAGTCCCTGTACACTGGCAAATGCCCGACGAGGCCAAGTCGTCGGTGGTCAGCGGTGGCTGGCTGACGGGAAAGGAGAGGAGACAACGATGGCTCAGAACGAGGACCAGATCCTGACGACCGGGGAGGCGGCCGCCCTCTGTGGCGTCTCGCGGTCGACGCTCCGGCGAGCGGTGGCCCAGGGCCATCTGCAGGCCTGGCACACCCCGGGAAAGCACCTCCGGTTCACCCGGTCGGCGTGCCTGGACTTCGCCCGGTCGCTGGGTCGCGTGGACCTGGTGGGCCAGGCGTACGCCGGGTCCGTTGCGGAGACGGTCGCTCGCTGACCTGACCCCGGATTCGGAGAGGGCGGGGAGCGGCGGCCGGCAGAGGCCGAGGGATCCTCAGCCACCGGCCGCGAGCGATGATCCGGCAGTGCGGATCATCGGGCTCACCGGTGGGATCGCCACCGGCAAGTCGACGGTGGCCGCGATGCTGGCCGCCCGCGGCGCAGCGGTGGTCGACGCCGACCAGATTGCGCGCGAGGTTGTCGAGCCGGGCACGCCCGGGCTCGCCGCGGTCGTCGAGACCTTCGGCGACGAGGTGCGCGCGGACGATGGGGCGCTGGACCGCGCCCGGCTGGCGGAGATCGTCTTCGCCGACCCGGCGAGCCGGCACCGCCTGGAGGCGATCACCCATCCCCTGATCCTCGCCCGGATCGCGGAGCGTGTCGCCGCCCTCGCGGAGCGCCGTCCGCCGCTGATCGCGGTCGACGTGCCCCTTCTCTTCGAGGCGGACCGCCGCTCCGACTTCCCCGACGGCGTGCTGCTGGTCTTCGCCGACGAAGCCACCCAGCTCCGCCGGCTGCGGGCCCGGGACGGCCTGAGGGGCGAGGCCGCGCGGCGGCGTATCGCGGCCCAGCTACCGATCGATCGCAAACGCGATCTCGCCACCTGGGTGATCGACAATGGCGGGAGCCGCCACGACACCGAAAGGTCCGCCGACCTATGGTGGCGGGAGAACATCGATCAGAAGGAGCCGCCCGTGTCCACCCTGACCTCCCGGTCCGGCGGCCGTCCCCATGCCGGGCGGTAGTGAGGCGACCCTGACCCCGATGCGGGGGTCCGACGGCCCGGTGCGCACCGCGGGCGAGGCGCCTCCGGAGATCGATGACCTCGAGGAGCCGGAGAGCGGCGGGGCGGGCGCCTGGTTCCTGCTCGCCCTCGCCGTGGTTGGGCTCGGGGTCTCGGCCTATCTCACCACCGTCCACTACGCCGGGATCGCGGCCATCTGCCCCGCCGGTGGCGGCATCGTCAACTGCCAGGGGGTGCTCTCCAGCGTCTACTCCGTGGTGCCGGGGACGTCGGTCCCGGTGACCGTCCCCGGGATGCTCTGGTTCATCGTCAGCGGCGTCCTCGCCGCGGCATCGCTGCGGGCGGCCCGCCAGGGCCTCGCCGAGCCGACCTGGTTGCGCCCCGCCCACCTGGCCTGGGCCGCGGCCGGAATGATCGGCGTTCTCTACTTCGTCTTCTGCGAGATCGTCGAGCTGCACGAGATCTGCCTGTGGTGCACCAGCGTCCACCTGATGGTCCTCGCCAGCCTGCTGGTGGCGATCTCCCGGCTCCAGCCCGGAGGCCTCGCCGCCGAGGGCGAGCCGGAGTGACGCCGCCACACTCCAAGGCCGGCGTCCCGACGACCCCTCTGTGTCAGGTGTTTCAATTCACCCGAGGTTTCAAATGGCTCGACCGTCCCGTCGCCGACGGCAGGAGCTGACAGCGGGCGGCACCCCGGCAGCGGGGCGCCCGGCCACGGCCAGGACACCGTCGTCGATCCCCTCCCGTTATCGCACCCAGCGCGTCAATGTGCCCCGCCCCTGGTGGCAGAGCCCGTGGGCGTGGGGGAGCGCGGTCGTCGTCGTGGTGGTGGCCGTGGTCGTCGTCTTCGTCGTGGTGGCGAGCCAGCCGTCGGCCACCTCCGCCGGGTCCAACGCGGCCCAGCCGGTGCCCGCCTCCGTCCTCTCCGACGTGACCGGGGTCAGCTCCTCGGTCTCGTCCACGATCGCTGCGGGCGGGTTGTCCGATCCCCTCGAGCCCGTGTCGGGCTCTCCCACCGCGCTCACCGGTCCGGACGGCAATCCCGAGCTGCTCTACGTCGGCGCGGAGTACTGCCCCTACTGCGCCGCCGAGCGCTGGAGCGTGGTGGTCGCGCTGAGCCGCTTCGGGACGTTCAGCAACCTGCACGTGATCACGTCGTCGAGCACCGACGTGTACCCGAACACGAACACGTTCTCCTTCTACCAGTCGAGCTACAGCAGCTCCTACCTCGACTTCGTGCCCCTCGAGACCGAGACCCGCACCCAGACGACGCTGCAGACGCCGACGGCGGCGGAGCAGACGCTGATCTCCACCTATGACTCGGCTCCCTACTCCAGCCAGGCGGGCGGGATCCCGTTCATGGACCTCGGCAACAGCTTCATCGTCAGCGGCACCGCCGTTCCGCCCACGGACCTCCAGGGGATGACCTGGCAGCAGATCGCGGCCACCCTGAGCAACCCCAAGAGCCCGGTCGCCCTGGCGATCATCGGCGACGCCAACTGGCTCACCGCCGGCATCTGCAAGGTGACCGGAGGCCAGCCCGGGTCGGTGTGCGGGAGCTCGACGATCACCGCGCTGGAGAGCGAGCTGGCCTCCTCCTGACCGCGCTTCGATAGCGGGGGTTGGTCTCCACCCGAACCCGGCGTGGCGATCGGCCCGGCGTCTGGTCGGGGCGCCGCCTGCCCGGGTTAGGAGGGGGTGGGGGTCGGGGTGGGCGAGGCCTTGGCCGAAGCGGACGCGCTCGCCGAGGCGGACGCGCTCGCCGAGGCGGACGCGCTCGCCGAGGCGGACGCGCTCGCCGAGGCGGAGACGCTGGCCGAGGCGGAGGCGCTGGCCGAGGCGGAGGCGCTCGCCGACGCGGACTGGCTCGGGGTCAGCGTCGCCGGCGGCTCGGTGGGTGGCCCCGGGCAGTTGGAGAGCGCGAAGGGCGTGGGGGTCGCGACCACGCCCGGGCTCGGCGTCTGCCAGGGCGTGTAGGAGGGGCACGGCGGCGGGGTCGGCTCGACGGCGCCGTGTCCGGCGCCGATGGCGAAGGAGATCGCGACGGCCAGTGCCCCGATCAGCACGGTGGCGACGAACGTGAAGGCGCCCCACTCGCGACGCAGCATCCGCATCATGCGAGCGCCGCCTGCAGCCCGGGGGTCCTGCCCAGCTCGCGCGCCAGCCGGACGTTGGTGGTCAGCCACCCGTCCGGGGTGCCGACGTCGAGAAGCTCGCCCTCGAACTCCAGACCCCAGACCTCCCCGGAGCCGAGCAGCCGGGAGATGCCGTCGGTGAGCTGGATCTCACCACCCTCCCCGGGAGCGGTGGCCCGCAGGGCGTCGAAGATCTCGGGGGAGAGCACGTAGCGGCCCATGATCGCGAGGTCGGATCGGGCCTCCCCCGGCTTCGGCTTCTCGACCACCCCGGTCACCCGGTGGAGCCGCCCCCGGTGCTCCGCCACGGTGGCGCAGCCGTACCGGGAGATCTCGTCGCCGGGAACGCGCATCAGCGCCAGCACCGGGGCCTGGACCTCGTCCCAGGCGCGGCGGAGCTGGGCCAGGATGGGGGTCGGGGCGTACGAGAGGTCGTCGGGGAGCATGCAGAGGAAGGGATTGTCGCCAACCACATCGGCGGCGCAGAGTACCGCGTGGCCCAGGCCGAGCGGCTTCTCCTGGACCACGTAGCGGATCTGAGCCAGCTCCTGCGAGTGACGGACGGCGGCCAGCTCGACGCTCTTGCCGCGCCTCTCGAGCACCAGCTCCAGCTCCGGCTGGCGCTCGAAGTGGGCCTGGATCAGCTCCTTGCCATCGGCGATGACCAGGACCATCTCCTCGGCGCCGGCGGCCATGGCCTCCTCGATCGCCCATTCGATGACCGGGCGGTCGACCACGGGGAGCATTTCCTTGGGGAGAACCTTGGTGGCGGGGAGGAATCGGGTGCCCAGCCCGGCGGCGGGGACCACGCAGTGGCGGATCGTGCCCATCGGGCGGGCATTGTCCCATTTGAGGCCCCCGGGCGCAGCGAGGCGTTCGCCCAGGCAGCGGATGCCGCGGGCATGGGAACAGCCGCCGGCGCCGCTCCGAGTACGATCCGACCCCATGCTCGACGTTCGCACGGAGCTCGTCCACGCGCTCCGCGGCGTCCTCGTCAGCTCCGGGGCCGGCGACCAGGTGGAGGCGGCCTTCGACCGCTCCGCCCGGCCGGAGTTCGGCGACTTCTCGTCCCCGGCGGCGCTGCGCGCCGCGCGCGTGCTGCGCCGGCGCCCCATCGACATCGCCGAGGAGCTGCGGGCCGGGCTGGAGGCGCTCCGCCTGCCGTTCGTGGCCGGGTGGACGGTGAGCCCTCCCGGCTACGTCAACTGCCATCTGGACGACCGGGTGTGGGCGGGCGCGGTGATCGACCAGGCGCTCGCGCTCGACCCCGCCACCCCCGTGCTCGTGCCCGGCACCGCGGCGGTGGAGGGGCGGACCCTGGTCGAGCACACCGCCACCAATCCCAACAAGGCGGCCCACGTCGGCCACCTGCGCAACGCCTGCATCGGTGACAGCGTGGCCAGGATCCTCCGCCGGCTGGGACAGGAGGTGGAGATCCAGAACTACATCGACGACACCGGGGTGCAGGTCGCCGACGTGGCCGTCGGGCTCCGCCGGCTGGGCATCGGCCAGGGGGCGGACGAGCCCTTCGACCAGTACTGCTCACGCGTGTACGTCGAGGTCGGTCGCCGCTACGAGAGCGACCCTGCCCTCGTCGAGGAGCGTCGCCGGACGCTGCAGCTCATCGAGGCGGGGGACAACGACACCGCCACCTTCGTCAAGGAGCTCGCCTCCCGGGTGGTGGACTGCCACCTGGCGACGATGGGGCGCTTCGACATCGGCTACGACCTGCTCACCTGGGAGTCCGACATCATCGCCTACGGCTTCTGGACCCAGGCGTTTGACCTGCTGCGTGAGACCTCGGCGATCGTGAAGGTCTCCGAGGGCCGCCACGCCGGCTGCTGGGTGATGCCCTCCGATGGCGAGGACGCCGGTGAGGACGACGCTAAGGTCCTGGTCAAGTCGGACGGGGTCGCGACCTACACGGCCAAGGACATCGCCTACCAGCTCTGGAAGTTCGGGCTGCTCGGGCGCGACTTCCGCTACCGCCGCTGGCACCCCGACGACCCCACCTCACCGGCCACCACCACCACCGGGGAGGCCGAGCTGCCGGCGGCCGCCTTCGGGAGGGCGTCGCGGGTCATCAACGTCATCGACGCCCGCCAGGCGTATCCCCAGCAGGTGGTGAAACGCGGCCTAGCCCGGACCGGACACCCGATGGAGGCCGAGCGGTCGATCCACCTGGCCTATGAGGTCGTCGCCCTCTCGCCCGCCGCCGCCGAGACCCTCGGCATGTCCGTCGAGGACGGCAGGAACGCGTACGCGTTCTCCGGACGGCGCGGCATCGAGGTCCGCGCCGACGACCTGCTCGACAAGGCGCGCGAGCGGGTGGGCGAGAAGGCCGCCGACCCCGGCACGGCGGCGATGCTGGCAGCCGGGGCGGTGCGCTACTACCTGGAGAAGTTCACCCTCAGCCAGATCATCGCCTTTGATTTCGACGACGCCCTGCGCACCACGGGGGATACCGGCATCTACCTCATGTACAGCCACGCGCGCGCCGCCGGGATCCTGCGCAAGGTGGAGGCGGGCTCCGGTGGGCAGACGGAGATGCCCGAGCTGGAGGCGGTGGAGCGAGCCCTGCTGCACGCCCTGGACGACTACCGCCACGCCCTCGCCGAGGCGGGCGCCGGGCTCTCACCGTCGACGCTCTGCACCTACGCCTTCGAGACGGCGTCGACGCTCACCGACTTCTACGAGCACACCGAGGCGATCGTCCGCGAGCGGGACCCGGTGCGCCGTGCCTTCCGGCGCCGGCTGGTCGACGCCACCCGGGCCACGCTCGCCGACTGCCTGTGGTGCCTGGGGATGCCCGCCCCGGAGCGCGTGTAGGGGGCCCGGCCGGCGAGAGGACCGCCGCCGCGCTTGCCGGCGAGAGTGACGGGGTTGCAGCCCAGGCCGATTGGGGCTGCGTAAAGTCTGCGACCGTGACGAGGCGGCGCTGCGTCCTCTGTGTCTCCGTCGCCCTGGCGGCGGCCACGACCAGCGCCTGCGCAACCATCTCCTTCTCCTGGGGGGCCACGCCCACCCCCGCCGCGGCCAGGCCGGCGCCGAGAGGTGTGAGGGCCGCCCCGAGCGTGCCCACGGGGATGACCGCCCTCCAATACCAGGCCGCAGCCGAGTCGATCTCGCTGACTGCGGGCGATCTCAGCCCGCTGAGCGTCCACTCGCCGGTGGCGGCCGTTCCCGGGGCGGCGGCCTCTGGATGGACCGTCATCACCGACCAGGCCATCAACGTCGACGAGATAACGCCCGGGTGCCTCCCCGAGCTCTATCCCGAGATCGCCGCATGGGATCGCGCGTACAGCTACGATCTGCAGCCGAATGACGCCGAGGAGGGGCACGGCACCCTGCGCGTCTACGTGATCGACACCGCCGCCCACGCCGCGGCGGAGCAGGCGGCCGTGGTCACCGCGTCCTATGGCACGTGCTACGCAGCGCAGGTCCCGGACGACCTCTCGGGGACTGGCGCCGTCGCGACCGGGCCGGTCACCATGGTGGTGGAGAGCGTGGATGCCGGGGTGTCCAGCTACACGCGTCTCTACACCTTGCCATACACCTTCGCCGGTGAGGCCAAGACCAATTACGACAGCGTCGTGTGGCTGCAGTCCGGGCGGTATCGGGCCATCCTCGACCTCTGGACCTGCTGTGGCCAGCCGCCGGCCTCCGACTTCCAAGCCGACACCCAGCTGCTTGGCGCGCGGATGCAGGCGGCACCGGCGTAGTCAGGGACTGCCCGCCTCGACCCGCGAGCGCTGGACACGGTCGCGGGCCGCCCGAGCCCGGTGCCCGCCGTCGGTGGCAACGACGCCGGGCGACCGTGGACGGGGCCGAAGAACGATAATTCGGCAGGTCTGGCGCGCCCCGTTCGTCTAGAGGCCCAGGACACCGCCCTCTCAAGGCGGAGATCGGCGGTTCGAATCCGCCACGGGGTAGGCCTCAGGCTTGGGCTGGGGTGGCGGCTTCCAGCCCGCTCCAGGTGCGCAGCGCCCGCAGCGTGAAGTCTTCGAAATCGTCGAGGAAATCGAGGCCGGGCCTGAACCGGTTGGTGATGATCCCGAGGCGGGCCAGCTGCGGCTGCCAATCGCGCCAGAGCCGCTGGATGCGCGCTGCCCGCGCCATGGGAGACGTTTCCGACACGTCGGTTGCCTCCAGGATGCCCGCCATTATCGGGAAGACCACCGACCAGCCCGTTACCAGCGCGGGCTGGGCCCCGATGAGCCTCACCAGGTCATCCCTGCGTCCAAGTAGGAAAACGCGCTGATTCGCTGAGGTCGTGGCGTCGAGAAGGCCCCCACGGTGCAGGTTGTCGAGCGCCTCGGCGATTGCGTCCTTGCCGTACGCGGCGCGGGTCGCCACCTCGCTGATGCCCATGAAGCGGCCGCTCTCCGGCAGCATCACTCGGAGGGCTTCGGCTCGTGCTGACACTCCCCAGAGGGCTCTGAGTCGCAACTGGATGAGTGCGGGACGTTCCGGTCGGGGAGCCTCGGACCTGCCAGCCGAGGTGAACCCGAGCGGGGAGCCGGGGTCAGGCCAGCGAAGCCCCGAGTTGGCGTTCACGGTCGCAGAGAACTCGTGCATGGCGCGCTGCGTGGGTGCGGCCGCGTCGCCGGTTAGGTGCTTCAGACGAATGGCCGATGCGATCCGGCCGTGGGCGACACACCAATCCAGAGCCTCGTTGCGGAGTCGAGTGTCGCGGTGGCCGATGCGCGCCGTGACGATGATCAGTGCCTCGAGATCGATCGCGACGTCACGATGGTGCCTCTCCCATCCGCTGAGCCCGAGTTCGGCCCACTGACTCCAGAGCGTCGCGAAGACCAGGTCGCGAACCTCCTCGCCATAGGTCGCCATCGTCGACCTCATGCCGATATTATACCGGCGAATCACCGGTATAACAACGGCGTCAGGAGGACTCCGCCGGGACCTCGCGGGTGCCGGACGGAGGTGCCGCCGCCCTCCAGGTGACCACCAGGACGCGGCCCCAGTCGCCTCTGGCCCGGCGCCGGCCCACCTCCTCGTAGCCGAGGGCGCGCAGCCGGGGAGCGTCGGTGACCATCATTCGCGGGTTGTTGTACACGCGCTCCAAGCGGGCGGGGAAGCGTCCGGCATCCAGCCAGCCACGCTCCTCTTCCGCCAGGCGGCGGTCCTCCCGCACCGCGCGGATCGGCCCCAGGACGATCAGCACGAGGGCACCCACGATGACGAGGACCAGCACGACGGTGACGAGAACGCTCATGGGACGCTCAGCGGGGCGACGGGCAGCGCGGACACGGAATGCAGGGGGGGGCCGCCCGGCCTCGTGACCGCGCGGTGGCAGCCCGCGGCCGGTGGGTGGGTACAATCGGCAGGTCCGCCGTCCCCTCGCAGGAGCCTGCTCGCATGGCCAACAACCTCAAGGAATCCAAGGGCGTCCTCTCCCAGAAGGAGATCCTGACCGGAGTCCGGTGCCCCGTCTGCCATCAATTGATGCGCCAGAACGAGATCGGCATCGAGATCGCCTTCCGGCACGCCCGCAAGCCCGGCGAGCCCAAGCGCGAGCGGATCGTCAAGCACACCAAGA